>DASYXV010000078.1:0-105939 GCA_035934545.1 Candidatus Acidiferrales bacterium
CGAGAAATAAATAACGTATTTGTTGCGCAAGCTGTCGCGAGCAGTCCGCGATGTGCGTTTCGAATTCCGCGCGTGTGCGCACCACAATTTCCGCAGCCGCCGAAGGCGTGGGCGCGCGCAGGTCCGCCGCGAAATCGGCAATCGTCGTGTCCGTCTCGTGTCCAATTCCCGTGATGATTGGAATGTCGGACGCCGCAATCGCGCGCACGACAATTTCCTCGTTGAACGCCCACAAATCCTCGAACGAACCGCCGCCACGCGCCACAATCATCACGTCCACAAGCACCGCCCGATTGAAGTGGCGGATCGCGCGAACAATTTCCTCCGCCGCTCCTTCGCCCTGCACTTTCACTGGATATAACACCACATGCAAATTTGGGAACCGCCGCCGAAGCACGCGCAAGATGTCGCGTATCGCCGCACCTTGCGGTGACGACACAATCCCGATGCGTCGCGGCAACGCTGGCAACGGCTTCTTACGCTCCGCATCAAAAAGTCCTTCGCCCGCAAGGGTCTTCTTTAACTGTTCAAACGCAAGTTGCAGCGCCCCCAAGCCCACTGGCTCGATGTGCGAAACGTAAATCTGATATTCCCCGCGCGGCTCATAGACGCTCACCGCACCGCGCACCGTGATGTGCAGTCCATCTTCCGGACGGAATTTCAGCCCGCGCACCTGGTCGCGAAAACACACACACCGAATCTGCGCCTTCGCGTCCTTTAGCGTGAAATACAGGTGACCCGATTGCGCTGTGTGAAAATTCGAGACCTCGCCTTCCACCCAGATGTCAGGAAATTCGCCTTCGAGAAGATCGTGGATGCGCAGCGTGAGTTCGCTCACTCGCCAGACGCGCTTCTCCGGCATCAAGTTCAGCGTGAATTGGCTCATGCGCTCACCGCCGAAAAGCTCCGACGATCCAGAATAACAGCGTCAGTACGACGCTCAACAATATGCACGTCACAATCGGAAAATAAAAAGTCGTGTGCCGCCCCTGATGCACGATGTCACCGGGCAGCCGCCGCAGCGGCAGCGGCAGCTTCGCTCCCGTGAGCAGGAATGCTCCTACCGCTACGATCACCAGTCCGAGAATCACCAGCGCTTTGCCCAGTTCGCGCATCGGTTCCATCGCTCGCCCCCGCACCCACCACTACACGTGCGGAAATTTCCTCTGGCAGTCGTTCCCAAACGTGAACGAATCAATCATGATTCCCGGCGCGGTGGGAATCAAATCCACTTCGTGGCTCGAAAATTTCGCGTTCGACACGAGGTAATACATCCGCGAGGTGTCCACATCAATGTACGACTGTCCCTTCTCGTCCAGCTTCACGTCCGCGCCTTTGTTCTCCGCCGTGAGCGGCTTCCCGTCCTGCAAAATGTACAGCCGCTCGGGCTTTCCTGCGGCCACGTTTATTACGGCGTAAATTTCCGTCGCGTGATAACGCGCCCGCAGCCGCGAAGAATCCTCTTTTGGCTCCTGCGTTTTCCCTTCAAATATCATTCCATTCGGATCAGTTTGCCAGCGCCCGGAGACCGCAGCGTAACCGTCGTCCACTTTCTCAGGCATTTTGTAATTCGTCGTCTCTCCGGGATGATATGGGTTCGGATTCGCCAGCCTCCCGCGCCCCTCCCACGGCCCGATGTACATTTCCTCCGTCGGAATCATGGCGCAATCAGGCCCGTTCTCGGGCAACGGGAGAACGTCGCTCGCCGGAAATTTCAGTCCGGGATGCGCCTCGATGAGCAGCCGGCGAATCGCGACTTCGAAATTGTGGTCGTCTCCTTCGCCCTCCAGACGAAACCGGATGTTCCCGTTCGCGTCAATCAGATATCGCTCGGGCCACACCTCGTTCGAATACGCCTTCCAGATCGTGAAAAAATCGTCCACGACAATCGGATACGGCAGCTCGTAACGCTTCACCGCCGCCTTCACGTTGTCCACGTCGTACGCGACCTGAAATTCCGGGTCATGCACGCCGATGATTTCGAATCCATACGGCTTATAGCGCTGGTACCAAATTTTGTTCTGCGGAAACGTGCGAATGCAGTTGATGCAGGTGTACTCCCAGAAATCAATCATCACGACTTTTCCGCGCAGCTGGGCGAGGCTCAGAAGTGGCGAATCAATCCACGTTGTGCCGGAGACCTGATAGCCGGGCGCGGGAAAATCCGGCGCCTTCACGCTGAGCTCCACCATTCGCCCGTCCACCGTCTTGCCAGTCATCTGCCCGCGCACCGCCGATGCCAGCAAGAGAGCGCCGATGACGGTGACTGTGAGAAAACCTTGAGGCTTCATTGCTCAACCGCCCACAAGTTGAAACCTGCCAGATTTCGAGCAGTTTGCGAATGGAATTCATTTGCGATTAGGATTTCATAAGTGCTGTGTGTGCAATGACTTATCTTTTCGCGACTGTGCGTTTCATTTGCGATTAGACTCTTGCGGTTTGCGAGCACTTTTCGTTGCCAGGTTATCAGGTTGGACAAAATTATCATGCAATTCGACGCTAGCATGGCGCCAAAAGCATTGCAACAGGAGCACCCTGTGGAATCAGCGCAGAGACGTCCTCCGAACGACATTTATCCCGGTCAGATCAGCTCCATGCCCGAGAAAAAATATGCAATCTCGAACTGTGATGTCTTGGGAGCGTCGGAGCCATGCGTACAATTGTTCTGGATGCTGGTTCCGAGCGCCTTGCGGATGGTTCCAGGCGCGGCCTTTGCCGGGTCGGTTGCGCCCATTGTTTCGCGCCACTTCGCGATGGCATTCTCCGCCTCGAGCGCCATCACGACGACTTTCCCCGAGCTCATGAATTCGGTCAGATCCTTGAAGAATGACCGCTCGCGGTGGACCGCGTAAAATCCCTCCGCCTCGCTCTTCGTCAGTCGCAGCGACTTGATCGCCACAATCTGAAACTTTGCCTCATGGATGCGCTTCAAGATTTCTCCCGTCAGCCCGCGCTCAACGGCATCCGGCTTGATAATTGCCAAAGTTCTCTCAATCGTCAATTCCACTCTCCTTGTCCTATTTATTTCGCAGCGGCCCTGCCCAGTACATTTGCCATCGACTGTCCTATCTCCGCCGGACTCTGCACCGTATGGATTCCCGCGGCCTGCATCGCCGCGTACTTCGTCTTCGCCGTCCCCTGACCTCCGCTGATGATCGCTCCGGCATGGCCCATCCGGCGTCCGGGAGGCGCCGTCTGGCCCGCGATGAATCCGACTACGGGCTTCTTCACGTGCGCCTTGATGTACTCCGCCGCAACCTCTTCAGCATTCCCTCCGATTTCGCCAATCATCACAATCGCCTGCGTGTCCGCGTCTTCGCTGAATATCTTGGTCGCATCGAGGAAGCTCGTGCCTATGATTGGATCGCCTCCGATGCCGATGCACGTGGTCTGTCCGATGCCCAGCCGCGTGAGCTGATCCACTGCCTCGTATGTCAGCGTCCCGCTGCGGCTCACAAGCCCGACGTGCCCCGCCTTGTGAATGTGACCGGGCATGATCCCGATTTTGCATTTCCCCGGCGAAATCAATCCCGGACAATTCGGGCCGATCAATCGCGTCTTCGACGCCCGCAGCACCGCTGCGACGCGCACCATGTCCAGCGTCGGAATTCCCTCGGTGATGCACACGACCAGCGGCAGCTCCGCGTCAATCGCCTCCAGAATCGCGTCTGCCGCAAATGGCGGAGGCACGAAAATCACCGAGGCATTCGCGCCCGTCTCGCGCGACGCTTCCGCAACCGTGTTGAATACCGGCACGCCGAGATGTTTCGTACCGCCTTTCCCCGGCGTCACGCCGCCGACAACTTTCGTCCCATACGCAATCATCTGCTCCGCGTGAAATCCGCCTTCGCGGCCCGTCAGTCCCTGCACAACGACGCGCGTCTTTTCATCAATCAGCACGCTCATTGCGCGCCTCCTGCGAGGCTCACCACTTTCTCCGCGCCGTCTTTCATCCCGTTCGCTACCGTGAAATTGAATCCCGAGCTCTGCAAAATTTCCTTTCCTTTCTCGACGTTCGTCCCTTCCATCCGCACCACTATCGGTACTTTGATTTTCAACTCCTGCGCCGCGTTCACCACGCCCGTCGCCAGCACGTCGCAGCGCAAAATCCCGCCGAAAATGTTGATGAACACGGCCTGCACATTCGGGTCGCCAAGCAAAATCCGAAACGCATTTTTCACCTGCTCGGCAGAAGCGCCGCCGCCCACGTCGAGGAAATTCGCCGGATTCCCTCCCGCCAGCTTGATGATGTCCATCGTCGCCATCGCCAGCCCCGCGCCATTCACCATGCACGCCACGTTGCCGTCGAGCTGGATGTAGTTCAGCTTGTACTTCGACGCTTCGACTTCGAGCGGCGTCTCTTCGTCGAGGTCGCGCATCTCGCCAATCTCCGGATGCCGCCCCAGAGCGTTGTCGTCGAATGTCATCTTCGCGTCCAGCGCCACCAGCCGCCCGTCTCCCGTCACGACACACGGATTGATTTCGACCAGCGACGCGTCCGTTTCAAGAAACGCGCGGTAGAGCGACTGAAAAAATGGCGCGGCCACATTTATCATTTCAGCGCCAAGCCCCAGCCCGAACGCCAGCTTGCGAATTTGATACGCCTGCAAGCCCGTCGCCGGACGCAGCGTCTCCCGCAAAATCGCTTCCGGATGCTCCTTCGCCACCTCCTCGATTTCCATTCCGCCCGCCGCGCTCGCCATGAACACCGGCGCTTCGGCCACGCGGTCCACCAGTATGCTGAGATAAATTTCGCGCTTGATGTCGAGGCCCTCTTCGATCAGCAAGCGCCGCACGATTCTTCCCTCGGCGCCCGTCTGCGGCGTCACCAACTTCATCCCCAGCATCTGCCCTGCAATCTCGCCCGCCTGCTCGCCTAGGCGAGCAGGCTCCGCTGAGCGTGCCAGCTTCACGCCGCCGGCCTTACCTCGTCCGCCCGCGTGTATCTGCGCCTTCACCACGACGACCTTCGTCCCCAGCTCGCCTAGGCGAGCCAGCTTCTCCGCCACGCCTCGCGCGTCTTCTTTCTTGAACACCACTTCCCCGCGTGGCACTGGCACCCCAAATTTCGCTAGAATCCCCTTGGCCTGATACTCGTGTATCTTCATTGACCTTCCAGTAGTGCTAAAATTGTGCAGCGATTAAAACGAGTCAGTTTACAGCGGAACGCAAAGAGCGGGCAAGGCGCGCGCTGCGCCTCTGCTGTCTCCGCTCATGAAGAAAAAACGTCCAACTCGAAGCGCCGCGCACCAGAGCAAGATTGCATCACGCGCGAACGGCCACCTGTGCCTAGCTGGCGTCGAGCTGTGTTTCGACAATTTCGACGCGGCGAAGGAGTTTTATCGCGATCGCCTTGGCCTCGAATTGCGAGAAGAGCAGCCGAAAAATTGCAAGCGCTAGGAGAAGAGAATGACCACGACCCATCGCTACGCCGTTACCGTCAAGTGGACCGGCAACACTGGGACTGGCACCTCCAGTTATCGAAACTACGATCGCCGGCACGAAATTCTTGCCGGGGACAAAAAGCCGTTGATACCGGGTTCCTCCGACCCCGCATTTCGTGGCGATCCAGCCCGTTGGAACCCCGAGGAATTGTTGGTCGCCTCTCTATCCGCGTGTCACAAGCTTTGGTATCTCCATATGTGCGCCGACGCGGAGATTGTCGTTGTGGCTTACGTTGACCATGCGGAAGGCATGATGGAGGAGACGGCTGACGGCTCAGGATCGTTCCAGCGCGTAATTCTACGTCCGATGGTCACTCTCGCACCCGGCTCCGACGTTGTAAAAGCGCGAGAGTTGCATGACGCGGCTCACGCCAAATGCTTTATAGCAAGGTCCGTGAACTTTCCGGTTCAGCATGAGCCGGAAATAAGTGTTTCTAATCTTGCTTCGCCTTCGATGGGACGAACAGCACAAACAGGCTAGTACGCCGCTTCAAGCGGTGAAAGCAATGCAACAATGATCCTCTCCGCCATCGAAAAAATCATCGCGAGCGAAGACCTCACTCGCGTCGAAGCCGAAGCCGTGATGGAGCAAATCCTCTCTGGCGGCGCCACTGACGCGCAGATCGCCGGCCTGCTCATCGCCCTGCGCGTCAAAGGCGAAACGGTGGACGAACTCGTCGGCTTCGCCACGGCCATGCGACGTCACGCCGCGCCGATTTTCCCCGGCGGCCGCGCTCACGCCGATGAATCGCTTGTGGACACTTGCGGCACGGGCGGCGACGTCTCCGGCACGTTCAACGTTTCCACCGCCGCCGCGTTTGTCGTCGCCGGCGCGGGAGTTCGCGTCGCCAAGCACGGCAATCGTTCGGTCAGCTCGCGCTGCGGCTCTGCCGACGTCCTCGAAGCCCTCGGCATTTCCGTGCATCAGCCCGCCGCGCGCATCGGCCGCGCCATCGAGGAAATCGGCATCGGCTTTCTTTTCGCTCCCGCGGTTCACATGGCGATGAAGCATGCCGTGAATGCCCGCCGCGAACTTCGCGTCCGCACCGTTTTCAATCTTCTCGGCCCGCTCACCAATCCCGCGGGGGCCTCCGCGCAACTCGTCGGCGTCTCCGCCGCAAGATTCACTGAACCTCTCGCGCTCGCGCTCAGCGAGCTCGGCGTCCGCCGCGCATTCGTCGTTCACGGCGCCGACGGCATGGACGAAATTTCCATCTCCGGCGAAACCTACGTCGCCGAACTCCGCAACGGCGTCGTCCGCAGTTACACCATCGTGCCCGAGGATTTCGGCCTGCGGCGCGCGCCGCGCGATGCGATTCTCGGCGGCGACGCCAAGCACAACGCAGAAATCATCCACAAAATCCTCGGCCGCTCGCTTCTCTATCGCGAGCACGGCCCGCATCGCGACATCGTCCTCGCCAATGCCGCCGCGGCTCTCGTCGCCGGCGGACGCGCCGCCGATTTCCTCGATGGCGTCCGCCTCGCCGCCGAGTCCATAGACTCCGGCGCCGCCCGCGAAAAACTCGAAGCGCTCGTCGCCTTCTCAAATCTCAAGGACGCCCACGCCGCCGGCTGACTGATCTTCACGCCTTGCATCCTTGCCTCTCAAACGTGCCAGCCCCAATTTTCTTTGAATTTTCAGTTAGGTGGGTTAATCTCTTTAGGAATTCCCTCTTCTGACTGGCGGTCGCAACATCACGCGATTCCCAAGGTGGCCCATGCGTAGCGATTCTCCTAAGCTGAAAACCTTGATTTGCTTCTGTTCTGCGCTGGCGCTGTTCCTTGCCGGATGCTCTCATTCCGTCCCCGGCTTGCCCGCAAACCTCAGGGAGGACATCGCCGCGGGTAATCAGGCCTGGATTGACGGCCTTAAGGCAGGGAATGCCGAGCAGGCTGTTTCCTGTTTTTCCCAGGACGCGGTCAATTGCAGCCCTTCCGGCGACTGCGTCAAGGGGCTTCCCGCCATCGCTGCCGGATACAAGCAGTTGATTGACAAGCTGGGTCACGCCACAGATGGCTCCGTGCGCGGCGGCTCTCTTTTCGTGGACCACGACCTCGCTTACGAATCCGGCTACGCGGGAGCGCACTTCCCCGACGGCACAAACTTCCACGGCCGCTACAGCACCGTGTGGAAGCTCCAGCCCGACGGCCATTGGAAGATCATCCGCAATATGTCGCTGTCCGCCGCGCCCTGAGGCTGCGCTCTGCTCTGCCTGAGCCGGCTACCCTTGTTCTCTCAGACTTCTCACTGCATACGCGAAGCTCGCCACCGCGAAAATCGAGAACGCCGCCGCCTCTAGCCACAATTTTCGCGATTCGCCGAGCCCGATGGACCCGTAGCGCATCAAGTCCACCTGCCAGGTGATCGGATTCGCCAGCGCCGCGCCGCGAAACCATTTCGGCAGAGGTTCGAGCGGATAAAACATCGAGCTGGCAAACAGAAACACGAAGTACGACACGTTGACCACGCTGTTGAACACGTCGTTTCGTCGGATCTTCAGCGCGAAAATCGAATAGAAGAAAAACCATCCCGCCGCGCCTCCAATCACCAGCGTCACGAGGATTGGCACGAGGTTCCACTGCAAATGAATCTTCAGCAGCCAGCAGCCCAGCCCCACGGTGATCGCCGCCTGCACCACCCCGACGCACACGTTAAACAGCACTTTGCCGAGCAGGTATTCTGAGCGCCGCATCGGGTACGTCAGCATTTCGTAAAAAATTCCGTTGTCGCGGTCGAGGAAAAAAGACCACGAGCTCGTCGTCGCGATTCCGAAGCTCGCCATCCCCAGCACGCCGGCGAGAAAAAACGAGTTGTAATCAATCCCCGCTCCGAGCGAAGGAGCCCCCAGCGCCGCGTTCACGCCCACCCCGAAAACGAGAAGGTACAGCAGCGGGTAGAACAAATCAAAGAACAGGAACGTGATGTTCGTCGAACGAATTTTGACCTCGCGGTAAAAAATTGCCGCCAGCGGATTCATCGCCTCACGCCTCCTTCGTCAATTCGACGAAAATATCTTCCAGGCTCGCGCCGCTCACTTCCACGCGCAGCACGCGGCCCTTCTTCGAAAGCTCTTGAACTATTTCAAGCACGTTCGCTTCCTCGACTTTCAACGACACCTCGATCGTGTTGCCTTCGATCTGCGAACGCAGCGGCGCGAGCCGCGCCACGTCCTCCGCAATCGTCTCCGGCAGCCGATCGAACGTCAGCAGAATGTCGTACAGCCCCGCCGAAAGCATTTTGAGGGCGTTCAAATCGCCCCGTGCCACCTGTTTTCCGCGGTTCATGATCAGGATGTCGTCGCATAATTCTTCCGCTTCGCTCAAAATCTGCGTTGTCAAGACAATCGTTCGTCCCTTCGCCGATTCCTCACGGAGATATCCCATCACGGCGCGCTTCAGGATCGGGTCCATGCCCGTCGAGAATTCGTCAAGAAAGACCACCGGCGTATTCACCATGAACACTTTTGCAACCTGCACGCGCCTCCGCGACCCGCCGCTCAAGTCCTGCACTTTTCGCCCCGCGTCCTTCGCGATTTGGAACCGCTCCATCACGTCCGCCGCGAGCTTCCGCGAAGTCTCCGCGTCGAGCCCGTGAAATCGCCCGTACGTCAGCAAATTGTCGCGCACGCTCAAGAACAATTCCGCAGCCGTCTCTTGCAGCACCATCGCGATTCGCCGACGCACTGCGAGCGCCTGCGTCGCCACGTCGAATCCTTCGATCGTCGCTGAGCCGGACGTCGCCCGCAGCAGCGTCGTCAGCACTTTCAGCAGCGTCGTTTTCCCCGCGCCGTTCGGTCCCAGCAAGCCGAAAATCTCCCCGCGCGGCACGCCGAAGCTGATGCCGTCCACTGCGCGCACGGGGGTTTGCTCGCCTAGGCGAGCGGGCCCGCGCCGCTGATACATCTTCGCCAAATTCTGCACTTCGAGAGCAAACTCGCTCATGTGCTATTTCTCCGCTGCCGCTTCCTATGTGCGGCAATAAATTCGATGGTTGATGGGTTTAAGAAGTCTGAGAAAAAGCGACGGACGGGCGCCCCAGATGCGAAAGTTCGTTCGCTTCCGGCGGCGACTTAAAGGCGAGCTGTGATGACCTTCATAGGCGATCTCTTCTTGCTGCTTGCGAAAGACAATTTACGCACAGACTGCGTCAATGTCAATCCCTTTTGCCGCAGGCCAAGAAGGCAGACCCGGCCCATCTGCCCTGGCGAGGTAAGCGGTTAGAGAGTGAGAAAATTTTCGAGGAGGCGGTAACCGACGCCCGTGAGTACGGATTCGGGATGGAACTGCACGCCTTCGACGAGAAGTTTGCGGTGGCGCAGGCCCATGATAATGCCGTCCCTCGTCTCGGCGGAAATTTCCAGGCAGCGCGGGAGCGAACGGCGCTCGACGATGAGCGAATGATAGCGCGTGGCTTCGAAATCCTGCGGCAGCTTGCGGAAAATCGTCCGCTTATCGTGATGAATCTTGCTCGTCTTGCCGTGCATGACCTTCGCCGCGCGAATCACCTTGCCGCCAAACGCCTCGCCGATGGCTTGATGGCCGAGGCACACGCCGAGAATCGGGATTTTGCCCGCGAAGCGCTGCACGAGCGGCACGCTCACGCCTGCTTCGCGCGGCGTGCAGGGGCCGGGGGAAATGATGATGCGCTCGGGCCGCAGCCTGGCGACTTCGTCGAGCGTGATTTCGTCGTTGCGGCGCACTTCGAGACTCTTACCCATCTGGCCGAGATACTGCGCCAGGTTATAGGTGAACGAATCGTAGTTATCGAGGAGCAAAATCATTCTCTAGATTTTCTCCCGTGCGCCATCTCCAGCGCAACGATCAGCGCGCGCGCCTTGTTCACCGATTCCTGATATTCCTTCGCAGGAACGGAATCGGCGACCACCCCGCCGCCGGCCTGGATGTGGGCCGTGCCGTCCTTTGCCACCAGTGTCCGGAGCGCGATGCAGGAATCGAGATTGCCGGAAAAATCGAGATACAAAATCGCGCCGGCGTAAATGCCACGGCGCGAAGGCTCGAGTTCGTCAATGATCTCCATCGCGCGGACTTTCGGCGCGCCGGTGAGCGTACCGGCCGGAAAACACGCCATGAGCGTGTCGAAGCAGTCCACTTCCTTTCTGAGGCGACCGCGCAGACTCGAAACGAGATGCATGACGTGGGAAAAGCGTTCGACGAACATCAGTCGTTCGACTTTCACGCTGCCGTATTCGCAAACGCGGCCCAGATCGTTGCGGCCGAGGTCCACCAGCATGATGTGTTCGGCGCGCTCCTTCGGGTCGGCGAGTAATTTCTTCTCGAGCGCCTTGTCCTCTTTTTCGTCGCGGCCGCGCGGCTGCGTCCCCGCGATAGGGCGATAGTAGGCGTCGCGACCCTGGATTTTCACAAGCATCTCGGGCGAACTGCCAACCACGGCGACATCGCGGAGACGCAAGAAATACAAGTACGGCGAGGGGTTCACGACGCGAAGGCCGCGATAGATTTCGAATGGATCGGCGGGAGTGCGCGCGGAGAATCGCTGGCTAGGCACAATTTGATAGGCGTCGCCGGCGCGAATGTATTCCTTCGCGCGGCGCACGGCGGCCATGTATCTGTCCTTTGTGAAATTTGAGGTGAGATGCAGCGGCGCGCGGCTCTTCAGTTTCTGAGCGCGAGGCAGCGGACTTTCAAGCTGCTTGCGCATGCGCTGAATTTCGCGCACCGCGGCGTCGTATTTGGCGCGCAGGCTGCCCGGGCCTTGGGTGAAAACGTTGCGCACGATCCACACGCGATGCTGCACGTGGTCGAACGCAACGAGGCCGAGGAAGAACATCATCACGGCGTCGTCGAGCTTGAGTTCGTCCATGCCCGTCGCGGGAATGCGTTCGATCTGACGCACCATGTCGTAAGCGAAATAGCCGATGGCGCCGCCGACGAGTGGAGGCAGTTCCGGAAGAGGCACGGGCCGATAGCGGCGCACGAGTTTGCGGAGGGTCGCGATTGGATTGGCCTCGAATGTTTCGCTGCGACTGCCGCGCTCGATCGCGCAAGAGCGTCCGCGCGACCGAAACACTTCCGAGGGATTCACGCCGAGGAACGTATAACGCGCGATGTTCTCGCCGCCTTCAACGCTTTCAAGCAGGCAGGAATATTTCGCGCCGTGAGCAAGTTTCAAATATGCGGCGACGGGAGTGAGCAAATCGGCGTGAATCGTCTCGCAGACGGGAACGAGATTGCCCCGGCGCGCGAGACGCTGAAACGATTTGTAGTCGGGCTGGATCATTGTTTCAGACTCTCTGTTTCCTCGCGGCGCAGCGCCTGCAAAACCGCGGCGCGCATTTCCTTTTCCGGCGCGCGCTCCCCCATCCAGATTTCCCATTGCGCGATTCCCTGCGCGAGGAACATCTCGATTCCTGAGATCGTTTCGATGCCGCGGCGCGCCGCAAGCTTCAGCAATTTGGTCTCGCGCGGGCGGTAGATCAGGTCGAAAACGAGACGGCAGTTCAACTCGCCCGCGCCGAGGGGCGACTGATTCTCATGCGGATGCATGCCCACGGGCGTTGCGTTCACGATGGCATCGAAAAACTCACGCTGAACAGATGCGCGCGGAACCGCCTCGCCATGAACCGCCCGAGCGAGCTTCTTCGCTTGCCCCGATCGGCGCGCATGGACAGCGACTGTCGCACCGCCGCTTTCGAGCGCGAAGGCAACGGCTCGCGCCGCACCACCCGCGCCGAAAATCAAAACGCGACTTCCGCGAATCGGCATACGGCGCTCGAGCGCGCGAAGCACGCCGACGTAATCGGTATTGTAGCCGTAGCGTTTTCCGCCATTGCGCATGACGACGGTATTCACAGCGCCGATTGTTGCGGCCAGAGGATCGCAATCGTCGAGATGGCGAAGGATGCCCTCTTTGTGCGGCAGCGTGACGCTGAAACCGCGAATTCCCAACGGCCCAATCGCGTTGAGAAAATCGCGCAGATTCTTGACCTGAAATGGGAGGTACACGGCGTTCACATGGCGAACGTGAAAGCCGGCGTTGTGCAGAATCGGCGAGAGCGAATGGCCAATCGGATTCCCGACCACGCCATAGACGCGCGTGTGGCGATCGAGTCTGTCGGCGCGATAGAGATTCTTCATATTTTCGAGAGAAACCTGGCCGGTGGCCGTCGCGGTTTCGACGGGCGCATACGCGAGCGCGCTGCCTTCGCGCAAGGCGAGGATGCGAGCGGGCGTCGCCGCGCCGCCCATCGGTACAGCGATGACGTTTCGCTTGCCGCGCGCCAAGCGCAAGACGCGCAGGCTATCTGCAAGAGTATCGCAGTGCATCGCGATTTTTGCGGCAGCGAATCCCCATTTCTGACGACTCGATTCAAGCGCGCGCGTGCGAGAGAGCAAGGACTCCTTGGATTGCGGAGCACGGAAGTTATGCCAAGAGAGGATCCATTTACCCCGTCGTCGAAGGCGCTCTTCGAACTCGGCAGGCATGCCGGGCAGGCTCTCGACTTCCAAATCGCACCAGCGGCAGCCCGCGTGAATCGCGGAATCGAGCAAGGCAAGCTGTGCGATTACAGTTCCGGAGAAACGCCCGCCAGCGGAGCGACGACGGTAAGTAGCAATGAAAGTTGCGGGGGGCCGCAGAGAACGCAGGCTGAAGAGTAAGAGATTCTGCTGGCTTCGATTTTTCAGCCAGTCAAGACGGAGCTCAATTGTCCGCGTGAACTTGAGCGCGCGGCGGACTTGCCGCCACGCTTCCCGCGCGGTAGGCGCAGCCACCACCGCGCAGATCCTGTGTCTTCCAAACAGCGAGCCGTTCGCCATGCGCTTTCCCGCCCTAAATCCGAATCGGCTAGGATGCGTTACCTATAAGGAAAACGCAATGTTGCATTGCCTTGACCCTCTTAGGTTCGTTTGTTAGCTTCGATTCATTGGGTTGCCCGCCGGGGCACAGGCGGAGAAGCAAGACAAGGAGCGGCATACATGCGCAGAACTGTCATCCTACTGGGTCTATCTCTGGTTTTTGCCGTTTCGGCATTGCGAGCCGTGGGCCAGGATGCAGCCAGTACCGGCGGCGCTCCGAGCGCGCCGGGCCCGGCGATGAATTCGACGACTACGCACGCCGACGTCTACTGCTCGGGAATCGTGACCACGCAGCATGTGCCCACTTCCACCCAGATCATCACCGGAGAAGAATACAACTCGAAGCTCTCGTTCGACGAAGGCGACTATATCTATATCAACAAAGGTTCGAGCAAGGGAGTAAAACCCGGCGACGAATTCAGCGTGGTACGCAGCGAGGATGAGAACACCAGGATGCCGTGGTTTTCGATGGAGGATGATCTTCTTCACTCGATGGGCCAAACATGGGCGGATATCGGCAGGATCAAGGTTCTCATGGTGGACAAGAATGTCTCCACGGCCCAAGTAGTGGATTCGTGCGATTTCATGCTTCGCGGCGACGTTCTGGTTCCATTTGCCGAGCGTCAGGTGCCCCAACTGAAGTCCGTGAAAGACTTCGACCGATTTGCGCCTCCTAGCGGCAAGCCCAAAGCCATGGTCGTTGCCGGCAAAGCATTCCAGATGCAGTCAGGGAGTTACGATGTCGTGTACGTGAATCTGGGCAGCGCCAAGGGCGTAAAGGTAGGGGATTATTTTCGGATCTTCCGTTACATCGGAAATCGCCATGATACGGTGTTCCAACTGCCGGACATTGCCACAAGCGTCTACGGATTTGGCTCCGCGCCCGGCGGATACGGCTGGAACAATTTGCCTCGCGAGATTATCGGCGAAGGAATCGTGCTGCGCACGTCTCCCAAAGCTTCCACTGTCCTGATCACGTACAGCCTGAGGGAAATCTTCGAAGGGGATTACTGCGAGATTGAGTGATTACGGCTCTAGGAATCCGGTCGCGCGTTCGACGGATCTAAAACTCGGATGTCGGATTCCGAGAAGACTTCCGCGGTGAAAACTTCGATCAGAGTGTCCGAGTCCTTCCAAGCTTCAGGATCAACTCCACCCTTTCGGCACGTTTCTTCCAGGAACCGTTCGCGTGTCCACCGGTGCTCGACTGCAACTTGGGGCAACAGCACGCCTCTTTGATACCCTCGAGAAATCATCAAGCCGTGCTTGCCCGGCTCGACTTGCTCGGGCTTGGCAATTTCCAACGTTGAGAGAACTGAAATTTCAATCTCAACATCGAGCAGCTCGTGCGCTTGCAGCGGCGAAAAGCGCGGATCCTTCCTCGCCGCAGCCGCCGCGCATTGGGCCACAACGCCCGCCAAAGGATCGGCTGATTCCACTCTCCCGATGCACCCGCGGAGGCGTCCGCGCTGACGCAACGTCACGAACGCGCCAGAAGGCAGGGTAAGCGATCCGATAGGCGAAGAGACGCGCAGCTCGCGCTGTTCGGTGACAATCAACGAGACGGCTCTTCGTGCGATTTCCAGAAGGGCGCGCTTTTCTTCGTTACGGAGCGGGGACATCTTGGGGATTTTTCTTCTGCTCGAGAATCAGCGCGACGCGCCGCTGCTTGAACCGATCGTCAATCTGATTCCAGAACATGAGGAAGTAGTGAACGGCGGAGGCAACGGCGCTGATCACTACGAGCCACAACAAGAGGAGCGCGAGCATGTGGAGCTCCGGGTGGGTTGCGGCAAGGATGACAATGCATCCCGCTATCACTTGCAGTACCATCTTGGTTTTCCCAAGAGGCGTCGCGGGAATCACAAGCCCTTCCACACCAGCGATGCTGCGCAAGCCCGTCACAACGAATTCACGGCCGATGATGATCACAACCATCCACGCCTGCACCAAGCCCATCGCCACGAGAGAAATGAACGCCGCCGAGATCAGGAGTTTGTCGGCAATGGGGTCGAGAAGTACCCCCAGCGTCGTAATCTGCCCGCGCTTGCGAGCGAAATATCCGTCGGCGGCGTCGGTGGCGGCGGCGGTCAATAGAATCAAGACTCCCCAGATTTCGAAATGAATCGGCAGGCCCCAAAAATTCCAGTTAGGCTCCTTTGTGAGCAGCACGACGACGAGCAAAGGAACGAAGAAGATTCGGAGGATTGTCAGGCTATTCGGGAGGTTCATTTCAGCCTCGGCCCATTTAACCCCGGTGCGACGCGCCACCGACTCAGCCAAGTACTGCCACTATAGTTCTCTGGTTGGCCGGAGTCAATCGAACGAGCAGGCTGAGGACCGATTATACATCGGGCTGCGAAGAGAGCTGCCACGGCCAATTGTTTTGGAAGATTTGCTTGAATTACGTAAGTTTCCTACCAACAAGATGCCGCCAGAAATGCTGGTTAAATTTTGCCAACCTTGCCTGTGTAAATCTGGAATTCACAGGATTATGCATGTTGAGTGAGGAATTCCAGGCAGGCACCATTCTCTCGTCTCGATAAGACCATTGTTTTCAGCTTTTTACAGTCCTAATGTTACACACGATGAGGCGGTTTGAGCGGCCTGGTAAAGGCTTAAGTGCCGTGTTTTCCGCAATTTCCACAGGATTATCCACACTAGGGTACCGTCGATTGGACAAGGACCCGTGCGGACACTGATATGGCTCGGCGAATCTCACTGAGTTTTTTCTTGAAATATTTCGAGGCGCGTGGCCAGCGATTCCGGAACTTCGGCTTCGATATGCATGTGACCGTCAACAACTTCGGAGCGCAGCACACGGCCGGAGGCGAAGATCATGGCGAGTTCGCGCGCATTCGACATGGGGAGGCTGAGGCGTCGCGCAACGATGGGGTCAACAGGCATTGCAGCATCAATTTGCGCGCGTAAATCGTCGAGTCCCTCGCCAGTTCGCGCGGACACGAAAATGCAGCCCGCAGTTTCCGCCGCGTTCCGAGATTTCTCGGATTTCTGAGCGTCTTCCGGCTTAAGCAGATCCAATTTGTTGAATACGCGAAGGCGCGGCCGCTCCGTGACGCCCAATTCGTACAGCACTTTTTCCACTTCCGCATCCTGCTCGGCGTGCTTGGGACTCGAAATGTCCGTCACGTGAAGAATCAGCGCCGCCTCCTGCATCTCCTCGAGCGTCGCGCGAAATGCGGCGATAAGATCCGGCGGGAGATCGGCTATCAAACCGACGGTGTCCGAGAGCAGGACGCGGCGTCGCGAGGGGAGGCGAACTGCGCGAACCGTGGGATCGAGCGTCGCGAACATTTTCGCGGAGGTATACACATCCGATTTCGTGAGCGCGTTGAAGAGCGTTGACTTGCCAGCGTTCGTGTAGCCAATAATCGCGGCCGTCCCGAGAGGTACAGCCTGGCGGGCTCTGCGGCGCAGCGCTCGCTGGCGGCGAACAGTTTCGATCATACGGGAAATTTTCGCTGCTCGGTCGCGAATTCTCCGGCGATCCGTTTCGAGTTTCTGTTCGCCCGGGCCGCGCGTTCCGATGCCGCCGCCAAGACGCGAAAGTTCTTTTGAACCACCGGCGAGGCGAGGCAACAGGTAATTCAATTGCGCCAATTCCACTTGGAGCTGGCCTTCGCGGCTGTGCGCGTGGCGCGCGAAAATATCGAGAATCAGTTGCGTGCGATCGATGACGCGACAATCCGTACCGCGTTCGATGTTGCGATGCTGCACTGGGGAAAGACTCCGGTCGAGAATGATCAGACCGGCGTCGAGCCGCTCGACTTCGTGCTTCAATTCCTCGAGCACGCCTCGCCCGACCATAGTGGCGGAATCGAGCGCGTCACGCATTTGCAAGCGGCTGCCGACGACGCGCGCGCCGGCGCTGCGAGCCAGCTCACCGAGTTCGGCGAGGGAGTCCTGTTTCGAAGGACCATCCTGCGCCAGGCCAGCACGCGGCTTGCGCTTCAAAGCCACGCCGACGAGCAAGACGCGTTCTGCGTTTTCCAGGGTGATTGCGGATTTCATCGCAATTAGCTGCCGATGGATGGAGATTGTGAGTAGTTCACAGTGTTCCTTGCCATTTCTCAGCTAACTATCATATGCCCAGACGGCGCGAGACGCACTGGCAAGCGAATCGCGCCGACCGGCCAGTCCTATGCTTCCTGGCTGGCAAGAGCGGAGGCGGCCAAGATGATGCGCGAGAGGGCCGTGGCTAAGTCTGGCCCCGATTCGCGGAAAGCAGAGTCGCGAGTTGCGCGGTCCACCCAACCGACGTAAGCGAGCAGCGCCGTTCCAGCCCATTGCTCCGCTTGCCGCGGGCTGAACCCGATTTCCCGAAAAATGTGCACCAGGTGCGCGAGCCGACGCTTCTCAACTTCGCTGACGCGGCGGCGTACCTTGTCGTCCTCGCGGGCCCAGGAGAATACCGCAAGGTCAAGCCGCCCGTACTGATGCTGCGAGACCACTTCCAAAAGCCTTGCCCAGGTTTCGGCGGGGTTGCGGTCGATGCCTTCATCGGCAGCTTGCCAGTCGCTCTGCTGAGCCTCCCAGCTTGCCAACATCGCGTCCAAGAGGTCTTCGCGGTCCTTAAAGTGCCAGTAAAAGCTGCCCTTGCTAATACGCAGTAGCTTTGCGAGAGTTTCCACATGGACAGCCTCAATTCCGCGCGTGCCGAGCACCTCCAGGCCAGCGCCGATCCAGTTGTCGCGATTGAGTCTTGTAGGTTTGGACTTACTGTCACTCAAGGATGCACCTTATGGAGCCTTAGTGACAATACCATACGGTATGGATAATTGCAATGTTGCTCTCATATGATTTGCATTTACATACGCTACGGTATTGACGAATTCAGAGAGTTGTCGTGATCAGCTCCGCTGCCCCTTTACTTGCGATCGGGAAATCTCCAAACCATTCAAACCAATGGACATCTGTATCCCTGCGAAACCAGGTAATCTGCCGCTTGGCATACCGCCGAGTGGCCTGCTGAATCTCGCGCACCGCGTCTATGAGTTGCAATTCGTCTTGCAGGTGCCTCCGCAGCTGTGCATAGCCAAGGAAGGAAAACGGCTTCGCCGCGGGAGGGATGCCCAAGGCAATTAGGTTCTTGACCTCATCCAGCCAACCCGCGTCGACCATTTGCTGAACTCGCAAGTCGATCCGGGCATATAGAGTATCACGCGGGGGCATAAGGCCGATTTTCGTTACTGCATAGCCCGCCAGCCCAACCCTGCCTCTGCGATGCAGCCTGCTAACACGTTCACCAGACAAGACGCAAATCTCGATTGCGCGGATGACCTTCTGCGCGTCACGGGGAGCGATCTTGGCGGCCGCCTCTGAGTCGAGTTTCTTGAGAAGGCGATGCAGATACACCGGGCCATGTTTCTTCAGCCGCTCGCGGAGCCTGGTTCGCAGCTCCTCCGAGCGCTCCGGCGCATCGGCCAAGCCCTCAAGGAGGGCTCGCAAGTACAATCCAGTTCCTGCTGTCATGATGGGAAGCTTGCCCCGGCTGGAAATGTCATCCAGAACTCCGATTGCCCTGCGGCGATACTCGCCAGCCGTGAAAACCTCATGCGGCTCGACGAGGTCCACCAGGTGGTGCGGGATGCCGCGCTGCTGCTCCCGAGGGACTTTGCCTGTCCCAATGTCGAAATGCCGGTAGACCTGCGTGGAATCGCAGGCAATGATTTCGCCGCCAAACTTTTCTGCCAGGCTGATGCCCAGCGCGGACTTTCCCGAAGCCGTCGCGCCCAAGATTACGATGAGGCGCCGCAGCGAATTCATCCGCGGAATGCTCCGTAGCGAAGCAGGAGATAAATCAGGGCGGCCAGCGCCAAGAGAAGCGCGCCAAGAATCTGAGTCCTGTTCAGTTTCACTGGTAATTGTAATCGAGCGGCAGATTATAAAGGAAAATGATACGCAATTCGATGTAAGGCCCTGTGAATGCTGGCGGGAGCGACTCAAATGGATTGGAGGCAGTGATGGCGGACCTTGCCGCGCCGTCGAGCGAGCCTTCGCCGGAGGTCCGGACGAGAAAAGGTTCGGTGGCGGGCAAGTCGCCATTGCGCATGATGTGGAATTGGAGGGCGACCACGCCTTTTTCGCCCATCTGCGCTGAGACTGGCATCACAGCTTCCCAATTCTGCTTTACGCGCGCGAGCAATCGTGTGATGTAACTCGAAAAATCCACTCCTTGCGTCGGAGTCAAGATTTGCACGCCGGCGCCGAGCAGGCCCTGGCCGCCGGCGCCGCTTGACGGTAGCGCGCCGCGGGGACGAGGCATTGGCGCCGAGAAGGCCGCTGAATTCGAGCTCTGCGCGCCATCTCTCAGTGCATCCTGTGCCGACTGCTGCAGCGCCTGCTGCGGCGAAAGCCGCGGCAACTGCAAATTCAGCGGATGATCCGGCTTTGGCTGGTTCATCATCTGCGAAAGCGATTGAAATGCGGGGGGAGGCGGGCTCGCCTGAGGCGGCGTCGGCTGAGCCGGTTCGGGCTGAGGCGGAGCCGTGCTCTTGGGTCCGGCAAGCGGTTCAGGAGCGGGTGGAGTTTGCGCAAGCTGCTTCATGATGCGCGGATCCAGGCGAATTTGCGCACTCGGCGACTCAGGCTTTGGCCGCGGCTTGGGGACTTCTCTGACTGATGGCGGGAGAAACACGCTCGACAACCGCTGGCGCGCAAGGTCGAATTGCTGATCCGCAGGCGAAGTGTTCGGGAAAAGCTTCGGCGCGAGCAGCACAAAGAGGATCACGCCAACATGAACGATCAGCGAGAACGAGCGCGAAAGCCATTGCCAATCCCTTGCACGCTCATCTGCTTTGTCCGGACTCGCCAGCAGGTTCACTTCTCCCGTGGTGAACAGATCCGGCTCGATGATGTCTTCGAAAAGCGTGGCGGGCAAAGGCGCGATAGGAGTTATCGGCGCGTCGCGACTCAATTTCGCTTCCTGAGGAACGACGACGCGCGTTTCGAGCACGGCGAGCGGAACGTGCGAAGGGATAACCGTGGTCGAGTCCAGATGTTTCACCGGCATGTCGCGCGGAATCAGGATGCGACCAGACAGCACGTCGAGCGGCAAGTGGGACGGAATCGAAGTCTTCGCGTCAAATGGCGCGGAAGAGGTTTCCGAAGGCACGACGGTGCGGACATCGAGCGAGGACGTGCGCCGATGTCCATTGACGCCCGGAGCTTCCGGCTTAACGGGCGAAATCTGCAGCGGAACCAGGGTCCGTCGGATCATCTCGGGTTCGATGCCGCGGCGATGCCGGGATGGACGCGCCGCGCATGGTCGAGAATCCCTTCCATGACGCGATCAGCAAGCTCCAACGCGCGTCGTCCTGCTTCGCCATCCACAAGCGGGTTTGTCCTGTCGCGCACCGCCGCCAAAAACGCGCGCAGCTCGGCCTTCAACGGTTCTTCTGGCTGCACCGGGACTTTCTCGAAATCAATCGCGGGCTGCGCGCCTTCTCCAGCGACGCGAATGCGCACCACGTCCTGCCGTGTGTAGTCCACGGAAATATATTCGTGCGCCTGGAAAAACCGGAGCTTGCGGACGCGCTCCGTGGAGACGCGGCTCGCGGTGAGATTGGCCACGCAGCCGGATTCGAATTCGATGCGCGCGTGGGCGATATCCACTTTGTCGGTAAGCACGGGAATACCCACGGAGCGCAGGTCGGTGACAGGCGAATCCACGAGCGAAAGCAGAATTTCCAGGTCGTGAATCATTACGTCGAAAATGACGTCCACATCGAGGCTGCGCGGCGAAAATACGCCGAGGCGATGGACTTCAAAGAACAGCGGCCGCGAGACGATTTTCTTCACGGCGACGACTGCGGGATTGAAGCGCTCCAGGTGTCCCACTTGCAGCACGCGCCCATTGCGTTTCGCCGTCGCGATCAGCGCATCCGCCTCGGCGAGGGAAGATGTCATAGGCTTTTCGACGAGGACGTCCACGCCGCGCACGAGAAGCTGCGTGGCGAGCTGCGCATGCGAGACCGTGGGCGCTGCGACACACGCGGCGTCAATTTGCTCCGTTAGTTGTCCGAGATCGGAGAATGCATCAGTGCCGAACTCCGCGGCAATTTGGCGCGCGCGCTCAGGGTCGGCGTCGTGCAGGCCAATGAGTTCGGCGCCCGCCAATTCATGCAGGACGCGGACATGATTCCGCCCGAAATCGCCCACACCGACGACGCCAACGCGAATTTTCCGGTCGTTCAATTTTTCCCTTTTCCTGCTGCTCTCTTCTCAGATGCAGTTTCCGCGCCCTGCGGCGGAAACGCCTGGATGGCGATGCCCGCTGCGTCCGCGGCGGCGAGCAGCTTCTCCCTGTCGAAGAGCAGCGTGCGGCGCGCATCCACGGCCAGCGCAGTGGCGTTCGAACGCTGCATCACTTCGATCGTGCGCAGGCCCACGACCGGCACGTCGAATCGCATATCCTGCTGCGGCTTGCTCACTTTTACGACCGCCAAGCGCTTCCCATTCGTAAGACGCGCCGCGCGTTCGATAGTTTCGTCGGTGCCTTCCATGGCTTCGATGGCGACGCAGGCGCGATCGCGGATGACGACCGTCTGGCCGAGGTCAAGGCCGGCCAGGCGATGAGCGACTTCGCGGCCGTAGGCGATGTCGGCGGCCTCTTCGTCGTCGGGGCGGCGGCGCGTCAATACGCCTTCCTCGGGCATAAGCGGCGCAAGGAATGCAGTCGAATCGACGAGATGGATCCCTTCCCCTTCGAGCAGATTGGCGATGGCGCCGATGAGCGAATCGGTGTTCTTCTTCGGCAGCGACAAGAGCAGTTTCGCCAGTTTCCAGTCCGGGCGGATGGCGCTGAAGATTTTGTTGTGCTTCACTTGCCCGGCCATCACGGCTTGCGTCACGCCCTCCTGATGCAACAGATCGATGGCGCGGCTTAGTTCGCCGAGGCTTACCCAATGCAGCCGTGAGGCGGCGCGTTCCAGCTCCGGCGAGGCTTCTTCGCGAATCGCGATGACGGCCATTTCGATCCCCCGGCTACGCGCACCCTCGAGGACTAGAAAAGGAAATTTTCCGTTTCCGGCGATCAATCCCCAGCCGTTTTTTGCTGAGCTTTGAACGTGTGGCGGCATTGGCGGGTTATTTCTTAATCAGGCCGTGTTCGGCCGATTCGATGAATTCGATGAGAGCCGCGACGTCTTCGGAGCCATTGAGCGTTTCGCGCATCCGGGCGAGCGCCTGCGTCGTGTTCAATTTCGAGCGCAGCAGCAAACGATACGCACGCTCAAGCGCCTGGATGCGTTCCTTTGTGAATCCACGGCGCTCGAGGCCAATCGCATTGACTCCATAGCAGCGATTGTTCCGCGGCATCGCGACTTTTGAATATGGCGGAACGTCCTGCGTGACGGCCGTGAGCGCGCCGACGTAGCTGTGGCGTCCGACGCGGCAGTATTGCTGCACGGGCGAAAACGCGCCGAGCGTTGCGTAATCTTCCACGGTGACGTGGCCCGCGAGCGTTGCGCCGTTGATGAATAGCGTGTGATCGCCGACCTGGCAATCGTGCCCGATGTGCGCATACGCCATGATCAAATTGTGGCTGCCGATGCGCGTCACGCCGCCGCCTTTTTTCGTGCCACGGCTGACGGTGACGAATTCGCGGAACTGATTCGCGTCGCCAATTTCGAGGCACACGCGCTCGCCTGCGTAGGAATAATCTTGAGGCTCCCCGCCGAGCACGCAAAATGCATACAAGTGATTCTCGCGCCCCAGGCGTGCCGGGCCGTATACCGTCGCATGCGCATCGAGGACGCAGCCTTCGCCGAGTTCGACATCGTCGCCGACCACGGCGAATGCGCCGATGCGCGAGCCTGCGCCGATGCGAGCCCGCGGCGAGATGATCGCGCGCGCGTCAATTTCGCTCATGCGGCTCTCTCACGGATCGCGATCCACCATCTTGCACATCAGCGTGGCCTCGGCGGCGAGATCGCCGTTCACGGTCGCCTTGCCTGCCAGTTTGCAGAACGAGCTGCGCCACGAAAGCACGTTGACTTCGATGCGCAACTGATCGCCGGGGACGACGGGGCGGCGGAAACGCGCGTCATCAATGGCGACGAAATAGAGGAGCTTTTTTTCCCGGTTTTCCACTTCCTGGAGCAGCAGCAGGCCGCCCGTCTGCGCCATGGACTCGATAATCAACACGCCCGGCATGATCGGTTTGCCGGGAAAGTGACCGGCGAAGTACCCCTCGTTGATGCTGACATTTTTCACGCCGACGATGCGTTTCAGCCGCTCCATCTCCAGAATCGCGTCAACCAGAAGAAACGGATATCGGTGCGGCAGGATTGCCTGTATCCCGTTCGTGTCCAAGATCATCAGTGCCCTCGGCCGGCCGCTGGCCAGGAAGGAGCCGCGGCGCGCAATCCAATCATTTTATACGAAAGCGCAGCGCGCTGAAACGACGCGTACTCGTCGGTACCAGCACGTGAACGCCGTCTTGCTCCTGCGCGTTAGACCAGAACGATTGCACAGTCAATGGAGGATGTATGACCTAAACCCCGCCGGCAATGGGGGAAACGACTGGCTTTGAACGGGACGCGCTGCTTCGAGTGCAGCATTCTTTGTAGAGGAAGGTCAACAGCTCCCGCAACGCGTCATCGTTTGCCGTATACCAGAGATACGTTCCTGCACGGCGCACCTTGACCAAATTATGGTTCTTCAGTTTGTCGAGATAATGGGACAGCGTCGAGTTCGGGATCCTCAATTCACTCGCAATCTCGCTTGCAACCAGTCCGTGCGGGTGCGCGGAAAGCAGGAGCCGCACTACTTTCAATCGCGACTCCGTCCCTAGCGCCGACAACATGCGAGCGTATTTCGCGACCTGCCTTGAATTAGGCTTGCGTCCCATAAGCTTCCCCAATATATATCACGCTTGCTTTCCCATACCGCGACACTCTCTGAGATTCTTCGTCATCTCCGGAGATGGCGCGGATGATCTTCCATCGCCCGCTCCACGTTAAGCATTCGGATTAGGTCTTGACATTCTTCCATATTTTCTATAATTAGGAAATATGAACATTCCACGTGAGAAGCCGCTGATGCTTGACCGAAGAAAGCTGCTGTCTTCGGCTGCCGCTTTTGGGGCGCTCGCCCTGACGCGCCCGAAACTCCTCGCGGGATCGGGCCCGGATGTCCCGCACGAACTTGGCCTTCCCCGGCGCGCGTATGGCTACCGCTCTTCCTTCGAGAGGCATGTTGTGCGTTCCCTCAGTGTGGGCCAGCATCCGGACACTGGATCGGCACACACTCCTCTCCAGGATTTGTACGGCGTCATTACTCCTTCGGCGCTGCATTTTGAGCGTATCCACGCAGGCGTGCCGGCCATCAATCCGGCTCGCCACGAAATCCTGGTTCACGGCTTGGTGGACCGACCCCTGATTTTCAGGATGAAGGACCTCGAGCGGATGCCATCGGTGTCGCGGGTGCACTTCATCGAATGTGCTGGCAACAGTGGAGGAGAACAAGACGGCTTTCCCGGAAACACACCCCAGGAAAGCCATGGCCTGCTGAGCTGTTCGGAATGGACAGGTGTTCCACTTTCGGTGTTGCTGGAACAGACCGGCATAAAGCCTACGGCGAAATGGATCCTCGCCGAAGGCGCGGATGCGTGCCGAATGGCGCGAAGTCTTCCGCTCGAGAAAGTGCTGGACGACATCATCGTAGCGTATGGGCAGAACGGCGAGGCGATGCGTCCCGAGCAGGGCTATCCCGTCAGGCTCGTAGTGCCGGGCTGGGAGGGAAACGTCAACGTCAAGTGGCTGCGCAGGCTTCAAGTGCTCGATCAACCGACAATGACGGCGTGGGAAACAGCCTGGTATACGGACCTGCTGCCAAACGGAAAAGCACGGCAGTTTACCTTTGTGATGGAAGCGAAATCCGTGATTACGCGCCCGGCTGGAGGACAGCGGCTGAGCGGCCCCGGGTTCTACGAGATTACCGGGATTGCCTGGTCAGGCCGCGGAAAAATTGTCGGCGTGGAAGTCTCTACTGACGGCGGCAGAAGCTGGCAGAAGGCTGCGGTGCAAGAGCCAGTTCAGGCGAAGGCGTTTGCGCGTTTCTCGCTGCCCTGGAATTGGAACGGGAGCGAAAACACGATCGCCTCGCGCTGCACCGACGACACAGGTTATCAGCAGCCCGCCCTAGAACAGATCGTCGCCGCGCGGGGCTTGAACGCCACCGATCACTATAATGGCATCAAGTGGTGGCGCATCCGCGCGAACGGAGAAATAACCCATGCGTAGAATCGGATTGTTTTCAACGCTCGCCTTTGCCGCCTTCGCCGTATGTCTCTACGGCCAAACAAGGCGGTTGCAGCTTGGGCGAACTCCGACGCCAGCAGAGGTGCGCCGCTGGAATATCACCGTGCTGCCCGATGGTACCGGTTTGCCTGCCGGCAGCGGCACTGTGGCCGAAGGAAAACTCGTCTATGCGGACAAATGTTCGGGGTGCCACGGTGACAGCGGCGAAGGGCGCGAACCCCTCGGATCTTCGCTCGCGGGAGGGCAAGGTACGTTGCAATCTAGCAATCCGGTTCTCACCGTGGGCAGCTATTGGCCGTATGCAACGACCGTCTGGGATTACATTCATCGGGCAATGCCATACGCCACGCCCGGGACCCTATCCGCCAACGAGACCTATGCTCTGACCGCGTTCCTTCTCTACCGCAACGGAATAATCAGAAAAGACGATGTAATGAACCAACAAATCCTGCCGAAGGTGCGCATGCCGAATCGCAATGGCTTCGTTCCCGACCCTCGCCCCGATATACGAGTGCTAAATCAAAAGCCAAAATAGGAGGCAAGGATTGCGCGCGAAATGATTGCGCCTAATCCTCCGCTTTTTCTTGCTTCAGTTTCTTTTGCTTCTTGAACTCTTCCCAGGTGAGCCAGATGACGAAAACGTCGAAGACGGTGAGCCAGATGAGCCACCAGGACGGCGCGAAGGTCATGCGGTAGAGTTGATAGAGGATGAAAACGAACAACAGGACAATCATCGCCGGATAGGCCCACATGCGGTTGAGCCACAGCGCGACGACCAGAATCACCTTCGCCAGCCCGTGCGACACCAGGTAGAAAAACCCGAAGTACTGCGCCTGGCCATTGAATTGATGCGCCATGCTGATCAGGTGCGTCGCGATGAAGTCGTGCGGATCGCGCGAAAGCGCATGTTGCGTGAGGCCCGCAACACAGGCGTTCACGCGCGCGGGATTCGCTCCCAGCAGCAGGAAGCCTCCGAGGATTTCCAGCAGGCCGTCGATTCCCTTGAGCGTGATGCTCGCCTGGAAGCTTCGGTCGAGAAGTGATGTGCCCTTGAGCCGCTCCATGAGGTCGTTCGCAGACTACCATGCGCCGCGCCGTCGCGCACCTCACCTTGTCTTCATCTTCGCCCGCTGGAAACTCGGCGGAGATGCAACCACGCGGCAGCGCTCAGAATCGAATTGTCGTGCTTCACAGGAGAGCGCATCCCGGCTTGCTCGCGCCGCGCTGATGCCATAAAATCTCTCGATGTCACTATCAGGAATTGTCGCTCCGGGGCCGCCCGTTCCGCGCCCAGTGGATATGAACACGGGATCTCACCAAAGATTTGGCGCGGCCGCGGACCTCGGAGACTCTCAAACGATCGCCGCCGCGCTCGACCCGGCCTCGCTCGAACACTTGCGAATTTCCCCGCGCGAGATCGCACGAGAAGAATCGCGCGACTACTGGGACGGGATTCTCAGCACGATCATCGTTCTCGGGTTCATCGTCGTCGTATGCGAAGTCTACCGCCTCGCGGCGTTTGACCCCATTGTCGCTGTGGCCGAGCAGCATCAGTGGGCGAAATTCATCACGCGGCCGAGCATTCTGTGGACGATCATGGGCACAGTGCTCCTCGGCTTCCGCACGATTTTCTGGTTCCGCTATCGCCCGTTCCCTTCGGCCGCGTTCGACGACGCGCCTTCGCTTACCGTCATTATTCCCGCCTTCAACGAGGGCGCGATGGTCATGAAGTCGATCGAATCCGCCGCGCTCGCCGTCTATCCGCAAGACCGGCTCGAAATCCTCGTGATCGATGACGGCTCGACTGACAACACATGGGAATGCATCCAGCGAGCGGCTGCACGTTTTCGGGGGCGCGTAACGCCGATTCGTTTCCCGAAAAATCGCGGCAAGCGCGAAGCTCTCGCCGAGGGATTTGCAAGAGCGCGGGGCAAAATCGTGGTCACCGTGGATTCCGACAGCGTGATCGAGCCGCTCGCGCTTCTCGCCGCCGCGGGGCCGTTCCGCGATCCGGAAGTCGGCGCCGTCGCGGGCAAAGTCGCGGTTTACAACCGGCGACACGGGATCATTCCGCGGATGCTGCACGTGCGCTACATTTTATCGTTCGATTTATTGCGCGCGGTCGAGTCGTCTTATCGCACCGTCTACTGCTGTCCGGGCGCGCTGACGGCGTATCGCACATCCGTGATCCGCCGCGTGCTCGATCGCTGGTCCGCGCAAACGTTCTGGGGCGTGCCGTGCACCTACGGCGAAGATCGCGCGTTGACGAACTTCATCCTCGAAGCGGGATTCCACACCGTGTATCAGCGTTCGGCGGTGGTGCACACGGTAGCACCGGAAACGTACGCGAAATTGTGCAAAATGTTTTTGCGCTGGGACCGCAGCTACATCCGCGAGGAAATCCGGTTTCAGTCCATCGTGTGGAAACGCCCGCTTGGCGCGCGCTGCATCGCGCTTTGCGAACGCTTCATCACGAATTTTCGCTATCCGGTGAATTACGCCGCCCTGTTCCTCCTCGCTTATCTCGTATTCGGCAAGCCGATGATTTTTCTCCGGCTGCTCGCCGTCATGGGCGTGATGTCGCTGTTCAACGTGCTTTTTTACTTGCGCAGCGAACGCTCGATGGATTTTCTGTACGGCGTGCTCTACAGCTATTTCGCGTTCTTCGCCTTATTTTGGATTTTCCCCTACGCGTTTCTCACTCTTCGCGCCCGATCGTGGCTGACCCGCTGAGGTGGTCTTCATCTCCGCAGTGCCGGGCTTCAGATATTTGGCGTACCAGGCCAGGTAGCGCTCGTAGCGGTCGCGCTGGTAGCTGGGCCGCTGAATGCCGTGAAATTCGTTGGGATAGATAATCATCTCCGTGGGAATTCCCAGGCTCTTCAGCGCCTGGTACATCTGCTGATTGCCTTCAATCGGAACATTAAAATCCTTGTCGCCGTTCAGCCAGAGCGTGGGCGTCTTGATGCGATCCGCGTGAAGGAAGGGATAGGAAAGCTTTTCGTAGGTCTGCCAGGCTTTGGCGTTCCACGGCGGGCCGATTTCATTGTCGTACTGAATGATGTATTCGTCGGTGCCGTAAAACGACACGGTGAACGCCGTGCCGGCGCCGCAGGTGGCTGCTTTGAAACGCTGGTCGCTGGCGATCATGTAGTCGGTGAGAATGCAGCCGTAGCTCCAGCCACCGACGCCGAGGCGGCCGGGATCGGCGACGCCCATTTGGATGACGTGATTGACGCCCGCCTCGAGATCTTTCACTTCATCGTCGCCCCAATCGGCGGCGATGGCGCGCTGAAAAGCCTGGCCACGGCCTGAACTGCCGCGATAGTTGACGTTGAGGACGGCGTAGCCGTTCGCGGCGAAAATCTGGCGCTCGAAGCTGAACTGGTGCGAGTCCTGGCCATTCGGGCCGCCATGAATGCGCAGAAGGAACGGGACTTTGGTTCCGGAGACGTAGCCGACGGGATAAGTCAAGAGACCGTGAGCTTCGTTGCCGTCGGAGGCGCGGAAGCTGACGTCTTCGGTATTGCTGAGCTCGAGTTCGGAGAAGAGCGCGTCATTCTGATGCGACAACTGGCGGAGATTGCCACCGCTCCATGAATAAACTTCGGTGGCTTTGTCGTCGCCGCCCGCGAGGCCAGCGAGGCAGCTAGTCGAATGCGTCAAGCTGCCGATGACGATGGGCGGATCAAGAAGGCGCTTGATGCTGTGATTCGCAACGCTGACCTCAATCGGATACTCGGAGCGGTCGTCGGATTCGAGAACGAAGATGGAGCTGCCATCGTCCATGAAATACGGCGAAGAGACGCCGCGATCAAGTTTGTCGGTAAGAATCGTGGCCTGAGCAGAGCCGTCCGACGACACGATAGCGAGGCGAGGCATACCGTAAGCGTCCCATTTGATTTCGTCGCCGAGAAGAAACGCGATCCATTTGCCATCAGGGCTCCACGCGGGACGGCCGTCAACGCCGCGCTTTGGGAAATTGCTGATTTGCTTTTCCGTCGCGCCGGATTGGGCGTCAGCGACGTAGAGCTGCGACGTGGGCTGGCGGTCCGGATCCTGCAGATGATTGCTCAGGAAGGCGATGCGCGAGCCGTCGGGCGACCAGACAGGATTCGATTCATCGAAATCGCCTTTGGTGAGGCGCTCGGTCTTCTTCGTGGCGACGTCGAAGAGATAGATATGCGTGTGGACGCCGCTGAGAAGATAGCCGGCGACGTCTTGCTTGAAGTGGTAGCGATCAATGACGATGGGTTTCGGGGGTTTGGGCGGTTTCGCCGGTTCCGTTGCTTCGGCCTGATTGGAATCTTCGTCGGGGCCGAGGTCTCGAAGCACGAGCGCCAGGCGTTTTGAGTCAGGCGACCACTCGAAGCTCTGCAGGTGCAACTTGGTGTCGGTGAGCTGCGTGGCTTCGCCGCCGTCGCGATTGAGGAGCCAGACCTGGTTGCTCTTGGCGGGGCCCGGGCGGCCCGAATTGAATGCAAGATACTTCCCGTTGGGAGACCAGCGAGGCGCGCCCTCTGATTCCTGGCTCTCGGTGAGCTGGACCTCGCGCGAGCCGTCCGTGCCCACCATCCAGATGTGGGACTCGTGCTTGTCTCCCTTGACGTCAATAGTGCTCACGACGTAGGCGACTGATTTGCCGTCGGGAGAGCATTGCGGATCGCGGACGTCGCGCAGGCGCACCAAGTCGTCGAGATTCAAGTGGCGGCGCGCTTGCTGCGCCTGGCCTGGCGGCTGAGATTGGGCGGAAACGAGGGTTGCGGCGAGGCAAAAGATGGCAACAGATAATACAGATTTGATTTTGGCGTTCATGGCGGACGCGAATTTATGCCAATAAGTAAGACGCGTCAAGGAGGCAGAGGAAGCAAAGGAAAGTAGCCCTTCGACTGCGCTCCCTTCGACTGGGCTCAGGGCCTGCGCTCTCCTCGGCGAGCCTTCGGCTTCGCTCCGGCGACTGCGCTCAGGGCAAGCAGGGTCAACGACTTCTCGATGAAGTCGTTGAAAGTTATCGATTAGAAATTCGGATGTGATTGATTTTGGGATAGTTAGCGGAAGTTCTAATTTCTTCGAGGCGGGAAGGGGGATGGAAGCGGCGACGCGGAATGGGAAGCGTGAAAAATTGAAATTCGTCCCGATTAGAAAATTGCAAGCGGCGAATTGTGAGGCACTTAGCATTTTTTAACTCGATTTTGATTCCCGATTAGAATGCTCCTTCTGATCCCCCAGGCTCGACCGATCCCCCGAGCTCGCCTTGCCGGCGACTCGGGAGGCCCCTTATGGAAACACGAAAGCCCCGACGGGGTGCGTCGGGGCGACAAAGCGCTAGGGCTCGGTACTGGAACTCTAATATGAAACAAACATACTATATAACATTTTATAAACTTTGTCAAGGAAAATATTGGGTGGCACTAGTCCGCGTCGGAGACGGCTGCGGCAGAAACCCTCGCTGATTCCGAGAGCTTCTTTTTATGGAGGAGATCAATGATGGCGCGATAGAGGCGCGCGCGAAGATCGTGACGCTCGTTGGCACGAGTGATGTAGCGCAGCCGGACACTCACGCCCGCCCCGGCGGGCTGGATAGCCATCGAGGGATCCGCCTTGAAGGTGCTGGAAGCATGGGAGGGCGCCACACGCGTCCATTCTTTTTCGGCAAGACGCGCGGCGGATTCCGTTTCTTTCGCGGCGATTTTCTGGACGGCTTCCGCTATGGGGAAAGGATCGTGGCCCGCAGGAATCTGAACTTCGAGTTCGTCCCACATCCACTGGCCAGAGGTGGAAAAGTTGAAATAGTGCCCTTCGATGGCGAAGGAGTTGACGAATGTGACCTTGCGCCCGGTGGGATGGCTGGAATCGGACCAGTTGCCCGTTTCGAGAAGCACGGTGTGGAGCAGGCCGACCTCGACGACTTCTCCACCGACGCCGTTGATTTCAACCCAGTCGCCCGGACGGATGCCGTTGCGGCCCATCAGCACGAACCAGCCGAAGAAGCCGACGATGAAATCCTTGAGCGCAACCGTGAGGCCCGCGCCGGCGAGAGCGATGATTGTGGCGAGCTGGCTCGGCGGGCCGAAAAGCACCAGGAGAATCAGGATGACGGCGAGTGCGTTGATTGAGACGCGAATGACGGAGCGCAGAGTGAGGAGCCGCTTGCGCTCGGGGCCGAGGCGATTAAAGAAGCGGTCGGAGAATAGGCCAGCGATGAGCGCGAGAAAAAGGATCATGAGTATCCAAAAGAGCGACTGGAGAAGGCCGTGGAGAAAGAAATGTTCGCGAGCCTGCACCAGGGCGCTCCAGTTCGCATAGGTGCGGGCGAGAGCCCGCTCATCTTCGACGCGCTTGCCGAGACTGGTAAGCGTCTTCTGATCCTCGGCGAGCTCGTGGACGCGAGATAGGGCATCGGTAGAGGAGGCAGCTTGCGTTGGAGATGCGGCGGGTGAGGATGTAGCTGGCGACTGAAGCGGAAGAGACTGTTTCGGAGCGTGCTTCTTCTGCTCGACTTCCTTCTGCAGCGCATCGTGGCTATGCGCGAGGTCGGCGGCAGCGGCGAGAATTTCCTGGCGAGCGGCGTCGAGCTGCTTTTGTTTGGCGACGAGTGAGAACCATGCGCGGAACTGAGCGAGAACATTTTGGGCCGTCGTTTCTTCGATCGCGGCTTCGTTGCTGGAGGAGCCGGAGCCGACCGTGGCGCCTCCCTTGTGGCCCGTGGACTGTTCGTGCTCGTCGAGAGCCTGCTGAATTTTGCCGCGTGGATCGGCGCCCGCGTCAATCAAGTCCTGGTGAGCGTCATTCAGCGCATCCTGATCGAGGCTGAGCTGGGCTTGAGCCAGATTGAGTTCTTCCTGCACGGCGTCCTTTTTCGCTTCCGTGGCCTTGGCGACAAGAGGAGTGAGGCGCGTGACGTCGGCCTGATCGGCGGCCGCGCTGGCCTGCAAGGTCTGGATACGCTTCTGGATTTCCTTGGTGGCGGGGCTGAGAGGAGCGGGGTGCGCGGCAGCATCGCGGAAAGCGAAGTCAAAGGCCAGGTCCACTTCGTGGTCGCCGAGGCGCAATGCATCACCGGCGAGATCCTGTTCGTCAGGAGTGACGGCAAGCGGAGCGAGTCGCTGTGCGGTCTGGAGAGGACGCTGGTCAACCACAGGAACCCCTGTAGAGGAAGATCCCGTGGCGCTGGACTTTGGGCTGGTGCTCACCCACGAGCTGGTCAACACCAAGGCGGACACAGCGGCAACCAAAAGGAGCAGCAGGCTGTACAAGAGAATGTGTTGTCTCAATTTCATTGGATCTTAGGGCGGAGAAGACATTTTAATATGAGACAGGCACGAAGCGCAGGAAAAAGAACTTTGAAACACCGCTGACTGGATGTATCGCCTGACAGAGGCTAGCGCTTGGCTTTTCGCTTACGAGCGCATGCGGGATTACGTTTCCTCTCGCGCGCCGGAGTGGCCATCGACGAGCCAGCAAAATTCTTGAGACCGAGACAAAGCGCGGCGGCACCGGCGATGCCGGAATTCTCGCCATAACGCGCTCGAACCAACGGAATCTCGCGGCATCGTGAGTTGATCGTCCATGCGGGAAGCTGCTCGCGGATGCGGCCGAACCATTCCGACATCAATTCTCCCATTCCGCCGCCGAAGATGATGACGTCGGGCTCGAACAGGTCCACGATGTTGCCGAGCCAGATGGCGAGCAGGTCGGCGGTCTCCTGAAGAATTTCCGCGGAGAGTTTGTCGCCTGAGTGCCACGCCGCGCCGACCATCTCTGCCGTGACGTTTTCTGGCTTGCCGTCGGCGAATGAGAGGAGTTTCTCGCGACTAGGGCCACCAGCCCCAAGGCGTTCGCGAGCGCGACGGGCGACAGCAGGGCCAGCGGCAAGAGCTTCGATGCAGCCCAGTTTGCCGCAAGCACACTTCGGGCCGTGATAATCAATGCTGACGTGGCCGCCTTCGGCCGCGGCGCCAGTGCGTCCGTGATATATGCGGCCGCCGAGAATCACTCCGGTGCCGATGCCTGTTCCGAGCGTGGCGTAGAAGACGGAAGAGTATCCAGCTCCCGCGCCCCAAAGCGCCTCGGCGAGCGCTGCGGCGTTCGCGTCGTTGTCAAGGCGCGCGGGAAGATGGCGTGAGGCCGCGATGTTTCCGGCCAGCGGAAAATTTTGCCAGCACCTGAGGTTGGGCGGATTGATGACAACGCCGCGGCGAGGATCAAGCGGCCCGGGGCTGCTGATTCCGATCGCGGCGACAGATGAGCGGCGCTTCGGCAGCGCGTCGAGGGCAGCGGAGATGGCGCTTTCGACGGCCGCCAGGCCGGCGGCGGCATCACGATCGCTGACCATGGGGACACGAACCTTGGAGAGAATTTCACCGCGAGGCGTGACAATGCCTGCCGCGACTTTCGTGCCTCCGATATCCACTCCGAGAAATAATTCAGCTTTGGCTGGCATCTTTGGAACGCTCCCTTTTGGAGGCGGGTATCATAGCGCGGACTTGCAAAATGTGATTTATACTTTCGCGGCTTCCGCCTTCCGAGCAGCACCGCTTGGGACGGTGGAGGATAAGGAGAAGAAATCAATGAACAGCATGGTAGGCGGAGTAATCCTGTCGCTTCTTGCGGGAGTTCTGAACGGAAGCTTCGCCGCGCCGACCAAGTACGCGAGAAAATGGCAGTGGGAAAACATCTGGTCGGTCTGGGCGATCACGGGAATGTTCGTCTTTCCGTGGCTCCTCGTTCTCGCCACCGTCCCTCATGCAGGCACGTTGTATTCCAGCGTCAGCGCGCGGGAGATTTTCCTGCTCACACTCCTGGGCGCCGGATTCGGGCTTGCGCAGATTTTCTTTGGCCTGGGGATCGCCGCGGTTGGCATCGCGCTGAATTTTGCCATTGCGGTTGGCATCTCGACGGCGCTCGGATCATTCGTGCCGCTGGTTTTTCAGCACTCCGACCGGATTTTTACGCCCCAAGGCGAATTTATTCTTCTCGGGGTCGTGCTCACACTGGCGGGCATTGTGTTTTCTGCTGTCGCAGGCCGCGAAAAGGAAAAGAGCTTGCGCAGCAGCGCTCCGGTCGGTGGCGACACGTCCAAAAAGACAATGAGCTTCGCCGCCGGGCTCACGCTGTGCGTTCTGGCGGGCCTCGGATCTCCGCTGACCAACTTCGGCATCGCATTTTGCACGTCGACTGTACAAAGAGCTGTTGAACTCGGCACCAGCGTAACCAACAAATACAATGTGATTTGGGCGCCGCTGTATACCGCTTCACTTGTGCCGTATCTGATCTATTGCATCTACCTCTGGCGCAAGAACCGCAGTTTTCGTCTTTTCGGCGAGCATGGAACCGGAGTCAACTGGTTCTACGGGATTGTGATGGCCGCCCTGTGGATGGGAAGCTCGGCGATTTACGGCGTGGCCGCTGCGCGGATTGGCGATATGGGCCCGGTGCTAGGCTGGCCCCTCTTTATGTCCGTCATCATCATCACCTCAAGTATCTGGGGAGTTCTTACCGGCGAGTGGAAAGGGGCTGGAAGGAAATCGGCGAATTCGATGATTATCGCGATTGTTTTCCTGGTCCTCGGGTTCGCTACATTGGCGTATAGCGGGAGTCTGGGATAATCGCGAACGTCCTCTGAAATAAAAAATGGCGATGGGAATCGAGCCCATCGCCATCTAGGTTTTTCGTCAACTCTCTCGACCCAATTTCACTTCGCTGCCTTCACCTCGATGGGGCTGCCACCAAAGACAGTGGGCGCCCCGGCGACCGTGGCGGAGTTGTTGTACATCGCCAGATCGCTCTTCAGCACCGCATTGAAGGCTTTCAACTGATCGGCAACTTGCCCAAAGAGCTGTCCCATCTTTTCTCTTGCGATCGGACTGACCGGTTCGCCGTAGCTGCCGCCCGCCTCGAAACCGACCTGCTGCATCTGGTCGTAAAGGCGCGCCAGATCGTGAATGTCGTCTTCGGCAACGTCGTGCTGGATATTCGGATTGTAAACGGCATCTTTGATTGCAGTCAGCCTTTTCGAGAGTTCCTTGCCCTTGGCGACGATTGACTCGTACTTCGATTTTTCAGCCTTGTCGTCGCTCGACTGAATCTGGGACTGGAAATCGGCGAGCTGTTTGTTGATGGCGTCAATGCGATTCATCATTTCGTTGAGCGCGCTCTGCTCGCTGCGGGCCCGAAGACCAGCCTCCAAGTTCGCGCGGAAAATCGCGGGATCAACATGGAGATTCGGGTCTGGGAGAATCGAAACGCTCTGCGATTGCGTATCGCCATTGACTGTAATGGAAATTTTGTAAGTCCCAGGAATGACCGGAGGCCCGGCATTGCGATCAAATCCGAAGCCACCGCCTCCCATCGGCGGACGCTCACCCTTGTATTGAGTGGGGCCAGCGTAGCGCATGTTCCAGACGAAACGATTGATGCCTGCGTTCCCCGGGCCATTTTCCGTTGCGACTGCGCCGCCGTGTTCGTCGGTGACCACAATTTTCACGGGGCCTTCGCCGCCGGGGCCGGGTTCCCCAGCGGGGCCCTGTCCGTCACCGCGTTGCATTTTGTCTTCGCGCGCCGGCTTGATTTCCGATTTCAGGAAGTAGTCAATCACCGCGCCACTCGGAGCGTTGGGCACGGAATAGCCGCCGCGTTCGCCGCCCTCACCGCGCCAGGGATGGTAGATAGTGCCGGGCGCAGGCGTGAAAAGATGGAACGCGCTCGATTCGATTTCCGGCGTGAGCTCTTCAAGCGGACGGATATCGTCGAAGACAAAGAGGCCGCGGCCATGCGTTGCGACGAGCAGATCATGCGAATTCTTCACGAACTGCACGTCATAGACTGCCACGGTAGGAAAATCCGCCGTGAAAGCCTGCCAGTGATCACCACTGTCTAGCGAATAAGAGAGGCCCGTGTCGGTGCCGGCGACGAGCAGGCCCTTGTGGTTCGGATCTTCGCGTACGACATGCACGGGTGAATTCTCGGGCAGGCCAGCAGAGATGCTGTGCCACGTGGCGCCGTAGTCGCCGGTGCGATAGGCGTAAGGATGCCGATTGTCGAGTTCATGCGCGTCGTAGACGACGTACGCTGATCCAGCGTCAAAAGGCGAAACGCCGACCTGGTAAACGCGAGCCCACTCCGGCGCGCCAGAATTATGCGAGGTGACGTTGTTCCACGATTTGCCGCCGTCGCGAGTCACCTGAACGAGGCCGTCGTCGGTGCCAACCCAGACAACTTTAGGATCGGAGGGCGCGAGCGTGATGGAAAGGATTGTGCCGTAGGTTTCCGCACCGCTGATATCGTGCTGCACGGGCCCACCGGCGATTTCCTGCTTGGTCTTATCGTTGCGCGTCAGGTCTCCGCTGCTTGGCGTCCAAGTTTTGCCGCCGTCAGTCGTCTTGAAAAGGACGTTCGCGCCCAGATAGACTTCGTTAGCGTCCGTCGGAGAAACTGCAATCGGCGAAGTCCAGTTGAACCTGTATTTCAAATCGGCCGGCTTTACTTCCTCCACGGCGTCGAGATACGGCCGGATGAATCGCTCCATGTGCGTCTTCAGATCCAGCCGGACAATCGAGCCGTCTTGAGAATCGGAATAGACGATGTCGGGGTCGCTCGGCGCGGGCACGGAATACTCGCCATCGCCGCCGACCACGGTGTACCATCCGGCGCCAGCGACGCGTCCGCGTCCAAGGTCAGACGAAGGCCCGCACCAGGCGCTGTTGTCCTGCAATCCGCCACAGAGGAAGTAAGGCTGACGACTATCGGCCGCGACCATGTAGAACTGCTCAATCGGAAGTCCGTCCAGGAATTCCCAAGATTTCGCGCCGTCAGTGGAGAGATAGACGCCGCCATCGTTGCCCTGAATGATGCGATCCGGATTCGTCGGATCAATCCAAAGGGCGTGGTGGTCGGAATGTACGCCGCGGTCCGCAGGATGCGCGGTCTTGCCACCGTCGTCGGATTCCAACATGTTAAAGGAGAGGAAGTAGAGCTTGTTTTCATCATTGGGGGAGACGACGAACCGCGAAAAATAAAAGGCGCGGACATCGAGGCCGTGATTGTCGCTGACCGACGACCAGGAATCCCCCATGTCGAGCGACTGCCAAAGCATGCCGTGTTTCGCGCCGATCAGCGCGTAAATGTGTTCTGGACTCGAAGGCGCCACGGCCAGTGCCACGCGGCCAAGCGGGCCTTCTGGCAAGCCCTTCGTGAGCTTCTGCCAGGTGTCGCCGCCGTCTGTCGAGCGATAAATGCCGCTGCCCGGACCGCCGTCCATCAGCGTCCAGGGATAGCGTCGAAATTCCCACATGCCCGCGAAAATCACTTTAGAATTTCCGGGCGCCATGGCCAGATCGGAGACGCCGGTGGAATCGTTGACGAAAAGAACTTTCGTCCAGGTTTTTCCGCCATCGGTGGTGCGATAGACGCCGCGTTCCGCGTTCGGCCCCCAGGCGTGCCCCATGGCGCCGACGAAAACGATGTTGGGATTGTGCGGGTCAACGGCGATTGTCGAAATCTGTTGCGTGTCAGCGAGACCCATGAACTTCCAGGAATGACCGGCGTCGGGAGAAAAGTAGACGCCGTTGCCGTCAATCACGTCGTTGCGGATATTGCCTTCGCCCGTCCCGACCCAGATGAGATTCGGGTTCGACGGAGCGATAGCGATCGCGCCGATGGACGCGGTGGATTCGTGCTCGAAAATAGCCTTCCACGAAAGTCCCCCATCCACCGTCTTCCATACACCGCCGCCACCCGCGCCAGCGTAATAAATGTTCGGCTGGCCGGGAATGCCCGCGACAGCAGCGACGCGTCCGCCGGCAACCGCCGGGCCAAGATTACGGAACTTCAAGTTTGCGAAGATGTCCGCCGGTTTCCCGCCCGCAGCGGCTTGATCCGCAGCCGCGAGAGTCGGAAATGCGATGAGAAACGAGAGCGCCAAAGCTGCAAGGCTAACGCAAAAAACGCAAGACTTGTTCATCATTTTGCTCCTTTGAAGATTGCAGAGATTCTCGATTCGCGGCGAAAGCTCATCTCTTTAGAAATGGACATCAAAAAAACATGCCTTCCTGGAGATTGGAATGCTCTTCGCGTCGCGCATTATACCTAGCTGCGCGCGGAGGAAAACCTCGGATCACCGAGAGCCTTATATGGACGTATGCGGAGTCCGATTGGTTCCGCGAGGCAGATACGATGGCGAGGCCTAGTAGGTTGCGCCCTCCCGCACTCACGGGTTACTCCCAAGCGACGAGACAACGCGGGACCGCCCCGTCGGGACACAAGATGCTGCATCCTAGCAGGTGTCTGGAGAGCGGGGCCTCTCCTCCGCTCCCTAGGTCAGTCCGTTTGGGAGGATAGAGAATGCAAAGATCTGCGGTCTTGCTCACGATATTCCTTCTTGCTCCGCACATCGCGCGCGCGCAAAAGAACGAAGTCTTCGCTGGTTACTCTTTCCAGGTCATGGAGGCCCGTCCTTCAGGCTTTGCTCTCATCAACGGCTGGGAAGCCACTTACACGTATAAATTCTCAGGTTACCTTGGCATCTCAGCGGATGCCAGCGGCGACTACGGTACAGTTACGAACTCGCGTATGAATTTCCACTCTTATCTCTTCGGCCCTCAGATGGAGTTTCCCGTCGTTCCGAAACTCATGCCATTTGTGCACGCGCGCCTCGGGTGGTCCCGCTCGAGCTTCCAAGGCTTAATCACGCGCAAGCCTTCATTCGACCTCGGCGGGGGAACGGACTACAAGGCATCGAATAATTTCTCAATTCGGCTCATCCAAGCAGACTTTATCACGGGTAACTTCACACAATCTTCCCCTGAGATTCGCTTCTCGACAGGAATGGTTTTCCAGTTCTGAAGAACGAACTTAAACTTCACCGCTACGTAGCATGCGCTCGAAGATTCTTAGCGACAACCCCCCGATGCTGGACAGATATGCACAGCCCTCGAAAAAACGATCGCTGGATGCACTCCGCTGGTTGTTGGAACGCCAGTGGGGCCAGAGAGTACAATGGCATTATGGATTGCACTGCCGGTGTGAACGCCCGTTTGGATGACCACCAGCGCGTGATACAGAGACCTGTTCTGTTCGGAACCATCCGTCGACATCTTCTTCAGGGTATATTCGGACCAAAGCACCACGCCTTCAAGACCACCCTCAATCGAATAAAGTTCAAGTCTGCCTGGCTTCTTTCCAGCGAGGGGGTTGCTTTCGACAAGGTCTTGTCGATTCCTCGCTGCCATAGTCGTCTCAACGTCTGCAATGACAGCGGCGGTCTGAATTCCGGTCGCAATCCAGAAGCGCTTATCCCAAACTCTGGGAATGAGCCGACGAATACGAGGATGTGGTTTAGCGGATGCAGGAACACACAAAAGAAGAAGCGCCACCAGAATCGCTAATTGCTTGAACATGATGTTCCCTCCGTACCGCCGCGTGCAGCGTCCTTGGAGGGAAAGGCAAGCCGACAATCTGACGGGTGGTCACTCTGGAGCAATCTACGAGCCGAAGGGCAGCTTTTAACGACCGCGCGCAACTATTTTGATTTGAGGCGGATGCAATCTCTTAAGGGCTGGCAAACCGTTTCAGGTACGGCGACGAATTCCACTTCGGAACACAGACAACCGTACCCCGTGCCAGAATGGAAAAATAGAAAGAACGAGCATCCCTAGGCCGAACACTCAGCTAAGGCTTGAAGGGGCTCTCACTGACCTGGTGCTGCAGAATAAGCGCACCGAGACCTGCTGCAGCAGCACCAGCCAGGAATATGACCAAACCGCGCCTATTTCGAGCAGGATGCTGCCCCGCGTCCACAGACTGAAGACCTTGTCCTTGGATTGTAACTGCGTAAGTATGTCCCGGAGCTAGAGGATAGACCTTGCCATCTATCTCAAGCTCAAGCGGAGCAATACTGCATGAGACGTAAAGTCGGTCCGGGTCAGCCACCTCCACCTGTGCGACGGTGTTAACCGGTGTCTTCGGTCTAACGATCACGTCTAACGCTCGAATTGCAATACCGCCCCCATGGGACGACGCAAAAGCTGCCGTTCCATGTGTCAATACGAGCGTCGCATTTGTGCTATCGCCCTCTAGTTTTGCCTCGCTTAACTCATTCAAATGCAACTGGTTCGCCGTCACTCGAATCCTTATAAATCCGTGAGCGTCGGTTTGCAAAATATCTCCTGCGAAGACGGTCGTCCCCGTCATCGACAACAGAGAGGTGCCGTCCAGTCGCGCAGCTTGCGTTTGAATGACGAATCCGATCACCGCATTAGGAGCTGCGACAACCGGGAGGGTGGCCAAGCAGGCGGAGAGAATAGATACCAGAGCGCCCCGAACTATATAACGCATAAGCACCTCCGAGAGGTATGCCCCGAATCTAGGCCCTTATTTATATTGAGTCAAGATGAAAGCGATCATATGTTAGTTTCAGTGCATGCCCATGTGAAGCCGACTGTTCTGAACTTGCCCTTACGCACGATCTCAACGGGCCGAAGAGAGCAAGCTGACCGAGCGTCTCTAGATACGCCACCGACGAACTTGTTTCCGGACAAACCTCACCATTCCAGGCTTCCAGATGCGCACGCACGAGGCCCACAACCAGTGAGGCAAGGAAATCAAACAGCGTCGCTTCTTCCATTGCGCGGCCCGCAAACTCTTGTACATTTCGGAGGCCAGACGAAGCGCCACTCCGCCCATCCACGATGCGGTGGATGGTGCCGATTGCAAGCCCTAACGACCACGGCAGGTCACCCGCAAGATGATCCATGACGTGGAGCAAAGCTTCCAAGGAGAGAAGCTGCTGCTTTGTGAGCACAAAGGTTGGGTCGTCTGCTATCATATCCATTTCTCTGGGGCTTTCCGCCTGGGAATCGAAAGGCCCCCAATCCGAGCCAAACCTTAGGGTCGTCTATCCTAGCTTCCTTCTTGAACGCAGGTAGGTCTGGCTTCGTCTTGGTATTTATAAAACTTCTAGTACAATGAGTCAATACTTATATTATTTTTATATAAGTATCACATGCTGATATATCGTCAGATTTGCCTACGCTTCGTCTGATAACGTCAAGCATACATTCCCGCTTAATCTCGGCTAGGGTTCACGAACACGCGGGGCGCTTGGCAATCCCGCGGTTGGCTGGTAGATTGAAATCAATGGCCACCGGAGCCCAGTTCTCGCAGCGCATCCTCATCGTCGAGGACGAAGAAAACGCCCGAAAAGGCTACGAGGCGCTGTTGCGCAAATGGGGCTGCGAAGTTATCGGGGTCGGCAATGCCGAGGATGGCCTCTCCAGATTCGGCGAGTTCCAACCGGCGGTTGTCCTCGCAGATGTCGAATTGCCAGGATTGAATGGCCTCGAACTGCTGGAAAAACTGCACGTGGACTCGCCGGAAACTCCGGTCATCATCATTACTGGCCGCGGGAGCGACGAGCGCGCCGTACAAGCCATCGAGGCAGGCGCGTTCTGGTACATCGAAAAACCACTGAAGCCGCCCGTGCTCCATTCCCTGCTCGACCGCGCCATGGGCAAAGTGCGCGACCGCAAGCAAGTGGCGGCGCTCACGCGACAGTTGCGTGACGTGGGCCGGCTGGGCGAACTGGTGGGCGCCTCGAAAGCCATGCAGGAGGTGATGAGGCAAGTGGAAATGGCCGCGCCGTCCACGGCCTCGGTCCTGATCACTGGCGAGACTGGTTCAGGCAAAGAGATCGTCGCACGCACGATCCACCAATTGTCTCCCCGCGCAAACCAGGCTTTTGTGGCCATCAATTGCTCCGCGATTCCTGAATCGCTGATGGAGAGCGAGATCTTCGGTCACGAGAAGGGCGCCTTCACTGGCGCCGCCGAACGAAGATTGGGCTGCTTCGAATTGGCCGATGGGGGAACTCTTCTGCTTGACGAAATCGGCGAGATGCCCGCTCCGACACAGGCAAAACTTCTTCGCGTCCTCGAAGACCGCAAAGTGCGCCGGCTAGGAAGCAAGGCCGAGACACCAATTGACGTCCGTGTCCTCGCCGCGACGAACAAAGATCCGCAGCAAGCAGTCGCGCAGGGAAAATTGCGGCAAGATCTTTACTTTCGCCTTAATGTGTTTCACATCCATTTGCCACCGCTGCGCGAACACAAGGACGATCTGCCGCTGCTGGTCGAGCAATTGATCTCCGACGCAAACCGCAAGCACGGCCGCCAGGTTCCGGGAGTGAATGCAGAGGTGATGGAACTTTTCAAGAGTTACTCCTGGCCGGGAAACGTTCGTGAAGTACGCAATATCATCGAACGAGCGACAATCGCCAGCGATCATGGTTCTATTGGTCGAGCGCATCTGCCAGCGGATTTTTCCCGCGGTCCTGTGGCGCAAACCAATGAGCTTTCCGGCCTGCGCTTCCCTCCCGGGACGACAGTGGAGGCGGCCGAACGCGAACTCATTCTCCAAACTCTGGCAGCAACCAATCAGAACAAGACGCGCGCGGCCGAGCTGCTCGGCCTCAGCCTGAAGACCTTGCACAACAAGCTGAAGGAATACGAGGCGTCGGGGAAACATGGCGCTCAGCTTAAGGACTAAATTCACACTGGCCACAGCGCTGCTCGTCCTGATCATCGTGGCGCTCATTTCCGGGCTTTATGTTGTCACGCTGACCCGGCAGGTGATTCGCCAGGCCGACGATCGAGCCGGATTCATCGCGCAGCAGGTTTTCTATTTCGCTCAACACGCGCTTGTGGATGCCAGCCAGAGCGGTGAGACACCCAGATCGTCCCGCCCCGCGGATGTCCGTGCATATATACAGCACGCTCTCGAGGACAGCCCCGGAGTCGGCGGGCTTCTCGAGTCCGGCGTTGGGTATTACCGCGACATTTACGAAATCACGATCAGCGATCACGATGGTACTGCTCTTGTTTCCAGCGATGCTTCTCTTCCCGGCCGCGCAATTGCCCGTCGGCCCGGCATCGCTCAACTCATCCATGCGAATTTCATAGAACAGTTCCGGATTCTATACGGCCCGCCCCGGGTCTACGAAGAGACTCTGCCATTCAGCGTGGGCCCGCAGCCGTTTGGCGACGTCCGCGTCGGGCTTTCTTCGGCTCTGTTGCGCGATGAGATTTCCCCCGGACTGTATTCAGCTGCTTGGTTGTCATTGGGCGCGATTTTGCTTTCCACACTTTTCACGGCGATCGTCGGCCAGGTCTCTCTCGCTCCGCTGTCGCGGATTTCCAGACAGCTCGACCGCATTTCGGCCGGCGAATTCGACCTCGAACCTGTGGCACAGGTTGGAGAATTTGGCCAGGTGTCCAATAAGATCAGCCGCATCGGGCAACAATTGCGCGACGTGCGCGAGATCTTCAGCACGCTCCGGGAGAACATGAATCAGATCATGGCCGGGCTAGAGGACGGCCTGCTCCTGTTCAACGCCGAGGGCCGGGCGATGATGATCAGCCCGTCGGCGTATAAGTTTCTGGGCGCGAAGTCCGATGAGATGCAGGGCCGCAAAATTGAAGAGGTTTTCCCGCCTGGAAACCCGATCGCCGAGGCCCTGCACATTGGAGACGATGGAGAGCTGCTCGCCGATGCGGGCGAGCAAGTGGAAGTGGAACTCGCAAGCGAAGCTGGCGCGCGCCGCGTGGGAGTCAGCGTCCAGGCCATCCGCGAAGACGGAGTGCGAATGGGCCTTCTCGTCACGCTTCGAGACCTGGAATCTCTCGCACGCATCGGCTCGCATTTGCAGGTCTCGGAACGCTTGGCCGCGCTCGGGCGCGTTACCGCGGGCGTCGCGCATGAGGTGAAAAACCCGCTTAATTCCATGCGCGTGTGGCTCGAAGTTTTGAAAGGAAACCTCTCACCGGAACCAGAGACGCAGCAAGCCGCTAAGATGCTGGACACAGAAATCGACCGCCTCGACCGTGTGGTGAAGACTTTTCTGGAATTCAGCCGGCCTGTCGAAGTGGAACACGTGGAGACCGGCCTTCCACAACTGCTCGAATCCGTCCTGGCTACGGCGAAGCCCGCGATTGAGCGTGGCAATATCGCGTTAGTGAAAGACGTCCCTGCCGAGTTTCCATCCGTGGAAATTGACCATCGGCTCATCGAGCAGGCGGTGCTGAATCTCGTGCTCAACGCCTGCGATTGCATGCGTCCGGGAGGACGGCTGAATATTGGCCTGCGTCAAATTGGCGAGATGGCCGAAATCAGTGTGGGGGATACGGGGCCGGGCATCGCGCCTGAAAACAGGGCTAAGATATTTCAGCTCTTCTTCACTACCCGCAAAGGCGGAACTGGTCTGGGGCTGGCCAATGCTTTTCGCTTTGTACAGTTGCATAATGGTTCGATAGAATTTGATACAGAGGCCGGGCGTGGCACGACGTTTCGGATATCCCTGCCGCTTCCGCGCGTATCCGGAGGAATTGCATCCAAGTATTATCGAGATTTTGGGCAGCCATTCGCTCGGGAAAGATAGCTAGCAGAAAAGTATGCCCAGCCAGAATACAATTCACTCATTGAGCGCCCCTATGTCTCGCGCTCTAACTTCTGTCGTCACGATGGGTGCCGTGGCGGGGTGCCTGGCGTTTTCCGCTGCCGGCTGCGCCCGGCACCGCACGGCGGCGCTACCTCCGGTCACCGAGGCTCCGCAGCCAACCCAGTCCGTCACAATCCCGCCGGTGGAGACGACAAAGCCTGCCGATGCTGCGCCTCCGGCGAGTCAAACGCAGACTCAGCCGCCGGCACCACAACCTCAGACTGCACAGCAAACGCCTCCGGCGACCACTGCGCCGCCAGTGGACGCGCCTCCGAAGACCGACGCCCCGAAAAAAATTACTGTTGAGCCTCCAAAACCGCCGGCGCCGCAGATTTCGCAACAGTTGTCCCCGGGCGATGAAGCCGAACTGCAAAAGCAAACCAACCAATACATAGGAGACGCCGAGAAGAATTTGCACCGTGCCGACGGCCGCGATTTGAACGCCAATCAGCGGGACATGGTGGAAAAAATCAATGGATTCCTCAATCAGGTCCACGAAGCGATGAAAACATCAGACTGGACGCGGGCGAGGAATCTCTCGCAGAAAGCTTTTCTGCTCTCCGTCGAGCTCGCGAATTCCCTCTCGTAGTCGCGCGGCTGATTTCGAGCAGGTCGAATACTGCTAAAATGAAATTGTGAAGGCGTATGACTCTATCGTTGTGGGCGGCGGCATCATCGGAGCGGCGACCGCGTTTGAGTTGGCTCAGAAGGGCCTGAGTGTCGTTTTGCTCGACCGGCAAGAGCCGGGGCTCGAGGCTTCCTGGGCTGCAGCGGGGATGCTCTCGACAGCTCCTGACGCGCCGGAAGCCGCGCCGCTCGTGTCCTTTGCGCGAGAAAGCCACAAGCTCTATCCCGAATTCATTTCCGCGATTGAAAGGGCGAGTGGAACGCCTGTCGAATTTCATCAATGCGGAGCGTTAGAGATTTTCCTTGCCCCGCATGGTGGAACAGATCGCGACGAGCGAGTTGCCGAAATTCGGCGCCACGGAATTTCCGCGGAGCCAATATCACTATCCGAAGCACTGCGTAAGGAGCCAATGCTAAATCCAGTGGCGCAGGCCGTGGCGTGGATTCCGGAAGAAGCATATGTGAGTCCGCGTGAACTGACTCAAGCTATGCTTGCCGCCGCGACAAACTCCGGCGTTGAGATCCGCGCTGGCTCTGAAGTCATTTCCATTTTGACGGGACACAATGGTTGCGAGGGCGTCCTGGCGGCGGATTCGACTACGATGAAAGCTGGCCGCATTAACGTGAGTGCCGGCGAGAAAATCCATGCCAAGAAAACCATCATCGCGGCGGGATGCTTTTCCGGAACCATCGGATGGATGGAACGTTATGCGCCCACTCATCCAGTTCGAGGCCAGATGGTGGCGATGCGCAATCATGGCGGTGTACTGCGCTGCATCTTGCGCTGCGAAGATGGTTACTTGGTCCCGCGCAAGGACGGCCGAGTTGTCGCGGGAAGCACGCTGGAAAATGCGGGATTCGAAAAGCAAGTTACGCCGGGAGGGCTAGGGAGAATCCTGAAGGCGGCGATTGATCTCGCCCCTGAGCTAGAAAATGCGGCGATCGGTGAAACGTGGTCGGGCCTGCGACCTGACACGCCGGATCATCTTCCCATTATCGGGCCAACGGATATAGATGGACTCTTTATCGCCACTGGGCACTATCGCAACGGCATCCTGCTTGCACCAGCGACGGCGAAATGCATCAGCGAATGGATTCGCGAGGGAAAATCTTCCATCAATGTTGAAAATTTCAGTCCGATGCGGTTTGCGGCAGCCACGCATGGCGCCAAATCCCAGTGCTAATAGGGGATTCGCCTGCGCTCGGGCCTGCGGAATTCCGGCCCGGGAATAGTCGAGGCGTGTCCAAGAGAAGTGAAATTTATTTTTTCGGCGAGAAGATACAGGGGCCGGTTCAATTCGACAGTCAGAGTTGTACCGCGGGGCAATACAGCTTCAGGCCCGCGCGTCAGCAGCACAGTGGCGAGTCCGGCCGCAGCGCCGATTCCCGCGCCGATTCCAGCTCCCTGACCGCTCCTCGCCGCAATAGCGCCAATTAGAGCGCCAGAGCCAGTATCTCTGATGACAGTTCCCGCGTCTCCTGCTTTGTCAGAATCGCCCTTGACTGCACCTTCGTTATTCACGGTTTCATTTCCGCCCGTGTCGGCGTCCCTCGGTGCCGCGTTGAAATCCACATCATAGGCGTTCGGCAGGATGAGATGATTGAGTTTGATTCCCAGTTCAGCCGTGCCATGGACCCGGCCGGGTCGTTTGACTTCGGTAACTTCTCCGTCCACATAGGACCCAGCAGGAATCAAAATGTGGCTGTCGATCACGATGGGATAGAGTGTTTCCAGGTAAACGCGGTCGCCGACGTGGGCGCCGCGCGTGGACACCGCTGTGTGCAGGACGAGGGGTAATTGGGTGCCCTTGGGCACGACGTAGTATTTCGGGGCGGAGGGTGCGGCTGCCTGCCCCGGCGTATCGGCAGGGGGAGCCGACTGCTGCGCGGGAGGATTGGCCGACTGTGCAGAAAGCGCAGGAGCAACCACGCACATCGCACTGAACAGAATCAATACAGAGCGAGCAGAGACACGAGCGAACCGGAGTGTCATGGGAGCAACCTCCACAAACTAGCAATTATAGCGATGCCTTGCATTGGGCTAAGGATGCTCCCGAGCGGAGACGATGTCAATGCGATGACATGAGTGGATGACGCGTATGCAGTTTGACTCCGTCGTCGTTGGCGAATAGTCTGAATCGAGGCACGAGCGGATAGAAACGCGAGGAGGAGCGATGGCCAAGCTGGCGTTGGTGTATGGCTTGCGGCTGTTTCCGGAGGGAGAGCTGGAATCCGTGGAAGAAGCGACGGTGAAGCTGAAGAACGGACGCAGCGGGCGCGTAACGATGCATTTGATCGAGGGAAGCAAAGAGGAAATCGAAAAGACGCTCCATCAATCGCTCGAAGCATTTTTCGATATGTACCCCGAAATCTAAGAGGCCTCCCAGTTGAGCCGCAATGCAATCGCTAAATCAGAATCACGGTCTGGCCCGTGAGATCGAATCGCTTGCGGCAGCGGATGTTGCGGCAGGCGACCATCTCGTCCACGCGGACCATGTACGAGCGCGCTTTTGAGAAACGCGCGCGATCGTCGTCGTTCGAGCCGCCGGGCAGCGCGGTTTTCTTCGTGCGCACCTTCCAGCGAACCGGATAGGTATTTTCCTCTCGGCAATGAGGGCAGACGAGTGGAATCTGCTTCGTTTCATCGTTCTCGTCGTAGAATTTTCGATCGTCCACGATTCCCTGCTTTCTTTTTCTAGGGTTTCCCGTTCGCTTCCGCCGCCGATATATTCGCCGGCGCTGCTCCTTCTACGGCATCGAGCGTGACAAAACGCAGGCCCGCATCTTTCCAGCGCGGCAACCAGTATGCCAGAGCCGCGACGGTGTGGTGGCGGTCGCCCTCAAGATTGCGGTAATCGCCGTCGTGCAAGAGGACAATATCGCCGCCGGCGATGCGCCGCAAGCGATGAATCACTGGCGCAGCCGGCTGCGGCTTCCAATCCCAGGCCCATTTCGACCACATGACCACGCCGGAATAGCCGAGTCGGCGGACCACGCCGCCAAGTTGCGGCCCGCGAAAGCCGAACGGCGGACGCATCCAGCGAGGCTCGCGCCCAACCGCGGAGGAAATGGCTTCGCGGCAGAGATCGAGTTCGTGGACGATGTTGCGCGTTGAGAGAAATGCGAGATTCGGATGCGTTTCCGTGTGATTGCCGATCTGATGACCGCGCGCAGCGATTTCGCGCGCAAGTCTCGGATAAGCGCGGACGTGGCAGCCCATGAGAAAAAATGTCGCGCGGGCTTCGTGCGCATCGAGGAGATTGAGCAGGCCCGGCGTGGTGCCCGGATTCGGGCCGTCGTCGAACGTGAGCGCCACGGCGGACGCATCTCCGGTGAAGCGAATCGTATGGCCGAAGAGTTGCGACTGCGGATAAACGCCGCCCCAGGCAGCGACTCCAGCTCCGCCCAGCGTCACAGCGCCGGCGATGAGTGCGGGGTTCACGCTTCCATTCTCCCATGACAGAGAACGCGGAGCTGATAAATCTCGAACCGCTGCGCCAATCGGAAATGCGCCTCAAGTTTGATAGGATTGCATCCCAAGGCAAACGCGAGAAGCTCGTGAATTCCTCGAAATTTCCCGGATGGGTGCGTTGGGCGTGCCTGGTGTGGCTCGCCGTATGGATTCCCGCGTACTGGCGAACCTGGGGCGCGGTGAATTTTCTTCATGTATGCGACATCGCCGTAATTCTGACGTGCGCCGGATTGTGGTGGAGCAATTCCCTGCTGTTGTCGAGTCAGGCGGTGTCTTCCATCGCGGCGGACTTGCTGTGGGATCTGGATGCGGCATGGAGGCTCTTCGCGGGGCATCATTTGACGGGCGGAACGGAGTATATGTGGGACGCGCGATTCGCGTTGTGGGTGCGATTGATTTCGCTTTTCCATGTCGTGTGGCCGATTTTGCTGATCTATTCGCTCAAACGCGTTCGATATGACCGGCGGGGATGGAAACTGCAATCGGCGATTGCCGCAGCCGCAATCATCGCGGGACGATTTTGCAGCCCGGCGCTGAACATCAATTTTGCGTTCACTGATCCACTCTTCCATCGCACCCTGGGGCCTGCGCCAGTCCACATGATGGCGATATGGATGGCGTTTGTTGTGGGCCTCTATCTGCCGACACACCTGATCTTGAAGAAGTTCCTTACGGCTGGCGTATAGTACTCCAAAATTATCGATTAGAAAAAGTGAAGTGCTTTGTTTACTGCGACTTAGCTCAAATTCTAATAATTTTGAGTTGCGATTAGAAACGAGCTCGTTTTGGGGTGTTCTTTCGGCGGAAAGCTGGTTCCTGAGCAGCTTGTCGTTGGCGTGATTCCCTGTCACGCGGCTCCCATTGCGTAATCCCTTGGTTAATCTAGTTACCTTATTAACATACCTCGTGGCCTATGTCAAGAGGAATTAGGAGGGGTGGTGGGCCAATTTGAGTTCAGACGAAAAGAGTTCGTAAGCCCGGTGAAATAGAGCAGCAGGAGGCATGTTTGATACAATCGCGACATGAGAATCGTTTGGAAGCGGGCTGCTGTTTGTTGCCTCGCGATTGCGGTTCTGGTTCAGTGCGCCTGTAACCAGGGGCACCCGGGGGGAAGAATGGACACCGTGAATCCACCACTTGCGGCTGAGACGGATGCTCTCAGAAAAGCATACGCTGCATTCAACCGGAACGATATTGCCGCGACGGTGGAAGCGCTCGACCCCCAAGTCGAGTGGACGGAGCCTGCAGAGTTCCCGGGAGGCGGAACTTATCATGGGCGCGAAGGAGTGAAGGCGTACTTGTCGCAATCGCGCGCGGCCTGGGCCGAAATAGACAGCGAGCCGGAGCAATTCATTGTGGCCGGCGACAAGATCATCGTGTTTGTTCATGTGCGAGCTAAGCCCAAAGACGGCGCCGAGTGGCACGAGGCCCGCATAGCCGATGTCTATACCTTCCGCGACGGCAAGGCCACACAAATGCGTGCGTTCGCCGATCGGCGACAGGCTCTCGAATGGGTTGGAGTCAAAGGCTCGGACGCAAACTGACCAACTAGCTTAGACTGTCACGGGTATTCTTCCTTCTTTACCATTCACGAGCCTTCAACAGCGCGGGTGCCCACCGTGAAAACCAAATCCAGGGAATTCACTTAAATGCGATTGCCCACTCCTTAATTTACTGTCTTCTTTCATTCACGGCCTGTTCGGCCCGGAAGCGACCGGCACGAGCTGGGAGATCATTCGCCGTCTTTGCGGATGGAGCGGAGGTCGATGCCGAGGTGCTGGCATTTCTTGTAGAGGTGGCTGCGTTCGAGGCCGAGAGCCTTCGCGGCGTTGGTCATGTGGTGATGATGGCGCTTGAGTTCGGCAACGATTGTCTCGCGCTCGAAGGCTTCAACGCGCTGGGCGAGCGTGCCGGAAGAAGCCGCTTCGGCGGAGCCGGATTCGGGCTGAGGCAGGGCGCGACGAATCACGAAAGCGTCCACTTCATCCGCTGACGCGAGCAAGAGGACGCGCTCGACGACGTTGCGAAGTTCGCGGACATTCCCGGGCCAGGAATAACGCGAAAGTTCCTCGATGGCCGCCTGCGAGAATTTCTTCGGCTTCCAGCCGTTCTGCTCCGCGACTTGGCGGGCGAAATGTTCGGCGAGAACGCGAATGTCCTCCGGACGTTCGCGGAGAGGCGGGAGGAGAACCGGGAAAACGTAGATGCGGTGATAGAGGTCCTGGCGAAACGCGCCGCGCTTGACCTGTTCCTCGAGATTGCGGTGCGTGGCCACGAGGACGCGAACGTCCACGGGAATCGGGCGGTCGCCGCCGACGCGCTCGATTTCGTTTTCCTCGAGGACGCGGAGAAGTTTGGCCTGCATGGGCAGCGGCATGTCGCCAATTTCGTCGAGAAACAGCGTGCCGCGATGCGCCTGCTCGAATTTGCCGACGTGGCGCGAGGCGGCGCCGGTGAACGAGCCTTTCTCGTGGCCGAAAAGTTCGGACTCCATCAGTTCGGCGGGGATGGCGGCGCAATTCAGCGTGACGAACGGCCCGGCATGGCGCGGGCTTTTTTCGTGGAGTGTGCGCGCGACGAGCTCCTTGCCCGTGCCCGTCTCGCCGCGAATACAGACGCGCGTTTCGCTGGCGGCAACGCGTTCGATTTCGGCGATGAGGGATTTCATCACAGGGCTGGCATATACCAGCTCGTAGCGCCCCGCGCGGCGGCGCAGATCGCGATTTTCCTGCTCAAGACGGGCGAGTTTGAGGGCATTCTCGACCGTGAGGAGCAATTTTTCAGTGGAGATGGGTTTTTCGAGGAAATCGGAAGCTCCGAGGCGCGTGGCGCGGACGGCCATCTCGATGGAGGCCTGGCCAGACATCATCACGACAGGCGAAGCGATGCCAAGAATCTTCATTTCTTCGAGGAGCGCGATGCCGTCTTTTCCTGGCATGACGACGTCGGAAAGGATAAGGTCGAAGTGGCCATCGCGGGCGAGCTCGAGGGCGCGGACGGCATTATGGCAAACGGCGGCTTCGTGGCCGGAAAGGCGGAAAGCGCGGGAGAGAGAAGCGAGAGTGTTCGCGTCGTCGTCGATGATGAGGATGTGAGCTTTGGTGGCGGGCACGCGCTAGGCTCCCCGCTTCGCGAACAGCGGTTTCGACTCGACAGGCGGCGGTGCTTTTGCCACGGCGACGGCGGGGCGAGCGGGAAGATCGATGCGAAACGTCGCGCCGTGGCCGGGCTCGCTCGAGACGGAAATTCGGCCGCCGTGGTCGGCGACGACCGACTGCACGATGGCGAGGCCGAGGCCGGTGCCGTGCTGCTTCGTGGTGTAGTAGGGCGTGAAAAGGCGCTCGCATTCCTCGCGCGTGAGGCCCGCGCCGGTGTCGGAGATTTCCAGGCGCACACCGTTTTCCTGACGCGAAGTGCGAATCGTGAGCGTGCCGCCGGCGGGCATGGCGTCGAGGGCGTTGAGAACGAGGTTCTCGATGGCGCGATGGAGGAGCGTGGCGTCGGCTTGAATGACAGGCAATTTTTCATCGAGATGCAGTTCCGGCGTAACCGCAGGCTGACCGACGACGGCGAAGCGCGGCTCGAACAGGCGCACAATGCCGCGGACGATTTCGTTGAGATTCACGGGATGCAATTCAGGATGCGGCATTTTGGCGAAGTCGCTGAAGCGGCCAACGATGGTTTTCAGATTTTCGATTTCGGCCAGGAGCGTGGAGGTGGATTCGCGAAACGTCTCATCGAATTCATTCGCGCCCTGCTCGCGCGCGCGGCGGAGATTTTCGACCGTGATTTGCAGGGGGAAGAGCGGATTTTTGAGCTCGTGAGCGAGGCGGCGGGCAAGTTCGCGCCACGCGGCGACTCGTTCGGCCTGCACGAGGCGTTCACGCTGCTCGGCGAGCTGGCCGGTCATGTGGTTGAACGCGCGGGCGAGCGAGCCGATTTCATCATGCGAGCGGATATCGACGCGCGCGTTCCAGTCGCCTGAAGCGACGGCCGCGGCTCCGGCGGCGAGTTTGCCGATGGGACGCGTCATGCGCGCGGCGGCCCACAAGCTCAGAAGGATGCCGAGAAGAAGCGCGATGCCGCCGACATAGAGCGCGAGGATGCGAATGCGGCCCTCGAGAAGCGTGAGATCGCGACGGGAGCTGCCGACGAGGAGTATCGCGAGCAAATCGTTGTCCGGGCCAGTTATGGGAATGGCGTGAAAGACTTCGGCGCTGGCGGGATCGGGAGTCCACTGGATCGTCGTGGTGACGTTGCCGGGCTGCTGAAGCTCGCGGCCGATGAGAGAAGCGAGACGATCGGCTTGCGGAACGGGGCCATTCACGTCGGTCAAATCGAGCGATGCGAAATTTGGATCGAGATTGCTGTAGAGAAGCGCGCGCGTGCCTTCGGGGAGAGCGAGAGAAGCGAGAAAGGAGTTGCCAAGGCGCTCGCCGCCGGCGATGTAGATATTCACGCTGCCGACCGGAACGACGGAGACGGCCATGAGGGCGAGCGCGGGGCCGTCGGGCGTGTCGATTTTCTTGAGGAACGCGCCGCGAGCGGACCAATCAATTTTTTGCAGCAGCCAGCTTTCCTTGTAGCCAAAGCGCGCCGGCCACTGCGCGGAAGAGATGATGGCGCCGCCGGTATCCACAAGCTCGAGGAAATCGAGCTGATGAGATTTGGCGAGGCCTTGCGCGTCGCTGACGTAAACGGATTCGTCGGCGCTGGGACGGCTGAGAGTAAGCGCCATGCGAATTGTGGCTTCGGCGTCGGCGATGCCCTGGACGCGGCGGGCTATTTCCTCGCCCTGGCTGGAAAATTCGCTCTTGAATTGCGCGACGATCGCGTCAGTGTGCGCGGCGTCGAGCTGTTCGAAAGCGCGGCGCGTGGACATCGTGACTCCGACGGCGACGACGGCGACTGCTGCGACGACCACGAGCGGAAAGAGCACGAACATCTTGAAGCGGAAGCTCACTGGGGCGCTCCGTCGAGCCAGACGTCGGCGAGGCGCCATTCGCCGGAACGCAAAGGCATCCAATCGCGAACGCGCGCGGAGAGGCCGACGACTTGCGGCAAATGCACGAGGGGAATGAATTCGTAAGTGTCGAGCAGGGCGCGTTCACGGGAATAGAGAGAATCGAGGTCGTCGGGATTGGCGAGGGGAGCGGTGAGGGAGGGATCGATGTCGGCAATGGCGGCGAGGGATTGAATGGAATTTTCAAGAGCGATGCCGGGCGCGGGGGAAGAAAGAGGAAGACGGATGACACGAGCATCGAGCGCGGGCGCGGCGGAAGCGTCACCGGGAATGGCTTGCGCGGAAACGGCGATTCCAGCAGCCTGGGCATTCACGGCGATGCGTTGGGCGATCATGCGCTCGAGTGCGTCGGCGGAATCATAGCCCAGCTTGAGCGCGGGCGCAGGGGAGATTTGCGCGGCGAGTTGCTGAGAAGCAGCGGGATCGAATGGTGCGGAAAAAAGAAATGCGTAGCCGGCGGACCATTGCGGCAAAAGCGCGGCGGCAGGCTCGCCTTCTTTCTGCAGGACAAAATTGACGAGCGAGGCGCGATCGATGGCGAGAGAAAGCGCCTGGCGGGCGCGAATATCTTTTGCGACAGCGCTCGTGCGCAGGAATACAACGGCGAGCAATTCCGAAGGGTCCGAAGCAGAGATGCGCGAGCCGCGAGCGGCGGCGAGGCGCGCGATTTCAGGCGAGACTTCGATGAGGTCGGATTTGCCGAGGTCGAGGTCCATCATGCGGTCGCGCGCCGCGCGTCCCATTTGAACGTCAATGGAATCGAGAAATGGCCGGCCGCCCCAGTAGTCGTCGTTCGCCGTGAGGACTGCATGCTGGCCGGGTTCCCACGTCGTGATGCGGAATGGGCCCGAGCCGACGACAGCGCCGAAGGATTTGCGGAGGAGAATGGAATTGCGCGGCTCGGCAAGGATGTAGGGGAGATCGGGAACAGGAATTTTCGTGTCAACAAGAATAACGTCAAATGTTATGTGGCCATCTGAGGGCACAAGCTTCTGAAAACTCCAAGTCGGATTTGCGAGTTGCAAAGAAGGGACAACACTCTCGTAATTTACGGGAGTGCCGTCCTGAAAAATCACGCCGGTGCGAAGAGTGATGAACCAATGGATGAAATCATTGTTCAGACTGTAATTCCATTTCACAGCGAGCGCAGGCTGGGGCTGGCCGTGCGAGCCGAGCGCCACTAAGCGATCCGCGAAGAGCGTGAGCAAATGGTCTTGTGAGAGTTGATCTTCGACGCTGGCTTGCGGTTGCGCGGGATCGAGAGACGTGACGCGACCTGCGAGTTCGACAGTGAGCGTGCCGCCGTAGCGCGGGCGACGCGCCGCAAATGCCGCGAGCGCGGCGATTACGACTACGAGCAGCGCGAGCGAGAGCTTATTGCGCATACGTCGCGCGCAGAAGATAGGCTTCATAGAGTCCTGTCTTGAGATTTCGAGAGACGGCAAGCGCTTCGTTTTCGCCGGCGGGCCAAAGCGCCGTGATGGGGCCGTCGAAATCAATTGGCGCGCTGACGGGGACGTCCTGATGCTCGACGATGTCGAAGGCTTGAATCGCGTCGGGCTGCGTCCAATCGCCGTCGCGCGTCACGAGAATGGGCCAGCGCTGGCGACTGCGTGACCAAAGCGCGGCGATGTCGCTTCCCCAGCCGGAAAAAGAAGCCACGGGAGTCGCGGAGCCTTCAAATAGAAGCGCGCGGCCGTCAGGGAGAGTCGCGAGGAGCGGGACGACGTCAGAGGGCGACGTGAACAAGCTGGGCTCAAAGACCGTAAGGGACTCGAATTGATATTCGGGGCGCGGCGCGAACGTGAAGAGGTTTGTTTGCGGAGACAATTGAGGCAGCACAGTCGAATACAGATTGAAGCCAGCGGAGATCTTCCAGAGAGTGTCGGCGGGCTTGCAGGAGACCGAGAGGCTCGGCTGAACGACAATATCGCAGGTCATTTCCGGGAGCACGGCCTGCAGGCCATTCGGTCCCTGTTGCAATCTTCCGCGTAGATCACGGGGCTGCGGACGTCCGAGGTCGATCTCGCCGTCAGACTGTTTTGGCCAAGCGCCGTTCACCTGCGTGAACAACGTAATGCTCTCGGGCTGCAAAACCAGGAGATTCGCCGGCGTCCTCTGTGTTGACGCAGGCAAGATCTCCGCGTCAAGAATGGGATCTGGGGAACTGAGCAGGAAAGTCTTCTGCAAAGTGAGCTGGGGAGTTGCGAGCGGGGCAGTGGAGACGGTTGACGACACGACAGAGGAGAAAAATATTCTGTGCGAGGCGGCTTGCGTGACGTCTGCAACCCAGAAGAGGCCCTGGAAACTCGATGAGAGAGTCAGATGCACAGTCGCGGCGGGCGACTGTGAATTAGGCGGCTGCATCGTCATACCTTCGCTCGCGAGTTCCGCGGAAAACGAAGCGCAGCCTTGCTGAAAATCGAAAGAGGATGCGGAGGAGAGATTGGCGGAAGCGGAATCGACGAGGAGCTTGCCTTTGAGGTCCGCGCCGAGGGAAGCCGCGACTTTGCGTGCGAGGTCCCGTGCGGCGGAAGGCAAAGGCCCCTCGCTTGTTGGCTGTGCTGGCGCTTGAGCGAAGGATGGAGGCGAAGGCTGGGCTTGTTGCTGCCGCGCGGCGACGATGGAGATTGAAAACGCGAGCAAGGGAAGGAGTGCGAAAATTCGGCGGGAGGGCCGCATCAAGTCGCGCCACACCAGCGTGGCGAGCCATCATAACACAGTCCGATTGGGCGTCCGAAAAACCGCTGGCGGGGCGGCTTCGCTGCGGCGGGAGCGAAGCCACCCACGGGGGGTCTTGCCAGCAGTTACCCGACTGACCGGCCGCAAAGCCGGCCGGGAACTGTTCGGTGCCATTACTGATTGCCTCCTTGCGGGTCACCTGCTTTCGCTGACGTGAGAGGCGCGTCGAGCACGCCATTGGTGAAGAAAAATTTGCCGTCCATGGGGACCATCATGATGCGCACCTTATCCGAGAGGCGCTCGGCGACGATTTTCTGAATCAGCAGCGGATTGCCGCGCAGCGCCGCGGCCTCGAGCTGCAACTCCTGCGCTTCGGCGGCGCCTGTAACGCGGATGCGATCTGCTTCGGCCTTTGCGAGCAATTCCTGGCGCTGTTGCTCCGCTTGCGAGTCAATGACTTTCGCTTGCGCGTCGGCCTGCGCGTTTTCGAGCGTCGCTTCCTTGCGCGCTTTCGCTTCCAGGCGCGCCTGCTCGATTTGCTTCTGCTTCAGAGGCAAAGTGAATTGCATGGAGTCGGATTCCGCCTTGGCGGCGATGACGCGGCTCTGCGCATTGGCTTCGGCCTGTTTCACGAAGCGGACTTTGTTCGCTTCGGCCTGATATTCTGCGACCTTCACCTGCTTCTGCTGAATCTCCTGCTCGAAATTCATCCGCTCGCTCTCCTGCTCCTTGAGCAGCAGGCCTTCGAGGCCTTGCGCGTATTCCGGAGGAAGGACGATGCGCTGGACGAGGACTTCCTTGACGGCGATGGCGTCCTGCGCGAGGCGCGCGGTGACCGCTTGCGCGACGCGCTGGCGAAACTCGATGCGCTTGGAGGAAAAAATGTCGCGGACGACGTAGTCTGGCGCGGCGTCGCGGAAGGCGCTCTCGACCACAGGGCCGACGATAAGCTGCGCGATGCCCTGCTCGCGCGAGAGACTTGCATCCGGGACGCTGGGACGAGGAAGATTCGCGTCAATGAAAGCGAGACGGCTGGGGTCGAGGCGATAGCGCACGGAAACGGCGAGGCCGAGAGGCAATCCTTCCTGAGCTTCGACTTCGAGGAATGGTTCACTTTTCCGCGAGGCTTCATCCCCAGCGGTGCAATAGACCTGATCGCGAATGTCGTAAGCGGCGATGCGCTGGATGAATGGCACGACAAAGTGCATGCCGGCATAGAGCGTCGTGGGGCGGACGCCGGAAATCTGACTGATGCGCAAGCCGGCGTAGCCATCAGGAATCACGACGATGCTCAGCGCGACGAGAATCGGCAACGCTCCTTGCGCAGCCAGTTTCGCAGCCTGGTGCCAATGAATCTCGCGGCGCGGGCGCGGAGGCTCTTCGGACTCCGGCGCTGCTTTTGGGAAAAGGCGGCGTAAGAGGCGGTCGAGCTCCAGGGCAACGAAGAAATCGTAGGCGAGTAATCCTGCTGCGATGGCGATGGCGGCGAAACCTGTCGCGAACAAAATCCCCCTGATGAACAGCATGTGCGTATCTCCTTTTCAGTGCTTTTGCCCCAGCGCCAGCTTCTGGAAAATTCCGAATCGCGCGCTGCCTCGCGCCGGGGCTGCATCCGGCTCCACCTTCCGCGCGGGCATAAAGACCATGAGCGTGCGCAAGGAAAGCCATGCGAAGCAGTAGGCGATGCCGAACGTCGCGGCCAGCGCCACTGCCATGACCACTGCTGTGATGAGCTCGTTCACGTTCGTTCCTCCTCGTTTTGAGGGCTGGCAGGCTCTCTCCTGGTGACAAGGCTGCTTATGGCATGGCGGCTGCCACAAGAAATGCATTGAAAGCAAAGCAGATAACGGGGATGAGAGGGAGATTTTGCGTGTGTGCACGCACACAACGTGAAACTGGGAACGCGCCGGGCAAGTCTTAGCTATAATCAAAACGAAAGGGTACAGGGGGAATGCAGCCGAGATCTGGACTCCGCGTAGGAAGCGTCCTAGGCATTCCGCTTTACCTGCATTCGAGCTGGTTCATCATTTTCGCGCTCATCACGTTTTCCCTCGCGGAACAATTCCAATCGCAGCATCCCGGCTGGACCCAGCTGCAATATTGGATCTTAGGGATTGCGGTCAGCGTGCTTTTCTTCGCTTCGGTGGTGTTCCACGAATTGGGTCATAGCGTGATTGCGCTCAAGTACAAAATCCCCGTTGTTTCCATCACGCTCTTCATCATCGGCGGGCTGGCGCAGATCGGGCGGGAACCGGAAAGCGCCAAGCAGGAATTCAACATCGCCATCGCCGGACCGATCGCCAGCTTCGTTCTTGGATTCGGCTTCCTGGGTGCGATGGAAATCTTGCCTGCCGGAGGACTCTTTTCGGCAGCGGCGGCGTGGCTGAGCTGGATCAATTTTGCACTGGGCGCGTTCAACTTGATCCCCGGGTTTCCGATGGACGGCGGACGAATTTTGCGCGCCATCGTCTGGTGGGCGAAGCGCGACTATACCGTGGCGACGCGCATTGCTTCGCGGAGCGGGCAGGCGCTGGCTTACATGATGATCATCCTCGGCCTGTGGGCCGTGTTTGGGGGAGGCCAGGTCGCGCAGTTATTGGGCGGATGGGTTGGAGGGCTGTGGCTGGCGTTCATTGGATGGTTCCTGCTATCGGCGGCACAGGAAAGTTACCTGCACGTTGCGATTCGAAACACGCTGGCGGGATTGCGCGCAGGTGACATCATGTCGCCGGACGTCCCGACGGTAGCGCGCGACATTTCGATCGATGACTATGTGCACGAAGTGCTGCGGACGGGGCGGCGCTGCCACGTCGTGACGGGAAACGGCATGGCCGTGGGCCTCGTGACGCTGCATCGAGTGCAGATGTTCCCGCGCGACGAATGGACCAATACTTCGATTCAGGCCGCGATGGTGCCGCAGAACAGCATCCACTGGGTATCGCCGAGCGAGCCGGTGCTGGGCGTCCTCGAGCGGATGCAGACCGAGGACATCAACCAGATGCCCGTCCTCGAAGAGGGCCGCATCATCGGTATGATCGCGCGCGACGCGATTCTGCGCGTGATTCAGACTCGCCTGCAGGCGGGGCGGCTCGCGGAACAGTGAATTGCGCTCCTCCGGAGCGAGGCACTGATGCCCGCTGCGCATAACCATCCCTTGACGCAGCCATCCGCCGTATAATCCAGAGACAGACGCCGATGCGCATCCTGCTGGTGGAAGACGAACGCAAGGTGGCGAGCTTTGTTGCGCGCGCGTTGCGGGAGAATGCCTACGCCGTGGACGTCGCCGCAACAGGCGAAGAGGGATTCCCTCTCGCCACGGAAAATCCATACGATGCCATTCTGCTGGACATCCGCCTGCCGGGGATGAGCGGCATCGAAATGTGCCGTAAAGTGCGGCAAGCGGGTGTGCAATCGCCGATTCTGATGCTGACGGCGCGAAGCCTAGTTGAACAGCGCGTCGAAGGGCTCGATGCTGGCGCGGATGATTATCTGACAAAGCCGTTCGCGCTCGCCGAACTGCAAGCGCGCGTGCGGGCGCTGGTGCGGCGTGGATTCCGCCGCGGCGAAGCAACACTGCGTTGCAACGATTTGGAACTGGACCGCCACCGCCGAAGCGTCACGCGCGGCGGCGCGAAAGTGCCGCTGACGTCGAAAGAATTTGCATTGCTGGAGTTGCTGCTGATGCGCTCTCCCGATGCCGTCACGCGCAGCGAAATCATCGAGCACGTCTGGGACAGCCATTTCGACAGCGAGACGAATTTGGTGGAGGTCTATATCAACCGTCTGCGTCAGAAAATCGACCAGGGCCGCGGCATGAGGCTGCTTCACACGCTGCGCGGCGTGGGCTACCGCCTGGGAGCGCCGGAATGAAGACGGCGATGTCGCTGCGCGTGCGGATGATGCTGCTCTTTTGCGTGGCCGTCGGCATTCTGCTCGCAGGTTCCTACACGGCGTTCTACCTGGCGCTGCGGAGCGTCGTGCGCTCGCAATTCAATCAGCGATTGATGGAAGCCGAAGCGCCCGTATCCGCCGATTTGCAGACTGACGCGGACAACGAGGACATCGTCGCCTTGGATATCCCGGGAGAATATTTTGAGGTGCTGGACAGCGCCGGCCGCGCGGTGGCGCGCTCGAAAAATCTTGCCGGACACACGATCGAGGTGCTGGCGACGGGCCGGAATATCCGAACCGTGGATGATCCCAAGCTCGGGCGTTTGCATATTGGCGTGGCGACGATTCACCGCGCGAGCGGCGACCAAACGCTTATCCTCGCCATGCCTACGGGTGATATTGAGCAAATTCTGACGCGCTTCCGCGCGCTGCTTTTCATCTTGTTCCCGCTTAGCCTGCTGATTATGGGAGCGCTCTCCGCATGGTACGTGGGCCGGAGCTTGAAGCCAATCGCCGCGCTCACGCAGGAGACTTCGCGGATGGCCGAGCGAGTGAAGGTCGCGGCGCCCGGCGTAATCCCTGCGCGCGAACCGCTCAACCCGCTGCCCCTTGCCGCTGCGAACCGCGACGATGAACTTGGCCGATTGGCCGAAGCGTTCAACAAACTCTTCGTCTGCATGGAAGGCGCGCTGACGCAGCTCCGCCAATTCGTATCCGACGCTTCACATGAATTGCGCACGCCGCTCTCGGTGTTGCAGGGCGAAACGGAGCTGCTGCTCAAGGAGCCACGCGCGCCGGAGGAGTATCAGCGCGCGCTCGAAGTGATTGACAGCGAGCTGAAAAAAATGAGCCGCATTGTCGAGGGCCTGTTCACGCTGGCGATGGCCGACGCGGGGCAACTGCGCCTGTTGCGAGAGCCGCTGTATTTGAACGAAGTGCTCGAGGAGGCGTGCGTGCTGGCAACTCCTCGCGCGAGAACCAAGGGAATCGCCATCGAGCGGCAGCTTTCGCGCGATGTGCCCTGCGTCGGCGACGAGACATTTCTGCGGCAGCTTTTCCTCATCTTCCTGGATAATGCGGTGAAATACTCCAAGCCGCAGAGCCGAATCCGCGTTGGGCTTGCACCAGTGAACGGCAAATTCGAAGTTGAATTCGACGACCAGGGCGCGGGAATTTCGCCGGAGCATCTGCCGCACATTTTCGAGAGATTCTACCGCGTCACGCAGCCCGACGCGCCCGAAGCGCAGAGCGGCGGACTTGGCCTTGCCATCGCGCAAGCCATTGTCGGCGCGCAGGGAGGCGCGATCGAATGCGCCAGCAAACCCGGCGAGGGGTCGAAGTTTGTCATTTCCCTTCCCCGTGATTCCGAGGGCGGCCAGCAGCGAAGCTAAACAAAAATTAATCATTCGTTCAGGTTCCCGCGCAAGGCAGCCGATAAAATGATTTGTGGCAAGATTCAGCGTGACGAGTGTGTCTGCACTTGTGGTATATGAAGTAGTCCGCGGCAGAAGAACCGCCGCATGCGATGCGGACGCGGGAAGAGGGAGTTCGTATTCTGTGAAGGCGTTGCGAATCATTTTAGTGACAATGGCTGTGAGCGCCGCGGTGCCATGCCTCGTGCGCGCGCAGCAGCCGCCTCAGAAGCTGGCGCTCGCGCAAGCTCTCGACATGGCCGCGCGTCAGAATCTGGACCTGATCGCCGCGCGGGCGCAGCGCGCCGTGGCCGCGGCAGGAGTGCGTATCGCCGGACAAAGGCCGAATCCCGCGGCGAATTTCACAGCCCTGCGCGACGACCCGCATGAAGGCTTGTTTCTCGATTTGCCTCTCGAAATCGGCCCGAAGCGCGGCCGCCGGATCGATCTGGCGCGGCAGCAAAGCGCGCTGACCGACGACGACATCGCGGCGCTCGAGCGTCTGACGCGGCAAAGCGCGCGCGACGCATTTTTCGCTCTGGCTCTGGCGCGGAGCACGACGCAGCAAAAGTCCGGCGTCTTGAAGCTGGCGCAGCAGCTGCAAAGCATCGCCGAATCTCGATTCGAAGCGGGAGATGTGCCGCAGCTCGAAGTCGAGCAGGCCAACCTTGGTGTGGCGCAAGCGCAGGCCGATTTCCAGATGGCGCAACAGGAAGAAAAAGTGGCGCTGAGCGCATTGGACGCGCTCCTGAACGAGCCGCCGGGGACGGATTGGGAACTGGTTACGCCGCTCGAGACCATGCCGGCGGAAGGCCAGTTGAGCGATCTGCTAACGCGCGCGGGAAACGCGAATTACGAGTTGCAGAAAATCGCGCAGCAGGAAAGAGTCGAGCAGAGTCAGCGGGCGCTCCTGCGGGCGCAACGGATCCCCAATTTGAATTTGCAATTTGGCGTGGATCTCAATTCGCCTCGCAATTTCCGCTATGGACCCCGCGGCCAGATCAACATGGAAATGCCCATTTTTTCGCGCAATCAGGGCGAGATTGCGGAATCTTCGGCCACGTTGATCGCGCTCGAGGACCAGGCGGCGGCGACGCGGCGCGCCGTGGACGGCCGCGTCGAGCAAGCATTTTACGAACTCGATGCGCGCGAGGCGCAAGCCAAACTCTACAAGGAGACGCTGGTCCCCTCGGCCACACGGCTCGAAGGCATGGCGGAAGAAAGTTACAAGGCCGGCAAAGCTAACATCCTCTATGTGCTCGACGCGCAGAAGAACGTGCAGCAGGTGCAGCAGGCCTATTTGCAGAGCTTGTTCACCCTGCAGCAGGCGTTCGCACAACTGGAAGAGACCGTCGGGGCGCCCCTCGACTGAATGGGTATGGTGATGAGACGAAGAAACTGGATGTGGTTCGGTTCGGCGCTGATTGGCGCGTCGCTGTTGCTCATGGCCGGATGCGGAAAAGGCGGAGAGAGCGACGAGGGCGGCGGGGGCGAGAGCCAGGTAACCGCTGAAGTGACCGTGGTGAAAGTAGTCCGCGGTGAGATACAGCAAGTCATCACGATGAGCGGAAACGTCGTCGCGCTGCCGAACCAGGACGTGAAGGTGAGCGCGCTCGTGGCCGGCAGGATTACGGCGCTGAACGTTTCCGAAGGCGATCACGTCACCAAAGGCGAAGTGCTGGCCACGCTCGATGACAGCACGTACCAGCAGCAATTTCAGCAAGCCGAAGCGGCTCTCCTGCAGGCGAGCGCAAGTTTGAAAAATGCTCAGCAGACCTTGACGCGAAACCAGACATTGTTTTCGCGCGGCATCGTGGCGCGCGCCGACCTCGAAAACGCGCAAACGCAACTGGCCGTCGCGCAGGCGGCGGAGAAGCAGGCTCGCGCTGCGGAACAATTATCCAGCATGCAGCTCGAGCGGACGAAAATCGCTTCTCCGCTTACTGGCGTGGTGGCGAAGCGATTCTCCAGTGTCGGCGAGCAGGTGGACGGCACCGCGGCGCAGCCGATTGTCGAAGTCGCCGACATCGCGTATCTCGACTTCGCCGGCAATCTTCCCGCTTCCTATCTCGGCAAGATTCACGTGGGCGAAATGCTGGCGGTCACGAGCGATGCCTTGCCGGAGAAAACGTTCAGCGGCCGCGTGGTCGCCATCGCGCCCGCTGTGGATCCCTCGACGAACGTCGGCGGAGTCCGGATTCGCATCGCCAATCCCGGCGGGAGGCTGAAGCTCGGCATGTTCCTGAACGCGCAGGTGCAGGTGGAGGTGCACAAAAACGCGCTGCTCGTGCCCGCAGAGGCCGTGTACCGCGATGAGGAAGGCAAGCCGCAGGTCTACATCGTAAACGGCGACACCGCGAAAGCCGCGGACGTCACGCTGGGAATCGAGAACGGCGGACGCGTGGAAATTCTCGATGGCGTGAAGGACGGCGACACAATCGTCCACACGGGCGGCTACGGACTCGGCGACACCGCGAAAGTCAAAATCAAGTCATGAACATCGTCCGAGCCTGCAAGAGAAATAGATATGCCGTCTATTTGCTGACGGCGTTCCTCACCTTGGCCGGGGCCTACTCCTTCTTCGTTCTTCCAAGCAACATCTATCCGAGCCTCGGGTTCCCCCGCGTCATGATCCTGGTGCATTCCGGCGACCTCTCGCCGCGGACGATGTTGCTTATGGTCACGCGCCCGATTGAGATTGCCGTCAGCACGGTGCAGGGCGTGTATCGGGTGCGGTCGAATACGATCCGTGGCGCCGCGCAAATTGGCGTGCAGTTCAATCCCGGCATGGATATGAAGTACGCGCTGCAGCTCGTCCAGACCCAGGTCACCACCATGACCAGTTCGCTTCCGCAAGGAACGGAAGTGGATGTCGAATGGGAGTCGCCCACCGTTTATCCCGTGTTTGGCCTAATCCTCAATGGCAGCGTTCCGGACGCGGATCTCTATGATTACGCGTACTACGACTTGCGCCCGCTCATCACGCGCGTGCAGGGCGTGGGAAACGTGGAAGTCCAGGCCACGGACCAGCGCGAGGTGTCCGTGATCGTGGACCCCGAGAAATTGCTCTCGCACCGCCTCTCGCTCAACGATGTTTCCACTGCCTTGGCGGAAACAAATCAGGTGACCGCCGTGGGACGCCTGCCGAAAGACTATTTGCAGTATCAAATCCTCACTAACAATCAGTTCCACACATTCGACGATATCCGCAATGCCGTCGTGGCCATTCAGGACCAGGTTCCCGTTCGCGTGAGCGACATCGCCACGGTGAAGGATGGCGTCGAGGACCCGCATCTGCTCGTCACCGGAAACGGCAAGCCCGGGGCGACAATCGAAGTGACTCGCCAAATCGGCGGCGACATCCTGCAGATCGTCAAGCAAATTCGCACTTTGACGCAGAATCTGGGCTCGGCCATCCCGAAAACGTTGCGCATATCAGTGGATTACGATCTGGCGGAATTCGTCTCTGAATCCATCAAGAGCGTCCGCGACGCAGTCCTCATCGGGGCGGCCCTGGCCGTGTTGATTCTCTTCGGTTTTCTTCGCGACACGCGCACCACGCTCGTCGCCGCCACGTCGCTGCCTCTATCCGTCATCGGCACATTTTTCTTTCTCAAGTTCTTTGGTGGCTCGCTGAATCTGATGTCCCTTGGTGGGCTTGCCATCGCCATCGGCCTCATCATTGACGACGCCGTCGTCATCATCGAAAACATTTACCGGCATATCGGCCTGGGCGAGCCCGTGGACGATGCTGCTGACATTGGCGTGCGCGAACTGCTTGGCGCCGTCGTCGGCTCGACCGCGACCACCCTCGTTGTCTTTCTCCCCTTGAGCCTCCTCCAAGGCGTAGTCGGCGAATTCTTCAAGGCGCTCTGCCTCACGCTGGGAGTCTCCGTCCTGCTGTCTCTCATTTTTGCGTTGACGATTATTCCGCTCTTCTCGCTGCGTTTTCTGACCGGAAGAACGCACCGCGCCAGCTCCTCGAGGATCATGACTCCGGTTCTGGTCGGCTACGAAAAATCCGTGCGCTGGGCCTTGCGCCACCGGCTGATTGTCGCGGGAATCGCGCTTGCGTCCGTCGCTCTCGCCGTCTTCTCTTACACGCAGTTGGATACTGGCTTTCTGCCGCAGATGGATGAGGGCGGCTTCATCCTCGACTACACTACGCCATCTGGAACATCCCTCGAAGAGACCAACAAAATCCTGCAGAAAGTCGAACAGCGGATTGAAGCGCTGCCGGACCTGGATGCGTTCTCGCGCCGCACCGGCGCAGAAAACGGCCTCTACGTCACGCCGCAGAACTCCGGCGACTTTACCGTGAAACTCAAGCCGCGCTCCCAGCGCCGCCCGATCACCGTCGTCATCAACGATTTGCGCGACCAGATCAATCGGAACATCCCGGGCGTGGAAGTCGATTTCTCGCAAATCCTCCAGGATATGCTCAACGATCTCGAAGGCACGCGGCAACCCGTGGAAGTGAAAATTTTCGGCGACAACCTGGACGAACTGGAAAAACTGGTGGATGAAATCGGGCCGAAGCTCCAGGCCATTCCCGGACTGGTGGACTACAAGACGCTTCAGAAAGGCAATCCCCAGCTCGTTTTCAATATTGACCCCGCGGCTGCCGACCGTCTGGGCATGACGCCGCAGGACGTCTCGCAGCAAATCAGCGCCGGGCTTTTCGGCGTCACGCAGACCGAGCTGCGCGAATCCGACCGCACCGTGCCGATACGTGTTCGCTTTCCCGATTCCTTCCGCTGGAACTACAACGACGTCCTGCAATTCCCGATTCTGACGCCAGCCAAGCAGATTGTTCCGCTCTCCTCAATTGCCCATCCCCAAGAAGTCCAGGGCGAAAGCGCTCTCGAGCGCGAAAATCAGCGCCTCATGGTCTCGATGACAGGTGAGCTAAAAGATCCCAACCAGCTAGGCGCTGTCATCAGCGGCGTGAAAAACGTGATGAGCAAGATCCAGCTTCCCGTCGGCTACACTTACGAACTCGGCGGCCAATACGAGAGCCAGCAAGCCGCGTTTCGCGATTTGCTGTTCGTGCTGTTTCTCGCCCTTGGCGCGATTTTCATAGTCCTCGTCGTGCAGTTCCGCTCTTTCGCGCCCGCGCTCATCATTTTATCCGCCGCTCCGTTGTCGCTCGTCGGCGTCTTCGGTATGTTGCTTGCGACGGGAACTGCTCTGAACGTCTCCTCGTTCATGGGCATCATCCTGATGGTCGGCCTCGTCGTGAAAAACGGCATCATTCTCTTCGAATATGTCCACAAGCTCTGGGAAGAAGACCACATGCCGCTTTCTGAGGCGCTGGTCGAGGCCGGCAAAATCCGCATCCGCCCCATCCTGATGACTACTCTCGCCACGCTCTTCGGCCTGCTGCCGCTCGCTCTCGGCCTCGGCTCCGGCGCGGAATTGCAAAAGCCTCTCGCGCTCGCCGTCATCGGCGGCCTGACTCTCTCAACGTTCATTACGCTCCTCCTGATGCCCGTGCTTTATTCCCTCCTCCAGCGCAAATCCGAAGCCTAGAATAATCGCCTCAGTAGCACCGGCCTCGATGCGCTTTGGTGCAAAATGGTGCATTTTGGTGTATCCTGCTCCCATGACGATCGGGAAAAAGACCTTGCGTCGAAGCGTGTCGCTTCCCTCCCGGCTTGCGCACCATGTGCGCACAATCGCGAAACATCGGCGTACGAGCACGAACCGCGTCTTAGTGGAACTGATTGAAAGCGGGATTGAGTCCAGAGAGGCGGAAAAGACAAAATTCTTCCAGCTCGCGGAGCGATTGAGCGATTCCTCGGACCCGGCCGAACGAAAACGGATCAAAAAAGAACTCGCTCGCCTGACGTTTGGCGAATAGATGCCAAAAATCCAATGGTCCGATTTACCGCCGACCCTGCGCGACCACCTCTTTGAGCGCCTCCGAGACCGCAAGATCACCGTCGAGGACTTGTACGAATTGAAATTGTGGCGTGAATCAGAACCCGACGCTCCGGAAGGCGCCTGGTATAAGGATTTCGGTACGTTCAAAATCTGCGGCGAGGGAAAATATCCAAAGACGTTTCTTCTCCGCGGCCAGCCGGCGAAAGGTAAGAAACTGTAAGCCGAATGTGTGGCCGCCCAGCGTGGTTCTGCGCTTAAAAATCTGCTTGACTTTTGATTAGTTTCTGGTAATATACCTTCGTGAATAAGATGCAACAGTTGGCAATTTCCTTCACTTCCTCCTGGGGCCCTCGGTGGAGTTTCCTCGCCGGCTAGCCTCTTACTCCAGCCCGCCACGGCGGGCATGCCGCAAGAAACTCACCTCAATTTTTGAATTTCTAATCGAAAATGACATGCGCAGTCGCGAAAAGCTATGTTATCGCAAACAAAGCACTTATGAAATTCTAATCGCAAATGAACTTCATTTATTTGCGATCGCTTTTTTGACCCTTACGAAGCGGCAGATGGATCGCGGCTGGTTGGATGTTTCCCGTCGCATGCGTGAAGCGCGGCATTGCATTTTCCGACGCCGAGGCGTCCAATATCATCATGCGTGGCGCGTTTTGCCGCGCGTCTTGCGAGGTGGCGCATGAGGGACGCAGTCATCGTCAGTTCCGTCCGAACAGCCGTCGGCAAAGCATACAAAGGAGCCCTGCGCACGACGCGCCCCGACGATTTGGCCGCCACCGTGATACGCGAAGCTATCTCTCGCGTGAAGGGCCTCGACCCCAAGGAAATCGAAGACGTCATCCTTGGCTGCGCGATGCCTGAGGCCGAACAAGGCATGAACGTCGCGCGCATCGCCTCGCTTCGCGCTGGACTCCCCGTCGAAATCTCCGCGATGACCATCAACCGCTTCTGCTCCTCCGGCTTGCAGGCTATCGCGCTGGCCTCCGAGCGCATCCGCTCCGGCGCCGCGGAAGTCATCGTCGCTGGCGGCACCGAATCCATGAGCCTCGTCCCCATGGGCGGCAACAAAATCTCGCCGAATCCCTGGCTGATGGACCATTATCCCGATGCGTATCTCGGCATGGGCCTGACCGCCGAAAACCTCGCGAAAAAATACGGCATCACGCGCGAACAGGCCGACGAATTTTCTTATCAAAGCCACCAGAAAGCCCTCGCCGCCATCGCCATGGGAAACTTCAAGGAAGAAGTCGTGCCCATCGAAGTCAGCATCACGGCAGTGGACAACACGAATGGCAATCGGCCGAAGACGACGAAGGCTACATTCGACACGGACGAAGGCCCGCGCGCCGATACCTCCATGGAGGCGCTCGCAAAGCTCAAGCCCGCATTTCACGCCCACGGCACAGTGACTGCTGGCAATAGTTCGCAGATGAGCGACGGCGCCGCCGCCGCGGTCGTGATGTCCGCCGAACGAGCCCGCGCTCTCGGCGCAAAACCTCTCGCGCGATTCGTCTCATTCGCGACGGCCGGATGTCCTCCCGAGGAAATGGGCGTCGGGCCAGTCTTCGCCATACCCAAAGCGCTCAAGCTGGCGAGCCTGAAACTCGATCAAATTGACGTCATCGAATTGAACGAGGCGTTCGCAACGCAGTCGCTCACCGTCATCAAGCTCGCCGAACTGGATCCCAAGCGCGTCAATCCCAATGGCGGCGCGGTCGCGCTGGGCCATCCGCTGGGCTGCACGGGCGCGAAGCTGACGGCAACGATTCTGCGTGAGCTCGCGCGGCGCAAAGCACGCTTCGGCATGGTGACAATGTGCATCGGCGGCGGCATGGGTGCGGCGGGAATTTTCGAGCGTGCGGCTTAATTTACTTGAGTGAATGGATCGCACCGAGCGTAAGCTATCGTTCAGAGAGGGTTCTTGAAGAATTGAACTGAGGAAGGACCACAATGGGGGTCAAGAAAGTTCATCTGCTTTTGGCATTGGCGCCATTTTTGCCGTGTGGCAAAGCGTTTAGCTCGCCGAGACCAGTCGTATCCGCCGTATCGATCCAGGAAGGGTACGCGACAACGAGCGACGCGATACGCATTCATTACCTCGAATCTGGCGACGCCACCTCGGCGCGAGCGCTTGTGTTGATTCCGGGCTGGCGATTGCCTGCGTACCTGTGGAACGAGCAGCTCGAGAAATTTTCATCGAGCCTCCGCGTCATCGCCGTTGATCCCCGCTCGCAGGGCGAATCCACCAAGACGCAGGACGGAAACACGCCGGAGTCCCGCGCCAGGGATTTGCACGATGTTCTCGCCAGCCTGAAGATATCGCGCTGCGTCCTGGTAGGATGGTCGCAGGGCGCTCAGGATGTCGCCGCTTATGTACAGCAATTCGGGACAGACTCGCTGGCCGGACTGGTATTCGTGGATAGCACCGTTTCGGCCGGCCCGGCGGCGATCGAAATTCACAAGGAAGCCAGCAAGAGCGCGTTGACGAATATCGCCACATACGCGAACTTTCCACGCGACCAGTCCGAAGGAATGGTGCGATATATATTCAAGCAGCCTCACCCGGAACTGGATATGGGCAAGATTGTCGATTTCACTTTGCAAACGCCTACCGCTATCGGTGTCGCGATGCTCACGGCGGATATGTTTGGCGCGGATCGATGGTCAGCGCTGGCGAAGATGAACAAACCGACGCTGGTGATTGCCTCCGCCGATTCCCCGGAGTTAGATGGAGAGAAAGCGATGGCCGCGGCGATTGCGGGAGCCGAGTTCATGGCGGTTCAGGGGGCAGGGCACGCCGTCTTTGTGGATCAGCCCGGGAGGTTCGACCACGCACTTGAGGAATTTCTTCGAACGAACGCACAGTGGTAGGCTAGGCATGTCGAGGAGTTGAGATGGCCACAACCACCGTTTCGCAAAATTTAGCCCGCGGCGGAAGTTTCCTGATTTCTCCCTGCCGCCCGGAAGACATTTTCACTCCCGCGGACATTTCCGGCGACCAGAAGCTGATTGGCCAAACTGCCGAAGAGTTCGTCGAAAAGGAAGTCGTACCATTCATCGCCGAATTAGAGCAGCACAAGGACGGCTTGATGGCTTCCCTGCTGAAGAAAGCGGGTGAAGTCGGCCTTCTCGGCGGCGGAATTCCGGAAGAATACGGCGGAGCGGGCCTCGACAAAGTTTCGGCCACACTTCTCGCTGAGAAACTTGCCTCCTACGCCTCGTTTGCCGTCTCGCATGGCGGCCACGCCGGCATCGGCACCGTGCCCATCGTGTATTTCGGCACCGAGGAGCAAAAGAAAAAATACCTGCCGCGGATCGCCACGGGAGAACTCATCTCCTGCTATTGCCTCTCGGAGCCGCAGGCCGGCTCCGATGCGCTCGCTTCGCGCACCCGCGCGGTCCTCTCCCCTGACGGCAAGAACTGGATTCTGAACGGCCAGAAGATGTGGATCACCAACGGCGGCTTCGCCGACGTCTTCATCGTCTTCGCGAAAGTGGACGGAGAGAAATTCTCCTGCTTCATCGTGGAGAAAGGCGCGAAGGGATTCTCCGTCGGCGCGGAAGAGAAAAAGATGGGCATCAAGGGCAGCTCGACCGTCGCCTTGTTCTTCGAGAATTGCCCGGTGCCAAAGGAAAATCTGCTTCATGAAATCGGCCGCGGCCACATCGTCGCGTTCAATACGCTGAATGCGGGCCGCTTCAGCCTCGGCGCTTACTGCCTGGGCGGAGCAAAGAAAGTTCTCGAAATCTCATCGAAATACGCGAAGGAGCGCACGGCTTTCGGCAAGCAGCTCTCGCAATTCGGCCTGATTCAGGCAAAGCTCGCCGAGATGGCTATCCGCATTTACGCCGTCGAGTCCATGATTTACCGCTCGGCGGGCCAGATCGACGCTGCCATCGCCACGCCCCCCGAGGGAACCACAAAGACGCAGCAAGGGATGCACATGCTGGAGGAGTACGCCATCGAAAGCTCCATCAGCAAAGTCTACGGCAGCGAAGTGGTGGACGAATGCGTGGACGAAGGCGTGCAAATATTCGGCGGCTATGGATTCCACGAAGATTATCCCGTCGCCCGCGCCTATCGCGACAGCCGCGTCAACCGCATCTTCGAGGGCACCAACGAAATCAACCGCATGTTGATCATCCAGATGCTCATGAAGCGCGCGATGGGCGGCGTCCTGCCATTGATCCCCGCGGCGATGAAGTTGGGTGAGGAAGTCTTGAGTGGACCGTCACTCGAAGAAGCGCCTTCAGGTCCCTTCGCGCAGGAAGAGCGGCTGGTGGCGAATGCCAAGAAGATTTTCCTTCTCTCGGCGGGAGCCGCGGTGCAGAAATTCCGCGAACAGCTTGCCGAGCAGCAGGAAATCATGGCGGCGCTGGCGAATGTGGTGATGGAGATTTACGCGATGGAGTCGTGTTTGCGCCGCGCGCAGAAAGCCGCGAAGAATTCTCCAGGCGGAACAACCGCCTTGATGGGAGACGCTGCGCGGGCTTTTATTTCCGACGCCGCGGACGAAGTGGAACGCGAAGCGCGCACGGCGCTCGCGGCAACCGTCGAGGGCGACAATTTGCGGACGCAAATCGCAGTGTTGCGCCGCTTCGCCAAGCGAGACCCGATCAACACCATCGCGCTGCGCCGCCGCATCGCTGCCGCCGTTCTCGCGGGGGATCGCTACCCCTTCGAAGGCCGTTGAGTCCGGTGCGCAAGAGGGTCCGGCCTGCTCGTCCGCGCCGAGGGAAGCGCCCACGGACGAAAAAACCTCGCCGCGACTCTGCCGCATGGATTCGGTCGCTCGCGGCCCCTTATCTTCAAGACTACAAACCAGTTAGAGTCAGCGACGGCTTGCTGAACGGCTTCTGGTTCTGCGCTCCGGCATTGCGATCCTCGCCCAGTTCTTCTTCACACAAGTCAGGCACGCCACCCACGCGAGGCCAGTCGGCGGGTTTCTTTGTCGGTTACTTCGAGTCCGCCGGCGAGTTCGCCTTCCTCGGTCTGCAGCCACCCGAGTGCGTCGTTTTCGCATGGGTCCATCCTGTCGGCGGAAAACTCCACAAACATTTGGTTTTCACGAAAGGGAGTCTCCTTCGCCTGACGTTTGAATACATCCGCTGGCTCACGCACCGGCCGCCGCGCTTCGTCTTCCATGATGCGAAATTGCCGGCGATGACGCGTCATCAATCCATGCAAGATTGGCCGAAGGAAAAGCGCGCGCACCTGTCGAGAAATTTTTTCATTGAGACGCTGGCCTGGCTCGTGCGCGGCGGATTGGTGCGCAAGCTGCGCGAAGAAGCTACTTAGAAACTATCCGCGAAATCGTTTCTGATGGTCCGACACCTCGTCTCGACAGACCTTGCGCTCCGCGCCTGCCGCAAACTCTCGCACAATCTCGGAACTCAGCTTCCCGAATTCGTTTTGGCGGCGCATGGCTTTTTTGTAAGTCGCACAGATTCGGGAGTTTGGCATAGGGCCTTCCGGCACTTCAGTTGCATCTAATGGAGTGCAGGGGGGAAGTTGATGGAAGAATATCTCAAGAGAGTACCGAAGTGGGTTTGGTGGGGCGTCGCGGCACTGATTGCTTTTCAGATTTATTTGTTTCGTGAACTAGTTGCTGCAGAGCTTCTCTTCGCCGTTGGCTTCGCGGTTTTGCTGATCCTTTTTACCGCAATTTATGCGGTCGTTGTTGCGGCGGACCGCGGAGTGGGCTGGATTGAAGCGAACTCGCAGGTCGTCACGCAGCGGGCGAAGCAGCAGTGGAGCCGCCTGGAAACGCTCAGTAGAAAGCTATCCCGCCGTCAACATTCAGAGTCTGCCCCGTGATCGCGCTGGCATGAGGAGAGACCAAGAAAAGCGCGGCGTTGGCGATTTCTTCTGCGGTTTGCGGCCTTCCCTGGAGTATTCCCTCAAGATATTTCTGGAAGAGTTTTTCCGGGTCTGCATTTAACCGTCGGCCTAACGCCTTCCCCAGATTTTGCGACATCTCTGTCTCCGGCACAGGCCCGGGACAAATTGCATTGACGCGGACGCCTTTTCGGGCTGCCTCAGCAGCCAGCGTGCGTGTCAGTCCGACCAATCCCGCCTTCGACGCCGCGTAAGGGCCATTCCAAGGATAAGGAATCTTTGCCGATACGCTCGCAATGTTGAGAATCGCGCCGGAACCGCGAGCATACATTTCTGGCAGAGCAAGGCGTGAGAGCAGGAATGGGCCGCGGAGGTTTATGGCCAATACTTCGTCCCATTCGGCGGGCTCAATTTCCTCAATGGGCTTGACGGGGCCCAAGATTCCCGCATTGTTGACGAGGATATCCACGCTGCCGAATTTCTTTCCAGCTTCTTCGATGATCTTCCGACAGTCTGCTTCTTTTGAAACATCCGCAGGCATGGCTGCTGCCTTTTGTCTAGCCGCCTGAATTTCGGCCGCGACCGCATTCACTTCTCGGGCTGTCCGCGAGGCGAGAAAGACGGCGGCGCCTTCGGCTGCGAATTTGTGCGCGATGGCGCGTCCAATGCCTCGGCCAGCTCCCGTAATTACTGCAACTTTTCCATCAAGTAGCACTGATTGCGGCCCCCCCCCCGAGACGACGAAAGGCCAGAGAATATCATCAAAGAGTGGGCCCAAGTCATCTTTACGAAATTGAACGTCCGGCGAGCAAAAGCGGATGACGAAGAGCGCACGGATGGGGTAACATAGGTGTTCTATGGCAAAGGAATTGACGCAAATCCAGGGCAATGGGAATGGCAGAAAGGTGCTGGTGCGCGTCAGGCCGCGCGGATTTTGCGCGGGCGTGGTGCGCGCGGTGGACATCGTCGAACTGGCGCTGGAGGCCTACGGCGCGCCAGTGTACGTCCATCACGAGATCGTCCATAACCGCTACGTGGTGGAGCAGTTGCGACAGCGCGGAGCGATATTCGTGGAATCGATCGGCGAGGTGCCACGCGGCGCGGTGCTGGTCTTCAGCGCGCACGGCGTGCCGCCGCGAGTCCGCGAAGAAGCGACGGAGCGCGAGCTACGCGTGATTGACGCGACATGCCCGCTGGTCACGAAGGTCCACCTGGAGGCGCGGAAATTCGCGCGCGAAGGGCGCACACTGATATTGATTGGCCATCGCGACCACCAGGAAATCGTGGGCACTTCCGGCGAAGCGCCTTTGCAGACAGTGGTCGTTGGGAGCGTCGAGGAAGTGGATCAGCTCGAGATGGAAAATCCGGAGCGGCTGGCTTACTTGACGCAGACGACGCTGAGCCTTTACGACACGCAGGAAATCGTGACGCGCTTGCGGCAGAGATTTCCAATGATTGCCGGACCAGCTTCGGACGATATTTGCTACGCGACGCAGAACCGGCAAGAAGCCGTCGAGGCGCTAACGCGAGAGGTGGAGTTAATCCTGGTGGTCGGTTCGGCGAACAGCTCAAATTCGAACCGGCTGGTGGAAGTTTCCCAGCGGGCGGGAGTGGCGGCGCGGCTGATCGAAGACGCGAACGATGTCCAGCCGGGGTGGCTGGAGGGAGTCTCCCGTTTGGGGCTAACGGCCGGAGCATCGGCGCCGGAGATTCTGGTTGAGCAAGTGAGCCAGCGCCTGGCGAATTTCGGTTTCACCGATCAGCGGGATCTCGACCTGATCCGCGAAGATGTTCGGTTCACGCTGCCTCCGGAACTTGCTGCACAGAGAAAACCCGTAGCAAGGTAGTTTGAACGGCATTTCGCGAAAAATTTCCATCTAAGGAGCGTTTTTATGGCGTTGCGAATCGTGCGCCAGCCGAAGCAGATCGTGTTGCTGGGTGCGCCAACGAGCGCGGCCGCTCTCGCCGCAGGCCATGAAAAGGCTCCGCAGGCGCTGCGCGCCGCCGGACTGACGGAAAAGCTTCAGTCGCTGGGGTACACGGTGACCGACGTGGGCGACGATCCGGTGGAGATGTATAGGCCGGATGAGGAAAGCCCGCGGGCAAGAAACGTGAATCGCGTGGTCGCCGCGCTCGAAGCGCTGAGACCGCGCGTGGAAGTGGCAGTCAAGACCGGCGGGCTCCCGCTGATTCTCACTGGAGATTGCTCGTCCGCGCTGGCGACGATCGCGGGCGTGCGGCGATACTACCGCGGCGCGAGCATCATTTACATGGACCGCGACGCGGACCTGAATATTCCCGCGACATCTCCATCCGGCTGCGTGGACGGCATGGTCGTCTCCCACCTGACCGGGCGCGGCGCGGCGGAGATGATTCGCTTCTGGAGCGAGCCGCCGCTGGTTCGAGACCCGGAGGTGGCGCTGTTCGGAGTTGACCGCCTGGACCAGCCGGAAGAGGAATTACTCGCGCGCGTGCCCATCCGGTTGTTCCGCGCGGCGGACATCGAGCGAACAGGCGCAGTTGCCGCCGCGGAGAAGGCTGTCGAACGCGTTCATGGCAGCCGGAACGAATTGGTAGTACACCTCGACGTGGACGTTATCGCGAGCGAGGATTTTGACGCAACTGACTTGCCGGGCTCGGGCGGGTTGCGGCTTGAGCAGGTGCGGCAGGCGCTGGAAATTTTTCTGCGGCAGCCGCGACTCGTGGCGCTGGAAGTCGCCGCGTATAATCCCGAGCGCGATAGCGAAGGACGCGGCGCAAAGATTGTGATTGATTTGATTGCCGCAGCGTTGAGCGCGCGGCTCGAAGCTCAAGCGCAAGTGGCAAGCGCCGCGAGCGCAGCGGCTTCGCCTGCCGCAGCCGCTCCCGCAGAAGTTGCCGCGAATTCATCGCCAGAGGAAGTTGCGCCAGCCTCCGGCGAGAGTGCTTCCTGACACCTTTTGTGCCTCTCGTATTCATTGTGACCTCTCTCCTAAGCCAACCTCTTATTGACATTGCTCCGGGTGATGGGCGATGAACGAGTTCCTGGGAGTCATCCGTTGAAAAGAGGCATCGAGCCGCGGCGAGGGCTGGCGCGCGCACCGATATCGCTGCCCGAGAATCGCAAAGGGAAGCTGCGCCTGGATATGAACGAGAGCGCGCTCGGGTGCTCGCCGCGGGTCCGCGCCGCTTTGCGCCACCTTGATGCCGAGAGCCTGGCGATGTATCCGGAAAAAGGAGTTGCCATAGCGCGAATGGCGCCTTACTTCGGCATTCGTCCGCCGGAAATGCTTCTGAGTAATGGCATTGATGATGCGTTGCGGCTGATCGCCGACGCGTTTCTGGAACCCAGAGACTCCGTGCTGCTCGTCGAGCCGACTTTTCCGATGTATCGCTTCTTCGCGGAGCAGCGAGATGCGCGCGTGCGTTCGTTGCGCTATGACCACGCGCTGCAGTTTCCGCTCGAAGGCGCGATTGACGCGTTGCGAGCCAGTCCATCGATCTTCTTTCTGGCAAATCCGAATAATCCGACGGGGACGCTGTTGGCGAAGAGTGACCTGAAGAAAATCTTGAATGCAGCAAAGCACACACTCGTGATTGTGGATGAGGCTTACTACGAATTCGCGGGCGTGACCGCATTGCCATGGATTCGGCTTTACAAAAATCTCATCGTCACGCGGACGTTTTCCAAAGTGACGGGCCTCGCGGGATTGCGGCTCGGTTGCATTTTCGCGCATCGAGAAGTCGCCCAGGTGCTGCGCAGGGCGGAATCGCCATTCCCCGTGAGCATAGCTGCGATTGCCGCTGCCGAAGCCGCGTTACGCGATCGCGCGTTCATTCGCCGAAGCGCGAGGCAGATTGTCCGCAATCGCCAGTATCTGGAGGATAGGTTGGTACGGCTTGGCGCAAAGGTGACGCCGAGCGCAGCGAATTTTGTTCTGGCAGACTTTGGAGCACGGGCGCCGCGAATCGTAAGTGCGCTGGCACGCAAGACAATTCTGGTACGCGATTTTGCGCACGCATTTGGGCGGCCGGGCTTCGTGCGCATCACGGTGGGGACGAGGGCCCAGATGAAGCGGCTGCTGGCCGCGTTGGAGCGGCTCATTTGAAAGTGCTGAAGGCTCCGAAGAGCGAGGCCCACGCTTATGAACTGATCATTTTCGATGTGGACGGCGTGCTCGTGGACGTGCGCGAGTCATATCAACGAACCGTGCTCGAAACGATTTTGAGGATCACGGGGAAGCGAGTGTCGCGCAAGGAATTGCATGAGTGGAAGAACCGGCCGGGATTCAATGACGATTGGAAGCTGACGCACGCATGGGCGAGAGAGCTCGGCAGCAAGCTCGACTACGCGGCAGTGAAGAAACACTTCGAGGCGATTTACTGGGGCGACCACAATGGCAGTGGAAACGTGTCGCGGGAACGCTGGCAGCTGTCACATTCGCAAATACGGCGGCTGGCGAACCGAGCCGAATTGGCGATATTCACGGGCCGGACGCGAGATGAGCTCGATCACACGCTCGAACGATTCGATGTGCGCAAATTTTTCAGTCGCATCGTGACCGTGGAGGACGTGACGAGGCCGAAGCCGGAGCCTGACGGGTTGATGCAAATTCTCGATGGCCGGCTGGCATCTCTGGCGCTCTATGCAGGAGATAACGTCGACGATGCGGCGGCTGCGCGCACGGCAGGCGTTGCATTTGTGGGAGTCCTTCCGGCGCGAAGCGAGGAACGACGGATTCGCGCGGCGCGACTGCTGGAGCTCGGAGCGAAGACCATATTCAGTAAAGCTGGAGAAATAGAAAAATGGATTGATTTGCGGCCGCACGCGTAGGGCCGGCTGGTTCACGAACGATCCGCCCTTCATCTCGTTCATCATAGAAAGCAATTCGGGACGCAAGAGCTCATTCCCTCGGATTCCTGACGCATGGCGATATTGCAGGAACTGGTTTGATGCGGTAGGTTTGAAACGAAGAGCCCGGGTGGCGGAATGGCATACGCGGGGGACTTAAAATCCCCTGTCCCTCACGGGACGTGTGGGTTCGACCCCCACCCCGGGTACCAAGATCCCCTCCTTGTTCGGCGCCGATTGGTGAGTCTCTGCTGAGCCTCGAAGAAACGTCCGGACTCGAGACTCGCAGCGTTCCCTTGAAAATATTTTGTGCAGGGCGTAACGTTCGCTGCGCAACTTATATTCCGTACAGAATCTTGGCGTCCGATCTCTGCTTGCTGGATGAGTGGCGGCCGCTTGGCTAAGGGTGGAACTCATGAAGAAGGTTGTTCTCATACTTGCTATTGCTTGCGTTTGTTTTCCTGCTCTGGGAGCGCAGAATCCGGAAGTTACGCGCTGGGAGCACGAAGCGCAGAACGTCACCATCATTCGCGATGACTGGGGTATCGCGCACGTTTACGGAAAGACGGACGCGGATGCGGTCTTCGGCATGGAATACGCGCAGGCCGAAGACGACTTCAATCGCGTCGAGACGAATTACATCAATGCGATGGGGCGGCTGGCGGAGACGGAAGGCGAATCTAAAATCTATCAAGACCTGCGGATAAAGCTGTTCACCGATCCAGTGACGCTCAAGAAACAATATGCCGAAGCTCCAGCGTGGCTGAAGACGTTGATGAATGCGTTCGCCGACGGCTTGAACTACTACCTGTACAAACACTCCGAAGTGAAGCCGAGAGTCATCAAGCATTTCGAGCCGTGGATGGCGCTGAACTTCACGGAGGGGAGCATTGGCGGCGACATGGAGTCCATAAACCTCAATCAGCTGGCGGAGTTCTATGGCAAAGAGCATCTGGTTACGGCGGCGGCGCCGGAAATCGAAGATGGATCCGAAAAACCAACCGGATCGAATGGCATAGCGATCGCGCCCGCGAACACGGTTGACCACCACGCCCTGCTGCTCATCAATCCACACACGTCATTCTACTTCCGCTCCGAGCTGCAAATGGTCAGCGACCAGGGCCTCGATGCGTACGGCGCCGTGACCTGGGGGCAATTTTTCGTATATCAGGGCTTCAATCCGCACATCGGCTGGATGCACACATCGAGCGGCGTCAACGCCATCAGCGAGTATCTCGAGACTGTGGAGAAAAAGGATGGTCGCTACACTTATAGGTACGGGAGCAAGGAAATTCCGGTCGTAACCAAGCAAATCACGATTCCTTACACGACCGAACACGGAATGGCACAAAAACAATTCACGGTGTACTACACGATGCACGGCCCAGTCATTGGTGAACAAGATGGAAAATGGCTCACCATCCGCCTCATGCAGGAGCCGATCAAAGCGCTCATCCAGGATTTCACGCGCACCAAGGCCACAAACTACAAAACATTCCGCCAGACGATGGAATTGCACACCAACTCGTCGAACAACACGATCTTTGCTGATTCTGACGGCGACATCGCTTATTTCCACGGAAACTTCATTCCGCGACGCGACACTCGTTTCGATTGGACGAAGCCGGTGGACGGCAGCAATCCTGCAACGGACTGGCGCGGCCTGCTGACGATTGACGAAACGCCGCACCTGCTCAATCCGCCGAGCGGCTGGCTCTACAACTCCAACGACGCGCCGTGGAATGCTGCAGGACCGGGCAGCCTGAAGAAAGAAGATTTCCCGATTTACGTCGAAACTGGCGGAGAATCCGCGCGCGGCATCCACGCCGTTCGCGTTTTGTCGAACGCGAAAAATCTTACGCTCGACGCGCTGATCTCTTCTGTGGCGTTCGACAGCTACCTCCCGTGGTTCGAGAAGGCGATGCCCGCGCTGATGAATGCGTGGGACGCGGCTCCGGATTCTGATCCGCTGAAAGCGAAACTGGCCGAGCAAATCACAATTCTGCGCGGCTGGGATTATCGCTGGGGCGTGAATTCGGTTCCCACGTCGCTCGCCGTCTTTTGGGGCACGGATCTCTTGCGCCACTTCGGCCGCGACGCGAGGAGCGAGGGCATTCCGATCTATGATTACGTCTCCACGAAGGTCCCTGCGGGGCAGCTCTTACAATCTCTCGCCGCGGCCTCCGATCGCCTGACGGCGAACTTCGGGACGTGGAAGACGCCGTGGGGCGAAATCAATCGCTTCCAGCGCCTCGACGACGACATCGATTCTCATTTCGACGACGCACAGCCGAGCGTTCCCGTCGGGTTCACTTATTCGGGGTGGGGCTCACTGGCTTCATCTAGCGCGCGTCCCTATCCGAACACGAAAAAGTGGTACGGCACGAGCGGGAACAGCTTCGTGGCCGCGGTGGAATTCGGCAAAATCGTGCGCGCCAAGGCGGTCACCGCGGGCGGCGAGAGCGGCAGTCCCGCTTCTCCGCATTTCGATGACGAGGCCGAGCGATACGTTACGGGCAACCTCCGCGATGTTTATTTTTATCGCTCGGAGCTTCAGGGCCACACGGAGCGTACCTACCACCCCGGCGAGTAGGATCTATTTGGAACGCGCATCACATCTTGAAGATTGCGCTCATGTCGCGCGGATTGACCGCCACAGCGGAAAAAGCAAATGTGCCGCGATCCCGCATTTCGTGCGCGGCGCGAAGAAATGCACCGAGCGCCGTGCGACACAGAGCGCTGCCCACGCTGATGCGACGGACTCCGATCGCGGAGAGTTCCGAAAGACTCAGTTGAACGCCTCGCAGGCCCATGACTACGTTCACGGGACGATCCACGGAGCGAACAACAGAGGCGATATCGTCTTTGGTAGCCAAGCCCGGGGCATATAGAACGTCCGCGCCTGCTTCCTGGTAAGCCTGCAGCCGCTCGATCGTGTCCTTGAAGTCCGGCCGGCCATGCAGATAGTTCTCGGCGCGCGCGGTGAACATAAACGGAAATGGCAGTGCACGAGCAGCTTCCACTGCCGCGCGGACCCGCTCCACCGCATGTTCTATTGCATAAATGGGATCATCCGGACGTCCCGTTGCGTCTTCAATTGAGCCACCGACAACCCCGGCGGCTGCAGCCAGGCGGATAGTTTCGGCAGCGATTTCCGGCGCGTCTCCAAAACCATTTTCGAGGTCGGCGCTGACGGGCAAGTCCGTGGCAACGACAATTGCGGAGGCATATGCCAAGGTCTCATCGCGACTGAGCATATTGTCGCACCGCCCGAGAGAGAAGGCGTAGCCCATGCTCGTCGTCGCGAGCGCTTCGAAACCGAGGTGCGCGAGCAATCGGGCCGTGCCGGCGTCCCACGGATTGGGAATGATAAAGGCTGAATCGCGCTCATGGAACGCGCGAAACGCCCGGGCTTTTTCAAGTTGGGTGGTCATGGAGCTACTACCTCAATCAAGCCTTCGCGGCCGGGATGCCGAAGGTGCCGTCAACAACTTCCAGAAACGTTCTCTCCTCACGGAGGATGATGCGCTTGCTCTGCGCCATCGTGAAATTTGCTCGCGATTCGGGATCTGTCCGCAAGCGGGCCCGGTAGGCCTCATAAGACGCAAGGCTGTCGAAAGCCACCAGCCCCCATGCGACGTCGTTCGTGCCTTCGAGGGGAAGGAAATACCCGACGAGGTGCCCGCCGAGCCGGGGAATGATCTTTCCCCAGTTTTCGGCGTATTTCTTGAATTCATCCCGCTGAAAAGGGTCTATCTGATAGCGAATGAAACAGGTGATCGTCATCTGCACTCTCCTCGTGCCGGAATTCGACGGCGAACCTCCGTATGGTAGAGCAAACACATCGTCAACTTCGCAAGGAACGCGAGGCCTCACGGCGTTTAATGCGATTGGCGGAGGCAGTCATCGAACCCAGGTCGAGCAGTCTGCCAGTTGCCTGACGACAACACTTCGTTTATCATCACAATATGAATGTCGAGGGCCACGATGCTTCCGTATCGTTCATCGCCGCTGCGATCGGCGAGCCGGCGCGGGCGCGCATGCTTTACTGCCTTTCTGACGGCCGTGCACGCACCAGCACGGAGCTTGCGGTTGTTGCGGAAGTCAGCCCGTCGACCGCCAGCGCGCACTTGCAGCGACTGAAAAACCAGAAACTCGTGAAATCATTCGCACAGGGAAAGCACCGCTATTACAGTCTGGAAGGGCCAAACGTCGCTGGCGCACTTGAAGCACTGAGCGTCCTTGCAGGCGGGGCGAACAACACGTTCGTGCCAAGTACGCCGAGCGGACTGCGCGCCGCGCGGACTTGCTACGATCACATCGCAGGCGCGCTGGGCGTTTCGCTCCACGACCGATTCAGCGCGATGGGATGGCTCGCGCCTGTTTCGGGAGGCGAGCATGCGTATGGCCTCACGCCAAAGGGAGTGAATGGGTTCGGAGCGCTAGGGATTGACGTCGAGGCGACCCGAGCGCTGCGCCGGCGCTTCGCGTTCGCGTGTGTGGACTGGAGTGAGCGGCGTCCTCATCTGGGCGGCGCGCTCGGAGCGGCGCTATTGAAAACGGCATTGCAACGAAAATGGGTGCTGCGCGATCTTGATGGCAGGGCGCTGGAAATCACGCGTTACGGGCGGCGCGAAATGCAGGAACGATTTGGCCTCTCCATTTGACAATTTCCTGCCGCGCGAGAATCGCTCGGCACAGTCGTGAACTAGATGGAGCGATTCGGCTGAAAGCGAGTTGTTACTAGCTCGTGATTTTTGCAGATGCAGCGCCCAGGATCTTGAGACTCTTCTTGTCCTGCACAAAGACTATCACTCGAAGGTTTTCCCGCTTCCAACTGGAATTAAGCTTCACTTTTGGAACGCCGGCAAAAGAATCGGACTCTTTGTTCGCAGCCGCGACGCCAATCTTGTGCAGCGAGCGCAAAACGGCTGCATGCGTCAAGGCGTGGCCAGCATTCTCCCCCGCGGTGACGGACGAATGCAGCCCATCCTCTGTAATAGCCAGCCAGACTTCTGCATCATTGCCGGAGGCGCTGCCGACGAGCTTTCCCACGGAAACTTGAAAGGACTCTGAGTTCTTCGAATCGGACGGAGCCGGCGTGATGCTTACAGACGTCTTCGGTTCGGCGACCGCTTTCTCGATTGCCATTTGGGCTTCGCGGCCATTGCTGCCGGTGAATCGGCTTTCGCCGTCTACCACCATCTCCGGCGTATAAGGGTCGTTGCTTCCCGCCTTGGCTTCGTACTCGCGCTGCCTGGTCGTCCATTCCACCGATGAATAGGGATCAATCCATCCCTGCTGGTTCCAATAATCCACGTGTTCTTCCAGAGTGATAATCTCCACACCGGGCAGGGGCTGCTTCTCCATCCTCTGAAGCAAGGCGTCTGCGGGCGGGCAAGTGGAACAGCCTTCAGACGTAAAGAGTTCGACGACGACCGGTTTGCTCGTGGAAGGCGCTGCTGGCGCCTGTGTCTGAGCCCGCGACACGATCGCCGGATAGATGAGGAAGAAAAGTATGGTGGCCGGGCCGGCCAGTCTACCATTTACGTTTCGCATTTTCTCTCGAGCACCTTCGCTTTCATTCTGAAATCATAAGCACTATGTCGTGTTTCACGTCTTCGCTCGGATTTTACATATGATGCAATCATGACCAAGTTGGTTGACGACTTCCTTTATTATATCAGATTCTAATCTTGCCTTTGATCGACGGACCCTCACTCCTCTGAGACATACCTTGAAGACAGAGGATACAGGTCAATCTGATGGCGGCGTTGCAAGGGGATGGGGGATACGAAGGGTACAGTGGCCGATACGATGCTCGCCCGCGCTGCAAGCTGTTCTTCTGGTTCAGCCGGGCAATCAGCTCGATTGCACGACCCAGTTTTTCGGCTTCTCAAGAAACTGAAAACCGCACTGCTGTCCGGGAGTGCCGGGCAACTGGAGGTGAGCAACCCGCGCTTCGCCCACTAGTTCCGCGCGATTGTTCTGCAATAGGGAAACCGAAATCACGGAATCGACGCTCAGGGATGCGGTGCAACTGCACCGGAAGCCGCGCCCGCTCACATCTTCGGTGCTGGTTTTCAAGCGGAACGCCTTCCCCGACGAATCTATGCCTTCGAGCTCAATGCCGACTTTCAGTTTGATGCGCGGCTCAGAACGGCGGTCGGCCGCTTTCGCGCCGAGAACGTCGTTCAGCTTGGCCTGCAGCGCATCGAAATCAATCGGCTTCTGAAAATACCCCTTGGCGCCGAGGCTCTTGCAAAACTCCTCGTATTGCGAAGCGCCCTCGCCGGAAATGATGAAGATGGGAATCGAGTGCGTGAAACTGAGGCGGCCCATGGACTGGCAGACCTCGACGCCAGAGTATTTCGGCATGCGCAGGTCGAGGAGGACAGCGTCGGGCCTGTCCTGAAGGGCGAGTGCAACGGCCTCTTCCGGCGAATCCGTCTCCGTGATCTCGTAGGAAGACTTCAAGCGAAACCGGATCAGTTTCCGAGTGGATTCATCATCGTCAACTACGAGGAGTCGCCGCATGATTTGTTCCTCCATCCCCCATCCCGCCGCCAAATTCTGCCGGCTGAATAATTCACCTGGAGTTCCGCGATCATTTCCCTTCCGACGTGAGAACTTGCCTCACCGTTCGCGTGAGCTCTTCCCATTTGAACGGTTTTCGAAGGATCGTCATTTTCGGATCCAAGACACCTTGAGGAGCAATTTCGCCGTCGGTGTAGCCAGACATGAACAGGACCTTCATTTTGGGGCGGACCGGCGACAATTTTTCCGCAAGGACCCGGCCGCTCAGGCCGGGCATGATAATGTCGGTCAAAAGCAGATGGATATCGTCATTCAATCCGCTCGCGACCTCCATTGCCTGGGAAGCGTCTTTCGCTTCCAGGACCTTGTAACCGACTTCCTGGAGGATCTTCTGCGTCAGCTTGCGAAGTGAATGTTCGTCTTCTACCAATAAAATTGTCTGTGTAGCGAGGACTTGCGCGGGTGCAGTCTCGATTTTTTGTGGAGCCGCCAGCGCTTCCTCGACCTGCGGAAGATAAATTCTGAATGAGGCACCATTGTTCGGCGAACTGTCCACCCAGATGAATCCGCCGCTCTGCTTGATGATTCCGTAGACAGTTGCCAGCCCGAGACCCGTTCCCCTCCCGCTCTCCTTTGTGGTGAAAAACGGCTCGAAGATGTGTGACTGCGTTTCCTCATCCATTCCGCAGCCCGTATCGCGCACTTCAAGCAGGATGTATTCCCCGGGAACAACATAGCGATAGCGTTCGCACTCTTTCTCGTCAAGCAGAGCATTGGAAGTTCGGATTGCCAGTTTTCCACCGTTAGGCATCGCATCCCGTGCGTTCACTGCCAAGTTGAGAATCACTTGTTCGACCTGCGAGGGGTCGGCTTTCACGTTGCCGAGACTGTGGTCGAGGGTGATATTCAACTCGATATTTTCGCCGATGAGCCGCCGCAGCATCTTCTCCACGTCGGAAACAACCGCGTTGAGGTTCAAAACCTTCGGTTCGAGCACTTGCTTGCGGCTGAACGCCAGAAGCTGTTTCGTAAGGGAGGCAGCCCGTTCTCCCGCTTTCAAGATCTCATCAACAGGTTCGCGCAGCTCGTCTTTCACTCCGATAGTTTGTTGTAATACTTGGCTGTAGCCGATGATCACGCCGAGAAGATTATTAAAATCGTGGGCGATACCTCCGGAGAGCCTTCCAACTGCTTCGAGCTTCTGCGACAGGAAGAGTTGCTGTTCTAGCTGCTTCCGCTCGGTGATCTCACGGTTCACGATGACGAGCTTCTCGACCTCGCCCCGGAAATTCCGCACGGCGCTCGCGGTGGATTCCAGGATTCGCCACTGGCCGTTCTTGTGGCGGATGCGATATTCAACCCGTCTGCCTGAACCGGTTTCCTTGGCCTCTTGTGCCGCTTCCGACACCTTTTGCTTGTCATCTTCATGAATTTGGTCATAGGGGGAGGTTCGGCGGAGCTCTTCAGGGGTATAGCCGAGGAATTTCTCGTAAGCCGGGCTGTTGTACAACCGGTTTCCATTGACGTCCACAACCGCGATCATGTCTGCAGCATTCTCGCTGATCAGGCGAAACAGCTCTTCCCGTTCAATCAGCCGTTTGCGCATTCGAAATATTTCGAGCTGTTGATACACAACGAAGATGTCGAACAGCAGTATCATCGCGATTAAGGCGCGAGTGGATACTTCCAGGCCGGCACGATTGAATGGATCGAGCCCTGGCAATAAGGCGGGCACGGCGAAGGAGGCGATGGCGAGGCTGAGAAAGAGCGTGACAACCGCCCCCGACGACGACAGCCACCATTGCCGCCGCTCAATGCGATTGAATTCACCGCGCGCCGTGACAGCCTCGGATCCGCGCGCGCGGCGCAACCATCTCAAGCGCTTTTCCTTTGGAACGGCTCCAGAAGAATTCACAATTGTTCTCCAACACACTTCAACCATCGTTGGTTCAAGGAAATCCCTCGGTTTCATGCACGCGCGGAGCCATTGCCGGGAGCCGAGTCTCTTAAATTACGGTGACTTAACTCATTAAGAATCTGAATTGCGTGGGAGGAATCATCCTTATGCGCGGGGCGACGGTTCTAGTCTCTGTTCCAATTCAGAACGAAAGTCCGATTTGAAACATCGCTGAATCCACTCCTGAATCGAATCCTGGAGTGTTATCAACTTCATTCGTCGAGCATTCTCCTGCTGACAATACTCCTCGATAACTTCCGCAGGGTGGAATTCATCCTCAAACGCTGCCACCAGAGATGTGAATTCCAAGCAGGACGTTTTGCGGCCAAGCAAATTTCGTCACGGCACGTATTGATCCACCGGCGCGCGCGTGGTTGATGAAACCCTATGGCTGCTCTCGCCGTCTCTACTGTGCGCCGTTCTGCGCGGCCCGTTTTTGCGTTCACTCAGAGTAGTCGCTCGGGCCTGCGGGGTGTGGGCCAAACGCGTCGTGGTATTCATTTTCGGGCGCAGATGAGGTATACATACGCCTCTTTTCGACCCAGCCGGCAAGGGGTGAAACTGTGAACGCACACCGAGTTTTTCATGCTTTGCGCCGCGCTTGTGTTTTGCGCGTTTTCAATCTTTGCAGGTCAGAAGAAATTGAGAAATTCTAAGAACGAACAGCCGAAGCCCGCGCGACCGGGAAACAATCTTTCCGGCATTTCGTGGAGACAAATAGATGGAGCTTCATTTTATCGGGATGGAGGAATCAAATGAGGGTTAAGAGTTATCGTCAGTTTTTTGTGCTGTTGGGTCTAGTCACGATTTGCGCGCTTGCGGCGTGCATTCCTTCTGTTGCGCAAACGCTCGAAAAAGATTCGCTCGCCGGAATGAAGTGGCGACAGATCGGCCCGTTCCGCGGCGGCCGCGCGGAAGCCGTTGCCGGCGTCTCCGGCACGAATACATTCTATTTCGGATCCGTTGCCGGCGGCGTGTGGAAGACATCGGACCTCGGCCTTTCCTGGCAGCCGCTCTTTGCGCACGAGGCTGTCGCATCGATTGGCGCGATTGCTGTCGATCCGACTGACCCCAGCATCATTTACGCCGGCACAGGCGAACCATGCTTGCGCGGCGACATCGCCGACGGCGATGGCATGTACAAGTCGGTGGACGCGGGCAAGTCGTGGACACACATCGGCCTCGATGACACAAAACACATCGCGAAGATTCTGGTGGATCCGCACGATCACAATATCGTTTTTGTCGCGGCCATTGGCCACGCCTATGGGCCGAACGCTGAGCGCGGCGTCTTCCGCTCAGCGGATGGCGGCAAAACATGGCAGAAAGTGCTCTTCAAGGATGATAAGACGGGCGCTGTAGATTTGACCTTTGCTTCAGCCAATTCGCATGTACTTTACGCCGCGCTCTATCAAGAGGTGCGAACACCCTGGGGCTTCACCAGCGGCGGGCCCGGCAGCGGCATTTACAAATCCGTTGATGGCGGCATGACATGGAAGCAGCTCGAAGGGCACGGCCTGCCGAGCGGCGTCCTCGGTCGCATAGGAATTGCAGTCGGCGCAGACCCGAATCGCGTTTATGCGCTGATCGAAGCGGAGAAGGGCGGGCTGTATCGTTCTGATGACGCGGGCGATTCGTGGCAATTCGTCACCGGCGATCATCGTTTCACGCAGCGCGCCTGGTACTTCACCCACGTTTTCGCGGATCCTAAACAAACCGACACGCTTTACATCCTCAATACCGGCATGTACCGCTCGACCGATGCCGGCCAGACGTGGAAAAACGTAAATGCCCCGCATGGTGACCGGCACGACCTGTGGATTGACCCCACCGACACCAGTCGCATGATCGAGTCCGACGACGGTGGCGCAACGATTTCAATCGATGGCGGGAAGTCGTGGTCGACGGAGAACAATCAGCCAACAGCGGAGTTCTACCACGTTGCGACTGACACACGATTCAACTACTACGTCTACGGCGCGCAGCAGGACAATTCGACGGTCGCGATCGCCAGCCGCTCCGACGATGGAGCAATCACCGAGAGGGACTGGTACGACGTTGGTGGAGGCGAAAGCGGATTCGTGGTTCCTGACTCCAAGGATCCGAACATCGTATACGCCGGCTCGTATGATGGTCTGATCACTCGCTTCGACAAATCCAATGGCCAGGAGCAGGACATTTCCGCCTGGCCTCTCAATCCGATGGGCTCGGGCGCCGCGGGATTGAAATACCGGTTCCAATGGACCGCGCCCATCGCCGTGTCGCCGTTCGATTCGAATACGATCTACCACGGCGGACAGATGCTTTTCAAAAGCACCGACGACGGGCAGAACTGGACCATTATCAGCCCCGACCTCACGCGTAATGACAAGAGCAAGCAGGCGTCCTCGGGCGGACCGATCACTCAGGACAACACGAGCGTCGAATACTACGACACGATTTTCGCCGTGGCCGAATCGCCGCTCGAACGCGGGCTGATCTGGGTTGGCAGCGACGACGGACTTGCGCACGTGACACGCGATGACGGAAAGTCATGGTCGGATGTGACTCCGAAGGATTTGCCTGCATGGAGTCGCATTGATTTGATAGATCCCTCGCCTCATGCGGCAGGCACTGCTTATCTCGCCGCCGATCGAGTCCGCATGGACGACTATCATCCTTATCTCTATAAGACGACTGATTATGGCAAGACGTGGACGAAGATCACGAATGGTTTGCCGGACAATAGCTACTCACACGCCATTCGCGAAGACACAGTCCGCAAGGGAATGCTATTTGCCGGAACAGAAGCAGGCGTCTATGTTTCCTTCGACGATGGCGCGAAGTGGCAATCTCTGCAGTTGAACTTGCCCACTGCGCCTGTGCACGATATGACCATTCACGGCAACGACCTGGTCGCCGCGACGCATGGTCTGGCATTCTGGATACTCGACGACATCACGCCGCTGCGGCAGATGAATCCAGAAACGGGAAATGCCGATGTGAGTTTGTACAAGCCGCAGACGGCCTATCTCTTCCGCGGTGGCTCGTTCCGCATCCCTGGTGGATTCGCCGCCGGCCAGAATCCTCCCGCGGGTGCAGTCATTGATTTTTCACTGAAGACGGCGCCCAAGGATCCGATCACGCTCGAGATTCTCGATGCAAAAGGAGAAGCTGTGCGCAAGTTCTCGAGCAAGTCCGAGAAACCGTCTGGAGAAGAAGATGAATTTGCCGCGTTCTTCGGCCGCGGCGCGACGCTATCCGCAAAAGCCGGGCTGAATCGCTTCGAGTGGGACGAGCGCTACGAGCCGCCGAGCAGCGTTCCGGGCGCGGTTTCCTGGGGCGGGCGCCCGATCGGGCCGCACGCAGTTCCCGGTAATTACGAAGTGAAACTGACTGTCGCGGGAAAGAGTTACACCGCGCCTCTGACAGTCGATGAAGATCCTCGCGTTCACGTTTCCACGGCCGACCTGCAGAAGCAGCTGGATTTCAGTCTGCAAATCCGTGAAGCTGTTACGCAAGCCCACGACGCGGTTAACCAGATTCGCCAACTGCACACGCAACTCACTGCGCTCGACAAGCAGCTCGGGGGGAATGCAAAGGCGAAGCCGATTGCCGATGCTGCCAAAGACCTCGACAAAAAATTCACCGCCGTCGAGGAGGCCTTGATTCAAGTGAAGTCAAAGACTGGCGAGGACCCGCTCAATTACCCGATTATGATCGCGGATCAGATCATGGCGCTCGCCAGCACTGTCGAAAGCGCGGACGTGGCGCCGACGCAGTCGTCGCGTGACGTCTTCGACGTTTTGAAGAAGCAGCTCGACGACCAATTGACAACCTACAACAATCTGAAGAGCAAAGACCTGGCTGACTTGAACAAGAGGATTCGTGGCGGGGATATTCCGGCGATTTCGGTAACTCCCGGCACCGGGAAGACCGATGCGGGGGCTTCGGAATAACGAGTGCGGTTGTCTGACGTACGAGAGCCGCGCAGTATTTCTCGAGTCTGCGCGACCATCTTGCACATTGCTTACGGCTCTTGAGTGGCTTGTTTCGTCTGACGTATCATTCAGTTCGGCATGAAAAGCGCCAAAGAACTGGTCTGGAAACCGGTCACGCACTGGATTGGAGCCGGCGCGGGATGGCTGTTGGGGCGCGTTGTGAGCGCTCTTGCCGCCACGGGCATCACGCCCAATGTCCTCACGCTTATTGGAATGGCTGTGAATGTATGGGCGGCCATCCTCTTCGCGTTCGGAGAATTTCGCGCAGCGGCCGCCGTGCTTTTCCTCGCGGGATTCCTCGACATGGCGGACGGCCAGGTTGCGCGCCGCGCTGGCCGCGTCACGGCGTTTGGCGCTTTCCTGGATTCCACGCTTGACCGCTACTCCGATCTCGGCTTGTACATGGGCCTCGTCGTTCATTACACGCTGATTGGCCGGCCGTTTTACATGGCGCTCGCCGCCGTCGCCATGGCGAGCTCGTTCATGATCAGCTATTCGCGGGCCCGCGCCGAATCGCTGATTCCGTCCTGCAAAGTCGGCTTCATGGAGCGGCCGGAACGGTTGGTGCTCCTGATTTTGGGCGGGGCATTCTTGCGAATGGCGCCGGCCCTCTGGGTGATTGCGACTGTGGCAACGCTCACCGTCATTCATCGCGTAGTGTATACGTGGCAGGAGATCCGCGCTGGACATGTTCTCCCTGGCACTGGCGGCTCTTTTTAGATTTCCTCATTGGCTTTCTCTTGTGAGCGAGTTATCGCGAGCTGCGCAATGTGGTCCTTGACGGGCGTGGAGACAATCGCGTGGACTCGGTCTTTCAGTTCCTCGCACTGCTCTTTTGTCATTCCCTTGGTTTCAATCGTGTCGTGCAGGAAGACGGTGATTTTCCCGGGATAAAGCATCCAGTTTCCGGTGCGATGGAATTCGTACGAGCCGACGATGCTCATCGGCACAATCGGCACGCCAAAGCTTATCGCCAGGCGAAACACGCCTTTTTGAAATGGGCCAACGTGTCCGTCGCGCGTTCGCGAACCTTCCGCGAAAGCAATCAGGCTGATTCCGGAATCGAATGCATGTTTTGCCTTGCGCGCCATTTCCTGAATTCCCGCGCGGCTGCGATCATTCTCATCCGGCACGGGCACATTGCCGAATCGCCCCATCATCCAGCCGTAGGCCGGAATCTTGAAGTGAGACGCAAGCTCAAAGCCGCGCACGAATTGCGGAATCGCTGAATAGATCACAAACGGATCGAAGATATTCACGTGATTGCAGACGAACAGGCTCGTGCGTTTGGAATCGAACCCGCGCGCGCGACGCACCTCGAATCGCGCTCCGGCGAGCCGCAGGATGTTCCGGAAGAATACCCGTTGAGGCCAGTCGTTTTTCCTTGGATCCACCACCATTCCGAGCAGAACCAGAAGGGTGCATACAACGAAGAAATGGACGCCACTCACGGCCCAAAGAATCGCCGCGCGTATTCTGAGCCACAAGGATTTCATACGAGAATGTCTAGCGCCCCGGGGATCACATCGAGAGTTTGGCACTGCAAACGGAAGCTCTCGCCGTCTATCATCACATTGACCGGCGCATCAAACGCAAATTCCACATGGCGCACAGCAGAACGCGAGGCAAGCGGGTGCCGCACGTGCGTTCCATCGAAGAGCGTGTGCAGATTTCGCAGCAGCCCGAACCGCCCAATCGGGCCCCAGCGCACATATTCAATTAGCCCGTCGCAAGCATCGGCGTCTGGCGCAATCATCATCTTTCCCCCGGTGAATTTGCTGTTGCTGAAGGCGAGGAACAGGCACGGGCGATTGTCGAACGCTGTCGCACCGTCAGTGCGCAGAGGAAAGACGCGGCGATCCAGGCGAGCGAGGCACATCAGCACGCCGAGAATGTAACCCAATTCGCCCCAGCGCTTGAAACGGCGATTCGTAACGTCGGCCACGTCAGCGGCAAATCCCAGCGTCAACAAGTTGATGTAGTGCAACTCACCGCCCGCATGTTTCAACCGGATAACGTCGCATCGCCGGCGCGTTCCGTTCAGCATTATTTTCGCGGCGGCATCCACATCTTCCGCGCCGCGATGGTTGACGAAATCGCGCAGGAACGAATTCCCTGTTCCCAACGGAAGGAACGCAAGAGTACAGCGATCGTCTTTATTGGCCGGTGGTGCGGCAAAAAGTCCGTTTACGACTTCGTAGGACGTGCCGTCTCCACCCACGACAAGAAAATTTCGCTGGCCCAATTGCATGGCTTCGCGCACCAGTTCGGTTGCATGGCCGGCAACGCGTGTTTCGGCAACATCAATTGTCAGCCCCGCGGCCCGCAGGCGCGCAAGTGCTCCGGGAGCACGTCTGCCGCAGCGTCCGCCGCCGGCCGCCGGATTCACCACTGCGAGAAAGTGAGTCGCCACGAAGCCTTCCTCAGAGCGCCATCATCGCCGAACGATCCGTAGTCAGCCGAATTTCCTCAGCCAGGGCATTGCGTTTGATTTTCATTGATGCCGTACGCGGAAAATCGCGCGTCCATATCAGGCAATCGCTGACACGTTTGAAATCTGGCAGCCGCCGGTTGCGACCCGTCATCTGCGCGCGCAATTCGCCCGTGAATTGCTCAGCCCCATCAAGGCGAATCACGAGGACAAGCTGTTCGCCGGTCATTTTCCGCACCGGCCAGATGTAGTTTGCAGCAAAAATGCAAAACTCCTTCACCGGCAGCCCTTCGAAATTGTTCTCGATGTCTTCGGGATAGATATTTTTCCCGCCTTCAGTGACGATCATGTTTGTCTTGCGTCCGAAGAGCTGCAAATGGCCTGTTGCGTCCAGTCGTCCGAGGTCGCCCGTCTGGAGCCAGCCGTCCACAATCGTTGCAGCCGTCAGCTCCGGATCGTCCAGGTAGTGCGACATGATCGTCTTGCTTCTCACGGCCACTTCTCCGATTCCGTTTGGCCCTGGATTCACGATGCGCACCTCGGTGCCCGGGAGCGGTTTCCCGACTGTGTCCATGCGCGGAGCGCGGGGATCGTTGACGCAAACCGCCGTCCCCGCCTCAGTTAGCCCATAGGAGTTAGCGACTGGAATGCCCAGATCAAGAAAAAACTTCAACGTTGCCGGCTCGATGAACGCGCTTCCCACTCCGAACGCGCGCAATTGGCCTCCAAATGAGCTGTGAACTTTGCCGAGAAGTCGCCGGCTCAACCACATTCTGGGTCGATCGCGCGTCAGCGCTCGATTTAGCCGAATAAGCAATCTCAGTGTGGTGCGTTTGCCCTTCGGAAGAGTCGCAAACTTATCCTCTAGGCCTCTTTGTAGATTCTTCAGTATGAGGGGCACCAGCATCATGTAATGAATCTTGTAACGAGTGAAAGCGTCGCGCACGAATTCCGGCCGCAGCGTACGCAGATGGACTACCGTCGCACCGGAAGTGAACGGAAGAAGAAATCCCATCATAAAGTCAACCACGTGATTTGTCGGGAGAATGCTGAGGTAACGAGCTTCCGGCTCAAACGCGAATACCTGCGTGATCGCACGGCACTGCTCGAGATAATTTTCATGCGTCATGACGCAGCCCTTCGGCCGCCCACCTGTCCCCGAGGAATAAACGATGGAAGCCCAGTCCATGCGATCGCGCTCTTCAAATACTGGCTCACTCTTGCCGCGAAACTCTTCCCATCGCTTTGCGCCGTGCAGTTCACCGCCGCCGGGCGCTTCGGTTACCAGAACCGTCTTTGCCTTGAAATTTGCAAAACCCTTCTCCTGCGTGATGGCGCGCCACAAATGATATTCGACAACGAGGACTTCAGCCTTCGAGTGAGCCAGGAGTTGCAAATGCTCCGCGGCAGTCAGCTTGTAATCGAGGGGCACAAGCACGCCACCGCAATAGAGAATTGCATAAGCGGAGATCAGCCATTTTGACTGATTGGTCATGACGATTGCCGCACGCCCGTCGGGATGGAAGCTGGCATCTTGCAGGGCTCGAGCCAGAGGCAAAGTCGCTTCCTTGAATTGCCGGTACGTCAGGCGGCAGTTCTCTCTTTCCCGGTCGGCTTCGATCAGGCAGGTCTCGTCTGGCCAGCGCTCGAGCGCAGCGCGCAGGGCCGAGCCAAGAGAGGAATATTGGCGGAGGTCGAGCATCAGAGGCGTGCTTGGATGCGTTCAGCGAGCGCGCGGAAATCGCTCACTCCTTGCAACTCGTAATCGGGCAGCTCGATGTGGAAATGGTTTTCGAGGCGCGTCAGCAGGTCCAGCGCCTGCAGGCTGTCAATTCCAAGCTTCTTGAAAAGGTCGTCCTCCGGCGCGAGGCTCTCGCGCGGCACGCGGAAATGCGCCGCTGCCAGCCGCAGAACTTCTTCCGTGGTTTCTTGAAGGGATGGCACGCGATTGCTTAACCTCCAGATTCACTTTCTTCACTTTGTGATATCGCGCCGTCGGCAATCGACCTGGCATGCATGAAATCCCCGCTCCTATTCATGGGCTGTGGGGCTTTTCTCCCTCTTCAGCTCGAAGGCCCTTACGATGACATACGCCACGAGCGCGAACATGAAAAATAGAAGCAGCATCCAGGCGAGCCCCTCCAGCGCACCGATAATTGCCCGGTACACTTCCAAAATCCAGCGATCCGCGGTAAGGCTATAAGATGAACCATGCTCCTGCGGAGTGATGTACTGCTGCAGCAGGGAAATATTCACGCCACTTGAAATCCCGACAACGTACTCGGCAAACGTGATGTACTTTGTCCACGCCCTGCTCATCTCGTCCGCGACGATTCGAGCCAGAATTTGGTCAACGGATTTCGAGAATATCCGCGCGACAATCGCGGACACAGCCACAGAAACCAATAGAGTTACCAGCAGCAAGGCAAGAAACATTCCTCAGCTCCGAGTGTTTCTGACGAATGCAAACAATCGCGAAATACAAAGAGCCGAACTGACGAGGCCGCAGGCAGTCTGCATAGGCCCAGTTGATGCAGGCTTCTTCATAATGTCAGCGTCTCTTCGCCTTGAATTTGGTTCTCATGGGAGATATGGCATCGCATCCGTGCTTTCCGCAAATTTTCGCAGACTTTCTTCGACGGCAGGGTGGTTGAACAGTTCGCAAAACATTTCAATTTCCTGCCGCAGCTCTTCATACGGAATTGGCTTGATGAATCGTTTTGCGGCAACCGCGGTCACTCGGTCGAATTTCTGTATTTGCGCCGCCGTCGTGCGCGCCACTCGCAACGTTTCGCCTTCTGCAGTGACCTGGCTGACCAATCCGATTGCCTGCGCCTTCATCGCATTGAAGCTGCGTCCCGTCAACAGCAGATCCCGCACGACTGCGTTGCCGATGTCTCGTTTCAACCGGGGAATTCCGCCGAAGCCAGGAATCAGTCCAAGACGCAATTCTGGAAAGCAGAATCGCGCCATCTTGTCCGCAATAATCAAATCGCAAACAAGCGCCAGCTCAAAGCCTCCGCCGAACGTCACGCCATGCACCGCGGCAATCGTCGTCATCGGCGCCGCGTCAATTGTATTGAGCACCCGATGAATGCGATGCAAAAACTCGCGCGCCTTCGCGCTCCTTTCAGCGGCAGGAAGCGGACGACTCCTCTCGAAAAGTTCACGCAAATCGGCTCCAGCGCTGAATCCCGATGGAATTGAACTGTAGAGGATCAGAACAGCAGCATCTTTTGTCCTCGATTCCAGCGCGTCCGCAAACCGCTCGAGCTCCTCGAGCGTCGCCAAACCAATCTCGTTGCACGGTTCGCGGTGCAGCTTCAGTTCGATGACGCCGCTGGCCGATTCCCACGACAGTGTTTTCCCGTGATAGCTTTTCATGAAGCGCGTTTCCGGTACATCTCTTCGATCTGAGCTTCCAGTTTTTCTGCAATCACGTCGCGCCTGAGTTTACCATTGGCCGTCACCATTCCGCTCTCGATCGTGAATGGCTCCGCCTCGATGTGAAACGCGCGGATTTGCTTGTAATGCGGGAGATGCAAATTCATTTCTTCGATGGCCGTTGCAACTTCATCGCGTGTTAGCTTTGAACCTGCCGCTGTTGTCATGATTGCCGAGAGCGAGTTTCGCTGATTCCCAATCATCACCACGTGTTGCGCCGCAGGAAGCATCCTCGCGAGTTCTTCTTCCAGCGGCTCCGGCGCGATATTATGGCCGGAATTGAGAACAATTAGATTCTTGACCCTGCCCGTGATCTTCCAGTTGCCGCGGGAATTCATTTCGCCTTTATCGCCCGTATGGAACCATCCATCGCGTAGCACTCTTGCCGTTTCTTCGGGACGATTCCAGTATCCGGAAAAAACATTTGGCCCACGCGCGAGAATCTCCTGGTTTTCTCCGAGGTTCATTTCCAGCCCTGGAATCGGCGGGCCCACAAATCCCGGTTCGACATTCGCCGGGTCATCCATCGTGCAAATCGCCGTCGTCTCAGTCAGTCCGTAAACCTGCAGGACGGGAACCCCCAGCATCATGAAGAATTTCTGTGTCTCGATCGCCAGCGGCGCTGAGCCGCAAATCAGCGCCTTGAGGCGCGTCCCCAAGCTTTTGCGAATCGTCGGAAAAATCAATGCGTTCGCAATCGCAAGCCATACACCATCAGCGAGCCGTGCGCCAGAGGTCCCCCGCCGCAGATACGCGCGCTTTGCGCGTGCAAAAACTCCCGCGACCCAGCCTCTGTGCCCGCCGACTTGCTCTTCGACCTTCCTCCGCACGCGCTCAAGGAGCAGCGGCACATTCAAGAAGTAATTCGGATTCGCAAGCTTCATTTCCTCGCCGAGCTTCGTCAGGTCCGTCGAAAGCGACAGCACGCTGGTCCGCGAGAGGCAGCTCAGCAGCAAAATCCATGAAGCCGCTAGGCTAAACGGGCCGTAGTGAAACACCTGTTCCGGCTCGCTTCGCGGGCCCATAAGCTGGTCGAGCCTCGTAGTAGTGCACGAGACCATGTGATCCAGGTTGCCCACATTCAACACGACACCTTTCGGTTCGCCAGAAGTACCTGACGTGTAGATAATAGTCACGGCATCGGCCCGTGAAAGCGAGACAGGCGGCGAAATCGCGCCGCCTGCCGATGCGAAAATGTCATCGAACATCGAAACTGGAGGAGCATCTCGCAACGCGTCCACCGAGCCATCGCGCTTCTCGGCGCTTCCGCAACAAATTCGGGCCGCGCCGCTGTCGCGAATCATCGCAGCAAGTTCAGCCGGCGCTTGCCGCGCATACAGCGGCACTACGATGATGCCCTCGGCAATCAACGCCAAATCGAGCGCGGCCCAGCGAATGCTGTTTGACGCGAGCAGCGCGCAACGCTCGCCTTTCTTCAAGCCAGTGTGGCGTACGAAACTCCGAGCCTGCGCAATGAGCGACATCAATTCGTTTCCGCTCGCTGTCACGAACTCTTTGCCGTGGATTTCCTGCAACACGGTTGCGCCGCCCGCTTCATCGAGGTGCTGGAAAATCTTTTCGAGGAAGTTCATGCGTCGTAGGTTTCCAGCAGTTTACGGAGATTCTGACCGAGCGGCGGCAGGTACTCGTCCCAGTTCCGCGAGCCCTTGCGCAGTGGAAACTCAGGATACTGCTTTGCAACTAATTCTTCGAAGTACATTCCCATCCGCGCCATCAGGCGTAAGTTCTGCACCACCGTGCGCCCGATTCCTTCCCGGGTGGCTTCTGCTTCGCCCCATAGTTTTTCCAGCGCCCCGTACAGATTTTCTTCCAGGTCCGCGTCGTCCACGTTCAACAGTAAATGCGGATGGCCGCGCTGGCGCATTAGATTGCGAATCCGTTCGTCCATCGTGATCCCGAGCGATGGCACGCCAGCCGGCATCGAAGTCACGATCGCGTGGTAGCGCGATGATGCAATGAAGTGGCACGCGCGCAGCAGGCTCACGATTTGATACATGTCGTATTGGTCCGACGCAAAAATCGGAACCCCGCCCAGTTGCGCGGAGACTTTTTCGCATGCGCCGCGGTCCAGCATTTCCATCCCCACGCAAATTACGGATACGCGATGTGCCTCACGGAATCGCTTCACGGCCCTGGCAAATCCCGCGATGTATCTCTCGTAGGCGGCGTCAACATCGCGGCCCGATCGCAAGAAATAAATCGAGCGATACTGGCTGCTCTTGTACGCTCCAAACAAACCCCGCGCCGCGGCTTTCACCAGCGACGGTTTCACCGGCCACCAAAACGGATTGATGGGACACAGCGCCAGCACCGGCGTCGTTCCGTCCCATCCCGCTTCGCGCAATAATTTCTGCGCGTATTCCGGGCCGAGCGGCTCAAACGTCCACGCAGTGTCCGTTCCCAATTCCGTCGGGATTCCCATCCTTCTCAGCAAGTCCTGCGATTCTTCGCTGCGCGTAATGATCACGGAATCGTGGCAATACCGGCGCACCATTTTTTCCACGAGCGGATCCATGTTGCCCGCCTCGCCGCCATATCCCACCGAGAGCCGGTTCTGCGCCGAAGCGAGCCCTAGCGAGCCGGCCATCATCACAGTCAGCGCATTCGCGAATTTGCTCTTGAACATCGAGCCTTCGCACGCAATCACGCCATGGTGTCGCGGCACTTCACGGTTCAGAAACGGCGGGAACACATCGGGAAGCCGCACCTGCCTCGTGCCCTTGAAATATCCGCGCGTCAAATTGAAGTCCTGCGACGTCACCGACAGCTCGACATTCCGATCCCCGAGCACGCGCCGCCCTTGCCGCAGGATTTCCTCGACGCGCAAATCTGAACCAGTGTTTCTTGCGCCGCTGTAACACGTGAAAAGCAGCTTCAGTTTCTCGCCGGGTTGCCAGCTATTTCCCCTGCCGAGCATCCAGGTAAATTTCGCCAGCTCGATCGAGCCGGAGACCCACGCCTCGAGGAACAGGTCCATCATCTTCGGATTTCCTGCGTGACAGCCTGCGTGGAAACAGCCTCCGCATCGCCCGGCCAAGATTTGTAAGGATAGGAAAAATGGTGTTCGCGGCTGAATTGCAGCAGAGGAAAACAATATAGCGAAAAAGGCACCGGCTTGCGTCCCATCTCCGCGACGACGCGCGAATTGTCGAACACGGTGTTCCAGGTCAGGTACGGCAGAAACACCTTGAGCAGCGTCGCCATTTCGCCAGCCCTGCCAAAGCGTCCCGCGACGAAATTCACTGTCGCTGATGTTGTGCCTTCGAGAAACGGCGCGAATCTCGGCTTTCTCTTTTTTCGGGCCGCCGCAATTGCATTCGTCAACTGAGTGTAAGTCTCCGAGTCCGCGCCCGATGAGAGATGGTAAATCTCGTGCGCTGGACTCTCTTTCTGATGCAGTTTCGCAATGGCTCCGGCAACGTAGTCCACGGGAACTATGTCCACGCGATCTCCTGGCCGGAAAGGAAGCACCGGCCATCCGGCCAATGCCACAAACGCTTTCACCATTCCGAATTGATTTGTTTCCGCCCGCCGGCTGTCTCCCAGCACGATGCTGGGGCGAAAAATGGTCCGTGGCACGTCGGGCAGCAGCTCATGAATCATGTGTTCGCAGAATTTTTTTGTGCGCGCATAGGGATCATAATCCGAGCGGTCCCATTCGATCGCTGAATCCTCGCTGACGATCTCATCTTGACGCTGGCCAGCCACCGCAACGGTGCTGACGTGGCTGAAGCGGCGGAGGCCGTGCTCGTCGCGTGCGCGCATCGCCAGCTCGACTACCTGCAGCGACCCGCGCAGATTGACGTTCAAGCACGTCTTTTCCGATTTCCGATTCAGCGACGCCGCACAATGGATCACGGAATCAGTGGTTCGCACGAGCTGCTTGTATTCGTCATCGGCCAAGCCGAATTTCGATCCCGTCAGATCGCCGCGAAAAATCTGCATGCGGGAGGCGATAAGCTCGCGAAAACGCGGAAAATCCATGTGCAGTTGGAACGCGCGCCACAATTTTTCGCGCGCTTCCTGCTCGCCTTTGGCTCGGACGAGGAGGTTTAGCGTTTCGCCGCTTGCTTCGAGGAGATTCGCAGCGACGTGCGCTCCAATATATCCGGTAGATCCGGTGAGAAAGATGGCCACAGGTATGCGGTCTCAGGAGGTCGCTGCGGTCGCTGTTTCCCCTTCTGCAGCGCCCACGACAGGCTCGCCGGACAGTGGCAGCAGACCCCGGCTGCGTGTATCAATTGAGCGGCCTTCGATCAAAGGATAGCACCACTTGCGCAGCGCCGGGATGTGCACGTTGATCCAGTAGTCCCACCAGTCGAGCGCGCACGAGTCATAGCCGAATTCCGCGGCTTCCTCTTGCGGCAAGGCCGCGGAAAGGCGCTCGATGTTCATCGCCTCAAACGTGTGCACATTATGCAGGATAAATGGCTCGAATAAATTGATCAGTTTGATGACGCGCTCGAGTTCGCGTTCCCGCTTGGTGAGCGGCGAGCGAACGAATCCCACGCTCGAAACGCCGCGGTTGATCGCCTGCACGAATGCCTTCTGTGCCGGAGCCGACAAATTCTCGTATCGCGCCTTGGAAACCGGGATCGCGTCGAAACGCGAGCGCAACCAGCTCACGAAACCGCGTTGTGTCGTATGGAATTTTCGGTGCGCGAGGCTCGTCAGTTCAATCGAGCGGCGCATGTTGCATGGATTCGTTACGGAAGTGGCGAGATGATAGAGCGGTTCGTGCTTGCGTTCGATCAGCGCCGCCGCAACCAATGTCATTCCACGCGTGACGAGGTCCACGGGAATGATGTCGAGGCACTTTCGCTCGTTGGTCGGAAGTTGCCGGAAATAAGTTCCCAGGAGATAGGATAGCGAAGCGGAAGTATTGATCCCTTCATTCCATCCGCGAAATGGCTTTTCTAGCGAAGATTCGACGATCGCCGGCCTCACGATTGCGATTGGCAATCCCACGCCCCGCGTTGCGATCAACGATTCTGCGAGTCCCTTGGTGAGTGTGTACGTATTCGGCCATCCCAGCTCGTTGGCTCTACGCGTTCCCGCGTCCGTCAATGTTTGTCGCAGCCAGCGCTTGCGATTTTTTCGCACCTGATTATCAAGTGCCGTCCCCGCGAGATCCTTGGCTGCGGTCGGCCTCTCGATCGCGGTCTTGCGCAGTTCATCGGTCACTTTCGCGCTCTCTGCCTTGGCTTCCGCATCGCGTATCAATGCTTCAAGCGCCTGCCATTCTTTGAACGCATCGAAGCCTGGCAGATTGGACGGCGAGAAATTCGGCGAGAGCGTTTCCACCATGCGCCCGTCGCGCTGGCCCGCCACATAGCAGGTTGAAAGATGCAGCAATGCCGCATGGTCCGTCTGCCGCAGGAAATCAAGCAGATTCGCAACCGAATTCACGTTGGCCGCGAGCGCGTCTCGCAGGTCGGGATTGAAATCCGTCAGCCCGGAACTATTGATGATCAAATCGAGCTTCGACTCCAATGTTTTTCGCGTGGCTGCGTCCAATCCCAGGCCCGGCTTGCTGACGTCGCCATCGAACACTTCAATCTTTTCCGCAAAAAAGCGCGCGAAAGTCTGGCCGTATTTTCGGGCGAGTGACTCAAAAACTGGCGACTCGTCCACAATTTTCTGAAATCGCTCAAGCGCAGTGGCCGATCGCCGTCCCCGCACCAAAACGTAGACCTTCCTCACATCCGAAACATCCGTCAGTAGATTCGCCAGCCACACTTTGCCGATGAATCCTGTCGCGCCCATCAGGAGAATCGTCTTGCCTCGCAGCGATTCCCGTACCGAGAGGTCAGTGACTTGTTGCTCCGGCCGAAAATGGACTACGCGAACGTGGTTTTTCTGGGAGGCTCTCGCAGCTGGACGGACAGCAGCTTTCAGGATTTCCGGATGCCGAGCAAATCCGAGATTTCGAGCCAACCGTTCTTGCGGCACGCGTCCATCGGGATTTCGTCCAATTAACTTCGCCAGCGGCCCGCGCGGCCGAATTACGGGATCCAGCAGCCGTCCAGTGGCAAGTCCGTCGCGGAAGTCCAAGCGATTGCACAGCAATTGCTTGACGCCCAGAAATTCCGCTAAGGGACGCATAACGTGCTCCAACCCCTGGCTGACAAGAACAATGTCCTCGCCATTCGCGATTGCCTTCTTCAATTCTTCCACGCCTTGCTTCTTCAATCGCGGTTTCAGGCGCACCTCAAAATATTCCTCGCCGAGCAGGTCGAGGCGGTCGCGGCTGACGCCGCGAAGAATGGCGTGGAGTATACGGGTGGCGATGGAACGATTCGTGAAATAGAGGACAGGCCGCGCGAGGGCCATGACAAACATGCCGGCGCGGCGGGTCCAGCGCTGGAGGAAGGATTGCGCGTTCCAGGCGAAGAAGGCGACAGGGCGGACGGCAGTCAGGTTGACCAGGCTGCCTTCGATGCGCCAGTAGGCGAGCTCTTGTGGCGTTGGTTTCATTCCCTCAGGCATGAACCCGCTGCTCCCCAAATAGCCTGACTTCTCCCGGGAAATCGCCCGGGAATCCGTTTTCATAAACCAAAAGTGGCGTCAGGGAAGATTGAAAATAACACGCTGCATGGAGCGAATCAAGCGCCCGGCACCAGGAAGCGCAGCAGATCGTGCTGATGATGATCATCAGGAGCGCGACAGGGAAAGTGTGTGGCGTGTACATGGCGTCAGAACCCCGCAGCGGCAGCCGGCCGTTGGGAACGAATCAGCGCTATTACATCGCTCAATTTCGACATCGCGCGGGCGCCGACCTTCGTACAGCAAAGCGCGGCGCAGGCATTGGCGAGCGTTCCGGCGCGTTCGATGTCCCAGCCCTGGAGGAGCGCGTAAGAGAGGCCGCCCATGAAGGCGTCGCCAGCGCCCGTGGTGTCCACAACTTTCACACTGAAGGCGGGAATCTGCGCGACTTTGTCTTTCGTGGCGATGGTGCAGCCTTTTGAGCCCATGGTGATGGCGACGACTTTCGGCCCCATCGCCAGAAGTTTGCGGGCCATGCGCTCGTAATCATCCTCGCCTGTGAATTCGATTGCAGCGGCCTTGCACGGCTTGAGGACGTCCACCAGATTGAGCGAGGCGGCCAAATCGTTTTGCGTTCCAAGCCCTGCCTCGCAGAAATAATTCGGAGCGACATCGAGGTCGAAAATCACGCGCACGCCCGCGTCGCGCGCCACCTTCATGGCTTCCCTGACGGGAGTGAGGGGAAGCTGAGAGGCTTCGGTGTGGAAATGCTTTGCCCGCTTGATGTGGGGAGCGAAGCGGTTCAGGACTTGATAGACACTGATTTTCCCGGTGACGTTGGGGAACATATAGATGCAGCGCTCGCCTTCGGCATCCACGGGAATCCAGGTGAGTGATGACCGCTCTCCCTTGACGACTTCGATTCCGGCCAGATCCATCCCGTCGGCCACAAACGCCTCCCGGATGATCCGACCGTTCTCGTCGTCGCCAAGGAGGCCGAGCCAGCCGGACTTCGCGCTGAGGCGCGCGACCTGGGTCAAATTATTGGCGGTGACACCTCCGGCGTGGACTTCGAGGCGAACCGCGTTGATTTTCTCGTCGGCGCCAAGGAGGCGCGGCACGATGGCGAAATAATCCACAGTGCAGCTCCCGATTCCGACGACAGTGACTAGATCAGTCATGACTCCCTCTTTCGGATGCGCCTCGGCAAGCCAAACTGACCGTGGTGAAAAATCCGGGGTAAACGGGAAGGTCGAATTCCCGGGTGCTTATAGGTCTGGAGGCAGGGAGAGTCAAGGGCAAAGGGGTGGAACGCCAAGTGCCACGGACGCTGGGAAGCATGTAGAAAGCGACGCCCTCTGTTGGGTCAAAACCAAGTGCCCAATATTGAATTTCATTATCGATTAGAATTTCATAAGTGCTTTGTTTACAACAACATGGCTTTTCGCGACTGCGCATGTCATTTTCGATTAGAAACTTCAAAATTTGGCGCGATTTCGTGTCTGTGGATGCCCGGAATCGGCGGGGGTGAGAGGCTAGGCGGCGATGAAACTCCACCGGGGGCCTCGGGGTTTTGCCGATGAGATGGCGACGATGTGCTCCGAAAACACGTATATCTTATAGCAGAAGTTAACCCTTCGTTCAAGCGAAAACTGGCGGAGGACAGGGCATTCAACTATTTTCGGCGTTAACTTGAACGCGGTGATGAAGGAAAGTTATGCCTAAACATTCAGAGGTGTTCTTCGGGCGCTTCGAATGATGTTCATTGCGAAGAACACTAGACTCGCACCAAATGCAAAAAGGAATAACCCGGTCCCCCACAGCGGCATCGGTGGATTTTGGAGGTGTCGTTCGCTGAGCGCGCGGCCGATGAAATGCACGCTCATGATATGGCCGAATATGGCGAGTAAGAAGAATGTGAGGTGAGCAACGGTCAGCGGCACACTCGGCGGACGCCTGAAGTCGCGTTCCACAACAAGGTACACCAGGCCGAAAGCGATCGACAGCACCGCAACCCCGAAAGGGATGAGCCTGGGGAGAAAAAGCAGGAACAGCGGATTGAGATAATCCACAAGAGTTAGTCCCCGCCGGAGGAGCACCACACCAAGGATGAACGAGAGAACCGCAAGTCCCCAGAACAGTTTCGCGGAAAGGTATCGGGTGTTCATAGGCGCCAGATTAACCGAAATATACCCTAAATCAATGGGGTCTACAATCGGGTCGTGCGCTAATGATGCGTTGCTCGAAACTCGAAAAATTGGGAGCATCCCGAAGGATGCCCCCAATAGTTCATTCGCTTAATGTGCGAATGGCTGCCAGCAACCCGAAGAGCAGCGAGAGTTTCTGGATAGCATCCCA
>DASYXV010000027.1:0-1515 GCA_035934545.1 Candidatus Acidiferrales bacterium
CGATCTTCGCCTGGTGGGTCGCCGTCTTCGTCGCGCTCTTGACATCAGACTTCGTCATCGTGGGATCGAGCGCCTGAATCGATGCACCGAGGCTCAACGCTTTTGGTCCGGTGCCGGTACCTGACGGGCAGGTCACTCCTGTCGCAGGAGCCGTGTCCGTCATGTCCGCCTTCAGGCAAGCGAACGGGATGCCAAGATTGTGCGACACGTGGACTGCAGCGACGAATTGCCCAAGATTCTTAAATCCCTGCGCCGCTAATTGAAGGTCCGTACCCGCGGGAAGCAGCGCCGCAAGATTTGAGGAGAGCTTTGTGTTCTGCGTGAGCAGCTCATCGGGCGTCTTAGGGCCGCGCGCCGTGGAATTATTCGCGTCTTTCATTGAGCCATGGTTGCTCATCGCGCTGCCCATGCCCATGGGTTCGTGTGAAGCGGCGGCACCCGCGCCCGGATGGCCTCCCTGCTGTCCCTGACCTTGCGCTGCGGCGGGCATTACGCCGAGCAAGAATGCGGCTGCGGTAACGGCCAGTGCTGCCGTGAGTTGTTTCTTCATTGGTTCCTCCTCGATTGAATTCAAGTTAGAAGCTGCGCCCATTGCGACGCAACAGCTCCGACATATTCACACCGACGCCAAATGAAACCGTATCGAGCTGAAAGTGAATACTGTGGCTATAGCTCACCGAGAAATCCAGAATCGAACCGGGGCTGACATCGACGCCGCCGCTAAATCCGTTGTCAGCCGCGATGCTCGAACTGCCACTCGTCTGGTTGGCCAGATCAAACACGCGTCCGTGGCCCGAAATGGGGGGGCCGCCCTTGGAAACCAGCCGGCTGAAAATGGTCTGCGTCCCCCACGGTGCGATGTCGTACGCGGAAGCGTTCACGCCAAGCCAGTCGGCAATCTGAAATCCGGCGCCGGCCTGAAAATGCGCGTCGTGGCCGTAGGATTTGAATGGCCGGTTGAAAACGAAAGTTTCGGGGATCGAATTGCCAACGCCCGCCTCCGCAAAGGGAATCAGGCGGCCGAAATGATGGTCGAAATGATTCGTCCAATCGTAGGTTGCGTGCCCCGTGGAAAGCCCGGCCGAGGCGCTGCCCGTCGGCGCCGTACCCGTGAGGACGGTTTTGTAATTCAGCGCGGGGTTTGCGAACCCCAGGCGAAGCTGCAAATAGGCATCGCCGAGGCCGTTATTCGAAGTGGTCGTGGTGCCGCCCGTCGACGTCGTGGAGGTCCCTCGAACAAAATAAATGGGGATGCCGGCATCAACGCCGAAATGCCGCGAGAAAACATAGCCGACCGTTGAGTCGAGAGACATTACCTGTCCTTCAGAGTTTGTGCTGCCGTCGAATTCCTCGGTCCAGAGATAATGATGTGCGAAATTGCCTGCCGGAGTCACTTGCGCGGATGCCGAGGTATTGTTCGACGCTGAACTCGAAGTCGAACTGGGATTTGACTGCGCGCCGAGTCGTGCGGCAAGAAGCATGGTAGCTGCAGGAATCGTCATGACCATGACTGCG
>DASYXV010000016.1:0-2058 GCA_035934545.1 Candidatus Acidiferrales bacterium
AACCGCGCGCCCGCTCCGGCGAGAATTTCCTCGAAACGATTCGCGCCACGGCCCAGCGCCGCGGCCTCGCCGTCCACGAACTATCCGCGCATCAAATTGACGGCCGGCTCTTCGTCGAATTGCATCTCGAAGTCGACGAGCATTCCAGCCTGCGCGAAGCCCATCGCCTCGCCACGGCCCTCGAGCAGGATTTGCTCCGCCAAGCCGCCGGAGCGCACATCAACATTCACATCGAGCCGCTCGGCACGCATATTCCCGGCGGCGAAGAAATGAAAGATCTCGCCGTGCGCGTCCGCGACTTCATCAACAATCTCGCCGCCGAATTTCACGAGCTTACCGATTGCCACGACGTTCATGTCCGTTTCGTCGAGCACAAAATCCTCGTCTCTTGCCACTGCGCCATGGACGGCAGCCTCCCCATCACCCAGGTCCACGACGTCACCGCCGCCGTCGAGGATCGCGTCAAAGAGCACTTCCCCCAAATCTACCGCCTCACCATCCACCCCGAACCCGTCGACGAAAGCTGAGTCTAACAAGCCGATTGGGGATATACTCAGCTAGTAATGAAATCGGTAAGGGGCGTGTTGTGGACAGCCACGATAAGACGACGCGGATATTTTGCAATACTTGCAAAACACCGACGCGGCATAATCTCGTCGATTTGCACGAATATCATTGCGGCGACAGCGAAATCGGGCATATGGAAGTCTGGGGCACTTATTTTTTTTGGACTTGCGCCGGTTGCGACACGTGTGTCATGGAAGATCGTTACGCTACTGACTATAGTAACGGCGAAGAGGAAAGTATATTTCACCCACGGCGGGAGCATTCCTACCGGCCACGGAAGCACTTTACCAATCTACCGAAGAGACTGGATGCACTGTACAAAGAGGTCGTGAGCGCGCTAAACGAGGATCTTCCGATTCTCTGCGCTGCGGGCCTGCGCTCTTTACTTGAGGGACTATGTGCCGAACAGGGGATTCAAAGAAGCAATCTTCAAGCAAAAATTGACGGAATGACCTCGCATCTGCCCGAAAATATTGTTAAAAATCTGCATGCGTTCCGATTTATGGGGAATCGGGCCGTACATGAGTTGGAACCCCCTCTCCAGTTCGAGCTTTCTGTTGCTTTGGATGTGATTGAAGACCTTTTGAATTTTCTCTACACGCTGGATTACAAGGCAAGCATGCTTGCGAAATTCAAAGCCTCGCAGCGCGGCGGCGATGCAACTGTGGCCGAAGATACGGTGGGTAGCTGAGGGGTCCTAGTCTCTAAGGTCCCGCCTTTCAAAACGCCACGTCCTTGATATGCGTGGCGACGAACCAGTTGTTTCCCCACAAATCTTACACGCCCGCGCTGCGGTCGCCACGGGACTTGTCTTTCCACGTAGGACGAAGCTTTGCCTTCGTCCGTGACGCCCGCTCGCTATAATGTGCTGCCGTGTTCCATATCCTCCGATGGGTAATTCTGGTGCTTGCCGCCCTGCTGGCGTCAACCTTAGCCGCAGTAGCCGGCTTCGGCGGCGCGGCGGTTTTGCTGCCGGCAATTGTGGCTGTGTTTGGCATCCGCGAAGCCGTGCCAATTCTCACCGTCGCGCAGCTCATCGGTAACGCCAGCCGCGTCTGGTTCAATCGCGCCGAAGTGAACTGGAGAGTAGTGGGCTGGTTTGCGCTAGGAGCCGTTCCTTTCGCCCTGCTCGGCGGGTTCCTCTTTGCGAAGGCGCCGCTGGCCGCGCTCACTCGCCTGCTTGGCGCTTTCCTGTTGCTCGTTGTGGTGTGGCGTCACCTCCGCCCCAAGCCAAAATCCTTTCCGGTCGCGTCCTTCGCAGGAATTGGAGCCGGTGCGAGCTTTCTTTCTGCGCTGCTCGGCAGCGTCGGGCCGATCATGGCGCCGTTCTTCCTCGCGTATGGCCTTGTGAAAGGCGCGTACATCGGCACCGAAGCCCTCTCGACTGTAGTGATGCACATCGTCAAGCTGATTGCCTATCGCCAAACCGCTGTCTTGACGCTGTCGGGCGCGCTGATTGGTTTGGGCCTCGGACCCGTCATGATCCTCGGC
>DASYXV010000023.1:0-1798 GCA_035934545.1 Candidatus Acidiferrales bacterium
CTCGATTCATCAAATACTCATCAATGGGCGCCATCTTCGGGTACTTATGCTTCAGATCCGTTGGCGATTGCGCCTTAGCCCCTGTCGCCACCAAAACCAGCAACGCAAAGACGCCCGCCACGATTCTTCCCACGGTTTTTCGTGCAATTTTTTTCGGCATTGCGTCTCCCCTCCGAGGACCGCGTCACACTAAAGTTCTGTTAGAAGATACCGACTGGCCGGTATGGTGTCAACACGTTTCTGTGCCTACTACCCAACCGTTCTTCGCAGAGTCTTAAGCTAGTTACTGGGACGTTGATTTCGCGCGAGGATGGTCTCCGGGGCCGCGCTCCGCGCCGTGGCAATCTCGGCGTTGCGATCGGTTAGACTGTTCACGAGGCACCGAAAATCACGCTGGATTTCTCTCGGAAGTGCCAGTTCCCAACGCCACCCTGCCTGTGCGGATTACCAAAATAGCGGAAGAAAGCTTAGCGCGCCTGTTAAGTCAGATAATCGAAACTAACCTACGACGGCAATCTGAGTCACTACCGAAAATGGCGAACAAATCACTTGGGTTTAGAGCGAAGCATTACCGGAGGAGGCGGATTGGTCGTCGGCGGGGATATGTTCGAGGACGGGGTGCGGTTGCTGCCGGATTACCTCAATGAACAGGCGCACCAGATCCGGGTCGAACTGCGTCCCGGCGCACCGTTCAATTTCTGTCAGAGCGGCGTCCGCTGCGCGCGCCTTCTTGTAGACGCGCGGCGACGTAATCGTGTCATAGGCGTCGGCGACGGCGATGATCCGCGCGCCAAGGGGAATGCCTTCCCGCTCGATCTGGTCCGGATAGCCGGAGCCGTCAAAGAATTCATGGTGGTGCTTCACCATCTCGCGCACATTTCGCAGCGCCAGCAGCGGATCCAAAATCCGCCACCCGAGAACGGCGTGCGATTTCATCGTTTCCCACTCGTCCGCATCCAGGGGTCCCGCTTTATTCAAAATTTCCTCCGGGATTCCAACTTTACCTACGTCATGCAGCAGACCGCCGAGGCGCACCTCCTCCACCTCGATCGCTTTCAGTCCCGCCGCTTGCGCAATCAGGGCCGCATACGTGGATACCTTCCGCGAATGCCCGTGCGTGTACTGATCCTTCGCATCCACCGCGTAGGCCAGCGAAGTCATGGTTTCGACTACTGGCGTCGGCAGCTGTTCGAGAGATAACGACGGGCTCCTCTCGTTGAGCGACTGCGAGAACTGCTCAATCCTCTGGTAGATTTCGTTGAACGCTTCCGGCCCGGTGGAAAATTGCCGATGCAACATGACTCCAAGGTAGGCCTCGAGCACATCGCGTTTCCACGTTTTAGAGTCGCCGGGCTCGCGGGGCTCCGCTGCAAGTACCGCGTTGCCGCCTTGATGTTTCGACAGGTACATCGAAGCATCTGCGTCCTGGATTAGCTCCTGCGGCGTTGAGCCGTGTATCGGGTATGTGGCGATTCCGAAGCTCGCAGTGATGTTCTTATCGCGCAGCAGCGGGTCGGAAGCCACCCAGCTTCGGAGCTTCCCCGCAATCTGCCGCGCTTGCTCCACGCTCGTCTCCGGCATCAAAATCACGAATTCGTCGCCGCCGTAACGCGCCACCACGTCCGAGCGGCGGCAATTCTGTTCGAGAATCAAACCGACGCGCTGCAGCACTACGTCGCCTTCCAAATGGCCATAGAAATCGTTGACGAATTTAAAGCGGTCCAGGTCCATCAGAACCAGGGAGAAGGGCCGGCTCGCGCGTGTGGAGCGCTTCCATTCCGCCGAAAGCGCCTCCATC
>DASYXV010000034.1:0-2842 GCA_035934545.1 Candidatus Acidiferrales bacterium
GCCTGGGCAGCGGCGAGGCGCATCTCGCTGGGATAGGCCCAGCGCCAGGCGCGACGCCCTTCGATAAAGCGCATGAGGTGAATGGTGGTCTCGGGTGCGCGAAGGCGGCCGAGAGCCTCAATGGCCTTGACGCGCAAGAAATCAGAACTGTTCTTGAGGAGATTGCCTTCGGCGAGACGCACAAGGTCGGGTGCGACGCTGGCATCGCCACACATTCCAATTTCATCGAGCGCCATCGGCAAAATCATTTGGTCCATGCGTTCGACGATACTCATTAACATGCGGCCGCGCTCGAGAGCGGCAGCGATCGAAAGCTGGCGCAAAGCTTCGTCATGCGTCGCGCTCTGGCCGGCCTGGATTTTTCCCGGCAACAATGCTTCCACGCAGGCAGGATTAAGCCGGCTCAACAGGCCTAAAACACGAATGCCGTTTGCCGGCGGGGCATTTTCGAGCGTTTGACACAAGTATTCCTGGGCCGGTTTGCCGAGCGCACGCGCCATTGCGACCACTTGCTCGCGTTCTCCGGAACGCGTGACGCTCATCAGACGGCTGGCGAGCTGAGCGGCGGCGGCGTGCGGCACATGACGCAACACTTCGATTAGTTCCGTGCGCAGCACTTCGCTCTTCAGCCCTTTTTCGATGAAAACCGGGATGCGGTTTTTAATCCCAATGCGCGGGCGTAGAGTGTGCGCCGAATTTGGCTGCGACTTCTCCAGAATCGCCAGCGTGTCAAACGATTGGCGCAGCGCTGGAAACAGAGTTTGCTCGGCGGCGACCTGGCTGAAACGAACGAATGCAGCATTGAGCAAATCGCGCACTTCGGGATCGCGTTCGACGGCCAACTGTTCGCCGAGGATCCGCACAGCTTCGCGCAAACGCGGACCGGATGCGCGCGCGTATTGTTCGGCCATCTGCGCGAGTCCGACGGCGGATTGTTTTCGCGCTTGGGGTTCACAATTCCGGATACATTTCACATATTGCGTCAGGATTTTGTCGGCGACTGCGAAGTCGGGATTGCGAAAGAGATTATCGACCGATTGCTGCACGCACTCTGGCGGCACACACCAGCTCTCCGATGAGAGCAGAACAGTTTGCTTTTCGGATTCCGGCATGGAGGACCAAAAGCGGCGGTCGAGAGCATCCACGGGAGTCTCGGCATGAACATCTTGCGAATGCCCAGCTTTCGATGCCTTGCGTTCGCGCGCGTGGAGAATTTCGTGCAGCGGCGCAAGCGGTACCGCGAAGGTTTCCAGCAATGGCCGCACGACGTTCACTTTCAGATTGCCACGCTCGAAGCTTTCGAGCGTGTAACGAACGGCGAGGCCTTCTGCGAGATGGAGAATCGCGGCGGCGTCCAATTTTTGGGAGGGCTGCGCGGCGTGCATCTCCGCGATGGCTTCGCGCAGGACCGCGCGCGACGAGGGAGGAAGATTCGCGATGCGCTGCTTCCATTCAGAAGAATCGGCAGCGCCGGAATGCTTGTGCTTATGCGCAGCCTTGCCGAAATTGGCGGCGAACTGCAGCAGCGAGCGCATTTCCTGTTCGGAGTGCGTATAGGCGAGTGAACTGCTTTCGGAGAGGTGAGTTGTGCCGAGAAGTTCTTCCCCGAAATGATAACCGGAACTCGAGCCGTTCCCGGAGTGTTCGGCTGCGGCAATCAGTTCGACGAGCTTTCCGGAATCATGCAGCCAGTCGTGCGAATCTTCGGCGTGATTGCCGGCAATGCGAGCGGCGAGCGAAGGCGTGGGAAGTTCAGCTTCGCGAGCGATGAAGCGAAGCTGATTGACGCGAATGCCGGACTCGGCACTGTCGCCCAACGCGGATTTCAGGCGCTTGGCAAGATGCGACGGCTTGAGCGACGCCGCCGAGAACGTCTTCACGAAAAGCGAGAACGATCCACGGCTAAGGCCCGGCGTGAAGCCGATACTGGCAATGTTCGCCTTGGTGAGCAATTGCGCGAGGCTATGCTCGGCGGCGGTGGATTCAACCAGAGCGCCGTCGATTAAGAGTTCCGCGCCGGAGACCCCCAGAAGGATCCCCGATGGGCCAGCTGCGTCGAGCGCGGCGTATAAGTCGTTCCAGGCGTATTCCATCTGGGCTGTGGTGCGAGCGTGGTGCAAACCGTAGAGACGAGCGAACTTCAGCAGTAGGTTCAAGCTATGAACGAAAGTCCCCGTAACGGGACTCAAAGTGTCGCTAGCGCTGGGCATCCGGGCCTCGGAATCTCTGGTTAATATGGTGCGCGTCCGCCCGGCCTATTGGAATGGTACCGGGGTACTGGTTGCCCATTCAGACAAGGGTAGAGCGGAGGACGGATCGTGCTGATTACAGAGAAAATACGGGGCCTCTCAAGTTGAGACCCGGACTTCCACGTTCAAGCTGGCGAGGACTCGACGGGCGCGACGGACGATCTCGCCGGCCCAAAGCTGGTTGCTCAGAACCACGACCGAGCCATTTTCGAGGTCACAAACAGCACAGGAAAAATAGGCGGGGTAAGCTGTGTGGTAGGCATCAACGCCTCGGCGCGGCAGTTCATTTTCCAGGGCGGGATCTCCTGTCTCGACCGAGCCGCCGGCGCGCATGCCAAAGGTTTCGCGTTCGAACCGTTCGAGAAGGGGGGCGAGGGCTTCCGGCGTCAGCGAAGAGAGGACAATCGTGCGTTTTGAGGCTTCACGATACGCGATTTTGCGCGCGTCGCAGAATTCCCGAAGCGGCTCGAGATGGCTGAAAAAATCGAGCGACCATTTTTGTGCGCCGGCAATCGCGGGGAGCACGCGGCTCCAGATTTGCGCGGCCTCAGGTCCGCGCAGAGGCTCGCGGTCAGGGCCTTCGATTTCGACCA
>DASYXV010000001.1:0-2806 GCA_035934545.1 Candidatus Acidiferrales bacterium
GAACCTTTTACTCATGCGCCCATCATTATACGCTTCAATTTCTACTGCCGGAGCACTTCTTGGCCGGCCAGGCAGGAGGCCGCCAGAACAAAACGCGAAAGCACCTCCGCCAGCGACGGTCCGAATTCCCGAAATGTGGCATCGCGCGTCGCTCGATCCACCCAGCCTAAATAAACCAACATCGCCGACTGTGACCATTCCTCCGCCTGCGCGGCTGTGAAGCCTATTTCACGAAAAACCTGTTCGAGATGCGCAGAACGCCGCTTTTCGATTTCGCTCACGCGGTGGCCCACTTTTTCGTCCTCGCGCGCCCACGAAAAAATCGCCACGTCTAAACTACTCTTCGTCGCGCTTGACAGCAGCTCCACCAAGCCCGCCCACCGGCCCGCCGGGTCACGGTGAACCTCCCGCTCATCCACATTCCAGTCCACGTGCCCTGATTCCCAGGCATCCAGCATTGCCTCGAGCAAATCCTCTCTATCGCGAAAATGCCAATAGAAGCTTCCCTTACTGATTCGTAGTTTTTTCGCAAGATTTTCAACGCGTACCGCTTCTCTGCCCTCGCTGGCGAGAACTCCCATGGCGCACCGAATCCAATCGGAGCGTTCCAATCGGGTGGGATGCTCTCGACGAGCTCGCATTAGGAAGCCTCCCTGTACATACGGTATCGTATGGTTGGCGCTAGGATACCTCACAGAATGCTCCCCAGTCAATACCCATCCGTATCCACTAGCCTATTCCTCGGCTCCTGCAATGAATCTAAGGGCATCTGCAGCAGTCGCAGGCTCATCGCCAAACCCTTCAATCCAATGCACGTCATGCTCTTTGCGGAACCATGTGACCTGCCGTTTGGCATACTGTCGCGTCGCTTGCTGAATCTGTCGGATGGCTTCGTCAAGCGCCATCTTGCCAATCAGAACATCCCGAAGCTGAGAGTATCCAAGAAACTCAAATGGCTTCGACGTCGGAGTTATCCCTTTGCCCAACAATAGCTTAGCTTCATTGAGCCACCCTGACTCCAGCATCGCAGTCACGCGCTGGTCAATGCGCCTGTAGAGTGCCGCTCGTGGCGGCATTAGCCCAATCCTGAGCACCCGGAAGCCTTCAAGACCAGCTCGTCCGCGCCGATGGAGTTCACTGACTGGCTGGCCCGACACCAAACGGATCTCGATCGCCCGTATCACCTTCTGCGTATCGCCTGGGGCAATCCGCGACGCCGATTCCGCGTCCAGTCGCTTCAAAATCTTGTACAAATGCTCCGGTCCGCGTCGCGCCGCTCGCTGCCTCAATCGTTCGCGGAGTTCCTCGGAACGCGCGGGCGCGTCGGCCAATCCTTCCAGAAGCGCTCGCAAGTAAAGTCCGGTCCCTGCCGTCAAAATCGGCGGTTTCCCCCGCGCGCAAATCGCCTCCAGAACTTCCGTCGCACGACGCCGATACTCGCCCGCCGTGAAAACCTCCTCGGGCTCGACCAAATCAATCATGCGATGTGGAATTCCGCGCCGCTCCGCTGCGGGAACTTTGCCCGTGCCAATGTCAAAATAGCGGTAGACCTGCGTGGAGTCGCAAGCCACCACTTCCCCGTTTAACCGCTCCGCCAACGCAATCGCCAGCGCCGATTTGCCGGAAGCCGTCGGACCCAAAATTACGACCAGGCGACGGTGCGCGTTCATCCGTGGAACACTCGGTAGCGCAGCAACAGATACATCAGCACCGCCAGCGCCAGCAGCAGCGCGCCCAGAATTTGAGTGCGATTCAGTCTCACTGTCCGAAGTTATAGTCCAGAGGCAGGTTGTAAAGAAAGGCGATTCGCAGTTCGATATACGGTCCGGTGAATGCCGGTGGAAGAGGTTCAAACGGATTCGATTCCGTCAGCGCAGCGCCAGCTGCGCGGTCCAAAGGCTCCTTGCCTGACGTGCGCTCCAACGCCGGTTCCGTGTTTGGCATGTCGCCATTGCGCATGATATGGAATCGCATGATCACCACGCCCTTGTCGCCCATGCGCGCCGAAATCGGCATCGCGGAATACCAATTCTGCTTCACGCGCGCCAGCATCCGCGCCAGATAATTCGAGAAATCCACCCCTTCGGTCGGCGTCAGTATCTGCACGCCACTCCCCAGCAGTCCCTGGCCCCCCGCCCCGCTCGGAAGCGGCGCTCCCGGCCCCAAGGGCATCGGCTCGGAGAAAGACGCGGAACTTGAGCTGCTGCGATGTTGCAGGGCTTGCTCGGCATTCTCCTGCAGTGCGCGGCCCGGCGAGACGCGCGGAAGATCAAGATTGAGTTTCTGATTTGACTTCGGCGGATTCTCCAGTTGCGTCAGCGGCTTGAACGCGGGCTGGGGCTTTGGAGGTTGCGGCGCTGGTGGCTGCGGTTGAGCCGCGCGTGAGGGCTCCGGCTGAGGAGGCGCGTCGGTCTTTGGTCCAGCCATCGGCTCAGGAGCCGGTGGGTGTGGCGGCGTCAGCTTTTCCAATACACGGGGATCCAGCCGCATACGCGCGCTCGGCCGCTCCGCCGGCGGCCGCTCCCTTGGCACATTCTTCACCGACGGCGGAAGAAACACATGCGACAATTGCTCGCGAGCCATCTCCGCTTGTTGCGTCGGAACATTCGAAGTGAAAAGCTTCGGCGCGAACAAAATCAGCAGGATGACTCCCACGTGCACGAGTAACGAAAACGACCGCGCCACCCAACCCCAATCCCGCTTTCTCGGATCTTCGGGAGACGCCAGCAAATTGACTTCGCCGGTGTTAAAAAGATCCCGCTCGATGATGTCGTCGAAAACTCCCGCGGGCAGTGGCGCAGGAACT
>DASYXV010000039.1:0-189478 GCA_035934545.1 Candidatus Acidiferrales bacterium
CCACGCACTCGCACCGGAGTTTCGAGCGAGCTAATTCTTACCTTCGCTATCCTCGGGCCTGCCAAAAAAGATCTGGTGGCCATCCGCAAAATGGACAGCGTGCAGGAGGCCCAAGTGCTTGGAGCCATCCTTGGCGATATAGGCTTCGATGGTCACCACGTCGCCCACGTTGAACATAGTCTTGAGCACGCCGGATCTTCGCAGGGCTCCTGGAGGTCCGCCTTCGAACGAGTAAGGTGTGACGGTGCCGTTTTCGTCCTTCACATCGGCGTAGATATAGGTGTGCGGATTGACCCATTCAATCTTTGTAATCGTGGCCTTCACGGTAAAAGATTTGGAACTGTCGAACTCCGCGGTCACCGAATGATGCGCCAGGGCAGGAATCACTGAGAAAAGCAAAGCGAGAGCCATTACCGCAAACGCGCCTATAGACTTGCGTGTCATGGTCTTCTCCCGTTGTATTCCTATTTTTTATCGCCGCCGCCGGATTCCTTCTCCTTGAGCGCCTTGTACTGCTCCACTTCCTGATTATTGGTGCAATAGTATTCAAGCAAGTCCTCGTGGCCGAGCGTCCAGACATGAGGCGTAGAGGTCCACGGCTTCGCCAATACCTTGGGGTCCTCGATGGTCACCACCACGTTCAGATAATTCATGGAGGGCCGGCTAACCCGCTCGACCACGTGTTCCTGATCGCTGTGAAACCAACCGGTAAAGTTGTTCCAGGTGCGCTCATCGATGGAGATCGTGTCGATCACTAATGTATCGCCCTCCCAATGTGCGACCTCGTCCCCATCGAACGAGGGATCGGGATCAGGGTTATGCGCGCGGCCGTCGGTGTGGACGACGCGGAAATTGTTATTCAGCTCGTCCAACTGCGCAAATAAGCCGGGAGTTTGTATGATCTGGAACGGATACGGATTGATTAGAAACATGCCGGGCACGCCGCGTGGCAGACAATTTACGGACGCCCGCCCCAGTTCGTAATCGGTTTGCGTCATGGATTTGATTTTTGCCGCCGCCCAGGGCTGGAATTGAGGAGGCTGTTCCGCTTTGGCGTCGAACTGCCTTCGCAGTGCGGGGTTATACGTGAACCCGCCGGCCGTGCCTCCAAACCACACGCCCGAGAGATCGGGATGGCCGTCTGCAGTGCGCGGCGCCGGCCCACCCGGAGGCAGCGGCTGCTGCTTCGATTTGGCTGGCTGCGCAGGTTGCGAGTTGCCTTCCTGCGCTGCAAGCCCAGAAGCCAGACACAGAATTCCGACAGCGACTATCCCGGTGGCCAGATAACGTCCAAAGCCGGTCTTCATACAATTCCTCCTCTGTTCGCCCACAACCCGAGGCAACGGCCCTGCGCGTCAGTACTGGCTAAATTTGCCTTCTACGTCCTGTCCAATTCTATGGATCTGGCCGTCAGGCATCTTGATGGTTTCGGCAGCGGCCCGGTTCTTTGCGCCATTCTTGGCCAGGCAGGCTCGAACCGTTACGCTCTTTCCGATGGCGTTCTCGAAGTCACGCCGCGACGTTCCGCTTCGCTTCAGCGTGGATAGCGAAACGGTTTCAAACGTCCAGGAGTTTACGGTGCCGTTCGGATCTTTCACGTCCAGATGGAAATAGCCGTGCGGGTTCTGCCATTCGTAACTGGTGAACGTGCCAGTGAGATCGGTGCACTTATTGGCGTCGAACTCCGCCGCGAAAGCATGATGCGCAGGTGCGGGAATGGCCCAAACGAGCAAACCCAAAGCGACCACTAGACCACCGTAGAGCATGCGTCGCATATCTGTCTCCTTGAGAAAGTACCGCCGATTCGCGGAGTTTGACTCATGGACGTGTAGTTTGTCGAGTCAGTTTCAAGATCATCCCGGTTTGATCAAACTCGGGCCAAGTTCGTCCGGATGCTGTCATGCTTCCCGCTCTGTTTTTGCCGGAACGCCGTTGGGAAAATGAAGCCGGTCTCGGATCGAGGCGTGGCTGACTTCATACAGACATTTCAAAACTGCTGCGATAAGTGCTATTTTCAGTGTCAGCGGACGGGCGTTCTGCCATGCGGCTGGCACCAAGGCTTTGGCAGCGTATCTGACTGAGGATTCTCTCCCCCGCTATCCCACCAATAACTCAACGACTTCGACCTATCTATGAGCGCTCAGGGCTTTGGCCCCGCAAATGCGCTTCTCCAGGTTGGTGAGACCCATCAATAAAGGAGTGACGCCTGTGATTTCCTTGAGGCGGTTGGCGCACAAGCTGTCATCAGGAGGCATGAAATGGCTTTGGATCGGCATTGCGGCAGTCCCGGCAATGCGCCTCTATTACGTCCGGGAGATGGTCGCCGCGCTGATGATCTTCTCCATTTTCTTCGCGGGCGCGGCTACGGTCGTACTCATCTTTTTCTTTCTAGATCTTGCCAGCCAGCGCATTGTGGGTTGGATTGAGGTGGGAGTCGTCCGGGGGTTGAGTTGGCTTAGCGACGCAGTTAAAGGCGTTGCTGCACGGCCGGGCTGGGGCTCGGTCGAGTCGGATCCGTCAGCAATCTTCCCAAAGCGAAAGTCTCAATCGTAATTAGCCCCGGTGCATCTAGCACCGCGCCTGTGAGCCGGACATTGAACTGCGGTGGTCCTAACTTGGCGGATGATAAGATGGCCCGGCGCGGGGCGCGCCGGGCCGGATTGTGGCAGTGGCCGTTTTAAGCAGAGAGGTACATCGTGCTGCCGTTGCGGTCCACGAGCAGAAGAGGCTTCTTGTCTTTCGAACTACGAACTGCGCGCTCGAAGTCGGCGGTGTTCTTGACCGGCTGGCGGTTGACTTCCTGAATCACGTCTCCGCGGCGAAGCCCTGCTTCGGCTGCTTCGCTCGAAGGATCGACGTTAGTCACCACCACGCCTTTCGTGTTGGGCGAAAGGCCAAGCTCGTGCGCCGAATCGGCATCGAGGTTTTCGACCGATACCCCCGGTAGCGCGCTGCTCGCCGAACCGTTGCCATTGTCTTCGGAATGCGCGGCCGCCTCTTCGGTCGGTAGCGTACTCAGCTTTACCGCAATTTCCCTCTCAGAGCCGTTGCGGAACACCTTCAGGTTCGCTTCACTATCCGGTGGCATCATCGAGATCGTCATGCGCAAGTCGTTGCTATCCGCGACCGGCTTGCCGTTGACTGCCAGGATGATGTCGCCTCTCTCGAGGCCGGCCTTCTGCGCCGGGCTATCCGCACTCACGTCAGCCACAAGCGCGCCGCTTGTTTCCTTTTCGCCGAACTGCTTCGCAAGATCCGGCGTAACGTCTTGCGGAACAATTCCCAGATAAGCGCGCGTCACCTTTCCGTGCTCGACGATCTGTTCCATCACATTCCGCGCCATGTTCGCGGGAATGGCAAAACCGATCCCCTGATTGCCTTCTGACCCATGGGCGATGATGGCAGTGTTAATGCCGATCAGTTCGCCGCGGTCATTTACCAGCGCCCCGCCGGAATTTCCGGGATTAATAGGAGCGTCGGTTTGAATGAAATCTTCATACTGTTCGATCCCAAGATGAGACCGCCCGGTGGCGCTCACGATACCCATTGTTACCGTCTGGCCGACGCCGAAGGGATCGCCAACAGCGAGCGCGTAGTCGCCAACCTGAACTTTCGAAGAATCGGCGACGGTAATCGAGGGTAGGCTGGTCGCGTCAATCTTCAGCACGGCGATATCGCTTTTCGGATCGGTGCCGATGACCCTGGCCTTGAATTCGCGTTTATCGGCGAGTGTGACCGTCACACTGCTCGCGCCATCCACTACGTGATTGTTCGTCAGAATAAAACCGTCCTGCGTCATGACGACGCCCGAACCGAGGCCCTGTTCGCGCTGTTCCGGCGCTTGACGAGGCGCCCTGAATTGCCGGTTGAAGTCGTCGCCGAAAAACTGGCGGAACATGGGGTCATCGGGCAATTGTCCGAAGAATTCCGTGGGAACTTTGGAGACTTTCGATGACGCGATATTCACCACTGCGGGCAGCACCTTCTTCACCACAGGTGCGAAGCCCGTCTGGCTGTAGCCCTCGTTGGGGCTCGCCAATTTCAACGCCAGGGCGGCATGAACGTGTTCCAGATGCGTGACACTGGCGTAGCCGACGGCGCCAGCTAATGTTGACGCCAAGGCCACTGAACACAGCACGGCCTTGGAACTCTTCCAAAAGCCCTTAGAACTCTGCCAAAAACCCTCAGGGCTCTGCCAAAAGTTTTGAATGCGCATGTAATCTCCTGATTAAGGACATTCGATTGGCCACGCTTCCCGATCTGCTCCCAGGGGTGGCTACAGTCAGTTAGACGGACTTGCGGCGGAGACGTTAGTTGAGGCCGACGTTAGTTGAGACAGACAGACGGATTTGATTTTCGTCTGTGGAGGATCTATCCAGTCGCTAAGTTCCTTAAAAAGCATGGTGGGCCTGGGGAGAGTCGAACTCCCGACACGCGGTTTAGGAAACCGCTGCTCTATCCATCTGAGCTACAGGCCCGTTCCGGCTGGCCGTTCAGACTAGCTTATCATGCGAGTGCAGCTGACCTATTCGTCAAAAGTTCGAGCGCCTCGGACGCTGTCTGGTATAGCATAGTCACTGGGGGAAATCGGACGAGCAATCCACAGCAGCAGATATCGGGCGTCTGCCTTTTCCAATTTGAGCGCATGTCTGTGAAGAGACAAATTCGACGCAAGCTGCTCGCGGCGCACCGCACGGTGCGGAGCTGGCGGATGATTGCCAAGGCGCTCGTTTCGACGCGCCATCCGCTCCTCGCGCACATTATTCCCATACGCCGCTGCAACCTCTCTTGCACCTATTGCAACGAGTTCGACGATTTCTCCAAGCCTGTGCCTCTTGAAGAAATGTTCCGCCGTATCGACCGCCTCTCTTCCTTCGGCACCTCCGTCATTACAATCAGCGGCGGCGAACCACTGCTCCATCCCGAACTCGACGACATCGTTCGCCGCATCCGTCACGGCGGCATGGTCGCCGGTATGATTACCAACGGGTATTTGCTCACCGCCGACCGAATTGAGCGCTTCAACCGCGCTGGCCTCGAGTTTCTGCAGATTAGCATTGATAACGCGATGCCCGACGAGGTCTCGAAAAAGAGCCTGAAAGTTCTCGATCAGAAGCTCAAGCTCCTCGCTGAATACGCCGATTTTCACGTCAACATTAATTCTGTTCTTGGGAGCGGTATTCATCATCCGGAAGATGCGCTCTCCGTAGCGAAACGCGCCATCGAACTGGGATTCTCTTCCACTGTCGGCATCATCCATGACGGCAGCGGCCAGCTTCGCCCGCTTGGCGAGCGCGAACGAGAAATCTTCGAAGAGATCATGCGGCTCGGTAAACGTTCGTTCTCGCGCGTCAACTCCTTCCAGCACAATATCGCCGCCGGGCGCGAAAACGAGTGGCGCTGCCGCGCCGGGTCGCGCTACCTCTACATCTGTGAAGAGGGCCTGGTCCATTATTGCTCTCAGCAGCGGGGCTATCCGGGAATTCCGCTCTCTGAATACACCGCCGAGCAGCGCCGCCGCGAGTACTTCACGAAAAAATTTTGCGCTCCGCGCTGCACGGTTTCATGCGTCCACCAGGTCGCCGTCCTCGACAATTGGCGCGGGCCTCAGACCATCGAGCCGGGCCAGTCCCAGCAGGCCCATTCACTCGTCCAGCTCTCCGGCACGAGCGCCCAGAATTGAGCGGTCATGCAGCACTCCGCAACCCGTAACTCTTCAACGCAAAACTTCTTGCATGAGTCCCCCGCTAGTAGTAGAAACCAAGCATTATCAGCGGGCGGGAGCGTTTCCGGCCCGCGGTTTCATGTATTCGCTTTGGGGGCGCGGCCCATAGCCGTGTGTGGCGAATAGGACCTGCGGGGAGGATTCAGACAATGCGTAAGCGTCACCTTAGGATTCGCATGGTTGTGGCCGGAGGCATCCTTCTGCTGTGCGCCAGCTTGGCCCTGGCGCAAATCAATACCGTCCAGCTATCTGGCACGGTGCTCGATCCACAGAGCGCAAGCGTCGCGGGCGCACATATTACAGCCATAAACCTCGCCACAGGTGCAACCGCTGCGGCGACAAGCGATGCAAATGGCCGCTACGTCATCGTCGGCCTCCCCCCTGGCCACTATTCGCTCGCCGTCGAAGCCAAGGACTTCGCCAGACTAGTAAATCCGGACTTGACCTTGACTCTCGGCATCGTCGCCGTCCTGAATCCGCAACTCAAGGTCGCCGCAGGCGAGCAAAGTATCACTGTGACGGGCCAGCCTGCTCTCGTTCAGACAGAACGCAGTGATGTCTCGCAGACCGTCACTCAGGTCCAGATTGAAAACCTCCCGATCAACGGCCGCAATTACATCAATTTCACTCTACTCGATTCCCAAGCCAATCGTGACAGCGCTCCTTCGATTGGAGCTGCTCCGACGAGCGGATTGAATTTCGGAGGGCAACGCGCGCGTTCAAACGAGGTCTCCGTCGACGGTGCCGACGCTGTGGATAATTCGGTGAACGGCGTGCGCGCCACCGTTTCGCAGGAAGCAGTGCAAGAATTCCAGATCATGACTAGCAACTATATGCCAGAGTTTGGCCGGGCTACTGGCGCGGTCGTCAATATCGTCACCAAATCCGGCTCGAATCAAACTCACGGCGACCTATTCGGCTATCTGCGCCATAGCAGTCTGCAGGCGCGCAATCCGTTTTCGGTGCAAGTGAATCCGCTTACCGGCGCAGTCACCGCTGTGAAGCAGCCGTTCACGCGCGTGCAAACCGGTGCGACGATCGGCGGCCCGATTCAGCAGGACAGGACGTTTTACTTTTTCAGCTATGAAACGACGCGGCGCCAAGAAACAGGGTTCACGGATATCGGTGCCGCGAGCCCGGGCACAGGCCCGTTCGGATTTGTATCGACCGGCACGACAACGCCATGCATCCCAAACTTGTTGATGACACCAGCACAATCAACCTTCTATCAAGGTGCAATTGCCGCAAAGGGAGGTTGCGGCAATGCCGCGGCGGCTCCGTTGATTCAGGCTGCCGACATCACTGGCGCGGCTTCGGCCACCGCGCTCTTTGGCAACAGCGGGGCTCCTGCCGCGCCCACGACGTTCCCCTTGCCTATTGACTGCAACCCAGCTACTCCCGGAAGCTGCACTGCAGCAAACGTGGTGCCTCTGCCTGCCTCCTACGTTCCGCTCAATTCGCTAATTGGCAACTACCCGATCAAAGAAGGTACGAGCCTTTGGTCCCTCCGTCTGGACCACATTTGGAATTCGAAGAACAGCACATTTCTGCGAGCAAATGTCTCGCCGTCTCTCGTCACCGGCATTCAGGTGAACGCGCAGAACCAGAACTTCGGCCAGAACGCCGCGTCGCGCACTTCTCTCCAGCAGACACGCGATCTCGCCATAGTCGGTCAGCACGCCACGAGTTTCCGCAGCGACCTGGTGAACGAATTTCGGTACCAGTTCGCGCGCCGCGGCCTGCACTACGGCTTTTCCCAGGCGCCTGGGGGCAGCAACGTGGCGGTGAACATTACCGGTTTTGCCTTTTTGGGCCGCGAACCATTCTCTACAGTGGATCGCATCGAGAAAAGGAACCAGTTCACAGACGACTTGACGTGGGTAAAACGCAACCACACGTTCAAGTTTGGCGAGGACACGAATTACATTCAGCTGGGCACATCCAAGCCAGAGATTTTCGAGCTGAATTTCGGCGGCCTGTTTGATTTCGGCTCTCTTTCTCCGAATCCTCTGGGCGCTACCCTTCCGGCTTTCAACGCGGTTCAGGCTTATGGCCTAGGACTTCCTGGAGATTACATTCAAGGCATCGGAAATTCGAAGCGTCCGTTTAATGTTCCGTCTTTCGGTGTTTTTGCGCAGGATACCTGGAAGATCGTTCCGCAATTCACACTCAATTACGGCTTGCGCTACGACATCGAATGGATGCCGACGTTTGCGGCAGGCACGCCGCTCAACGCAGCAGCGGAGAAGGCGTTGAATGTCGTGCAGGGCGTTCCTCTCTCGAGCAAGAACGTTTCTCCTCGCCTCGGATTCGCCTGGGATCCGACTGGTAGCGGCAAGACAGCCATCCGGGGCAGTTACGGAATTTTTTATGATCACCCGCTGCTCGCTGTCGCTTTCGATTCCAATACGGCAGAGGGTGCGCTTTCCAGTCAATTGGTCAGTGGCGGAGGAACGCCGACTCGGTGCGCGATTAACACGCCACTCTGCGCGAGCGGGACGCCCGGATTTGAAGCTCTCAACGGAGGCTCGATATTCCAAGGTGTGTTGAACACGGGAGGCGTGCCGGGAATAAGCTATTTGGCCAACCAGCAGCGCTTTGATCCCCTTAACAGTCCATTTTTCAACAACCAGAATTTTATCGCTGCCGGATTGCCCGTTTCGATTCTTCCCTTCACGTTGCCCACTGCGGGAAACTTTGTATACGGCAGGGCCCAACAGGCCAACTTGACGATCGAGCGCGAGCTCGTGAACGACTGGAAGATCGATCTCAGTTACAGCTACACGCACGGCACGCATCTCAATCGCCCGCGGAACATCAATGTGTCGAATCCGACTCTGATCATGGCCAATTTTGCGAACGCCCTCGCCTCCGGTTTGACTTTCTCAAGTCCGCTGACGGTTGCCGCTCCTGCTTCGAATGTATTGGCGAGTGGGACCACGTGTGGCGTTGACGTCACCACTCCTCCGGGGACGCCCGGAGTGCTGGGATTCTTGACTGGCTGCCCCGCAGGTCCACTTTCTACTCTCGACGGGCAGCCGCTTGGAACCGCAGCGATATTCAACTTCTTCCGGCCATCTGGGCCGAACCCATCCTTCGCAACCGCATCGGCCCCTCCCGGCACACCCTGTGGCACCGCGCTTGGTGGGTTGCAGACTCTCTCTGGGCTCGCGGGCTATCCCGCCGGCACCGCTGGTTTGTGTGTGCCCTGGAGCGACGTCCTCCAGCAAGAATCATCCGGCAATTCGATTTATCACGGCCTCACCCTCTCTGTGACGAAGCGTTTCAATCGCTACATGCAGCTGTTCTCTAACTGGACTTGGTCACACGCGATTGACGATTCGACGGACTTGCAGACGCTGCTGGCGCCCCAGGATAACAATCTGCCACAGCTCGAACGCAGCAGTTCTTCATTCGATCAGCGTCATCGCTGGGTGACCAGCGCGGTTTTTGAAAGTCCTTACACAGGCGGCGGAAATTGGTATCGGAAGCTGATGGCGAATTTCACATTCTCGCCGATCATAGATGTTTCCTCCGGACGGCCTTACGCCGTTCTTACGGGCACAGATTTTAATCTCGATTTCGGGGCAGAGACGGACAGGCCGTCTGCCTTTCCAGCGGCATCGGCGCCGCCGGGCGCGGTTACTTCCCCATTCATTCGCGGCGTCGCGTTCACTCCCCCGACTGCGCAGTGCCCTGCTTTGTCGCCTGTGCAGAGTGGAATCCTTGGAACGGCTCAAGTCGGCTTCCTTGGGTGTGTGGGCAATCTCGGTCGAAATGCATTTGTGCGGCCCGGATTTTTCTCCGTGGACATGCAGCTCTCGCGGCAGTTCAGCATCGACGAGCGCTGGAAACTGGAGGTCATTGGAGAAGGATTCAATATGCTGAACCGGTTCAATGTCGCGGACGTCAATCCGCTCTGCGATCCAACCTCCGGTTCCTGCAGCACCACCGGCGCACCCACGGCGGCGCTCGACCCACGCCAGTTCCAGTTTGCATTGAAACTCCACTTCTGAGCTTTTTGGGCTCCCTTCACGGGGGCCCGTTCCTGGCCCTCGCTTCCACACCTCAAACGACTTTCCCCGCTTGCTCGACTGCGTTAGAGTGAAAGCAGCGCGTACTTAAAGCAGGCGCTACAAGGAAATCCTTCAATGAGCCAAGGAATCTTGCTCGCACTGGTCCTCGCCGTGGTGATCGGTCTGGGCATCGTGGTTGCTGCGCTCGCGCTGCGGCGCCGTCCGGCCGAGAGCGATCTCTCCGCCCTGCGCCAGGAAATGCAAGCGGCACTATCCACGCAAGCTCAATCGCTTGGCAATCAGTTAAATCAAACTATGAACAGCATTACGCAACAGGTTACGCAGCAGCTTGGGCAAGTTGCCGAGTCGTTGCAGAAGGGACTCGCAAGTTCGGGAATGCTGGCCTCGCAGGCGCAGCAGGCGGTAGCCGCCGAGTTGAAGAACTCTCAGGAGTTGCTTGGCCGCGTGGGCAAGCAGCTCACCGAAATTCAGCAGGCCGGCCGCGAACTGAATCAAGCGACACAGACACTGCAAACCGTGCTCAGTGGAGCGAAAACGCGCGGCTCGCTCGGCGAAGTCGCTCTTGAAAGCCTACTTGCGGATGCGCTCCCACGAAGCGCCTACGAGACACAATTCCGATTTTCTACCGGCGCGATTGTGGACGCAGTTATTCGGACGGGCGAGAAGATTATCCCGGTGGATTCAAAGTTTCCCCTCGAATCCTACCGCCGGCTTGTTGAATCCGGAGAGGATGCGCGCAAGGAGTTCTTTCAAGCCGTGCGCAAACATGCGGAATCGATCGCCGACAAATATATCCTGCAGAACGAGGGCACGCTGGATATCGCGCTGATGTTCGTGCCTTCCGAAGGCGTGTTCTACGAGCTGCTCATGACATCGGACGCGAAATTGGGCCGCCTGGATGACTATTGCCGCGCGAGGGGCACACTTCCTGTCTCGCCAAATACGCTGCACGCATATCTCAGTGCGATTCTAATGGGACTGAGAGGAATGCAAATCGAGGAGAACGCCAAGCACATCCTGGCAAGCCTTGCGGGATTGCAGGGTCAACTCGACTCCTTCGCCAAAGTGTACGACACGCTGGGCAGTCATCTCAGACACGCACAGCAGAGCTACGACGAGGCAGACCGCAAGCTCGATCGTGCGCGTGGCAGCTTGGAACAAATGGCACAAGGCGCCCTGCAGGAAGCGCCGCCGAAGGCTCTTGAGGCTGCCACGCAAGATTGACCGTGTCGAATCGCTTACTCTGGTCTACTCCATCGCAAACAATGCTTCTTGTGCGGCGAAGATGAGCGCGGCGGAATCTCGTGAGTGGCCCACCGGAGTAAGTCTTTGTAATTCCCTGCGAACAGCGGAGACGTTCGGCTTTTGCTTTTTCAGTTTCCTGAGGACATTTTCAAAGAGATTTTTCTCTGCAGCAGGTGTCATCTTCATTGCTGCATCGAGGAAGTCGCAGGCAACAGGAATGCCTTCAGTTTGAAATTCTGGCGCAAGCCGAATTGAGAAAGAGAATTCTCCTGTTCGCAAGCCTTTGGCTTGAATCTTTGCAGTGTTATCGCGTCCGCCGCTAGTTCGCAGTCCAATGTTGTTTCCATGTGCAAACGCCACAATTTCAGGGGAGATGTTATGGAGCTCGAGACGAACAGATTCCTCGGTACCAAAAACGTGAATCGCGATTTTCATCTTTTTCTCAGGGAGGATATTCTGTGGGGTGGCTTCAACTTGAATCAGAGTTACTTGTGTCGAAATAATCTGGGCATCAGCCTCCAGGTCAAGTCTCGCCGCGCCTGGCTTTGAAACTGGAGGCGGAAGAATAACCAGTTCCACTGGTGACGCAGCGAGAACGAAAGCCCGTTCTCTTCCCAGTCTCACTTGGTTTCTGTCGGCATCCCCCTCAAAACTCGAACCGCGAATCCTCAGTTGACCCTCCATCCGGGTGAGTCGCGGCACCGCCTTAACCTGCAGATCCGCCGCGCCCTCACCTGGTCTGACGTCCGAGGCTGCGCTTATTTCGGTACCTTGGACATGCGCGTACAAAATTCCCGACTTAGCTGGAGCGAGAAAATGCGCCCGCCCGCTTTCATCCGTTATAAGAGTGTCGCCGTTCGACAAGAGGATTTTCGCATCTGCCTCGACACGTCCGTTCGGTGTGAGCACGCCAAGGGTCGCCGGCCTCCCCGCCACGAGCTCCAGCGGCAGGATGATCCTATCTCCAGGTGCGGATTGCGCCCGAACAGTCGCCGCCGCAAAAAACATCCCCGCGACAAAGAACAGTACAATTGCCCTGTGACAGCTTCGGTCCATAAAATGATTTTCGCGTGAGTGGCTCATACTGGGGTCGCAAAATCAGAATTTATTCTTGCGGCTAGCTTCGCGATACTTACACCACTCGCAGTCGTCCGCTGCAGGCGGATCCGGTTTCTCGATCACATCAAGGATTTCTCCGAGGAAACCAAAAAACAATCTGTCGTCTCGCTCGACAGGAATCCACGTCAGCGCCCCCGTGAGTGAAGCCGCCGTAATCGCTATCTTTGCAAACTTCTGCGGCTCATAGACGAGCAACCCCAAAGTTCGAATCGGCGACAAGTTGGCGTGCCCCACCGCGGCTTGTTCCAGCGCAAGCGCATAAGCGTGGAGCTGCCGCCCATAGAGCTGGATGTGTTCGGCGCGCCGCGCTGATGTTTTGAAGTCAATTACCGCAAACGAGTTGTCGTCAAATCTTACCAGTGCGTCGACCTTCCCGCGAATCACGCATGCGGAACTGTGTCCTGGGACCTTGATCGGCTTCGATTGCACCCAGCTCACGCTTGCATCCACGACGCCCGGTGGGAGAAAAGGCATCATTTTTTCCGTCCGCTTGCCCGCATAACAATTCTTCATCTCCGCATCAATGACTGTGAAAATCTTTGCCATCGGCATTGAGGGGCGCCGGAAACGTTCCCGCACTTTCAAGTAGAAGCATCGTTTGCATTCTTCCCAGAGGAATGCGAAATCAGATGGGTTCAGCACCCAATGCGCTTCAGTTGCGGATTGTTTCTCATTCATCGTTCAAAATGTTCCTTCAGTCATCCAGGCGCACCACAAAAGTCGTCAGCTGCTCTTCTCTCTGAAGCCGATTTGCGAGCTCGTGGGCCATTTCTTCATTTGCCATTCTGCCGACGCGGACCCGGTAGAGAGCGCCACTCGACAACTCAACGGTGGCGATCGTTACGGGTGAATATTGCGTCGCCAGCTTTTCGCGCAGGCGAACCGCATTCTCCTCGACTTGAAACGCCCCTACTTGAACGCCAAAAAGTCCGATGTCCGGATTCGGTCCGCCGACGCTTTCGATTCGCACTGGCGCAGTCCCTGTGCCGATCATGCCGAGTGCGACTGCCGCGGCGTAGGAAAGATCAATGATGCGATTCGCGACAAACGGGCCGCGGTCGTTCACGCGAACGAGGGTTTGCTTGCCATTGCTGAGATTTGTAACGCGAACGATTGCGCCAAATGGCAGCGTCCGATGAGCAGCCGTGTACTGAAACATGTCATAAGTCTCTCCGTCCGATGTCCGCCGCCCATTGAACGGCACACCGTACCAGGACGCTATGCCTTGCTCCCTGAATTGGGTTGTTGCCGGTGACTGAGACGATGGAGGTCGGATCGCCGGCGGCTGGCCGGTCGCTGGCGGAAGAGGACCTGTCGGAGGATTCGCTTCGGGATTTGGTGCTAAGGCAGGCGGGTTCGCAACTATGCGATGACGTCCGCAGCCTATGATTAAACCAGTCGAAATCAGTGCGCAGAAAATTGAACACCTGAAAGACTTGCGATCAATTCTTCGTCCTGCAACCCCAGAAGGCCGCAACACTCTCATTGTGTTCCTCGCTCTTGCCTTCGCGCTTTCCATCGAATAATTATGAGCAAATCCTGCATTCTCCGCGTGTGCTACTGAAGTTTTCCGGTATTATAGGAACGCGGCGGACTGGCCGCAAGGATTGCCGTTGCCTCTTTCGCATCGCTGGCGTTGGAAACTCGACAGATGGCGCGAAAATCTCGCTGCCATGTTTCGTTCTGAGGAAAAGCAGCCACGTCCGAAGCTCTGTCCCTCATGCGGCACGCTGGTTGGCTCGACAGCGACGCGTTGCCATCAATGCGGCACCAGCATGACTTTCTCGCTCGCCGCAGCCAGCAGGTCCTTGAGCCGCCTAATGCCTTCGAACGCGCCCGTCACGTATTTCATTCTCAGCTCCTGTTGCCTCCTTTACGGAATCAGCCTGCTTCTCACAATTCGGGCCGGCCAAATCCCGGGGATTTCAGGGGGACTACTTTCCACGGTGATGAACATAGGTGGAATCAATTCCTTCGTCCTATACCGCCTGGGTGCCTCATTGCCATTTCCGAGAGACATTCTTCAGCCGTGGCGGCTAGTTACAGCATGCTTTCTCCACGCCAATTTGATGCACATTTTCTTCAACATGTGGGTCCTGGTGGACATTGCACCAACAGTCGAGGAATTGTATGGTTCACCGCGATTTTTTTTCCTCTACGCTGTTAGCGGCATCGGCGGCTACCTCCTCAGCGGATTTGTGGGGCATTTCAGTATTGGGGCTTCTGGAGCGATTGTTGGCTTGATCGGCGTGCTACTTGCAATCACTTATCGCCGGAGGAGCACGGGAATGCAGATGCTCCGCGAGCAGGTGTGGCGCTGGATTATTTACCTCGCTATTTGGGGTTTCCTATTTCCAGGCGTGGACAATATGGCGCATCTCGGAGGTGGCCTCACGGGATTCTTCCTCGCCAGCATCATGATGGACCGCGCTCCAGCTGATTCCTCGGAACGAAAGCGTGCTTACGCCCTCGGCTGGCTCACGGCCATTGCTGTACTCACCAGTTTTGTTTTCATGATTTTCAGCCGGAATCGACTGTTGTTCTAAGCAAGATTCCCGTCTGATTCGGCTAGAGCTTTCTTGCCACAATAACGCTGTAGTGGAATCCGGAAATGATCGTGAACGCAGCAACCAGATCAATCAGCACATGCCGCCCAAATCGCAGCGCCGGATTCTCGGTCACTGCCGCCAGGATCACCACCAGCACCAGCAGGATTTGGAACGCGGTATTCATTTTACCGTAGGTGCTTGGCGGAAATGTCCGGTAACCAACCACAAGGAGGATGACGGCGCACGCAATCAGAATCAGCACATCGCGCCCAAGAACAAGAATCGCGAGCCACCAGGCAATCTTGCCCTTCAACGCCAGCATGAAATACGCCGATGAGAGCAGCAGCTTGTCCGCGATCGGATCAAGGAATGTCCCCAGCGGCGTTTTCTGGTTCATCTTCCTCGCCAGCAAGCCATCGAGTCCGTCGCTCAGCGCCGCGGCAATCAACACAGCAAGCGCCCAGTCATAGCGACTGTATCGCAGCGCGATGATGAAGAACGGCAGAAAGCCAAGCCGCAAAAACGTGAGCTGATTCGGGACCGTGAAGATGCGATTGTCCATGAGATTGTTCGCTTGACGCAATCAGGCGAATTGCGCAAGATAATCTTTTAGCGAATGCCCTGCCTTAGATGCGAACCTCTCCGCAAGCGAGGGAACCGACCCTCGCGGCTCATCCAGTGCGAGTCGCTCAATACGCTGCATCGGGAAAAACAGAGTAGGCAAGCCGACGCGCTCACCATCGGGATGCACCACCTGGCGAACAAAATCATCGAACGAATCGAGATCAATGCCTCGCAGTGTCACACCGGCAGTCGAGATTTCCATGAGTTCGCCCCAGATACGTTCTTTGGGGCTGTGCAGACTCACCACTACAATCGAATGCGGTTCCATTTTCCTCCGCACAATCATGCTACCTGATTCTTCATGCGGCCGCAGCATCTCGGTGCGCAAGAGTTATCGCGCGTCGTTGCGCTGTGTTAGACGGAAATCTCTTTCACATTTGAAGCCTGCTTCAAAGTTGCTTCCGTCGCTTTCTGCACCGCGTCCGGCGTGGCCCCCGGCGCAACCTCGCGCAGCACCAATCCAGTCGGCGTAACCTCGATGACAGCCAAGTCTGTCACAATAAGATTCACCACGCCCATTCCGGTCAGGGGCAACGTGCAGGACTTCATTATTTTCGGCTGACCATCTTTATTCGTGTGCTCCATCGCGATAATCACGCGCTTCGCGCCAGCCACCAGATCCATTGCTCCACCCATGCCCTTCAGCATTTTCCCGGGAATGGCCCAGTTCGCCAGATTGCCTTTCTCATCCACTTGCATGGCGCCGAGCACGGTGACATCGATCCGGCCGCCACGAATCATTCCGAACGACTCTGCACTGGAAAAATAGCAGCAGCCAGGAATTTCCGTGATCGTCTCTTTCCCCGCGTTGATCAGATCAGCGTCTTCTTCGCCCTCGTACGGATAAGGGCCCACGCCAAGCATTCCATTCTCCGATTGCAGCATCACCTCGACTCCTGGCGGCAGGAAATTCGGCACCAAAGTTGGCAAACCAATCCCCAGGTTCACGTAATTCCCATCGCGCAACTCCTGGGCCACGCGCCGGGCGACAAATTCTCTTTTGTCCAAGTCCTTCGCAGCCATTCAAGTCTCCGCCTACTGCCTTTTCCGCAGTGTGCGCTTCTCAATTGGCCTTTCGTAGCTCTTCCCTTGAAATATCGCGTCCACGAAAACGCCCGGCGTGTGCACGCAATCCGGAGCAAGTTTGCCCAGCTCGACTAGCTCCTCTACTTCCGCGATCACGTGGTTTGCGGCCGTTGCCATTACAGCGTTGAAATTCCGCGCCGTCTTGCGATACACCAGATTGCCCCATCGGTCTCCGCGCCACGCCTTGATGAACGCAAAATCCCCTCGCAGCCAAGAAACCATCACGCACTTCCGGCCATTGAATTCCCGCGTTTCCTTGCCCTCGGCCGCCTGCGTCCCATAACCCGTCGGCGTGAAGAATGCCGGAATGCCCGCTCCGCCTGCTCGCATTCGCTCTGCGAGCGTTCCTTGCGGATTCAGCTCGACTTCGATTTCACCGCTCAAAGCCAGGCTCTCGAATCGCTTGTTCTCACCGACGTAGCTCGCGACCATCTTCTTCACCTGCTTCGTTTCGAGCAACCATCCGATGCCGAAATTGTCCGTACCCGCATTGTTCGACACCAGAGTGAGGTTTTTCGTTCCCTTGGCACGTAGCGCGCGCAGCAGATGTTCCGGCACGCCGCACATACCGAAGCCGCCCACAAGAATTGTGGCACCATCCTTTATGGGTTCGACCGCCACCTCAGCGCCCGCCACGCGCTTATCCATCCAACCACTCCTTCGGAGATCTTGCGATGAGCACAAAAATATTCTGGGATCGCAGGGAGCAGTCTACTGCAAATCGCGCAGGATTTTGTAGACTTCGTTTGCAGCGCGAAATTCGCCTTCAAGTTCCTTGCTTGCAAGATGTGTCCGAAGGAAATCAATAGCCTGCGCCACGCGATCGAGCGTCCGGGCGATGTTCTCTGTGTTCGTCAGGCAAATATCACGCCACACCTCATACGGACTCCCCGCTATTCGCAGCAAATCGCGCAGCCCGCGGCCAGCGAGAACCAGCGGTAATCCTGTTTCATCCGTTTCATCGGCAATCACCCCTGCCAGAGCGATGGCGGCGAGTTGCGGCATCTGTGACACAACCGCCATCGCCCAATCATGCGTCTCGGCATCGAACCAGAGGAGAGTTGAACCGATGGCCCGCAAGAGCTCGGAGAACCTCTGGATCCGTTCATCGGGTGTGTGTTCGTTGCCGATTAGCACGTAACGCGCCCCGCGAAAGAGCTCTGCGTTCGCGTGCTCGACCCCCGACAACTCTTTGCCCGCAATCGGATGTCCGCCCAGAAATCGCGCGCGACTCCGGAATTCCACTTCGGCGACTCGGCAAATCGCCGTTTTGGTGCTCCCAGCATCAGTTACTAGCGCTCGCGAATCGCACTTGGTCGCAATTTGCGGCAGCGCTTCCATTGTCGCGCCAACAGGCAATGCTACGTAAATCAGGTCTGCGCCATAAACGGCCGCACTGATGTCTGTTGTCGTCTTCCATCCCCAGCCTCGCTCGGCAACCTTATCGAGCACACTCATTCTGTCGCAAGCCGTGATGGAAGACTCCGGAAATGCGCGCTGAACTGCGAGGCCAAAGGAAGCCCCTATCAAGCCCGTGCCGATGATCGCAAATCGTTCAAACGGAGCAGCATCCCCCATGGTCAGGCCACGCGCCGGCCAACCGCCGGTGCGATGATTCGCAGCTCCGTCATGAGCTGCGCGAACTGCTCGGGATAGAGCGACTGTGCGCCGTCGGAAAGCGCGTGCTCCGGATCGTGATGGACTTCGATGAGCAGGCCATCCGCGCCGGCGGCGACTGCTGCGCGCGCCATGGGCGCCACTTTGTCACGCCGCCCTGTGCCGTGGGATGGGTCGGCGATAATCGGCAAATGCGAGAGTTTCTTGATTACAGGGATCGCCGCGATGTCGAGTGTATTCCGTGTCGAAGTCTCGAACGTGCGAATGCCGCGCTCGCACAAAATCACATTGTAGTTTCCTCCGGACATAATGTACTCCGCACTCAGCAAGAGCTCCTCGATCGTTGCCGACATCCCGCGCTTAAGAAGTACCGGCTTACGAACTTCGCCGAGTGCGCGCAACAGGTGATAGTTCTGCATGTTCCGCGCGCCGACCTGCAGAATGTCCACGTATCGCATAATCAGATCCATCTGCGAAGGATCCATGATCTCGCTCACGACCAGCAATCCGAATTTGTCTGCTGACTTGCGAAGGAGCTTCAGCCCCTCCTCGCCCAATCCTTGAAACGAATACGGCGACGTTCGTGGCTTGAATGCTCCGCCACGCAAGATCCTTGCACCCATTCGTGCTACGCCTTCTGCGACGCGCATGATTTGATCCGCCGACTCCACCGCGCAAGGCCCCGCTGCAACGATCACTTCTACCCCGCCGAACTTCACGCCACGTCCAACGTCAATCACCGAACCTTCGGGCCGGAACGCGCGGCTCGCCAGCTTATACGGCTGCGTGATTCGCAAAACCTCGCGTACACCATCGAGGAGTTCAATGTCACGCGTGTCGAATTCCGGGTGCACGCCGATCGCTCCGATTACGGTGTGGCTTGCGCCTGTTGACCTGTGCACATCAAAGCCGAACGACACGAGGCGGTCAATCACGTGCTGAATCCTCTCCTCGCTCGCGCCCTCTTGCATCACCACAACCATCGATGATTCCCTTTCGAACTAGAATGTCACTGATTGCTGAAACTCGTGGCCAGGACTATTTTCGATCACCAGTCTCTTCGCTGCGCTCTTGCCGCTCGAGCGACCGCGCTTCGTCCAAAATCCTTTCAAACAGTCTTCGGATGGCCGTATCAGCGAGTGGCCCGCCATTCGCTCGCTCGGCGTTCTCAAGCACTTCGCGCTCCCGTTCGGGCTGATAGATCGGAATACTATGCCGCCGCTTCAGCTCGCCGATTTCGAGTGCGCATTGGGAACGCTCATTCAGCAGCTTGATGAGCTCGCGGTCAATCTCATCAATCCGGCGTCGCCAATCTTCCATAGCTTTTGCGGCCGCTTCGCTCATGCGTTTGGATCTCTCCGGCTCACACCGTGCCGAGCGGCATTTTTTAACATTCTCACGCGCTCAGCCACCGGTTCGGCCGCGGCGCTTGCCGATGCTGACTTCTCAATCTCCGCCACCAGCGCCGAACCTACTACCACTGCGTCCGCTATTCCGCCAAGTACTGTCACTTGCGTAGCCATGGAAATTCCAAATCCAACTGCGATCGGGAGCTTCGTCAGCGACCGCGTTCTCCGAATCATTCCCGGCAATTCCTCTGGCAGCGAATCCTTTGCGCCTGTGACGCCCGCCCGCGAAATCACATAGAGAAATCCAGTCGAGACTTCCGCAATCTTCTTCAATCGCGCATCGGTTGAAGTGGGCGCCGCAAGAAATATAGTGTCCAGCTCGTGCTTGTTCATTGCTTCGCAATAGTCGGCGGATTCTTCCGGCGTCATATCCGCCACCAGCACTCCGTCCGCGCCTGCTGCCGCAGCTTGCTCAGCAAATCTCTCCAATCCCATTTGCAGAATCGGATTGAAGTACCCAAAGAGAACGATCGGTGCGTCTGTCCTGGTCCTTAGCCGCGCGACTAGCTCGATGACTTTCGCCAGCGTCGTCCCAGAGCGCAGTGCTCTCTCGCTCGCGCGCTGAATGGTCGGTCCGTCGGCAACTGGATCGCTAAACGGGACGCCGAGCTCAATCACATCTGCGCCCGCCTCAGCGGCAGCTAAAACGATTTCCTCCGTTGCCGCAAGGGACGGATCTCCCGCGGTCAAGTACGCAACGAGTCCCATTTCGCCGGCTTGCGCCAATTCCTCGAACCGTTTCCCGATCCGGGTTTGCCGCGCTTCCCGCGTCTTTGTCGCGAGTTCAGACATATTTCGACAGAATCTCCATGTCTTTGTCCCCGCGGCCAGAAAGGTTCACGATCACAATTTCCTCGGGCTTCATTTTCGGTGCACGCTTCACCAATTCTGCGATCGCATGCGCTGACTCCAGAGCTGGAATGATGCCCTCGATTCGCGCGAGCATCCGCGCAGCTTCGACCGCTTCCTCGTCGCGTACGGCCGTGTACTCCGCGCGACCTTGCTCCGCCAGCCACGCGTGTTCAGGACCCACTGCCGGATAATCGAGCCCCGCCGATACTGAATGCGTCGTCGAGACCTGCCCATCTGCCGTCTGCAGCAAGTAGGTGTACGTTCCCTGAAGCACTCCCGGCTTTGCTCCTCCGAATCCTGCCGCTGCCGCCAAACGCGCCGCGTGCTCTCCAACACCTTTTCCTCGGCCGCCAGCCTCGACGCCAACCATCCTCACACTCGCATCCGCGAGAAAATCGTTGAACAGTCCTATCGCGTTCGATCCGCCGCCGACGCACGCGAACAGCCAGCCCGGTAGGCGCCTTTCCACTTGTAGAATTTGCTCGCGGGCTTCCTTCCCGATGACGCGATGAAAATCCCGCACCATCATCGGGTAGGGATGCGCGCCCAGCACAGAACCAAGAAGGTAATGCGTCGTCCGCACGTTCGTCACCCAGTCGCGCATCGCCTCATTGATCGCGTCTTTGAGCGTCCGGCTTCCTGCGTCCACGCCCACGACTTGCGCGCCAAGCAGCCGCATTCGGAACACGTTCAACCGTTGCCGGTCCATGTCTTCCGTACCCATGTACACCGTGCATTCAAAACCGAGCCGAGCTGCCACGGTTGCAGTGGCCACACCATGCTGTCCCGCGCCCGTTTCCGCAACCACGCGCCGCTTCCCCATGCGCGCCGCAAGCAATCCTTGTCCGATGCAGTTGTTGATTTTGTGCGCGCCCGTGTGCAACAGGTCTTCGCGCTTAAGGTAGATCTTCGGCCCGCCCAGGTACTCTGTCAGACGCGAAGCGAATTGCAGCGGCGTTGGCCGTCCAGCGAAATTTCGAAGCAGATCATCGAGCTCTCGCTTGAAACTTTCGTCTGCGCGTGCCTCCGCATAGGCTCGTTCGAGCTCTTCAAGCGGCGCCATAAGTGTCTCTGGGACGAACCTTCCGCCGTATGCCCCGAATCGCCCTCGTGCGTCCGGCACATTCTCGGCGATAGCTTTTGTGATCATCGTTCCCTTCTCATCGCATTTCGCGCCGCGTCCGATCCACCGCGGTCATCAATGCCTTCACTTTCCTCGCGTCCTTCTTGCCTGGCCGTGCCTCAACCCCGCTGCACACATCAATGGCAAACGGCCCTGCTTCCCGAATCGCCTCCGCAACATTTTCTGTACGTAATCCCCCCGCGAGAATCACCGGTCCAAACCGTTTTGCTTCGCGCACGATTCGCCAAGGAAATGTCTTCCCCGTCCCGCCAGGGTGCACAGGGTCAAATCCATCAAGCAAGAACGCCGCCGCACTTCTGTATTTTCCCAATTCGCGGGCACGAAACTGTGGCCCAACGCGGAAGGCCTTGATTACCGGATACTGCTGCGCCAGCCTCTCGACGGCCTTTGGTGATTCCTCTCCGTGTAACTGCAGCGCGCTCAGATTCGCCGCGCGTGCGATCCGCAGAGTCTCCTTCTCAGTCGCGTTCACAAATACACCGACCGCTGCCACGCGCCGTGGCAGGTGTCGGATAATCTCCCGCGCATTCGAAAGGCTAATTCTCCGCGGGCTTCCCTTATAGAAATTGAATCCCAGCGCATCCGCGCCGGCGGCCACAGCAAGTTTCGCGTCCGCCCAATCTGTAATCCCGCAGATTTTTACATAGACCATCTCTACGCCTCGTCTGGTCCGATGACGGACTCTCCGGTCAGCAATTCTCGCAATCCCGCCTCCGGCTCCGGCATTGTCATCAGATGCTCACCAACGAGGAAGGCGTCAAAGCCCGCGGCGTGCAATTGTTCAATATCCGCGTGAGTACGGATCCCTGACTCGCTTATCGCGATACATTCGTTGGGAATCGACTCCACGAGTTCAAGTGAAGTCTCAAGCTTCACCTCGAACGTCCGCAAGTCGCGATTATTCACGCCAACGATCCGTGCTCCCTCGCCCGTGGCTCGTCGGAGTTCCTCCCGCGAGTGAACCTCCACGAGCGCCTCCATCTTCAGCTTCCGCCCAAGTTCAAGCAAATCGCGCATCGCTACATCATCCAGAATCGCGACGATAAGTAGAAATGCGTCAGCGCCGGCCGCGCGCGTCTCCCACACCTGCCATGGGTCAATAATGAAATCCTTCCGCAAGATCGGAATTTTTATAACCTTGCTCACACCCTTTAAGTCAGCCAGCGAACCTTGAAAAGATTCCTCCTCTGTCAGAACGGAAAGCGCCACTGCTCCTGCCGCTTCTAGTCCCTGTGCCAGTTCGGCGGGATGATAATCTGCTCGCAATAACCCTCGAGACGACGATGCTTTTTTCAATTCTGCAATTATGTTCAGTCCCGGGCGGGAAAGCGCTGCGGCAATGTCTCGCGTCGGAGGTGTTTTTTTCTCGACTGCGAGCTTCAGCGCCACCTCGGGTAGAACGCGCTTTCGGTGAGCAATCGCCTCCCGCCGCCGCTCGACAATTTGCATGAGGAAATTCTTCGAGTTGGTCCCTGTTTCCATGTTCCTGATTCCGTGGAATGGCACGCACATCCCCAGCCTAGGCAGGGAAAATCGCTCCTTCTATGCTAGTCTCCGGATTGCCGCCGTGTCAATTTCATTGGATGGGGAAACGTGGAGAGCCCTCTGCAGTTGCTGAACGAGAAGATCGTTGCCTGCCACAAATGTCCTCGCCTGGTGCGTCATCGGGAACAAATCGCCCGAACGAAACGCCGAGCCTTTCTCGAGTGGGAATACTGGGGCAGGCCTGTTCCAAGCTTTGGCGATCCTCGCGCGAAGCTCTTTATCATTGGCCTTGCGCCTGCTGCTCACGGCGCTAACCGCACTGGACGCATGTTCACCGGCGACCGATCCGGCGATTTCCTCTATCGCGCGCTCTATCTAGCTGGATTCGCCAACCAACCGGGATCCTCGCATCGCGGCGACGGTCTCAGGCTCCGTGATGCCTACGTTACTGCTGCGGTTCGGTGCGCTCCCCCGGAGAACAAGCCTCTTCCCTCCGAGTTTCACAACTGCCACGAATATCTCGAGACCGAACTCGACCTGATTCGTCCGAAGGCCGTCCTGGTCCTCGGAGGGATCGCCCTGAAGACGTACTTGCAGACTTTGAAAGACCACGGCCTCATCCCCACCCTTGCCCAATTCCCCTTTCACCACGGCGCCCAATACAAACTCCCTGGTGACCTCGCTCGGCTTTTCTGTTCCTATCACCCCAGTCAGCAAAACACTTTCACCGGCCGCCTCACCGACGCGATGCTCCTGCGTGTTCTTCTCCGCATTCGCAAGTTCCTAGCTTCATAGTCTGTATCCCGGCATCCAGCGACTCATTTCCACAGCACGAATCGCCCACTATCAGCCGCAGCAGCAGAAATGCGTAATCCACATAGCGCGCCAGGCCCGGTATCATCGCTCGCTCTTCTCTCTCGGCTCAAGCCAGTTCGCATTCCCCATTGCCTCCATGCCCAATGCGAGCCAGTCGACGCAACAAAGCGCATGACACAGGCACAGTTGTACAGCGATTGCAGGACCTCCACAACCAATCCGGTCTGCGCTCCCTCGTCCCGTTTGACTCGGCTGCTAAATCCCTGCTAGCCTCGCGCCACTGCGGCAAATGAATCCTCAATCAACAGTGGACAACGCGATTGAGTTCCGCCATGCCGAATTTCGTCTTCTCGGTCACGGCGCAATCTTGAAGAATCTGTCTCTCCACATTCGCCGTGGTGAAACGCTCGTCCTTCTCGGCCGCAGTGGCTCGGGAAAAACGACAGCCTTGAAACTTATCAATCGCCTTCTAGAACCAAGCGCTGGCGAAATCCGAGTCGAAGGCTGCTCCACGCTCGAATGGGATCCGATTCGCTTGCGCCGCCGCATTGGCTACGTCATCCAGGATGCAGGGCTCTTCCCTCATTTCACTGTCAGACGCAACGTCGCGCTCGTCCCTAATCTCGAAGCCTGGACGGAGGATCGCGTTAAATCGCGCGTAGAAGAATTGCTCCGAATGGTTGGCTTGGATCCTGGGCAATTCGCGCGCCGCTATCCTCACGAGCTCTCCGGCGGCCAGCGGCAACGCGTCGGCGTTGCCCGCGCGCTCGCGGCGGACCCGCCGATACTTCTTATGGACGAGCCATTCGGTGCGCTCGATCCTCTCACTCGCGCCGAAATGCAGGAGGAATTTCTCGCACTGCAGGGACGCATCGAAAAAACTGTCGTCTTCGTCACCCACGACGTGCGCGAAGCACTCATCCTCGGGACGCGCATTGCTTTGCTCGAAGCTGGCGAACTTGTGGGCATCTACGCTCCTCAAGATTTTCTGGGCGCAAGGGAGCCAATAGCTGCCGCCTATGTTGCTGTCTTTCGTGCGGACATCGTTTCCCTTTCTTCCCGGAATCGAGGCGCGTCATGAGCTTGTTTCAATTCTTTTTGTCACACCGCGATGAAATCCTCCAATCGAGTGCCGAGCATCTCTGGCTTGTCGTGATTTCGATGTTGCTGGCCATCGCAATCGGCGTTCCGCTGGGCGTCCTCGTGACGCGCAAGCCGTGGCTCGCGAAACCCATTCTCGGTAGCGCCAGTGTCGCCGAGACAATTCCCAGCCTCGCGCTCTTCGGCTTTCTCCTGCCCCTGCCCTGGCTCGGCGCGCGCGCGGACCGCCTGGCGATCGTCGCGTTGACGCTCTATGCGCTCCTCCCCATCATCCGCAACACAGTCGCGGGGATTCAAGCGACGGAGCCGAGTATCCGCGAAGCTGCGCGCGCCATGGGCATGACCGATCGCCAGATCCTGTTTCGCGTCGAGCTGCCTCTTTCGCTCCCCGTACTTCTCGCGGGAATTCGCGTCGCTGCCGTGTGGACGATCGGGATTGCCACAATCGCCGCGGCGATTGGTGCCGGCGGGCTCGGCGAATTCATCTTTCGCGGCCTCGCCATGGTGGACAACAATTTGATTCTCGCCGGCGCGATTCCCGCAGCCGTCCTCGCCATCGCGGCGGATTTGGTTATTGGACTGTTCGAGCACAGGTTGCGTCACGCCCGATGAGAATGCCCCTCTGGATTCCGCTTGCCTGCATCCTGGCAATGCTGGGGTGCGCCCGCGGGAAGAACATAATTGTCGTTGGTTCGAAGAATTTCCCTGAGCAGGCGATCCTCGGCGAGCTTCTCGCGCAGCATATCGAAGCCCGGACCAGATTGCGTGTTGAGCGGCGCTCCTATCTCAGCGGAACCTACATCTGTCATCAGGCGCTGCTGTCAGGCCGGATTGATATATACGTCGAATACACTGGTACGGCGCTGACGGCGATTTTGAAAGACAAGCCGCAAAGCGATCCGCAGGCGGTCTTAGTGCGAGTTCGGGAAGAGTATCAGCGGCGCTATGGACTCATCGTCGAACCTCCGCTCGGCTTTAACGACAGTTTTGCCGTAGTGATTCGCCGCGAAGATGCGCGGCGATTGGGGATTCTCGCAATTTCAGACGCAGCGAAGTTCGCCCCCGCTTGGCGCCCTGGCTTCGGCTATGAGTTCATGGAGCGCCCTGATGGATACGTGGGCTTGGTGAAAGCCTATGGACTGAAATTTGCGGCCTCGCCGCGAATTATGGACTTGGGCTTGCTCTATCGCGCACTGCTCGACCATCAAGTGGATATCGTGGCAGGCAACACGACTGACGGACAGCTCGCGACGCTCGATTTCACCGCGCTCGAAGACGACAGACGTTATTTTCCTCCATACCAGGCCGTACCAGTCGTCCGCGGTGATATGCTTGCGCAGTATCCGGCCGTCGCCAAAGCGCTCACGGAATTGGCGGGCAAGATCTCCGACCGGGACATGCAGCTGATGAATTACGCGGTGGTTGGGGAACGCAAGGACACAGCCGCGGTTGTTCGCCAATTCTTGAAATCGAAGAGTCTCGATTGATGGGTTGTATCACTTGGTTCATGATTGCATTCATGAAGGTTGTGTCCGGACAAGCGCACCGAGTGTATTTCGGGCCCCAAATCACGAAATGAGTATTCGTGATCTACCTGCACTAAGGTGCATGCCGATAGATGCAGGGCCCGGGTGAAATGGACCAACGGATCGAAGATTTTCAGCGGTGCAAGCGGCATGCGAACTTCAGTGCTTGGTTGACTTCGCTTTTTCGAGTTCTTCGGTGAGCTCTGCGCGACTGATGATTTCCTTGCGAAGGAGAACGCGGATCATCGCTTCAAGCAACTCACTGGCACTTGTGGAATGAGGAGCGTGAGTAGGTACAGGCTTAGGGGTGACCGTCGGCGCCGATTCGACGCCTGCAGCCGGACTCAGTGCGCTTGCTGGGAATTCGGGGAGTTCGGGCACACACTCCCGAAGCTTCTTGAGTTGTGCCGGAGTGAAATTGTCAAATCGGACGCCCATGCCCATTCCGGCCAGCGAGTGGCGGACGACGCCAATGCATTGTAGGTTTGCCGCGGGAGAAGCGATAACTACCTCAACGCTGGTTTCGATGGGTAGAGGAGCAAGCATTTCCATATAACAACCGGCAGGGCTGATGTCTGTGATCGTGCAACTGAGACTTATATCGGCGCCGATAGGTTTCACGGTCGCCGGCACACGACATAGAGTGCGGATAAAGCGGCGTTTCTTCGCGTCGGCGCCTGTTGCAGCCTCTGTTGTCATGCCCGGCGAATAGGAACTCTTGACATCGTCCATACCACGCCTCCCTGGCGAAACATTGCCCAGCCGCGGAAGGGGATGCGCAGCTCAATCGTGCAATTCTTATGGTCATCGTAAGTGCTGACACACCCAGGGTCAAGAGACGCCTGTGAGAGAAGAACGTGCGAGTAAACCTTTGATTGTCAAGTCTATCGCGAAGGTCCCTGGTTTGATTCCGATTTGGGAGGTGACTCAGTCTGCTTCGTGCAGAGTTTTCAGATGCTCTTCGAGCGACGCCACATATTGCCGCTCCGCTTGTAGATCGGATTGCAATTTTCTGACTAGCATCTCAAGTCTGCGTACTTCATTCTTGAGTTTTTGCAGTTCCGCGCTCGTTGAGGTTGAGGAATTCCCGGTTGCGTGCGCCGGCTGGGCTGGCGCCGATGCAGCGATTGAAGAACGCGCTTGCGCCTCTCGAATCTGTGCAGTGGGAGCTACTGGCCGAACCGCGTTGAATGCAGCCGGCGGTGGAGGCGGCGCGAAGATATCGGATAGCCCCACGGGTGCCACTTGCAGATTGTCCGTTGAAGGCGCATCTGGCGGGGCTTTCGCGTCCGATGTAGGATTTAACAGATTCTTGACCCGTGCAATCAAGTCTTGTGGCTGGAATGGCTTCCGAATCAGTTCGTCCGCCTGGGCGGCAATTGCCTTTTCCGCCACGACGCGATTGACGACGCCCGACATCAAGATCACGGGAGTCTTGCGCAAATCCGGGTCTTGCTTGATCGCCTGACACACCTCGTAGCCGTCCTTGTCGGGCATGATGACATCGGTTATGACCACGTCCGGCACAGCAGTAGTAAATTGTGAAAGTGCCGAGGCCGCATCGTTGCAAGTAATTACGTTGATGGACTCGCGCCGGAATGCAATCTTGATGACTTCGCGCATCGTTGCGCTGTCGTCAATGAAATATACAGTGGGGACTCGTTCCCCGGATGGCATCGCCGAATCGCTCATGTCATCTCCTGCTTTGCGTCTTCCGGTGCGGCGTCGGGACCAACGCAGCGGTCAAGTGCAGAGGAGGCTTCTGTAAGATCTCCGGAGTGCTTCGATTCACACTCCAATTTCATCGCAGCCGCTGTGGCTTCCGCCAAATCACGCGCCGATTCGTCCAGTTCGCGCATGGCGTCCAGCAGGAGGTCGGTGGCAGAACGGAGCACGGTGCGATGAGCCGCGAGAGCTCCATACACAAATTTGTAGACTCCCTTCCCTGCCCCTTCGCATGATTTAAGGATGTGTATGACTGCTTCGTCGCCAAAATAAACTCCGCACTCCGCGTGAGTGACTTCACCTCCATCAAAATAAATAACTGCGTCTATGTCCCCCGCATTGATGTTCAGCGCGCCGGATTGCCGGGCTTGATTCAGCATCTGTATGACGCCGGGCAGATCGAGGCGCGAAAGATCGCCGGTCAGTGTCGCCATCGAGCTCGGCACCATTTGCGTTGGCTGAAAACCCTCCTGGCGGCTCAAGAGGAAATTGCGCACGTGCGCGGCAATATCCTCTGGACTGCAGCGACGATCCACATAGTCGTCGCAGCCGGACCGGAATGCCTCCATCAATGCGTGCTCGCCTCCGTTGCCGATGGCAATGATTGGGATTGCGGCGGTCTTGGGGTCGCCGCGGAGAATCGGCGCTATCTGATACGCATTCATCTCCCGGAGATTGGTGGCGCACAGAATCGCCGCTGGTGTGTTCCATTCGAGCATCGTCAGGCCATAAGCAGCTTGGGCGCTCGCAAGAACTTCAAAGCCCTCTTTCTTGAGTGCGGCACTCAATCGCTTTGTAAAATACACATTACTGTCTATGAGCAGCACTCGTGGCTGTGCAATCTGCGTATTCATGAATCCACGTCCTGCGTGGTATCCGCGAAAGCAGATTCTTGCTGCTGAATCAGCTTGCCGAGGTCTAGAACTTCAATTTTCTCCTCGCCAAGTGGAAGCATTTCCACGACGTATTCTGCGTGATCTTGCGCTGGGATGGTGCTCTCCGGAGTCATAAGCACGCACTCTCCACCGACAGGAATCGCATACCGGTCCCTGGCGCCCTTTGACTGCGACTCGGCGATCAGGTGAAAGCCATTCAGAGGGGACGGTTCTTCACCAAGGAGTTGGCCCACGTCACAAACCGGTACAATACGGCCGCGCCGTAGGATCACTCCGGAAAGCCAGGGTGTGCGATGCGGGATCTGTTGTTCTCTTGCGGGAGCGACAAGTTCGATTACAGATTCTGCAGCCAGCGCCACTCTACGCTTGCCTACTTGCACGAGCACGAAAGATCTGCGTTGGACTTCCTCGAATGCCGGGCTCATTGCGAAATGGCTCCTGACGCATCTTGAAGGGAGGCAGTACCAGATGTCGCGGTTCCTGTCGCAGCAGTTTCCGCTGCCGCAGACACTCGATCTAGAAATGAAAGCTCTCTCTCGGTCAAGAAACCCGAGGGATTCACAACCGGCAAAACCTCCTCGTCGATCAAGGTCACGCCCCGATACCACCCGCGCTCCGGCCCCCGGAATGGACGTGGCAGCGACAGAAGAATGGAAATCGCATCCATACGATCGATGCGGTCGGCAAGAACCGCCACGCGCGCGCCACGCAAGACAAGCACCAGAGTTGGCTTCGAAGACGCCAGGCCAAAATGTTCGCAAGCGTCAATAACGTAAAAAGATTTGTTCCCCCGGCGCAAGCGACGGCGCACCTTCGGAACATCCTCCTGATGGATCTCCACGGCGGAACCCAAAAGACTGTCTGTGCTACGAATCTCTTGTATCGCGCCAGCGGATATTGCAAACATTTGGCTCCCAACGGCAAACAGAATCACGGCCTCTGTGCGGCCGCTCTGCTGCGTTGCCTTCGGCTGGGCCGCTGCAATTTTCATCGCACGCCTACTGGGGACACGCCCATGAACTGCCGGACGCGCCTGTCAATTGCCGGGCATATTTGATCTAGCGGCAATATCTGGTCGACGGCTCCTGTCTTAATCGCTTCGGCCGGCATGCCAAATATGACTGCGCTGGCCTCATCCTGTGCCAGAACCGCTCCGCCCGCCGCTTTAACGCTTTTCACTCCGCGCGAACCGTCATTGCCCATGCCAGTCAGTACAACGCCGACCGTCATCGGGCCTGCGAAAGCCGCTGCGGATTCCAGCGTAACGTCCGCGCAAGGGCGATACCCTCCAATGCGCGGGCCATCGTCAAGCGAAATGCGGCCCTGAGTCGTCACGCGCAAGTGATGCGACCCCGGGCAGACGTAAATCACTCCGGGGCGAAGCGCTTCGTTCGCTTCCGCTTCCTTGACTTCAAGAGCTGCGGCATCCGCAAGCTGCACCGCGTATTGGCTGGAGAATGCTGGCGGCATGTGCTGGACAATCAGGACGGCTGCCGGAAAATCTGCCGGAAATCCGGGTGCCAGACGCATGATCGTTGCCGGACCGCCAGTCGAGGCGGCAACGACAACCACTGGGAAACGATGACCAGCAGAGGTGCCGCTACCCCTTGCCGCGGGCGAATGAACTGCCGCATGCCGCGCTCCCGCATGGTGTGACTTCACTCTTGCCGCCGTGCGCACCACGCGCACCTTCGCGGCCATTCTCAGCTTGCGATTCAACTCCTCGCCGACTGATTTCATATCCAGGTCAATGCCGCTCGAGGGCTTCGGAACGAACTCAATCGCGCCGAGTTCAAGCGCGCAGAGAGTGCTCGCGGCGCCTTCGCGCGATTCCGAACTCACAACGACAATCGGCCGGGGATTTTGCGACATGATTTGCTCAGTCGCCTGGAGGCCGTCCATGCGTGGCATGTTGAGATCCATGGTGATTACATCTGGCTTGAGCGAATCGGCCATGGCGATGGCTTCATGGCCATCCTTGGCCTGGCCTACGACTTCCAGTTGCGGGTCGCCGGAAATAATTTCCTGCAGGACTTTGCGCATGAACGTCGAGTCATCCACGAGCAGGACACGAATCTTTTTGGCGTTAGCGTGCATATCTCAGCTTACTGGCACAGGGCGATTCCGCGACCCTGCCCTTTCCAATCCAAGAATTTGTGTGATCGTTCCCAATAACTGCTCTTCTTGAACCGGTTTCGTCAGAAAACCGGATGCGCCTTCCTTGAGCGCGCGGTCACGGTGCTTGGCCCCGGCTCGCGACGTCACCACGAGCACAGGGATGCGGCGAGTATCGGGATTCTGCCGTAGGTGGCTCATCAACTCATAGCCATTCATCCGTGGCATCTCTAAATCCGTGATGATCAAATGCGCGCCAGACAGTGCCACCAGCTCGGCAGCTTCGAGACCGTCAGAGGCCAGGCGAACGCGATATCCTGCTTTTTCCAGCATGCGGCCGACGAACTTGCGGACGCTGATCGAATCGTCTGCCACAATGACAACGCGCTCTTCCTGCACTTCGTCAATCGCCTCCACAGGAATGCTGCCCGCTGCGACGGCCGTGGCGCCCGGAGCGAAAATGCGCGCGGCGGATGCTGTCGGAGCCATCGTGGCGTGTTCGGAAAGTTCTTGAGCCGCGAGGCGATGCAAGTCGAGTAAGAGAATCAAGCCTCCGTCGGAAGCGATAATCGCGCCGGGGAAAAGTTTCAAATTTCTCAAATACTCGCCAAGGCTTTTAATGACAACCTCGTCCTTCCTCAAGACTTCTTCCACGATGATTCCGACGTGCCGGCCCGCGACATTGACGATGACCATGCGAAAATATCCATTGATCGTCTCAAGTGGCGGCAAGGCCAGCCGTGCGTCCAGCCGGACCACATCAATGACTTCGTCCCGAACGCGCGTCAGCAGTTTTCCTCCGACTTCTTCAATCTGGTCGGCGCGCAGGCGGCGGATCTCCTCAACGAACGCGAGTGGTAACGCAAAGAGAGTGGCGCCACAGCGCACGAAGAGGGCTTGCGAGATAATCAGCGTCAAAGGAACCCTCAGTGTGAAGCATGTTCCTTCGCCGATTCGGCTCCGCACTTCAGCTTCGCCGTTGAGCGCGTCCAGATTCGACTTGACCACGTCGAGGCCCACCCCGCGGCCCGCCAGCTCCGTCTTTTCGCGTACGGTCGAGAATCCAGGCAGAAAAAGCAGATTGCGCAATTCGCGCTCGTTCATTTGGCGGGATTGTTCCGCTGAGATGAATCCAGTTTCGACCGCCCGAACTCGGATTTTGTCCGGGTCGATGCCACGGCCATTGTCTTCGACTTCAATAAAAATATGGTTCCCCCGATGGTAAGCGCGGATGCTGATGCAGCCCTTCGGGGCCTTGCCAGCCTGTGCGCGCTCGCTAGGCTCTTCAATCCCGTGAGCGACCGCGTTGCGAACCACATGAATGAGAGGGTCCGAGATTTGTTGGATGATGTTATTGTCCAGTTCCGTCGAGGCGCCTTCGAGGAGGAGTTCCACTTCCTTACCCGTCATTTTCGCCGCGTCGCGCACCGTGCGCGTCAGTCGTCTGTAAAGATTCCCTATCGGCACCATACGCGCCTGCGTAATTTGGTCTTGCAGATGATGTGCGAGCTTCGTGAATTCGTCGATATCGGATTCGACCCGCCCCATGAACCCGCCAAGCTGCGCGAGCACTTCGTTCACGTCAGCCGAAATTTCTGTCAGCGAGCGAGAAAGAATATTGAAGTCGTCGTAGCGATCCATTTCCAGCTCGCTGAAATCGCTGAAGGCGTCCTGCTTCGCCACATTCTCCTTCCGGGAGCCGTTTCCCGGCATCCGGTGAACCCCTTGAGAATCCGGCATGAATGCAGAACGGTTCGAACCCACCCAGCTGAATTCATATTTTTCCTGGAAGCTGGAAATTTTGTCTGCGAGACGGCTTTTGGAAAAGCTGAGTATCTCGACTAACTTTTCCAATTCCGCGAGGCGGCCGATCATGCGCGAGCGGTTGATCACCAGTTCGCCGACCGCGTTCATCATTTTGTCGAGCCGGTCAAGCGAGATTCGCACGGAATGAAGTTGCTGCTGGCCGGCTTCGGTTTGCGCTGTCTGCCCTGCTGCGCGCGCAACTTGGTGCTTACCTTGCTCCTTGGATCTCTCAGCAGAGGCAATGTCTGTTACATCGGCTGCTGATCCTTCCATCCGGTTCACGCTGGAAATTCCTCCGCCTTCGTCTGAGACCACTTGCGCGATCCGCCCAAATAGAGAATCCACGGAAGAGCGCACTGTCGCATCGTCTGGCCATTCGCGATGGAGTAATTTCTTCAGGATATCCACCGACTGCAGGCAGATGTCTGTCACCTCTGCATCCGGATCGAGAACTCCGTCGCGCACCAGGCCCATCAAATCCTCGACGCGATGGGCAATTGCCGAGATGCGATGGAGGCCAACTTGGGCAGCTGAGCCTTTCACCGTATGCATCGAGCGGAAGAGCCGGTTGATGTCTTCAGGATTTGGATTCGATTCCAGCGTGAGAAGGCAATCGGTAACGGCCTGCAGATGCTCCTCAGCCTCGGGAATGAAAAACTGCAAGACCTCCTCGGGAACCTCGGCATCGTTCGGCAATTGGTCGTAAAACGAAGTGGCCGGAGCGAGACTCTCCTGTAATTGCTCGCCAGAATATTCTGGCGCTACTGTGCTGCCATCGACGCTGCTCCCCTCCTCTGTTGTTACTACTGGAGCGGGCGCCACCGGAAACGCAAACGAGTAACGCTGCTTGAAAGCCTGAATGTCCGGCGTCACTTCCGTGGCGCAATCGCTGATTTCCAGAAGATCAAATTCCAGGACTGAAATCGCGTCGGAAAGGAACTCCGTCAGCGGGCCGATTGTCTCCGGATTAAGCGGCGCATTTCGCGTGTACTGGAATATGTGTGCAAGCTTTCCGGCAATTTCAGAAAACAGCGGGAATCCATAGGTCGCGGATGTACCGCAAAGAGTGTGCGCGGCAATGTAGAGGCGCTCGAGGTCCTCGCGATTCGGTGCCGGTTCCTGAAGGATCCCCGAGTACTCCCGAAGCGTTTGCAAGTGTTCCGACGCTTCCACCAGGAAGACTTCCACCGCGCCTTTGCCTGGATCGCTCACAGGGCCCCTTCCAATTGCGCCGCGCCTCGGTAAATCATCTCGCCCGCTGGCTTGCGGTACAGAATGCAATCGCCGTGGACAAAGGATTCAAATTTCACCGGCACGTTGATGAGAGACTCTGAGTGTCCCAACAGAAGATAGCCGCCGGGCTCCAGGTACTCGTAGAAGTGCTGAATCAGCGAATTTCGCCGCGTTTCGGAAAAATAGATCATGACGTTCATGCAGAAAATCAAATCGAGGCGGCCAAGATAAACGGCCTGCGCAAGATTCATCGCCGCAAACGAAACCATGCGGCGAATGCGCGACTTTACTTCGAAATCATGGCTTGCCGCGCCATGCGGCGAAAAATGAGATTCCACCTGTCGCGTGGACAGGTTGCGAAGGCTTCGCTGCGAGTAGACGCCGCGTTCCGCGTGCTTGAGCGCCTTCTTGCTGATATCCGTGGCCAGGATCTCGATGTTCCATGCTTCCGCGAACATCAGGGCGTCCGCAATTGTGATGGCGAGCGAATACGGCTCTTCTCCTGTTGCGCACCCGGCGCTCCAGATTCGGAGCGTGCGCGGATTCTCCCAGAATTTTTTCATATGCAGCTCCGGCAGCACTTTCTTCTGCAGGGCTTCATAGACCGCTGGATAACGGAAGAAGGATGTCTCCTGCGTCAACAACCGTTCGAGCAAAGCGTCGTATTCCACGTTCGATGACCGGATTCTCCGAATCAGATCCATGCCGTGAACCAAATGCTTCGCAGCCATGAATTCGCGGACGTGCGTGGAGAAGAATCGCTCACGTGAGGTATCGAACAGAATGCCGGAACGGTGCTCGATGAACGTCCGAATCTCGTCGAGCTCGTATGCCGTGATAGCCGCGTTTCCTTTTTCTTTCATGTCCGCTTTGCCCCAGCGAGTGATCGAGTTCGATTCCGCGCAGCTGACCCTTTGTAAATCATCGAACGGATCGGCTTCAGCGTCGCGAACCCGCCGTCACTGGCTCTGGCCGAGAGTCTTCCACTGCTGCGGCCGACCCGTTTCTCTGCAAGGAGCGGAATTGTGCAAGCGCTTCGTTGAGCTGTTCGGAGAGCTTCACCATGTTTCCGACGGTGGAAACGGTTTGGCGGGAGCCCTGTGAAGTCTGTCTGGTGATCCCAGAGATGATCTGCATCGCGTTCGCCACGCCTTCCGTTCCCCGCACCTGCTGTTTCGACGCGAGGGAAATTTCCTGCACGAGCTCGGCGGACTGGCGGACCACGCTCGATATCGCTTCGAGCGCCTTTCCGGCCTGGTCGGCAAGACCGGCGCCGACTTCCACTTCCTTAGTACCTTCCTCCATCACGACCACTGCTTCGTTTGTCTCCGCCTGAATCGCCTTGATGAGCGCCGCAATGTCCTTCGTGGCGCTGCGCGAGTGTTCGGCTAGTTTGCGGACCTCGTCAGCGACGACTGCGAAACCGCGCCCGGCTTCGCCGGCGCGTGCGGCCTCGATGGCCGCGTTGAGCGCGAGCAAGTTCGTCTGTTCGGTGATGTCGTTGATCACGTTGATGATTTCGGAGATTTCCAGCGACCGATCGCCAAGCGACTTGATTTTCTTCGCCGTGGCCTGCACCGACGCGCGGATGCGCTGCATCCCTTCCAGCGTGTCGCGCACGGATCGGTTCCCTTGCTCGGCGGCGTCAAGAGCGCGCCGCGCGGCTTCGGCGCTGGCTTCGGCGTTGTTGGATACTTGCTTCATCGAAACGGTAAGCTCCTCCACTGCCGAAGATGTATTGGTAATTTCCTGGTCCTGCTGCGTTGCGCCTGCAGTCATCTCGTCTGCGGAGATGAGAATCTGGCTGGCGCTGGTGCTGACGTCAATGGCTGCTTTGCGGACGCGTTCGATGAACGTGCTGAAGTTGTCGAGCATGAAGTTGACCGAGTCCACCACGTTGCCGAGCGCATCGGTGGTCACTTTTCCTCGAATGGTCAAATCGCCGCGCGCGACCTGGTTGATCAGGTTCAGAAGGTCGGTGATGCTTCGTTGCAGTGACTCCGACGCTTCCTGGCTGACTCCCGGGCGCGAGAGTCTTCCTGCGCCGCGATTCAGATTTTCCGCGATGAATCCGAATTCATCGCTCGAAGAAACCTCGGCCTTCGCGCGCGAATCCCCGGCGGCGATGCGCTCGGAGAAGTTGGACAGTTCCGCCAGGGGGGTCAGCACGCGCTTTGAAAGGAGAAAGGCGTGGAGCAGAAATGTGAACGCGACCAACGCTCCCGCCGTGAGCAAACTTCCCGAGGAACCACTCGGAAGCGACGAGAAATTGCTCAGGGATTGCTCCCCTGCCGCCGCTCCGGCGTGAAACGCCAGCACGAGTACCGCACCGAGCGCAATCACGTCCCACAGGATTAACGCCCAAATCGTCGAACTCAAACGAGCTTTCATGACATCCTCCAGATTTCGAAACTGTCAACTGCGGCGCACCGCATGTCCGATTCTCTCCCCCACTGCTTGGCCGAACTCATATGACGGGCACCGGAAAGACGCTGATCATCTTCGGCAAGTCCAGAACCAGGGCTAAACGATCATCATGACGCAGCATGCCTCGGCAATGCGGAACTTCATTCGGCATCTGGTCGAGCAGTGCATCGTCTGCCGCCGTATATGTGCCGATGACTTCATCGGCGGCTATCCCCACGCGCAAATTCGCGCCGTGAGCATCATCGTGCAGTAATGCGACAACTACCTGTCGTGGTAGCAGGCCCGCTCGGCGGCCTTCCGTGAAAGCGATGTCCACAAGCGGAACAATCGAGCCACGCAGATTGAACACCCCCATCAAGAAAGGAGGGCACAGCGGAATGCGCGTCACCTGCGGCCAGTCCACCACTTCTTCGACGGCAAGGACTGCAAGGCAAAATCTCTCGCGGCCGGCGCGGAAGACGCAATACTGGCTCTCTGGCGAGTTTTTCTCTGCGCGGTCATCGTTATCGAGCGGATCCAAACCCTCGGGAACAGCTTGCAGCTCGGAAGGCTCACTCAATTGCGAACTGGAAATAGGAGTCTCCGAATTCTCCGGCGCGTCATCGTATCTGGGCGCTTCAGGCATCAGGCGAATTTCCTCACGACGTCCAGAAGCTCTTCTGGCGTGAACGGTTTGACAACATACGCATCCGCTCCCTGCTGTTGTCCCCAGAATTTGTCGCTTGTGGATGTCCTCGAACTGACCAGAATCACCGGGATGTTTCCGTAAGACGTGTTGCCCTTCAATTCGCGGCAGATTTGAAAACCATTTCTCGTTGGCATGACCACATCCAGCAGGATCACCGTCGGGCGTTCGGTCGAAATCGTTTCTTCCAACTTCAGCGGATCACTTAACCCGACGGAAAGGTACCCTCCCTGCTCCAGGATTCCTTGCATCATCCTGACCGCGGCCATCGAGTCGTCTACAACAAGAACCTTCTTCAACACACAAACCTCCACGCAAGATGCCAAAAGGATGTTTGCACGGACGGAGCCAATCGGCTCCTGCAAGCCAGGCGATTTCCATGCCTCTAAGCCATTGATTACTTGAGACTTGCGTCGCGATGTGATAAAGGCCGTCGTTAACGATTCTCAACTGCCAACCCTTGACGTCTCACACTGAGACGTATTCTCACTTGCTCTCCCACCCCTCGACCGCATGAAACCCTCTGTAGCGTTACTATTCATTTTTCTATTCGACGATATAAGTCTGTGGGAGCGCTGGTCATGGCTGACCTGTCAGAATTGGGCGCTGATTTTCAGGGGTGTGACACTTTTTACCTTGGATGATTCTGCCTTGATTCCAAAAGACTTACCTTCTCTCTTGACAACCATGTTATAATTTTAATGTAAGCTCAAAAGTTATGCCTCGCCGCTTTTTCCCCGACATTTTTCGTCACGCAACTTAGCGTACAGCAGCATCTCCCCGGCGAATGCTGGTCTCGACCCGAATCTGCGGCTGCAACTGTGCGCTATCCGATTCGAACTGCCTACCCTGCTTGCGCTTCTTCCATTGCGGAAAGCAATCGGCGCGCGGTGATCCCGAGGTTGACGGCTGCTTCTGTATTTTTTGCGCGCTGCGCCTCTTCCACTCGTTCCTGAAGGTAGGTCATTTCCCGGCGGCCCTGGGATATAGCTGCGGCAAGTTTCGTTGTGTCTCCCGAGCGCTTCTGTTCTTCGCGAGTCACGACGACCATGGCTCGCGCTGTAACAGCTCGGCGAAGATCGGCTGAGAGCTGGCCTCCATCGCTGATGAAAGCATTCACCTCCCAGGCCGACAGCAGGATTCGCGCGCCTTCCAGATTCACTGTCCCCATGGAGCGCCCGCGTGCAGGAGGCGCTTCGATCAATTGCTCCCAAATGTTCTCAAGGCACTGTTCGAACTCGACGGAGAGCGCGTCGCTGTTCTCTGCAGGATGACTTTCGTGCGCGCCTTTCTGGGCCCCGGAATCCGCGGCCTTCGGTTTCACTGGAACTGAAATCTTTCTCGCTTCCGCGGCGCCTGCTTGCGCAGCAGCCCTCGATTGTGCGCCAGCCGGCGGCGCCTGCTTGATCGCGGGTACAGTTGGCGCCGGCTTCGCAGTCTTTGGAATCGCACTGGCTTGATTTTCTCGCGCCGGCGCCGGCGCTCTTTCCGGGGAATGTGTTGTAATGGCGCGCTCCTCCGCGCTCCGCGTTGAATCCTCGCGAGGTGGTGCGGGCGCGGGCTTGGCAGTCTTTCCCGCAAGCTTCACATCGGTGGCAGGAATATGATTTTCTGCGGACGTGATGCCCAGCGCGCGCTCGACTGCGGCGCGTATGGACAGCAGCTGCTCGAACGTCTGATTTGCTGATTCCGCTGCATAATCGGAACGGATCGGCTGGCGCCAGGAAAGGGAAATTTCTCGCAGGTGCCCGACAGGTTCTTGAGCAGTGAGTCCAGCGCCGCGGCAATCCACTGTCGAAATGCCGCGGCGCTCCAGTTCACTCAGTCCCTCGCGTATGGCCCGCAGGTCCGCGTGGAGTAAACGAAAGAATGCGCGGCGTAGCAGAAAATTAAAGCGCGTGAAAGCGACAAGAGCTGCGGGATCGTAAAACATGAAGCCGGCCGAATCCTTCAGCTCACGGCCTTTTTCGAGTAATTTCCCCGCGAACAGGTCGCGCAGTCCCCGGCACGGTTTTGTAGTCTCCAGAATTTGATCGAGCGAGGCGCACCATTCGAGCGGAGTCCCGTCCGCGTCAGGAAGCACACCGCTCAGGACGTGAGCAACGTCCGCAAGCGTCGCTTCGCAGGCGTAGAGATCCTCGGGCGCGCAGAGAGCAAAGTATGTGGCAAGGAGCAGGTCAATGTTGTCGCGATCCGTGCTGGTCTTCACGGGGCGGTGCAGCAGGCGCAAGATCACGGCGCGTAAATTCTCCGGCTGGATGTCTTTCACCGAATGGAGCAGTTGCCGAAGCTGGTTTGCCCGTATCTTGGTGTCTATCGAATCCAGCCAGCGCATAACGCAATTGAAAACGTCTGCCGTGGGACATGCAACCGGAAGCTCCGCTTGGCTCGTAAGCGGGGTCTCCAGCTTGAAATGAGTGGCCAGGAAAAAATAGAGCGGATAGACGAGTCGCGCCTCGGCCCAGAGAGCTGCTTGCTCCTTGGTCGAGATCCCCGGTTTATCCTGCGTTGGAGGTTTTTCCTTGAGGCTGCTCATCGAGTGATCCCATCTCTCATGCTTCTCGAGGATTGGAATTCGGTCCAACCGATTTCGTATTCCACGGACTCCCCTTCTCTAGCCGGCTGTCATACTTCTACACTCAGACTGCCTAAGGCGACGGAACACACTATGCCCCGGGAATTATGCCGATAACTGAACAGCACGAGAGGAACCAAACCCGCTTACATAGAGTTCAATCTAAGCTGCTGAATCTAAACTACGTGCATTTTTTCGCCTGGTTCGCCAGCTGAAAATGGTCTCAATTTGCAACGAAAACTGTCTCACTGGCCGCGTCGCCATGTCGAAAGCCATGAAACTGGCGTAACGAACGATTATTGGGGGACCGCGTCCGCCGCGGGAGTCTTGTGCGACGCGCGCAATGGTATCTGATAACGCTTGAGCTTCCGGTACAGTGTTGCGCGGCTGATGCCAAGCATCCTGCCCGCCAACATTTTGTCGCCCCCGGCCTGTTCGAAAACACGGAGTATAGTCAGCTTCTCCATGTCGGCCAGCGCCGTGGATGCAAGTCCGCCTAAGCCGCTTGAAGCAGCGCCGTGTTCCTGCCCATCCAGGATCGCAGGAGGCAAGTCCTTAACGTCAATGATCTTCCGGTCCCCCAGCGCAAGCGCCCGGGCGATCGAGTTTTCGAGTTCTCGAACGTTGCCGGGCCAGTCATATTGCAGTAACGCTCTCATCGCCCCCGCGCTCACTTGAACGTTCTCGCTCGGTGCATGGCGATCCAGAAAGCAATGAACAAGCGCGGGAATATCAGAGCGGCGCTCGCGCAACGCGGGCATGTGAACGGTCACAACATTCAAGCGGAAAAAGAGGTCTTTGCGGAATGCTCCCGTTTTGTACGCGGCCTCGAGATCGCGATTCGTCGCGGCAACCACGCGGACATCAACGGCGATTTTTTCGTTGCTGCCTACAGGCCGCACTTCTTTTTCCTGCAGGACCCGCAGCAACTTGGCCTGCATCTCGAGAGGCAGCTCGCCAATCTCATCGAGGAAGATCGTCCCCTCATTTGCTGCGTGAAAGAGTCCGTGTTTCGATTTAATCGCGCCCGTAAATGCGCCTTTTTCATGCCCGAAGAGCTCGCTTTCCATCAGCGTGGGAACCAGCGCTCCGCAATCCACTGCTACGAACGGAGTGTGCGCCAGCGGTCCGCGGAAGTGGATGGCCCGCGCGACGAGCTCCTTGCCTGTGCCGCTTTCACCTACGATGAGGACCGGTGTCCGCGAATCTTTCAACCTGGCGATCATGCGCATCACGTCCTGAACCTTTGCCGACGTGCCCACGATCCCATCCAGGCGCGCTTCTGTCTCCATCCGTTCGCGAAGAAACTGGTTCTCCGTGACCAGTCTCACCTTCTCGGCCATCCTCTGGAGGAGCTGGCGCAGTTTTTCGACGCGAAACGGCTTTTCGATGTAGTCATACGCGCCGAGCTTCATCGCGCCTACCGCGGATTCGACGCTGCCGTGGCCCGTCATGATGGCGATCTCCGCGCCCGGAAGGAGCTGCTTCGCGCGGCGCAAGAACTCGACGCCATCCATCTGCGGCAATTTCAAGTCTGCGATCACGATATCTGGCGTTTGCGCTTCGAACAGTCCGAGTGCCGCCTCTGCGCTCTCTGCCTCCGAACAAGAGAAGCCAAGCTTCTCCCCGATGGTGACACAGAGTTTTCGGATCGATGGCTCGTCATCCACCACCAGGAATCGCATGCGAAGGTCGTTAGTCATTCTCCCCCTTCAGGGTTTCCGATTCATCGGCTATGCAACGCGGAATTGGTTTCATCGCCTCTCGCGACCGAAGCGCTCATAGCTTCGCTTGCGACAGGAAGCCTCACAAAAACAGTGCAACCCGGGCCGTCTGTATTGTTAGCGCAGGATATTTCGCCGCCATGCTCCCGCACAATTCCGTAACAAATGCTAAGGCCAAGTCCCGTCCCCTTGCCCACTTCCTTTGTCGTATAGAACGGTTCGAAAATGCGTTCGGTATCCGAAACTCCCGTCCCGTTGTCCCGGATTGCGATCTCCACGAATCCATCGCGATCCGCTGCGGAAATCTCGATTCGTCCGGCGCGGCTTTGCTCGCGCACGGCGTCATAGGCATTGTTCAGAATGTTAAGAAACACTTGCTGGAGTTGGTCCGCGTCCCCGAAAATTTGCGATACGCGCCTGTTTGGGCTTTCCACGACCTCCACGCCCTCTTTCGCCGCGCCGTATGCGCGAAGCTGCACCACCTGGCGCAGAATAGCCTGAGCGTCGAGCCGCTCGCGTCGCGAAGGCATTTGGCGCGCGAAACGCAGCAGATTGTGCACGATCTCTTTCGTTCGTTCCGCTTCTCGCAAGACGATATTCAGTTCTTCTTTCGCGTCCTCTGGCACGCTGGAATTTTCCAGCAGCAGGTCCGAATACCCGATGATTGACGCAAGCGGATTATTGATTTCGTGCGCCACTCCTGAGACGAGCTGGCCCAGCGCTGCCATTTTTTCGCTATGGCGCAACTGTGCTTGCAACACCCTTGCGTCTGTTATGTCGGTCATTACCACCACCACGCTGTTCACTTCTCCGGTCTCGTCTCGCATCGGACTCATCGTGATTGAAAACTGGCCGGTGCTCCGGTTGCCGCTGACGAAGGGAAGCTCGAGGTTCTCAGCGGCCGAGCCCTGAAGGGCGCTCTGAAAAGCGTTGCCCAGAACTGACCGCCGTTCCCGCGGCACAAACTGCGTAAGCTGTCGCCCGAGAAGGTCCTTCTCCCGGAACCCGGCCTCATAACACCTGTGGTTGGCGTAACTGATCAGCCCTGCTGTGTCGAGGACGAGAATCATGTTCTGCGTATGATTCAGAATGTTCGTATTGAAGTCGCGCTCTCGTTTGAGCTGCGCTTGATTACTCCGCTGTTCGGTGATGTCCTTGAGGACATGAATGGTTCGAGAGCCTTCGTCAGCGCCCGTGCCAATCCGCGAAGTGGAAACGAGATATGCGCGTGCGCCCGCTTCCAGCACGGAACCTTCTGCGACCATCTCCGTGTCGCTGCAAAATGGGCATCCCATGCCCGCTCCGCCCTTGGCAAGAATCCTTACAACGCTCATGTTGGCGCCGACAATTTCGGATGGCTGTGAACCCAGAATTTGAGCGAGCGAACGATTGATGCGCAGAATTCGATTTGCCGGATCATGCACGACGATCAGGTCATGGATGGCGTCGAAGTCCTCCACCCATTGTCGCTTCGACTGCTCGATCCGGGAAAACAGCCGCGAGTTCTCCAGTGCCACCGAAGCATGTCCGGCGATTGCATGAATGAGATTCCGGTCCGCTTCTGTGACGCGCGGATCTCGATCAACCAGACAAAGCGCTCCAAGCAGATTGCCTTCGCGTCCAGCTAAGCGTATGAGGCAGAGATGAGTCCAATTCAGCGCGCGGGCAAGCGCCGTCCCGAACAGCTCTGTCGCGTACCCTGTAAGAATCCCATCGAGGCGCTCGTTCGCTATTTTCGTCATGGCGACGTCCAGCTCCGAGCGTACTGAGGGGATTGCAGGTGCATCGAAATCCTGAGCAAAGATCGTTTCCACCCGCGGTCCCCTGCAGAGAGCCAGAAATGCCATGCGTGCGCCGAGCATCGTGGCCGCGCGCGCCGTAAAGTCTCTGACAAATTCGGGAAGCAGAAGGGAGGGCTTTAGGTCTGCCGCAACGCTCATCGCATTCCGCGCGTCACGTTCCTCCGGATCCGCTTCTGGCGCTTGCGAATCCAGGCTCAGCACGACTGCCAATCCCGCGGCAATCGTCTCCGCCTGCGTCATACTCCGGGGAGTGAACGCAGCGCCCTTTTCATTCAGTGTGAATGCCAGGATTCCTTTGGAAGCGTTTCTTGGCCGAACTGCGACCAGCAAACAAGTTCCCGAGCGAATCTTGCCGCCGTTAAAGAACGCCTTCAGTTCTTTCATCCCCCCAACGATCGCTTGGGAGGCTCTGAGTGAATGCGAAAAAATCGGACTCTCGTTTATTTTTAAACGCCGTATTTGGCCGCGAGGCACAGGCCGTCCCTCATGATGGCGGAGGACGAGTTCCACTGAGCCCTCTAACTCCCAGTAATCCGCGCTGTCGCAGGGCAGTACTGTGAGCGCTTCACGGCAAGTCAGTCGTAGCAGTGTGGAAGCCGGATGCTTTAGTGCTGAGGCAAACAAATCCGCGAGAAGGCGTTCGATGCCGCCTTCACGACGGGAGGAGAGGGCTCTCGCTCGCGAACGTGAACGCATGGAGGTTGGGGCCTGCGCGCCCAAAAACTCAATTTGACCCTAGTCGTTACCCTACTTCCGTGTCTCATTTTGCGTCAAGCCGTGTGATGCGAGTCGGTGCTCTAAGGGGCATGTCGCCGCCTGCTCTGGCCTCTCAACTTGAGACACCTAGCATTGATTGCAGAAATATTGAGACACATAGCCAGCTTCTCATTCCTGCCGTTGTACCCAACTTTGTCTCTTAAATATATGTAAACACAATTCTTACCTCTATCTTGTCTCATCTCGCAACAGGTCAAGCGCCTGGAACTTAGGACTGGGCATAGCCGTGCATTTTGTCAACTGGGACTCCTAGGTCTTTATAAGGAGATACTTCCGTGAAGACGCTCATAAAAGGCATGCAATTAGTGGGGGTACTGGCATTATTCGCAGGAATCTTGATGCTTCCCTCGATTGCCAATAGCCAGGATGCAGATTCGGCTCCCAAGAGAAAGATCAGCCACCGCGTCGTGCCGGATTTCCCGGCCTTGGCGAAGCAAATGAATATCACCGGGAAAGTGAAACTGGAAGCCACGGTTGAACCCGACGGCCGTGTAAAGAGCACCCGTGCTGTGGGTGGCAGTCCATTGCTGATCCAGGCGGCATCCCAGGCCTTGAAGTTCTGGAAATTCGAATCGGGGCCAAAAGAGACGACAGAAATCATCGAATTTGACTTCAAGGACCAGCGATAGTGATAAGGATCAGTGAAATGCCTGCTGTAGGGCAGAGCATGGCTGGCAGCACAGTTTCTGTGGAATGTCGAATGGAATGTGGAGGAGTTCGTTCATGACGATTGGCAGAAGGTTGTACCTCGGATTCGGATCGATTCTTGCCATCCTTGTGCTCCTCTTCATTGTCAACTTTTCAGCGCTCATGCGCGAGCACACCGTGCGCAATAAAGCCGCTGAGACTCTGGTGAGTGTGCAGACCATAGAGAATGTCCGCTACCAGATGATGCAAACGCGGTTAGACCTCCGCAATTATCTGCTCAGTGGCGATCCGCGAATCGAATCCCAGACAACGAAGGACATGACGGACTTGGATGATCTCATTCAGAGTTCCAGAATGAAGTCCAAGGATGAAACGCTTCGGAGCGCTCTGCTTCAGGTCGGACAAATCGAGAGCGACTGGAATCAAAACTTTGCGAAGTCGCTGATCGACAAACGTCATCAAGTGGATGCTGGTGATGTAACAGTATCCGATTTGCAGGTTTTCTACCTCGAGAAAAATGCCGGATCCTGGGTCGGGAAGCAAATGTCCATTCTTGCGGATGCCAATACCGAAATTTCGAAATCGCTGCAGGACGCCAATGATTCTGCGGCGCGGGCGAGCTCAATCACCACAATCGGCAGCTCGCTGGGAATGGTTCTGGCAATCCTTCTGGGCATCGGGATCTCTTATTTCACGGCGAAATCTATCAATCAGCCGCTCAGCCACCTCATTGAGGTCGCCCACCAAATCGGCATTGCGGGCGATCTGGACCAGGACATTGACATTCACCGCGATGATGAAATCGGAAGGCTCGCCGATAATTTCCGCTCCATGGTCTCTCACTTGAAGCGCATGGCCGGCATCTCCGCTGCCGTTGCCGAGGGCGAATTGGCCGTCGAAGTGGAACCGCTCTCCAAGCGCGACACGCTCTCTACCGCTTTTTCCCGTATGGCGCAGGGCTTGCGTGAAATTGTCCGCCAGGTCCGCGACAGCGCTTCGCAAGTTTCTGCCGGTGCCAACCAGATGGCCGCCGCATCGGAAGAGTCCGCCAAAGTCAGCGTGCAAGCCGCCGCTGCGATTGATGAAGTCACCAGTACGATGCATGAAATGAGCATCAACGTGCAGAGCGTGGTGAAGAATACTCAGGTGCAGGCGTCGAGCGTCGCCGAAACGTCCGCATCGATCGAACAAATGGTCGCTTCCATTCAGCGCGTCGCGGAAACGGCGAAAATCTTGCTCGATATCTGCCATCGCTCGCGCGTCGAAGTCGAAACGGGTATCACCACGATGGAAAAGACGACGGATGGATTGAACCGCACGAGCGCGTCCATTCAGTCGTCCTCCGACATTATTGGATCCCTCGGCGAGCGCGCCGACAACATTGGGAAGATTATCGAAGTCATCGACGATCTTTCCGAACAGACCAATCTACTCGCCCTGAACGCCGCTATTGAAGCGGCGCGCGCTGGTGAACATGGCCTGGGATTCGCCGTCGTCGCTGATGAAGTTCGAAAACTGGCCGAAAAGTCCACGCAATCCACCAAGGAAATCGCGGAGCTGATCCAGGGAATCCAGAAAGAGGCGCGCGAAGCCGTCGACAACATGGCCAAGAGCACCGCAATGGTCCAGGACGGCCTCGTGCTCGGCCTCGATCTGAACAAAGCCTTTGGAAAAATTTCCAACGTCGTCACCGAGGTCTATAAGTTCGCCCAGGAAATTGGCGCGGCGACCAACGAGCAATCGAACGGCTCGTCGCAGATCGCGAAGGCGACTTCACGTCTCACCGAGATCACGCAGGAAATCAATTCTTCCGTTGAAGAACAGTCCTCCGGTGCGCAGGGAGTCGTCCGCGCGATGGAAAAAATGCGCGAAATGGTGCAGCAGTCCACGTCCAGCGCATCGGAACTTGCGGCTGCCGCCGAGCAGATGTCCAAACTTTCCCGTGCTCTTCTCGAAAGCATGGATCGTTTCAACACGGAGCACGATGCCCATGCGAAGCGCCGCGCCCAGGCTCCGCGCCGCGACTATCGGGGCCGTAATGCGCAGGCCGATAGCGAATACTCGGAATTGGTCCGCACCTGAGCCGATTCGAGCTCCATCATGGCAAAAGAAATTCAAATCGTCGGATTGCGGATTGGCCGGGAGACGTTCGGGATTCCCATCGCCTTGGTTCGCGAAATCGTGCGTGTCCCGGAAATCACTGCCGTTCCGAACGCGCCAAATTACGTCGAAGGTGTGATCAATCTTCGCGGAAAAATCATTTCCGTCATCGACCTCCGAAAGCGGTTTGGTGATCCGAATCTTGAGTTCACCAAGAAGACTCGCGTCGTTGTCGTCGAGGTTGAGAATCGCACGATCGGCCTCGTCGTGAATTCTGCCTCGGAAGTCCTGAAGATCTCTCCGTCGGACATTGAGCCTCCGAGTGCTGTCTTTCCCAATGGTGAGATGGATTACGTAACCGGCGTCGGCAAACTGAAAGACCGGCTGATCATTCTTCTCGAGCTCGGCAAGATTCTCAAGAGCGGCGAATTGCGTAATCTGGACCAATTGGTTGTTTCGGCGGCCGTTTAGAATCCACCAGCGTTTCCAAACTGCGCAGGAGCGTCTCAGACAGGAATTTATGGCCACACTCACGGTTCCCGTTCAGATCACCGACCCGGAGCTCAAGCTCCTGCAGACGCTTGTCTATCAGGAATGCGGCATGTGCTTCGACGAGCACCGCATCCATTTCCTCTGCGATCGCCTGCAGCGCCGCCTCAAAGCGTGCAGCCTCGACTCCTTTTACAGTTACTACAGGCTTCTCACCAGTCACGAGGGCAAAAAAGAACTAGCCGCGCTCGTCGAAAATCTCACCATCAATGAGACGAGTTTTTTTCGCAACCTCCCCCAGCTCGAATTGTTCTCCAAGTCGGTCCTGGAAAATTTGTTGCACAGAAAACAGGAACGTCGCGATTGGTCGCTTCGCTTCTGGAGCGCCGGCTGCTCGACGGGGCAGGAACCCTACACGATCGCCATTCAAGTGTGTGATGCGCTGGCTTACTACTACTTGCGCAATCCCCTGCCTTTTGAAATGCCCTCGCCGAAGCCTCTCGTCCCGCCGCCCTGGAAAGTCGAAATTCTTGCCTCCGACATTAGTTATTCCGCGTTGCTCCAGGGTGAGCAGGGCACATACACGGATAATCAGATGGAGGCTGTGGACTATACCTGCCGCTTGCGTTACTTCGACAAGGTAGGCGACAAGTACGTCGTCAAACCCGCCCTGAAGAACCTGGTCCAGTTCGACTTTCACAATCTCAAGGCTGAATTCTTGCCGCAACGCAACGACGTCATCTTTTGCCGCAACGTCATGATCTATTTCGACGAAGCGGAACAAAAACGCCTGATTGAAAAGTTTTATCGCTGTTTGAATCCCGAAGGTTTCCTGCTCGTCGGCCACGCGGAGAGCCTCTTCGGCCTCACAACGCAATTCAAAATGATTCACGAGAATAACGGAACAGCTTACAAGCGCATCGAGGTCACGGCATGAATTTGTTCTCTGAAGATCGCACAGCCGAGCTGCGTGAGCTCTTCTTCGAGAGCGCGGCGGAGCTATTGCAGAGCCTCAATGAAGTCGGGCTCGAGCTCGAGGCTCGCCGTGGCGACGCGGAAATTGTCCGCCGTGTTCGCCGCATCGTGCATACCCTCAAGGGAGATTCTGCCGCGTGCGGATTCAGTGAGCTGAGCAAGCTCGCGCACCAGATGGAAGACGCGCTCGCCCCGCAGGCCCAGCTCACCACAAGCAATTCCCTTCCCGAGCTGATATTCACTGCCGCCGATACGTTTCAAGCTATGCTTGCCGCATATCATAAAGGTCTTCCCCCGCCTTCTGGCAGCGAGTTACGCGAGCAAATCAGACGGATCTCGCGCCAGCTTCCCCTGGAAAAACCGGAGGCCACTCCGCCGCGTGCCTTTCTTCCGAAATTCAGCTGGAACAAAACGCAGCGTGGCAAAATCGTGAAACGTGTGAAAGCGGGAGACAATGTCTTCAACATTGCTCTGCGCCTCGACCCGGCAAGCGGCATGCGTTCTGCGGGATTCGAGCTCGTGCGAAAAATGCTGAACAATTCTGGCGCCATCTTGGCTCTTCGCCCGGCCACCGCCGCGGCGGCGAAGAACACGGAGCAAATTGAAGCCGCGCTTGCCACCAGGGAAACGAAAGAAGCAATCGCCGCCAAGTGCAGGATCCCCTCTGTCGTCTCCGAATTGATCCTGGAAGAGGCCAGATCCCCTCGAAAGAGCGCGTCGGTTCAACTCCCGAGCGCCCCTGTGCCAGAATTCAAGCCGCAAGAAATCCACCCAGAGGATTCCGAGTCGCTAGTTGAGTCGGCCCCTCCCACGGAAGACGATGCTGGCCGCCGCACCGCCCGAGTCTCGGCGACGCTCGCTGCGGCGGAAAACACATTGCGCGTTGATTCCACTCGCATTGACGCGGTGCTCAACCTGGTCGGCGAATTGATTATCGGCAAGTCCATGCTTCACCGCACGATTCACGAATTCGATCGCCGTTTTCCCAGGGATCCTCTGCGCAGCCGCTTCGCCGACGCGCTCAGTTTCCAATCGCGTGTGCTCGACGAGCTGCAGCGCTCCGTAATGAACATCCGCATGGTGCCCGTCGAGCAATTGTTCCGCCGCTTCCCGCGTATCGTCCGTGACATCTCGAAACAATGCAATAAGGAAGTCGCGCTGCAAATCTCGGGCGAAAATACTGGCCTCGACAAGAGCATCCTCGACGCGCTCGCCGAGCCTCTTGCGCATCTGGTGCGCAATTCTGTGGACCACGGCATCGAATCGGCCGCCGCGCGCCTCGAACGCGGAAAGTCCCGCGAAGGGACGATCCGTCTGGACTCCTACTATCAGGGCAACCAAGTCGTGATCGAGGTTTCCGACGACGGCTGCGGAATCGATCGCGAAAAGCTGATTCAGCGGGCCATTGAGCGCGGCATCATTTCTTCTGCCGATGCCGCGAAACTTTCAGAGGCTGATTCCGCGCGCCTCATCTTCGAGCCCGGCTTGACCACCGCTGACTCCGTGACGCAAATCTCGGGGCGCGGTATCGGTATGGATGTAGTCGCCAGCGCGCTCAAGCGCTTGAAGGGCTCCGTCGACGTTGAAAGCAAAGCCGGAGTGGGCGCGAAGATCCGCCTGATCGTGCCGTTGACTCTGGCCAGCGTCCAGGCGCTCCTCTTTCGCGTTGCGCAGCGCCTCTATGCGGTTCCGCTCGCGAATGTCGTCGAAATCGCGCGCATCACCGATGCCGAAATTCATCGCGTGGACAATTACGATGTCATCCGCCTCCGCGAACAGTTGCTTACGCTCGTCCACCTGGAGGGCCTCGACACGCACGTCGTGAAGTCGCAGTCCAAGAAGACATTTGTCATTGTCATCGGAATGAACGATAGACAATTTGGCCTGGTCGTGGACAGCCTCATCGGAGAGGAAGAGCTGGTCATCAAGGCGCTCGACGATCGCTTCGCCGCTTCCGATCTTGTGACTGGCGCTTCGATCCTCGGCGACGGCACGGTTGTCCTCATCTTGAATATCGCTGCGATCTCATCGAGTTTGGCGCGCAATCCTGCTTTGGGGGCGATCGCATGAGCGGCCCCATCCGCGTGCTGGTCGTGGATGATTCGGCGCTCATGCGCAAACTCATCCCCAAAGTTCTCGAGGCCGACGGCTCGATCAAGGTCGTTGCCACGGCGATGGATGGTTCATTCGGTTTGAAAAAAATCGAGGAGCTGAAGCCGCAGGTTGTGACACTCGATTTAGAGATGCCGCGCATGGATGGAATCGAAATGATGCGAGAGATCACTCGGCGCCATCGCCTGCCGGTGATCGTATTCAGCGCGCACTCACGCGAAGGCGCTCGCGCGACGCTCAAGGCGCTGTCGCTGGGCGCTTTTGATTTCGTCACCAAGCCGAGAGATGCCGCCTCAGGCCATCTGGAAGAAATCGCGAACGAGCTGTCCATGAAAATAAAGGTCGCAGCGCGCGCCGGCTTCCCCAAAATGTTGGTGGATGTCTCCTCTTCGAGAATCAAAACTCCCGCGGAAAAAGAACGTCGGCATCGCCCGCCAACGCGCGTCGTCGCGGTTGGAGTCTCAACGGGCGGCCCGAACGCGCTCCATCACCTGTTTTCGCGGTTTCCGTCCGATTTCGCCGGCTGTTTCCTCGTTGTCCAGCACATGCCGCAAGGGTTCACGGACATGCTGGCGAAGCGCCTCGATGAAAATTCATTGCTCAATATTCGCGAAGCGCGCTCTGGCGATCCGCTTCTCGCGGGCCAGGTGCTCATCTGTCCCGGCGACCGTCACCTGCTCCTGCGCAATACTCCGCATGGCCCGATCGCGGTGCTCTCCGACGCTCCGCGGGTGAATGGCCATCGTCCATCCGCGGAAGTTCTGTTCCGTTCCATCGCGAAGGAACTTGGCCCGCAAGCAATCGCCGTGCTCATGACCGGCATGGGCGACGACGGAGCCGACGCCATCGGTGCCGTCAGAGCTTGCGGAGGCTTGACTCTCGCGCAGGATTCTGGCTCGTGCGTTGTGGACAGCATGCCGCGCAGCGCGATTGAACGCGGGCACATCATGCGAGTGGTGGGCCTCGAGGCTTTGCCGGCCATTCTTCATTCCCAGTGTGAAGAAGCCGCAGAGACAGTGCAATCAGTCAGTGCAGGGGCGCCAAGAGATCTCACAAAGCGCCGGGACTCAATTTGAGGAGAACGCCATGAAATCATTTACTCCGCTAACGCGAAAGCACGACTCAAGTCCAGTCCGCTATCTCGTCGTGGACGATTCCGTCTTCGCGCGCAAGAGCCTCGCGAAGATGATCGAGGAATTTGGCGGCGAGGTTGCCGGAGAAGCCGGTGACGGCTGCACGGCCATCACGGAATATGGCCGCACGAATCCGGACATCGTCCTGATGGACATCACCATGCCTCAAATGGAGGGCATCGAAGCGGTCGAGCGCATCGTGCGTCAATACCCCGACGCTCGCATTGTCATGGTCTCTTCGGTCGGCTACCAGGACAACATCCTCGCTGCTTTGCAGAAGGGCGCCAGGCATTTTGTGCAGAAGCCTGTGAAGCCCGACGTGCTCTACGAAATTATCCGGTACGTTCTCAACGACGACGCTGGCGTGCCTGCTCCGGCTGGCGCGGGAGGAGTGCGCTCGTGAAAATGCAGCTCATTCAGCCGTTCATCAGCGCCGCCGACGCGGTGCTTGCGCAATCGCTCAACGGCCCCACCACGGTCGCGGATTTGAGCATGGAAGAGCAGGGCTATCGTCGAAAGGGCGTCGCTGCGCTGATTGCGATTCGCGGCGAAATCGAGGGCCGCGTCATTCTCGACATGGATTCCCCTACCGCCATGCGCGTCGCGCGCGCGCTTGCTGGCGGCGAAATGGAAGATTCGGAGCAGGTCGTCCGCGAAACAGTCTGTGAACTCGCCAACATGGTGGTCGGAAATGCGGTAACTGCGCTGAACGACTCCGGCTGCCAGTTCAAAGTTCATCCTCCGGAGGTTCACACCAGCGAGGAAGCGATTCGCGGCTCAGCGGAAACGGAAGCCATGGCCATTTATTTCGAGACGCCCGCTGGCCGCGTCTTCCTGAATATCTCCATGCATTACAACCTGCGCCGCCGTCCGGAGCGCGATTCCGTCGTCGCACAATAATCCTCGCCGCATCGCCCGTGTAAATTCTCACGGGCCTTCTCCCTTCAGTCCTAATCCTTGTGCAGGTATTTCGCGCCGTGGCGATGCAATCCCGCGGAAGGCAGCCGCCGCGAGTGGACGATGACCGCGGGTATGAAGACGTTCGCTGTTCCCGCCGTGAACGGCACCGCGATTTCGATCAGCGCGCCGGCCTCATAATTGCTCCGGCTGCGAAATGCAACTCCCTGGTGTGACACGTTTTCGCAGACCGCCATTTCCTCTTGCTTCCCCACGCGAACGCACGCCGTCAGCCGCGTGTCGTAGCGCGGTATCTCGCGCGCGTTGCTCTCTGGTGCCGCAAGAATCGTTTCTGCTGCTTCAGCCGAAGCGCGCTGCCGCGCCGACGCCTCGTGCGGCTGTTTCCAAATCGTGGGAGCCTCGCACGTCCGGCACTGCCGCGCAAACAGGCGGTCCGTTTCGAACTCCTTGAGCTCGCGCCCGTCGAGATACGCCAATTCCTGCGAATGGCAGTGCGTGCATTCAACGAGCACCCGCACCACCGCGGCGCGCGCCTGCGTTTGCGAAGGAAACTCGATTCCCCAGAAATCCGTGTCGGGGTCCGCGAATGCGATTCCGTAAGCAGGCGCGTCTATGGCGTCCTTCTCCCGGACGACGATCCGTGCTTCTGCCTTACGTTGTGTGCCGTTGGGGAGTTTCCGCACAAGAGTAATACTCTGGCCCGGCTGGAGTTCCCGCTTCAGCGACAATCGCGCGCCGTGCCGGTTCAATACAACCGTCGTCGCCGTGTCTATGAACGGATGGTTTTCCGCATCGATTCCCGATGCTTCGACCGGAAGCGAAATCGAGATGCGGTCGCTCCTCCGGTTCGCCATCCCTCCCATCGAATCTCCTCCTCGTGTTGCTCCAGCGGGGAAAATTATTTTGCGCGCGCGAAATCTATGCTCGCACGCTATGCCCCGAACGGATGTTCGAGCGAGGGCGATCGCGGAGTGAAAAGCTGCGCTCCATCTTCCGTGATGTGCATGCAATCCTCGATGCGCACGCCGAATTCTCCGCGAATATAAATCCCGGGCTCGTCGCTGAACGTCATGCGCGGCTCGAGCTTCAAAGTGTCTCCGCCGACCAAATACGGCCACTCGTGGTCGTCCATCCCGATTCCATGCCCTAGGCGGTGCCCGAAGTATTTGTACTCTGGCCCATAGCCTGCGCCTTCGATCACCTTCCGCGCCGCTGCGTCCACCGATTGAGCTTCGACCCCCGGCTTCGCTTGCGCCAGCGCCGCCGACTGCGCACGATACACAATGTCGAAGACTCTGTTCATCTTGTCCGTTGGTTTGCCGATCACAAACGTTCGGCTGATATCGGAATGATATCCCTCCACCGTGCACCCGCCATCCATCAGCAGGATCGTGCCCTCCTCCACCTTCTGCGGCTCCACCGAGCCATGCGGCAGCGCCGAGTATTGCCCTACTTGTATTCCCGCGCCGCCTTCGAATCCCAATTGCGTGTGCGCCTGCGAAACCATTCTCGCGAAATCATTCTGCGTCATGCCGGGTTTCAGTTCGCGCCATGCGGCTTCGTACGCTTTGATCGACACCGTGTTTGCCAGTTGCAAAAGATCCACTTCGTGCGCCGTCTTGTGCATCCGGCAGCCCGCGGTAACCGGCGTCGCGCTTGTGAACGAAACAGACGGCGCGGCATGCGCCACTCCGTCGCTGTAGACGTACCAGACCGTTTCTTCGATCCCCAGCCGCCCTGTCGCCAGTCCGTGATCCTTCAATCCTTGCGCCGTCAGTTCGTACGGGCTCTCGTTCTCCTGCCAGATCCGCACATCCGGATTCCCCGCGAACGGCCCGCGGCTTATCTGCTCGCGCGCGCGGTCCTCTTCAAATGCCGGGCAAATGAAAAACGCCTCGCCTTTTGCTGGCGCCACGAGAAAAAACGTCCGCTCGCTCAGCCACCAGTCGATGTTGGCGAAATACTTCAGCGATGAGCCGCCAATCAGAATCATGGCGTCAATTTTGTTCTCGCTCATCAGCCGCCGGGCTCGCTCGACCCGTTCCTGTCTCTCTGCAACCGAGATCGGCTTCGCCTGATCCTTCATGGATTTCAGATTCGCGATCGATGGCGGCAGATTGGTGCCCTGACCTCCCTCTTGCTCGTGCAACATTCGCGATGCAAGCGGCAAACTCGCGGTCAGCCCTGCTACCTGAAAGAATGCTCGGCGCGAAATCATTCCTCTATTCCTCCTGACGCCACACTCGCTCGGTGAGCGGAATCATACCCGTGTTTTGAGGGACTGGTTGTGTTTTTTTGAGAGGGAACGGCTTCGCGCGCAACGCACGGGCTACAAGGCTAAGGAGTTTTTTTGCGGAATACTTTGCGGCGAATGTCCGGCCAGAATTCTTTCATTTCATTCGACACGCCGTCCCACATCATCAGCATCCCGAATGTTCGCAGATTTCGTGAAGCGGTCCTGTCTTCTGGCGCGTGATAAATATTGGAAATTCCTGCGGCCGACGCATTCCCCAGTATCTCTGAAAAATTGAAACGCTTGTGCCCGCTGTCCGTCCGCGTGACGAAAAGCCGGTTGATCGAATGAAACATGCGCGAGTGGAATGCCCCGGTCCCTTGCTGGTAATACCGCGGGTCTTCTCGCAGAAGGCTAGGATAGATCGCCGCCGTCATGAATGTTCCCGTTCCGTTGTCCGCGAATTCCATGCCAAATCGCTTTCCATAAGCACCCCAGCCCTGCCCCCATGACTGCGGAGAATTATTGGCCTGATCCATCGCGGCGAGGAAGCCTGCGAAAGGATACATGAAATAGTCGAACACGCTCGCCGAGGCAAGTCTGTATTTTTGTCCGGTCGTCAGCGGTGGAAGCGCGTTCTTGCTCTCCACCACGAAATTCGGCATCGCGTCGAACAATCGGTCGTTCACCGTCCCGGTTTCTTGCTCCAATTTGCTCTTCGACTTTGGATCGCTCTGCGTCTTCTTGCCCTGCGCGGTTTTGTCGTCCTGAGTTTTCGTTGCAGGCGGAGCGGATTGCGCGGGTGTGGACGACTGCTCCTGTTGCTGAGCGGCAAGAGGTGATGCCATCATCAGCATCACCACAGCCAGCCATGTCCATGTGCGTCCAGGCAACCACATTTGTGAAGGAGTCATAAACTTTTATTTTCCTTGAATTGTGTCTGATTGCCTATGAACTTGTTCGGGCCCGTTTCTTAAGAATCAGATTCAAGCATTGGATACCAGTTCGGGCGTTTGGGATGTCCATTGAGGAGCGCAAATCCTGGTGTGTTGTCAGTGTTTGGGTTGTGCTGCATCCTCGCCAAGAATCTCATCCAGGGTTGTCGCGAACAGATCCGCATCCGCTTCTGAAAATATCAGCGGTGGGCGCAATTTGATTACGTTGTGATGCGGCCCGTCCGTGCCAGTTAGGATTCCGCATTCACGCAGGCGATTCACAATGTAATCCGCTTCTTCTGGTGCGGGCACACGTGTAGTGCGGTTTCTCACAAAGTCTACGCCGAGGAATAAACCTGATCCTCGCACATCGCCGATCAGTGGATGGCGTTCCTGTAGCCCTTTCAGCTTGGCTGTCAGGTAGTTGCCCACCCGGAGCGCATTTTGCTGCAATTGCTCTTCCGCAAGCACGTCGAGCACCGCCAGCCCCGCCGCGGCTGCGACCGGATTTCCTCCAAATGTGCTGAAGAATTCCATCCCGTTGTCAAAACTCGCTGCAATTTCTCTCGTCGTAATCACCGCTGCCAGCGGAAATCCGTTGCCAATCGGTTTTCCCAGCACGACGATGTCTGGCGTCACGCCTTGCGTTTCGAATCCCCAGAAATGCGTGCCCAACCTGCCAAATCCAACTTGCACTTCGTCGGCGATGCATACGCCGCCCGCCGCTCGAACATGGCGGTATGCTTCGGAGAGGTATCCGGGCGGAAAAACAATCTGTCCGGCTACGCTGGGCAGCGTTTCAGCAATAAACGCAGCTGGCGATCGTCCCTCCGCACGCAAGCGCTCGACGATTTCCGCAACGTGCCTCGCGTACTTCGCGCCTGCATCCGCATCATCCCGCCGGTAAGGTCCGCGGTAATCATCCGCAATCGGCGCGACGTGCACCCACGGCTTGCGTCCGCGCCCTCCCGGCCCGTTGAATTTGTACGGGCTGATGTCGATCAGTGTGCTCGTGTGCCCGTGATAAGCATGTTCGAGGACGATGATGTCTTCGTGTCCCGTGTGCGTCCGCGCCATGCGCAGCGCCAGTTCATTTGCTTCGCTGCCTGAATTGAGGAAATAGCAAACGCGCAACTCCTCGGGCAAATGTCGTGTCAGCCGCTCCGCGTAACGAATCACGTTGTCGTGCAGATAGCGTGTGTTTGTGTTCAGCAGCTCGAGCTGCTCTTGCGCCGCGCGCACTACGCGCGGATGGCCGTGGCCCACCAGCGGCACGTTGTTGTAAACGTCGAGGTAAGCGCTCCCGGTGTCGTCATAAAGATACTGCATCCATCCGCGGACAATCTTGAGCCGCTTCCGGTATGAAACACTCAGATTGTTTCCGAGAAACTCTCTTCGTGTGGCAAGAGTTTCTGCATCATCAGGATTCTTTTGCGGGAATCGCTCAGCCGGTATGCCAAGAATCAAATTCGGATCGGGAGAAAGGCTGGTCCAGACGGCGCGCTCGCTCGCTTTCGCGACGCCCGGAAAATCCTTGTCGAAATCCAGCAGGTCGAGAATAATCTGGAAATGAACATGGGGCGGCCATCCGCCATTCTCGTCTGCCGTTCCTACCGTCGCAAACGATTGCCCCTTGGGAATTCGCTGCCCAATGGTCAGATTTCGCAGCGTCTCTTCGGAGAGGTGCCCATAAAGCGTGAAGAATTCCTGCCCGTTTTCTGTCGCATGTTTCAGAATCACCAGTGGACCGTAATCGAGTGAACCTTCGTTGTTCGCCAGAATATGCACGATGCCATCGAGTGGCGCATGCAATGTTGTTCCCGGCTCCACAAATAGATCAATCCCGAGATGTATCGTGCGCCGTTCATCCGTTGGATTCTCGCTGGCGCCAAATAGCCGCGAACTGTATAGCAGTCGCGCTTCGTTGTAGCGTCCTACGCCTATAGAAACGCCGGCGCGTTTCATCTCGTTGAAAATCTCTTCCGTCAGTGCGGGTGTTTCGGCTGCCTTCGGTTTCGCGCCAAGAAATGTGCTGCCAACGCTCAAATCAAAGACGCGGCATGATTCCCTGCGCAAATTCACATCGAGTATCGAAGCGCAAGTCTCGGCCTCTTTTTCGAGCTGCTCTCTCACCTTCTTGCTTCGAGGCATTGCTTCCAGGCCGCAAGCAGCCCGGAAAGTGTAGTGCGCGAATCGCGGATGAATCTTCGCCAGTCGCTCCAGCGCTCCCCAAGCCGGCGCTTCGCTGATCGTCACGTAAGGATCATCGGCCTTAAGTGTTTTCCTTCGCGCTGAATTCACCACGCTCACGGCAAGACGCATTCCGATGAGCGGATAGAGCGCAGCGATTTCAATCTCATCAAGCGGAAATGCGCGCTGATAGCCGCGAACGACAGCCGCCGCAGCTTCGAGCGGATTGTGCTTCCCGAAGATTGAGTAAGCAGCGGCTACGACCGGCTCCGCCGCGATAAATCCGAGATGCATGTCTCCGAAATCAATCACGCCCGCAATTTGTCGCGCCTGCTTCCAAGCGTCGCTGACAATCACGTTGTAATCGTTCGCGTCTCCGTGGATGACGCCTCGCCGCAAGCGCTGTGCTGCGGGAACCACGTCTGTCTCATACAGTCGCACGAATTGTGCGACGAGCGCGCGCTGCGAAGAGTCCGCGATGAGATTCAGATGTTCACGAATCCAGTTTGCACGCGAAAGATCCCACTTCAGTTCCCGCTGTGAGAAAGGATGAGAAAAATCCTGCAGCGCCCTGTCCATTTCACCGAGAACACGGCCCAGACTCTCAAGAAGCTCCGGCGAGTGCGGCCGCGCTTCGGCCAGAACAGTTCCCGTCAAATACGTGAGCATCCACACCAGGCGCTCGTTGCCGTCCGCAAGAGTAGCCGTCGTGAATGCTTCGCCGTTTCGCGTCGGGCAGACGCGTGGAAGACTCAACTGTGGCGCGCGCTGCGCGAGATGCGTGAGTGCCGCGCACTGCATCTCGATGAATGAACGCTCGCGCGCCCCGCACATCACTTTCAAAACGAAAGCGCGGCCATCGGATGTGGTCAGTTGACAATTGTCATCGTATTCGCTCGGCAGCGATTGCGCGGAAACGTCGAGACCATAGATTTCGCGCGCCAGGCGAACTGCTTCCGCTTCAGTGACTGGCTCGGCGACGCGCGCTTCAGGCAGCATGACGCAAATCTTATCGGCAACGCTCTTGTTCGTCCATCGAAAGGAAAGCCGATCTGAAGACTTTCTTATGAGTTCTGCATTGTGATGAGCAGTTCCTCGGCGTAAAGCGCGCCGCTCGGATCATCCTCGTGCTTGAAGTAGACGTAGACGTCGCCGCTTCGGCGAAGAGCACGAACTTTTCGCCCAAGCGCGCGGCGGGCGTTTGTCGAATATTTCATTTTGCGCAAGCGCAGATAAGAAAAATCCGTGGTGCGAACATCCGGCGTTTGTAAATTCTCGCTCTCGGCTTGGCACAACGCCACGTGTTTCTTGCGCAGCACGCGAAACACCTCCTCGGTGAACCACGATTCATGGCGAAATTCAAACGCGAAAAGAAAATCGCGCGGCAACCGTGCGAGAAAATCCTGAAGCACTTGCACATTGCATTTGAAATTCGGCGGCAACTGAAACAGGACTGGCCCGAGCTTGCGCGCCTTGTGCAGCGGACTCAGCGAAGAGAGAAACTCGCGCGTGAACTCGCCTGCACCGATAAGGCGTTTCCTGTGCGTGATCATCTGATGCGCTTTGACCGCGAAGCGAAAATCCTCGGGCGTTGCCGCAATCCATTTCGCGAGCAGATGTTTATCCGGCAGATGCCGGAACGTGTAGTTCACCTCCACGGAATTCAAACGCGAAGAATAATGTTCGAGGAAGCGAGCCGAGCTGACATTCGCGGGATAGAATTTCGGCTTCCAAGTGGAATACGCCCAGCCGGATGTTCCCGCGTAAATGCGTGGCATGAAACTCCAGCTTAACGGAGAACGAGCGGACGGTGGCCAACCATTTTGCGAGATTGGTAGCGGTACCGGGAATCGAACCCGGGTTACCAGATTGAGAATCTGGCGTCCTAACCCCTAGACGATACCGCCACGGATCGAAGAGCCGCGACCGGCTGAACTGGAATCGACCAATTTTCGCACGGGCTGATTCGCTCACGCAAGTTTTTGGAGCGCCGACGGCGGAGCGCGTTCATGGATGACGAAATGGTGCATAGGAGACCTCAGAATTGAGGTGGTACTAATCCCCCAGGCTCGACGAACCCCCGAGCTCGACTAGCCGTCGACTCGGGAGGCCCCGTTCTGCGTCGACCTGGGAGGCCTCACCTGAACCGACCATACCGACCAAATTGGCTCTTTTCGAGGGCAAAACATACCGACCAGAGAGAGCCAATCCGGAGATCAAAATTTCGCTCGAAATGCACCTTTTCGACTGCAGTAAGAATGCGTACATGCGGAAACATGCATGGATACAGGGGATTTTCCGCCACGGCGGACAAAAGGGCGAAAAATTCGGGGTGCGAAATCGTGACATTCGCAAAGAGCCAATTTTGTGAAATCTTGCCATTTTTCGAGAGCCAATTATTGTTTACTTGTTCACTCTAGGGGTGAGTTCTAGAGGTTCGAGATTTGATGTTGGAGGTTGGAAACACCCCCCGAACGTGCGACTTCTGAGAATCCCTCGGCGCGCCGGACACAGAGAAACAGATCACAGAGAACGAACCTGAGGCGCGGGCGGCCCAATGCGGCTCGGGGCGGAGCCTGTGAAAGTTTTCCAGAATACATGCGCGCAGAGTTGTCGAGGACGAGCCTCGACGCTCTGAGCGCACGCAAGCGGTGGCGGAGATGCACAGACTCCGCTATGGACTGATTTCTGAGCCGGGCGGACTGCGCGCCCGGAAGTAGACAAACTACTTGCGAGCTGAGGTGTCGGGGCGACGCCCCGACGCTCAAATCGCTCGCAAGCGGAAGGGGCCATGAAATGGCTGCGGTGCGTGTTCTCTTGCGGAGTGCGATGCGCTCCACAAACCGGCGAGACTACATGCGCCCTTCGCTAACCCACTCAGGGTAAAGCAGTAGTGCCAAGGGCGACCTTGGCCCACTGAGCGCCGCAATAGGAGTTTATTCGAACATACGTCCTGATCCGCATGGCTACCCTTCGGCCGCATTCAGGGCAAGAAGCCGTGCTCTGACAAATCGGTGGCGCTATCGGGCCTCATAGCAGACAGGATCGCACCGATGTAAAACTGGAATGGCTAAATCAGGGACCCTTCGATTTCGTTCAGGGTCGGTTTTTCGGATTGAAATTATAGACACACTTCGAGGATAACGAAAATAATTATACGGGAATGCAGGAATTGGCGCAAGTGGAATTGAATGTAACGAAAAGTCGTCCAAGGTAAAACTGGGGGCGGGGGCCAAAAAAGCGCTGGATTTGAGGCTGGATTTCCCTGCCGGCGGGGTTTACTCGTACCGCAGGGCGACCATGGGGTCTACTTTCGTCGCTCGGCGGGCGGGAATGTAGCAGGCGGCTAAACCTGCAAGCAGGAGAAGCAGCGCAGCGGCACCGGCGATTGCCGGATCCCCCGCGTTCACGCCATAAAGCAATCCCTGGGGCAAGTGGGCGATCGCGAACGCCAGCGCGGTTCCCGCCGCGAGTCCTGCCAATATCAGCCGTACTCCGCGCCCGAGGACGATACCAAGCACACTATGCGGCGAAGCGCCGAGGGCGATGCGCACGCCAATTTCTTTTGTCCTTGCCGCGACGAGAAAGGAGACCACGCCGTAGAGTCCGACTGTGGCAAGCAGGAAACCCAGCGCGGCGAAGAGGCTGATAAGCGCAGCATTGAACCGCGGCTCAACGCGCAGCAGGTCCACACGTGCTGTGAGCGTAGATACCTCCGCCGGGAGCGTGGGATCAAGCGAAGCGATTTCACCGCGAACCAACTGCTCCACAGCGGCTGATTTCATCGGGCTCCGCACAAGAAAGAATGCGTGTCGGTCGGTGGATTCCGGCGCTGCGCCGACACCCGTCGGGCGCTTGCGCGGGAGGTAGAATGCGGGGTCGCCGGGCTCGACCCGCCCGGATTGGTTGAGGTATTTTACGTTGTCGCTAACGCCGACAACTGTGTACCAGGGCCCGGACGGAAAAGAGAGTTGAAGATGCTGCCCGATGACGCTCTCTGCGGCAAAAAGGCGCTCCGCCAATTTTTCGTTCAAGATGACCACGTTCGTATCCTGGTCCTGATCGCTCGCCGTGAATCCGCGGCCTTTGAGAAGTGGAATGCCGAGCATTTGGAAATATCCAGGTGTGACGATCCTCCAGCCAACCAAACCGCCAGTACCTTTCGGAAACGCGGGGCGCCCTTCCGCTCGGATATCGGAAAGTGAGTGAGCGCGTCCGCCGCCGGTTGGCGGCAGCGAATCGCTAACCGCTACACCGGTGACGCCCGGTAGAGTGCGCAGCCCAGCCTCTAGTCGAGCGAAGAATTCGCTCGACGCGCTGGGCTCGCCGTACGAGTGGTCAAGTGTGATTTCAGCGGTAACAATGTGATTCGTCTCCATTCCCAACGGCACGGCGTCAATGTTTCGCAGGGTCTCAAGGAACAAGCCCGCCACAATAACCAGTACAAAGGACACGGCCACCTGCCCGGCGACGAGCGCTCCTCCCAGACGGGCGCGATGCGGGCTGGGAGACGAACCCCCAAGGAGCGCATGGACTGGCGGCGGATTGCATGCTGGTATCAAGCCGCAGATTAGGCCCGACAACAGAGACGCTCCCAGCACAAATATCAGAACCGGTACGCCGAGTCCCACCTGTGCAATGCGTGGAATACCCGCAGGAGCGAGCGCGACGAACAGCCTCAACAGCACAAAGGCAATTCCCGCACCGACCGCGCCCCCAAAAAGGCCGAGGAGTGTGCTTTCTGCGAGCTGCAGGCGCATAAGATTGCCGCGCGTCGCTCCAAGCACAGCGCGTACCACCAATTCGCGCTCCCGCGCCGCGGCGCGGGCCAGCATTAGGTTTGCCACATTCGCGGCACTCAGAAGCAGCAGCGCGAATGACGCTCCAAAAAGAACGAGCAAGGCCGGCCGTATGGAGCCTACTTGATCTTCGCGCACAGACAGCAATCCAAGCCGCATTTCTTTCCGAAACATCGGCGGGGACGCGCGTCTCCACTCTTCCAGTGTCGGCTCAAGTTGCGCGCGGGCCTCGGCAAGACTGAGACCAGGTTTCAGTCGCGCGTAAGCTCGCACCACTCCGGCCATAGGGTTGGTTAGTTCTGCAGTCGAAAGCGCTTCGGGCAAGACAACATCGACATGATCGAGGGTCGGCCATTCGAAGCTTCGAGGCAGGACGCCAATTACTCTGGTTGGTTGTCCATCGAGAGACAGCATCTGACCGAGCGCGGATGGGCTGCCACCGAATCGGCTTTGCCACAGAGCATAAGAAATCAGGCACACGTGCGGAGCATCTGGGCCATCCTCGCCGGCGCTGAAGTTGCTTCCGATCGAGGGGACGACGCCAAAGGTCGGAAGAAATGTGGACTCCGCTCGGACGCAAGCGAGGCGCAAAGGCTGATTTTCAGCGAGATCGCAATCAGCGACGCCGGGCCTCCACGACGTTATGGACTCGAATGGCGTACGCCCGCGACGTAGTTGCTCGTAGGAAGCCGTGAAGACGAAGGGCCGCGAATCGGCCGAAGGAATCACCATCCCAAAGAACACGAGTCGGTTGCCCTGTGGATAGGGAAGGGGATGCAGCAAATCACGATAGAGCACACTAAAAACGGCAGTGTTCGCACCAATTCCTAATGCCAGGGTCAACACGGCGACTGTCGTAAACCCAGCTTTCTTCCCCAACATACGCATGGCGAAGCCGACGTCGCGCGAAAGATTGTCCCAGAAGAGCCAATGGCGGGATTCGTAGAAACGTTCCTGAGTCTTTGTGACGTTGCCGAAAGCGCGGCAGGCGGCGGCGCGGGCCTCTGCTCCGCTGAGGCCCTGCTCGCGAAGGCGCTCGGCTTCCATCTGAATGTGGGCTTCAATTTCGGTCTTAAAGTCTCTGTCGTTGCGCTTGCGTCCGAATAATTTTCCGAACATGGGCTAAGCCTCCACGACTGCGAAATCATTCCTCGCGGAGGAGCATGGCGGGATCGATGGAGAGCGCGCGATGGGCAGGGATCCAGGTGGCGACGAGGCCGACCAGGGCCATCGCCAAAACGACGCCCGTCAGGACCAAAGGATCGCGCGGCGTGGCTTCGTAAACGATGGAGGCCAGGACGCGGGCCGCCAGGATTCCGAGAATCAGTCCCGCCAAAGAGCCGAAGGCGAGAAGCTTGACGGCGTGGCCGAGGGCGGCCCGCAATACTTCCTTGCGCTGCGCGCCGAGGGCCATGCGGATGCCGAGTTCGCGCTTGCGTTTGCTGACGGCGTAAGCCGCCATGCCAAAGATGCCGGTCACGGAGAGAAGCGCGCCCAAGAAGCCGAGGACGCCGAGGGACATCGCCGCCATGCGGGAAGCAAAGAGCGCTCCGTTCATATCCGCGTTCCAGCTTTGAATAAAGGCGGGCAAGCCGGAGTCGAGATCGCGGAGCCTAGAACGGATGGAAGAGGTCAAAAGACGAGGATCTTCATGGGAGCGGACGAGGATCCAGGTCTCCATCGAAGGCGACTGCAAAATCGAGAGAAACATGGCGGCGCGCTGGTCTTCCGTGAGATTGGCCGTGTATTTGCCGTTTTCGACGACGCCGACCACCTGGACGCGCGTGCCATCGCGGCGCTTGAAATACTGGCCGAGGGCGCCAGAGGCCGAGCCGAAAACTTTTTGCGCGAAATACTGATTCACTACGGCGACGCGCGGAGCATTACTGTCGTCCTGCCAAGTGAGAATCCGCCCTGAGAGAAATTTCGTGCCGGCGGCGGAAAAATATCCGGGCGAGGCGCGGTACAGGATGGCGGAGGCGGCGGCGTTAGAGGGCCGGAGGTCCGCCGTCTGGTCGGTGAAGACGTCGGCGTAGTCCCAGCCCATGTGCAAGGGCGGATTTTGGCCGACCATTCCGACGGAGTCCACGCCGGGAATGGCCTCGACGGCTTCGAACATGCGCTTTTGCATGACGGGCGAGGATGTATCGGTGTAACCGGCGGAGTTGAGATCGGTGTTGACGAGCATGACGCCGCGGGGCTCGAAGCCGAAGTTGCCGTGCAGGGAGCGTTCAAGGCCGCGCACGGCCACGAAGGAAGAAGTGATCAGCACGGCGCAGATGGCAATTTGCGCCGCGAGCAAGAAGTCGCGGGCCGTTATCCGGCGGCGAACCGTGACCGCAGAGCCGGACTTGATGACGCTATAAGGATTTGTCTGAAGCACCTGCCGAACGGGGACCGCGCCGAACAATATGCCGCTCACCAAGCTCAAGAGAAGCGCGACCAGGTAAACCTTTGCATCCGGATCCAGGGCGAGATTGAGAGGAAATTCGGGGAAAGGCCGCCAGGCGCCCAAGGAGTGCAAGAGCAGGGAGCCGCCCCAGAGACCGACGGCGCCGCCGAGCAGAGAGATGAGAATCGCCTCCGTGAAGAGCTGCCGCAAAATGCGGGCGCGGCTGGAACCTAGCGCCAGCCGCAGGGCCACTTCGCGGGAGCGGTCCGCGGCGTGCGCGGCGAATAGGCTGCCCAAGTTGGCGCACGCGGCCAGCAAGATCAGCCCGGCGAGCAGCATCAGGGCCGAAAGGAAACCGAGAATGGGATTCCCAAAAACGTCGCCACCGACATTCGGACGGCCCAAGCGGAAAGTCGTCTGGTTTACATCCTCATCCTTCGGGTACGTCTTTTTCTGCCAGGAGCCGATGGAATTCAAATCAGCAATGGCCTGAGCGGAAGTGGTTCCGGACTTCAGGTGGCCAATCACTTCGCCCATCCAGAGCGAGGCGCGGTCGTTCAGGTGAATGCCACTGAGTTCCTCGGCGTTGACAATGGGCACATAGAATGTGTCGGGGAGAAACATCAAAGTCCCCGTGAAGCCCGGAGGAGCGACGCCGATAATCACGTAGGGATGCTTGTTCAGGCGAACGGTGCGGCCGACGGCTGCGGGATCGGCTTGAAAATGGCTCTGCCAGAACGCGTGAGTGAGGACGATGAACGGGGCGCTGTTGGGGCCGTGTTCATCCGAGGTGTGATAGAAGCGGCCGAGGTAAGGCTCGAGGCCAAGCATGTCGAAAAAGTTTCCGCTGGTCTCTTCGAAGAATTCGCGCGAGGGATTCTGTCCCATATCGAGGCCGACCTGATCGACATTGGACGCGGCCAATCCCTGAAAACTGCGATTGCGATCGCGCAGGTCCAGATAGTTGGGATAGGACTGAAATCCCCAACCATCCTGGCGTTCCACTACATAGAGGCTCCGCGGATCCGGCACGTTGACCGGGCGCAGAAAAAAGGCGTTAAACGCCGCAAAGGCTACCGTGTTCGCGCCGATGGCTACGGCGAGGGTGACGACAGCGGCAACGGTGAAGCTCGGTGACTTGCGCAGCGTGCGAAGAGCGAGGCGGACATCGCGAGAGAGATTATCCCAGAAGAGCCAGCGGCCCCTTTCGTAGAAGCGCTCCTGGGATTTGGTGACGTTGCCGAAAGCGCGATGGGCGGCGGCGCGGGCGTCATCTTCGCTGAGGCCCTGCGCGCGAAGGCGCTCGGCTTCCATCTGAATGTGAGCTTCAATTTCAGTCCTGAAGTCTCTGTCGTTGCGCTGGCGTCCGAATAATTTTCCGAACATGGGCTAAGCCTCCTCGGACTCCAAGATTCGACCGATGGCCGTAGCCAGGCGCTTCCACTTGCTGGTCTCCCTGCCGAGCTGCTTGCGGCCAGCCGAAGTGAGCAAATAGAACCTGGCCTTGCGATTGTTAGAGGAGACTCCCCATTTCGCGGAGATCCAGCCGCGGTCTTCGAGACGCTGGAGCGCGGGATAGAGGGCGCCGTGTTCGACGAGGAGCTCTTCATCGGATGTCTGCTGAATGGCACGCGCGATTCCCTGCCCGTGCTGTGAGCCGAAAATGAGCGTGCGGAGGATCAGCAGGTCGAGAGTGCCCTGCAGGAGTTCGAGGCGTTCCTGTTCTTGGGTTGACATTTGACCCGAGTGTACGCGCGCTTGGGTAAGATGTCAACAGGAAAGATGGAGGTTCGAGATTCGAAGTTAGAGGTTGGAGGAAAAGCGGGGGGCGGGTGACCCCGCCCCCTCCAAAGCCTAATCCCTACTGCTTGTCGAGCTTGCGGCCGGCGTCGAGATGGTCGAAGTTGAGGATCGTGTTCAGGACGAGAGAGTAGCTGCCCAGCGTCTCGCCGCGATAAACCGGATTATTCGAGAAGAGCACGACGTGGCCCGTGTCCATCGGAACGTCCACGACCATGGGATGCTGGGCGATTTCGTCGCCACCCTCGACGAGGCCTGAAACGAGCAGGTCTTTATTGTCAGCGTAACGGAAAATCACGCGCGGACGCAGCGCCGGCGGGATTACGCCGATGCCGTTGCGAAGCTGATCTTCCGTAAGTGGCTCGGCCTGCCAGGGGTCGGCGTGCGGATGCTCGGCGGGCGCGACATTTTTGCGGCCGACGACGAAATCGGGATCATCAAGAGTGCCGCGGCCCGTGGCGCGTTCGGCTATTTCGGAGCGGAGGCGGCGGAAGCGTCCACGGCCGACGATGTCGCTGACGTCAAACGCGGGGCCGTTGTTGGTGTAGACGGATAACTTGTCGCCGTAGCCGTAAGCGATGGGGCTGGCGGGATCGACGACGTCAGCACGGACGACACTGCCGACGATGTTCTCGTGCTGCGTGTGCGCGACAGTGACGCCGCGCGTGAGGCCGAGCGAAATCGCGAGATTCGCCGTGTCGTCCACGGTGACGAGAATGCCACCGTGTTTGACGAAATCCTGGAGATGCGCGGCGCCGCTCCAGCCGAGTCCGGGACGGATATCGTCAGTGGAATCGAGCTCGCCGATGTTAGGCGTCAGATCCGTAGTTTTCCACGGGAGCGGATTGCCCCAATCGGTAGGCACACCGTTGATGATGAGATCGGGGCTGACAAAGCGTCCGACGGGCGGGAATAAAATCACGTCGTATTTCGCGTTGAGGTCATCGTTCTTCGACACGGTCTGCGTGTTGATGTAGGCGTAAGGGATGTGCATGAAGTCGAGCGCCTCGCGCCACCAGCCTTCGGTCTGCGTGCTGAGCCATGTGTGCAGAATGGCGATGCGCGCGGCGCGCACAGGATGAGTCTTCACGCTGGGCGCGGAACCGAGGCCGTAGGCTTTGAGCCCGAGATCGCCAATGGCTTGCTGCAAATCGCCGCCGCTGACACCGTGAATCAGGAAGGAGCCTCGATTGAATTTGCGGCCGGCGGATTCAAATGGCTCTTCGGCGACGTCGATGGAAGCGTCCTTCAATTTGTAACGGAGCGTGGCGAGAGAATTGTCGGCATTGTCGTTGATGGCGAACACGCTGCCGCTGCCGGAGACGCCGCTGGGCGCTTCGACGGACGCGACGCGTTCCATCGGCGCATCAAGAACTTTCGCGTCCGTGATGCGAGCAACTTTCACGCCGAAAAGCTCGCCGAAGGTCCAGCCAGTGTCGTCGTAGGGAGTTTTCTGCGGATCTTCCGGGCTCCAGTACTGATAGTCGAGAAGCGCGTCGGCGATGCGCGAATAGGGCTGGTCCATGCGAATGATGTAGCTGCCAGAGGGGAAGTTAATGGTCTTCGTTTCCGTGGCAGGCTTCTCGCCTTCCTTTGCGGGAGAGGATGCACCGTGGGCGTGTTCGTCGGATTTTTTCACCGGCTCGGTGACGGAAAACGCTGCGGTTGCGCGCGAAATCTCGCAGTGCTGCAACTGGAGGACGCGGAGCAAATCGGATTGCGCGCCGAGGCGCGGATCGTCACTGGGCAAAACGTAGGCGGCGGGGCCTTCGGCTTCCGGCTTCTGCACGGAGCGCTTCGCCTTGAGATAGAAATTCTTGAGGAACATCACGCGATTGTCCGAGAAAAAATGCAGCGAAGTGAGCAGGCCGGTTTGTTCATAATTATTGTTGTCGCGCAGAGACCAGGTCACAACGGGAAGAGGCGGATTCTGGCGGTACCACGTGCGGGAATACTCATCGGGACTCAGTTCGTGCGTTTCGGTGTCGGAGACGGCATTGCCGAAAGTTTCGTAGAGGCGGCTGATGCCGTTGTGCAGCGCGGCGAAAAACATCAGGTAGCCCGGAGACCAGGTGTCAAAATCGCCGTGAGTGAAGACGCCCGGCATGCCGAACTTGGTCATGTCCTGCACGTTGCGCCAGGCGATGATTTCCCATTCGTTGGCGAGAATCGGATCCACCCAGGCGTTGAACGGGCCATCCCCGGCCGTATTGTCGTAAAGGAACGCGACGGACTCGTGCAGATCGTGGAGCACCTGCGCGTCCTGGCCAACGAAGGTGTTGAGGACGTTCTGGCTGAGCTTGAGCGTCATGCCCATGGCGTCGCGATTGTTGTCGTGGCCGACGTAGTGGCCCCAGTAAATCAGCGGGGAATAATTCTCCTTGGGATGCGCGAGATGCCAGGCGTTGAGATCGGCCATGCGGTCGCGGCCGTCCACTTCGACGATCGGAGTGATCAACGTGATGACGTGGTCGCGGATGTCGCGGATGTATTGGCTGTCGTCCACGGCGAGGCGGTAAGCCATTTCCATCAGAGCCGTGGGCGCGCCGGTTTCTGTCGAGTGGATCGTACCGGTGATGTAGTAAACGGGAACGGCCTCGCCGGCGATTTTATCGGCGACGGCGTCGTCGAGATGAATCGCGCGCGGATCGGCGAGCTGGGCGAGCATGGCGCGATTCTGATCCAGATGCGCGATGTTCGAATCGGAGGAGATGGCGACGGCGATCATCTCGCGGCCCTCTTCCGTGTGGCCAATGGAGAAAACTTTCACGCGCGGGCTGGCCTTTTCGAGCATGCGCATGTATTCGTAGACTTCCTTGGAATGCGGCAAATTCCCCGGCGCGCCGGCGATGTCGCCAAGGACGGCTTCCGGCGTGGGGACGGTCTTCGACGCGGGGAGATAATTGACGAGCGGAGAAATGAAATTCGGCCCCGTGGTGTACTTCAGGATTTTCTGCGTGTAGTCTTCGTCAACCGGCTGCTTCGGGTCGCGCCCGGGCGTGTCGTCGGCGCCCGAAAGCACCGGGCAAAAGGCGATGAGTGCAAACAAAAGCAAAATGCCCGGGACAGCCCACTTCTGGAACGAATTCATCTTCCGCATCTTTATCCCCCAATGAAGAATATGATGGAAGCACATCGCGGCTCTTCGAGCGCGAGAGAAGACCGAGTCTCCTGGTGGATCTGCATGCGCCGGGCAGATTCCGCCCGCTCGCCTAGGCGAGCAAGCGGCAAAAATACTCCTGCGGCGCGGCGTGCGCCAGCTAAAAATCAAGCAGCGAATGTTCTCGCCCGCGATTCTCAGGGCAAGATGGACATGGCCAGGTGATTCGCCTTCAGCGCGTCATTGAACGCGGCAGTTTCTTTCGTGGTGAGTTGCTCAAACGCCTTCCGCGCTTCAGCAATCTCTCCCTGGTACTGCTTGTGGACCTCGATCTCCTGGTTCGTCGGCGGGAGATCGGCGCCGCTTGAGCCTTGCCCGGGCGCGCCGTCGATGAGCGAGGCGAGGTTCATCAAGCGCCCATAGATGCGCATCGGCGCGCGGAAGGAGTCTTCGATGCGCCCGGTGAGCGTGACGTCCACGAGCGTGTTTTCGACGGCGATGGCCTTCTGCTCGAAATCCCTAGCCGCTTTCAATGCCGCGGCGCTCTTCGGTTCGTCGGCGAGGATTTTCTCCAAGTCCTCGACTTGCTTGCGCGTCCACTCAAGATGATTAATCATGCCGGCGACGTCGTTCATTTCGCCGCGGATTTCGAGCAGGAATTGCACTTCAGCTTCGATGTCCTTCGGCGTGCCGAGGGTATGCGGATCAGGCAAGACTTCGAGAGGCGCGGAGAAGTCCTTGCCGTCCACCGACAGTTTCACGGTGTATTTTCCGGGGACGACACGCGGGGCGCCGTCGAAATGCGACCATTCGACGAGCGGGCGCCAGCCTTCCTTGCCGACCGCAATCCACGGCTTGTCCGGCGGACTGGTGCGAAGCTTCACGGTCGTGGAAGGATCGTATTTCAGATCCCACCAAACGCGATCGAGGCCGGCTTTCGCGCCCTTTTCGAGCTTGATGGTGCGAATCGCCTTTCCATCCGCGCTCGCGATCGAGATTTCGGCTTTTTTCGCCGCGGCTTTCAGGTAGAAATCAATGTCCGCGCCGTAGGGTGGATTCTCGCCGAGGACGTGACTGCCAGCATCGTTCTGCCGGCTGTTGTCGAACGTGCGGAAGCGGTAGGCCGAGCGCGGCTTGAATAAGTAGGCGTCGGATTTCACCGCGGAGTCGTAGTCGCGGAGAGGCGTGACGTCGTCGAGAATCCAGATTCCGCGGCCGTACGTGCCGACGACGAGATCGTTGAACTGTTTCTGAATCGTCAGCCAGTAGACGGGAGCGGGAGGCATGTTGTTGCGCAGCGCGGTCCAGTGGCCGCCATCGTCCCAGGAGACGTAGATGGAATTGTCGGTGCCGAGGTAGAGCATCCCTTTGCGCACGGGATCTTCGATGACGCAGTGAGCGCTGCTGTTCATGGATTTGGGGACGCCGCCGCTGATCATCTGCCAGGAACGGCCATAATCCGCGGTCTTGTAAACGAAGGCGTCGTAATTTCCCACCTGCTCAAGATTGACCGTGACGTACGCCGCGCCTGCATCGAAATGCGAAGGCTCGATATTTGAAACCGTGCCCCACGGCGGAAGATTCGGAATGTTCTTCGTGACGTTGGTCCAATTCTTTCCGCCGTCGCGCGTGACGTTCACCTGGCCGTCGTTGCTCCCAGCCCAGATCAAGCCGGCCGCGACGGGAGATTCGGCAATCGCGTAGAGAGTCGAGCCGTCGAAGGTCATCAGGTTATCGGCGCTGACGCCGCCGGAGCTCTGCTGATGAGTTTTGTCGTTCGTGGTGAGATCGGGGCTGATGACGCGCCAGCTCTGCCCGCCATCGGTGGTTTCATGGACAAACTGGCTGCCTACATACACGCGGTTGTGATCGTGCGGCGAGACGGCGATGGGAAACGTCCAGTGCCAGCGGTATTTCGCGTCGGCGGGCGCCCAGCCGTACGTGGCATCGGGCCACACGGTGACGCCGCGAGACTGGCCCGTGCGCAGGTCCATGCGCGTCAGCTCGCCATCGTAGCAGCCGGACCAGACGATATTGTTTTCCGCGGGATCGGGGATCGCGAAGCCGCTCTCGCAGCCGCCGATATGCGTCCAATCGCCGGCGGAAATCCCTCCGCCGAAAATGCCGCCTCCGCCTTCAAGATTGTTGCTGGCCCCGCGGAACGACGGGCCGTCCTGGCGATTCGCATAGACGAAATACGGAACCTGATCGTCAGTGAAGACGTGATAGACCTGCGAGATCGGCAGGACAACGCGCTGATAGCTCAGCCCGCGATTCAAGCTCAGGGACGCACCCTCGTCGTTGGCGACCATCACGCGACTGGGATCCTTCGGGTCGAACCACACGTCGTGGTTATCGCCGCCGGCGGAGCCGAAGCCGGTGACAGTGGCAGGGACCGTGGCGCCATCACCTCCGCCCCCATCGTCAAAGCCAGGAATGAAAAGCGTGTCGCCGCCGTCGCGCGAGATGCTGAAGCCGACGGAGACGAAGAACAGCAGATTCTCGTCATTAGGCGCGATGGCGAATCGCGTGTAATAGGGCGCGCGCTCGTCCATCACGTGCTGCTGATTCACGAGCTTCCACGATTTGCCGCCATCATCTGAGCGATAAAGGCTTGGCGTTTTCTCCTCCATCAGCGCATAGACGCGCTGGGAATTGCTCGGTGCAACGGCTACGGCGACTTTGCCGACCGCCGCATTGGCCTCGGGCAGGCCGTTGCCGGAAAGTTTCTTCCACGTGTCGCCGCCGTCGTGCGAGACGTAAACGCCGCTGCCCGGGCCGCCGCTGTGCAAGTCCCAGGTGCGGATTTCCACCTGCCACATTCCGGCGAAGAGCGTCTGCGGATCGTTCGCGTCCATGTTCAATTCCGAGCAGCCCGTGTCTTCGTTGACGAAGAGGATCTGCTGCCACGTTTTTCCGCCGTCAGTGGTGCGATAGATGCCGCGTTCCTTCTGCGGGCGATAGGCCTGGCCGACAGCGCAGGCGAAGACGATGTCAGGATTGTGGGGATTGATGACGACGCGCGAAATGTGACCCGTCAGGTCGAGGCCCATGTGCTGCCACGTCTTGCCGCTGTCCGTGGATTTGTAGATGCCGTCGCCCATCGGATAATCCGGACGGATCAGGAACGGCTCGCCCGTCCCGGCCCAGACGATATTGTGCGCGGAGGGCGCAATAGCCAGGGCGCCGATCGCGGCGACGTCCTGCTTGTCGAAGATGGGCTTCCAATCGAGGCCGCCGTCGGTGGTCTTGAAGATGCCGCCCGCAGCAGCGCCCACATACACGACGCTGTGGTTCCCAGGTTCGCCGACAATCGCGTCCGCGCGGTTGCCAACAGGCCCAATAAAGCGATAGGCGAGTTGGGCCAGGGGACTCGCCTGTGGTTCGTCCTGGGCCTTCGCAATGCCCCAAAAGGCAAACATCCCGACGACGGCGAGAGACACAACTGCGGTGCAGATACTTTTGCGGAAATGCATACGGAACTCCTCCGGAAAACGAGAGAATGTATCACAAACGTGCGTATTGCGGCGGAGAATGTATTGCGTCAAGAGGCTCTACGGACGCGCGGACGGCTGATTACTGCAACTGCAAAAAATAAGGGCCGGGAGTGAAACTCCCGGCCCCGTAATCTACAGATGTATCAGTTACGGTCTACCAATCCAGCGTCAAGCCGAACTGCAGGCGGCGAGCATTGTTGCCCTGCAGGGCTGAACCGCCGCCCAGCACGCCCCACCCCGCCGTGTCGAAGATGTTGAACGTAGGATCGGCGGGCTGCATGTGGTTGGCTACGTTGGTGAAGTCAAAGTGCATGGTGCCGCTCAGTTTCTCCATGATCTTGACTTTCTTGGACATGCCCAGGTCCAAGTTCCAGAACGGCAGTCCGGTTAGCGGGCCGCCGCCGCCCATTTGGCCATCCAATCCGAGGATCGGATTGCGGACCCCATCGCCGAATATGCCGCCGTTCACCGGGCAGCTTGTATCAGGGTTGCTGAACACGTTAAAACCGGCGCCATCATTACCACAGCTGCTTCCGCTAGCCAGCTTTCTCGTGGCGCTGTAGTGGAGGTTCTGATTGATGACGCCATTCTCCAGCGCTGCAATAAAGTTCGTGTTGCATTCGCCGAAGGTTCCGCAGTTACCGTTCGCCGTGCTCATCTCGACCGGGTAGCCGCTGCCCCAGACGAAGAGAGGCGAGATACTCCAACCGCCGAGCAGGTGGCCGATCACGCCCTTCTGACTTGCGTAGAAAGGCTCCGCATAGTTAAAGAACATGTTAAACACGAACTTCTCTTGGTACTGTTGTGGACCGTAATTGTTCGCGATGTTCCACGGATCGACGCTCGCGACTGAGCTGGAAGCCTGAACGAAGTTGCCCGTGCCCAGCGCATTGCTATACGAGAAGTTGCTCTTCATGGTCAGGCCATGCCACTCCGTCGTAGTCAACTGCAAGTAGCCGGCGTTGTAATTGCCATAGCCGTTGCTCATTTGCGTAACGAGAGACGGCGACTGGCCGCTGCACCCGTTTGGATTAGGTTCCGTTCCTGCGTTGCAGTTGGCTGCCGTGTCCGGCGGTATGGGATCGCTGGTAAACGTCCGGCCGAAGACAAAGGAACCGCCGGAGACCGCGGCCCAAGCGTCGAACGGGTCGGAAATGCTCATGTTGCTAGCACTGTTCGCGACGAACGCCTTCGTGCAATTGGCAAAGGCAGAGCAGTAAGCTGAACCTGCGCCGCCCAGCGCCGCCTCAAAGAACGGCTGCACTGGCGGTGCTGCGAGATTTGCCACTGCATTCACGCTGCCATAGTTGATACCCGTGCCGTAGTTGGTCGCCGTCATTATATTGGCCCAAGCGTTGGCAAAAGTCTGCCCGCCCTGGGTCATCATGTAAGGAACCGCGGTCAGGCTGTAGTACTGCATTTCATTGGTGATCTTGCGGCCAATATAGCCAGCTTCGGCAAGGATCTTCGGGCCGAACTGGTGCTGCACGCTAAGGGTGAGCTCATCGGAACGATCCGGATGGAAGTTCGGATCAATCGTTTCGCCTGATCCGACGGCCACGTCGTTGAACCCCGGGAACCACGGCTGGGGAAGGTTTGCGGACGGCGCCGGCAAGGGCGCGTTCACTCCATCGCCTGCCACGCCTGCCACAGTGCTGACACGAAAACCATTCGTCGCTGTGGTTGGGGTGGTGGCAGTGCCGCACGTGAGCGTATTGGTTGGGCCGACGCAGACGGCCGGCTGCAGCAATCCGGGAGTGAGCATCGGGACCAGGATGGGATCAACACCGTTGATTCGGCCGAAGATGGTCGAGAATCCGGCGCGCACAACCGTGTCGGGCCTCACATTCCACGCCATTCCGATGCGCGGGCTGATTCCGTGAAAAAATGGATCATAGGGATACTTCGAGTGACCATTGACGTTGCGAATCGCCGAGAAGCCGATCAGCGGAGCAAAGGAATTGCCCTGCAGCGCGGCTTGCTTCACGTTGTTCAGGTACTGCTGGACCCGGAAGATGTTGCCGTTCGCGTCCGTCATCACTGTCTGGACGCCGCCCTGGGTTTCGAACGGCGGCATTTCAACCGTGTAGCCCAAGCCATAGTTCAAGGAGAACGTCGGCTTCAGGTGCCATGAGTCGGTAAGGTACACGTTGTAAGTGGGAATGATGCTGTTGTTTGTCAGCGGTGGCGAAGAGATGCAAGCCGACGTGGCGGCAAGGCCGGTGATGGCGCACGAACCCCTCGGATTGAGCGGCAGGCCGGTAACGCGCGACCCAAGGCCGCGGCTGTAAAGACTCTGCGTCTGGTCAACCATGCCCAGAATCATAGAATAGAGGTTCCCGTACTTCTTCGTGCTCGTAACACCGGCAGGAGTAGAAGCTGACAGGTCGATGTTCAAGCCACTGAGGGAGTTGCCGAAACCAGTTCCGATAAGATATTGCTCGAACGTGTTGATACTCTGGCCGTTGTCGTTCCGGTTGTGGGTGTCATTCGCGCGCAGGTAGTTGCCGCCGAACTGGAACAGGTGATTGCCCTTGATCCAGGTGACGTCGTCGCGATACATGCTGTCGTGCCCGTTCCAGTAGCGGGTGCGAACGCTCTGGTTGTTGGTGTTGTACGGCCCGAATATTGGGTTAGTGGATGTGCCCGCGCCAGAGTTCTCGCCGCCGATTTCCAGCGCGGCCGGGAAGCCGGCAACGTTCGGCACGCCGCTGGGGCTTGCGTAGGCCCACCAGTTGCGTGTGTAGCTGAAATGAACGTCGTTGGTGACGTTGGAGCTTACGTCGGTGGTTAGACCCGCGGTATAGAACCACGGTACCTGAGGCTTCGTGCGGATCGCCTTATAGTCGGTACCCGGATTGTCGCCGAAGAAGTTGCCGATTTCCCACTGGTTGGTGACGACATTGCTCAACTTGTAGTAGTGATACGTGCCATTGAAGTGCTGGTTCTTGGCGAAATCGTGGTCAATCCGCGCCACGCCGAAGTTGCTGCTCTGCGGTATGGCCAAGCCCGCCGTATAGCCGCAATAGTTCGTATGGTCGCCAAATTTGCAATTATTCGGCAGCGGAAGATATGTGCTCCAGAGGGTTGAGATGACTGGATTCATTCCCAAATTGCGCGGATCGCAACCTCCGGCACAGGGATCCGCCAAATTAGTCGTCGTGTTGAACCCGCTGTTTGCCGGCCACCCGCCAACAGGGGGATTAATCGTTGTGCCATTTACCACAACTGGAACGTTACTAGCGCTCTGGTTGAGATTGATCACATCATGATTAACAAAGATTAGTCCCGCGCGCATGGAAGCCGTGGGGAAAGCGCGAGTGAAAGATATGGTTTGTGGGAAACGATATCCTTCGTAGTTCCCGAAAATGAACCAGTCCCCGCCTAGGAAGTTCGAGTGCGGGATCTTGTCGCCGGCATCTATGCCAAACCGGCTAAAATGCGAACTGAGCAGCTTCGACTTCGGATTGGCGGAACCAAGGGCGTTATTGTCCCAAGTGTTCGCGCCGCCGAACGTGCTGTCCTGGTAATAATCGTACACGCCACCGTGGAAGGCGTTCGTGCCGCGCTTGGTTATCAGTTGTACCTGGCTGCCCGCGCCGCCATTGAAGTCAGCGGTCTGATTCGACGTCGAGACCTTGAACTCCTCGATGCTCGAAACCGGGATGGGAATCACGGCCGAGGGCGCCTGGCCAATTCCGTTCGTGTGCATGATGGAGGCTGCGCCGCCCGTGGTGTCTGAACCGAAGCCCGCGATGTAAGTGTTGTTGTCGCCGCTCATGTCGTCGGTGGCGAAGCCGCCGTCGAGCTGGAAGGAGTTCTGGTCGCTTTCCACGCCGCCAACATTGCCGGTGAGGTTCTGGCCGGGCTGAAAGAGGGCCAAAGTCGAGGCGTCGCGGCTCGGATTAGGCAGGTTAATGATCATCGCGCCGCTCAGCGTCGCGCCAACCGTGGCGTCCAGCGTCTGCAGTTCCGCGCCGGGATTTTCCGTCACAGTCACCGTCGTGGAAACAGCTCCAACTTGCAGCTTGGCATTCTCCGTCAACTGAAGCCCGACCTGCACTACCAGGTTAGGAACCACCGTTGTTACGAAGCCCTGCTGGGAGACCTTGAGGTCATATGATCCCGGCTGGACGCTCGCAAAAATATAGCGGCCAACCTCATTCGTCGTCGTCGTTCGAGACGCGCCTGTGCTTGTCTGCGTAATCGTAACCGTTGCGCCCGGCACAACGGCGTTGGTGTTGTCAGTCACCACGCCCAAAATCGTGCCCGTCGAGGAAGATTGCCCCCACGCAGCCGCCGGCGCGAACACAAGCAAGGCCGCGAGACATGCAAACAAAAACACTGAAATCACACCACGAAGTGAATTACGCATTTCCTTCGACCTCCCACAGGTCAGGATTTTTCGAATTTTCAATTCCACGCCCCAAACTCTGAATGTGCCTACCCTCAATTTGCGTCACTATCTACCTCTATTCAAACTGCCTGTCAAGCTAAAATACCCAAACATCCGCCGCCCACAACAGATTGGCGTCAGCTCAGGCAGTGCAATCAGCATTCCATCGAAACAAAACTAAGGCAATTATTATGTATCCTATTGTTAATCTTAGGCTTAGACATGATTACGCGCAGAATGCACGCCATACGTGGCTATTACGAGCATACGGAAATTCGGATTTTTGTACGGAAAATAACATTTGCAGCTCTTCCAGGCCGAGTTCCAGTACTTCCCCAACACGAGCCTACTGGATGGATGAAACTTCGGTTGCACTCGATCGTTCAAATGGCAATCTTGCACTGCCGAGAAACTTTAGTGCTTTGCGTCAAACTACGCGACTCGTCATCAAATTATTTGTTCGGAGCATCGCGTTTCCTTGTGGCGCTCCGAGGCGACTTATTTTAGAATTTTCGGTTTATCTTCCATGCATGGAGTTTTAAGAGTGCACTCACTCACTGGCAAGTCGTCACGGTACCGAAGCACGCGGGCAACTCAAGCGGGAGTTCGGCTCCATTTCACAATCGGGCTAGCCTCATTCGTTTTACTCTTGTCAGCGGGATGCAGTCGCAAGCCCGTGACCCACGCCGCGCCTCCTCCACTCTCGGTCAAGACTCAATCGCTTCAGCTTGTCCCCATTCCTGACGCATCCGAGTATCTTGCAACACTGAAATCGCGCCGCTCGGCAGCAATCAATCCGCAGGTAGCCGGACAGATCGTGAAGATTTTCGTGAAGTCCGGCGATCATGTCGCCGCGGACGCGCCGCTCTTGCAGATAGATCCCAGCAAGCAGCAGGCGACTCTGGGAAGTCAGGAGGCGGCGCGGAACGCTCAAGCGGCTACGATGCAGAACGCGAAAACTCAGTACGACCGTGCGCAGCAGCTCTACGAATCCGGCCTGATTCCCAAGCAGGACTATGATTCTGCCAAGTCAGCCTATGACGCGGCTATCGCCCAATACAATTCCCTCAACGCCCAGGTCCAAGAGCAGCAAGTGCAGCTGAATTATTTCCAAGTGACCGCGCCTTCTGACGGCATTGTCGGTGACATCCCCGTGCACATCGGCGATTATGTGACGACCTCGACGTTGCTGACCACGGTTGACCAGCCGGGAAACCTGGAGGCTTATATAAATGTCCCCGTCGAACATTCCCAGGATTTGCGCGCCGGCGAATCCGTGGAGCTCCTCGACGATTCCGGCAATGTCATCGCGCGCAGTTCGATCTTTTTCGTTTCGCCCCAGGTGGACACCGCCACACAATCCGTCCTTGCAAAAGCCTCGATTGCGAATTCGGAGCATAAGTTCCGCAGCGACGAATTTGTCCGCGCGCGCATCACTTGGCGGACGACGAAGGACCTTATAGTCCCCATCCTCGCTGTATCGCGCATCAACGGGCAGTTCTTTATCTTCGCCGCTGAGAATGGCCCGAAGGGTACTGTCGCGCGTCAAAAGATGATTCAAGTCGGGGATATCGTCGGCAACGATTACATCGTCCGCAGCGGACTGCAGCCCGGTGACCACATTATTGTCGCCGGATTTCAGTTCCTGACAGACGGCGCGGCAGTGAAGGAAACAGTCGAGGCAGCTTCTTCGGGCCGAGGAGCAGTCGCGCAGTGAAATCATCTCCCTTTCATGTATCTCGGCTAAACCATCGGAGCGGTAGGTGGAGCTGATCCGTGTTCGTTGATTTCTTCATTAAACGCCCTATTTTCGCCACGGTTTGCGCGCTTATTATTATTCTAGGCGGGGCGATCTGCATTCCCGCGCTGCCGATAGCGCAATTTCCGGATCTGGCCCCTCCGCAGGTCAACGTCATTGCCGCCTACAACGGGGCTGATGCACAAACGGTGGAATCCGCGGTCACGATACCGCTCGAGCGCTCCATCAACGGCGTCCAGGGCTTGAAGTACATAACTTCGATCAGCGACAACAACGGCGTCAGCACCGTTACCGCCACATTCGACGTCACTCGCGATCCCGATCTCGCGGCCGTGGATGTCCAGAACCGCGTGCAGGCGGCTGCCGGACTTCTTCCGGCGACTGTCAACGCGAATGGCATCACCGTCACGAAAGGCTTTAGCGGATTCGTCTTCGCCGCAGCGTTCTACACCGAGAACAACAGGTACAGCAGCCTTTTCATCAGCAACTATGTGGACGTTTACATCAGCGATGCGATTAAACGCGTGCCCGGAGTCGCCAATGTCCAGATCTTCGGCCAGCGTCAATACTCGATGCGGATTTGGCTCGATCCCACAAGACTTGCCGCCCGACAGCTTTCGGCAAGCGATGTGGTAACCGCTCTGGGGGAGCAAAACGTCCAGGTCGCGGCGGGACAAGTCGGACAGGCGCCCGCGCCGGCCAATCAAGCCTTCCAAATCAGCGTGCGCGCCACGGGCCAGCTCACCGACCCATCGCAATTCGACAACATCATTCTAAAAACGGGAGCGGACGGCACTCTCGTGCGCGTGAAGGATGTCGGCTATGCCGAACTCGGAGCGCAGGATTACAGCAGCAATCTGTTCTTCAACGGCCATGAGGCTATCGGCCTTGCCGTGCAGCAACTTCCCGGCGCCAACGCTCTCGATGTGGACCGCCGCGCACAGGTGGCGCTCGAGGCCTTATCGAAGTCGTTTCCCCCGGGACTCGAATACGGCTTGGCTTTCGACACGACTACAGCCGTCGGCGAAGGCATAAAGGATGTCCTGACGACCCTCGGCGAAGCAATTGTGCTCGTCATCCTCGTCATCTTCATCTTCCTGCAGGACTGGCGTAGCACGCTCATCCCAGCCGTTACAATCCCGGTCTCGCTGGTGGGCACGTTCATTTTCGTCAAGCTCCTCGGCTTCTCGATCAACACACTGACGCTCTTCGGCGTCACGCTTGCCACCGGTCTCGTTGTTGACGACGCGATCGTCGTCATCGAAAATGTGCAACGCCACATCTTCGAAGGAATATCGGAACCCCACAATGCCGCTTCCGTCGCCATGGGTGAGGTTGCCGGCGCTGTCGTCGCCACTTCGCTAGTGCTCATATCGGTTTTCGTTCCCGTCGCCCTCTTCCCCGGCACGACAGGAATCTTGTTCCGCCAGTTCGCGCTCACGATCGCTTTTTCCGTCGCCATTTCCGCGTTCAATGCTCTTACGCTTACGCCGGCGCTCTCCGCCGTATTCCTGGGCCACCGGCGCGAAGAAGGCGCGGGGAAGCGCATCTTCGCTCCGTTCAATCGCGTGCTGCTCGTGATAACAAACGCCTATCGCGTCGCACTGCGGCGTCTGTTCAACTGGAAGTTTGTCACGGCCATCGTCTTCCTCTTTCTCGCCGCGCTGACATATTGGGTCTTTACGAAAGTCCCGCGCGGCTTCCTCCCCGTAGAAGACCAAGGCTATATCATGATTCTTATCCAAGCCCCTCCGGGTGCTTCGCTCGAATACACCTCGAACATTTGCCATCAAGTCGAAGCTATCCTTGACCGCCAGCCCGAGGCCGCCGACGTTTTCTCGGTAGCCGGCTTCAGCTTCACCGGCGCCGCTTCAAATTATGCGATGGCTTTCGTGGACCTAAAGCCCTTCTCAGACCCGGAGCGGCAGGGGGCAGTGCACAGCTCTCCTGCGATCGTCAATCGCCTTCGCGGGCCTTTGTTCGGGATTTCCGGGGCGATCGTCGTGCCCTTCAATCCTCCGACAGTGTTCGGACTCGGAACCTTTGGGGGCTTTCAGCTCGAGGTGGAGGATCAAGGCTCCGCGTCTCTTCAGGAGCTCCAGCACATCACGCAAGATATGGTCAAGGAGGGTAATCGCGACCCAAACCTTACGGGGCTATTCAGCAGCTTCACCGCCAACGATCCGCAGTTCGTCGTCAATATAGACCGGAATACGGCCAAGAGCCTGAACATCCCGCTCAGCCAGATTACTGATTCACTCCAGGTTTTTCTGGCCTCGCATTATGTCAATAACTTTACATTTAACAATCGCTCTTACCGCGTCTATGTGCAGGCCGAACCACAATTCCGCTCCCGGCCTGACGACATTGACCGATTCTATGTCCGCGCCGATCCGGGCCCCATGGTTCCTCTCGACAACTTAGTCAAGATCACGGAGACCGCTAACCCCCAGGTCATCACTCATTACAACCTGTTTCGCTCCGCTGAAATCGACGGCTCGGCGGCTTCCGGGCGCAGTTCCGGCGACGCGATCAACGTGATGGAATCGCTCGCCGCAAAAGATTTGCCCCGCGGGATTTCTTATGAGTGGTCCGGATTGTCGCTCGAAGAAATCGAATCCGGCAGCAAAGCTGCGGCGTTGTTTGGGCTGGGCTTGCTAGTCGTTTACTTGACGCTCGCGGCTCAGTACGAGAGTTTTTCGCTGCCTTTCATCGTTCTGATGGCCGTCCCCATTGCGTTGCTGGGCTCGCTCGTGGCGCTATCGCTTCGTGGCCTGATCAACGACGTGTATTGCCAGATCGGCCTCGTTATGCTCATCGGGCTTTCGAGCAAGAACGCCATTCTGATCGTCGAATTCGCCGAGCAATTGCGCGAAAAGGGCATGGGCCTCTACGAAGCCGCCATCGAAGCCGCGCGCATCCGCCTCCGACCCATTTTGATGACCTCATTTGCCTTCTTGCTTGGTGTGCTGCCGTTGGTCCTCGCAAGTGGGGCCGGCGCGACGGGCCGCCAATCCGTCGGGACGACGGTGTTTGGCGGAATGATCGCCGCAACCTCCCTCAATCTTCTCTTCGTGCCCGTTCTCTACGTCATCATTAAGGGCATCCGCTTGCGCCACTCAAAAGCAGAGGCTCATTCCTGACGCTGGAGCGAGCCTGGCCGTTGTAATATGTCCCCCGGAGGCTCGCATGCCCGACTACACTGCCGCTCACGCTCGCGCTGGAATTAACGCCCGCCTTCCGCGGCTCGACACCTGGCCAAATCATTTCCCCGGCTACGAAATCACGATCCGTTTCCCCGAATACACATCCGTCTGCCCGAAAACGAGCCTGCCCGACTACGGCACGATCATCATTCATTACGAGCCGCGCAAAGTTTGTCTCGAACTGAAAGCGCTGAAGATGTACCTCCTCGCCTATCGCAATCTGGGAATTTTTTACGAGAACGCCGTGAACCGCATGTTGCGCGATATCGCCGCCGCCACCCATCCTGCCTGGTGCGTCGTTCGCGGCGAATTCACGCCTCGCGGCGGGCTTTTCACCACCGTGGAAGCCCGGTGGCCTCGTAAGCACATGGTTTCATCGCGACCGTAGACAATCTGGCCTCCCTTCTTGATAATTTCTTAATACTGGATGGCCGAGTCATCCCGGAGGAAACGCGATGAACGATTTTTCTGACGCACCACAGAGCCGCACGATGGAGCCCCCGCCGGAGTCTTATCCTTACACCCCGCGCTGGGTCATCATTCTGTTCGTACTGGCCTTCGGCTTGTCCGGCTATCTCGCTTACGCCACTTTCGCGCAGAATGGGACGACAAAATCCGCCCTCGATGCTGCCAACAAGCGCGCCGATCTTCTTTCTGCTCAATTGACCAAGACCGACGCAACGGTCGCCGATCTCAAGGCTGAGCTACAAGTCTCCGCGGAGAAGCTCGGCCTCACGCAAGACGAACTGGCTCGCGCTCGCAGTATCGCCCAGCAATCCCTGAAGGATCAGAAGACCAGCACGGCCAAACTGAGCCAGCAAATCGGGGAAGTGCAGCAGAAGACGGCGAGCCAGATCGTCGAAGTCACCACCGCACTCAATGGAACCAAGGACGACGTCGCCGCCACGCGCAAGGACCTCGATGCAGCCAAGGCTCAGCTCACCACCGCCATGGGAGATCTGAACGTCCAGAGCGGCCTGATTGCCAGCAACCACAATGAAGTCGAAGAACTCAAGCGCATGGGCGAGCGCAATATCTTCGAATTCAATCTCACGAAAACCAGATCGCCGCAGCACGTCGGCCCTATCCAGATCCAGCTCCGCAGCGTCAATGCCAAGCGTTACACGTTCACGCTCGACGTCATCGCCGACGACCGGCGGATTCAGAAAAAAGATCGCGCCGTCGAAGAGCCGGTTCAGTTTTACGTCAGCGGCGCCCACGTTCCGTATGAGATCGTCGTGTACACCGTCGCGAAGAATCGTGTCACCGGCTATCTCTCGACGCCCAAGGTCACCGCGACCGCTGCCGCTCCCAGCCAATAATCCAGTTGGTGCGCGGCTGGGAATCTGAAAACACAAAAGAGCATTCGATTGCCAGAATCCCTGGAGAACTCTATGAATAATTCCCAAGTGTACGGCCGCGCGCTCCGCAATTCTTCGCGCCCTGCTTCTCGGCCAGCGAATGCGGTAAGTTGGCTGGCGCTCTTGTGTTTCGGCCTCGCGCTCCTGGCAGTTCCCTGTTTCGCGCAGAATGATTCTCTCGCTGCGCGCCTTCCCGCCGATACGTGGCTGTATCTTCATTGGCACGGGACTGCGTCGCTCTCCGGCGTGCGCGACTCGAATTCCGTCCTTCGGCTCCTGCGCGATCCCTCGGTTGCCGCTCTGCCCGGGAAGGTGATTGCCTATGCGCAATCCCAGGCAAAAAAGAACAACAACGCGACGGAGCATCAATTCACACAGCAGGATGCCGACGACATTGTCTCGCTTCTCGAGAATCCAGCTGTCTTCGGCCTGCTGAACCATCCCGGGGCGGGCATGGGCGCAACCGCGAATTCCGCCGGCACGTTCCTGATCTACGACGCCACCGGCAAGCAGGATCTGCTTGATAAGGTCCGGGCGCGAATGGCCAGCGGAAATCAGGCCGCGCCGGAAAATATTCCCCTGGTGATTGACCGCGTTTCCGTGACCAAGGTGGTCTCGGGAGAAAACACTTCCTACGAAGCGCAACCAGGGAATTATTTTGTGCGCACCGACTCGCTGCCCGCGATGGCCGAGTTGCTTCCGCGCCTGACCGCGGCGAATCCGCCAGCCGTACAATTGGCGGCCATTCCCTCCGCATGCCGCAACATGCCCGGGAATTCCCTTCTCGACTTTCTGGCCCTTCCGGGCAAGCTGAGCGTTTCCCAATCGCTCTCGAATCCCAATTTCAATTTGCCGGCATTCCTCAAGGCGCTTCACGTGGACCAGCTTCAAGCCGTCTGCGGCAACCTGAAACTCGAATCCTCCGAGACGCGGATGCAAACCGTCATTCTCGGCGACACGTCCGCGGGCAGCATCCTCAATCTTCTCGGAGACAATCGCCAGAATTTCGCGACTATGGCCCTCGCTCCCTCCGGCGCCGCATATGAGTGCTCGATCTTGGATTTAGCTTCGCTGTACTCGGCGCTGAAAACCGGGTTCACCGCTGCGCTCCCCCCGGACCGGGCGGGGCTTGTCGCCGGAATTGATTCCCTTCTCGCCATGTCTTGGGGGATCGCGCCCGCCGACGCGCTTCGATTATTCACGGGAGAAATGGCCGCCATCCGCGTGAACCCCGCGGTGGATCCCTCGCAAATTGTCTATGCGCTCTCCATCCAACAGCCCGATAAAGTCCTTGGCCTGCTTCGCAAGATTTTCGACAAGGCAAATCCGCAAGAGAAGCAGGAAGGGGACACAACCTACTTCACGATGAATTTCCCGGCGGGCATGGTCCCGGGCGCGCCGTCAACTGCGGAAACCGCCGCCGAGCCAAATTCCTTCACTCTGGCTGTCATGCCAACGATGCTGATTGCCGCCAAGGGACAGGGTCTCGCCCGCGAAGCCGTTTCACGCTCTCACGCTGCTGCGAGCTCGTCGCCTTCCTTTTCGAGCGACGCTGGCTTCCAGAAAGTTCGCCCTTCGCTGCCGGGAAAATTGGACAGCCTCAGCTACACCGACCTCGCTCATTTCAACTGGGAGAAAATCGCGCGCGATTATCAGAAACAGTTCAACGAACAGGCCAAAGCCGCCGCAAAGAATTCAGGAAAGCCGGGCCCGCCACCCATCGATATTCTCAGCGGCTTCGATTGGCAGGCGATTTCCCGCTACCTGCATTTTGCTCTGAGCGGCGGCTGGAAAGACTCCACCGGCATCTATTTTGATTCGTTCATTCAATAAGCCGCGCTCAATCTTCTCTCGATTGCTTGCATTGACTTGCTGCGCGCTTTCCGCTGGATTCGTCCGGCCTGCTCGCGCGCGGTCGCAACAATCCTCTCCGGCCACAATTCCCGCGCCGCAGTCAAAACTGAAAGTCTCGGTCGATCTGGTCAAAGCGGACGTGAGCATCATGGATCGGCGCGGAAATTTCGTCGAGGGCCTGCAGAAGGAAAACTTCCGAGTCTTCGACGATGGCGTCGAGCAGCCCGTTACCTTCTTTGCCGCCACCGACGCGCCTGCGCAGATCCTCGTGCTCGTCGAAACGAGCCCCGCCGTCTTTCTGATTCATCGCCAGCATCTCGAAGCCGCGTATGCGCTGCTCTCGGGACTTGCTCCGGATGACGAAGTCGCGCTCGCCACATACGCTGACCAACCGCGTCTCGTGCTTCCATTCACCGCGGACAAGAATCCCCTGGCGCAATCGCTCCTCGGCATACAGTACGAGCTCGGCAGCACGGAGCTGAATTTCTACGACGCGGTCAGTTCGTGCATCGACTGGCTCAACACGCTAGCGGGGAAAAAAGCGCTCCTCCTGCTCACTACTGGACTCGATCCCTCTCCTTCTGGCCATTGGGAAGCCCTCGCCGATCGCATCCGTTCAAGTGATGTGATTGTTTTTTCCGTCGCGCTCGGCGGCTCGTTCCGCTCGTATGATGCTGGCCCTTCCATAATCCCGGGAGGCAGCAGCGCCGCGACGCCCGGCCTCAGTTTTCAGGCTGCCGACCGCACGCTGCAAGCGCTCGCCGATTTGAGCGGCGGCCAGACCTTCTTTCCCAAGGACGACAAGAAATTCGCTTCCATCTACCGCCGCATTGCAGCGGCGCTGCGTCACGAATACGTTCTTGGCTTCGTCCCTGCGCACGACGGCGGATTTCACGCGCTCACGTTCGAAATCCTCGATGCGAAGGGACAGCCGCTTCCGCTGAATGGCTCGAAAAAAAGCCTTCACCTCTTCGCCCGTCAGGGCTATCATGCGCCCGGCCCCGCGAACTAGGCTTCGCTTCGCTGGGACTCCCGCAATGATAGGCAGGAAAATGATTCGGAAGATTTCGCCCAGTGGCCGAGGCCGGCATGGACACAGAATGCTGCTCGCCGCGATTGCCGTCTTCTCGTCCCCCGCGATTGCTTCCCATCCGCGCGCGCAAGATGCCGCACCGTCTCCTCAAGCGGGCGCGCAAGTGCAGTTTGCGCAGGGAGGGAACGTCGCGCAGATTCCCATCGAAATCACCGGCAATCTTGTTTTCGTCGCCGTGGGCGTGAACGAAGCGCAGCCCTCGTGGTTCCTGCTGGACACGGCTCACGCCACTTCCGTGTTCGACGACATTCGCGCCGCCTCTCAGAATCTTCTTCCGGCTTCGACCGGGAACACGCGCGCCACTTCGCTTGCGAACGCTGTTCTGGATTTTCCCGGCCTCAAGGTCACGGTTCCTTCTATGGCTCTCATTTCTCTCGATGATATTTCCTCCCGCGTCGGCCGCGCGGTCCAGGGCGTGCTTGGCGCCGACGTGCTCAGCCATTTCGTGATTGTTCTCGATTACGAACGCGCGACGCTTCAGCTCTACGATCCGAAGTCCTACCGCTACACTGGCAAGGGTGAAAAATTGAAATGGACTCTTTTGGATGGCGTGCCCGCCGTGAGCGCCCGTGTCGACGTTCACGGCAAGGGAAAACTCGACGGAATGTTTCGCATCTCGACAGGCGAGCCGGAACCGATCGTGTTCTCAGCCAGCTTCGCCGCTACGCATGATTTTGGCTCGGTTGGCGGAAAGACGATTCCCTTTGCCTCGGCGAGCGATCCCGGCAAAGTGGAGGGCAGGCTTGGCCGTGCGCCGTCTTTGATCTTGGGAAAAACGGTGATTCAGGGGCCCTTTGCTGTATTTCCGCCAGCAGCGCCCGGTGCATCCGCCACCAGTCAATATGCCGGCACGATCGGCGCGGGGATTTTGAATCGCTTCACTCTCGTACTGGATTACACGGGGGAGCAGCTCATTCTCGAACCCAACCCTCGGCTTCTCGATTTTTTTACCGCGGACATGAGTGGCCTAGGCCTTATCGCCATTCCTCCTGACTTCCGCTCCTATGAAGTCGCGCAAATCGTCCCAGGCTCGCCTGCAGCCCAGGCAGGGTTTGCCGTCGGCGACATCCTGGATACGATTGACGGTAATCCCGCCTCCGATTCCACCCTGGACGATGTACGCGCTCTGCTTCGTCAGGAGGATTCAACACATAAGATCACAGTGCAGCGCGCCGGCAAATCCCTTGAATTCACCATCAAGCTCAAACCTCTTGTCTAGCCGAGTCTAGCGGCAGGCCGTGCTCCGCTGACGTAATGGCAGCGCGCAAAGTGACGCTGGCAAAACAGTGCCGAAGATTGCATACTGCGCACAGGGGATCTTGCTCATTTCAATGCCTCCATCTGCCGCAATTCGGGAGCGCGAATGAAGACCGCACTGCTTGCCGTCCTGATCGCCGAGACTCTGGTCTACGCCATCGTGTGGTTTGCTCATCTGCACCGCACTCGCAAGGCGGTCCCTGGCGCCACGGCCGCCGCTGGCGACCTAAAGCTCGCGCCCCAGGTGGGAGTGGGCTTTTTCGCCAATTTCTTGGACACGCTCGGCGTGGGCTCCTTCGCCATCACCAGTTCGATTTACAAGCTCCTGAGTTTCGTTCCCGACGACCTGATTCCCGGCACCATGAACGTTGGCCACGCGCTCCCGACCGTCGCCGAGGCGCTCATTTTCATCCTTGTGATTGCCGTGGACTTCAAGACTCTCGTCGCCATGATTGCCGCGGCAGTGCTGGGGGCATGGTTCGGCGCAGGAATGGTCAGCGGCTGGTCGAAACACCGCATCCAGATTGGACTCGGCTTGGCCCTGCTTGCTGCCGCCATGCTGATGCTCGGTTCGCAACTGAACCTTTATCCCGTTGGCGGCGAAGCGCTCGGTTTGACCGGCGTAAAGTTTTGGATTGCCGTCGGTGCCAATTTTATGTTCGGGGCGTTCATGCAGTTGGGCGTCGGACTCTACGCTCCTTGCATGATTCTCGTTTACCTGCTGGGGATGACGCCACGCGCCGCATTTCCCATCATGATGGGCTCTTGCGCCTTCCTGATGCCTGTGGGCAGCTATCAATTCGTTCGCGCAAAACGTTACGACCGTATCGCGGCTCTGGGCCTGACTCTCGGCGGCATTCCCGCAGTGCTGATAGCGGCTTATGTAGTGAAGTCGCTCCCCCTCGGCGCCGTGCGCTGGCTCGTCGTCTGCGTCGTGCTTTACACTTCGGTGATGCTGCTCCGTTCAGCGTCGCAGAAAGCGCTCCAGCCCGCGCCGGCCCCAAAAACCGCCAGCGAATAACGCAGTGTCTTGGAACTTAATTTGAGGACGTGAAGAAGAGGTCCGCAACCTTCAGTGCTAGCGAAGCCACATCCCTATCCGACTGATTCGCGAGAACGATGACCGTCACGTCGTCTTTCGTAAATCGCTCGATGACGGTGCGGAATCCGATCGTGCCGCCTGTGTGCCACATTCGCTCGTGACCGCGATGGGGGTTGAGGAACCAGCCGAAGCCATAAGAAACCGGCTTGCCATCGGCATCCGTGAAGAATTTCGACCCGTCTGCGGATGCTATCGTCTCCGGCGGCAAAGCGGGGGTAATCGCAGGCTGGAATTCCGCTGCGGAAAGCAGCGTGTGATTGCGCAGCGCGTCATCCCATTTGCTCAAGTCTTCGAGATTCGTGTAAACGCCTCCGTCTCCCAGTGTCGCTGAAGTAGGGCTCTGGTCGGTTTCAAGCCAAACGCCCGCATCGTTCGTATAGCCATAAGCGCGCTCGGGAACCGTGCTCTTGCCATACTCAAACGCCAGCGTCCGGCTCATGCCGAGCGGCTCGAAAATTCGCCGCCTTAGAAATTCGCCAAAGGCCATCCCGGAAATTTTTTCGACCACCATCGCCAGCACGCAATATCCACCATTGCTGTACTCCCAACGCGTCCCGGGAGGGAACTTCGTTCCGGTCTGCTGCTCCATCAGCGCCAGCACGCCCGCGTCGTGGATCTGCGGAATTTCTTCCGGCGATTTCCCCGCGTATTGCTTGTCCATCAAGTCCTCGTACGCCGCCAGCCCCGAAGTGTGATTCAGAATTTCGCGAATCGTGATGGTTTTTCCATAGGCGGGAAATTCTGGAAAAACATCCGTGAGATGCTCATCGTAGCGGAGCTTTCCGTCATGCACCAGGAACATCACGGCCATTGCAGTGAACTGCTTCGTGAACGAAGCCAGCCGGAAATCTGTGTGCTCGTCAATCGGCAGCCCCGAACGAAGGTCTCGCAGGCCATAGCCGCGCTCGAAAATCGTTCGGCCGCCCTTGCGCACCAGAACGGCAAGTCCCGGATCGCGCGGCGAAGCGACCGCCTCAAATATCGCGTCAATCTGTCGTGCCGAAGGCTCGCTCGACGCAAGCGCGATCCCCAGCGGAACAAGAAGACAAGCAATCAGCGCGGCAAGAAGCGGTGGCCATGCGCTGCGAAGAATTGTTTTCTTTGATATTCCGTTCATTTTCTCCTTTCTCGCGTCCGCATCCTAGCACGGGAGTATCATTCGCGCCGGCGCGCGTGTTAACACTTAGCCCTCGTCGAACGTCCTTCTCGCAGAGGGTCAAGTGTGGGCGCAACGAGCGCATTGAGGGCGAGCCTCCGACTGATGTCGCTGCCGGCAGAATCTCCCGCTGAAATGGCCGATGACGCCGCCGCTCTCGTCCGCCAGGCGCGCGACGGCAGCCGCGCGGCGTTCGGCCGCCTCTATGAGCTCCACGCGGGCATGGTCCACGGCATTCTGCTCGCGCGAGTGCCCCGCCTCGAAGTGGACGATCTGGTGCAAGAAGTTTTTCTCCACGCCATGAAGCGCTTGCATGACCTGCGCGAACCCGCTGCGTTCGGCGCTTGGCTCGCACAAATCGCGCGCAATCGCGCCAACGATTTTCATCGCGCCGCGTGCCAGACCAAGGAGTTGCCGGGTGAATTGTCCGTGCGTGCAACGAATTCCGTGGGGTCGCCCTTGCCGCATTTCACTGCAAACGACCCGCCGCGCGCCGAAGCGCTTGCCGCTCTCGCCGCCGTTCGCGAATTGCCCGAGGCGTACCGCGAAACCCTCCTCCTGCGCCTCGTCGAAGGTATGACCGGCCCGGAAATCGCCGCGCGCACGGGCCTGACGCCGGCTTCGGTGCGCGTCAATCTGCATCGCGGCATGAAATTGCTGCGCGAATCGCTGGGAGGAACCGCGAGTCATGAATGAACAATATTTGTGGGACGGTTCGGGCGAGCCCGACCCCGAAGTTCGGCGCTTGGAAACCCTGCTTGGCACTTTCCGTCATCGCGGCGGCGCGTTGGAATTCCCCGCCACGATAATTCTGCCTTCGCGCCGCGCATCCTATTGGCGCGCATGGACGCTTAGCCTCGCGGCGGCCGCGGCCGTTGCAATCTTCGCCGCGCTCTGGCTCGTCCCGCGTTTCTTCCCCGATCCGCGCTGGCAGATTGTGAGCATCGAAGGTGCCGCAAAGATCGACGACTCCGCTGCTCAATCACGCACGCGCCTCGCCGCCGGAAAACGGATCGAGACCGGCGACGCCTCGCATCTCACCCTGCGCGTTGACGGCCTCGGCCGCGTGGACGTCGGCCCGAACTCGCGCATGTACTTGCTCGAAACTTCGCGCATTCGCGAAGAAGCCGTTCTCGAGCGCGGCACGATTCACGCGCAAGTCACCGCGCCTCCTTACGTCTTTCTCGTGCGCACCCCCGCCGCCTACGCTCTCGATATGGGTTGCGCTTACACGCTCCACGTCAATCCCGACGGCTCCGGCGTCCTCGAAGTCACCGAAGGCTGGATTCAGTTCCAGCACGGCTGGGTGCAATCGATGGTTCCTGCGGGCGCTTCGGCGGAAATGCTCCCCGGCTACGGTCCGGGCGCACCGTATTTCTCCGATGCCTCCGAAAAATTCCGCGACGCGCTTCGCATCGTGAATTTCGATTTCAATGACCCTGCGGCTCGCTCCGCCGCACTCTCAGTCGTGATGGTGGAGGCCCGCAAAGGCGACGCCTTCACTCTGCTGAACCTTCTCCGCCGCGTCGCGCAGGAAGACCGCGGCCGCCTCTACGACCGCCTCGTGGAATTCCTGCCGCCGACTCCCGGCCTCACGCGTGACGACGCCATCAACGGCAACTGGAACGCCTTCAACGGCATGTGGGACGAGCTTGGCATCGGCCATCCCAAAAAGGGCGTGAAGGGTCCGCCCCACATCGAAGAATAGTCGGCGCGTCGATTTACTTCCCGTCCGCATTTTTCGCGCTGCCGCTTGTTAACACTTCTCTTTCGTCTCGCGTCTTTGTTTGTGAGTCGCAAAAAATCGCGCACAGCCGTGAAAACAATCATCCTCATGCTCGCGCTCGGCATCACAACAGCCTGGTCCGTTCTCGCCCCTCGGCCTTCATTTTTCCCCGCAGACGACTTCGATCGCGTCGTCATTCCTGTCGGCAAAGGTCCCGCGCCCATCGCCATCGCCGACGTCAATCACGACGGCCATCCCGACATCCTCGTCGGCAATTCCGGCGAATCAACTCTCAGCGTTCTGCTCAATGACGGCCATCACCATTTCACTCCCGCGCCCGGCTCGCCCTTTCCCTGCGGCAAAAATCCCAACGACATCGCTGTTGCGGACATGAACGGCGACGGCAATCCCGATCTCATCATCGCGAACACCGGCACGCCTTACATCACCATCCTTCTCGGCGACGGCCGCGGCGGCTTCAAGCCTTCGCCTCATTCTCCTTTCGCCACAACGGTCCGTCCACACGTTCACGGCGTCGCCGTCGGCGATTTCATGGGCGACGGCAAGCCTTCCGTCGTCACCGACAGTTGGGGCAACGATCAAATCCTTCTCATCCCCAGCGACGGTCAGGGCAATCTGCTTCTCCCCGGAAAATTCTTTCACGCCGACATCCACACAGATTCGGGAGTCCGCGCCGCCGATTTCAATTATGACGGCCATCTCGACCTAGTCACTGCAAATCAAGTCTTCTACTCCAGTGACGGAGCCACCGGTGTTGGTCTCATGCTGGGTGATGGCAAGGGTGGATTTCGCAAGGCCCCCGGTTCACCGTTCCCTGCCGGTGGCGAGCCTTGGAACTTCACAATTGCCGATATCAACCACGACGGAAATCCCGACGTCGTGGTTACCCCTTACCAGCGCACTCTTCGCGATCCCAGCAAACTCGGCGTCACGGTCCTTCTCGGCGACGGCAAGGGCGGCTTCACCACCATGCCCGGCTCGCCGCTTTCTCTCGCCGGCTGCCAGGGCCCTGATAAAGTTCGCTCCGGCAAGATTTTCGGCGACGGCCTCCGCGACATCGTCGTCTCCTGCGCGCAGAACGACAAACTGTTCCTTTTTCGCGCAGCAAAAGACGGCACGTTCCGCACTTCGACTCTTGACGTTCAAACAGGCTGGTCCGGCCTCGCCATCGGCGCACTCGATTCCAGCGACAAAGATGCCATCGTCATCTCCAACAACGATCGCGCCACCATCACGATTTTCTTCAGCAAATGAATCAGAGAGAAAAACCATGAAAACAAATCGCAAACATTTTCTCGTCGTCGGCCTTCTCCTTGTGATGCTGCCCGGATTCGCCCTCGCCGCTCCGCCTCGATCGCAAGCGAAGACCTATCGCATCAGCAAGACCTACACGACTCTCTCCTTCACAGCCACAAAATGGATGGTCTTCAAGGAGGAGGGTATGTTTCAGGACTTCACCGGCACGCTGACCTACGACCCTTCGGACCCCTCCGCCTGCGCCATTGACGTCACAGTGCAGTCCGCCAGTCTCGACACGCGCAACTCCACCCGCGACGGCGTCCTCCGCTCCGACGATTTCTTCGACGTCGCCAAATTCCCTACGCTCTCATTTCGAAGCGTGAGCGTCGCCTCCGCCGGCTCCGATTCCTTAAACGTCACCGGCGATCTGACGATTCACGGAGTCACCAAGCGCATCACCGTTCCCGTCCGCGTCATCGGCGCGCGCGTTATGCCCGGCATTGGCGACTTCGCCGGCTTTGAAACCTCGTTCACAGTTGACCGCCGCGATTTCGGCATCCTCGGCACGCGCTGGAGCGGCAACAAGATCGCCATTGACCCCGCCGTCGCCATCCACCTCATCATCGGCGGCGTCCGATAACGCATGCAGGTAGGCAGCGGACAGTGTCCGGTTGCAGATATCGATGCCGAACATCCTCCATGAAATCTCTTTCGGCGTTACGTAGTGCTATTAGTGAGGCTCACCCGGCCCATCCGGGTGCTTCTTGGGAGGTTGTTGCTCTTTTTTTTGCATTTTCTCGTGTTGTTGCGCTTGTCTTTGCACCAGTTTTTGCGTCTGTTGCTGGTGCTTTTGCTCGATCTGCTGCTTTCTTGCTTCATCTGCCCGCTGTTGCTTCAGCTGCTGATGCTCCATGTCCTGCTGCTGCTGAAGTTTCTGCCGCGCCTGCTCCTGTTTCCTGATCATCACCTCTTGCTGTTGCTGGTATTTCTCGTCTAATTTCGGGTTCCCTGTGTTCGGAGCAGCAGGTCGCTCGATGGGCGGCAGGTCTTTAGGATGAATCGGCACGCCGCGGGAAGAACTGTCGTCCTGACGCGCGGCCGCTTTCGCATCGCCACGTTTCGTTGGAGGGTTATAAGCTCCTCCAGCCTCCTTCGCTCGCACAACTGCGTGGTCGTTGAACGCCCCGGGCCGAGGAGTCGCGGCTACAGGAGGCTTCCCCCGGTTCGTGGAAGCGCGCAGTTCTGGATTGGCGCGCGCTGCCTGCGCATGTTGGGCTTGAACAGGCAGGGGTGCGACGTGCCTTTCATGCATGGCAGTCTCTTCCTGAGGCGTCGGACGCGCGTTTATGCCACCATCACCCCCGTTGTAGCTGATGTGGTTCACCGTAACGTTGGTCACCTGTTTGATGTAGACATTTTGAACCACCGTGACGTCAACATTGTTCACTGAACGATTGTAAAAGAAATGTCCGCGGTCCCAGCGTCCTCCTTCATAGCCACGACCGAAGTAACCGAAGCCGTAAACGATTCCACCGTAGAAACCTACTTCCGGGCCCCAGTAACCATCGTAGAAAACAAAACCATCGCCACCCCACGCCCAGTAGCCCGGCGTCCAGTACAAACCGGGTTCCGGCGCAAGCACCCATGTCCCCGGCACCCAGTAATAATCATCAAAATCTCCATCCCAAGCCCAATATCCAGGCACCCAGATGTAATCATCGCCGGGGCAAAACGGCTGCTCGTAAACGGGCAGAGCAGGCGGACCAAAGCTAACCAACACGCGAATTTGGGCGGAAGATGGCGCCGCCAGCGCCAGGATCATGAGCGCAAACAATAAAAAACGAACGGTGAGCGTACGCATTGTGCTTCCTCCTTCCTTCTCATCCTTCTCTTCCCCTGTGTTGTTCTCCTGCTGCCGATTGCCCGGGGCAAGGCCGCGACTTCGGGCTGAAATCTCGTCCATGCCACTGCGCGGGTTGACAGCCCGCCGATTCCAAGGGCCCCCGGTTTGTAACAATCACGCCGGGAGCCCCTGGCTTTTCTCGGATCCGCTTATGCCTTTAAGGCGTGCGGAGACGCCTTTTCGAGCAAGGCGATCAGTTGTTCGGCAGCCTCCGGAGTCTCCGGCGCTGGGCCAAGAACGATTTCACGAACGGAAATCTTTCTGCCGTAAAGCAACCGGTTGGCTTCATTGTCTGCGTGCAGAGTGGAGCCTGCGACCGAGACCCCGGCGAAGAGGCCTCGTGAGCGCGAGTACGTCAAAATCTCAGCTCTCATGTACGCATCGGTGTCGGCTTCCGCTTCCCGGCCCACAGGTCCGGCTGCCGCGGCGGCATCGCCTCCCAATTTCACTTTGCTGCTCAGCAGGCTTGTCGCGCCGCGATTGTTCATGATCAGGAACACGAAGTCGGTGGCTCCTGCTCCCAGCTGGAGTCCAATGCTCCCACCCTCCACCACAACCATCGAGGGCGCGCCCCATGATCCTGCGAAATCGTCGCCGGTCCGGCAAACCATCGCGCCCCGGCCATAGCTGCCACCCACAACGAAGGCGGCTTTCAAGACCGATGGGATGACCACCACACACTTCGCCTTGTCTAATACATGTTGGGGGATGGTGTCGGGCATCTTGAGAACTTCGCCGATCACCTGGCCCGCGTTCTGTAAGCGGCCCTCGATCTTCTTCTTATCCTGAGCCTCCGCAAATGAAGTTGAAGCAATCAGAAGTATCGCGATCAATGCGCTGCATGTTTTTTTCATGTCGCCCTCCTCACGGAATTGAACTCTTGTTTGTTTTACAGCTCGAGAGAATTAGGCTTCGAGGGCTGGACGTTGACGCTGGCCATGGAGCGCGTAGGAGGGCGCTCCGCCTGCCGCCATTGCGTGTGTGCGGAAATCTGGATGTGCGATCTTTTTGCCGATCTTCTCAAAATCCACGAGGACTCTTGCGAGTTGCAACCCAAGCCCGTATCTGACGACACCGCGGGAATGTTTCGCGGTTCGGAGAATCCATCGCAGAGTGGCTTCTTCCACGGCTAGTTCATCCAATGCTTCTCGAATCGAATTGCTTTCCCTGAGCACGCCCAGATAGGGTGCATCCATGGACCCGGTGACCAGATCATCGACTTCATTCAGCCGACACTCGATCTGGTCCTCGAATTGTTGATGCTCCACTGTCCGCTCGATTTCAAAGACGCGCATTTCGGGAGCAGACTTTATGCAAAGCTCGTTGCTCTCAAGTCCTGTGCTCATACCAGTGCAAGAACAGCAATGCGGAGGCCAACGTCGAACAATCATTCCGAAGAGCTTTAGAATTCGAGGCTTACGCTCTATTCCGGAAAACCGGAGACAGGCGATCGGTCAGTACTAGTCCTCTGAATTATTACCGCTTTCTCCCTTTTGTTCCATTACGCCGAATTTTCCCCTTTTGCCTGCCCGTGAAGGCCTGCCATGCAGCGTATTGCGTCGCATGTTGCCAAGTACAATTTGTTTGGTATGTATTTAGATGTGAAGTTTCAAGACGTTGTTGTCATTTATCGACGCAAGTTTGCTGACCAGATCGTCGGGCAAAACCCGCTGGGCTGGCTGCATGCGTAACGATCTCTCCGAATTGAGTCGAAAGCCTTGGGAAAACTGGTCAGTTCGCCCCAGGGTGCCCGATTTAATGTTTTTCTTGAACAGGGCTTTTGGGGCTCGGTTTCTGTTTCGATGTTAACTAACGTCTTGAAACTTCGCAGCTAGAGGCTCCACTGCACTTCTTCCAGGTTCCCGCAGCTCACGGGGAGAAAGTGCGCACCACCAACGGGATCGAGCGGGCCTTTCGCGAAGTGCGCCGAAGAGCGCGACCCATGAGTAGCTTGTCGAATACGGAGAGCTGCGACCGCATCGTCTTTGGCGTAGTTAGCCATTTGAATCGTTCCTGGGAACGCAAACCCCTCCCTGAATTTACGCAAAATCCTTGGCGCTACCGATGCCCTGCATCGATTTCCGGGGCCGAAGGGCCAGTATGTTAGAATGGGTGTTCCGTGCGAGACGTTCTCAAGAATCTTCTCGAACTGCAAGGAGTGGACACGCGGCTGAACGCTAACCGCGCGAAGCTCGCGACTTTTCCGAAGAGGTTGGCTGATGTGGAAGGGCGCGTGGCCGCTGGGCGCGCAGAGCTTGAGAAGTCCCGCGAATCACACGCGAAAGCGCTCAAGGACCGTAAGCGCTACGAACTGGACGTCGAGCAATGGAAGGAAAAGGTAAGAAAGTACAAGGATCAGTCCTTCCAGGTAAAGACGAACGAAGCGTACAAAGCACTCCAGCACGAAATCGAGATGGGCGAAGCCGAGATCGCGAAATCGGAGGATAGCCTGCTTGAGCAAATGGTTTTCGGCGAAAAATACGACCTGCAAGTGAAGCGGGCTGAGAAGGCACTCCAGGAAATCGAAGAGTCCGCGCGCGCGGAGCGAGCGAAGATCGAAGCCGAAAAGGCCGCTGCGGAAAGAGAACAGGCTGCTCAGGAAGCGGAACGCGCGAAAATCGTCGAGGCGGTTCCCGAAGACTTGCTCGACCATTACCACCGCATCGCCAGGAAACACGGCGGCGTGGCCATCGCCGAAGTGCGCGGCGAAGCCTGTACGGCTTGCGGAGCGCGCATACGGCCTCACGTTTTTGAGGATCTTCGGCGCGAAAACAGCACCGAGCTTTATCACTGCGAGATTTGCACGCGGATCCTATACTACGGTGGGTCGCCGGTGCAGGCCGCCGCGCAAACTGCAGCCGCGCAGTCCGGTGATAGCTGAGTGTTGCTGATTGCGACGCTGCGCCATACCACTTTCTTCTATTTCCAGCGCGTATTCTCCGGTCCAGCGGATTAATTAGCCAGATGACTAAGCGCACACCGAAACCTGCTCCTCCCCTGAGCGCCCGGCTATTTGTCGAATCGCATCCCGCGCCACCAGCTGGGGTGCATGTGGCCCACATTGATGGCGCTTCGCGCGGCAATCCCGGTCCGGCGGCATACGCCGTAATCCTGCGCGGGCCGGATGGTTCGACGCTTGCTGAGATCGGCAAACGGATCGGCCGCGAAACGAACAACGTCGCCGAGTATTACGGCCTGATCGCGGCGCTCGATTACGCGGCGAATCATGGAATCCGGGCCCTGCGCATTCGGAGCGATTCCGAACTCCTCGTCCGTCAGATTCAGGGCCAATACAAAGTGAAAAATGCTGCCTTGAAGCCACTTTTCGAGCGGGCGCGGAAGCTGACCCGCGCACTCGAATATTTCGCCATCGAGCATGTCCCGCGCGAGGCCAATCGCGATGCCGACGCGCTCGCGAACCTTGCGCTCGACCGCATTGGCTCACCGATGTCAGGACAGCCGCAATCCTTAAGCGGTGCTGTGCATGCGTCCACCACACCGCGACGCGTCCTCGCGCGATACGTTGGCGGAACGCTCATTCCGGAACAGCCACTTAACATTCCGGAGGGGACCTCAGTCGAAATCATGATTCGTAACCCCAAGAATATCTGAGACTTGCGGTATCCCCGATCATGTCCACTCCTCGACACCATGGTACCGAAGTAGCATTGCCCACAGACTGATAAGACTGTTACTTTTGGCCTCTGTCCGGGGTGGACTAGAGTGGCTTCTTTATTTGAAAAACTGCCGACAATTCTGATTCTCGCCGTATTGGTCGGCATCTTCATCTCCCTTCGAAAGCACTCTCCGTCGGAGCGCACAAAGCTGTGGATCGTCGCCTGGGCTTTGATCTTCCTGCACTTCTTCGTGCAACTCTTCGAAAATCATGTCGGATTTGTCGAGAATCTGCTCGAGACCGTTGATCTGGCGGCGCTGGAGCTTTCCGGCGTCGTATTCCTGGTTTCGTTGGCGAAATCCTCGGAGGATCGTCTGCGACGGAACACGCTCCTCGCGATTTTGGCCATTCCGCTGGCGTTCCATTCAGCGGCTATCACTTTCGGTTCGCAACAAAGCTGGGTGCTTGCAGGCGCGCTGGCAATCTTCTTTTTTGGCCTGGCCGCCTTCGCTCTGCTGGCGTATAAGGTTCCCACGCGCTTCAATCTCATCCTGGCCTGCGTATCAATCGTGTTGGGAGCGTGGGCTGTGCGCTCTCAGTGGCATGGGAGTCCGGATTTTGGCATCCATGCCATGTTAAGCTTGACTTTTGGAGCTTCAGGTCTCTTGTTTTGGAAGCGCTTTCCAAGATTTTCGCCCGGGGTCATTACCGTTACTGGTGGATTCCTTTGCTGGGCAGCGATCTTCCCCATCGGCGCGCTGGTTCACTACTTGTATCCGCGCTTGCACGTTAATCCGGAAATCTGGAACGTTCCCAAATTTTTTGTGGCCCTCGGCATGATTCTCTCGGTGCTCGAAGAAAAATCGAGCATCGTGCAACAGGGAGGAGAGCGGCAGCAGGCGGAGAACGCGCTCTTGCTCAGGTTCTCGCGCATCGCTTCGAGAATGCTCAGCGGAACGGATCCAGCTTCGCTCTGCGGAGAAATCGCCGAAGCAATCACGGATACAGCGAGCTTCCAGCGCGCCGCCATTCTGCTTGCGCGCGAAGACGGCTCTCTTTTGCTGGCAGGTTCTAGCGGATATTCGATCGAACGCGGAGAGGCGCTGGAGAAACAAGCTACGGATTGGAGTGTGCACAGAGTCGCGAGGCTTTCCTCTCTCGGCGAACGCATCGGGAATAATTCGTTCCGGGTGCATGCACAGGCTTTTGTGGACGGCAACCTCCTCGCGCTGCCGGAAGTTGTTGTCCCGCTGACTTCATCTCGCGGCATATGCCTGGGCTGGATTGCGCTGTCTTCTCCGCGCTCAGCTGAAGGACCGAGTACTTCGGAAATCATGAAGGTCGAAATGCTTGCCGCCGACCTCACCGTCACGATCGAAAATACACGGCTGCATCATCAGCTCGTGCGCTCGGAAAAACTTGCTGCGCTCGGCCAGCTCGTCGCCGGCGTGGCGCACGAATTGAATAATCCGCTCACGGGCATCATCGGTTATGCGGAGTTGCTGTCGGACGAAGTGAAGGGGGACGCTCCGACGAAGAAGGTCAACAAGATTGCCAACGAGGCGCGCCGGATGCACCGCATCGTCAGCGGCCTGCTGCGATTCGCGCGGCAGAATAATTCCAGTGACCAAGCGGCCGATTTCGAAGCGACGCTGCGCGACGCTTTACAGCTTCGCGAGTATCATCTGCGGAAGCAGGGCGTCGAGATTTCCACGCAGGTAGAGCCGTTCCTCCCGCCACTGGCCATCGGCGAAGACGAATTGAAGCAAATTCTGCTCAATTTGCTGAGCAACGCGTTAGACGCCATTGAAGATTGCCGCGAAAAAAATGTCCGCATTCACGCGGCGCGCGATGGCGAGCGCGTTGTATTTCGAATCGAGGATACCGGCCCCGGTTTCGTGGATTTGAATCGCGCGTTCGATCCTTTCTACACCACGAAGCCCGTCGGCAAAGGCACCGGCTTGGGCCTGAGCATCTGTTATGGCATCGCGCGCGAGTGCGGCGGCGACATCCATTTGTCCAACCGCCAGCCTTATGGAGCAACCGTCGTTGTCGAATTGCCCGCAGCCGCTGCACAGTCAGTCATTTCCGTCCAGAAGGATTCTCCCCCGAAGGCACAACGAATTAGCGGCAACTATCCCTGATTTTCAGTCGAAACCTATTTCAGATAATAAGCACGGTACAGCGTGTCTCGCTGCGCGGGAATATAGCCCGCGTCGGAAATGATGCGGCGCAGTTCGGATTCATTTGTGCGGTTGCGGACTCCTGCGGCATACACGACATTTTCCTCTATCAGAATGCTGCCCACGTCGTCGGCGCCAAACTGCAATCCCACCTGGCAGACCTTGATTCCCGGCGTCAGCCAGCTCGATTGAATGTGATCAATGTTGTCGAGGTACAATCTGCTGATCGCCAGCGTTTTCAGATATTCGACCGCCGTCGCTTCGGGGACTTTCTTGCCGAGCGGCGTGTTTTCCGGCGCGAACATCCAGGGGATGAAAGCCGTGAAGCCGCCCGTGTCCTGCTGGATGCGGCGAAGGCGCTCGAAATGATTCACGCGATGCCGGTACTCCTCCCCGCACCCGAACATCATCGTCGCCGTCGTGCGCATGCCGATCGAATGCGCCGTGCGATGCATCATCTCCCATTCGTCCGCCGTGCATTTCAGCCGCGAGATGCGCGACCGGATTTCGTCATCCAGAATCTCCGCCCCGCCTCCGGGAATGGAATCGAGGCCGGCGTCCGCAAGGCGTGCAATCGTGTCGCGCACGGAAAGCCCGGAGACTTCGGCAATGCAAGTGATCTCCGGCGCGGAAAAGCAGTGCAAGTGCAGCGAAGGAAATCGCTGTTTGATGGAACTCAGGAGATTTTCGTAGTACTCGATGCGCAGATCAGGATGCAGCCCTCCCTGCATCAGGATGCCGGTGCCCCCCAGCGCGATGGTCTCCTCGATTTTTTGGTAGATTTCTTCGAAGGGAAGGATGTAGCCGTCTTTCGCGCCGAGGGGCCTGTAAAACGCGCAAAATGAGCAATACTCCGTGCAGAAATTCGTGTAGTTGATGTTGCGGTCAATTTGATACGTGGCGACGCGCGGGTCGTTCTTCTTCCGCCGGACCTCGTTCGCGGCCATGCCGATGCCGACCAGGTCGTCCGACTGGAAAAGGTCAAGAGCTTCTTGTGGCGTCAAACTCATCGCTGCCCTTTCCGCATTATCTCGGGCTAAACGGCATAAACTGCATCTCCCGCGCGAACCACGCCTTCCCGCACGACGGAACCATAGACGCCAAAGCATCGGCCATGATTATTCGTCACCACGTCAAAAATTTGCGGGTATGCCTCAGCACTTGACGGGTCCAAGGTGATCATAACGCACCGCGTGTCCTTTTTCACAATCATCACTGTCAGCTCTTCTCCGATTTGCAGCTTCTCTCCCACCAGGTCATCCTCGAAGAATGGCTTTCGATTGTCCCAGACGATGTAGAAGTTCGTGCGGAAGCGCCGATGGTCAAGGGACATTCCGGTTTCTTGCGACAGCGAATCGATCGTCGCCAGCCCGACAAGCGAAATGGGGCATGCGTCCTGCATCGAGCGCTCGGAATATCGCAGCTCGAGCTGACGGCCAAAGCGCCTCTCAAAATATGAAACAAACCCGAGATCATCCACTTTCATTGTCTGCCCCTCGGGGGTCACGACTTCGGCGCGAAAAGAATCTCTCGACGGATGCTCCTCGGAGGCGGGGCAAGGTTCAAGATAACGCGGCCGGAACAAGATCATTTCATGCGCCTGCCGCCCCGTCATCCACGGAAAGTTCGAACGATTAGCCTTATCCACGAACGCATAGGCGCGGTCTCCCGTCAAGCCGGCGTATGTCACGAAAATTTCTTTCAAATCCTCTCCCGCCATGCTCTTGAAAGGATAACGGCGAAGAATATGCAGGGTTCCCAGCTTTTCCATGAGGGTGATCTCTCCGGCGGCTTCAGGCGCCGCGGCGCGCGGAGGCGCTTGCCGGTGCGGCAGCGAACTCAATTTGCCGCGCGCGGGGAATCAAGCCAGCGGCGGCGCACTTTTCGTAATAGAGCTGCAGGCCGGCGAGATTTTCATCGCCGAGCGAAAAATCAATGTTGTTGCGAAGATAGCTCTCCAAGGACGATGCCGGCAGATCGAGCTTGATCGAAGCCGCTTCGGCGATTTCCTCGATCTGCTCCATTCCAAACTCCTTGGACGCTTGAAAGTCAGCCACCACTTCCGGAGTGATTTTGTCGCGGCGGCCCGCCCAGATCGCCAGCACGCAGGGTTTGCCCGTCATTTCCCGCCACTGGTAAGCCACATCGTAAACGAACAGCGTCGGAAAGCCCGGCACGGGCAGCTCGTCCAGATCCCCCTGGCAGCATGCGCCTTCGCGCGGCTTCTTCCCCGCCAGGTAATCCATCTTCACGGCGATGCGCAGCGCCGGATCCCCGATCACTAATGCCGCGTCGGCGGTCGAGAGCATCGCGGCCGCCTCGGGCGCGGCGTCAACGAACTCCGGTTTGATGCGCCAGTATTCCGCAGCAAGCAGACGAACCAGCGCGGCCGAACTGCGCGAACTTGTGTCGAGAGCGATTCGCTTAGCGCGTTCGATGGGCGTCTTCGACACCACAAGGATGCTGCGCACATCGCCGCTTGCGGCCACTGCAATCCCGGGCAGCGCCACAAGGCCGTCCATGCGCTGGTATTCGATTGCCGGGATGATCGCGATGTCAACGTCCCCGCGACGCAGCGTTTCGGCGCACTCGGACGGCACCGTGAACGAGAGATCGTACTTGCCGGCCAGCGGCCCTTCGGTGAACCCCCAAACGAGCGGCGCTGTGTTCAGATACTCGACAATGGATATGCGCAGCTTGCTCATGTGGAGTCGCGCAAAAAGCGCGAATTTTCAATATAACACATTCGCTATTCCGGGCACGTTCGCCGTTGTGCATCTCTACGTTCTACTGCGGCCCTTGACGGAAAGTAGTCTATATTGCTCGGAATAAAATCGGTAGAAAAGGATTTGACTGACAAATGATTTCTCCTCTAGCGCAAGTTTGGCCGCAGCCTATCGCGCCGGTTCATTCACTGGCCGCGTCCGCGCTGGTGGCGGTAATTCCATTGCTTGTCGTATTGCTTCTGATGGGCGTGCTGCAGCGGAGCGGTTTGTTGGCGTCTGCGTTCGGCCTGGCTACCGCGGGAATTCTAGCCATCGGCGTGTGGGGCATGCCTGCGAAACTGGCTGGATGGAGCGTGGTGTTTGGATTCGCGTACGCGGCCTGGTCGATTCTGTGGACCGTGTTTAACGCGCTGTGGCTTTACAATCTCACGGTTGATAACGGCTCGTTCGAATTACTCCGAAGATGGGTAGAGCACCATGCTTCCGGAGAGGCATGTACGCAAGCAATTCTTGTTGCCTTCTGTTTTGGGGCTTTGCTGGAAGGAACCGCCGGGTTCGGCGCTCCGGTCGCCGTGACGGCTTTTCTTCTCGTAGGACTTGGATTCACGGCGCGCAAAGCTGTCGTCGTCTCGCTGATTGCGAATACGGCTCCGGTGGCGTTCGGTGCATTGGGCGTTCCCATTGTCGCGCTAGCGGGAGTGACGGGGTTGGACATTGCAAAGCTTTCGACGATGGCGGGACGGCAACTCCCCTTTCTCTCCTTCATTTTGCCGGCATATATCGCCGTCGTCGTCGCAGGATGGAAAGGCATGTGGCGGAGTTTTCCGGTCGCCCTGGTGGCGGGGTCCAGCTTTGCGGCCGTGCAATTCCTGGTGTCGAATTTATGGGGGCCGTATGCCACCGATATTGCGAGTTCGCTTGTTGCCATCGCTTGCGTGACAGCGTATTTGCGAATCAGGAGGGCAGCAAGTCTGTCCGGGGGCGACATGCCAGAACGAATCTCCGGCGGTGCGGCCTTCCGAGGATGGTGGCCGTGGATCGCCCTGTCGCTGGTGATGATCCTGTGGTCATTCCTCAAACTGTTTCAGAAGGGCCAAATTCCGGTCGCCATTCCCAGCCTGCACAATGGAATCCTGATTACGCTGTACCACAGGGCATACGCAGCGATCTTTGTCTTCCAGCCGCTAGCAGGAGGGACCGCCGTGCTCGCTGCGTGCGTGCTGACTGCGCTGACTTTCCGCTCGCGGCCCACGGCATTCCTGGCGGCGGGTGGCAAAGCGCTGCGGCAATTGCGTCTCCCGGGACTGACTGTGCTGTTCATCGTCGGCCTCGCATACCTCTACAATTATTCGGGCATGGCCTTCACGCTGGGAGCGGCCGTGGCGCGGACGGGCGTAATTTTCCCACTGGTCAGCAGTTATCTCGGCTGGGTGGCGTGTTTTCTTAGCGGGAGCGATACGTCGAGTAATCTGCTGTTCGGCAATTTGCAAGTAGCGGCGGCGCACCAGCTGCATCTGAGTCCCGTGCTCATGGCCGTGACGAATTCATCCGGAGCGGTAACTGGGAAAATGATTTCGCCGCAAAACATCGCGATTGGAGTGACCACGGTCGGCATGGTGGGGCAGGAGGGCAAGGTACTGCACAGCACGTTTTGGCACAGCGTCCTGTTAGCCGCCCTGATCGGATTACTGGCGTATGCACAGGCGCATTTCTTGTCGGGGATGGTGCCATAGCTTAAAGAAATCGGTGTCCCGGGATTGATTTGGATGGGATAAAACGTGGCACAAACATCCCTCGCGCAATCCCCCATGCGTTAGGTATCGAACACCAGAATGTGGCTGGGCGTTGTGAGGTACGCATGACTGTGGCAGAGTCGAGTTGGGGTTATTGCCCTATTCCTATTGCGCCCTTGCCATGCGAAGCCTCCTGGATGGTTGCATCTTACGGATACTGTCTTCTTTCACGAGCCGCGGCCTTGAATTGCCCCGTCTTGCTTTAAGACCCTCGAATCGCAGCGTTCCAACGGAATCCTTTCGGATTACACGCAGAGGGCATATTTTTTCGGTGCTCGTTCTTGGTGTTTGGGTCATTTTTCACGGCGTCACTCCCGCGCCGCACACAAGGGAAACCAGGCCTGCTCCGCAAGCTCAGAATTCCAATCTCCCCCTTGTTCTCGTGGGAGAGAGAATTTACGTCTCCCCATTTGCGCTTCCTATTGATCACGGTGCAATCGTCATCCAAAACGGAAAAATCATCGCCGTGGGGCGCAGCGGCAAAGTTCCGGTGCCGGAAGGGGCTGGCTACTTCGACTGCACTGGGTTATTCATCACCGCCGGATTTCAGAACACCCATGTTCATTTCACCGAGCCCAAATGGGCTGGCGCCGCCAAATTGCCCGCCCCTCAGCTCGACACCCAGCTTCAGCAAATGTTTTCCCGCTACGGCTTCACCACCGTAGTGGATACTGGCTCGCGCATCGATAACACCGTCGCGTTGCGCCAACGCATCGAATCCGGCGAAGTCACCGGGCCGCGCATTCTGACCGCCGGCGTTCCCCTCTATCCTCCCGGTGCCATTCCATATTATGTGAAGGATTCAATTCCTCCCGACGAACTGAAACTGCTCTATAACCCGTCAACCCCGGCCGAAGCCATCCATGACGTGGATCAGAACATCGCCGCCGGTGCCGACATCATCAAGCTTTTCACGGGCTCGTGGATCTCGAAATCGCAGGTTGTTCCCATGCCCCTTGCGATTGCGCAAGCCGCGGTCCAGGAAGCGCACAGCCATGCCAAACTCGTCTTTGCCCACCCGTCGAATCTCCTGGGCTTTCAAATCGCGCTTCAAGCGCATGTGGATGTGCTTGCGCATGCGGTCGAGGATACGCGCGGGTGGAGCAAAACTTATCTCCGGCAAATGCGCGACGAACAAATGTGGATGATTCCCACGCTCTCGCTTTTTACGAGGGATTCAAACTACGCGGACATTCTCGCCGAAGTTCGCGGTTATTCGCAGGACCACGGACGAATTCTTTTCGGGACGGACGTCGGCTTCCGCACCGACTACGATCCCACTACCGAGTATGTCGAAATGGCTCACGCCGGCATGAGCTTTAACCAGATACTCGACACGCTTACCACCGCGCCTGCGATTCGATTTGGTGAATCCCAGCGTCGCGGCGAGATTAAGGCTGGAATGGATGCGGACCTCGTCGTCCTCAGCGCGGATCCGGAGCAAGACATCCGCAATCTGGCGCGGGTGAGCTACACCTTCCGCAAAGGTCAGATCATCTATTCCATCGCCAACCAGTGAACTGTTTCGAGCCGGAAAATCGCTCTACATCACGCGCGTCTGCGGCAATTCGTTCCGCTTCCGGTCGAAAAGGATCGCCAGGATAATCGCGACGATCGCAAGGCCCACGCCGAATTCACCAATCATGTAATTCGTCAACGGCGCGGGCCGTGTCAACGGGTCAAAGAAGGCCTGAATGAAGACATTGTGGCTCGCGTGCAGCAGCATGCACGGCCAGACGCTCCCGGACTTGAGCCGCATCCACGCGAACAGAAAACTGATTCCAATCACCATCACCGTGAAGCATGTGATTGAATACCAGCGCGGCCCGGCGCCATTGTAATTGGCGAAAAGGATTAGCGGATAATGCCAGAGCGACCAGAAGACGCCGCTGATGATTGCGACGCCGCGGAACGACGTGATCTTCGCGAGTTGCGGTACCAGGAATCCACGCCAGCCCAGTTCCTCGCCGAGCGCCCTCGCGCTGGCCATGAACGCTCCATAAGTCGCTAGGACGAAAAAATAACCGAGCACGCTCGCCGGCGAATGTTGCCCCAGCTTTGCTGCCGCTCGCGCATACGCATTGTTCGGTATCGCTTGAAAATCGACATACCCGGCCATCCACAGCGGAAGATAAACCACAGCCGCATACGCCAGCGGAATCCAGTATCCCGCGAATTCGTACTTCCATTTCCCCCATCCCCAGCCATGTCCGCGCAGATTCCCTTGCATGAACAATCGCGTCAGGAGCCCCGCGATTCCCGGTGACCACATCAGTCCGGAGACAAGCAGCAGGCCATGCGCCGCCAGCGCTCCCTGATGAATAATCAGCCGGTAGAAAACCGAGCTGAACACAAATGTCAAAACAAGGTAAGCCGCGATCGAGATCTTCGCGCGACGCGCTTCCGATTCCGCCATCGGTATGACCTCCTCGGTTTGTCGTGCTTCCGGCCCGCCAACGCCGCGGAACTATATCTGAAATTGCCCTGCCCGGCATGAAGAAGTTGGCGCGCAAGAAAGTAGAATCATGCGCGCTCCGACTCTGGTATAACTTTCTCCGCTCTGAATCATCAGGGAGGAATATCTCATGAAACGCGCACTTATCTTGGCCTCCGTCCTGCTCGCCGGCGCATCAATCGCTTCAGCGCAGTCCGGCGCTCCCAGTTCGTTCCCGAAGCCTCTTCCCACCATCAGCGAGAAAACCGCTGGCATGGAGAAACTCTCCGGCTTCTTCAACTATTACTGGGACTCACGCGAAGGGAAAATTTGGCTCGAAATCAGCAACTGGAACACGGAATTTCTCTATGTCGAATCGCTCCCGTACGGCGTCGGCTCCAACGACATTGGCCTCGACCGCGGCCAGCCGGGCGAAGTTCAGGTGGTGCACTTTGAGCGCAGCGGGCCGCGCGTTCTCCTGGTCGCCGAAAACGAGCGCTATCGCGCCGTCACCGACGACGCCAATCAGCGCGAAGCTGTGAAGGAAGCCTTCGCGCAATCTGTCCTCTGGGGCTTCGACGCCGCTGCCGCGGATGGCGACACCGTGCTTGTGGACGCGACTCCATTTTTCCTGCGTGACTCGCACGACATCGTCGCCCGCTTGAAAACGCTCAAGCAGGGCAACTTCCACCTGGATTCTTCTCGCTGCGCCGTCTTTCTGCCCCGCACGAAAAATTTCCCCCAGAATTCCGACGTCGAAGCCACTCTCACCTTCGTCGGTGAAGATGCCGGCCACTGGGTCGAGGAAGTGACGCCGGACGCCAGCGCCATCACGGTTCATGTCCACTATTCATTCGTCCAATCGCCGCCGCCCGGCTTTCACATGCGCGAATTTGATCCCCGCTCCGGTTTTTTCGGCATCAACTTCATGGATTTCGCAGCGCCTGTGGATCAGTCCATTCGCAAGCGCTACATCGTCCACTGGCGTCTCGAAAAGAAGGATCCCACTGCCGCCATCAGTGAGCCGGTCAAGCCGATCATCTATTACGTTGACCGTGCCGTCCCCGAACCCATCCGCTCCGCGCTGATGGAAGGCGCGAGCTGGTGGAACCAGGCCTTCACCGCCGCCGGATACAAGGACGCGTTCCAGGTCAAGCTCCTCCCCGAAGGCGTTGATCCGATGGACGTCCGCTACAACGTCATCGAATGGGTCCCGCGCGCGACGCGCGGCTGGTCCTACGGCTCCGCCATTGCAGATCCGCGCACGGGCGAAATCATCAACGGCCACGTCAATCTCGACGCGCTCCGCATCCGGCAGGTCTTCCTCATCGCGCAGGGACTCCTCGATCCCTTCGGCAACGATCCCTCCGCGCTCAAGAAGGCCAATGAAATGGCGCTCGCGCGCATCCGCCAGCTCTCCGCGCACGAGACGGGTCACACGCTGGGCCTGATGCACAATTTTGCCGCAAGCATCGTGAATCGCAGCTCCGTGATGGATTATCCTCCGCCGCTCGTCACCGTCGGTGCCGATGGCGCGCCCGACGTCTCAAACGCCTACGCTGTCGGCATCGGCGCATGGGACAAAGTCGCGATTGATTTCGGGTATCAGGATTTCCCGCAAGGCACGAACGAAAAGCAGTCGCTCAATAAAATCCTCGACGACGCCTTCTCCCACGGCCAGCTTTATCTCTCCGACGCTGAAGCTCGCCCGCTCGGCTCCGCCAGCCCCGTCGCGCATCTTTGGGACGTCGGCAGCAACGACCTGGACGGCCTCAAGCAAGTGATGGCCGTCCGCGCCGCTGCCCTCAAGCGTTTCTCCGAAGCCGCCATCCCCGAAGGCGCGCCAATGGCCACGCTCGAAGACGTCCTCGTCCCGATTTATCTCTATCATCGCTATCAAGTCACCGCCGTCGCCAAAAGCATCGGCGGCCTCGACTATTCCTTCAACATCCGCGGCGGCGTGCAGAAGGATCCCGAAATCGTCCCCGCGGCCCAGCAGCGAGCCGCCATCAAAGCCGTGCTCGATACGCTGAGTCCCGGCGTCCTAGCGCTGCCCGAATCCTTGCTCAAGAGAATTCCTCCGCGTCCGCCCGAGTATCCCGATTCGCAGGAAAATTTCGCGCGCCGCACTTCGCCGGCCTTCGACGCTCTTGCTCCCGCCGAAGCCGCCGCGGAAATCGTTTCGAGCCTCCTTCTCGAACCCAATCGCGACGAGCGCATGGTCGAATATCACGCCCGCAACGGCCTTTATCCCGGCTTCGCGGAACTCGTTGACGATCTCCTCGCCGCGACCTGGAAAGCCGCGCCCGATTCCGGCTACGACGGCGCCATCCAGCGCGCCGTCAATTTCGTCTCCCTCCATCATTTGATGTCTCTCGCCGCCGAAGAACATGCCGCCGCCGCGACCCGCGCCATCGCTTCTCTCAAGCTCGATGAACTGAAAACCTGGCTCGCCGCGCAGCTCAAATCCACGACCGACGAGAGCCGCCGCGCCGAATTTTTCTTCGCCATCCAGGAAATCGAGCGATTTGAGAAGAATCCGGCCGAAGTGCATCCGACGCTTCCCGCGCCACCTCCCGCCGGCGATCCCATCGGCTCTGGCGACTGGCAGTAAAGGAGCGACGTCGTAAACGCGTGGTTCACGAGCATGACGCCGTGTAGTCGCACGAAGAGTGTGATAACCACTCGCTAATCATCATCCTTGACAACACCTCAACCCCCTGCGTACGCTCCCTCGCGTACCCGAAACGCAAATGGAGCCCGACCACTACTTGGGATGGTTGGCGCTCGCGCTCACGCCGGGGCTGGGCGCGCGCATGGCTGGAAAACTCCTGCGCCAATTTGGCGGCCCCGACGCCATTTTCAACGCTTCGCTTACCACTCTTGAAGCCCAGCATCTTCCGGTTGCAGTCGCTCAGGCGATTCATTCGCGACAGCCGCTCAGCGCTGCATCGAAGGAATTAGCGCAAGCCCAGGCCGCGAAATGCCGCTTGCTCACGTGGGACGAGCCGGAATATCCGCAGTTGCTCCGCGAGATTTACGACCCCCCGCCGCTCCTCTATGTGAAAGGAAACGCGGAGCTTCTGAACCGCCACTCCATTGCTATCGTTGGCACGCGACGTCCGACGCCTTACGGGAATCAAATGGCAGAGAGGCTGGGTCGAGATCTGGCCGATCATGGCCTCGTCATCGTCAGCGGCCTCGCGCGCGGCATTGACTCCAGCGCGCATAAAGGCGCGCTCAGCTCTTCGCGCGGCTCGACGGTCGGTGTTCTCGGCTGCGGGATAGATGTTATCTATCCGAAAGAGAACCGCAAAATATTTGCGGAAATGACGGAACGAGGTGCCATTATCAGTGAGTTTCCCATGGGCGCGTTTCCGGGACCGCAAAATTTCCCAATTCGCAATCGCGTGATTGCCGGGATGGCGCGGGGAGTTGTCGTGGTCGAGGGCGCGCAGTATTCTGGTTCACTGATCACGGCGCGCCTTGCGATGGAGTCGAGCCGCGAGGTTTTCGCCGTCCCAGGAAACGCGACGCAGCCTGTGAGCTTCGGGCCGCATCAGCTCATAAAACAGGGCGCGAAGCTGGTGACGTCCTGGGAAGACGTCATCGAAGAGCTGCCGACGCCTGTGCGCGCCGAACTCGTGCCTGTGGATACGGCTTCGAGCGCCGAGCGCGCTTCGCTCGCCGAACAAAGTCTCGGGCCATCGGAAAAGTCCTTGTACGGACTTCTCCAGATGGACGCGGCGCGGCATGTGGATGAGCTCGTCGAGACCTCGGGCCTCAGTTCGTCGGAAGTTCTTTCGGCTCTGTTCGAGCTGGAAATGAAAGGCCTGGTGCAACAGTTGCCCGGAAAGCAATTCTTGAAAGTAATGCTGTAATCCCGCGAGCGGCGGGAAAAGGAATACAGAGAGTTCATGGGACGTTCACTGGTCATCGTCGAATCGCCTACCAAGGCGAAAACGATCAACAAATATCTCGGACGCAATTACGCCGTCCGCGCCTCCATGGGCCACGTCATGGACCTTCCGAAGAAGGAGCTCGGCATAGATATTGACGATGGTTTCGAGCCCACCTTCACTGTCCTCCCCGGGAAATCAAAGATTCTGAATGAGTTGAAAAAACTGGGTACGGATGCGGAAGCAATTTACATCGCCACTGACCCGGATCGCGAAGGCGAGGCCATCGGCGCCCATTTGACGGAATTCCTCGCGGGAAAGCACCTCGCCGTCGAGCCCGAGGAAAATGGAAAAGGCGAAAAAGCCAACAAGAAGACGAACGGCACCGCTAAGAAGAAGAGTCCGTCTAAAAACCGAGTGGACCGCAAAAAAATCTTCCGCGTGATGTTCCATGAAATCACTCCCAGGGCCATCAAGGCGGCGTTCGAGCACGCGGGAGCCTTGGACACGAATCTGGTGGACGCGCAACAGGCCCGGCGCATCCTCGACCGGCTCGTGGGTTACAAGATTTCGCCGCTTCTTTGGGACAAAGTCCGTCGCGGGCTCTCCGCGGGGCGCGTGCAAACTGTCGCGCTGCGCCTGATTGTCGAGCGCGAGCGCGATATTCGCGCCTTCGTGCCCAAGGAGTATTGGACGATCCATGCGCTGCTGGCTGCGGGCGAGCCACCGGCATTCGAAGCCAAGCTTTGGCGCTATAAGGGCGAAGAAATCGAAGTTCCCAATGAAGCGAAGGCGCAGGAGATTGTCAGTGCGGTCGAGCGCGCCGCTTGGCAAGTCTCGAGCGTTGCGCAAAAAGAAAAGCGTCGCTGGGCGCCTCCGCCCTTCACTACATCCAAACTCCAACAGGCTGGCTATAACCGCCTGCGCTTCTCCGCCAAACGCACCATGACTCTCGCTCAGCGCCTCTACGAAGGCGTCGAGCTGGGCGATGAAGGCTCCGTCGCTCTCATCACTTACATGCGCACCGATTCCGTCCGCGTTTCGAATGAAGCCATCGCTCAGGTGCGCGAGCATATCGGCGCGAGTTACGGCGAAAAATATCTTCCCGAGAAGCCGAATTTCTTCAAATCGAAAAAACAGGCGCAGGAAGCTCACGAAGCCATCCGCCCCACCGATGTCACGCGCACGCCCGACACCGTGAAGCGCTTTCTGGATGAAGACATGTTCAAGCTCTACCAGATGATCTGGCAGCGTTTTGTCGCTTCGCAGATGGTTCCCGCGGTTTTTGACCAGACTACGATTGATGTTTCCGCGGGCGATTATCTTTTCCGCGCCAGCGGCTCCATCCAGAAATTTGACGGCTACCTCGCCGCGTATCAGGCGTCGCGCGATGACGAGGACAGGGGCGAAGCCGGGGACGCTGCGCCGGGAGCACCTGCTGCGGCGGAAGATGACGCCGAATCAGAGGGCCGCACATTGCCTCGCGTCTCCGAAGGCGAGCGCCTGCGTCTCGAAAAAATCCGCCCCGAGCAGCATTTCACCGAACCGCCTCCCCGCTGCACCGAAGCGACGCTGGTGAAGGAACTCGAAGATAAGGGCATTGGCCGTCCTTCGACTTACGCCACCATCATTTCTACGATCGTCGAACGCGAGTACGTCAACAAGGATCAGGGCAAGTTCTCGCCCACGCTTCTAGGCGAAAAAGTGAGCGACCTGCTCGTCAAGAGTTTCGAGGATATCTTCGACGTCGGCTTCACCGCGCGCCTCGAAGACGAGCTCGACGAAATCGAGGAAGGCAAGCTCCCCTGGCGCAAGTCTGTGAAGGATTTCTGGGATCGCTTCGAGGAAGATCTCGACAAAGCTGCCGGCGAAATGGAGTCCTATAAAGCCGGCATCCCAACCGACGAGAAATGTCCGAAATGCGAGCAGGGCACGCTCCTCGAACGCATCAGCCGCCACGGATTCTTCCTCGGCTGCTCGCGCTATCCGGAATGTGATTACATCCGCGACATTTCCAATTCTGGCAGCGAGGAAGTTGAAAGCGAGAATACGACCGAGTACTGCCACAACTGCGGCCGCGAGATGGTCGTCAAGCGCGGCCGTTTCGGTATATTCCTCGCCTGCTCCGGCTATCCCGATTGCAAGACCACGCGCCGCCTCGACGCCAGCACGAGAAAGGCTCTGCAGCCCGACGTGCCTCTCGACGAGAAGTGCCCGCAGTGCGGCGAGCAGCTTCTGAAGCGCCACGGCCGCTTCGGCGAATTCATCGGCTGTTCGAAATATCCGAAATGCAAGTACACGCGGCCCATCACCCTCGGCATCAAGTGCCCCAAATGCGGCGAAGGCGAATTCGTCCGCCGGGGCATGGCCAAGGGACGCGGCCGCGGCCGGATTTTCTACGGCTGCAGCCGGTATCCGGATTGCGATTTCACCACGCCGCATGAACCCCTCGCCGAGCCGTGCCCGAAATGCGGAGCTCCGTTCATTGTTCTTAAGCGCTCGAAGCATGGCATCCAGCGCGCCTGCCTGAAAAAGGGCTGCGACTGGGAAGTTGAGGCCCAGGAAGAGCAGCCGCCCCAGCCCGTGGAAGTCCCTGCGGGCTCGCTCAAGTCGTGAGGAGCCGTGGAGTCGTGTGATGCTCGCGCTTCGCAGGCTGGTGCCCTTCGGCCCGATCTGAAATGAAGCTGCAGGAACACATCGAAAAATTCCTCTATTACCTCCGCTATGTGCGGAATGCCTCTCCGAAGACGATCGTGAATTACAAAATCGATTTGGAGCAATTTCTCGCGTACGTCACGCCGCCGGGCGAAAAACCAATTGCGCTGCAGCTGGTGGACCACCTCGTGATCCGCGAATTCGTCAGCCATCTTTACGACCGCAAACTCGAAAAATCCTCGGTGGCGAGGAAGCTGGCGGCGCTGCGCTCGTTTTTCCGTTATTGCGTGCGCGAAGGGCTGGTGAAACAAAACCCGGCGCGGCTGGTGGCGCGGCCGAAGCTCCCGAAGCGTTTGCCGGCCGTGCTGACGGCGGAGGAAATGAACACCTTCCTCGACGAGATGCGCGCGGCGCCGCCGAAGAAGCTGCCTTCAAAGACGCCCACCGAAATCGAAGCTGCCAGGTTGCGCGCGGGCATGGCGCGCGACCGCGCCATCCTCGAACTTCTCTATGCTTCCGGCCTGCGCGTCAGCGAACTCACCGGCCTGAATCTCGCCGACATCAACGCCGCCGAACAGATCCTCCACGTCCTCGGCAAGCGGCGCAAGGAGCGCCTGGTTCCCTACGGCTCAAAGGCCCTCGCCGCGCTCGAAAACTACTGGCCGCAGCGCGAATGGATCCTCCGCCACGCCAAAGAGCCCGGCGACTTCGAAGCCGTGTTCCTCAATCGCTTCGGCAAGCGCATTACGCCGCGCGCCGTGCTCGACATCGTCAAGAAATACGTGCGCCTGTTTCATCACAACTGGCATCTGCATCCGCATTCGCTGCGCCACGCCTTCGCCACTCATCTCCTCGCCGATGGCGCCGACTTGCGCGCCATCCAGGAGCTGCTCGGCCACGCTTCGCTTTCGACGACGCAGCGCTACACGCACGCCACGATCACGCAACTGATGGCGACCTACGACAAATCGCATCCTCACGCCTGAGTTTCTGCGCCTATTCCTCGCAAACGCGAAACTGCCGCAACCTTTCGTCCCGCCTCGCGTCATAGGATATGCTGTACACGTTTTTTGTTTGGCAGCGGCGGCCACTCGCTCGGGAGAAGTCTCGATTGAAACGTCTCGCGTCCACGCTCTGCATCTTTTCGCTGATCGCTCTCGGATTCGCCTTCGCGCCGGTGGCCCTCGCGCAGACGGACGAGATCCAGGTTTACGACGGTGCCATCGCCGAGCGCGGCGTCATGAACCTCACGCTGCACACCAATTTCATCCCCGACGGCCTGAAGACTCCCGCCTTTCCGGGCGGCCTCATTCCCGACCGTTCCTTCAACGGCGCGGCCGAATGGGCTTACGGCTTCGCGGGTTGGTTTGAGGGCGGCTTTTATCTGCCTCTCTATAGCGTTACCGAGGCCACCGGCCCCAAAATCAATGGCGGCAAAATCCGTTTGCTTTTCACTGCGCCGCACGCCGCCGATCGCACTTTTTTTTATGCGGCGAATTTCGAATTCAGTTACAACTCCGCGCACTGGGACCCGCGGCCGTTCACCTCCGAAATCCGCCCCATCATCGGCGTGCATCTGCATCCCTGGGACATCATCGTCAACCCCATCCTCGACAATTCCTGGGCCGGCGGCTTTCGGAGCCTCGACTTCGCTCCCTGCGCCCGCATCGCCTACAATCTCAATCCCAAATGGGCCGTCGCGGCGGAGGAATATTCCGACGCCGGCCCGCTCCGCGATTTCCTCCCCACCGATCAGCAGACGCACGAACTCTGGGGCGTCTTCGATCATCAGGCCAAATGGGCCAGCATCGAGGCCGGCATCGGCTTCGGCCTCACACCAGCCTCCGATAAAGTCACTCTCAAGCTGATGCTCTCCCGTGACATCTGGTCCCGCTCCAAACATTGATACGTCCGAATTCATGGATGGGCTGGCTTGCCATGCCGTCAGGCGCGCGGAGGTTGCCACAGGACGACGTCGTTGGGACGACGAGGGGATACAAAAATTCATAGGGGAGGGCGAAAGGTGAGGCGAAAGATATGAAATCCATTTGCGATTAGAAATTGTTATGTTGTTGAAATATGGGCATTTAGCATTTTGCGACTGTGCGTTCCATTTGCGATTGAAAAAATCATATATTGGCGCGAATTTGCTGCAGTATGCCCGTATGCGGCTGGAGCGGGAGGCTAGCCGGCGAGGAAACTCCACCGGGGGCCTCGGCCAGGCGATGCAGAGATGCCAAAGTGGTGCCTGATTTTCATACGCCATATTATCCATAAGATAAACAATTTGTCAAGAGGTTTTTGATGGAGGCTTATGCAGCCGAGATGGAAGATGGGGCAGTTTTCGAGCGCAAAAGAAGAGATTCCAGGTAAACTGCCTCCATGCGTCTCCGATTTCTGTTTCTGATTTCAATTTGCGGCTTGGCATGCCTCGTCCCTGCGCTCGGCAGAGACGCGGCCGTTCGGCCAGACCTCGATGTTGCACGGCTGCAGACAGGGTCATTCCGCTATCGGAATCTGGAGGCCGGCAAAGAGGCGGGCCAAGGCCTGATCCAGATTCGCCGAGTGCCGAACTCGCAAAACTACCAGTTTTCCAATTCCATAAGCGGCGTCTTCGCTCAGTCCTGGCAAACAGTTGCCTCCGAGGATTTTTCTCCTCTGTCAGCGAAACTTACTTTCGGGGAAGGCATGGATGTTCGGCCGGCATTTGAACTCGCTTACCAGAATGGGCGCGTCACCGGGCTCTCCTTTCCAAGGAAAGGGCAGGAACCTGCTGAGCCACGGAGAGTGGATGAAGCCATTGCGGCGGACACAGTGGATCAAAGGATCGATTGGGCCGCGGTGATGGCGCTGAAGGAATACACTCCGGGTGAAAAATTCGAGTTCCATGTATTTGACCCGGGTACGGGCCATTCGCGCCTTCGTGCGGAAGTGGGAGAAACGACCATCACAACGGTTCCCGCCGGATCATTTGAGACTATTCATGTCACCTACCACATTGAGAAAAATCGCGGGACAGAGACCTATGAGGTCTTCTTCACCAAGAGGGCTCCTCGATTCCAGGTTCGCGAGAAATTCCCCGATGGATCGGTTGGCGATTTGTTGGAGCAGAACAATCATTAGACTGGCTCACCGCTGAATTTCTGAGCGCGCAAGCGACAACGGGCCGACCGAAGTCGGCCCCTACGAAGGGCGACAGCAAAAGACAGGAAAGGCAAAGCGGCGTCGAGTTCCGGTCGCTTGAGTCTTGCGGACGCGACCGGAATCCGCGAGGCGGACCGCCGCACTCCAAAAAAGAAAACAGCGACGCGCACGGAGATGTCGAAGCCCTTTGGCTTCGCTCCCTTCGCTTCTCAGGGCGGACCCTTCGGCAGGCTCAGGGCGAGCAGGCTCAATCCTTTGAATTGAACGCTGGATGCCGGGATTCGGAGGCGAGGAGGGCGCGCTTGCGGTCGAGGCCCCAGCGATAGCCGGCGAGACTGCCATTTTTGCCGATGACGCGATGGCAAGGAACGACAATCGAAACGGGATTCGTCGCACAGGCGCGGGCGACGGCGCGAACCGCGCGAGGCTTGCCGATGGCGCTGGCGACTTCGGTGTAGGTGCGCGTAGAACCGCGAGGGATGCGTCGCAGCTCTTCCCAGACGCGGCGCTGAAACGCCGTGGCGTGGACGTCGAGGGGAAGTTCGGCGTGAGGCTCGCGGCCGCGCAGGCGATCGAGGACTCCGCCAACCCATTTGGCCATGCCATTCGAGTCACGGCGAATCTCAGCGCGCGGATACTCGCGAGTCAAAGCCTTTTCGAGCGGCGCGCTAGCGTCGCCCAGGTACACGGCGCTGACGCCGCGCTCGGTGGCGGCAACGAGGACACGGCCGAGAGAGCACGGAACGATGGTGTAAGCAATGCTCATTCCCGCACCGCCGCGACGATAAGCGGCGGGAGTCATGCCCATGTGCGAAGAGGCGCGTTCGTAAAGGCGGCTGCTGGAACCGAATCCCGCGTCGTATGTGGCCATGGTCACTTTCTCTCCTTTGCGAAGGCTGGATTTGAGCTGGGCCATGCGGCGCGCGTCGGTGTACTGACGCGGTGTGATCCCCAGAATGCGCTGGAAAAGCCGCTCGATTTGATGCGAGCTCGCGCCGATGGAGCGGCTGAGATCGGCGAGAGTCAGCCGCGCGTCCGGATTTTCGGCGAGAGAGGCGTCAATGCGCGCGCAAAGTTGCTGCACCAGGCGAGCGGAGTCACTATTTGGCGAGGCGACATTCGGACGGCAGCGCAGACATGCGCGGTACCCTGCCGCTTCGGCTTCGCGATGGCCGGCGAAAAAGAGGATGTTTTCCGGCTTCGGCCGCCGCGCGGGGCACGACGGACGGCAATAAATTTTCGTGGTGCGCACGGCGAAGACGAAACTGCCGTCGGCGGGGCGGAACCGGTTTTTCACCGCCTCCCGGCGCCGCGCCGCGAGCCCGCCACGGCGGGCAAGTTTGCCGCTCATCGGATTTGCCGAAGTTCGCATCGAATTCGATTCCATTCTATCAAGATTCGCGAGGGCCATGACGGTTGCTCCAAATTCAGTTTGCGTTCAATCGAAAAGCAAAGATACTTCATTGCGGAAACGGCATCTATCCGATTCTTGCATCCAAAGCATAAGAGAGAATTGCCATGCAGATCGCGCGCCGAGCTCGGGGGAGCGCATGTTGAGCGAAACGTAACATTTTCGCTTGACACGATTGACGCTCCGGCCAAGCCGGGGCATATTGCCAGAACCCGGTAGCGGGTGCTGCCGGATACTGGGGCGGGGGTCATAGAGATGGGGGCGATTCGGAAGCTTTCAGTTGTGTCGTTTGCGAGCCAGACTCTACCTGCGAGTGCGCCCAATGAAGACAACCTAGAAGGATTGCAGCCACGCCGGTTCCTCCGCGTGCCGACGCACGCAATCGGAGTGGCGCAAGAGCGCCGACGGACGCCGAGAGCTTGCCTGAACCTCCCGTTGCGGCTGACGCGAATCGGCGACCTCGTCGAGCCCGTCCCCGTCACATTGGTGACAAAAAATATCAGCTCGACAGGAATTTATTTTCTTGCGCCGCGCGTGATCGAGCCAGGAACGGCGATTGAGCTCGAGGTGGCTCTGGTCGAACGGCCGCTTGGACGCGGCAGCGTGCATTTGAAGACCGCGGCGCACATTGTGCGTGCCGAGGAATGCGAAGTCCCTGGATGGAACGCGTACGCGGCGTCGTTTGACGATATTGATTTTCAGCGCGACGACAGCGTCCCGCAGCGCTTTCGCTCGCATTAAAAATCGCCCCTGCAAAACCTGCCATCCTGAAGTGTGCCTCTCGAATCACGCCGAATCGCCGCGCCGACTTTTTCGCGGGAGAAAGTGCGTCATTCGGTGGCGGGCTTTGCGGAACCTGGAGTCTTTGGAGCAGAAGGCGCCGGACTTGCGGCAGTTTCAGGTTTGAAATTCGTGGCGCGGACGACGAGACGAATGGGAACTTCGCCTTGTTCGGTCTTCACTGAGCCGTCGGAACGGATGTAGGTGGGGAACCAGAGGCGGCCCTGAAGATTCTCACGATAGGTGTCAAACATCGTAAACGGAAATGAAGCCGGGAAATTGCCGGCTTCAGTCGTGAGCTGACCGTAGCTTTTCACGATGGCGAAATCCTGAGTGTCGATCCACACGACGCCATCGAACAGCGGCTGCTTACCGAGCTGCTTCGGCTTGACGCGAAAAATGAAAGTGTCAATCTCGTCGAGTTTTTCCTGGCCTTCATAGGAAAGATTGTAGGAAGGAAGCTGATCCGTGCTGAGAATGAACAACGGGAAACCAGCAACCGTTTTCACGTCCTCGAGGGAGAATTCCGTGTACTTGAGAGTGGAAACGGGCGGCTTCACGACGCGGACGTAACGCTGGCCGTCAGTCTTCGTATAGACCTGGCCGGAGAAATCGAACAAGCCTCCGTTGTCCACCAACTCTTCCACCTTCACGGACTGATCGTAACTCTGGGCGTCGAAGGCTTTCTTGATGAGGTCCTCATTGGCTGTGAAGCGGTGAATGATTTCCTCAGTGGGAAGAGGCGGGGCGCCCGGCTCGGGCTTAGCCGGAATTTTCTTCGCTTCAAATTTCGGCGGAGGAGCGATTGGTCCGGCCACTTGCGCGCATACAGGGAACGCCCCTGCCGTGAACAATGCCAGAGCAGCAAGTTTTAAGGTCAGATTTCCATTCATTATCGAGACTCTGTTCTTAGATGCAGCAAGAGTTCCTACGGCCATTCTTCAGGTTACTCCGGCTGCGCTGCAAATCCCAATGAGAAAAATCGAGTGGCAGAGATAAACGCCCACTAATCGGCAGAGAGCAGGCGAAGGTGGACTGAGTAATTACCGGCCGGGCCGCCGGGCATGAGCGGCGGAAATTGCAGCTTCAGAAGCGCGGAATATACTTTCGGTTCGATTAGCATGTCGCCAAAATTCCATTCAACGGCAAGAGCGGCGCGGCCTGGAGTGTGAACCTCAAGGCGGTTCACGCCGGCGGGCACGACAATTGGACTGCCTCCCGGAGCGAAAACCTCACAATGCAGCGCAGCCCTATCCGCGTTTTCGCCGGCAGAACTGGCAACGCTGATGGGAGCGGATTTCAGCGGTAGCCAGCAGAAGCGTGTCTGCAGGTCCTTGCTGTTTTCCGTAGAAACAGCTACGGAGTTCTCGACGACGAATGACTGGGAATGGTCAAAGCTCATTGTCGCTGGGAGCGAAGCGAGCGAGACATGATAGTCCGCGCGGATAGCAGAGGGCCCGTCGAAGACGATTGTCTTGTCGATTGCGGCGCCGCCGGGTTGGACATCGGGTGCATCGTAATGCATTTCGAGCGCGGTGGCTGCACCGGTTTGCGTCCATTTGGCCGCGTAGGTGCGGTTGAACAAGCCGTAGCGGCCGCGTTCGCGAGTGAGACTTGCACTGGGCGGATTCTCCGAATAGGAAAAGCCATCGCGGAGAGCCCCAACTGAACTGATTGGGTCTTCATCACCGGACTTGCCAACCAGTGACAAAACGCGGCCGCCGGATTCGGGAGAGACGATCAAGCGGAGCGCGTCATTTTCAAGAACCCACTCATTTGCGCCATCACGGTCAAAATCATATTGATAGTGCTGTTCCTGACCGGGCATGGAAATCAGAAAGGAAATCGGAATTTCACTGTTGCCGGACTCTGAATGAAGCAGCATTGTTTCGTGGAGAAGCCCATCCGGACCGGCCAGTGTGCGCGCGTCAAATTGTCCGGCTTTAGCGGGCCAGTCCAATTTCATCTTGTTCATGACAGGGAGACCCTTATGGATGCTTAAGGATTCAAGTCCATGCAATGGACCGTTCAAACGGACCGAGATTTCCTCGGAACGTTCGCGAGATTTCGGTTCATAAAAGAGCTTCTCGCCCGGTGAGTGCTTTTGTGCAATCAGTCCAGAATTATTCAGGAGATGGGATTGAGATGGGTCCAGCGCTTCCAGCACCAATGATGCTTCACCGCCCGCTTCCACGACTACAAGCGGAGGATATGTCTCCATGAATGCGGATTGGCCAAGCGGGAGCGACACCGCATTCAACACGTGAAGGGCGGCCTGTCGCCGCGGCATGCGGCCTGGTTGCTGTTTTTCGGAGACGTGAGGTTCGTAGCGGAGTTTCAAATTGACGACGCGGCGATAGTCAGGGGCGGCTCCGCGAGGCACGGACAGGCTCAATTCATGCTGCTTCGAATTCCATTGAACGCTGGACATGTTTTCCAGCAGGCTGACTAATGCGGGCCTATCCGCGAGGTGGAGCCTGGCATTCGCGCGGGATGGCGCATAAAAGGCGAGCTCGAGCGTTTTGCCAGATCTCTCGGCGGAGAGTAACTCCGCTCCCGCATCCACGACAGAATCCTGGCATGGCTCGTTTGCGGATGAAACACTGCAGAGCGGCTGGCCCAGTGGCAACAGGAGCGATTCGCGGGCAGGAATGTCCAAGTGCAGGGGCAGGGTTTCCGGGTGATTAGAATTCTGCGCTGATATGTTCTCCGCAGTTAAGCGAGAAGAAGCGGCAGGGGAGAGGATTTCCACATTCTGGCTCTCATCGCGAAATCCCAAATTGGTAACACTCAACATACCCTCGCCGCCACTGCGCTCACCGAGCAATTCTGTTCCTTCATTGGAGACCAGTTCGGCTATTACAAGATCGTTCGCGGATTGTTTGCTGAATTCGAGCGTCACGGCGGGGCGTATGCCAGCTTCATTCAAGATTTGATTCAACACCAACGCGGCGGGGCGAAATGCAGGCAGCGAAGCGTTGTGAGAATAGTTTTCATCGAGATCAACCCAGGAATAGAAATCCTTCGATATTTGAAATACGCGGCCACGGCCATAATGCAGTTCGCTCGAGATCGCACCGCCTGCGGGACCCGGCGTCGCTGAGGCCTTGGCGATTTCCTCGAATGGCGATCCCGCAGGCGGCAAGGGAAAAACCACCAAGGTGCCCCCGCGCTGGACGTAATCAGCGAGAGCGCGTTCTGATTTGTCCGACATCCGGAACTCCGGTTTTGTGGGATCGAATACGGGAAGAAGAATGACGGGATCTCGGAGAAGCTGATCCGCTGGCTGATACTCAGGATCGAGGAGTTCGCTCGAAAGGTGCGTGAGCTGACCGAGCATTTCCAAACGGAGAATGGTTTCGGAGACCTGCTTGATATCTGGGGGCGTCAGTTTTTCCTGGGGGAAAGAGCCGAGCGGATACACGATGCCGAAATCAGCGCGCTTGTGCGCGGCAGCGAGCCAGGCGCCCCAGTGCACGAGGAATTCGCCATCGCGGCGCACGGCGGCGGCACGGGGCTGATCGGAGCCATTGACGTCAAGCGGCGCGTCCCAGCGATAGAAGCTATTGGCCCACGGAACGGAATACCCAGCGGGTGTAACCGTATCCTGCAAGGGGAAATAATTGAATCCATGGACGCCATTGGCGATGAGCAGACGAGAACTGAGGAGCATGTTCTCAGGCGGGCTGTCCACGGGGCGATCATCGTCGCCGGGACAATACCAGCCGGGCTGATATTCGATCATGACCGGAGGGAAATCCGGCTGAGTCTTCAGTTCTTCGGTGTAGAACTCGATTTCGGAAGCATCGTCGTCATCCAGAAGTTGCTCGCCGGCTGAGCCGGGCTTGCGTGGAGCCATGTACCATTGCCCCAGTGCGCCAATGGCATCGCTGAGGCCTTCGCCGGCAGCCGAGACGCGCATATCAGTAGGATTAATGTACGCGGGAACGCGCAGGCCGCCCCCGCGGAGCATCCCGCGCAGTGACTCCATGTAACGCCAGAAACCTGGCCCGGCGTAGTTTTCGCGTCCGATCGCCATGTCGTCTTCCAATTGAACAAAGAGCAAAGGGCCGCTCACCGGGCTGGTCCCCAACGGCACTGGCGCAGCGCTGGTTGCGCTATATGGAGCGAGTTCGTGCGCTACGGCTTCAAGCCAGAGCCGCGCGTATTTCATGTGCACGGGATTATCGAGCCAGGCCTGAGCGGCGGCTTCGGCGTTGTGCGTGTTGAGGCCGGAGAGTGGAGGATAGCGGCCTTCCAGAATATCCACGGAATCCATCTGATATTCCGGTCGGCGGAGGAGCCAGTCGGGATAGCCGCCATTCTTCCATTCGTTGAGAATCTGCGGGCCCGGGCGGGCAATCAGCTTGAATCCTTTCCCGGCGATCATTTGAAGAAGGGCGCGCAAATCGCGGCGGGGATTCGAGTGCCCGTCGAAATCGAATTCGCCTTCGCGAGGCTCGTGCCAGTTCCAGGGGATGTAGATGTCTATGGTGTTGATGCCGAGATCGCGATAGCGGTCGAGGAGATAGGACCATTGATCGCGCGGGATGCGGTAGTAATGAAAAGCGGCGGAATGGATAAAAAATGGCGCTCCGTCTATCCGAAGTTCAGGATAGCCGCCGTGAGCTACGATTTCGAGGCCGCGCGGGGATGCTGCAGGCGCAATCTTTTGAGGAATGCCTCCGCTTTGGCCGTTGCTAGTCAGTGTGATGAGTCCGAATGCGCCAAGAATGAGGCAAAAGAGCAAAATGACGGGCGCGAGACGCTTTGGAATCGTATGTCCTCGGATGACAGTTGCTTTCATGGGCATGCATTTATACACGAGAGACGGCTGGCCATCCATAGACCGTTGGGTAGCCCACACTGGGTTGCAGGGGCAGGTTTTGTAAGCCATAATCGGGCCATCGGTTCCCATTGGAGGGAAAGCAGGCCCAGCCGATGATTTGTCCCCACTGCCAGACGGAGAATGACGCAGAGTCATCGAGTTGCTTGAAGTGTGGCTCTTCGTTCGACTTAGTCCTCGACGCTGACCGCACGATGGATTCGCATGAGACGCCGTCGGCGGTGAGCGCCACACCGAGCGTCGCTCGCAGCGGGAGCGCGGCTTCCGCAGCCCCGGCCTCGGCTAGCGCAGGCTCGCGAACTGGGGCAAGGTCTTCCATGAGCGTCTTCGGCGTTTTCGAGCCTGGCGACGAACTGGGCCATCGCTACCGGATCGAGCAATTGCTCGGCCAGGGCGGGATGGGACGCGTTTATAAAGCATACGACAAAGAGCTGGAGCGCATGATTGCGGTCAAGGTGCTCCAGCCGGAGCTGGTGAGCGATCCCAACGCGATGCAGCGGTTCAAGCAAGAGCTGCTGCTTGCGAGCCGCATCTCCCACAAGAACATCCTCCGCATTCACGACCTGGGCGAAGCCGATGGAGTGAAATTCATCTCCATGGCGTTTGTAGAGGGAGAAGACCTGCACCATCTGCTGCGTACGCATGGCAGGCTGCCCGTGGACCGCGCACTCAAGATTGCCGAGCAGCTCTGCGAGGCGCTCGACGCGGCGCATTCCGAAGGCGTGGTTCACCGCGATTTGAAACCGCAAAACGTGCTGATGGGCAAGAACGACCAAGTATACGTGGTGGACTTCGGGCTTGCGAAATCCCTCGAAGCAAGCGCTGCGGGAATGACGCGCACGGGACAGTACCTGGGCACTCCGCGTTACATGGCTCCCGAACAGGTCGAAGCCAAGCCGGTAGACAGCCGGACGGATTTGTACGCTCTGGGTCTGATTATCTTTGAAATGCTCACCGGCGAAGAGCCCTTCAAGGGCGATTCGACACTGCAAATCATGTACCGCCGCGTGAAGGAGAAGCCTCCCAACCCGAAGGACTTGAATCCGGAAATTCCCGACTACCTTGCGCGAATTATTTTGCGGTGCATGGAGCGCGATCCGACGCGGCGCTATCAGAAAGCGAAGGACATTCTTGCGGATCTGCAAGCGGCGCACGCGCCCTCTCGGGCGAAGACGATGCAGATCTCCTTGCCGGTGGTGGAGCGAAAATCGTGGCTCGTTGGAGCCGGCATCGTCGCTGCGATTCTGATTCTGGTCTTTGCGATTCCGCCTGTGCGCCATCTCATTCTTGGGGGCGGGACTTCGGGGACCACGGGGCCCGCGGGAGTTCCGCCACTGGCGAGCGGGCGCTTCGTCGCCGTCCTGCCGCTGCAGATCATTGGCGATGCGTCGCAACTGGGCTACCTGGCGCAAGGTATCGAAGAAGCCCTCTCGGCGAAATTGTTCCAGCTCAAGGATGTTCGCGTCACGTCGAACGATGCCGCCGGAAAGGCTGACCAGAAACAGCCGCTCCCGAAGATCGCACGGGCCCTTGGCGCGAATTTGCTCGTTCAAGGAACGCTGCAAGGAGCGGGCGACAAGATTCGGATTGACGTCAACCTGGAAGATGTGGCGGATGGGAAGCGATTGTGGAGTCAGGAATTCAACGGAGTCACCGGCGACCTGTTTACGCTGGAAGACCAGGTGTACAACCAGCTGGTTGCCGCGCTCAATGTGAATCCGACGAATGAGGAACTCGCGAAGGCCGAAGCGCGGCCTACGGAAAACGTCGCTGCGTACGACCTCTATCTTCGAGGACGCAATGCGCTGCGGAATTCGCAAGATCCCAAAAACATTCAAACGGCGCTGGATTATTTTGACCAGGCACTCAAGAAGGACTCCGGTTTCGCTCTCGCCTACACGGGAATCTCCGACGCCAGCATGTTGATGTATCAGGACACTAAGGATGGTTTCTGGACGCAGAAGGCCCTGGCCGCGGCGCAGCAAGCGGAACAACTCAACGACAGGCTTGCTGAAGTGCATTTCGCGCTGGGGAGCGTCTACAGTGATACGGGAAAAAATAATGAGGCTATCGCGGAGCTGAAGCGCGCCCAAACCTTGGCGCCCAACTCCGATGAAGCCTTTCGCCGGCTGGGCAACGCATATATCCAGAGCGGCGAGATCCCGCAGGCGATCCAATCGTTTCAGAAGGCCGCGCAGGTGGATCCGTACTACTGGTTCAACCAGAATTCTCTGGGGAACGCATACATGAAGTCCGGCGATTACGCGAAGGCACTGGCCGCTTTCGGGCAAGTCACGCAACTGGAGCCGGACAACGCCGTCGGATACGAAGGGACGGGCAATGTCTTTTTGCAGCAAGGAAACTACCAGGAGTGCATCCCCGCATTTCAGAAGGCGCTGCAGATACAGCCTTACTGGACCACATACTCCAATTTGGGGACGGCATATTTTTTCCTGAAGCAGTATAAGGAAGCAGCCGACGCGTATGAGAAAGGAGTGCAGCTCAATTCCAACGATTTGACCATGATGGAGAATCTCGGCGACGCCTACCGGTGGTCGGGGCAAAAGGACAAGGCCAGCGCGACGTACCAAAAGGCGATAGCCCTGGGTTACAAATTGCTCCAAACAAATCCACAGGACTCGGATACCATGTCGCAGCTCGCCCTCTCGTATGCAAAAATTGGAGATGCACAAAAAGCAGCGGATTTCATCCGCCGCGCGCGCTCAATCGACAAGAACAACGTGATGTATATCTATTTCGAGGCGGAAGTGAACGCCATCGTGGGGCATTCAAGCGATGCGATCAAGGCGCTGCGGACGGCATTCGAAAAGCATTTCCCCGCGGAATACGCACAGAACGACCCCGAACTGAACACTCTGCAGAAACTGCCGGAGTACATCTCGTTAGTTAATCAGTACGCGAAGAAAAATCCCTGAGGAAATCACCCGCGACGAAAAATCGTGGAAAACTACTGGCGCTTCCGCCGTCCGATCAGGGGCACGGCAGTGAGAATCAGCAGGAGCGTTCCGGGCTCTGGTACGCCGCCGGCAATTCCGGAGACACTGGAATCGGGAGCCCATCCGCCGGTGCACACTCCCGTTTTTTTGTCGCAATTGTCCGTGCCATTTTGTTGATTGAAAAGATCAAGCGTGAAAATGGTGCCTTTGGGGATCCCGTTGCATTCGTTGTGGCCGTTGTTCCCTGCGTCGGAATCGCTGCCTTCCTGACCAGACTTGTCGTCGCTGTCTCCGGAGCAACCTTCGCCTGCAATTCCAGAGAAAATGATTTCGATGTTCCCGTTCCCCAGAACGGACTTATTGCAATCATCGAAGAAAGCCAAAACCTGGCAATTCACAGTGCTGCTGAGATTGCCGTTATTGATGCCGCCCGGATTCTCGAAAATGAAGGTCAAGCTGGTGAGGTCGCCGACTTCGTCCTCGAAGTCGAAGACACCGCCTCCGTTTGAATCCACGGTGAAAGTGAAATTGCTTGTAGTGATAACCTGGCACCCTATTCCGCAGGTCGCATCGCGAAGGATGATGGAAGGATCCACAGGGGCACTGCTCGCCAGAGCAGTCCACGCTGCCGCTAGAACGAGGAAAACTGCCGCCACAAGCCTTTTTACCATCATAAAGATACACCCTCCACCCAGCCGTCTCGGCTTGCGAGTGCAAGTGGGGTGCCAACTGGAATGGATCGAAAATGGCATCATCACCTGTGTTTACAATAGGGTAGAGGTAATCGAAAGCTGCGGGTCGCCATGTTGCGGGTACTACTGCAATAATTTTCGCCTTTTGCGCAAGAATAGCTCAGTAATCCAACCTTAGAGGTGGAATGTAATTTGTTAGAATTCCACCTGCTGAGGAACGGTTCAAGTGACGCAGGCCAAGGAAGCAAGGTTGTATTACATTTTCGGAAGCGTCCAAGGAGTGGGATATCGCTATTTTGCTCAGCGAGTTGCGGTACGCTTAGGACTTGCCGGATACGTGAAGAATCTTCGGGATGGCCGCGTGGAAGTGTATGCTATCGGAACACACGAACAGCTCGCGGATTTTCGGCCGGAACTGGAAAGGGGCCCGTGGGCCGCGGAGGTGCGAGAGGTGATGGAGGAACCGGCGGACGTCGAGGGACGCTTCGCAAACGGCTTTTCGATCGAGCAGGACACTTGGTGAAAGGATTGCGAAAGAATGGATGAATTGAAGAAATTGATCCGCGAAGTCCCCGATTACCCGAAACCGGGAATCCTGTTCTATGACCTGACGACGTTGCTTCAGGACAAAAAGGGCTTTCACAAACTGATCGAGATGCTCGGAGACGCGTGCGCGGGGAAGCATATTGATGTTGTGGCAGGGATCGAGGCACGAGGCTTCATATTTGCGCCCGCGCTCGCCTACCGGCTGGGCGCAGGATTTGTTCCGGTTCGCAAGCCGAACAAGCTGCCATGGAAGACCGAGCAGGTGAGCTACCAGTTGGAGTACGGCACGGACAGACTCGAAATGCACCGGGATGCCGTGCGGCGCGGACAGCGTGTGCTGGTCTGCGACGACCTGCTCGCGACAGGGGGAACCGCCGCGGCGGCGACGCAGCTTGTGCGGAAACTCGGCGGGGAAATTGCCGGAGCGGCTTTTGCGGTGGAGCTGAGTTTCCTGAAGGGCCGCGACAAGCTGAACGGGATAGAGATTTTTTCCCTGATCCAATATGACAAGTAGCGGATTCTCAGGTGCGTTTCTGGCCGCGCTGACGAACGGCTTCGAACAAAACGATGCCGGCGGCGACGGAAACGTTGAGTGAACGAACCGGGCCAGTGGTTGGAATTGAAACCAGAAAGTCACATTTCTTTTTGATGAGTTCGTGCAGTCCGCTGCCTTCGCTCCCGAGGACAATCGCGGCTCGGCCCTCGTATTTAACATCGGTGTAACTTTTCTCCGCTCGCTCGTCGAGGCCGATGAGCCAAAATCCTGCTTCCTTAAGCTGCTCCATCGCACGAGCTAAATTTTTCACTCGAGCAACGGGCAAGTGCGCCAGCGCACCGGCTGATACGCGCGCGACCGTGTCCGTAAGCCCCGCAGCGCGACGTTCGGGCAGGACAATTCCGGCAGCGCCGGCGGCGAGAGCCGTGCGGATTATAGCGCCGGTGTTGTGGGGATCTTCAATGCCGTCGAGAAGAACAAGCAGGCATTTATCTCCAGCAGAAGCAAGCAGGTCTTCGATTTCGAGCGTTGCGCGAGAGGCAGCGAACGCCACGACGCCTTGATGATGCTCGGCGCCGGAAGCGCGGTCGAGCTGCGCACGGTCCTCGAATCGCACTGGAACATTTCGTGAACGGGCCAACTCGAGAAGTTTCTGAATCCGATTGCCATGCAGCCCGCGCACCACAAGGATGCGGTCAAGGGGGCGCCCCGCGGCCAGGGCTTCCTCGACGGCGTGAAATCCTGTCAGACGATTTGCCTCGGTCCGTCCTTCGCCGCTGTTGCTGGGATTGCCGCGCATCAATCGAGCGCCGCGCAGAATTCAATCATGCGCTGTCGCGTGCCTTTCACAGGGATGGCGAACGGGAGCTGGGAGGCCGCGTCGAGAAGCAGAATGACGCGATCCAGCTCACCTTCACCGGCGCGTCCCGCAAGCGCGAGTCGAATGGGATGGAAGAGCTTGCGGCCATGAAAGCCGAGAGAGGTTTTCATGCCTTCGATGATTTCCTTGTAACGCGAAGAATCGATTTCTCCGGCCGCGAGGACGCGATTTGCGAGCTCGCGAATGACGTCGCGGGCTCCCTCACGAGACATCACCGACTGGTTTTCGGGATTCGACAGCATGGCTCTCGCGTCATAATCAAAAATAAACGCCAGCAGATCTTCAAGCGCCTGCGCCGCCTCCGAGGGCAGAGCTGAGCGCTCTGCAGCTTGAGGGCCAAGAAGTGTGGCTGCGTCATTCAGCCAATTTGCCATCGCAGGGAAGACATGGCCATCGAGCCAGCCGCGCGCTCGCAAGGTCCGCTCCACGTCCACGGGAGTGAAGGGATTTTCTCGCGCGGCGGGAAGGGGTGCCTCTCCCTCAGATGTATTCACCGTGAAGGGTTGAGAAGAAGAGTCAGCAGGCATGGCCGCGTCCACTCAGCCCTCGAGCGTGGCGATCGCGTGGGCGGCGATGGCTTCCCCGCGCCCGATTTCGCCGACGCCTTCGTGCGTCTTGGCCTTGAGGTTGATTCGATCAGCGGGAATGCCCAGTGATCTGGCAATGGCCTCGCGCATGACGGGAAAATGCGGGCCGAGTTTGGGCTGCTCGAGAATCACGACGGCATCAATGTGACGAATCTTCCAATTCTTGCGTTCGAGGTACTGGCGGATCTGGCGTAGAAACACCAGACTCGATACGCCGCGCCATTTGGGATCGGAATCTGGAAAATGCGTGCCGATATCGCCCATTCCCGCGGCGCCGAGCAACGCGTCGCAGATCGCATGGCACAGAACGTCGCCGTCGGAGTGCCCGACGGAACCCTTCTCGAAGGGGACCTCCACGCCGCCAATCATGAGTTTGCGCTTTTCTGAGAGCCGGTGGAGGTCATAACCGATTCCGGAGCGAGGAGCACGAGAGGGTTCCCGGCCTCTCCGAGATTCGCTGGGCTTCTTGAGATTTTCCTGCATCAGACCCGCCTTTTGGAGCTGCTTGCGCATGCGGGCGTCAAGAGAGAGCGCCGCAGCGAGGAGATGGGAGTTTGCGACCTTGTCAGCCTGGAGTTTTTTCGCAAAACCGGGGGCGGCCGCGAAAGCGCGCTTCGTCTTCGCGCCCAGCGGAATTTCTCCCTGCGCCTGGCTCGCTTTATGCAAATTCTCCGGCGAGAGCCGTGCGAGCCGGATCTTCGTCTTGGCCCAGTCCACTCCGCGAAAAAGTCCAGGAGTCTCCTTATGAATTCCGGCAAGGAGATGGACGAGTTCGATGGTCTTCGACCGATCGGTGATGGCGGCCAGTCGGGCCATAAAAATTGCACGGCGCGCGGCTTCGTCAAAGGCTTCGAACATTATTGTGGTTGTCCTGGACCCAAGTCTCTGGCTTTGCTCATCCTTGTTCTCCGCAATATGACTAAGAATACGAAAAGTAGAATGATAAATGGAACAGCATCGAGGAGGATCGAAACCCAATCATTGTCCTGCTCCCGTCCGCCCTCTACCCAGACATCCGCTCCGCTATCTTGGAGATCGTGTATTATCTTTGGCAAATGATCGTTTGAAACATAGGCTTGAAATCTTTCCTCCGAATCGCGCCTTTCAAAAATAAACAGGGTTCGGGTCTGATAGACGGTCGCATGTACGCTCCGAATGTTCTTCTTATCCAACTGCGCTTGGAATTGGGAATCGTTCAAGGAAGTGCGAGGTGGAGGCGATTTCACTGATGACATCTTCCACAGGAGAACCGCCAGCAGAATCATAGCCATCCAGAAGAGAAATGTCTTTGCTGCCGTGACGGATGAAGCTCCGGCATCCGGTCGATCCGCTCGTGAAGTTCCTACTTTCACTTTCTGCGGCGCTCCTGTTCGAGATAGAAATGCGCCAGCTCCATGTCCGCTGGCCGCGTAATCTTGATATTGCGTTCCGAGCCCTGGACCACATAGACGTCGCGGCCGAGACGCTCGACCAGCGCAGCCTCGTCTGAAGCGGTCACGCCATCCTTTTCGGCAAGCGCAAAGGCCTCGCGGAGAAGCGAGAGAGAAAACACCTGCGGGGTCTGCGCCAGCACGATGCGTTCGCGCGGAACCGTGGCGGAGATGAGCGCGACATCTTCTGGGAGGCTGGACCGGCGGACTTCCTTGACAGTGTCAATCGCAGGTATGCCCAGGATAGCCGCGCCGCGAGCGCGGGCTTCCGTGATGACGCGGTCAATCAGTTCGCGCGTGACCAGAGGACGAACCGCGTCGTGGACGAGAACGAGATCCGTGCCCGCAGATACCTGCGACAGAGCATTGCCGACTGACTGCTGGCGCGTTTCGCCCCCGCGAACGACGCGAACGCGACGGCGGCCCAGATTTTCCTTCGCAAGACGCTGTTCCAGAGCTTCCACCTCTTCGGCACGCGTGGCGATCAAGAATTCCGTGACGGCCTCGGACTGAGCAAGCCGCCGGAGTGTAAAAACGACCAGCGGAACGCCGTCGAGTTCGAGAAATTGCTTGGGCACTTCGGCGCCCATGCGGGTGCCGAGACCGGCGGCAGGCAGAATGGCAGCGACCTGGCTCATAAGGGGAGAGGTAGTCTAGCGCAATTACGGGGCCAGATAAACACGGCGGCAATGCATAAGGAAGAAGGAGAAAGGCAAGCTATTTCGCGGACCCGTTTGGGTAGAAAAGAACTTTGCCGGCCTGGCCAGATTCGAGGAGTTGGAAGGCTTCGGTGAAACGGTCAAGCGGCAGGCGCTCCTTAAACAGCGGTTCAAGATTGAGGCGGCCCGCCTTGAGGAGCGAGGTCATCTGCTCCCACGTCTCGAACATCTTTCGGCCGTAAATTCCCTGCACGCTCGCCCCTTTGAAAATCACGTCGGCGACCAGATCGAGAGTGACGGGCTCGCTAGGAATGCCGAGGAGCGAGGCGCGCCCGCCCTGGCGCAGCATCCCGAAGCCCTGGCGAATCGCGGCGGGATGACCGCTCATTTCGAGAAGCACATCAACTCCATCGCCATCGGTTGCCTCCCGAACCTGCGCGACGGAATCGCCTTCGCGCGGATCGAAGACGGCATCCGCGCCCATTTGTTTGGCGAGAGCGCGGCGATGCGCGTTGATTTCCGTAGCGAAAATCGTGGAGCAGCCGCAGGCACGCGCTACGGCAATAGACATCAGGCCGATGGGGCCGCAGCCCGTTACGGCGACGGTCTGGCCGGCGATTTCCCCGGCGAGGACGGTGTGGACGGCGTTGCCAAGAGGATCGAGAATCGCGGCGTAATGCTCAGGAATGGCGGGATCGATCTTCCAGACGTTGCGCGCGGGAATGCGGACGAATTCGGCGAAGCAGCCATCGGTGTCGATGCCGATGATTTTCACGTTGCGGCACAGATGCGGCTGGCCCGCGCGGCAGGCGCGGCAGCGGCCGCAATTGACGTGCATCTCCGCGCTGACGAAATCGCCGGGCTTAAGCGATTCGACTTCCGCGCCGATTTTTTCGATTGTGCCGCAGAATTCGTGGCCGAAAGTCATCGGCGGGTGAATGCGCGACGCGGACCATTTGTCCCAGTGATAGATGTGAAGATCTGTGCCGCAGATGGAGGCGGCGCGAACTTTGATAAGAACGTCGGCAGGTCCAAATTGTGGAATGGAAACGGTTTCGAGGTGCGCGCCCTGCTCAGGGCGCATTTTGCGCAGCGCCTTCATGGGCACGTTCGTTTCAGACGACGAGAATGACTTGCGTGGAATATGGGATTCATCGAAGGTGAAATGGTAGCACACGGGAATTGGCGCGAAAAGAGAAGGACGCTGACACAAAAAGATGCATAAGACTTGAATGAGTTCCGCTACAATCGCGCGCGGCGAAGGGCAAGGAAGGCACACGGGAGGTGGCGGTGGGATTCAGCGAACGAGTGCGAGAAATTCGCGAAGGATTCGAGCCCGCGTTCTGGGTGGCGAACGGGACGGAGTTGTTCGAGCGGCTGGCGTACTATGGTGCGTTCGCTTCACTGGCAAACTATCTACACCAAACTTTGGCTTTTCCGACGGAGCAGACCGGAAGCCTGGCCGGGATTTTTGGCGGACTAGTATGGTTTCTTGCGATCGTGGGAGGTGCGGTCGCGGACCGGCTGGGATTCCGACGAGCGTTATCAGCGGCTTATCTGATTCTGACTCTTTCCTATTTCTTGCTGGGTTCGGTCGGGTCCGGCTGGATGGCGCCCTTGCGGAATGCAGTGCCGCTCTTCTGGCTTGTGCTCGTGATCCTGATGCTGCCAGCACTGGGAATTTCGATGGTGAAGCCGGCTGTGGTAAGCACGACGCGGGCGTCAACGGAAAATGTGCGGTCCATCGGATATTCGATCTACTACACAATGGTGAATATTGGCAGCGCGGCTGGCCCGTATGTTGCTTCAATCGCTCACCGGCACATGGGCGTCCAGAGTGTGTTTCGGATCTCCTCGCTATGCGTCTTCGCTATGCTAGTCGCCGTGCTTCTGTTTTTCCGGGAGCCGCAGTTTTCGGAGGAAACGCAGAGAGCCAGCTTGGCGGAAACCGGGCGAAACCTTCTGAAAGTGCTGACGAATCCGAAATTCATGATCTTTTTGATTATTTTTTCCGGTTATTGGGTCGTTTACTGGCAAGTCTTTATCGGGCTGCCTCTCTACATCACTGGCTATATCAACCCGCATGCGAACGTCGAACTCATCATCGTGACGGATGCCTTCTCTGTAATTTGCCTGCAGGTGGCGATCAGTTACATGACGCGGAAAATCGCGCTGTTTCGGGCGATCACGATCGGGACTCTTATCACTTCAATTGCGTGGCTTATCGTGGCTTTTTTCCCGGCAGTGTGGGCTGCGGTGGCAACGTTGTTTGTCGTCGCGCTCGGGGAGATGACCCTGTCGCCGCGGTATTACGAATACGTGTCGCGGCTGGCTCCTCCGGGGCAGCAAGGAACGTACATGGGATTCGCTTTTGCTCCCATTGGAGTAGGTTCTCTCGTGGGCGGATGGCTCATCGGGCACCTGCTCCACCACTTTGGCGAAGTTGTGCATCAACCTCAGCGAGCCTGGTGGGTCATCACCGCGATAGGCGTGGCGACTGCGGGGTGTTTGTGGATTTATGACCGAATCGTGAAACCGGGAGGCAATCCTGCGCCGCCGGCGAGCTGATGTTCCGTTAAATATGCCACAGATCCGCGAAGCGTTTATCTTGATTCTCGCTATTACCAGCCTCTTTTTTGTAGTTGCGAGAGCCGACGCACAACGTGGGGTGGAAATCAGGGCCACGGAAGCGTCCGACGTGGCGCGAGGACGGAAGATTTACGAGAAGAGCTGCGCGATTTGCCATTTTGCGACAAGCACGGAAAAGAAAATCGGGCCGGGATTGAAGGGCACGATGAAGCGGGACAAGTTTTCGAACGGATGGAAAGTGAATGACGAGAATTTGCGGCGATGGCTCGAAGACGGCGGGAAGAACATACCGCCATCGCGCTTGAATGGCGAGCAAATTCGGGAAATGATTGTTTACGTAAAGACGCTGTAGGACCGCGCTTCAGGCCGGTTGGCTTGCCGGAGATTCAACAAGAGCGAGAGCTTCGTCGGTTGTGATGAGACGAGCTCCGCGACGCCTGAGATCCTCTAGCGTTCGCTGACCTTCCGCGGGATCAATCGTTTCGATGGCGTCGGTGACCAGTGCCACGTTGCGGCCGCGGTCGAGAAGCCCCTTCGCGGCGAGGCCGACACAAAATTCTGTGACCACGCCGAAGACGACGAATGCGGCGTCTTGTGGGAAATGCGCGAGAAGTCTCTCTGTGTTTGGATTGTCGAAGACGTCGAGAGTTTGCTTCTCGAGCACGACCTGCTGAATTTCAGCAAAGTCCTCAGGGAGCGAGAAGCCCTCCTCGTTGGGAATGCGCAAGATCTTCGCAGCTCTCAGCTCGGGCAGGATGTCGGCGCCGGATGTGCCGCGAACGCAATGCGGCGGAAAGCGCTGGAACTCAGGATCGTTTGGCGCGTGCTGGTCTGTGCTCGAGACCAAGAAGACTTTTCCGGCGCGCGCAGCATCGGCGAGGCGTCTCATGTTGGGGATGCGCTTTTCAGCGCCCGGGACATAGAGCTTGCCGGCGGGCAGCATGAAATCGGCCTGCGTGTCCACTTCCCAGAAAATGATGCGTTTGTTTCGTCGAGCGCTATTCACCGAAATCGCCAGTCCAACGAATCTGCCCGAAAACCAATTCTAGCTCTTCAGCGTGAAACAAGCGAATCCGCGCTGCGAACGCGGCGCCGGACTTCTTCGAGTGAGGATTTCAAGCGTTTGCTGTAGCGCACCGGATAGGGCAAGGCATGGCTCAGGGACAAAAGGCGCGGCGGAAGATGTTTCGTTGCGCCGAGGAACCGCGAGCGCGCGGCAGTTAGAGGTTCGGCCGGGGCGAGGCGCTTGCCTTCGCGCATCACGGGAACGAGGAGAGGCCGGGCGTTGGAATACAGCTCGTCGGCGAGAGCGATCAAATCGCTTTTCCAGATGCCGCGAGAATCCGCAAAGCGAAAAATTTGTTTGCGTCCCGGATAGGTCGCCTTGGATTCGCTGAGTTTTGCGGTCTGGCGCACGCGGCCGCCCCGCTCGATCTCCACCAGTTTGTAAATCATGCCGAGATTGGGCGCGTCCGTGGGAGCGACGAGAGCGCTGCCAACGCCAAAGGCATCGACTTCGGCGCCTTGCCGAAGAAGCGAGGCAATTTTGTGCTCGTCCAGATCTCCTGAAGCGAAGATCTGAACGTCGCTCCAGCCGGCACGCTTTAACTGCTGGCGAACCCATCGGCTGTCGGCGGCAAGATTGCCGCTATCGAGCCGGACTCCTGCAGGCTTGCGGCCGCTGGCGATAATCTTCTTGATTGCCGCGCGAACGTTGTACGTATCCACGAGCAAGGTGGCGTGCTCTGGGAAAACGTCAAGGAAGCGGCCAAAAGCCTCGGATTCATCCTCGTAAGCCATGATCCAGGAATGCGCTTGCGTCCCATAGGTAGGAATGTTGAAGCGGTGGCCTGCAAGGACATTGGAAGTTCCTTCGCAGCCGGCGATCCAGGAGGCGCGCGCCGCATATACTCCCGCATCCATGCCGTGAGCGCGACGAGCGCCAAATTCGACGATGGGCCTGCCCTTGGCGGCGAGGAAAACACGGGCCGCGCGGCTGGCAATCATCGTTTGAAAATTGATCGCGGAGAGCAGATGTGTTTCGAGAATCTGGGCTTCGATAACTGGGGCAGTAACGCGCAGAAGGGGTTCGCCGGCGAACACGATCGAACCCTCGGGAATGGCCCAGATTTCCCCCGTGAAGCGGAGACGCGACAGGTAATCAAAAAAATCCGCGCGAACGCGTCCGAAAGCTGGATGGCGGCGAACATATTCAACATCCGCGAGGCTGAAGCGCACGTTCTCTGCGAATTCGAGCGCTTGCTCGAGCCCAGCGGCGACAAGAAAATTGCGTTGAGGAGGAAGGCGGCGAACGAAAAGTTCGAATGTCGCGTTGGCGTCGAAGCAGGTTTGAAAATATCCCGCGGCCATAGTGAGTTCGTAAAGGTCGGTGAGAAGGCCGGAGTATTCGCGGATCGAGGAGGGAGCCATCGCTTGATGCTACACGTTGAAGCGCCGGGGAGTCAGGGCAGGGAATTTGCCTAATTCCATCCCAGTATGTATGGGTCACCCCAAATCGCTTGTGAAAGCCCGCGATCTTGGATTGGGCCGATTCACAAGGTTTTTTCCGGAGGCAATGCAGACAACCGCCCGATGTACACACCGGCTTCAAATACAAAATGGCAAAGACCCCAGCGCACCCGCCTGGCGGTGCGCCGGGCCTCGCCGGAAATTCACTGTAGAACTCTGGACGCTCAGCCTTACTTCAGCACGGCGTCCTTGAACGCCTTGGCGGCCCGCAGGCGAACCACCGTCTTGGCCTTGATATGAATCGCCTCGCCCGTGGCCGGATTGCGGCCCATGCGTGCCTTGCGATGCGCCTTCACAGCGCGTCCGATGCCGGGGATCACGAATTTGCCGGCGCCTCGGCTCTCCTTCACCGCGAGGTTGAAGAGCTCATCGAAGAATGACGCTGCCTGCTTCTTCGAAATCGGCTTGTCCTTCGTGCTCACCTTGTCGGCGATATGCGCGATGATCTTGGACTTGCTCATCGGGTTTGCCATCGAGTCGTTTTCTCCTCAATCTAAAGTTTTGTCGGGCTGCTCCCGTGCCGGGAGGTCGTGGGCACTATAGCCGCACCACGCGGCCAACGCAAGCAATAATCAACGAAAAGGCGCAATAAATCGAGGTTTTCCACTTCCCACCAATCCTCGTTCATCCGATTTTCACGAGGCGTTCATCAACTTGCAAATTCTCCGCCGTTGAATACGACGAGCGCGACAGGACGAAAGAGGCTCGGTCGCCCCTGCACAAGGATCAGAGCCAGAGCATGAAATCCCGATGATCACAATCGTCCAGGCAAGAAATCGAAAGGAAGGCAATATGCGCTTAACAACAACTGCAGTTCTCGTTGCTTTGTTTGTCTTCGCGGGAATTCGGTCGACTAACGCACAAACTGACCGCGCCACGTTGGAGGGAACAGTGAAGGATGCGACCGGCGCGGTCGTGCCAGGTGCCACCGTGAAAATCACGCAGGCCGCCACCGGTGAGAGTCAGGAGCGCAGCAGCAACCGGCGCGGATACTACTTATTTCCGGGCCTCGCTATCGGCGCGTATGCGGTGACCGTCTCAAAGCCTGGCTTTGATACCAAAGCCGTGGACGACATCGTCCTGCAGGTCGGCGAAACGCACACTCTCGACATTCCTCTCGCCGTCGGCCAAGTTAGCGAAAAAGTGGAAGTCAATGCGGAGGCAGGCCCCGCCGAGCGCACTTCGGCAGCGAGCGCGACGGTCATTGACAGCAATCAAATCGCGGAACTGCCAGTGAACGGCCGGGACTGGTCGGGGTTGACGTTGCTTGCTCCGTTTGCGCAGGACGACGGCGGAGGCGACCAGCGCACGATTCGCTTTGCCGGACGCGCGCGCGACGACAACAATTTCAGTTTTGACGGCGTGGATGCCGGAGGAATTCAGGAGCAGGCGCAGAAGTCGCAAGTGCGCCTGCAAGTTTCCGAGGATGCCGTCGCCGAATACCGGGTCAACAGTGCGTTGTATGACGCGGAATACGGGACGCAAGCTGGCGGGCAAATCAACGTGGTCACCAAGTCCGGCACGAACGACTTCCACGGCAGTGCCTTCGGCTACCTGAGGAATTCCATTTTTGATGCGCGCAACTTCAACGATTCCAATGGCGTACTCCCGTTTCGTATGGGCCAATACGGCTTGACGTTCGGCGGGCCCGTCCAGAAAGACAAGACATTTTTCTTCCTCAGCTACGAAGGGCTCCGCCAACTCCAGCAGGACACATCCAGCGGCCTTATTTTCGTGCCGAGCGCCAGCCTTGTGAATGACATTCTCGTGAACGGCAGAAATGGCCAAGGCCCCTCGCCGCAGATGTGCACGATTCTTCAGGGTTTCCCGTGGCGCACGTCAACCGGATCGGTTGGAGGCTGCACGCCAAAGATTGTGTTCCCGGACAGCGCCTTCACCCTCTGCCAAACCGCCGCACAGTGCCAACTACAACTCGGTTCCAACGATTTGGCCACGGATGTGGATCAGTTCATCCACCCGGTTCAAACAACAGTCCATGAGGATACGTGGCTGGTCCGCATGGACCACAAGTTCAGCGACAAGACTATGTTCTACGGCCGGGCCCAGCGCGACATCAGCTTGGTGAACGCCCAAATTGGCGTCACCGTTGGACTTGACCGCGCCGATACGATCAACCACCCCGCGAACTATCTCTTAGCCCTCGAGCACGTATTTACTTCCGACGTCTTCAACGAAACGAAGTTCTACATCAATCGCTCGCCGTTCCACAACCCACAATCAAGTACGCTTCCTTTCGCCGTGAACACCAATCTTTTCACCGGAATTCCCAATGAATCCGCCGACATAGAAATTGGTTCCACCTACGGTGTGGTTGATAATCTTGTTTGGACCCGCCAGCGCCACGCTTTCAAAATGGGCATGGAGTATCGCCGCGTCCGGCTCAATCAAGGCCAAACGGCAAACAACAACCTCAACTTCTCCGATGACCAGAGTTTGATATCGGCGACGCTATCCAACGGCATTAGCTTCATTGCGCCGTGGTGCTGCCACCGTCTGCGCCGGAATTTTTTCATGCCTTACTTCGAAGACGAGTGGAAGATGACTCCCACGTTCACCCTTACTGCCGGGCTTCGCTGGGAAATCTATGGCGCCCCTACCGAGGCTACCAATCGCACGACCGTATTCGACTTCAATCAATTCCGAGGGGCGTGTCTCGGCACAGGCTCGGGCAATGCTCCGTTCACAACGCCAATAGACCCGACGACGAACCAGCCGATTCCGTGCCCCACGAATCCGTTTCTCACCAACTCGGACTACCGCGACGTCGACCCGCGCCTGAGTCTTGCTTGGGCTCCTTCCGCCCTGCGCGGCAAGACAGTCATTCGCACCGGCTTCGGCCTTTATCACGGCGCTGCGCAGAATGACGACCTCAACGCGGGGCTCGAAAGTGATACGTTTCGTGTGACCGTCAACAAGGCGATCCCACTCATGCCCGCCTACGAGCAGGCAATTCCCGATCTCTCCGGTTTAAGCGGCAGCAAACAGGCAAATCATCCCCGTGCCTTACAGAGGGAAGGGCGCAGAAACCTATACGCCGAAGAGTGGGGACTGACAATCGAGCACCAGCTACCCTCCGGTTTTCTCCTCTCGACGTCGTACCTGGGATCTCGCGGCTTGCGTCTGTTTTCGCGTGGAGCGTTAAATCTTTGTTCAATTCCCGTGATTCCCAATAGCACGGATCCCTCCCAGGTCAATGATTGCGTGCGGCCCTTGGACCAGTACTTCCCTCCGCCTGCAGGGTCCCCAGCCGGGACTCCAACGATCGACCCGTACGGCTCGGTCGATTTGAAGCACGACATTGGCTCAAGCAGCTACCACGCTCTGGGCCTTTCGCTCGAACGCCGCTTCACCAGTGGCATGTCGCTTCAAACGCGCTACACGTTCAGCCATTCGATCAACAACGGCTCGGTGGGCGGGGGCGAAGCGAACGGACCTGAAAACATCAATTGCCTGGCTTGCGACAAAGGGCCGAGCGTGTTCGACATCCGCCATAACTTCGTAACGGATGTGGTATACGACCTTCCGTTTGGGCCGGGAAAGAGCCATCTCACTCATTCCGGAGCTCTCGGAAAGATTGTCGGAGGCTGGGAACTCAGCAGCGTTGGCATGTACCACACGGGCCATCCTCTTACTGTGAGCATGAACCTTCCCAACAACATCGGCAATGCGGCCAATCCCATGTTCAATACTAGTTGCGGTCAACCAACAGGTTGTTTCTCCGATTCGTACCTTCTTCCCGATGGCAACGACCAAACTAATCAGAGACCGGACATTGTTCCCGGCGTGCCGCTTACACTTCCCGGTGGCGGTCACAACGGCGTCCCGCTGATCAATGTCGCTGCCTTCCAGGCACCACCTGTGGGCGCAAATGGAAATTTCACGCGATTCGGCAATGCGGGGAACGGCATCATTCGAGCCTTACCCTCGTGGCAAATTGACCTGGCCTTGATGAAAGATACTCAGATCAACGAGCGTTTTTCTGTCGAATTCGGAATGCAGGCATTCAATGTCCTCAACCACATCCAGCTCGGAGACCCGCATACTCTTTCGCTTGACTACACTCCGGGCGCCCCGAACAATCTCGTAGCGGCGTCCGATTTTGGCGTCATCGCCTCGACTGTGAACTTCAACAATAACAACGACAACTTGGCATCGCCGAATACGGGCACCGGCTTGCCTCGGCAGTTGCAGTTCATGGTGCGTCTGCGGTTTTAGCGATTCGGAGCAGCTGGTCAGGAGAAAAAAGAGTGTGGAAGCTTGTCGGCTTAGGGATTTTGTGCCCAGCGCTGCTATGTGGATGTATGGGTAAGGGTACCGTCACAGCAGGCCAGACGGCGAGTCCCCCCATCCCGAATGCAGCTCCAGTCTCTTCGGCAACGAGCGGAGATCCGGTATTGCTTGCTGCTGGCGACATCGCGAACTGCAAAATGATTGCGGGCGCAGTAGCGACGGCGAAAATCATCGAAAGCATTCCGGGGACTGTGGCGGCGCTGGGAGACCTGGCACTTTCGGACGGCACGGCGGAAGAGTTCGCGAACTGCTACGACAAGACGTGGGGCGCGTTCAAATCGAGAACCCGCCCAGCGCCCGGAAACCATGAATTTCATTCCTCTGGAGCGACGCCGTATTTCGACTACTTTGGTGCCGCGGCAGGAGATCCGAAGAAAGGCTACTACAGCTACGAACTCGGCGCATGGCACATCGTCGCGTTGAATGGCGAATGCAAAGACATCGGCGGATGCCAGGCCGGCTCGCCGGAAGAGAAATGGCTGCGCGAAGATTTGAGAGCGCATGCTGCCTCGTGCACGCTGGCCTATTGGCATGAGCCGCTATTCAGCTCTGGCGCAGCGCATGGGAACAACGCGAATTACCACGATTTCTGGCAGGATTTATACAACGCGAACGCAACGATCGTGCTCAACGGGCACGATCACGATTACGAGCGTTTCGCCCCGCAGGACCCGGAGGGTAAAGCGGATCCAGCGCGGGGGGTTCGGGAATTCGTCGTCGGGACAGGCGGTAACCACGAGCGGACTTTCTCTGCGACGCCGCAGCCCAACAGCGAAGTGCGAATGACAAACATATTCGGCGTACTGAAGCTAACGCTGCATCCGCGCAGCTACGATTGGGAATTTATCCCCGAGGCGGGCAGGATGTTCCGCGACGCGGGCAGCGGGGCGTGCCACTGATTGAGAAGCTGAAACCACTAAACCTGCGCGAGGCTGGAATAAAAAACCGCGGCAGCCTTGATCCCCCCAAAGTAATTTTCGAGAGAGATGTGCTCGTCCGGCGCATGGGCGTTTTCATCCGGAAGTCCGAAGCCCATCAAGACACAAGGGACCTTGAAAGTGTCATGCATCTGCGTGACAAAGGGGATGGAGCCGCCTTCGCGGATGAATACGGCCCTTTTCCCAAATCCTTTTTCGAGGGCATGGATCGCCTTCTGAAATATCGGGTGCGAGTACGGCGCGACCCACGGTTTGCCCATGCTCAAGATGTCGAATTTACAGTTCACGGTCTTGGGCAGCAGGGCGCGGATGTGGCGCTCCACTTGCTTTGCGATTTTCTCCGGCTTCTGATTTGGGACGAGGCGCGTGGAGATTTTTGCAAACGCTTTCGCAGGAATGACGGTCTTCGAACCTTCGCCCGTATACCCGCCCCAAATTCCATTGAGCTCGAGAGTGGGCCGTGTCCAGAGGCGTTCCACCATCGTGAAACCCTTTTCGCCGCAGAGGGCGGGTGCGCCGACAGTCTTGCGGAACTCCGATTCCTTCCAGGGGAGCGAATTCAGGGCTTTGCGCTCCTTGGCCGAGGGCTTAACGACGTCGTCGTAAAAGCCCGGAACGGTGATGTGGAAATTCTTGTCGTGCAGCTTGGCGATCGTCTCCGCAAGAATCGTGATGGGATTCGGAACCGCGCCGCCAAAAACGCCAGAGTGAAGGTCCTGCGCCGCGCCCGTGATTTCCACTTGGTAATAATTCAAGCCGCGAAGGCCATAGGTGATCGACGGGACGCCGCGGGACAGCATGGACGTGTCGGAAACGACGAGAGCATCGGCATTGAGGCGCTCCTTGTTGTTCGTGACAAAATCCCACAAATTCACGCTGCCCACTTCTTCTTCGCCCTCGACAATGACCTTCACATTTATGGGAAGCTTTCCTTCCGCATGCCTTAGAGCCGAGAGCGCCTTCAGATGAATATGCACCTGGCCCTTGTCATCGGCTGTGCCGCGGCCATAGAGGTTTCCGCCCCGTTCGGTGGGTTCGAACGCCGGCGAAGTCCACAGGTTCAGAGGCTCCGGCGGCTGGACGTCGTAGTGTCCGTAGAAGAGCACCGTTGGCTTGCCGGGCGACTGCAGGGATTCCGCATAGACGAGCGGATGCATCTTCGTGGGAATGATCTCGACCTGGGGAAAGCCCGCATCGCGCAGGCGGTCAGCGACCCAACGAGAGGCATTTTCGATATCCGGTTTATGTTCGCTCTTTGTGCTGACGCTGGGAATGCGCAAAAAATCCTTCAGCTCGCTGAGGTTTTCCCCGCGATGGCTTTCGATGTAGTCGAGAAAGGTCATCATGTCTCCACAAAATGAATTTGAGCGTGACATCCCGCGACGAACACGCTAGTGAATTGGGCCGCGGAGCGACACATCTTGAACCGGCAATCCTGCACATTGTATGGAAGCGCGGATGTTGCAGCAAGAGGAAAGCAGAGCATCGATTTCATTGACTCACTCCATGGGTTGTTGCACGATACTTTCATTATGCCCTCTAGTGAGACTGACAATCGCCGGCGCAGCTCGCGCGTCTTCACGCGGATTCCCGTCAAGGTTCGCGGCGTCAACACCGATGGCGAAAAATTCCGCGAATCCTGCCAGACCATCGTGGTGAATTCTCATGGAGGGTTGCTCTACTTGAATCAGGATGTCGAACTGGGCTCCCAAGTCCTCCTCATCAATCCCGTGAGCGAAGAGGAGCAGGAGTGCCGCGTGGTGTATCTGGGAGACACCTCAGATAAGGGCACGCGCATCGGCGTGGAGTTCCTTTCACCGGCGCCTCATTTCTGGGGCGTGGAGTTTACGACAATCGAAGTGCGCGGACGGCCTTCCCCTTCCGCATCTCACTGACAAAGTTCATTTCGCGCCAGGACACAGGTCACTCGTTCCTTCCCATGCAACATTTGCCTCCGAGTTGGTGTCCCAATTGACAGCCGTCAACGGATGGCGCCGGAGGGTAACGGTTTCCGAAGCCAGACGGCTCTCGTCCCCGCACGAAAGTCCGACGGAGGATTCTATGTCCAGACTGATAAAGCATCTTTGCATAGCAGGATTCTGCTTCACAGTGTTCTTGATGACGCCTCGAGCAGCTACGCCACAGCAAAGTCCATCATCGATCCAGAAGCCACAAGGGGCAAAGAGCCGTGCCCTGAGGTCCACGAGTGCGTTGATGCAGGCAGGGGTGCCAGAGCCCGGAGCCGTTCCGAGCGGAGAACCGGTGACGAAGCTTCCGGTGCGGCGCGTCGTCTTGTACAAGAGCGGCGTCGGCTATTTCGAGCACCTTGGGCAAGTGCGCGGCGACCAGACAGTCGCGATCGACTTCACCAGCGCGCAGCTCAATGATGTGCTGCAATCGCTCACTGTCCTCGATTTGAATGGCGGACGAATCACAGGCGTGGACTACAACTCCCAGGCGTCCCTCAGCCAGCGCCTCGGCGCGCTGCGCTTGCCGCTCGGCGAGAAAACGAATCTCGCGGAGTTTCTTGCGGCGCTGCGCGGTTCCCGCGTCGAAATTCGCAGCGGCGATACAGTGATTACAGGCCGGCTGCTCAGTGTCGAGCCAAAGACGCGGGTGAATTCCGGCACAACTATGGAGGTGGACCTGGCCACAGTCGTGAGCGACACCGGAGAAGTCCGTAGTGTGGAAATTACGCCTGCGGCTAACGTACGCCTTGCGGAGAAGGACGTCACTGAGGAGGTCGGCCGGTATCTTTCGTTGCTGGCCTCTGAGCGGCAGCGCGACTTGCGCCGGATGACGATTGCCACGGCGGGCACAGGCGACCGCCGGCTCTACGTCAGCTACATTAGCGAGGTGCCAATCTGGAAAACGACCTATCGCGTCGTTCTGCCTGCAAAGCCGGGCGATGAGCCGCTGCTGCAAGGCTGGGCCATCGTGGATAACACCGTGGGCGAGGATTGGAACGACGTCGAACTCTCACTCGTCGCCGGCGCACCGCAGTCGTTCATCCAGCAGCTTTCCCAGCCTTACTACGCGCGAAGGCCGGTGGTTCCGCTGCCGCAAACTGTGCAACTCTCGCCGCAAACGCATGAAAGCGCCATGCTTGGGGAAGCTGGCCGACTCTCCGGCGTAGTGACGGACTCGACTGGGGCAGTGATTCCGGGTGTCCAGGTCAAGATATTCGATTCAAATGGCGGGCTGGTGGGAACGACGACGGCTGACAGTCAAGGACGTTACAGTTTTGGAGACCTGCCGGCTGCGAATTATCGCCTGGAATTCTCAGCATTGGGATTTCAAACGACGGTGATTCAGGGATTGTCGGTAGGCGGGGGGGGCGGTCAAACACAAAACGCGACGCTGCAAGTGGGAGGCGTCTCAACGACGGTCACTGTTAACGCTCAAGCGCTCCGGTCTCCGAGTGTAGGTTCGGGACGCGAACTCGGGCTAAAAGGTGGGGCTGGATACGGCGTAGCTGGTGGGGTCATGGGAGAAATCGTTGGGGGTGCGCCAGGTTTGGCACCCATGCCTGCAGAAGGTTTGCTGACACAGGCCCGTCTGCAGACCGAAGCTGCTGCGCAGGGAGCGAATCTCGGCGATTTATTTGAATACAAGCTGAAGGATCGCGTGACGATTCACAAAAATGAATCGGCGCTCGTTCCCATCGTGAATGTGCACGTCGCCGCCGAAAAAGTCTCGCTTTGGAATTCTTCACTCAATTCGCCGCGGCCGCTGCGCGCTCTGTGGCTCACGAATTCCAGCCCGCTCACGCTCGACGGCGGCAGCTTCACAGTCCTGGAAAACGAAGCCTTCGCCGGCGAAGGCTTGACCGAACCAATCAAGCCAGACGAGAAACGCCTGCTCTCCTACGCAGCAGATTTGGGAGTTCGCGTGGACGCGAAGGCTGAAAGCCAGCCGCAGCGCGTCACGCGCGTTCGTATCTACCGTGGCGTGATGACGCAGACGCGCGAGCTGCGGCAGAACACGACTTACACTGTGCGAGACGATGACACGACGCCGCGCACAATCCTCATTGAGCATCCGCTCCGCACGGGATGGAAACTGGCCGAAGGCGGACCGAAGCCCGCAGAGACGACTTCGAACTTGTATCGGTTCCGAATGAACGTCGAGCCGAAGGCGACGGCAAAGTTCGAAGTGAATGAGAGCGAGCCTCTCGAAACACGCTACGAAATCTCGAATTTCACAGACGGCCAGATCACACTTTTCCTTCAGCAGAAATCCATCAATCCACAAGTGGAAACAGCGCTGCGAAAAATCGTAGAGCAGAAAGACCGCGTGGCTGCGCTCGAAGACGAAATTTCCCGTCGGGACGATGAAAAGCAGAAAATTTACGATGACCAGCAGCGGCTTCGCGAGAATCTGAAAGCTCTCAAGGGAAGTCCCGAAGAGCGCGCTCTGACCCAGCGGTACACGCAGCAGCTTGCAGACCAGGAAACTCGCCTGCAGGCCCTTGCGAAGGAGAGCGCCGATTTCCAGGCGAAACATGACGCAGCGCAAGACGAGCTGGATAAAATGATCCAGGAGCTTTCGCTGGATGCAACGCTATAAGCCAATGCGCCATACAGCGCGCGTAGCCCGTTCACGACACGTTCGCTGTGCATGCGAATCTGTGCAGCGTCGCAGATTAGCTCTTTGCTTTGGCGCAGGCTAGAATAATCAAAGTATTTCAGTGTCGGAGGGGTGGGTGAGCGGTTGAAACCGGCGGTCTTGAAAACCGTTAGGCTCGAAAGGGCCTCGTGGGTTCGAATCCCACCCCCTCCGCCAGACGTGCGTTTTTTCCTTTAGCGTTTCCACTTCCCCGACGGCGAGTACCCCGATAAGTGTTCCCAGCTTTATTCCGCTGCACAAATGAAAGAAATTCTGCTCGAACTCGCTTGAGAAGATCCCCACTGTTAGCAAGTCCGATCATTAATCTGTCGCTCAGAATCCGATCGCATCTCAATCATGGTAGGGTAGGTAAGAATAGTTTGGCCCTGGATGTGAAACCTCGAGGAACAACCTGGATTCTTCTGGCTGCCTGGACCTTCTTTGTCGGCGGCTACGCGGCCGTGTCTCTTGCTATACCGCCCGGCAATGGCCGAGAGGCATTTGGCGACATCGCCATGTGCCTTGTCCCCCTTTTCGCCAATACCTGCCTGCTCTGGAACGCCTCTTCGCCTTATCGGCGCCAAAACACCTTCTGGATGCTGCTGGCGCTCGGTTGCACATTTTGGCTGGCGGGACAGCTCATCTGGACCTATGACCAACTGGTATTGCGCACTCCGGTTTTCACAATTTCGATCGTTGATCTCATCTTCTTCCTTCACACCGTTCCTTTGATCGGCGCCCTAGCCCTTATACCCCACGCCCGCCGGATGCGGGAGACTCTTCGCTATGGGTACTTGGATTTGCTCTTGCTCGCTACTTGGGGACTCTACATCTATTGTTTCATGGCAGTGGCATGGGTCAGAGATCCTGCGCATTCTGATCTCTATCACTTGCGCGATATCCAGGTCTATGTTTTCGCGAATCTCATCTTTCTAGTGGGTGTGGGGGTAGTCGCGATTCGAGCAAGGAGCGGTTGGCGCACGGTGTATTGGAATCTGTTTGGCGCCTCCGCGGCGTATATGCTTGCCTTGTGGCTGGCCGTCTCTCAGGGACTGAGTGGAAAGTATCATGCGGGAGGCCTCGTCAATCTTCCTATTATGGTGACGTTCGTATGGTTTGGAACCGCAGGAATTGTCGCGCATCGCATCTCTCCCGCCCCCAATCTCTCTGAGAACGAACGGCCACGGGACGCGCTATGGCCTGCCCGGCTCGCGATGCTTTGTATTCTCTCCCTGCCGGCCATGGCGGCCTGGAGCTCGTTCCTCAGCCATGCGCCTGATGCCGTGCGCCAATTCCGTCTCTTGCTAACGCTTGCAGCCATGGTGCTGGGAACGGCGTTGGTATTCTTCCGCCAGCGGCTGGTAGATCGCGAAAGGATGAGCCTGTTGCGCGGCCTGCAGGACTCCGTCGAGCAGCTCAAGCGGCTCCAGATGCAGTTCGTGCAAGCGGAAAAACTCGCCTCGCTGGGCCAGCTTGCCGCTGGCGCGGCGCACGAAATCAATAATCCGCTCACTGCGATTCTCGGGTACGCGGAACTGATCCACGAGGATGCGACCGGAAGCGAGAAATCACGAAACCTCAGCGAGAAAATCCGCGAGCAAGCGCGCCGAACAAAGGTCCTCGTCTCCAATCTCCTGAGCTTCGCCCGCCAGGTGCCTGCCGAAAAGCAGCTCTTGGATCTCAAGAGCGTGTTGACAAGCGCGGTCGAGCTTCGCCAGCTCGATCTTCGCGATAAAAACATCTGCATCGAGATGGACATGCCCGCTGTTCTTCCGGCTGTTCGCGCCGACCCCAATCAGCTTTTGCAAGTGTTTTACAACCTCATCGCCAACGCCGTGGACGCTATGGAAACGGTCGGCGGAGGCGTGCTCACCGTGCGCTCGCGCGGCGAGCGCGGCAGCGTCGTGCTCGACTTCTCCGATACGGGCCCGGGCCTGGAGAGTCCGGATCGCGTCTTCGATCCTTTCTACACGACCAAGCCGGTGGGAAAAGGGACTGGCCTCGGCTTGAGCATTTGCTACGGCATCGTGCAGGAGCATGGCGGCCAGATCCTAGGATTCAATCGCCCAGAAGGCGGATGTACCTTCCGGGTGATCCTTCCTGCGGTGCTGGCGCTATTTCCCCAATCAGCCGCCGCGCTCACCGCCACCAAACGCTGAAGTCGCTCCAAACCCCAGGTGTTCTTTCTCGGAAATTCTTGTGTTCGCTTCACCTTCCAATTAAATTCTTCCACTATGCCAATGGAATCAGCAATCGCGACCGAAGGCCTCATACGCCGTTTCGGCGAGCTCGTTGCGGTGGACCAGGTGAATCTGAGCGTCAGCGGCGGACAGTTCTTCGGCTTCCTTGGCCCCAACGGAGCCGGCAAATCCACCATGATCAAGATGCTTACGGGCCTTCTTGCGCCGACTGCGGGGCGGATCCGCATTTTGGATCTGGACCTCGAACAAAATCCGATCGAAGTGAAGCGGCAAATCGGCGTCGTGCCCGAGGGCTTGGCGCTTTTCGGCCGCCTCACGGCCACGGAGTATCTGAATTTTGCCGGGCGAATGTATGGCCTCGATCGGGACGCAGCAGCTCAGCGCACGAGAGAACTGCTCGAATTCATGCAGCTCGCTGACCGGCCGAAGACTCTCATCACCGATTATTCTCACGGAATGCAGAAGAAACTCGCGATGGCCGCCGCCGTGATTCATGGTCCCAAGATTTTGTTCCTCGACGAGCCCTTCGAGGGCGTGGACGCCATCGCTTCCGGAACGCTGAAAGCCATGCTGCAGCGCATGATCGCCCGAGGCGCGACGGTCTTCTTGACCTCTCACGTGCTCGAAATCGTCGAACGGCTTTGCAGCCACGTCGCCATCATCCATCGCGGCAAGCTGGTGGCGCAGGGATCGCTCGAAGAGCTGCGCGCGGGCATCGAAGCGCGCCAGGGAGCGGAAGAAGCTGGCGTCGGTGCAGCCTCCGACGGCAAAATGACCCTCGAGCAGATTTTCCTCGACATTGTCGGCGGCACGCGCCAGCGAGAACAGGAATTGACGTGGCTGGAATAGATTCCCTGCTCGGCATCCGCCAGCAAATTGTCCTGATTGCCCGCTTGCGCTGGAACCTCTTTCGAAATTCTCTCCGCACGATGAAAGGCCGCCTCGAAGCTGTATCCATCGGTTTCGTCTGGCTGATGATGAGCGGCCTCATCTTCGGCGGCGGCGCGGCGATGGGGATCGCCGCATATATTCTCGTGACGCAAGGATTGCAAAGATATCTGCCGTTTCTGCCCTGGATAGTGTTTCTCTATTGGCAGCTCAATCCGCTGCTTACAGCCGCGGTTGGCGCGCAGTTCGATTTCACCAATCTTCTGCGATTTCCTCTCCGATTCGGGAGTTTTTTCGCTCTGAGTCTCGCCTACGGCGTGTTCGAGCCCGGCGCGATTGGCTCTCTTGTCTGGCTTTTCTGCATGGCGGCCGGTGTGGGGATCGCGCGGCCTGCACTGTTTCTTTGGGCGCTGATCGTTGCCGCGATTTTTGCGCTGATGAATCTCTTGCTGGCTCGCGCCGTCCTCACGTGGCTCGACCGCTGGCTGGCGCAGCGGCGGACCCGCGAAGTTATGGGGTTCTTCTTCATTCTCGCGATCCTGGGGGTTCAATTCATCGGCCCTCTTGTTCAGCATCTTAACAATCTGCATTCCCACACCAATGAAAGTTGGGTCCCTGCGGCCATGTCCGTGGCGCGTTTCTCTCCTCCGGGCTTCGCGGGGCAAGCATTGGTCGGCGGGGTGAATGGCAACCTGCTGGCCGCGGCATTCTCGCTGCTCGTCGTTTGCGCCTATTCGCTGGCGTTTTATTGGTTATTGCGTATCCGGTTGGTCGCGCAATACCGCGGCGAACTCATCAGTGAGACATCGGCTGCCGCCCGCCCGAGCCATCCCAGCATGGCCGGTTCTCGGCCGAAAGGAGCTGCGGCATCATCGTGGAGCATTCCGATGCTATCCAGCGGCGTCAGCGCCGTATTCGAAAAGGAGATACGCTACGCTCGTCGCAACGGGCTCATGCTGCTGAATTTGATTACTCCGATCTTCGTGGTACTCATCTTCAGCCTGAATATCCGGATGGCGCATGATGCCAAAGGCTTGGAGTTCCTTCATCGCGCCGGGGGTCTGGCTTTCCCCGTGGGCGTCGCTTTCGTCGTCCTCGTTCAAATGAACTTCGCATTCAACAGCCTCGCGTTCGATGGAACTGGCGTGCAGTTCCTCTTTCTGTCTCCTGTACCATTTCGCGACATTCTGGCGGGAAAGAACCTTTTTCTTGTAGCGATCACACTTCTGGAATCTTTCATCATGTGGATCTTCGTGACCTATCTTTTTCTCGCGCCTCCTCTTGCGATTATTGCCGCAACGATCGCGGCGCTCGTTTACGTCAACCTCATGACGTTTACAGTAGGAAATATCTTCTCGGTTTGTTTCCCGCGCAAATTCGACTTTGGCGCATTTCGCCAGAAGCGTCTGGCTGGCGTGACGATGGCCGTAGGCATGGCTATGGAAGTCGCGCTGTTCGGTTCCTGCGCGCTCGTCTTCTTGTTGGCTCTAGCGTCGGGTCATCCGTGGATCGCTACGCCCGTCTTTATTGTTCTCGCCTTCGCCGCCGCCGTCGGATACGACTACAGCCTGAAGCGCATGGACAAGCTCGCCCTCGATCACCGCGAAACTCTCACCGCCGAACTCTGCCGCGCCGAATAGCTTTAGCCGCGTCTTTCAGTGAACCGTCCCTGGTCTTCGCCACGTCTACTTAGTTGCCCCGCAGCAATTCTAGGGCGAAGCAAAATAGTTGCGACGATTATTCGACTGCGTTAGATTCGCCGCTCGCGCCGGGTACATGCTGGTGAGTCAAACGCAATCTATATTGGTTGAAAAGAGAGATGCCATGATGAAGCGTTTTCTTCTCATTTTCTGCAGCTTGATTCTTCTTTCCTTCGCGCCGCGAGCAATCGCGCAAACGCACTCCGCGGCCAAAGTCCCGGGCGCGATGGAGCCAGATCTCAGAGACTTCACCCAAACCCTCGCCGTTCCTGGTTACGAAGGCAGCCTCGCGGCTCTGATTCGTGAGCGCCTCGCCTCGTTCTCGCCCAAATTCGACAACCTCGGCGACTTGATTGTCACCATCGGCAGCGGCTCGCCGCATCGCCTCCTCGTCGCGCCCATGGATGAACCCGGCTTCCTCGTCAGCCGCATCACCGACGATGGCTACATTCAGCTCCAGCGTCTCCCGCAGGGCGGCATTCTTCCTCTCTTCAACGAACTCTACTCCGCGCAACCCGTAGAAATTCAGACCGCCGATGGCAAATGGATTCCCGGCGTCGTCGGTGGCCTCTCCGTCCATCTTCAGCCCGGACGACTCAACCCCCCAGACCCCTCGGACATCGACAACATGTACGTGGACATTGGCGCGAGCACTGCCGCCGAAGTCCGCAGCGCCGGCGCCGATCTGCTCAGTCCCGTGGTAGTAGACCGCACGCTCTATCAAATGGCTGGCGGCCTGGAGACTTCTCCTGCCATCGGCGACCGCTTCGGCGATGCCGCGCTTGTCGAACTTCTGCGCCGCCTCGATGTGTCGAAGCTGAATGGCACGCTCACAATTGCGTTCGTGGCTCAGCAATGGGTCGGCGCTCGCGGCTTCGAACGCGTCGTCGAAATGACCAGCCCCGATGAACTGATATACGTTGGCCGCCTGACGCCGAGCGGCCCAATCCCTGGCCAGCCTGAAATGCATCGCGCGCCCCGCCTCGAACCCGGCAGCGGCGTCCTCGTCGGCGCACCTGACGCTGCTGGCGCTCTCACGGGATTTGCGGCTGACCTGAAAAGGCTGGCGGAACAAAATAGCATTCCGTTCGCCCAAGACTATTCTGCTCCTCTCATCCCTCCCGGCTACTTGCGCGGCCCAAAATTGCCCGACAATACCGTGCACCTCGCGATTGCCACAGCCTGGCCTTCCACTCCTGCGGAGATGGTCAGCTCGCTCGATCTCAAGAACCTGACCGATCTGCTTCAGGCCTTCTTGCAGGGTTCGATTCCAGCGCAAACAGGAGGAGGCAGCGGCAGCGGTTCTGGTGGCGGGGAATTGATCTTTCCCCCAACGAACGAGCAAATTCTTTCGCGGCTTGTCGAAATCTACGGCGTCAGCGACCACGAAGGTCTCGTCCGCGACGAAGTGAAGTTCCTTCTGCCGAAGTGGGCAAAGCCCGAAACGGACGATGCCGGTAACCTCATCCTCCACGTCGCGACGCCTTCAGCTGGCGCGCACACGCCGCGCATCCTCATCGTCGCCCACATGGACGAGATCGGCTACGAAGTGAAGGAAATCCTGCCCAATGGCCGTCTCGCCGTCGAAAGCAAAGGCGGCGGCACTCTCGCGTTCTATCTCGGCCACGCCGCTCTCGTTCACACCACGAAGGGAGCCAGTGTTCCCGGCGTCATGGAATTGCCGGAGGGCTGGGATCAGCCCGATTTCAAATGGCCGCGCGGCCGCGCTTTGTTGTATCACGTGGACATCGGCGCTCGTTCGCCGGACCAAGTCGCACAGCTCGGCGTGCAGGTCGGCGACTTCGTCACCATCCCCAAAAAGTATCGCCGCCTCGCCGGTGAGCGCGCCAATTGCCGCAGCTTTGACGACCGCATGGGCGATGCCGCGCTGATTTCCGCGGCTTGGGCGCTCGGCCCCAATCTGAAGAATCGTGACGTCTCTTTCGTTTTCTCCACCGGCGAAGAACTCGGCCTCGTCGGCGCAGGCGCCGTCGCCAAACGCCTCGCCGCAGAAGGCAAAGCGCCTGATTACGTCTTCGCCGTCGACACGTTTGTCAGCTCCGATTCACCCATCGAATCGCCTCGTTTCGGCGACGCCAAACTCGGCGACGGCTTCGTCGTCCGCGCCGTGGATAATTCCAATATCGTCCCGCGCAAGCTGGTCGAAAAAGTCGTCTCTCTCGCGCGCCTGAATCATATTCCCGCTCAATATGGCGTCACGGGCGGCGGCAACGACGGCTCCGCCTTCCTGCGTTACGGCTCGATAGATGTCGCGCTTGGCTGGCCGCTGCGCTATTCGCATTCTCCGGGCGAAGTGATTGACCTCCGCGATCTCGACGCCCTTTCGCGCATCGTCGCGGTAATCTCGCGTAGCTGGTAGGAATTCCAACGGCGGGAGCGACAACGGGCCGAGCTACTTCTGAACCGGATGCGGGGTCGCCTTCGCTCGGGAGGGTTTCTTCGTGCGCTTTTCGCGCTCGATCAACGCAGCGATGCGCTCACAGGTGATGCCTCGGGCCTGGAACCAGTCGGTGACGTACGATTGCGCATGGCAGACGGCGGCGCGAATGAAATCCTTGGACGCCACTGTCCATTCACTCGTCCCGTCGCTTCGTTTTCCGCCCTCTTGCAGCGTCCAGCGGTGCTCAATGGCTCCCCTCGGCCCCACGCGATACTCGTGGACCCGGTCATAAGCTAGACTGGGAACTCTCAATATGCTGACAGCCATTTATTCATTATACAGGAGTTCGAGCTTCTTTCCCCGTGAATCGGGATGCAAGTTTCCATGCAGGGCTCGTTCGATTTTCTGCCGCAACCCTCGCGCCGGTGTATCCTAGTCTCCCCTTCGCCACTTCCGGCGAAGATGAATCCGCGATGCCGATCAAGACCATCATCGAGCCGTTCCGCATCAAGTCCGTCGAACCGATTCGCCGCACCACGCGCGAAGAGCGCCAGAAGCTTCTCGAAGCCGCGGGCTACAATCTCTTCCTCATCGCATCCGACGACATCCTCATTGACCTCCTCACCGATTCCGGCACCAACGCGATGTCCACCGAGCAGTGGGCCGCGATGATGCGCGGCGACGAATCCTACGCCGGCTCGCCCAGCTTCGTCCGCTTCCGTGACTCGGTCCAAGCCATCATGGGCTTCAAGCACGTGATTCCCACGCATCAGGGCCGCGCCGCTGAGCGCATCCTTTTCGGCGTGATGTGCAAGAAGGGCGACGTCGTGCCCAACAACACGCACTTCGACACCACGCGCGCCAACTGCGAATTCGTCGGCGCCGAAGCGATGGACTTGCCCATCCCCGAAGCCCTCCAACCGTCGCTCCAGCATCCCTTCAAGGGCAACATGGACACTGCGAAACTCGCTGCCCTCATCGAACGCGTCGGCGCCAAGCGCGTCCCTCTCGTCATGCTCACCGTGACGAACAATTCCGGCGGCGGCCAGCCTGTTTCTCTCGCCAATATCAAGGCCGTGAAGGAAATCTGCGCGCGCCACCGCATCCCGCTCTATATTGACGCTTGCCGCTTCGCCGAAAACGCCTATTTCATCAAGCTCCGCGAGCCCGGCTACGCCAATAAAACTCCCCGCGAAATCGCTCAGGAGATGTTCCGCTATGCCGACGGCTGCACCATGTCCGCCAAAAAAGACGGCCTGGCCAATATCGGCGGCTTCCTCTGCACGAACGACGATCTGCTTGCCCAGCAGGAGAAAGACCTGCTGATTCTCACCGAGGGTTTCCCAACCTACGGCGGCCTCGCCGGCCGCGACCTCGACGCCATCGCCGTCGGCCTCAATGAAGCGTTAGAGGAGGATTATCTTAACTACCGCATTGCTTCCACGGCGTATCTCGGCAATCACATCGCCGCCGAAGGCGTTCCCATCGTCCAGCCGCCTGGAGGCCACGCGATTTATATCGATGCCCGCGCTTTCCTGCCTCACGTCCCGCCTGCGCAGTTTCCGGGCGTCGCTCTCGCCGCCGAACTCTATCTTGAAGGCGGCATCCGCTCGGTCGAAATCGGCACGCTGATGTTCGGCAAACGCGACGAGCACGGCGTCGAGCAGCCCGGGCCCATGGATCTGCTGCGCCTGGCAATTCCCCGCCGCGTGTACACGCAGTCTCACATTGATTATGTCGTCGAAGTGATCCTCGAAGTCTGGCGCAAGCGCGACAAGATCCGCGGCCTCGCGCTGACGTATCAGGCACCCTTTCTCCGCCACTTCACCGCCCGCTTCCGCCCGGGCGCCGTTCCCAGTGCTTCCGCGCGTCCATAGAGCGAGTCCATCGCTGGCCCCGCGCTAATATTCGCCCATGTACTCTTGCCACTTAGATGCATCCTCGCCTTTGCTATAATGCCGCCCCATGCCCGGCCGTGAACCGAAGCCTCCTCAATTCAAATCTCCGCGCTATTTCGTCGTCGAAGGCCCCATCCGCGTCGGCAAATCCACGCTGGCGAAAATCCTGGCCGAACGCTTGCACGCCCGCCGCATCTTCGACTGCGAGGACAACCCCTTCCTCACGGATTTCTACAACGAAAAGCCCGGCGCCGCCTTCCGCGCCCAGATGTACTTCCTCATGGAGCGCCACCGTCGCCTCCTCGAAATCGACCGCGACGTGAATCCCGGGCCCGTCGTCTGCGATTTCCTTTTTGAAAAGGACAAGATCTTCGCCTACATCAACCTCGGTGACGAAGAACTCAAGCTTTATGAGCGCTATTACGAAATGCTGGCCTCTTCCGTCCCTCCGCCCGACCTGGTCATTTATCTTCAAGCCAAGCCGGAAGTCCTCCGCCAGCGCATCTCGAAAAAAGGCGACCGCAAGGAATCCAACATTTCGCCCGAGTATCTCGAGACCGTCGCTCAGGCTTACGAACACTTTTTCTTCCGCTATTCCGCGTCCAACCTTCTCGTCGTGGACACTTCGGAAATCGACTTTGTCGAGCGGAACGAGGACTTGCAGGAGTTGCTGCGGAGGTTGCGCCAGCCCGTCAAAGGCACTCAGTATTTCCTGCCTCTGGGGCCGGAATAGAGGCCCAGGCCGAGGGGGGAACTCGACCCGGGCTTCCCCTGTGGGTTGGCTGCTTTGGGGGAACTCTTCAGTGCGCGTGCGCCGGCCCGGTCAGCCGGTGCCGCAACTGCCCGAGGAACCGGTTCACCGGATGGTTCCTGTGCAGGAACGTAAGCACCGGGGAGCGCCGCACGCCCAGCCGTTCGAGCGCCCGCCGGATCCGGAAATCTCGCCCCGCGGATATCAAGCCCTTTTCGAGCACCTGAATCGCGTCGGGCGTCCGCCCGGCCTGCTGATAGACCTCGGCCAGGTTCAGGTAAAGCTGCGCATGATTGCATTTCAGGTTCAGCGCTTCCTGACACAGGTTCACTGCGTCGCCAAAGCGCCGGTCGGCCACCGCTGCCAGCAGCCCCGTATAGGAGAGGTAAAACGGGTTCTTCGGTGCCGCGCCCAGGGCGCGCCGCGCGTGGCCCAGAGCCTCATCCGCATGGCCGTCGCGCATCCGCTTCAAGCACTCTTTGAATTCCACCATCCCCGCATCCACCGGGGAAGCCGACCCGATCCATGGTGTCATCGCCGCACTCCCTTTCTCGCAACCTCTAATTTTTAGCGGGCTGAACTTTAGTCAATGCGAGCGTACTGCTATCGTCGTGCGGCGGCTACGGGTCAGAAGTACAGTTTTAGGTCAATGGCCTGCGTTGCCCGTGCGTACAGGCGAAAAATTGTCACTGCGAATTTCTTCGCGATTTCTTCGCGCCGGAGGCGCAGTACTATCACCCTCTCGGCTATTTTCGCCGCGATTTAGGTGTCATTTCACCCAATTCCAAGCTCTGTTCGAGGGGCGGCGGAAGATCGCCGCGTGGCGGGAGGAATACAACGAAGAGCGGCCGCATAGCAGTTTGGGATATGTGGCCCCGGCAGCGTTCGCGCGCCGAATGGCGGAGGGAGGACTAAGGAGTTATGGTCACCGTGATCGTGTTCGATTTTACGACGGTCTTGCCATCGTCGTCCGGTCGTTCTACCTGAATTGTATATTTGCCAGGCTGAAGACCATAAAGCTGGTTAAGGTCTATCGTATCCGTGAGGGTTCCCCCGGCTTTCACGAGGCGCAGCCCGCCGCTGTGTTCCACCACTAGGGTAGGTTTGCCCGAGTCCTTGCCTTTCACTGCTCGAAAGTATCTAGTTTCTGGCGGCTCATTATTATCCTGGCCTGAAACATGAATTGTGTAGTCAAATTCTCCTCCTGTATCTTGGTAAATCAGCCGGCTCTGACCAGTTGTGTTTGTTAGGACAATTCTCACTTCGAGAGGAGACCCTCGCTTTGCAGGAGTTCGTGCGGCGCTTATCGCAATGGAAAACGACGCGATCGACGCTTCAGCCAGCCCACTGCCAACAGAAGCGATAGCCAGCAGTGTGAAGATAGCCCAAGCTCTCACTGGTTCGCCCCTCTCTGCACTGTCACAGGCATTGGCGGGTGGCCGAGGCTCCGCGTATTGATTCCTCCGTGAGCATTCCGCCAAGCAGCATACCATGCCGGATACGTAACTACGTATGATGTTTGGCGGGTGCCCCATCGCTCGATTTGCGAGCGTGGGGCTGTTGGTTGCCCGCTGCTGCGGACAGCCCTCGCGCGTGCTGCCTCCCATGCCAACCCAGGTGAGGTCCTTCGCCAGGGCTAAAGCATTTTCGCCTTGCCCGCTCCGTATGTGAACCGAAGGATCTTAGATATCCCTACATGCGCGAATTGAACCACGCCACCGCGCGCTCCGCCACGTCCCGGCTATGCGCTGGGTCCACGAATCCGTGTCCTTCATGCGGGTAGATGACAAATTGCGTCGGCACGCCGAAATACACCAGCGCGTGCCAGAATTCGTACGACTGCGGCGGCGGGCACTCCCCGTCACTGTCTCCGACCACGATTAGCGAAGGCGTTTTCACGTTCTTGACGAAATCAATCGGCGCGCTCTTCGCGTAGACCGCTGGGTCCTCGTACACCGAAGCCCCAAAATAGGGAATCATCCATTTATCAATCTGATTTTCGCCGTAATAACTCACCCAGTCCGACAGCCCCGCTCCAATCACCGCCGCCTTGAAGCGATTCGTCTGCGTCACCGCCCACATGGACATATATCCGCCATAGCTCCATCCCGTAATCCCAAGTTTCTCCGGGTCAATCGGCAGAGTCTTTATCGCTTCGTCCACGCCGGCCATGATGTCGCGGAAGTCCCCGCCGCCAAAATCTTTCACGTTCGCCCTTGTGAACGCCTCTCCCATCCCGTAGCTGCCTCTCGGGTTCGGGAAAAGCAGGAAGTATCCCGCCGACGGCAGCGTCATCTGGTAGCTCCACCGGCTCGGCCAACTTGGCATGTTCGCCGCCGCCGGCCCGCCATGCACGCACACGACAAGTGGATAGCGTTTCGTCGCATCGAAATCCTTCGGATAGACCACCCACCCCTGCGCCTCGCCGACATCCGTCTTCCAGTGCAAACTCTTCGCCTCTCCCCATTCTGGCTTGAGGCCCTGGTTGATGTGCGTCACCTGCTTCCAAGCCCCTGTCGGCCCAGCCCACACCTCCGGCGGCTTTCCGAACGACTGTCGCACCGTCGCCGACATCTCCCCATCTCGCGAAAACGACGCGCCCACGCCGAACCGGCTCGCTCCCATGCGCTCCGCGCCCGTCCAAGTAGTCGAAATCGCGCCCGAATCCACATTTACTTCCGCGATCCCGCTCTGTCCATCCACAATCTCGCCAAACCGGATCGTCTTCGAATCCGCCGCCCAGTCTAGCGTAGCCGCCGACGCCTTCATCCCCGGCGTCACGTCCTTCGGCTCGCCGCCCTCCGCCGACAGCGTGTAAATGTCCCCGCCCACCGACCCTTCGTCGCTCATAATTCCGCCGATGAAAGCAATTGTCTTCCCGTCCGGCGACCACTTCGGCGCGCCCATCTGCAACGTCACCGGTGGCGTATAAATCGACTGGTCCCCGCCGGTCGCCGCATCGAACACATGGATCTTCGCCACGTACCAGTTGTCGTCTCCATTCCCTGGCGCCGCCGTCGCCACGATTCTCTTCCCATCCGGCGCCCAGTCATATTCGTACACATACAAATCCGCCGGCGAGATTTCCCGCATCCGTCCCGTCGTCGCATCCACCAGCGCCAGCCGCTGCTCGTAAATCTTTGCGCCCACCACTCCTTCATCCCGCGTCTCTGCCGCCAGCGGCCCCGACGCCCGCGGCGCGTTTTCGATGAATAGCACCGCGATCGTCTTTCCGTCCGGCGACCATTTCGCATCCGCCAGGTCGCCCTTCACGTGTGTCAGTTGCCGCGCTGCGCTTCCCGGCGTCGCCACATAGAGCTCCTGCTGTCCCGCGTGCGCTGCATCCGACAGGAACGCAATCTGCTTGCTGTCCGGCGACCACGCCACGCGGCCCTCGTTTGCAGCAGCGCCATTAGCTGCGCTGACGCGCACGCGCCCCGCCGGCGACTTCCAGTCCGCGACGTAAATCGCCGCATTCAACGACGGCGCGCCATTCTTGCCCGCGAGCGATTCCGCCCACGCCACGCGCCGTCCGTCCGGCGAAATCACCGCTTCCATGATTGCGTGCAGACCGAACATGGTTCGAATCGCCTGCTCCACCGCCGCCGGCTGATTCGCCGGCGATTCCGCTCCAGCCTTCGCCGCGCGGACCAGCGCCGCCGCGCCCAGAATCACAATCAAGTATGCGACCTTGCGTGTCATTGACGTTTTCATTCCCGTTTTCTCCCTCAACCGGCCTCACATGCTACAGAAAATTGCGCTTCCGCGCCATCTCACGCGGATCGCGTCAGAAATTCACGCGCGACGAAATGACCAGCGCGTGGTTGTACGTATGAAAATGCGTCGTTGCGATCTGCATCCCCGCGCCAAACGAAGTCTTCAGCCGGCTTGCCGGCGCGCTGCTCAGTCGGAGCCCGTTCACCATCATCCCCAGCGTTACGAAATTCTGCCTCCGGCCGTCGTTTGGCCCGCCGTGATAGAACGTCGCATTGTTTTCAATCTCCGGCCAGAGCTTCCAGGCGTGCGATTTGACGCCCAATCGGTATTGCCCCGCGGTGTTCCACGTGACCGGCCTTCCGAGCGTGCCCGTATCCCGCGTCGGCAGGCTCACTCCCAGGTTCGATAGCACGTCGAAATCGCCGAAGCTCTTTCCCGCGTAAATCGTCGGGATAATCATTCCGCGCGCGCTGCCGTTCTTGAAACTCCCCGTCGGAAACGTCCCTCCAAGCGAAGCGCTTACTGCGTACGCGCCGTGCCCTTCGCTTCTCGAGACGATCCGGAATTTCGCCAACATCGAGAAATCCCCGAAGCCGTCGCTGGCCGCCGGCGAATTGTGCTGCACGTACGGCGGCGGGACGATATCGACCTCCAGCCCGCGCCAGGGAATCAGGTCGAGGCCCTTTCCGTTCCCGTAGTTCCACGTCGTCGTTCCGCTGGGCGTGATCTGCCTCGTGAAATCGCTGCGGTATCTCTCGGACATGTCCGGCGAAGAAGTCGCCAGCGGCGACACCCACTTGGGCTGCGAATCGATTGCCTCGTTCACTCGCTTGCTCCACTTCGCCCAGAATCCGTCCTGCGCCCTCGCCGCTCCCGGCAGAACCAGCAGCGCCAGGATTCCCACACCAACCCGCCCTTTCCGCATTCTTTATCCTCGGCTCTCGATTGAGCATCGCGGGAATCCCACCCGTGCCCTCGTTCAGATCCAAATCGATTAGTCTATCGTGTCCGTCTTGCCCTCTCGCCCGCGCCATCCCGTGGGTGTATCCTCACGATTACCTTCTCCGCTTGCGTCGCCGCGTGTTCGACGTACACTGGCCACGTCCGCCACGTCTCCCCTCGCAGTTGAGCTGCATAATTAAGGACTCGGCGCGAGGGAGCCCCTAAGCAATCGGGCGTAGTGTTATCATGTTATGTCCTGTTTCAATAAAACAGGAGCAGTAAATGAAAGATGTCAAACCACAAATACTTCAAGAAGGTCTTCATCGAGAGTAGCGTCTTCTGGCAATTGGGGCCGCGCCTCGAGAATGTCGATTTCGCAAATCTCCTTGAAATTCAGAAATCGGCCGGCTTCGAATTATTTGTCTCTGTGGTGACTTGGCTGGAATATCTGCGAGAGAGAAAGAAGGAGCTTAACCGCTATCTTCCAAGCAGCCAGAATATCCTCAGGATTTTGGACCAACATCGTAAATCAATCCCCGAGTACGCAATAGCATTCGAACGAACAAAGGCATACCTCGAGGCCATCGACGCGCACTACCGCCCAAGGGCGGCAGAGCTTGGAATCAATATCCTTCCGCTTCCGCAGATCGAGACTCAAAGGCTTCTCACGATGTCAATCGAATGTACGCCGCCATTCGAGGAGCCAGAAGAAAAGACCAAGGAAAAAGGCTTTCGAGATTCATTAATCATGTTCACCGTCCTTGATGCCCTCCGAAATCACCAAAAGAGCGACGCGTTAGTCATCACAAATGACACACGCCTGGCGGAAGGTTTACAACTCCATGCCCGCGAATACAACGCAGCCTTCCATGTCGCCCAAACGATTGATGAGGCGGCCAAAATAGTCTCAGAGACGATTACTAAGGCCGAACGCCTCAGACTTCAAAGTGAGATGCAGGCTGCAATCGATATGTTAATGAAGCATCGGAGCGAGATTGAGGCAAAAGTGATGGAGATAAAGGAACTCACTGACGCGGATCTCGGACAGCGTGACGCCTTTCACGCATTCTATGGCATGACTGAAAGAAGCAACACAATCGACATCAAAACCGTAAAGAGCGTGGCATTTGACCAGGTAAACTCAGCTGCTTGGAAGGAGACGAATGGTGAGACCTGTCGAATCCTTTTTGATTGCCTCTGCAAGGCGAACGTTATAGTCAGGGTACCCTACGTTTCGCCGTTCTGGGCACAACCGAAGCGCTACAAGATCGGGGAAGTTCCTACACCGGACCTTTACAACACAATATTGAGCCTCGGACAATCCGACCGAATGGAGGAGAAGACCCTACCCTTCTTGCTGTATGGACAAGCTAGCTTTCGCCGAGATAACAATGAATGGCAGCTAGTGAGCCTACGACTGGATAAGTCGCCGCCATGGGACGACGAGTTCGCAGCCTTGACGAAGGCATCCGATTCTGCCTATGGTACCGATCAGTCTGACGGCTCCTAAAGCCCACGTATTCTCTATCTCAGTTGCAGCAGCCCATCTTTTCCTTGACAACGGTTATAAGATGTTATATACTTAATTTTGTCTGACTTCGGCACTTCTGTAGCCGGGTCTTTAAAAGCCGCCCCGACGCTCTTGGTCGGGGCTTTCGTGTTCTAGGGGGTTCTAATCGGGAATCAAAATCGAGTTAAAAAATGCTAAGTGCTTCACAGATCGTCACTTGTAATTTTCTAATCGGGAAGAATTTCAATATTTCACGTTCCCCTTTCCCCGACCCCACTTCCGTCCCCCCTTCCGACTCCCAAAAATTAGAAATTCTGCTAACTAGCCCCAAATCAATCATATCCGAATTTCTAATCGATGACTCGGAGCATGCATTATGCGACGTCCGCCGCAGCTGCCTTCCGCGAAGGCGGATCGGACCTCCAAACCTGAAGCCGTTTACCCTGAGCCTGCCCGCCGTGGCGGGCGCAGTCGAAGGGTCTCGTCTGCGGCATCCGCTTGCTGCGAACACGGGTCCAGCCTCCAGCCTCGAGCTTCCAGCTTCTAGGAATTCTAATCGACACACTCCGGAATTAGAAATTGCGCTAAATCATAGAAAACAAAGGATCGGACCCATTTCTAATCGACACAAATTCGCATTTTGCAATTCTCATGTCTTCGCGACTCCGAACCCGTCGATCAACTGTTCATCGACGGCTCCTCGCTCTCGACTCTCAGCTGTTAACTGTGAACTGTATTTCCTAATCGCAAATGAAACGCACAGTCGCAAGGAATCAAGCACTTGTAAACAAAGCACTTATCAAATCCTGATCGCAAATGACTTTCATTGTGCGAAGTCCGTCCTGGAATCTTCAGAAAGGCCGTTCTCGACCCGCCCCGGCTGGCCTATAATGGTGATCCGTTCAGCCTTCATTCCCACACAGGAGGATTCATGGCTACGCCGCAATCAATAACGTCCGCCCGCCCGCAGACACAGTTTCTGCGCGACGCGCTTGAAGATTTGAAAGCCAAGCATCAATATTTCCGTCTGCGCGTCCTCGAAGGCGAGCAGAAGCCCATCGCCACGGTGGACGGTAAGGAAGTCATCAATCTCAGCTCGAATAATTATCTCGGCCTGACCACGCACGCCAAGCTCCGCCGCGCTGCCATTGACGCCGTTCGCAAATACGGCGTCGGCTCCGGCGCCGTCCGCAGCATTGTCGGCACGATGAAAATCCACATGGAGCTCGAAGACCAGATCGCGCGCTTCAAGGGCACGGAAGCCTGCGTCGTGTTTCAGTCGGGCTTCACCGCGAACTCCGGCACCGTTTCCGCTGTCCTCGGCAAGGACGACCTCATCATCTCCGACGAGCTCAATCACGCATCCATCATTGATGGCTGCCGCCTCTCCAAAGCCACCATCAAGGTTTTCAAGCACAAGGATCTCGCCGATTGCGAACGCATCCTCGAAGAGACGAAAGATTGGAACGGCCGCAAGCTCCTCATCACCGACGGCGTTTTCTCCATGGACGGCGATATCGCCCCGCTGCCGGAACTTTGCGCGCTCGCCGAAAAATACGGCTGCATGATGATGGTGGACGACGCGCATTCCTCCGGCGTCCTGGGACGCAATGGCCGCGGCACGGTGGACCATCTGGGCTGTCACGGCCGCGTGGACATCCAGGTCGGGACGCTCAGCAAAGCGATTGGCTCGATTGGAGGGTACGTCTGCGGCTCGCGCGAACTGATCGAATTTCTCCATCAGCGCGGCCGGCCGTTCATTTTCTCCACGTCCCATCCGCCATCCGTCACGGCGACGTGCCAGGCAGCGTTCGAGCTTCTCGATTCTCCCGCGGGCGGAAAACTCATCAAGCGGCTGTGGAACAATACGAAATTTTTCAAGCGCGCGCTCAAGCGCGCCGGATTCGACACCGGCAAGAGCCAGACGCCCATCACGCCGATCATGGTCGGCGACGCGGCGAAAGCCTTTGAATTTTCACGCCAGCTTTTCGACGAAGGCGTCCTCGCCATGGCTATCGGCTATCCCACGGTACCCGAAGGCAAGGCGCGGCTTCGCGCGATGGTCAGCGCGACGCACAAGCGAGCTGATCTCGAACGCGCGATTGAGATTCTGACGCGCGTCGGAAAGAAAGTCGGCGTCGTGTGAGCGGCTGTATTTAGGGCTCGTCACAATGATTTTCGCCGCCCAGCGGCTCGGGTAAGATTTGCCCGAGTGGCGACATTTTGCGCTAGGCAATGGTCTGAATCAGTCCTCTTTTTTCTTGTAACTCTATGTAAACAAAGGGCTTTCCTTCAGGTATATCAGTTGCTCTGTCCTCTACCCTATTAGATGGGAACATGCAGTTTCCCTGTAGCTTTGGGCAAAGCAGAAACTCGCTTATCTCCAGGAGGTGTAGACATGAAGAAAGCATGGATTTCAGTTCTTTCCGTTGCGGCACTGGCACTTGCCGCAGGCGCTCAGTCGCCGGACCAGCGTAAGATGCAGTCCGGCCAGGAGCAATCGAAGCCCGCGACTTCCTCTAAGCAGAGCCAGCAGCAGAGCGGCTCGCAGAGTACCGCCTCAGTATCGGCTTCAGCGTCCACTTCGGCCTCGGCGAGCGCTGGGCAGAATTCCGCCAGTCTCTCCAGCGGCACGACTGTGAACGCAGACCTCGCAACGACCCTTGACGCGCGGAAGTGCCACCCCGGCCAGCGCGTCGTCGCAAAGACCACGCACGACGTGAAACAGGATGGCCAAGTAGTCCTCCATAAGGGCACACGTTTGATCGGGCACGTCACCGAGGCTGAAGCCAAGACGAAAGCGAATGCCGAGTCGTCGCTCGGGATAGTTTTCGACGAGGCGGTCATGAAGGACGGCCAGTCCGTTCCGTTTCATGCCGCGATTCAGGCTCTGGCCGAAGCGCAATCGATGGCGGCGGTCGGCGACGATGGGCTGATGAGTTCTGGCGATGCAATGGGATCGGCCGGAGCTATGGGCTCGGGCGGAAGCCGAGGCGGCTTGATTGGCGGACCAGGATCGGCAGTAGGCTCGACAGCGGGAATGGCGGGCGGAGCTGCCGGTGGCTTGGACCAAACTGCAGGCGGGGCACTTCGCAGCACATCTTCCGTCGCTGGTTCCGCAGCGGGCGCCACAGGCGGGCTGAATGCCGCCGGCCAGCTGACCTCGACCAGCAGTGGAGTCTTCGGCATGCGCGGCTTGAACCTCAATTCGGCAGCCAGCAATGCAACCGAAGGCTCGGTCGTCACTTCGAAAGGTGGTTCTGTGCATCTTTCGAGCGGAACGCAAATGCTTCTTCGCGTCACGGGCCAGTAGCAAACGCATCTTCTCCGGCCGTGGGGCGAGCGAGATATTCGCCCCCGGCCTCTTTACGTTTTATCAATTTTCTAGCCCGGAATCGCTTTGGGCTGCGGCTGCCACTTCCGGTTTCAAACAACGGTAGCTTGCAATGGCGATGGCTCCCAATCCCCAGAGAATGACAACAAAACATGCGATCGCTCCGATGTGTTGCGGAATCATCTGGACCAACTGGATGATCAGCAGGCCGAGCGCGAGGCGCCCCAAGGTCCCTCCCGTGCTTTCGCTGTGCCCAAGCAGCGCATTCCCCAGCCACGTCGCCACGAACACTTGCGCTGCGTAAATGGCGATTGCGTAGGCCATCATTGTTGCGATTCCAACGCCGATCCCCACAATCGTGAGACAAACTATGATGGCCATAATCGGCGTCGCAATCAGCACCACCGCGCCAATCCCCAGTGAGGGAAGGAACTTGTGGCTCGCCCTTGTGCCCTCGGCCACAAATCCCGGAAGCAGCAGCACGAGCACAAGTCCGAAGAGAAACGCCGCGCCCCAGAACTCGGCTCTGTGCCAGTAATAGCGCCATGAGCGGTAATTCGGGGCATGCGTGTGCAGAGTGAATTGAACCGGGCTTCCCAGTTTCGCTCCCGTCTCCACAACGGCCGGATGGTCTCCATCGTATTTCGTAAAGCCGGCGATATTCGCAGTTTGTGCGATCAACAACTCCCCGCTGCGTAGTTCAACATTGCCTCCAACAGAGCCGTCAATCGTAGTGGCGCCCTCAAAACCCATGAAATCTCGCGCCACGCGTCCGCTGAGCATGACTTCGCCGGCACCCGATAGCAAACTTCCGCCAATTTCTCCACCACGGGACAGCTCGACCACGCCTGCCCACGCCGAAACATTTTTCGCGATTTTTCCACTGATGAAAATCGAACTAGCGCCACCGCGGAGATTGCCGTCTACTTGTCCGGTAATTCTCACGTGGGCTCCCCAGGCAATGACGTCGCCTGTTACGTGGCCTGTGACTTCAATCGTGTTGCCGAACGCAATGAGGTCACCATTCACCGTGCCGTCCACGCGAGTGGCATCGCCAAAGACAATCAGATCAGTGTTCACCGTCTGTCCAGCCGGAAGTAAGAAGTTCGGATGACCCGGTTTGGCCTTGTAAACTTCCGCCGCGCCCGCTGGTTGCGGCACAGCCGCGAGCATCAGCGCCAATCCGGCCAGCACCATGCCCACTGTAGCGCCGCGCCTCCAGTACCGCTGCAGAAGCACCATGAACAGCATCGCCACCGCCGCTACCGAGAAATATTCGAGGAAGTTCAGCACACTTGACCATCCTCTCCAAAGCGTGCCGCTGAAAAATAGCATCGTCATGAGATTTCCTCCGGTAAACCCTGCCTGATCGAGCTGCTGCTGGAACGGTTCCACTACCCCTGTCCATAATGTGAGCACACCGCCAGCCGCCAGGCCCAGGACTGTGATCCAACCCCAGGGAAGAGAAGTTCTTGTCTCGGGAGCAGCGAACCGCGCCGGCACGGGATCTTTTTCCGCCAGACTGAATGCGAGCCACTTGCTTTCGTTTTCAAGAGCCGTGAGCAGCGCCCGGCATTCTCCGCAGTCCGCCGTGTGGGCACGGAGCTCCATAGCCTGCCCTGTCTCGAGCTGACCGTCGAGATACAAGAACGCCGTCATCTCATCAAAATGCTTCATGGTTTACCCCCGGCTGCAGTTTTCTGCTGCGCCGCCGCAGGCCCTTCGAGCACGCGCCGCAATTGATGACGCGCGCGCAGCAGCAAGACGCCGACGAACGCGCGGCGCACGCCCAGAGTCTCCGCAATTTCGTCGTAGCTCATGTCCGCGTAATACCGCAGCGTCAGGGCCATCCTCGTCCGGCCGGGCAATTGTTCGAGCCCCCTGCGCACTTGTGCTGCCGAGCGCTCGGCAAGCAACACTTCGAGTTGCCCGGGATCGGGGTGCTCGAGGGGCATGGTTTCGATGCCGCCTGTCTCCAGATCCTGCCTCACGCGCCGCCGCCGGAGCAGGTCCCAACATTGGTTTGCCGCGACGCGGTAGAGCCACGCGTTGAACGGCCGCGAGGCATCGTATTGGTCGAGTTTGCCGCGCACTTTAAGGAATACCTCGGACGTTGCGTCCTCAGCGTCTTCGCGGGATGGCATTGCCCGGCGGCAAAACCGGAATACCGCCGGGGCAAACTGGCGATACAGCTCGGCCCAGGCGTCGGAGTCGCCCTCTCGTGCCCGGCTGATTGCTTGCGCCAGCCCCGTTGTGTTCCGCTCCTCAGGCTCAGTTCCCGGCTGCATATAGGTCTACGCACCGTGACGGCAGTAAATTACACCAAGTACGGCTTCGTTTGCCGATCTTGCATCTTCGGAACAGGCTGAGTCGCGCCGAGACGCCGCGAGCTGAAGCGGCGTTAACGCGACTTTTCGAGTGCTAAGGCTACTCCGAAGCCAACAAAAACCGTTCCAGTGATGCGATCAATCGTCTTAGCGACGCGCGGAAAGCGAAGCCATTTAGAAATAAGGCTCGTGGCGGAGATCAGCAGGATGAACCACAGAATCCCTTCCGCCACATGAATCGAAGCGAGCAGCAGACTGAACGACGTGACGCCGACGCCCGCAGGAATGAATTGCGGCAGAAACGTGACGTAGAAAATGCCCACCTTGGGATTCAAAATATTTGTGAGAAATCCACGAGCGAACCAGCGCGACGCGCTGGCGTTCGAGTTTGTGTCCTTCGGTTGTTTGAACCCTTCAGTGGAAGCACTGTTAAGAATTTCAGCCTTGCGAAAAAATATCCTCGCGCCGAGATAAATCAGATAACAGGCGCCGGCAATGCGCAGCAGGTCATACGCGAACCGTGAAACAGCGAGCAGCGCGCCAAGGCCGACCGAGACTGCGAGCGCCCAGCAGAAAACCCCGCAGCATATCCCGGCTCCGGCGAGGGTCGCTCGACGCGAGCCTTCGACCGCTGCGGTGCGCAGCACGAGCATCGTGTCCAAACCAGGAGTAATCGTCAGAAGCGCCGCAGCAATTGAAAATGCAAAAAGCGCGTGGCCCACGCTCACGACATCCTCCCGGAAGAACGGATCATCGATTTGATGCCGACGGGTGCGCAAAAACGCACGCGAACAGATGCAAAGCGATGCGCTGTCAAGTTATTCTTTGGGTCTTAATTTCAGACGGGATTTGTTCTCTTCGAGAAATGCGCGCAGATCCTGGGCGCTGTCCAATAAACGAATCCATTGCTCATAGTAGAGCGTCACAGGAAAACGGCCGAGCCCGTAGACGCTTACGCCTCCTTTTTCTCCTACACGAAACTCGAGCGCGCCTTTCTTTCGTGAACCCGACTGCCTCTCCAGTTCGGCTATACGCGCCAGCAATTCTTCCCGGCTTGGCTCTGTCATTCGTCTCCTCCTTGAGTTGAGTTTCTTTTCCGGCTTATCTCGAGAGCCATTTGGCTCGCTCCTGCAAGCAGCCTGTCTCTTGTTATACTGGATGTCTCGCCCTGAACTGTCAGGGTAATCTATGGCTCCCTTATCGCGCAAAAAACTTTTTCTCGTGGATGCGATGGGGTTCATCTTCCGCGCCTACTACGCGCCGATGGACCGCCTCCAAGTTCGCGGCATGCCTACCAAAGTTCCTTACCTTTTCGCAGGAATGATTCGCAAACTCATCGAAGAGCAGAAGCCCGATTATCTCGGCGTGGTCTACGACACGCCCGAGCCTACGTTCCGCGACAAGCTATTCAAGGAGTACAAAGCTCAGCGTCCGCCGATGCCCGAAGATCTCCCCGTCCAGCTTCCTTATGTTCGCCGCTATTGCGAGGCTATGCGCCTGCCGATCATCGAGCAGCCCGGCTATGAAGCAGACGACGTAATAGCTTCACTCGCACGCCAAGCCGCCAAAAAGAACCTCGATGTCGTCATCGTCACTGCGGATAAAGACCTGATGCAGCTCGTCGGCGGCCCGGTTCGCATCTTCAATCCATCCAAGAACGACCTGTTCATTGATGAGAAAAAGGTCGAGGAGCTGATGGGAGTGCCGCCAGCGAAAGTGCCAGACGTCATGGCCCTGATGGGGGATTCGATTGACAACATCCCGGGCGCACGCGATCCCAACGAAAAGCCAGCGCCCGGCGAACGCCGCAAGGCGGGAATCGGCGAAGTTGGCGCGCGGCAACTGATCCAGGAATTTGGCAGCGCAGAGGAGGCTTTGCGCCGCGCGGATGAAGTGAAACGAGCCAGCTACCGGGACGCGCTGAAGAACTACGCAGAGTTCGTCAAGCTGAGCAAGGAACTTGCGACAATCAGAGCCGACGCGCCGGTTTCGCTCGATCTTGCATCCTTGCGTCTCGAGCCGCCTGACCTGCGAGCTTTGCGCGAACTTTTTACCGAGCTCAATTTCACCTCGCTCTTGAAATCCTTGCCTCCACCGCCGTCCGAGGAGAATACCGACTACGCCGTGCTCGACTCCCCGGGCGCTCTGCGCAAGTTTCTTGACGAATTGCCCCGCGACCAGGAAGTCGCGATTTGGCTGAATCTGGACTCCGAGGATCCCGACAAGGAAGGCTACGGCGCGCGCGTGCGCTCGATTGAATTTTCAAACGCTCCGCGATTTGCCCGCATCGCCGCCAATGATGAAGGCGATTCGGCTTTGGCAGTTATCGCCGAATTTCTGGCCGAGGCCTCGCGCCCGAAAATCGTCCACGATCCGAAGCTATTTCAGCTTCTCGCCATTCCCGACGCCGCCGCGAAATCAACTTCCGTTGTCGCCATCCGCCATGCCACGATGCTTTATTCTTATCTGCTTCGCCCCATCACGGCGAATCACGCCTTCACCGAAGTCGTCCTCCGCCATTTGAGCGCCACGCTCTCCGGCGCTCCGGGCGAGCGCGCCGATTATCTATTCCGCCTCGCGCCCGTCCTTCGCGCAGAAATCGAAAAAGAAAACCTCGTCGAGCCTTACGAGAAAATTGATCTCCCTCTGGCCGATGTTCTCGCGCGCATGGAACGCGCTGGGGTCTGCGTCGACCCGAAGGCCCTGAAAAAGCTGTCTTCAACTCTGGAAAAAGAAATCGCCTCCCTCGAAAAACGCATCCATGCCCTCGCCGGTTTCGAATTCAATATCAATTCTCCGCAGCAGCTCGCCGAAGTCCTCTACGACAAGCTCAATCTCCCTCCGCCGCGCCGTGGCCGCACGAAAGCCCGCTCCACGGCGGCGGACGTCCTCGAAGAGCTTGCGCCGCTGCACGAATTGCCCAGGCTGGCGATGGATTATCGCGAGGTGTCGAAACTCAAATCTACCTACGCCGACGTTCTTCCGGGCCTCATTTCTCCGCGCACCGGCCGCCTGCATTCGCAAATCAACCAGACCGGCACTACGACGGGCCGCCTCAGCTCGTCGAATCCAAATTTGCAGAATATTCCTATCCGCACTGAACTTGGCCGCCAGATTCGGGCCGCCTTTGTCGCGGAGTCGGGCAACATCCTTCTTTCTGCCGACTACTCGCAGATCGAGCTCCGCATCCTTGCGCATTTTTCCGAAGACCCGGTGCTCGTCGAGTCCTTCCGGCGCGGCGAAGATATTCACTCGCGCACGGCGCAGGAAGTCTTCGGCGTCGCGCCCTTCGCGCAGACGCCAGAGCACCGCCGCGCCGCCAAAGTCATCAACTTCGGGATCATTTATGGCCTTTCCTCATTCGGCCTCGCGCAGCAATTGCAAATTGACCAGAAGGAAGCCGTGAAATTCATCGCCGCGTATTTCGAGCGATACTGCGGGGTGAAACAATTCCTCGACCGCCAGGTCGCTGAAACGCGCAAGTCCGGCTTTACGCGCACGCTCTTTGGCCGCATCCGTCCCATCCCTGAAATCAATTCCCAGCAGCCGATCATGCGCGGCCTCGCCGAACGCACGGCGATGAATACGCCGCTGCAGGGCACCGCCGCCGATCTGATCAAGCTGGCCATGATTGAGATTGACCGCCGCCTCGCTGCGGAGGATTTCCGGTCGCGCATGATCCTTCAGGTTCACGACGAACTTCTGTTCGAAGGACCTGAGAATGAGCTCGATGGACTAAAACCTCTCGTGAAGCGGGCGATGGAGCAGGTTCACCCCCTCCTCGTGCCCCTGCTGGTGGACCTCAAGGCCGGCCCTAACTGGCGCGATATGCAACCTTCGCCTGTGCGATAATCTCCGAGAAAATCCTGTGGGAGGGAATCCGAAATGGCCCATGCGCATGAGCCCGGGTTTTTGGCGGTAGTGAATGACGCGAAAAAGCGCGTCAAGGAAGCGGACTATCGCGAAATCAAGAAGCGCCTTGACGCTGGCGAGAAAATGATCCTCGTGGACACGCGCGAGGACAATGAATGGGTCCGCGGCCACATCCCCGGTGCGATCCATCTTGGCAAAGGAATCATCGAGCGAGACATCGAGAAAACGATCCCAGACAAGCACGCTCCGCTTGTCCTGTATTGCGGCGGGGGTTTTCGTTCGGCTCTTGCTGCGGATAATCTCCAAAAGATGGGCTACAAGAACGTCGTCTCGATGGACGGAGGCTGGCGCGGCTGGTTCGAATCCGGCTTCCCGACGACCAAGGACTAACGCTGCACCTCTTCGAGGTGAGCCTCGGCATCCGGCATCGAGACTGGCTGGGGCGGTTGGATTCGAACCAACACCGTCTGCATTAACAGTGCAGCGTCCTACCGATTGGACCACGCCCCAGAGGCGCACTCCCATTTTAAGCGAAAGCAGATGATTCGCCCATGCAGCGCTTGAGGCGACGGTCTTAGCGAACCTTCGGAGACTTGGATTTCTAATGGAGTGCGACAAGGAAAAGTCAGAGGGTAGCCACACCCCCGCCGTAAGAGGGTAGGTATCGTGGAGGAGCGGCGGGAAGTGGTACGGGGGAAGGAAGCCGGCCCAGCCCTCAATCCCCTAAAGGGATCCTCGGCTTTTCTTCCCCCGACGCCTTTCTGTACGCACGATAGAAGCCAATCTTATCTGCCTCATTTTATGCCACTTAGGATTTTCCCACAGCGTAATTTCCTCCCGCCCTGGTAAATTCTCCCCGCGCTACGATGGTTCCCAGTAGACAAGACGGTGCCTAATTGACCGTCGTTCGGCGCGTTTGCTATGTTGATAGGCTACATTGGGCGTACTTTACCCGCCGTGCGGGGAGCGCCCCTGTCGGGTGGCCGGAAATCATGGGACTGCAGAAGATCGTTATCCGCGGTGCGCGCCAGCACAACCTCAAAAACATCAACCTGGAAATCCCACGCAACACGCTGACCGTCATCACTGGGCTTTCCGGTTCGGGAAAATCGTCGCTAGCTTTTGACACCCTGTATGCCGAGGGGCAGCGCCGCTACGTCGAATCCCTCTCCGCTTACGCCCGCCAGTTCCTCGACCAAATGGAGCGCCCGGAAGTGGATTCGATCGAGGGGCTTTCACCGGCCATCGCGATCGAGCAGAAAACCACAACGCGCTCACCGCGCTCGACAGTCGGCACTATCACCGAAATCTACGATTATCTCCGCGTCATCTACAGCTCCATCGGGACGCCACACTGCCCTAACTGCGGCAAGCCCATCGCGCGCCAGTCCACAGAGCAGATTGTTCAATCTGTCCTCGCGCTTCGCTCTGGCGAGCGCGTGATGGTTCTCGCTCCTGTGGTTCGCGGACGCAAGGGCGAGTACAAGAAGGAATTCGAGAAGTTCGCGAAATCCGGTTATATCCGTGCGCGCGTGGACGGAGACCTCTGCAACCTGGACGGTCCTCCGCCGCTCAATCGCCGCCGCAACCACACCATCGAGATCGTCGTGGACCGCATTCTCATCAAGGAAGGCATCGCCAAGCGCCTGGAGCAGTCCGTCGAGACGGCGCTAAAGCTTACTGGGGGCCTCGTCACGATCGCCATCGTCGGCGGGGCCGAGAAGATGTATTCCGAAAAACTCGCCTGTGCCGATTGCGGAATCTCCGTCCCGGTGCTTGAGCCCCGCTCGTTTAGCTTCAATTCCCCTTACGGCGCATGCCCCGAGTGCCATGGCCTCGGCTCAAAATACAATTTCGATCCTGCAAAGGTCATCGTGGACTGGTCGAAGCCGCTCTTCGAAGGCGGCCTTGGCCCCGGCTCCGGCTCGGCGTTCTTGCAGCGAACGCTCAAGCTTGCAGCCGTAGCTTACGGGTTCGATCTTGCACTGCCGTTTGAACAATTCTCGCGCAAGGCCCAGAACTTGCTTCTGTACGGCAATCCCGCTGATGGCAACGGCACGCGTCGCCAATCGAAATCGCTGAATTTCCAGGGAATCTTCGGATTTCTCGAAAGCAGCCTCGACGATTCCAGCTCGGATACCTATCGCGAATGGCTTACGCAATACATGTCGCCGACGCCGTGCGCGGCATGTGCGCAAAAACGCCTGCGCCCTGAAAGCCTCGCCGTGAAAGTCGGCAACTATTCCATCGCCGAGTTCACGGCTCTCTCGCTTGCCCACGCTCGAGCTGCCGTGGACAAGATTCTTGCGGGCCTGACGCCGCGCCATCGCGCCATTGCTGACCGACCGCTTGCAGAGGTGGCCGAACGCCTGGATTTCCTTCTTGCCGTTGGCTTGGGCTATCTCACTCTTAATCGCTCCGCCGCCACGCTCTCTGGAGGCGAAGCGCAGCGCATTCGGCTGGCCACGCAGATCGGCTCGCGGCTTCGCGGCGTGCTATATGTCCTCGATGAGCCTTCGATTGGCCTGCACGCACGCGACAATGGCCGCCTGCTCGGCACGCTGGAAACCTTGCGCGACCTCGGCAATACGGTGCTGGTTGTCGAGCACGATGAGGAGACAATTCGTCGCGCCAACTACGTCGTGGACCTCGGCCCGGGCGCTGGAAAAGCCGGCGGTTATCTCGTTGCGGCGGGCACGCCCGCAGATATCGCAGGGAATCCGGCATCTCTCACCGGACGCTATCTTTCTCACGACCTGAAAATTCCGGTTCCTGAGAAGCGCCGCCAGCCCAACGGGAAATCGCTGCATATCGTGGGCGCCAGCGCGAACAATTTGAAAAATCTCGAGGTCCGTTTTCCGCTTGGACTTTTAACCGTCATCACCGGAGTTTCGGGCTCGGGTAAATCCACGCTCATCAACGACGTCCTCTATCGCGCTCTCGCGCAGAAACTCTATCGCTCTTCGGAAACGCCGGGAGAGCATCGCGCCATCCTCGGCATCGAGCACATTGACAAGGTCATCGAGATCGATCAGGCGCCCATCGGCCGCACTCCGCGCTCGAATCCTGCTACGTACTCGGGCGTGTTCACGCCGATTCGCGAGCTTTTCGCCATGCTTCCGGAATCACGCGAGCGCGGTTATCGCCCGGGCCGCTTCAGCTTCAATGTGAAAGGCGGCCGCTGCGAAGCCTGCCAGGGCGACGGCCTGCGCCGCATCGAGATGAGTTTTCTGCCCGATGTATATGTGCTGTGCGAAGTCTGTCGCGGCAGGCGTTACAACGCCGAAACGCTTTCCGTGCGCTTCAAGGGCCACTCGATTTCTGATTTGCTCGAAATGCCCATCGAAGACGCGCTGCCGATTCTGGAGAATATCCCGCAGATCAAGCAGAAGTTGCAAACGATGGTGGATGTCGGCCTGGGCTACGTCCAGCTAGGCCAGTCGGCCACCACGCTTTCCGGAGGCGAAGCGCAGCGCACCAAGCTCGCGCGCGAGTTATCCCGCCGGCAGACCGGCCGCACGCTCTATATCCTCGATGAGCCGACCACAGGGCTGCATTTCGACGATGTGAAAAAGCTGCTCGACGTGCTGAATCGCCTGGTGGATCTCGGCAACACGGTCATCATCATCGAGCACCATCTCGACGTCATCAAGCAGGCGGACTGGATCATTGATCTCGGCCCCGAAGGCGGCGAGGGCGGCGGCCGCATCGTCGTGCAAGGCACTCCCGAGCAGATCGCCCGCTCAAAAAAGTCCTATACAGGCGCCGTCCTCGCCCCTGCTCTCAACGGCGCGAACCGCCGCCCATCCTCGGTAAAATGATTTACCGCTCAACATCAACGAAAGGATATAGAGGCGACCTGAGTGTATGGCCAGCCACATTGGTTTGGAGCTTACCGCCAAGGGAGTCTGGCTGCCCTTGCGCCTCTTCGTGGACTGCATTACAGTCTGAAAGTCAGTTGCAGTCTTCTCTCATGTCGGCACGGAAGGCCTGAATTTGCCGCGCAAATCATCGAGCAACTATAGAATTCAGCCGCTTACGTTTCACGGACTTCGCACGTATCCTCTTGCGTCGCGGCCAAGCAAAGTGCACGTCGGCGACTTTGCCAAGCCGCATCGTCAGGGCGCATCCTTTTCTGAATTTTTCGAATCGCTGCCCAAGATTCTCGCCGCCGAGGATCTTCGCGCACTCGCACGCGCGGTCGTTGGGGCACGCGCTCGGTCGAGTGCGATTCTGTGGGGCATGGGCGGCCACGTCATCAAAGTCGGCCTCGGGCCAATTCTGAATGACCTCATTCGCCGCGGCTTCGTGAGTGGCATCGCCATGAACGGTTCGGCTCTCATTCACGATTTCGAGATCGCGCTGGCTGGCGGCACGTCCGAAGACGTCGAAGCCGTTCTAGGCGACGGAAAGTTTGGCATGGCCGAGGAAACAGGCCGATTCATCAATGAAATGGCCGGAGCCGCTCGACGCGGCGGCATCGGGCTTGGAGAAGCAGCCGGAGAATTCCTGACACAGAAGAGCCTTCACGCGAAGCACGCAGATCAAAGCGTCCTGGTTGCTTCATACAGGGCAGGGATTCCTGTGACAGTGCATCTCGCTATCGGCGCCGATATTCCGCACATGCATCGCACGGCATCGGGAGAAAATCTTGGCGCGGCGACGCATCACGATTTCCGCCTCTTCTGCGCGCTCGTTCGTCAGATGCATCCCCGGGGTGTTTATTTGAATTGGGGCTCCGCTGTCATTTTGCCCGAAGTTTTTCTGAAGGCTGTCACTGTCGTTCGCAATCTTGGCACGCCGCTCCGCCCCATCACGACGGCAAATTTCGATTTTGTCCAGCACTACCGCCCGCTGCAGAACGTTGTCAAGCGCCCCACGGCGGCGGCCGCCACTGCGGAAGTCTCGGAAAAGTCCCGCGGCTACGCCATCACTGGCCATCACGAAATTCTCTTTCCGCTGCTCGCCGCCGCGCTCGTCGAGTCTGATGAGCCGTCGGCGCGAAATCAGAAGAGCGACCGCTCCTCCAGGCCTTCCCATCGCGAAGGGCGCCCCCGAAGCCGATGACTTTTTCCGATCCCGCCTCACCGCACACTCCCGGCGAACCTCGCACTCCCGACGCTCCTAACGTTTCACAAATATTTCTTTCGCCTGAGAATTTTGAGAATGCCAGCGCTCCTGAAGACATCCGCGTGCCGTGGGGCTGGACCGAGCTGGGACTGTTTCTCCTGTTCGGAGTTTTCAGTATCTTCGCGATCTACTTGCTTGCAAGCGTCTACCTGCTTGCGCGCTTCCACATGAGTCGCGAACAGCTTCAGAATTTCTTATCCACCAACGCGCCGCTTACGGTCGGTTTTGAGGTCATCTGGTCGTTGCTCCTTCTGGGATTTCTGATTCTGATGATTCGGATCTATCACGGGCAGCGGTTCTGGCAGTCGATTGGCTGGCGGAAATTGCGCAAGTTCGGGAGACCCGGAACAACCGCTCTTTTGTGCATCGCGGGAGGCACGGGGCTCGCACTGGTGGTAGCAATTGCATCGCCGTTCGTGCAAACAAACACCCACGTTCCGATGCAAGATTTATTTGAGTCGCGAGCGAATGTGCTGTGGCTCATGTGTTACGGAATTCTGTTCGCGCCGTTCTGGGAAGAGACGCTGTTTCGCGGTTTCATCTATCCCGTCATCGCGGGGGAATGGGGTGTTCCCATCGGTATTCTTGTCACGGGATTGCTCTTCGGCGCGATGCACGCAGCACAGCTCTGGGGCGGATGGGGCCAAATTATTCTCCTGATATTCGTCGGCGTCGTCCTGACGTGGGTGCGCGCGCGCGCAGGCACGGTCGTGGCTTCGTTCCTCGTCCATGTGACCTACAATTCGATACTATTCGGCGTTTTTTTCATCGGAACACATGGACTGCATCGATTGCCGCGGATTCATTAATCTTGCTTCCCTGTGGGTCGAGAAATTATCGCGCCGCTCGAATCAGATACAATAAAATCCATATGAACCCGCAATAAGGAGAGAACGAATTGCGTAGCGTCGAGCCAATACGATGGACGGACGGGGGAGTTGTGCTGCTTGATCAGCGCAGGCTTCCGCTGGAAGTCATCCATCACACATACATCGATTACCGAGAATTGGCGCAAGCGATTAAGGACATGGTGATTCGCGGCGCGCCGGCCATCGGCGTGACCGCCGCGATGGGGATTGCCCTCGGCGTCCTGCATTCACGCGCAAAGACGATCGAGGAATTGCGCCCAGAATTCCAGACGATCTGCGAAACGTTTGCGCGCACGCGTCCAACGGCCGTGGATCTCTTCTGGGCGATTGAACGCTTCCGTAAGAAGTTTGACGCACTGGCGAACGACAGAAAATCATCCGGCTCGGATTTTCTCGATTACATACGAAAGCATCTTGTCGAAGAGGCGCTTGCAGTGCATCGCGAGCGCAAGGCTGCTGATGAGGCAATCGGCAAGTTCGGCGCGGAGCTCATGCCGAAGAGCGGTCGCGTGATGACTCAATGCAACGCCGGGGCGCTCGCGACCGGGGGCATTGGGACGGCCCTGGGCGTCATTCGAGTCGCCGTCGAATCCGGCAATTCTCTCGAAGTTTTCGTTCCCGAGACGCGTCCCTATCTCCAGGGCGCTCGCCTCACCGCCTGGGAATTGCATGAGGATAAGATTCCGCTGACGCTGATCACCGACAACATGGTCGGGCATTTTTTGCGGAGCGGCGGCATTGGCGCGATTGTTGTCGGGGCCGACCGCATTGCCGCGAACGGCGATACGGCAAATAAAATCGGAACATATCCGATGGCTGTTCTAGCGCATGAACATCATGTCCCGTTTTACGTGGCAGCGCCTATTTCAACGTTGGATCTCTCGATTTCTTCTGGGGAAACAATTCCCATCGAGGAGCGCGCCGCGTCGGAAGTCACTCACCTGCAGGGCGTGCGCATGGCGCCGGACGTGAACGTGGCGAATCCCGCATTCGACGTGACACCGGCAAGATTGATCACCGCAATTATCACTGAGCGGGGCGTAGCGCGTGCTCCTTACGAAGAATCATTGAAGCAGCTCGCTCGGAGCGCTTAACTCCGCTCAGCCTTCCTAAGACTCCATGCTTGTCTTGTTGACTATTCGTAACGTAAGGCCTCGACGGGATTGAGCCGCGCAGCTTTCCATGCAGGATAAATCCCAAAGCTGATGCCTACCAGCGCCGCAGCGCCAATACCCAGGAGAACCCAGGCAATCGTTATCGAAGCGGGCAGGCCGGGAACGAGCTCGCGGACTGCAATGCCGATCGCGGAACCGATTGTGACGCCGATGGCGCCCCCTATTGCAGTGAGAGTAATGGCTTCGAAGAGGAATTGCAGCAGGATATTGGTCCGTTTGGCGCCAATGGCCTTGCGAACGCCGATTTCGCGCGTGCGCTCCGTCACGCTGACCAGCATGATATTCATCACGCCAATGCCGCCGACCAGCAGTGCGACAGAGCCGACCGCGAACATGAGAACAAAAATACCCTCAGAAATCTGCCGCCAAAGATCGATGAAAATATCAGTCGTGAAGATTTCGAAGTCGTTGGGCTGATTGCCGGCGAGGCGGCGCATGCGCCGCATATACTCCTCCATTTCATCAATGACGATGGGAATGTTCTTGGAATCGTCCGCCTTGACAAAGAGTACAAAGTCTTTGTTTTCCGGATGGAGCTTTTGGATGGTGGTGAGCGGGATGATGACAAGATTGTCCTCGGGATTGGCGCCGCTACCGAAAGCCTGCTTGCGATGATTTGCCACCCCGACAACAGTGAAGACTTTCCCTTCGACTAGAATTTGCTGGCCGATGGGATTGTCCGCTGGATCGGGAAAGAGAACTTTGACGGTGTCAGACCCGATGACGCACACCTGCGAGCGGTGCTCTTCGTCGGCCTGATTGAAGAAACGGCCCTCGCGGAGGTCCATATTGAAAATCTCCTGAACCTGGGGAGGATTTCCCTGGAGAATGGCATTTGAGTCGCGAATCTTGCCGCGCTGGACGTTGGAAAAGCCGACGCCGAACTGAGGATTGAAAATCCGAAGCGATGCCGCTGCGGTGGCAACATGGCCCAGATGCGCCAGGCCATCAGCCCACTCCGGCTTCATCTCCTTACGCTGGAGAAGAGCGCCAGAAGGACGGCCCAAAGTGGCCCAGGAAAAGCGGTAGCAGATGACGATGTTGGAGCCGAGGTCTTGAATGGAATTGATGACATTGGAGTTGAGGCCGTTGATCACTGAGCCGATGGCAATGATCGAGCTGACGCCGATAACGATGCCGAGCGTGGTCAGAAACGAGCGCATGGGATTGCGACGCAAAGTTTCCAGGGCGAGAGCGATAGCTTCGCGAAGCTGGTGAAAACCTCCGGCGTGACGGATCGAGGCCATGGGGTTGTTGGAAGCCACAATTCTACCTCAAAAATCTTGCAAGATATTGTACGCAGCGGGACTGGCAAAAATAACGGAGGGCGACCGGAAACAGATAGAGAGCGTGCTAAAGAAATATGCGCCGGTAATCGTCGTGGACGCCAGGGGCAAGCCAGAGAACTAAGGCCGGCGCCAGCGCGATTGCCGAAGCAATCCGCCTGTCGTAGAATGGTTTCGTAAACTAATGTCCGACCCGTTCCCCGGTAGCTCAATGGTAGAGCATTCGGCTGTTAACCGAAGGGTTGCTAGTTCGAATCTAGCCCGGGGAGCCAAATTCTTTCGCCGTTGATACTTACGGACGACGATTTTCCTCTCCTCAAGAACGTAGTACCGCTCGCAGGTTTATCGAAACGCTCCAGGCCGTCACCCTCCGACCGTCGCCAAAGGCATGAAGACACAACGCGCGAGGTACACGCAGCCTTCATACTCATAAGCGAAAGCGGGCAGATGGGCGTTCCGAAGGTGCTCAGCAAGGAGTGTCGGCGGGAGTGACTATCCAACTTCCCTGTACCCCATACGAGTGTTAAGTTAATATGACAGATAGTCTGATTAGGGCCTGAAGAGTCTTTTGCAGCAAAATCCCGGTGCTAGATTGCACCGAGAGGAGGGATCAACGATCGCGCCGCTTAGTTATGAGCCCACCTAGCATCCCGAAGCGCGTTACCCCACATACGAGACGGCTTCTTCATGAATCCAAAGTAATCTCTGTTATCGATTTCCGTTGCCGGGCGCACGCTGAGCCGGAAGGGCCAGAAGAGCCGAACCCCACGCACAGCATCGTTTTCGTTCGCCGCGGAGTTTTCCAGCGCACACAGCATCGTGAGATACTTACAGCCGATCCGAACCACATTCTTTTTTTCAATGCGCTCCACCCCTATCGGTATTCACATCCCTTGCCGGGGGGTGATGACTGCACAATTCTCGCTGTCGCTACAAACACTGCGCTGAATCTCGTTGCAAGGCAATCACCTTGGGATGCCGAGGAGCCGGCGAAACCTTTCCACATTCCTTATGCCCTTAGCTCACCGCGCGCCGCTCACATTCACTATGAGCTGCTCGCTCTCCTCCAGCGTCCATCGCCGCAACTTGTTGTGGAAGATGCATTAGTAGAGCTAGCAGAAGAAACTGTCAGATCGGCCTACGCTTCGTACGGCGCACAGCGAAAGCGGGGGAGGCGTTCACACACAACGTCAGGCACTGCGCGCCGCCATCGTGACCTAACCGAAGCGACAAAGCTTGCGATCAACGGAAGTCTGGGAGAGCTTCCGAGCCTCGACGATCTCGCCCGAAGCTTCGCCTGTTCTCCCTTTCACCTTTCGCGGATCTTTCATCAAACTGCGGGAATGAGCTTACGCCGCTACGTCGGCCGCCTCAGAGTGAGTGTGGCTGCGGACCGACTGGCTGCCGGCGCTTCCGACCTCACGGAGCTTGCCCTGGATTTGGGTTTTGCCGATCACAGTCATTTCACCAACACCTTTCGTCGCGAGTGGGGCTTGTGTCCGTCACGCTTCCGCGCCCATTACCCTGTCCCCTACTTCACGCAACAACTTACAAGCCGGGCCTGAGCTATCTTGCCCACATGGTGTTGCCGTTGTGATTGGAATGCGGCTTGACTGATTGCTAGGGCGATGTGTGAGGCAATCGGCGAGATGGCATACTCAATCTACATCTGGCGAACAACACAGACCCGATGGCGAACAAGTGTTTGCTTTGGAGAGCCTGCCCAATTCCGGGCCCTTCAGGAATTTTTCTGTCACAGACTGGAATCCAGAGGGCAACCCCTCGTGCTGGCATCGCTCCGAACGGCTGCTCGACGACAGCGGGAGCAAAATGCACGGACAGGGACGACTGGAGGCAGATGAGTATGCCCTATTTGCGTGCATCCTTCGGAAAAAGAAAGAAGCACATCATTCACGTTGAAATTCTAGGGTTCACGCCAGCGTGTAACAGAGAAGGAACTGCTCCGATTAGAGTTCATGACACATGCGTCGGGAACCTAGGTTGCTCCATCATAAATGGTCCACGCCTAGTGGTGACCGGTCCGGAAAGTCTCCACGAAAGGCGCCCTGAGAAGATGCTGAGCCGGTTCATAAGCGTCTCCGCCAAGGAATAGCAAGAAACTACAAGACACCGATAAGCCGTCCGTGTTGCGATGTACAAGCGCCTCGAGCACAAGTAGCTTTGTGGGAAGCGACCTCTTATTTCACATGTTCAATTCGTTCTATACAGCCCTACGCATTGGACTCTATCGTTGTCTTTGTGTAAGGAGTGAAGACTTCATGTCACCTTCAGGAGATCCTATGAACGCAACAAAGAGTGCATCGACGATATGGATCACCCCATTGCTTGGGCTAATTTTGGTTTTGACCCTGCTGACAACAAAGAGCTCCCTGAGGGCATCGGCAATCTCCAACGATGCCACATCGCACAAGCTCACGCCACCCACCGATGGCGAGAAGATTTCCGTGGCTTTCGTATTAACCGAAGGCACCACCATGATCGACTTTGCCGGGCCGTGGGAGGTCTTTCAGGACGTTATGACCTCCCCCGATAACAAAATGGTTCATCCTTTCAAGCTGTTCACCGTCAGCGGCTCAAAGAATCCGATTCATACTTCTGCGGGTATGACGGTGGTTCCCGATTATACGTTTGAGAATGCGCCACCTGCTCGAATCGTCGTGATACCAGCGCAGAATGGCGACCCGAAGCTGGCGGACTGGCTGCGCGGCAGGGACAAAAAGAGTGATGTAGTGATGTCTGTTTGCACGGGCGCTTTCCAACTCGGCGAGGCTGGATTACTTGATGGAAAGAAAGCCACGACCCATCATGAGTTCTACGATTTATTTCAAAAAAGTTTTCCGAACGTGACGCTGTTGAAAGGCCGGCGCTTTGTACAGAGCGATGACGTCATCTACACCGCAGGTGGTCTAACCTCGGGGATCGACCTCGCGCTCCATATCGTGGAGAAATATTACGGCCGCGATGTCGCACTGCAAACGGCAAAGTACATGGAGTATGACAGCCAAGGTTGGCTGGAGTGAGGATAGTCGGAGAGAAGCGTCTCCTTTTTGCTTCCGCTGATTCGAGTTGCAGGTAACAACGGATCCTCTCAATGAAGTCATCGTCGGCGCCTTGGGTTTCCTCGCAAACTACTGGGCAAGAAGCTACAAGCAGGTTCAGGAAGAAGTGATTAGTTTGGTGGCAAAGGGAGATAAGGATATGGGGAAAACGAGTTTCGCTCGCTGGTTTGCAATCTTGTTAGCAGCCTCGGGCATCTTGTGCTGGGCAAGGTCTAGCACTGGAAGCGCGGCAGCGGCGGGAACGGGTCAGAACGCGATGGCGCCTGATCCGCGCCTAGACATGGTTAGGACTCTCCAGGCTATGGGTCCCGATCCCTCACTGGGCAACCAGGCCAAGGTCTTTGGCCGCTTCGTCGGAACTTGGGACGTCGAATATAACTTCCTTACCAAAGACGGGAAACCGGCTGGTCGCTCCAATGGAGAAGTAATCGTTGGCTGGGTTATGGATGGGCACGCCCTGCAGGACCTTTTCATCGCTGGTCCGATGTCGCCGGGTGGGGAACGCATGATGGGTACAACCCTGCGATATTTCGATTCCAAGTCAGGCAAGTGGCGAATAACGTACATCGACCCGGAACACGACTACATCAGGACACTAACGGGTGGCGCGATCGGAGATGACCGGATTGTACTATACGGGCAAGATCCGGATGGTACAGAGCTTCGCTGGTCGTTCAACGATATCCAAGCTGATTCGTTTGTCTGGCGCGGGGAGAAGTCCAGCGACGGGGGCAAGACCTGGTGGATGGACGAAGAACATCACTTCAAGCAGCGGACTACAACATCAAACGCAACGACAGATGATCCGCGCCTCGAAATGGTTAGAACCCTCCAGGCTGTGGGCCCTCATCCCTCACTGGTCGACCAAGCCAACGTCTTTGGTCGCTTTGTGGGAACTTGGGATGTTGATTATGGCGAAATCAGCGAAGATGGAAAGATAACTCACTACCCGGGCGAGCTAGTCGTTGGCTGGGTTATGGACGGGCACGCGCTGCAGGACCTTTTTATTACCGATCCGACGAGCCCTGGCGGACAACGCACGATGGGAACGACTCTGAGGTATTTCGACAACAAGTCGGGAAAGTGGCATGTGACCTACATCGAGCCGCCCATGAACGGCGTCGTCCAATTGACGGGCGGACAGGAAGGTGACCGGGTTGTCCTGTACGGCGATGGCCGCAAAGGTTCAAAGCTGCGCTGGTCGTTCAACGACATCAAGGACAACTCCTTTACGTGGCGTGGCGAGAGGTCGCGCGACGGAGGCAAGACATGGAAGCTCGTGGAAGAGCACCACATGAAGCGGCACGCCACCACATCAGTCACGCCGTAACAGCCGGGAGGGCGGAAATGGAAAAGAGAACATATCTGCTGATGGGTGTTTGTCTCGCGGCAATTCTTTTGCTGGGAACCAATGCACATGCGCAGGAATCGAAAGATGCCGACGCTGCGTTTGCGCGACTTTCGTCGCTGGTAGGCGAGTGGACTGGAGTGGAGTTCGGTCAAGACGTGATTGTCACCTACAGGCTGATCGGAAATGGGTCCACGTTGATGGAAGAAACCCGGCTAGCCAAGGGTCCCGACACGCAGACCATGATGACGATGTTTTCTGTGGATGGTGATCACCTGATCGCCACGCATTATTGCGACGCTCAAAATCAGCCGCAGATGGCCACCAAAACAATCACCGACCCGAGTATGAAGTCTCTCGTATTTTCCTTTGTCCGCGTAACTGGAATGAAAGCTCCCGGCGATTACCACAACACAGGAGTGGAGGTCATCCTGGAAGACAAAGACCATCAAACTCAAAAATGGGCTTCTCTTACTGATGGGAAGACGGGGACCAATGTTTTTCACCTTAAGCGCTTGGAGAAATGAAGACCATGAGGTCGGACACTGGCATAGGGAAATGGTTTCGTCGGCAAGGGACGAGCGCTTTTCTTTTTTGCGCATTGACGCTGCTCTCATTTTCAAGAGGAAGGAACATGGTTTCTGAAACGGCCACGACGCCATTCGCACGACTCTTGACTTCTAGTGGGCCTTCCCCGCAGTTGCCTAAATCCCCTACTGCTTCCATGTATGACTGGCTAATCGGCGATTGGGAAGCGGATGTCTACGATTACGGCCCAGATGGGTCCAAATGGGCTGGCAAGGGCGAATGGCACTTTTCCTGGGTACTTGAAGGGCGTGCCATCCAGGACGTCTGGATAGTTCCGCCGCTGGCCGACCGAACTCCCACAACCCCGACGGAGCACAACCGATACGGGTCAACGCTTCGCATCTACGATCCGAAAATCGACGCCTGGCGAATCTACTGGTTCAATCCTGTGCGGCAGGATCGCTCCGAATTGATCGGCAGAAAGGTGGGCGACAACATAGTTCTCCAAGGTGTAGACGACGACGGCTCGTATGTGCGATGGAGCTTCATAGACATCAAGCCGGATTCATTCGTGTGGGTTGGTGAATCTTCGGATAACGGAGGCAAGACCTGGCAACTGGGCGCGAAGTTCGTCGCTCACCGCGTCAGAAGCGACGAGCGATAATCTCTTCAGCTGGGCAATTCCCCCCTCGAGGGATAACAACGGGGGAGCCGAACAGCAAGAGTCTGCAGTCCGCGCAGAGCGAGACTGCAATCGCGTGGAGAAACGCCGCAGCCGATCACCTGTCGCGCGGCGCCGAGGCGCCCGTAGATGCCATCGTAGCGAACAGTGATCGAGCCAAGAAGGACGTCGCTGTGACCGCCAATATACTTCGTGACTGCCTGCATGGTGATGGATTCCGGGCTCCCAGTCCAGAATAGGCATGTGTTTTCCTGAACAAGATTGCAAATGCCAGCACCAATTCCGGGATCATAAAAGGTCGCAGTGACGCCGAAGCGAGACAGAAGATACGTCGTGAGTTTACGGTTGGGGCTGTAGACACTGGCGGGAACCAGAATATGGTCACCGGCGTCGAGCAGCGCCAAATCGATCAGCGAAATAGCGGCCCGGCCGTCCGGAGTCAGGATGGTGTGCCTGCCGAATTCGTGTTCACAGATGCGCGCAGCAAGTTCAAGCGACGTAGGGGTACCGTACAGGCCATAAGTGTAGCCGATACTGTCCCGACCCCAATGGTCGTCTACGGCGGAAGCGGTAGGAAGTACGGTCGTCGAGCCACAGTAGACGGGGGTTGCGAGCGATCAGTATCTCTGAGGGACTCTCACGTCGGAATGAATGAGTTTAGTTCGCCACGTTTCGTCATTGACGAACCTTGGGGCCGTTTGTCACTAATGCAGGGCAGCCCCTCGCGTTGATGAATCTGATCGCAGAATCGTTCCGAATTTCTAGATAATGAACAGCGTAGCTGCGTAGCACGCCGCCTTGCGGGAAAACTTGCGTTTTCTTGCTCATTCGAAAACTCCTTTTGCTAGGCCATCTTGAACTAATGTACCGGCCAAATAGGGAAGCGTTTACATTTGGATTCACATGAGACCAAGATAGCGGGATCCGGGGGAAGGGACAGCGTTTGGGTCCTTTTTCCCCTTTGCTTCTGGAGACCTTTTCCGCCCGTCTTCAGAGTTCTGATCGCCTAAAAGAAACTCATGCTTGCATTCCCAAAATACGTTGTAACTGACTCTTTCTCGTCAAATTCTTCCGGAGATGAGTAGTCCGGTGCCAAGCGCAATCGCTGTCCGTCGCAGTAATGATTGAAGAACTCTTCGACATTCGATCACAAGTGCTTCAGGTCACCGCATCTTTCGGCGTGGATTTCTTCCCTCTTCGGCGTCGTCGTAAAACCCTCGCATCTCGTGTTGTCACACAGGTTCATCGGACGATTCAGATTGAAGATGCGCCAGTGCTTCTTGACTTAGCGCAGTCGCCAAAACCATTCGGGCATTACCTTCGCGCTCTCAACTGCAGGAGAGGCTCTAGGCTGGTAACATGACTCGGGCTTTCAAAACTGATTTAGAGCCACTTCCCAATAGGGACACCTGTTCGCATTCGGTACACCGCTGCGGGAGTCTACGACCATACCTGCCTCAGTACCCCTCATAGACCATTTAAAAGCCCTGCAGCCCACTGAATCGAATGCACTTGCAGAAACTTCCGATAGGCATCCATTCCAAGATAACCATGCTCTGTGGAACTGGTCATGCACTTAGAGGTTGTATAGAGCCATTGTCGTGCCCGAGCCAAGGAGGATTCTTGCGCGCTCGA
>DASYXV010000013.1:0-6570 GCA_035934545.1 Candidatus Acidiferrales bacterium
GGGGCATTATCAGTTTTCGGGGCTCGACCCGAACGTGGATTTCGAGATCCATGCCGAGTACAAGCATCACAAGTCCTCCCGCCGCACGATTTCCAGTTTCGATGACCGCCGCGACATTGAAATAAATCTGACCATCGCGACAGACTGATAGGCCGCGAAGAAGGCATTTTCAGTGGTCGCCGAAATACTGGAAAAATTCGCCCCAGAGGAACTACCCACCCTTCGCAAAAAGCGCTCAGGATGGGCACCCGCAAGTGCAAAGTCGAAAACAGCCCCCCTTCACAGATTAGTGCTCACTTCGCAAAATTCGCTCAGTGCAGGCAGGATGGGGCACCCGCAAGACCTTCAGGCGAGCCGACGGCACGGAGGATGGCATCGAGACTTCGCTCGACATCGCGGGGCGTGGTAGCCCATGAAGAGACGCTGATGCGCATGGCGGCGCGTCCGTGCCAGATGGTGCCGCCGCACCAGCAAGTGCCTTCGCGCTGGAGAGCGGCGATGGTGTGGCGAGTTTTATCTTCACTGCCAAACGAGACGAGAACCTGGTTGAGGTTCACTTCGTTCAGGATTTCGTAGCCCGCCGCACGAAGACCTTCAGCAAACCGCGTTGCGTATTGACACATGCGTTCAATTAAATCGGCGAGGCCGGAGCGACCCAGAGACCGCAGAGCCGCCCATATTTCCACGCCGCGCGCGCGGCGGGACATCTCCGGAGTGAATTGATTGGGTTCGCGTTTTTCTCCGCGCACAAGATAGGCGGCGTTTACGGACATGGCGGTGCGCAGATGTTCAGGGTGGCGCACGAAAGCAATTCCCGAATCGTAGGGGACGTTGAGCCATTTGTGCGCGTCGGTGGCCCAGGAATCCGCGTCGGTAACTCCGCGCAAGAGGTGAGCGCGAGCCGGGGCTGCGGCGGCCCACAGGCCGAATGCGGCGTCCACGTGGACCCATGCACCTGCAGAGTGCGCGGCGTGGCAGATTTCCGTCGCGGGATCAAATGCGCCCGAATTCACGTTGCCAGCCTGAAGACAAACGATGGTTGGGCCGGCAATCCGCGGGAGCGCATCCGCGCGCATGCGGCCCTGAGCGTCAGCCTTCACTTGAATAACGCGTTCGCGGCCGAGCCCAAGCATGGCGAGAGCCTTGAGGGCGCTGACGTGGACTTCTTCACCGACGATCACGGTGATTGGAGGCGCGCCGAAGAGGCCCTTTGCCTCGACGTCCCAACCAGCCTGCGCGAGTACGGCGTGACGCGCCGCGGCGAGCGCGGTGAAGTTCGCGGTGGTGGCGCCGGTGACGAAACCGCCGGCTGTGCCGGGCGGAAAACCGAAAAGCTCGACGAGCCATTTCAGGGCCACTGCTTCGAGCGCAGAAGCGGCGGGCGAAAGGGCTTCGAGTCCCGCGCATTGATCCCAAGCGCAGGCGAGCCAATTCGCGGCGAGGGTGACGGGGAGCGAGCCTCCGGTGACAAAGCCGAAATAGCGTGGCCCGGCGGTGGCGACGGTTGCGGGTGAGCCAACTTCATCGAGGAGCGCGAGCACATCCGAAGGATCGGTTGGATTTGCGGGAAGCGGCGCGTCCCATTTTGCGAGGTTGGCGAGATCTTCGGGGGATGGGAAAACGCGGCGCTCCTCGATTGTTTTCAAATAATGGAGTGAGCGGCGCGAGGCATCTTCGAGCAGCGACTGCGTTTTGGAATCCACTTTTCATCCTTTCCGCACGACTGACAGCTCCCGGATTGACAGACAATTAAAGCTTCGAGCTTAACTTCTTTATAGCTGGCGCTGTTGCTCGTGTCGAGGAGGTTGGAGCAATCGCATTCAATCCATATTGGCCGTATGGGCAGGGAGATGCGACGGCGGCACTTGTACAGCAGCGTTTTGCGGCGTTAAGGGAAAAACGGTGCAACTGCCGGCGGGTTGGCCCGTGACGCCGAGTGCTGAGTTGAGATAATGAACCGCGGCGTCGTGTTGCGGAGAATCGAAAACCACGACAGCGGAAAGATGCAAACGGCGAATCGTTGCGGGAATAGAAGGACGGTCCGCAGCGGGATTGACTGGTGTGCGATACGTGCCCTGCAAGGACATCAAGGAGCGCAGAAGGGGAAGATCGTAAAACTCGGGCCACACATCGCGAGGGACATAGGACAAGTAGCCATCGACGAGAGCGAAGCGTCCGCCATCGGTGAGCTGGATCCACATGGCTTTTTGAACGTAGGGCCACTGTTGAAGAGGAAACGTGAGGACTGCGCCGCGTTGTGCGCTCGCGGGTAAAGTGCAGCTTTGAAGAGGAGCCGTGGCGTCTGAGGACGCGGCGGGATCGACGATCGAGGATTTGGGAAATGGAATGGTGAGAGATTCGAGGACGAGTAGAGAGCTTGCGGCAAAGACGAGCGCGCGCTTGTGCCAGTTTTTTTGCAGATTATCGAGACACCAGGCGAGGCCGATGGCGCTCAAGATAGCGAGGCAGAGCAAGACGATGACGTCGAAACGCGCGGGAACGGAAATGAAGCGCGCGAAGCGAAAATGGTAAAGCAGCGCGGCGGGGCCGGGGATTTCCGTGAGTCTGCCGAGAATGCGAATTTCAGGTCCCAAAGATAATAGATAAAAAAGAATTGCGGCGAGCGCCGCGCGCACCGTCCATTGTGGGTGCCGGGCGGGGCCTTTCCAGATTCCGAGGATGGCGAGGAGAAGCAGGACTGGCCCGGCGTAGACGGTGCCTTCGAAGCCGGCGACGAAAATGCGCGCGTCGAGACCGTGCGCGAAATTGCCGAGGAGCACGTTGTTCCAACTGGGTATCAGGAAACCGAGCGCGTCGGCGGAATACTGGGTCACGTGCGCCATGGTGCGAGGGCTTGGCACGTCGGCGCGATTCCCAAGCAGCATGACGAGCAATGGCGAAAAGGCGGCGACGAATGTGGCGGCCGCGACGGTGAGCGCGAGCCACGTTCGCTTGAGGAATGCGCGAGCGTTGGCCGCTCCGGCGGCTGCAAGATCGACTGCGAGGATTGCGGCGGTGAGTATGATGCAGAAGACTGTGTAGTTGTAGTGCGCGAGGGCCGTCAGAAGCAATGCGAGGCCCGCAAGAACGCCCTCTTTCCAGGACGGGACTTCTTTTCGAAGCAAATTGTCCAATGCGAGGAGGTAGACCGGAATCGGAAATGCGGTGACGAGGCTTAAGTGCCCGAGCGCGTGGGCGAGAAGGAATGGGCCGAGTCCGAAAGCGATGCCGCCGAAGAGCGCGGCGATTTCGTTGCGGCAAATGCGGAGGCAGAGCAGTCGCGCGAAGAACGCGGCGAGGGCCAGCTGCAAAATCAGCGACAAATTATAGGCGATGACCGGGCCGGCAAGCATGTTGAGAGGCAAAGCCAAAATTCCGGCGAGGGGATCGAGCGTGCTCCAAGCCAGATTTGCGCGGGCGGGATAGAAGAGCAGGTGCGTGTAGAAGGGATCGTGGCCGGACGCGATGGCTCTGGCGAAATGCCAGAGGAACCAGGCGTGCTGGAAATTGTCTCCGGGATAACCGAGGAGCGCGGACGCCGGCGAGAGAGACGCAGGCAGCGTGAAAATTGCCGCGGCAATCACGCAGAGCAGAAAAGTCAGCAGATGGTTGCGCATGGGCGCGGGCGTCAGCTTGATGCGCGCGGAATCAGGAGAATGGCTAGCGGAATGATTACGTCGCGGGGATTCGATTGAACTTTGCAGGCAGAAGCCAATCAGAAGCCACTATAGTGTGCCGAACGAGAACCGGGAATTTAACGGGAAGAAGTTTAACCTACGCGGACGACGGCAGGCCATCGCAATTTGCCCGTGGGGCAATTATTGAAGACGGGGCTTGCGTTTGCAGCTTGCCGCGCGGGCGCATGGTTTAGTTACGAGGTCAGTTAAGAAGAGAAGAGGCGGGACCCGTTTTCGGCGGTGCTCTCGAGCGAGGAACAGGTGCCATTACTTTGTTCCCGCCGCACAGATGCGAGGATTTCGCGAAGCTCCCGCAAGACGGAAGGCTCGATGAAAAATTCGCGGGCAATTCCGTACGAATGTAATTGCGCAAGGCTGGCGGGGGAAATCGGCGTGCTCATCAGGATGATTCGCGTGTTCGGTGAAACCCTTTTGATTTGAGCGGACAATTCAATACCGATGAGGCTGGGAATCAGGAGGTTAATGAATGCAAGGTCGAACTGCTGTGCGCGGGCCACGTCGGTGATGCGAGTGGCGCAGGTTTTATGTTCGTAGAGAAGGCTGGTGATTTCGCCGCCTTCGTCGCGAAACAATCTTTCGAGGTATTGAAGCACCGCCGCGTCGCAATCCACGAGGAGGATTTTCATAAGATGGCCCGTTGCTCCCGACGGGCGGGTTGAGTTCTGTGCTGGCTCCGTCTCCAGGAGGCGGAGGGTTTCGAGCCCGCCCTCCGGTTACCCCAGCCACCGAATGAGCGATATTATACAGTGTCCATAAGTGCTCATTCAATTACCAAATCGTATTCCTCGGAGTTGGCGATTCCCTGGCGACCGTTTGAGGATTTTGGATAGAATCGGGCCCTGCGACGGCCCGTTGAGGCCGAGGCGGAGCGGGCAGCGATTCCGCAATAGCGTCTTAGGATAAAGAGGAATTTTACATGTCGTCTGCGTTTCCGGTGGCAAGGTCCGGCCCGACCTCGGAACAACCATCTGCGGGGCGGCGCGGTTGGTGCGGCGGCGTGGCGATTGTGATTTACATCGCGGGTGCCACAATCATTGCGCATCTCCTAACCGGCGGGCGTTACGGCTTTCATCGCGACGAACTGGCGACGTTGGATGACGCGCGTCATCTGGCGTGGGGCTACGTCGCGTATCCTCCACTGACCCCTTTTTTCGGACGTCTTTCGCTGATTCTGTTCGGAACTTCGCTGGCAGGGTTCCGTTTCTTCGCCGCGCTTGCGGAAGCCGTGGCCGTGGTTCTGACAGGCTTGATGGCTCGCGAGCTCGGCGGAGGGCGAGGCGCTCAGGTGGTGGCAGCCGTTGCCGCTGTGCCGTTTTGCCTGGCGGGCGGTGCGCTGATGCAGTACGTTTCCTTCGATTATCTTTTCTGGGTTTTGACTGCTTACTTCGTGATTCGGCTGTTGAACTCCGAGAATCCGCGCTGGTGGTTGGCGATCGGCTGCGCCATCGGATTCGGCATGATGAGCAAGTACTCGATGCCCTTTTTTGTGGCGGGCCTCGCGGTGGGAGTGCTGCTGACGGATGCTCGGCGATACCTAGCGAGCAAATGGCTGTGGTACGGCGCTGGTGTCGCGCTGCTGATTTTCCTTCCCAACTTTTTGTGGCAGGTGAGGCATCATTTTGTTTCTCTCGATTTCCTGCGTCACATCCATGCGCGCGACATTCGCATTGGGCGCACCAAGGATTTCCTGCCCGGCCAATTGATTGTGACCCTGCTAGCGTTTCCGCTGTGGATGGCGGGTCTGTACGCTTATTTCTTTTCGCGCATGGGCAAGCGCTTTCGCGTGCTGGGCTGGATGTACGTGGTCCCGCTGGTGCTATTCATCATCGTCAAAGGCCGCGGTTATTATCTGGCCGGGGCTTATCCGATGCTCTACGCCGCGGGCAGCGTTTGGGGAGAGCAATGGCTGGCGTCTCTGCGACGCGGCACTGGTGTCGCAATCCGCGCGCTGGCGTGGACGGCGCTTGTGGCAGATATCGCCATCGCGGTGGCTTTCACGCTGCCGATTGCTCGGGTGAATTCCAAGTGGTGGAACGTGGCTGTGAAGGCGAACGGCGATTTGCGCGAGGAAGTCGGCTGGCCTGAACTTGTGCAGACGGTGGCGAAGATTCGCGATTCGCTGCCGGAGCAGGAGCGCGCGCATCTGGGCATCCTGGCGGGAAATTACGGCGAAGCGGGTGCCATCGATCTCTATGGGCCGGGCTACGGCTTGCCAGCCGCAATCAGCGGGATCAACTCATTTTGGCTGCGCGGGTATGGCGAGCCTCCTCCGGAAACGCTGATTGTTGTAGGGCTGTCTTCCCATTTCGTGCAGAGCAATTTCAATGCGTGCCGGGTGGCGGGGCATACGTGGAACCGGTTCGGCGTGGAAAACGAAGAGACGCGCGACCATCCCGACATTTTTGTGTGCCGAGGTTTGAAACAGAGCTGGCCGGAATTTTGGAGGGATTTTCAGTACTACGGGTAGGTGCGCCTCTGGGGAGCGCTGCAGACGTTGAGTACTAAAGCGGAGGAGCCATGAATCGGAAATTGGTTGTCCTGACTATTGCAGCCTTCGTGCTGTGTGCGACCGGTTGTGAAAAAAAGATGGTGGAAAGCCCGGCCCAATCTGCACTGATGCTCAGGTTTTCCGCGTCCGCTGCCTCTCCCCAACGTTATATAGCGGAGCGCCAAAAGATTGAAATCATCACGCCGGAGTCGCAACTCCAGAAATCGTGGGGGTCGGCGACCTCCTTCTGCGCAACGATACGGTGCGAGGTGGTTTCTTCCAGCATTACGATGCAGACGAGCGATGCCCCGCCCTTCGGCGACATATCCTTGCGGGTGGCCCCAGACGACCTCCCAAAATTGTTGGCTTATGTCGAGAGGCTTG
>DASYXV010000017.1:0-31886 GCA_035934545.1 Candidatus Acidiferrales bacterium
TGGGATGCTATCCAGAAACTCTCGCTGCTCTTCGGGTTGCTGGCAGCCATTCGCACATTAAGCGAATGAACTATTGGGGGCATCCTTCGGGATGCTCCCAATTTTTCGAGTTTCGAGCAACGCATCATTAGCGCACGACCCAAATCTTTTGCGCCTTGACAAACTTCTCGGACTGCGATTAAAACTTTTGTGGGCGTTCTGCTGCCGCCTAGCCGTTAATCCCGTGGAGGAAATCATGTTCGACGCCAAATTTCACGACGACGAAGAAAACGACGAACTGCCTGGCTTGGAAGAGGAAGAAGAAGCGGAAGAGGGCGAGCAGGGCGACGAGGGCGAAGAAGTAATCGAAGAGGAGATCACGGTCATCGAGGCTGAGCCTGCCGATGAGGCCGAGGAAGTGGCGCCGAGTTCTGCTCCTGCGCGCGGCCCGGCGAAGCCCGCTTCGAGACCCAAGCCCAGGAAGGCAAAGAAGGCGAAAAAGCCCAAAGCGAAGAAGGCCAGGAAGTCGCGCCCGAAGAAGAAAGCTGCGAAGAAGAAATCAAAGGCGGGCCGAAAGGAAAAGTCGCGCCGCCGTTAATCGCTATTTTACTGGCGCAGATTGTCGCCGCGAAGAGGTCGCTCGAAGCCGGGTGATCTCTTCGCGGCGATTCTTTTTCAAGCGAACCATGCTCAATCCAATTTGTCAGCCCTTCAAATCGGCGCGTCTTGAGCCGTCGCCGCCCGGTTCTCTCGCGTCGCGCGGATCACGCCTGTTTGATCCGTGAAAAAACTCCGGTATCCGTAGTACCGCGGCATCGCAACCAAGCTGTACGCCCGCACGTTTCCGCTGGCATCAGTCTGCCCCGGCGCGTATCGGAGCGAATATCCGCCCGTCATTGCCTCGCGTGCTGAATCCCGCGCGGGGCCGCCCAGCGTCTCAAGCGTCTGCGGAAAAGTTCCGGCGCCATTCGCATACGCCGCCAGTTCTTTCTGCACTGCGCGCAGCGATTCGGCGGCAGCCTTCTCCGCGTCGGGCTGTGAATCTCCCATTCGCATGGGCGTTGCGAACCAGATGATCCCCCAGACTCCCGCAATCGCGATCACGAACAGGATTGCAACTCGGGACGCGCTGCGCTTTTTCGTCGGCTTCGGTGTGGAATCTGTAACCGGCGGATTTTGCTCCGCTCCGCAATAAGGACACACCTCGCTCGCGGAATTGATTGGCTGCTGGCACTTCCGGCAGACGTACATCAGCGTTTCATCCTGCACGCATCTTGTCGCGTGATCAAGCGAACGATCTCATCGGTCAGAACAATCGCTCACGGTTGTTCCGCGTGGCCGAAGACAATCAGCCCCATCTTCACGCCGCCTGGCGTTTTGAAGTATACGACCCAAAAATTATTGCTCGTGTCGTGCACCACCCCGGGCAAAGAAGCCGGCGCGCTATCGGCCGGCACAAGGCTCCACACGGAAGGATGCCCCGCGCCGGAAGCCTTGCGGCTCATCGCGTACATGTCATTGTCGGCAAGGTTCGCGGTGGAGGTGTCGGAGGAGGGCGGGCCGAGAAGGAAGTAGTCGCGGTAATCGGAGACGCCCTGGTGATTGCCATCCACGGGCTGAAGGCCGTAGCGCAACGTGTACGTTCCGAGCTTGATGGACTGGTTGCGGAAGTCTTTCACGTCCCTGTCGAAGTGGATCGCGCCGAAGAGTGAGCCGCCGCCAAGCGTGCCGTAAGTGACGCCGAGGGCCGCATTGGGCGAAGCCGCCGCGGGAATGTCCTTGCGCAGCCAGATCTCGCAGTAAGGCCCGCTCGGGCCGGTGACGTTGATCGAGCCGTCGGCGAGCGTGGCGCGAACGTCGGCGGAAAGCTCAGCCGGCGCGGGCGAGTTGCTGGCGGCGGCTTTATAGTCCTGCGCGGATGCGGAAGCGGTGAAGCACAACGCGCTGAAGCAGTACGCGAAACTGAATGCCACGAATATGAATGGCGAAGTCTTACGAATCATTCCGAGCTCCTAATCGAGAATCAGTGCTGCATTTCGATTGGATGATTCTGACGAGCGAATCGTTTCCGCGCAACAAAAAAGGCCCGCTGCTGATGGGGCCCCCAGGTCGACGGTTAGTCGAGCCTGGGGGATCAGTCAGGCCCTTTCCCTTTCGGAGACAGGAGAAAAAATTATTCCGCGAATTTGCCGACGAACGAGCTGCGCCGCCCGGACTCATTCCACGTGACGCCGAGCGAATCGCCCTGGTAGCTGCTTTCCCGTTCGACCGCGGGCATCGCGTGCGCCAGGTGCGCGGCGAGCGGCTGATAATAGACTTCCTCGTTGTGGCAAATCATGTCTGTCATCACGAGGGCGCGCGTCGAAAGTCTCACCACGTTGCCCACGGCGAGCGACGCAAAACCCATGCGGCCCGAGTCCACGGCAAACGAAATCGGCGCGGGCGCGATCGCGACCACGCTATTCAGCAGGCCGCCGGTTTGCGACTGCGCGAAATTCAGCAGCGCGGCGCGCTGCGCGTCACTCGCGCGCTCGTCCACGAAAATCACGGCCTTCGCCGGAAGAGGATGGCCATAGGGATCGCCGAGCGTGGCATTGGCGCGGACCACGGCCGCGACGCTCAGCCCCGCGAGCGGCACGCCGCCCCATTCGCCATCGGCCACGTGCCAGGCGAGGACTGCGTCCTGCCCCGTCAGGCCGACTTCGGAATTCGCGAAGCACGGCCCGGTGTAAACGTCCGCGTTGCGAAATTCCATGTAGTCGCCGGAGATCTTGCCGTTGACTCTCGCGTTCATTTGCGCCAGTGCCGGCATCGCCGCCAGAGCCGCTGCCGCCACCACCAAAACCCATTTCGCTTTCATGCTCAACCTCCTGCGCCGAATACCTCTTATATTCGATGATTCTCTCACCGCCGCGTTGCCCGCGCAATCCGAAGTTTCCCCCGGTGATTTCGGGCGTGGAACCAACGAGATTCGGGCGCTCGTCGGCGGCCTCGCCGCCGCCGCCGCGTTTTTCCTCGCCCGCCTCGTCAATCTGCGCTGGACGTCTGGCGTTTGCAACAGCACGCGAGTTTTCCGAAAAGCCGAAATTTTATATTGCGAATTAGGGACGATTAGAACTCGCCTCCTTCCTTTGTTTTCTATTACTTAGTCCGGTTTCTAATCGCGGAGAGGGACGATTAGAAGTGCTAGAAATTGGAGGTTGGATGTCAGAGGTTGGACTAATGCCTGCACCCAAGTTTTGCGCGGCGTGATTCGTGACGGGCGATTCGTCGGTGGAAGCTTGAAGCGCAGGGGACGCACTGTTGTCAGGAACCGTATGGGGCAAGGAGGGCTCCTCGGCATTACCGGAGCGACTACCTTGCGCGGATGAAGCGCGCAAAAGGAAGTCATTGCGCGTACGCTCTGGATGTCGGGGCTCAAGCCCCGACCCACAAAGAGCGTTGTCGGGAGAAGTTCCCTCGTTATCAGCAACCGCCCCCTCGCCACTGCGAGCAGGCGGCAGGGTGGTAGTTGTTTGGCCGACGATTCGTTCAGCTTGTGCGAGGGTGTTCGTTGAATGCGTTGTTTCTGGCTCAGGGCCAGTAGCGCCTGACTCGCGGGAGGATGAGTCGCGGAGGCCAATGACGCGGATGGCGGGCTCGGTCCACCGGACGGTGTCGCACATGCAGGCATAGGCGCGGACAGCTTTGATATAGGCCGCGGCGGTAAGCTCGATTTCGTCGCCGCGTTCGAGGAGATTTTCGAGAGTGAAGAGATAGTTCTCGCGGCGGCGGGCATAGAGGCCGACGGCCTGGGCGTGACGGCGAATATAGCGCGCTTCTTCAATCTGAAAGTCATTTGCGATGTCGCCCGGGTGGCGCCACTGGATGAATTGCTCCTCGATTTCCTCGCGATCTGCATGATTGCAGACGACGCATTTGCGGCGATGACGAGCAAGATCGGGAGGAGTTGCTGCGCCCGATTGGCGGGGACTAGGTTTGCGCCCCTCGACTTTGCTCGGGATCTTCGGCCGCTCGGGAGGCGGAGCTGGCGAAGATGCGTCGTCCGAGAACAAAGGCAGCTTGGGGAGGTCGCGGGGAATGCGGCCGCGTTCAAGCTGGCGGATTGTGTCGGCCACAGCGCGGGCCTGGGCGAGAACGGGGTCATTGGCCTGGACTTCGGGCTGGACTTCATGGGGGGAATTTGCCGATTTTTTCGAACGGGACACCCTCGGCTGGGTGGCAATGCGGGTGGTTGCCATCGTAAGCTCCTCAGTTATTTAGTTTTAGGTGCAGCGCAAAAGCGGAGGGCCGTGGGGCCATGTAGGAACGCCGGCCACGCACTCATAACATGCTATATCAGGTCGGGCTTGTTGTCAAGAGGAATAACAATGCGGGGGGTACTAGAACCGGAGGGTCGCAGCGTGGCTTACAATGGCAGTGAGTCAGTTTTCGATTAGCGCGTTTATGAGGGCCTATGCCATTACTTCCGAGCGGCCGACAATACATCCCTATAGTGGGACTGTGAATCTCATGTCCAGGGCGTGCATCTCGATGCATATCCGCGCTTATTCCCAGCGATGTGTTCTTGCTCTCTTGATTCTGTTTCTGCCCGCACGCGGCCTAGCGATGGACTTGCCACACTACGATTTGGATTCTCTGGTTTACATGAGCACTGACATCGTCCTCGCTGACATATCCAAAGACGCCCACGGCAATTTCACCGCCACGGTTACGGAAGCGTTGTATGGCTCTCTCCGGCCTGGGGAGAAGCTAGACGCGCTTGCGCCGTTTCTGATGTTCTTTCAGCCGCTGAACGACGGACAGAAGGTTATTTTGTTTCTCGATCGGCGTCCTCGCCAATACGATTTTTTTCATCAGGACGCCGCCAAGTCTCCGTTTGCAGTGCCGCCATCCGGGGTCTATCTGATCGACGAGTACGGACACGTTCACGAGTATTTTCAGCAGAACAATCCCGGTCCTTACGTGGCGCAAGGATATAGCTTTTTCATAGAGCACCAAGTTCCGACGGAGAAAGATGACCTAGCTCTTCCATCACTTCAAGAGGTGAAGGCCCGGATTGCTGCGACCGTGAAATCTGTAATCCCCATCCGCACCTTCTTGGATCAGCCCACAAGGGTCGCCGATGTCCCCGCCCTGACAAAGCTGCTTGCCTCGCGACCCCGCTTTCCGGAGACATGCACAGTGGAAAGGTACGATGCCATAGCCTCAGACATCGTCCAGAAGATTCGTTCCCTAAACGATCCGGAACTCTCGCTCAGAGTCTGGCATCTGGACCGGGGCGCCGTCCCCTTCCCAGTCGCGCAGGAGTCCGGCAGTACAAACAAGGGTGCCACGATCGCTCGGGTCAAGTTCTTGATACAAACCATGGGCGACAGAAAGCGGGACGCACCACTGAGGATTGCGTCATTACAGATTCTCTTGAACCTCAGCTCCTTTCACAGCGGTCCTCACTCAGGCCCTTATAAACCTCTTCCGATTGACAACGATTGGTTGGCTTCTTCAGCCGATGAAATCGTGACAACGGGGAAAGCGATTCTCGATAATCCGGGCGAGGATCCTGACCTGCGAGCCCTCAGCCTGCAGTTTCTCGACCTCAATGATCCGACCAATGTAGCGGATATCCGGCGTGTTTATTGGAAGACGCATTCGCCGGAACTCCGGTTTGCAATCGAGCAAGCCTTCCTCGAAGTTAGCGACGAACTATACCAAAGCCTCCACCCGTCCAGCGGACCCGTTGCCAGCATTATTGAGCTCGCCCCCGAAGGCGGGTGCGCGCAGCCGCCCGACAATCAAATTACCTTCGTCATCCGTTTTTACTCCACGAGGGCTTTCAACGACCGAGGCGCTGTGGTCATTACAGGGCGCATTGTGCTGAAAAACATAAAATCAGGGCAGAGGTTCGAGCTCAAGAACGTTCGCTCAATGGGAGGCCACTATGGCTCCTCAGACGGGGTCCTGCTATTCAGGTTGGACCAATTGTCGGAGTTCCCCGCAGGTGTCTATACGTTAGGAATGGAATACGCACACCAGTTCAATGTTCTGTACAGTCCCATAAAGGATGATGTGCCGAGCATCGGTCACACAATAACCATTGCCATATCCGATTCACCGATTGGCAAAAGCCTCTCCATTCCCGCTGGCGACAGGGAGAAAAAGCAACACAACGGGGCGGCGGAGCGCGAACTTGCCGAATACATTTCTGCTGAGTCTCCACACTTGCCGACTGCCCCACGCGGGGATCCGAACTTCAAGGTTGTCTACACCGTTGCCGGACTCACATTTCCGATTGCTGGTCAACAACACGCCGACAGTTTTCAATTCACAGCGCCGAATTTTATTACTTCCCGGATCAGTCTTTCGACGTCCCAACTCGACTCTTGCATGAACTGCACACAGTCTGGAACATCTGTGCAATTCTTCCCAAAAGGGAGCGTGCCTTTTATTGTGGCCGCTGACTCCGTCCGTTTCACCGATGCCGACGGTAAGATTTATGGCTGGGTTTTTGCTCCGGGCGCTTTCTCCGCGGCAGGAACCTACACTGCTATCAATGATCCACCCTATATCGTCTCCGACGTTGCCACAATGACTGTTCAGGCGGTACCAGGCACGTCCGCAATGACTCGGAAACAGCGTTCCCTGAAGTGCTTGTACCTCTGGAAATGCGCAACCCGTGTGAAGACCGCCTCACGCACCACCCCGCCGTAGTCGTTGAGCAGACTGTCAAGACGAAAACCTAGGTCCTGATAAGTCGGATTACCGGACGTATCCGATTTCCGTGTTAATCGGGGAAGTGGATTGCGGTTAAAAGTGAGGCAAGTTCGGTATAATGGCTTCACGGAGCAATCATGAAAATCAAGGTAGTGGTTCACCAAGCGGAAGAAGGCGGCTGTTGGGCGGAGGTTCCGGCGATTCCCGGGTGCGCGACGCAGGGGGAAACATTTGAGGAATTGCTGAAGAACCTCTATGAAGCGGTGGAAGGATGCCTGTCGGTTGACGTGGAGAAGCCCAAGTCCACGGGTAAGGACCAAGTCCTAGAAATCGCGGTATGAAATCGGTTTCCGGCAAGACTCTTGCTGCCGTGCTGGAGCGGCAGGGCTGGAAATTGCTTCGCGTGCATGGCAGCCATCACATATACGGAAAATAAGGCAGCATCGTTCGCCTCTCCGTTCCGATACACGGCAATCAACCCCTCAAGATCGGGCTGCTCAAACACCTCCTCAAACTGGCTGCGATTTCAGAAAACGAATTTTGACCTCAGGGGCTGGACGCGGCGAAGCTGGCGGGATAAACCCGCCGCACCGATCCCCCAGGCTCGACTAGCCGTCGACCTGGGCGGCCCCGTTTGGCGCGCGCCGTTCGATTTCTCTCTGGGCAAGCGAAGGGAAGAGAGAGAGGCGACGCCTCTTATGTCGTAGCTGCCCTTCGGCAAGCTCAGGATCTGTGACCCTTCGGCTTCGCTCAAGATAAAAAGGTACGATCCACAAAGATGGAAAGAAGCCGGGCGAAGCAGGCTGTATGCGGCGCTGGCGATGAGCGGGAGCACGGCGTTTTCGCGGCGAAGCGAGACCGTTGCTACGCAGCAGGCGGCGGGGACTGGGCCGGCCGCGGTTGGCGTGAGCCAGAGCCGCCTGGCAGTCTTCGCGCAGACGCTTCTGCAAGCGTTTCATTTGGCGCACGCTCAGACACAGGAGTCCGGTGGCTCTGGCACACGCCATCTCTCCCTTGATGCAGGCGCTGATTACGCTCACTCTTTGCAATTCCTTTTGACTCAACGTGAATGTCTCCTGTCTCATGGGGTGACATTTTCACGTTGCCGTTAAGAGGTGACGGAATTATGGAGCTAAGACATGGCCAATCTGAAGTATTCCGTTCGCCGCCAGCGGGGTGCTATCCTGTCTCGCCCGTTTCCGAGCCAAAGGAGAAGCCGGATGCCCGCATTTTCCGGGGTCGATTTCCTCGACTTCGATTCACTGCTGTCCGACGAGGAAAAGCTCGCCCGCCAGACCGCGCGCAAGTTCGTTGATGATGAGGTCCTGCCCATCATCGAGCAATACAACCGCGACGCCAAGTTCCCCATGCAGCTCCTCCCGCAAATCGCCGAACTCGGATTTTTCGGCGCGAATCTCAAAGGTTATGGCTGCGCGGGCATGTCCAATGTGGAATACGGCCTCGTCATGCAGGAACTCGAGCGAGGCGACTCCGGCCTGCGCAGCTTCGCCTCAGTCCAATCGGCTCTGGTGATGTATCCCATTTATTCTTTTGGCTCAGCGGCGCAGAAGGATAAATGGCTTCCACTCCTTGCCTCGGGAAAAGCGATCGGCTGTTTTGGCCTCACCGAGCCACAATTCGGCTCAAACCCGGGCGGCATGCTTACGCGCGCCGTTCGCAAGGGCGACAGCTATGTCCTCAACGGCGAAAAAATGTGGATCACCAATGGCTCGCTCTCCGATGTCGCCGTCGTCTGGGCGAAAACGGAAGACGACAAGATTCGCGGCTTCCTCGTCGAGAAGGGCACGCCGGGCTTCAAAGCCTGGGATGTCCACGGTAAGTGGTCCCTTCGCGCTTCCGTGACCTCCGGCCTTTCGATGTCCGACTGCAAAATCCCTGCCGACAATATCCTTCCTGAAGTCTCCGGCCTCCGCGGCCCGCTTTCCTGTCTCAATCAGGCTCGCTACGGCATCGGCTGGGGCGCCATCGGCGCGGCCATGGCCTGCTACGATACGGCTCTGCGCTATACGAAGGAACGCAAGCAATTCAGCAACAAGCCCATTGCCTCGCACCAGCTCGTGCAGGAAAAACTCGTCTGGATGATTACGGAAATCACCAAGGCGCAATTCCTTGCGCTCCAGGTCGGCCGGCTGAAGGACCAAAATCGCGCTCATCCCTCGCACATTTCCATGATGAAAATGAACAATGTCGCCATCGCCCTCGATACCGCGCGCAAGGCGCGCGAACTTCTCGGCGCCAATGGCATCGTGGACGACTACTGCATCATGCGCCACATGAACAATCTCGAATCTGTCTACACTTACGAGGGCACGAACGACATCCACAAGCTCATCATCGGCGAACGCATCACCGGAATCGCGGCGTTTGAATGAAATCCATGCAAATTCGGCGAAAGTTCAGGACATTGCGAGGAGCGGGGTTCCTTGCCCTCTTGGCGGGGTTGATTGTCGCAATCGCGCCTCGGTTGCTTGCACAATCCACTGATATGAGCCGCCCCAAAATCCGCGCGCTCACCGCCTTCATCAATCTCGATCCCGCGCATTATCAAGACCAGGTCGCCGTCACCCTCGCGACGCTCCAGAAAATCAAAGCTACATTCGAAGTCGCCAGCCTCGCTTACAAATGGCACAAGCCGCTTTCGGCCCGCCTGCTGCCCGTGAAAGGCAAGAAAGCCGGAGACCGCACCGATTTTCAGGACCCGTTCCTCGTCAATTCCGTGATTCAGGCGGTGCCTTGATGCGCTCGCGCCCGTTTGCAAAATATTGGAGCAAGCATGGAAAGTAAACTCAGCCTCGAATTTTTGCGCGTCGTCGAGCAGGCCGCCATCGCCGCTGCGCACACCATGGGCCTCGGCGACCGCCACAAGGCCGATGCCGTTGCCGTCGAGGCCATGCGCCGCGAAATGGATACCGTGGGCATGCACGGCACCATCGTCATCGGCGAAGGCGAACGAGACGAAGCGCCTATGCTCTATATCGGCGAAAAAGTAGGCCTTGGCGCGAAGCAAGCCGACGGCGAATTCCCTCACGTCGACATCGCCGTGGACCCGCTCGAAGGCACGAATCTCTGCGCCACTGGCGAGCCGAACGCAATCACGGTTCTCGCAGCCAGCGATAAAGGCGGCCTGCTCCATGCACCGGACCTCTACATGGAGAAAATCATCGTCGGCCCTACCTGCAAAGGCGCCGTCGAACTCGATGCTCCTGTGAAGCGAAATCTGGAGGCGATTGCGGAACGCCTCAATCGCAAAATCGAAGATTTGGTTGTCATCGTTCTCGATCGCCCTCGCCACGAAAAATTAATTAGCGATATCCGCCAAACGGGAGCCCGCATTCGCCTTATCAGCGACGGAGATCTTTCCGCAGGAATCGCGGCAGCGGTGCTCGGGTCCGGAGTCCATGCTGTGATGGGAACTGGAGGCGCGCCGGAAGGAGTGCTCACGGCGGCGGCGCTGCGCTGCCTGAATGGCGAAATTCTTGCGCGGCTTGTCGTTTCAAAACGCGAGCACGAGGAGCGGCTGGCGCAAATGGGAGTGAAGGATCCCAAGAGGATTTATCGCACCGAAGACCTCGCCCCCGGCAAGAAAATCATTTTCGCGTGCACCGGAGTGACGGCTGGAAGTCTGTTGAACGGCGTGCGGTTTTTCGGCGAAGGCATCCGGACCCACTCCCTCGTGATGAACTATGGGGAACGCCAGGTGCGCTTCATCGACAGCGTGCATCTCTACAACAAACCAGACGTGAAAGTTCGGTTCTTTTAGGATGATTCGGAAGAATATTTCGGGGAAGGCAGGCTCGTTACGAAAAAGAGATGGAAGAACTTCGAGCGCCGGCCGGGTTGGCCGGCGCTCCGGCGGATTTTGCCGCCCTTTGCAGCTTTCAGCGATGTGCCGTCGCCATCGTCGGTCCGTGTCTTCGCGACGACAGCTGAGGCAGCTTTGTTTGCTGAGCCGGGTGCATCGGCTGTGGCTGGTGCACCGGCGCGCGCACCACGTTGCTGCTGACGTGGTCGCTGATCGCTTGCAAGCGTTTCAGGATGGACTGCCACTGCGCCCAGTCGAGCTGGCGCAGGAACGGCCGCAATCCCTGGATGAACGGGTCCTCCAGCAGCGTCTGTCCCGTCGATTCCGGCACGAAGAAACGGTTCAGGCCGACACCGAGTGCTTCGGCGATCTTCTCGAGCGTGCCGAGGCTGGGTGTCATCTGGCCGCTCTCGATGCGCGAGAGATAGGATCGCGAGACGCGTGAGCGTGCCTGTAGCTGACTCTGCGTCATGCCGCGAGACTCACGCAATTGCCGAATCCGCTGACCGATGTTCTCCACGGTTTCGCGGTTCGGCCAGTCCTCGAACAATTGCCTGTCGTCGCCTGGCATGTCTTGAGGCGAAGGTGTGGGAATCACAAACGTCACCTTCGACGGCAACAAGCGCAAGCAACGGCGACAGTTATCCGTGCGTGTGCGGTATTGCACAAGTCCGCAGACATTGCAACGGACGACTTCCCGATCCATGTCTGAGCTAGCTTCCTGCACTTTCTTCTCTCCCAAAGGTCTTCCTCGCAGACTTTTCCGGCAGTGCGAAGGGGAGGAACGTCTCACAAGGGGAAGGCAGAAACTGGCGCGAGCGACATTCTCTACACCCTGCTGGCCTGAGTCAAGTCTTTTTTGAGTTCACCCACAACTGCGACATCATTTTAAACCCATGATGCGTCAAGGCAAAATTTTCCGTGAAGCAGCCCCAAGGCGAGCAGATCGGAATCGAATTTGATAGGCTAGTGTGCTTTTCACTGTGGAGGAATGAACGTGGGGAGTCTGCTGAGCCGGGACGAAGCTTGGAAATTGCTGTGCGAGTACACACAAAGCGAGAATCTGCGCAAGCATGCCCTAGCCGTAGAGGCCTGCGTCCGCGCTTACGCGCGAAAGCAATGCGCGGATGAAGAATTGTGGGGTATCGCGGCGCTGCTCCATGATTTCGACTACGAGCGCTGGCCCAACGCGGAGCATCAGGCGGATAGAGAACACCCGGCGGAGGGTTCAAAGATCCTCCGCGCGCACGGCTATCCGGAAGAGATGATCCATGCAATTCTTGCTCATGCCGATTACTCGGGCGTCTCCCGCGAATCGGCGCTGGATCACACCTTATTTGCTTGTGACGAACTTGCTGGCTTTCTGACCGCGTGCGCATTGATCAAACCGAGCAAGAAAATCGCTGAGGTTGAGACGGCCTCCGTCATCAAGAAGCTGAAAGACAAGGCATTCGCGAGGGGAGTCAGCCGCGACGACGTACGACACGGCGCTGAGGAGCTCGGCATTACGCTCGATCAGCACATTAGTTTCTGCATCGAAGCCATGCGGTCCATCGCAGATAGACTCGGCCTGGCTTAGCCACATTTCACTGGAGCCCAAATTGATCCGTTCGAGCTTTCCCACTGCGGAGGGAGCGACGGCCGGCGTATGCTAGAATTACGAATTCCATGGAACAAGCGAGAGACATTCTCAAGACAGCGTTCCGGAAGCTGAAGGATCCGGCGGCCGCACCTGCCTGGCTAGCTGCAAATTGGCCGATGATCGCAGGTGAACGCGTTGCCGGACACACGCGGCCAGTGTCGCTCCTCGATGGGGTCTTCCACATTCAGGCGAATTCCGCGGCGTGGAAGCGTCAAGTCGATTCGATGGGAGCAACAATCTGCGAGCGCGTCAATCGTGCGTGGGGCCGGACCCTTGTTCACCGGCTCCGCGTCGAAGAGGCGCCACGGCACGCAGGGCGACTCTCTTACGAGGAAGACAATCAGCACACTCCCTTCATCCGCGGAAGAAATACAAGACACCATGAAGATCACTAAGGAGGATGTTCTACGCGTCGCTGAGCTGGCGCATTTGGAACTCAGCGAGGCGGAAGTCGAATCTCTCCGCACGCAGCTCGATTCAATCCTGAGCTATATCGACAAGCTGAAAAAACTCGACGTCTCCGGAATCGAACCCATAGCGCAGATTTTGCAAGCCAACGCAGGTCTCTATCCGGCGCTTCGTGACGATGCAGTGCGGCCGTCGAACGTCGCTTCCTTGATCCTCGAACAGGCGCCGGAATCCAAGAAGCCTTATTTCCGTGTTCCCAGGGTCATTGAACGGTGAGCGCGGCAAATCATTGGAGCGTCAGCTCGATCCGCAAAGCGCTAGAGGAAAAACAGATTTCGGCGCGCGAACTCACAAAAGAATTCTATTCCCGTATTGAAAAACGCAATCCGGAATTGAATGCCTTTCTCGCATTGTCTCCCGAGCGAGCCTACACACAAGCGGACCGCATGGATGCCATGCGGTCGCGAGGCGAGAATTTGCCGCCTCTTGCAGGCGTGCCGATGGCGATCAAGGACGTGATCAGCACAAAGGGCGTGCGCACTACATGTGGCTCCAAGATTCTTGAACATTACGTCCCTCCTTACGACGCAACTGCGGTTGAGAGGTTGGAAAGCGCCGGCGCAATCATCCTCGGTAAGACAAACTGCGATGAGTTTGCCATGGGAAGCTCGAACGAAAACTCGGCTTATGGACCGGTGCATAATCCGGTAGCGCCGGACCGCGTGCCCGGCGGATCGAGCGGAGGCTCAGCAGCCGCCGTCGCTGCGGGGCTGGCCGTCGGAGCGCTTGGGACTGATACAGGCGGCTCGGTGCGCCAGCCAGGAGCCCTCTGCGGCATACCTGCCATGATGCCAACGTACGGCCGGGTTTCGCGCTACGGCCTGATTGCATTTGCGTCGTCCCTCGACCGGATAGGGCCATTTGCGACATCGGTACGCGACGCGGCATTGATTCTCGGCGTCATTGCAGGCCGGGATCAAAACGACGAGACATCCGCGGATGTGCCAAAGCCGGACTACGCTGCGGAAGTCGAAAAACCTGTCGGCGGCATGCGCATCGGCATCCCGAAAGAGTATTTCGGCGAAGGAATGGATACGGAGGTGCGGAAGCACGTCGAAGAGGGAATAAAGCGGCTCGAATCGCTTGGCTGCAAGTTGACTGAGCTGCGCATGCCACACACGGACTATGCGATTGCCACCTATTACATCGTTGCGACGGCCGAAGCGAGCTCAAACCTAGCGCGATTCGACGGCGTGCGATACGGCCTGCGAACAGAATCGGGCTCCCTGCGGGAAATGTACAAGAAAACGCGCGGCAAAGGGTTCGGCCCGGAGGTGAAACGCAGAATCATGCTGGGCACTTATGCTCTATCGAGCGGATATTACGATGCATACTATTTGAGAGCACAGAAGGTGCGATCCTTGATTGCCCGCGATTTCGCGCAGGCATTTGAAAAAGTCGATGCCATTGTGACCCCTACCTCTCCATCGCCCGCGTTTCGGTTAGGCGAGCGAACCAACGATCCGCTGAGCATGTATCTTGCTGATATTTATACGGTTACAGGGTCTTTGGCAGGCATCCCAGGCATCTCTGTCCCCTGCGGCGTAACACGTGGCGGTCTTCCCATCGGGCTTCAGATCCTCGGCCCACACTTCGCAGAGGCCAGGGTCTTACAACTTGCCTGTGCCTTCGAGCGTGTCAGCCAGGCGATTGCCTAGAAGTCGCTCATCCAAGTGAGCACGCAAGCGATACCAAAAACCATAGTCTAATACGCTAAAACATAGGGAAGATTGGCACATTTGTTTCCCGTGGAACTGTGGATTAGAAAGTAGGCCATCGTCCTTACACTCCTACGAGTGTGCAAAAACTGGAAGATTTTTAAAGGCTTAGGCTGATCAAAGTGGAAACGAGATTCCTGTCTCATTTTGGCATCAATATTGCTCAGAGTAGTTGATGAGGTTTAGGGGGCTATCACGAGGTTTTCGGAGGCTGTAAGCTGTGGTAAAGATTCGGTCTGGTCAAAAGCTTTTTACGGAAGATGAAGTTTCCAGCCTAACAGGGATTTGCCTGGAACATCTGCGGAATTTGGCCCGAAGCAAGCACTTGGGTTCGCTCATTCGAGCGGCTGAGGCTGCCGGAGCGGAAGCTGAAAAGTGGTTATTCACGAACTCCGATTTGATGATCCTCAACGTTCTCTACCCACGCTGCCAACACTAATGCTGTAAAGAACGGTGAATTTGCCCAAGAGCGGCAGATCCCCCAATAGTTCCTGCCTACTGAGTGTGCCCGAATACGCTTGCTGAATTGTCCTATCGTGGGAGTTGTGCTTGGCTCGCTCGTAATATGCAGTAGTGTCCTGTCAAACGCGTTTCGCCAAATCTGCATCTCAGAGTACAGTGACCTTTTCATTGAGAAAGAAACAAGGATGAGCGCAAGATCCAGCCGATTGTGGCATTGGACTAACTTTTTGGTCTCCAGTTGTGTCTTCGCCTGGATGGTGGGGGCCCCTCCGGCCGTGTCTGCCCAGGAAGCTCAAGAACAGCCTGGGGCGAGTCAACAACAAGAGACAAACGCAAACCTTCCGAGAGGAAAGAAGCTGGTGATGAAGGACGGCAGCATACTCGTCGTCAAGAGCTATGAAATCAAGGGGGACAGGGTCCGGTATTACAGCATGGAGCGGTCGGATTGGGAACAAGTACCGGCTGCGATGATTGATTGGGACGCCACGAAAAGGGCCGAGGCAGCCGAACTTGAACAACAAGCTCAATTAGTTGGAAGAGTCAAGAAAGAAGAAGCGGAAGCGAAGGCCATGGCCGTTGATGTTGACGCAAGCCTCGAAGTGGCTCCGCACGTCTTTCTGCCGCCCGGCGAGGGAATCTTTCTTCTCGATGGCAAATCCATTTTTCCCCTCAGCCAATCGGAAGCATCCAGCAAACTGAACAAAGGGAGAGTCTTGGAGCAGGTGCTTTCTCCGATACCCATTATCCCTTTGCGGAACACGGTAGTCCTGAAAGGGCCTCGGGCGAGTTTCCGGGTAACCAATGCGAGGCCGGAGTTCTATCTGCGAACCACGGATCCCATCAAGCCAGAAGTCGAGCTGATTGCGGTCCGCGTTAAGGGAAAGAGCCGCCAAATTGAGAACATCGACACACTCTTTTACCAGCAGAAGGAGAAGCGAAAAGAGATCCTGACGCAGGAATGGCCTGTGGCCAAAGGAGTCTATCGTTTCACTCTGGGAGAGTCTCTCAAGCCGGGGGAGTATGCGATCGCCGAATCAACGCCAAAAGAAGGAATGAACTTAATGGTGTGGGATTTTGGCGTTGATCGGCAGGGCGCTGCGGCGACGAAAAGCCCGAAGTGAATGCCGCTCTCGGCCGCAACTACATCGGGCGGGAATCCAAGTCCGCGAAGAACTTTTCAAGCGCTGCCGCTAATTCGGATACTTGAAACGGCTTCTGCAAGGCACGGGCGCCTTTTCTTTCCAACGAAGAGACTTGGCCCAGATCTAGCAGCTCACCGGTAATGAAAAGGAATCGAGGGGCTCCGTGAGCATCGCGTTGCAAGACTCGATCGAATAATTCGAGTCCACCCATGCCCGTCAAATTGAAATCGCAGATGACACCGTCGTAGGATTTCGCTGACAATCGATTCCACGCTTCATCCGCGTTCCGTGCGGTGTCGACTATGGCACCACGAGCGCCGAGGCCTTCCGAGACCAAATCGCGAATATCTTCCTCATCATCCACAACGAGGATGGAACGGCCTTTCAAGCCTTCGCGCCGTTGGGGAGAAGCCGTGCCCGAGTGTAGAACTGCATGAAACTTTGACGCTGGCAACAAAATGCGCAACCGAGCGCCGCCTAAAGGCGAGGACTGAGCCTCGATGCTGCCCCCATGCTCCTTGACGATGACCAGGCAAATCGTGAGGCCCAAGCCAGAGCCGCCTCCGGCACGGCGTGTCGTGAAAAAAGGATCAAAGATCTTCGAGCGAATCTCGGCCGGAATGCCCGGGCCGTCGTCGTCAATCAGGATTTCCAGCTTCCCATCCGAGACTCCCGTATGAATTTCGATTCGGCCATGATTGCGCGCGGAGGATATTCCCTGCTCGGCATTCGAGAGAATATTGACGAAGACCTGCGCTAACTGATTCGGATCCGCGTCGACGGCGGGCAGGTCGTTGGCGTGCTCAAGAGCGATAGCAATGCGGCAACTATCCAGCACGCCGCGCCGGAGGTCGATCGCGCGGTCGATCAGATCCTCGATCCGTATCTTCTGACTGAGGGGGCGGGAAGGTCGGGAAAACATCAGCAACCCTTGCACTAGCCCCGCGGCCTTGCGCGCTTGTTTTTGGACCAATTCCGTCTGTCTCCGGGAAGAATCATCCGGAGCACGCTCCCGCAACAGGTCGCTGATACCGATGATGGCCGTGAGTGGATTGTTCAGCTCGTGTGCGACTCCAGAAACCATTTGCCCAATGGCCGCCAGTTTTTCCGACTGCAGAAGCTGCTGCTCAAGCCGTTTCGCTTCTGTTACGTCGCGAGCGGAAGCGACGACGCCAATTACTCTTTCTTCCGAGTCCGTAAGCGGGCTTGCGTTAGCCCGAAAGACTCTCCAGCTTCCATCCTTGTGGCGTGTTCGGTACTCGACAGTACCCACGGGAGTTTTACCGGAAACCAAATTTGTGAAGAATTTCATCACAGCGTCGCGATCGTCGGGATGGGGCCGTTCCTCGAGTGTTCCGTCGACGAATTCCTCGGGCGTGTAGCCCAGGAGCTCCTGAATGCGGGGGCTCACGAAGGTATAACGGCCATCGGTGTCCAGGACCACGATGACGTCAGGAAAGCAGGCAACGAGGCGGCGGACGAACTCCTGCTCTTCACGCAGGCGCCGCTCCATCTGGCGCCGTTCAGTGATATCCACAAGGGATCCCTGGATGCGGACAATCTGCCCTGAAGCATCGCGGATTGCCACGCATGAATTCAGGACGGGAATGGACGCCCCATCCTTGCGGCGCAGGAGTATTTCCTGGTCCCGGAGAAACCCTTGTCTATCGAGAACAGCGAGCAATGGACCAAACTCCGAAGGATTGAAGAAATGATCTTCCGGCCGCGCGGAAAATAGGTCCTCTTTGTCCGAGTAGCCCAGCGTGCGAACCAGGGCGGGGTTGGCGTCGACCAGTGTGCCATCGGGCTGGCTAATGTATACGCCTTCGTGCAGGGTCTCGAAGAGGTCGGTGAATCGCGATTCCGCTTCGCGCTGTGACGAGATGTCACGGGCCAGGCCGCTCGCGCCTACAACACTGCCGTCTTTGACAACGGCGTAGATTGTGCAGTCGTAGTAGCGGACTTCGTTAGATTTCTTCCATCGGACGCGCAATACTCCGTTCCAAGAACGTTTCTCGATGAAGCGGGGCAGCACCCGTTCAAGATCGGCGCGACCAGGCTCCAATATGAACTCCTCGATCGGATGATTCACGACCGAGGCAAACGGAAGGGCAAGAATGTTCGCGAACTCCCGGTTGACAACTTGAATCCGTCCATCCAGTGAAATGCTGAATGCGATGCGGTCGAAGCTGTCGATTAATTCCCGGAAGCTGGTTTGCGAGCGGGAGACCACTTCAAACAGCTTTTCGAGTTGTTCGTCGCTGGGGCCGCGAGACTGTCCTTCCGCAAAACCCTGAAGATAGTTGCGGAGACGGGCGATCTCCCGCCTCTGTGTCCAGACATAGAGGCCGAACAGGACGATGAGGACGACGAGGCCGTAGGGTAGTTCTCCGAAACGGCCAGTGAGAGGACGCACCGATTTGTCGGCGACGTAAACGACCGTAAGCGCCAGAAGGACCAAGAGGAGCAGACTGGTTCGCCAGAGGGAAGCCTCTCGGCGTTCGATCTCTGCCCACTTTGAGGGGTTGTCACCCTCTGGCTTTCGTTCTTGACTAAATATTCTGATGATAATGCTCCCGGAGAGCAAGTCGGCCGGCAAATCAGCGTATCAAGGCCGATAAGAATCATTGTAGGTAAACAGCCAAGGGCGTAACAAATCGTAATGCGAGTAAGTTTCCAGAGCCCCAATGAAGCAAGAACAGATGAGGTAAGAAGCCAGGGCGGCACAAGCATGGTGGCGCCCTGGCCGGTGAGAAGAATTCTAGAGGTTAACCTTCCGCGACCGTGTCAGTGTCCTTTCTCAGGAAATCGAGCGCGGCCGCTTCCTCGGCAGTGAGTTGCGGTTCCTCCACTACGGGCTCTTCCTTTGTAACCTCGGTCAACAGCTGGACACCGCGATAACGGTCGAGACCAGTCCCGGCCGGAATCAGGCGGCCCATGATGACGTTTTCCTTCAGGCCACGGAGATAATCCACCTTTCCGGAGATTGCCGCCTCCGTGAGGACGCGGGTGGTTTCCTGGAAGCTGGCGGCGGAAATGAACGAATCCGTCGACAGCGACGCCTTGGTGATGCCAAGAAGCAGCGGACGTCCGGTCGCCGGCCTGCCGCCGTCGCGGATTACGTGGTCGTTCTCCTCGCGGAAGCGGAACTTGTCCACCTGTTCCTCGAGCAAGAAGCTGGTGTCGCCAACGTCCTCGACCTTCACCCATCGCATCATCTGCCGGACGATAGTCTCGATGTGCTTGTCATTAATGTTGACGCCCTGCAACCGGTAGACCTCTTGGATCGAGTTGACCAGATACGCCTGCGTGAATTTTTCGCCGAGAACCGCGAGCAAATCATGCGGGTTGAGCGGCCCGTCAATCAATGGCTCGCCGGCCCGCACATGCTCTCCTTCCTGCACGTTGATGTGGACGCCGCGAGGGATCGAGTATTCCTTGACGGTCTTGCCGTCCTCGCTCTCAACGTAAATCTTGCGCATGCCCTTGACGATCTCGCCGTACTTGACCACACCATCAATTTCGCTGATGACGGCGGGGTCCTTCGGCTTGCGCGTCTCGAACAATTCGACCACGCGCGGCAGACCGCCCGTAATGTCCTTGGTCTTCGTGGTCTCGCGCGGGATCTTTGCGAGCACGTCTCCCGGCTGAACCTCATCGCCATCGGCGACCATCAGGTGGGCGCGAGACGGCATCAGGTACTTTTTGCGGACGCGGCCGGCGGAATCACGGACCAAAATCATTGGCTGGTGCTTCTCATCTCCCGGCGGAAGGGTAACGACAAGCTGCGAGAGGCCCGTGACTTCGTCAACCTGTTCTTCGATCGTGAGCCCGGGCTGGAGATCCTTGAACTGGACGTCGCCGCCCGTCTCCGTAAGAATCGAAAACGTGTACGGGTCCCATTCCACCATGGACTGACCGACCGTGACCGGCTGGCCGTCTTCCACCTTGAGGCGAGCGCCGTATACGACGTGGTAGCGCTCCTTCTCGCGCCCCTTCTCATCAACTACGGCGATGAGTCCGGAACGGTTCATCGAAATCAGCAACTTGCCGCGACCCTCGACCACCTTGAGGTCAATGAATTTCACGAAGCCGTTATTCTTCGCCTCGACCTTCGACTGTTCAGTGACGCGGGTCGCCGTGCCGCCGATATGAAACGTGCGCATGGTGAGCTGTGTGCCAGGCTCGCCGATGGACTGCGCGCCAATGACTCCGACGGCTTCGCCCATCTCGACGAAACGTCCAGTCGCCAGGTTGCGGCCATAGCACCGAGCGCACACGCCGCGGCGAGACTCGCAGGTGAGCACCGAACGGATATTCACGCGCTCGATGCCCGCTTCTTGAATCGCATTCGCGAGCTCTTCGGTGATTTCCTGATTGACGTCAACGATTACGTTCCCTTCGTAGTCCTTGATCTTCTCGAGCGAGACGCGGCCCACTACGCGGTCGCGCAAGGGCTCGACTTCGACGCCGGCCTCAAGGATGGGTTCGACGTAAATCCCTTCTGCCGTGCCGCAGTCGAATTCGTTGATGATGACGTCCTGCGCCACGTCCACCAGACGGCGGGTCAGGTAGCCTGAGTCGGCGGTCTTTAGCGCCGTATCGGCCAAGCCCTTACGGGCGCCGTGTGTGGAGATGAAGTACTGCAGCACGTCCAGGCCTTCGCGGAAATTCGAGGTAATCGGCGACTCAATGACCTCGCCCGATGGCTTTGCCATCAGGCCGCGCATCCCGGAAAGCTGCCGGATTTGTTGTTTTGAGCCACGGGCGCCAGAGTCGGCCATGATGTAAATCGGATTCATGGTGCCCAGTTTGTCCTGTTCCTCGAGCGTCTTGAACAGTTCGTCGGCGACCTTTTCGGTTACATCGCTCCAGATGGCGATGACCTTGTTATAGCGTTCGCCGTTCGTGATGGCGCCGTCGAGGTACTGCTGCTGCACTTTGACGACTTCGTGCTCCGCGGCTTCGACCAGGCGCGGTTTATCGCCGGGGATGACCATGTCGCTGATGCCGATGGAGATCCCCGCGCGTGTGGCGTAATAGAAGCCGAGTTCCTTCAGTTTGTCGAGCATTTGCACGGTGCGCTCGAGGCCGAATCGCAGGTAGCAATACTGCACCAGCTGCTGCGTTCCCTTTTTCTTCAGGAGGCCGTTGATGAACGGCATTTCCGATGGCAAATGGTCGTTAAAGATGACGCGGCCAACTGTCGTCTGGAGGAACTGCTTATTCAGCGTCACCGGCTCGGCGTGTGGAACGTCTTGGTCGTCATACGCGGTGGTGAGGTCAATGACCTCGCCTGTGTAACGCAGCCGGATCGGGGAGAGAATTTCCACCTCACCGGCTTCGAGGGCGAGCAGAACTTCCTCGATGGCGCCGAAAGCTCGGGCCTCGCCCTTGGCGCCGGGCTTGGATTTCGTCAGGTAATAGATGCCGAGCACCATATCTTGCGTCGGCACGGCGAGAGGCCCACCATTGGCCGGTGAAAGAATGTTGTGCGAACTCAGCATCAGAACCGACGCCTCTACCTGTGCTTCGGGTGAAAGCGGAATATGCACAGCCATCTGGTCGCCGTCGAAATCGGCGTTGAACGCCGTGCAGACGAGCGGGTGGATGCGGATGGCCTTCCCTTCGACCAGCACCGGCTCAAACGCCTGAATGCCGAGGCGGTGAAGCGTCGGCGCCCGGTTAAGGAGAACCGGATGCTGGCGAATCACCTCTTCCAGAATGTCCCACACGATGGACTCTTGCTGCTCGACGAGCTCCTTGGCCTGCTTAATTGTCGTACAGTGGCCAGCAGCCTCAAGCCGGTGATAAATGAACGGTTTGAAGAGCTCGAGCGCCATCTTCTTCGGCAGGCCGCACTGGTGAAGCTTCAACTCAGGGCCAACAACGATTACCGAGCGGCCCGAGTAATCCACGCGCTTGCCGAGCAGGTTCTGCCGAAAGCGGCCCTGTTTCCCCTTGAGCGTGTCGGAAAGAGACTTCAGCGGGCGGTTGTTCGTGCCGCGTAAGACCCGCCCGCGGCGCCCATTATCGAAGAGAGCGTCTACCGCCTCCTGAAGCATCCGCTTTTCATTGCGAACGATGACGTCGGGTGCATGAAGTTCCATTAGTTTCTTAAGGCGGTTGTTTCGGTTGATAACGCGGCGATAGAGATCATTCAGATCCGACGTGGCAAAGCGCCCGCCGTCCAGGGGCACAAGCGGCCGCAACTCGGGCGGGAGGACGGGGAGAACGTCCAAAATCATCCACTCCGGCCTGTTGCCGCTCTTGCGAAATGATTCGACCACCTTGAGTCGTTTGCTGTACTTAATCCGTTTTTGCAGGCTGGGGTCGGCCTTCATTTTCTCGCGAAGCTCTTCCGAGAGCTTCTCAATGTCCACGCGGCGGAGAAGCTCCTTGATCGCCTCCGCGCCCATAGCCGCGCGATACTTACCGGCAAACTCTTTCTGCAGCTCACGGTATTTGTCGTCGAGGAGAAGATCCTTCTCCTTTATCCCGGGCACTTCACCCGGATCGACGACGACGAAAGCCTCGAAGTAGAGGACGCGCTCGAGATCGCGCATCGTGATGTCAAGAAGGTATCCGATGCGGCTCGGCAGCCCCTTGAAAAACCAGACGTGTGAGCAGGGAGACGCCAGCTCGATATGCCCCAAGCGCTCCCGGCGGACTTTGCTGAGCGTAACTTCGACGCCGCACTTGTCGCAAATCACGCCGCGATGCTTCATGCGCTTGTATTTGCCGCACAAGCATTCCCAGTCGGTAACCGGACCGAAAATCTTGGCGCAAAACAAACCATCGCGTTCAGGCTTGAATGTGCGGTAGTTGATCGTCTCCGGCTTGGTTACTTCTCCATGCGACCAGGACCGGATTTTTTCCGGGCTCGCCAGGCTGATGCGAATGGAATCGAAATCGGCAATCTGGCTGGCGCGATCATACGGGCTCGAACGATACAAGGGCAGACCCTCCCGCCCCGGCTGAACCGGGGCAATAAACTCGCAGAATCATCCCGGCATAGGCCGGAACAGAAATTAATCGGCGGCTTGTTCCGCTTGCGGCTTCTGCCGCTTCATCAGCTCCACGTCGAGGCAGAGCGACTGCAATTCGCGGACAAGCACGTTGAATGATTCGGGCACACCGGGCTCGATCCCGGCTTCGCCCTTCACGATGGCCTCGTAAATCTTCGCGCGGCCATACACGTCGTCCGATTTTGCCGTCAGCAATTCCTGGAGGATGTGCGCGGCGCCGTAAGCCTCGAGGGCCCAAACTTCCATTTCCCCGAAGCGCTGGCCCCCGAACTGCGCCTTGCCGCCGAGCGGCTGTTGCGTGATGAGCGAGTATGGGCCGATCGAACGGGCGTGAATCTTGTCATCCACCAAGTGTGACAGCTTGAGCATGTAAATGTAGCCGACGGTGACTTGTTGCGAGAACAGCTCGCCAGTCATGCCGTCATAGAGCGCGATTTTCCCAGTTTCCGGCAATCCGGATGATTCAAGAAGCTGGCGAATGTCCTTTTCGCGCGCCCCGTCGAACACGGGCGTCGCCATGGGAATGCCTTCGCGGAAATTATTACCGAGTTCGAGGATTCCCTCGTCGTCGAGTTCCTTGATTGTTTCCCAAACAGACGTTTGGCCAAAGGCGTCCTTGAACCATTTGCGGACAATCTCGGCGCGCGGCCCCTGTTCGAGCAGACTGGCGATCTGCCCTCCAAGTTCCTTCGAGGCCCAGCCGAGGTGCGTTTCAAGAATCTGGCCCACGTTCATGCGCGAAGGAACGCCAAGTGGATTGAGTACGATTTCCACCGGCGTGCCATCCGGCAAGTACGGCATGTCTTCCTGGGGGACAATGCGTGCAATGACGCCTTTGTTTCCGTGGCGCCCGGCCATTTTGTCGCCGACGGAAAGCTTGCGCTTCATCGCGATATAGGCCTTCACGAGCTTGATGACACCCGGCGGGAGCTCATCGCCCTTCTTCAGTTTTTCCTTGCGCTCCTCCGTGATCTTTCGCAAGACGTCGATTTGCCGCGACGTCATTTCTTCGATTTCGTCAATCTTCTCGATGAGGAGCGGGTCCTTGTCCGACAGTCGCAGGCGCTTCAGGTTTCGCGTCGAAATCTTTTCCAGGATTTCACGCGTCAGGTCAGTGCCTTTCGTCAGCAGGCGCTTGTTGGTGCGTTCGTCGTGCAGGTCGGCCATGAGTTTTTGGCCGCCCAGCAGCGAAGTGAGGCGCTTCAAGCGCTCGTCGGTGAGAATGCGAATTTCGTCCGCGAGGTTCTTTTCAAGTTTGAAGACCTGGGCCGCTTCAATGGCTTTGTGGCGTTCATCTTTCTCCGCGCCCTTGCGGCAGAAAATCTTGACGTCCACGATGGTGCCCTCGATGCCTGGAGGGCAGTAGAGCGAGGCGTCGCGCACGTCGCCAGCCTTTTCGCCGAAAATCGCGCGCAATAGCTTTTCTTCCGGCGTCAGTGTTGTTTCGCCCTTAGGTGTCACTTTGCCGACAAGGATGTCGCCCGGCTTCACCGTCGCGCCGATACGAATGACTCCGCTCTCATCGAGGTTGCGGAGAAAACCTTCATTGATATTGGGAATGTCGCGGGTGATTTCCTCGGGGCCAAGTTTCGTGTCGCGCGCTTCGATCTCATATTCCTCGATGTGGATCGAGGTGTAGTAATCCTCCTGGACAAGTTTTTCGCTCACGAGGATGGCGTCTTCAAAGTTGTACCCGCGCCACGGCAGGAAAGCGACAAGCACATTGCGGCCGAGCGCAAGCTCGCCGCGGTCGGTGCATGGCCCGTCAGCTAGAACTTGCCCTTGCTTGACGCGGTCGCCTGTGCGCACCAGTGGTTTTTGGTTGATGCAGGTGTTCTGATTCGAGCGCTTGAACTTCGTGAGCAGATAGATGTCGGAACCGACCTCGCGGCTCAGCACACCCGACTGGTCGGATTCGACGCGGACGATAATGCGCTCCGAGTCCACCTGGTCCACGATGCCGTCGCGCTTGCAGCTGATGACTGCGCCAGAATCGCGCGCAGTGACACGTTCCATTCCCGTGCCGATGAGCGGAGCTTCCCCGCGAATCAGTGGCACGGCCTGGCGTTGCATGTTCGAGCCCATCAGGGCGCGGTTCGCGTCGTCATTCTCAAGGAACGGAATGAGGCTGGCCGCAACGGAGACAAGCTGCTTCGGCGAGACGTCGATGTAATCCACTTCTTCACGCGACTTGAGGACGAAGTTGCCCGCCTGGCGGCAGTTGACGAGTTCGGTCGTGATCTTGCCGCGCTCGTCGAGCGAAGCGTTTGCCTGTGCGACGACGTAGCGATCCTCTTCCCACGCCGATTGGTAAAAACAATATGGCTCGGCGGTAATCTTGCCGCGGCTCAATTCCGCGCTCGCAGCGTCAACTTTGTCTTTCTCGACGATCTCTCCTGGCTTGAATTCACTGCCGCCCGCATTCACAATCTGTACATAATCAATCACACGGCCGTTCTTCACCTTGCGGTACGGCGATTCGATGAATCCGAATTCGTTGATGCGCGCATAACAGGAAAGGGAGCTGATCAAGCCGATGTTCGGCCCTTCCGGCGTTTCAATCGGGCAGATCCGCCCATAGTGCGTGGGATGTACGTCGCGGACCTCGAATCCCGCCCGCTCGCGGGACAATCCGCCGGGGCCCAGCGCGGAGAGGCGCCGCTTGTGCGTGATCTCGCTCAGCGGATTCGTCTGGTCCATGAACTGGCTCAATTGGGAGCTGCCAAAAAACTCGCGAATCGCCGCCATCACCGGTTTGGCGTTCACCAGGTCGTGCGGCATAGCTGTGGACATTTCCTGGTAAACGGACATCTTTTCCTTGATGGCGCGCTCCATGCGCACCAGACCGATGCGGAACTGGTTTTCAAGCAGTTCACCAACGGCGCGGACGCGGCGGTTGCCCAGATGATCGATGTCATCCACCGCCCCGATGTTCTTGCGCAGCTTGAGCAAGTACTGGATCGCCGCAACAAAATCGACCGGATCCAGCGTGCGCTTTTCGAGCGGCGTATCGAGCCCCAGCTTGATATTGAATTTCAAGCGCCCGACGCGACTGAAGTCGTACTTCCGCGCGTCGAAAAACATCCCCTGAAAGAGCGCCGTAGCAGTCTCCAGCGTCGGCGGGTCGCCCGGACGCAGCTTGCGATAGATTTCAATAAGCGCTTCGCGTGAATTGCGAATCGCATCCTTCTCCAGCGTCCGGCTGATGATGACTCCGACGTCATCGCGCTCCGGAAAACAGATATCGACCTCGGAAATTCCGGCCTCGGCGAGAGCGGCCCAGCTTTCCGGGCTCAGCGGTTTATTCGCTTCGAGCAGCACTTCGCCCGTCTGCCGGTTGACCAATTCACCTACCGTCACTGCACCCTCAAGGTCCGCCGGCGTCACTTCCACCTGGTTGACTCTGGCTTTCGCCATTTCCTTGTAGAGCGCTTCGGTGATGCGCTTGTGCGCTCCAACGATCGTGTCGCCCGAATGCGGATGCTTAATCTCCTTCGAAAGCTTGAGGTCCACAAGGCCCTCGGACACATTCCAGAGGAGGTTCTTGTTGCGGAGAGAGATTCGCTCAACTTGATAGAATGTGCGCAAAACCTCTTCATTCGACTTCATGCCGAGAGCGCGAAGGAAGATCGAGCCGAGGAATTTCCGTTTGCGATCAATGCGAACGTAGAGAATGTTCTTCGTGTCGTATTCGAATTCCACCCACGAGCCGCGGTACGGAATGATTTTCCCCAGGAAGTACGTACGGTTATTCGCCGTCTCGAAGAACACGCCCGGCGAACGGTGCAACTGGCTGACAATCACGCGCTCCGTCCCGTTGATGACGAAGGTGCCGTTCTCCGTCATCAGCGGGATGTCGCCGTAAAACACTTCCTGCTCCTTGATGTCGCGGATCGACTTTGCACCCGTCTCCGGGTCCTTGTCATAAATTGTCAAGCGAATGGTGACTTTGAGCGGAGCGGAATACGTCATGCCGCGCTCTTCGCATTCGCTTACGTCGTATTTCAGTTGCAGCGTCACAGGGTCGCCGCACTTGTTGCAGAACGTCGGCGTGTTCCGGTTGAACGCCCCGCACTTCGTGCAGACCACGTCCCCCGTTTTATAAGGATTCGTGACCACCGAAGCCCCGCAATTCCGGCAGGTGGCGCGGAGGTGATGCAGGCCGCGCAGGTGGCTGCACTTGCACTCCCAGTCGCCGATTGCATAGTCCACGAAATCGAGCTGTGACAGCCCGCGGAAATCCTGAATCGGAAATACGGAGCTGAAGACGGACTGCAGGCCCGTGTCCTCGCGTTCGCTGGGCAGCTTGTCCATCTGCAGGAAGCGCTCATAGGATTTCTTTTGGACGTCAATCAGGTTCGGGATTTGCACCGCCGCCCTGATCCGGGCAAAGTCCAGGCGTTCCCTCTCCCGCACTGCACGATTACCATTCCGCATATCGGCTTACCTCATTCCTTCGAAACTTGGGCTGGGGGCCATTAGCGCAAACACTACCGCTTCAGGTCCGGGGTGGACAGGTGACGAGATGGAACATCTCGAGCCGCCGCGCACGCGGACGAAGTCCTTTGCCGCAGCGCGCATTATCCGCGACGATGGCACTACTTGATCTCGACCTTGGCTCCGGCTTCCTCGAACTTTTTCTTGATGGAGGCGGCTTCGTCCTTGTTGACGCCTTCCTTCACTGGTTTCGGCGCGCCGTCAACCAGATCCTTGGCTTCCTTCAGCCCGAGGCTGGTGACTTCGCGAACCGCCTTGATGACGTTAATCTTGTTCGCTCCCACTTCGGTGAGAACGACGGAGAATTCCGTCTTCTCTTCCGCTGGAGCAGCGCCAGCCGCCCCGCCGCCACCAGCCACGACAACCGGGGCTGCTGCAGCGGCGGAGACGCCGAACGTCTCCTCCATTTTCTTGACCAAGTCCGACGCCTCAAGCAGCGTCAGACCCTTGATCTCATCCAGGATTGTTTCCACTTTGCTCGCCATCGCCTTTTCCTCTCCTCGTAAAAGTAAGATTTCTTATTCGGGTTGCGCGCTTGGTGCAGGCTCTGCGCCGCCCGAGCCAAACTTGTTGGCCTTGACCGCCTCGTTGGTCACAACAGCCAGATTCCGCGGAACCGCTGCGATGACCGAAGCCAATCGCTGCGCCGGCGCGTTCATCAAGAACATGATCTTGCTGATGAGCTCTTCCCTCGACGGCAGTTGCGCCAACTGCTGAATTCCCTGAATCGAAACGACGCGCCCTTCAACCCATCCCGCGCGAAATTGGAACGCGGGAACATCTTTCGCGATCTTCGTCAGCACCTTCGCCAGGGCGACTGGATCAGCGGCCGTAAAAGCAATTGAATTCGTGCCCGAAAGATTCTGGAATAAAGGTTCCACAGGAGTGCCCGCCCCAGCATGCTTGGCCACGGTATTCTTCACGACCATGTAGCGACCGCCGACCTTCTCCACCGACCTCCGAAGCTGCGTATCCTGTTCCACGGTGATGCCCTGGAAGGTCGAGAGGATCACGGTCGAAACGTTGGCCAGTTCCGCGTGTAGCTTCTGCGCGTGTTCCTTCTTCTGTGCCTTGTTCATTCCCATGCCGAACTCCTCAAATTCTCGATCAAGCAGCGGTAGCCATCGCTGCGTCAACTTCCGAATGATCAATCAGAATCCCGGGGCCCATCGTCGAAGTCAGCGTGACGCGCTGGATGTACTTGCCCTTCGCTGCGGCAGGCTTTGCCTTCGCAACGGCTCCCAGCAGCGCCAGCGCGTTTTCTGCGAGCTTCGGCGCATCAAAACTGATTTTGCCGATCGGCGAATGGATGATTCCTGTCTTATCGAGACGGAACTCCACTTTTCCCGCCTTGATTTCTTTCACCGCTCGAGCCACCTCGAAAGTCACTGTGCCCGTTTTTGGATTGGGCATCAAGCCCCGCGGCCCAAGGACTTTGCCCAGGCGGCCCGCCGACTTCATCATGTCCGGCGTGGCGATCACAGCGTCGTAGTCCGTCCAGCCGCCGACGATTTTCTGCACGATGTCTTCGCCGCCGACGAAATCCGCGCCCGCTTCCTGAGCCTCGCGGACTTTTTCGCCTCCTGCGATGACAAGCACGCGCTTCGATTTCCCAAGTCCGTGCGGCAGGACAACTGTGCCGCGAACCATCTGGTCCGACTGCTTGGAATCCACGCCCAAATTGATGGCCAGCTCGACCGTTTCGTCGAACTTGGCGAAATGCGCTTTCTTCAAAAGTTCAGCAGCCTCGCCCAGCTTGTATGCGCGCGCTTCGACCAACTTGCGCGCTTTCTCAATGTTCTTTCCGCCCTTGCGGCTCATCTTCCTCTCCTACCCTTCGACTTCGATTCCCATATTCCGCGCGGTGCCCATCACAGTGCGGACAGCCGATTCGAGATTCGTCGTATTCAAGTCTACCAGCTTGGTCCGCGCGATCTCTTCTACCTGTTTGCGCGTCACTTTCGCGACTTTGTTCCGGTTCGGTTCTGGCGAACCCTTCACGATGCCTGCCGCTCGCTTGAGGAGTTCCGACGCCGGCGGCGTTTTTGTAATGAATGTAAATGAGCGGTCGCTGTAAATCGTCACGAGTACGGGAATAATCATTCCCTCGGGCTCTTTGCTCGTCTTGGCATTGAACTGCTTGCAGAAATCCATAATGTTCACGCCCTGCGGTCCGAGCGCCGTGCCTACCGGCGGCGCGGGCGTCGCTTTCGACGCTGGCAATTGCAATTTGACTTGTGCCTGGACTTTCTTCGCCATTCCTCTTCCCTCGAACTCGGGGCAGCGGCCCCAGAAACTTCAATCTCTATGCGACTTTTTCGACCTGCGCAAAATCCAGCTCGACTGGAGTCGAGCGGCCAAAGATTGTCACGCTCACTTTGAGAGTGCTCCGATCGGAATTCACCTCTTCGACCACGCCGGTGAAATTCGCAAACGGGCCGTCCACAATGCGAACTTGCTCATTCCGGTCAAACGACAATTTCGGCCGTGGCTTTTCCGCCGTCGTTGTCGCGCGATTCAAAATGTTTTCGACTTCCTCTTCTGTCAGCGGCGTCGGTGTCTGTCCCGACCCGACAAAACCAGTCACGCGCGGCGTCGAGCGCACCACGTGCCACGTGTAGTCATCCATGTCCATCTCGACCAGCAGGTAGCCGGGATAGCACATTCGCGGCGAAACAACTTTTTTCCCGCCACGGACCTCAACCACCGACTCGGTCGGAATGATCATCCGGCCGATTTTGTCCTGCAGCCCGAACGCCGCCACTCGCCCCTCCAGGCTCTCCTTCACCTTCTTCTCAAAGCCCGAGTACGTGTGGACGATGAACCACTGCTTCGCCATTCCGCTTCCTTGCTCGTTAGTGTTTAAAATAGTTCAACACCCATGTATCGATTTTGCTAAAGAGCGAATCGGTTCCCAGAAAAAACAGCCCAAAGAATGCGACGGTAATCGTCACGACCACCGTCAGTGATATCACGTCCTTGCGCGATGGCCAGACGACTTTCGCAAGTTCCGAACGGACGTCGTGATAGAACTGCACCCAGCGCCGCGGATATTCCCCCAAGCGGCCGAATGACGAGGCGAGCGCGCGCCCGCCGCCCGTTGCACCGCTTCCGCCACCGTGAAAACCCTCTTCCCTAGCTTCTGCCATTGTTCCCTTAGCCATTTCCGTTTGTTCGTTCAGCGTGCCCGCTCACCGCGTCCAAAACTGGCAGGGGAGGAGGGATTCGAACCCCCACATCCGGTTTTGGAGACCGGCGGTCTACCGTTGAACCTACTCCCCTTTACCCTGAGAACTCGCCAGCGGCGAGTTTGAAGGGTTTCCCCAGTATCTATTTCCCGTCACCGGGTTCCCTTCATCCCTGGGTTTTGTCGATCCTTCGCTCGCTCCGCGCGCTCAGTACAAGCCGTCGGTCTGCGTGCAACTCCTTGATTCACAGACCCGCCCGTATCAGCTTTAATTTCCTGCTGCGGCTCAAACCCTTAATTTCTTTTTCTCTCAGTCTCGCGTTCAACGCTGAACCGCAGCACTCACTCCACACCAACTCAACCGGCCGCCGCTTTGCGGTGAACTGCGCCGCAACTTCCCAGTTGTGCCGTTTAATTCTCTCCGTTACGTCGCTCGCGATGCCGACATAGAGTGAACCATCATTGCAGCGCACCATGTAGCAAAACCACTCGGCCACGGCGCCGTTACCCCTCCGGCTATTTCACTTCCTTATGCGCCGTGTGCTTCCGGCACGTATTGCAAAATTTCTGTGTTTCGAGCCGGTCGGGGTGCTTTTTCCGGTTCTTCGTGGTCGTATAATTTCGGTTCTTACATTCGCCGCACTGCAATGTGATGATTTCGCGCATTAGCTGGTACCCCGCCTCAATTCGAACTTCGCTTCGCCAGACGGCTCCAGCACCAGCTTCGGTGGATGGCGGTATGCCCAGGGTGCCAACCTTTCAAAGCGAAGCCACTGGCCAATCTCTTTGCTAATTAACTCATGGCACGTACGACCCCAAAATTCTTTGTCGATAATTGGATTCGCACGCGCTCCGTTTGGCAAATCGATCTCCACGGTGTGCCACTCACGCCGAAAGTATTGATCCCGGTCCGCGGCTCTAATCCTCAACCCATATCCGGCTCCGCCGTTATTCCAGGCAGCTACAATCATATGAATTACTCCAAGATTTCCGTCACTGCTCCGGCGCCGACCGTGTGGCCGCCTTCGCGGATCGCGAACCGCAGCCCTTTTTCCAGCGCCACCGGCGTGATCAGCTTCACTTCCACGCTCACGTTGTCTCCCGGCATCACCATCTCCACTCCCGTCGGCAGCGCCACGTCTCCCGTCACGTCCGTCGTACGAAAATAAAACTGCGGCCGATACCCCGTGAAGAACGGCGTGTGCCGCCCGCCCTCTTCCTTCGTCAGC
>DASYXV010000045.1:0-107965 GCA_035934545.1 Candidatus Acidiferrales bacterium
TCGAGCGCGCAAGAATCCTCCTTGGCTCGGGCACGACAATGGCTCTATACAACCTCTAAGTGCATGACCAGTTCCACAGAGCATGGTTATCTTGGAATGGATGCCTATCGGAAGTTTCTGCAAGTGCATTCGATTCAGTGGACTGCAGGGCTTTTAAATGGTCTATGAGGGGTACTGAAACAGGTATGGTCGTAGACTCCCGCAGCGGTGTACCGAATGCGAACAGGTGTCCCTATTGGGAAGTGGCTCTAAATCAGCCTTGAAGACCGGAGTCTTGTTACGACCTAAGTGTGCGGCTCACCTGGATCAATCAGGTTTCTTCGAACAAGTTGGTCCCAGACGCAGGTCGCGTCAGCCACTGGAACGCCTCGATCAGCCTAAGGCGTCCGCCATCTAGCCCCTCGAACCTCACGGTGGATGTGCCGGCATTGAGACGGCCTTGGACGTATGTCTGCGCGTAGCAAAATCTCAAATTACTGGTTTCGTCAAACCGATCGACAAGATATCCGGCAACAATGGATCCACCTCGGTAGTGCCCCGAGACACCATCGCCGACTTGCTCAAGCATTAGTGTGATCTCTTTCGAAACCGCGCCTTGCGGATCCGTGGCCGCAACGCGCATACGTATTCCATTAAGATTGATTGACGTCATGGATCACCAAAGTGAGAGCTAACAAATTTATTTAATACTTATCACAAACGGAATACATTCACACACACATTGAGATATAGCTTATCACAGCCCGATTGGATAATTCGTAGGCCTCACGACTCGAGCCTCCATCAGAGAGTTCTCTGAGGAAAGATTTCAGTCTAGATTGTGCACCATTTTGGCCGCCGATCGTCAGACTAGAATCTGGCGCGAACAGGTCAAATGCATTCAAGACTCGCCGCGTCTCACAGTGGCATCCTTGCCGCATGGAGCTTCATTCTTCCTCTGAATACATACGGGTTACATTTCCAAGGAGCACGTGCAAATGAGGCGATGCGTGGGAACGATTGGCCTAATTGTTGCTGGCGGCATCTTTTCTGCCGGCGGGGCAGCGGCCCAACAGGAAGCTCACGTTTTCGGGAATCCCGAAGTTTGGCAATGGGCGCCGAGCCGGACGTATCACGTCGAGAATTACAAGCTGACCTTACGCTTCAACGAATCCAAGAGCGAAATCTTCGGTGATGAGGTTGTCACGCTGCGACCCTTTGGACCTCATTTCCGGGAATTCTTCCTGAACAGCTCCGAACTGAACATTGATTCGGTAACGTTGGAGCAGGCGCAGAATGCCGCAGTGAAGCTGACGTATTCGGCGCGCGATCCGCAACTGTGGATCACGCTCGATCGAGACTATGACGCGAAAGCCACACTGCGCGTGCGCATCGTGTATCACGGCTTCCCGCGCACTGGCCTTTTTTTTGTGAATCCCACCAACGATTATCCGAAATGGCCGCACGAGGTTTATTCACAGGGCGAGGCGGAGTTCAACCATTATTGGTTTCCGTGCTGGGATTATCCGAACGATATGGCAACAAGCGAAACCATTACCACCGTTCCTGAAGGGCAGAGTGTGGTTTCGAACGGCAAGCTGCTCAAGATGACTCGTTCTGCGGGCGAAGTAACCTACGATTGGATGGAGAGTATCCCGCACAGCTCCTATTTGATTTCCATCGCCGTAGGGCCCTGGCGCAAAGTGACGGACAAGTACAAGGACAAGCCGGTGGATTATTACGTGCCGAATTACGTGGATGACGCCACGGCGCGGCGATCTTTCCATCTGACGCCGGACATGATTGGATTCTTCTCGCGCGCAACTGGCGTCGACTACCCATACGAGCAGTACGCACAAACGACGGTGCATAACTTCATTTTCGGAGGCCAGGAAAACGTCAGCGCAACAACTCTGACCGAATATACGCTGCATGATGAGCACGCGGATCAGGATTATCCAAGCACGGACCTGGTGTCGCACGAATTGGGGCAGCATTGGTTTGGCGATTACGTGCAAGGGCACGACTGGGCGAACATTTGGCTGAATGAGGGATTCGCGACGTACATGGAGGCGCTTTACACGCAACATCATCAGGACTACGACGCGTATCGTTTTGCAGTTTACAACGACCAGATAGAGGAGCAGGAGGAGGGTCGCGAGAATTACACGCGGCCGATTGTCGACCGGCACTACGCCGATCCGATGGATATGTTCGACGCTACCACGCACGAAAAAGGCGCAGCGGTGCTGGACATGCTGCGGTATCTGGTGGATGGTGCGGACGCAGCATCACATGAGGCGTCGCAAAACGAGCAATTGTTTCGCGCATTTCGTCATTATTTGGTGGCACATCATGCGCAGACCGGAGATACGGCGGATTTGACCCAAGCGATTCGAGATACGACGGGCCTGGAGCTCGATTGGTTTTTCCGCGAATGGGTTTTCATGGCGGGACATCCGGACTACCGCGTCAAAGCAAATTACGATGCCACGAAGAAAACGGAAAGAGTGAGCGTTGCGCAGGCGCAGCATGTGGATGCGATGACGCCGATTTTTGACATGCCCATCGAGTTGGCGTTTTATGGCCCGAACGGCGAGCGGAAAGAAATTCAGGTTCGCGACAATTTGCAGCAGCAGGAATTCGACGTGCCGCTGGATTTCGCGCCGCAATGGGTGGACTTTGACCCTGACGATTTTATCGACAAGACGATTGAATTTAACAAACCGGTGGACATGCTGATCGCGCAGGCGGAGAAAGACCCGTCAATGATGAGCCGGCTGTGGGCGGTGCAGCAGCTTGGCAAGGAGAAGGAAACCGATGCGGATCTGCGCGTCGCGGCACTCGTGAAAGTGCTCGGCGACGACGAATTTTACGGCGTGCGCGCAGCCGCAGCGACGGGTCTTGGCGAGATGGGAACGGAGGGGGCTAAGGCGGCGCTGCTTTCGGCACTGAAGCAGCCGGACAGTCGCGTGCGGACAGCGGTCGTCAAAGCGCTTGGTCATTTTGTGAACGATCACAATGTGTACGATGTGCTCGTCAGCACGCTGCATAACGATGCGAGCTACGGGGCGGAGGCTGCCGCGGCGGAAAATATCGGCAGGTCGGGCGATCCGCAAGCATTCGGCGCGCTGCAGGCGGAAGCAACAAGGAAGCCAGAAGTGCACGTGATGCGAGCGACGCTGGACGGCCTCGCCGCAACGAAAGACCCACGCGCAGCAGCGATCCTCTTAGCGCAGGCGGAGCCTGGCGTTCCAGAGCGAACTCGGTTGAGCGCACTTGCAGGGCTTGTCCAGTTAAAGGACGCGGTCGAGCGCGATCACTCAGAAGCGCTGGTCGCAGACGTAAATGCCGCGCTCTGGGATCCATTTCTTCCTGTGCGGCAGGCGGGCGAACGGCTCGCCGGTGTGTTCGGCCTGACGCAGTTCCGGGCAGAGATTCAGAAGGATGTGAATGCACCTCTGAACACGCAGCGTGAACTCGCCCAGATGGTGCTGCAGCAATTGCAGCAGTCGCAAAAATAGACAAGGCTTCTTTGCGGAGAACACGGAGCGCGACTGTCCATATGTGGAGCAGAGAGGAAGCTCACTGGAAATGAATGAGACATCGGATCGCGCTCCAGCCCAGTGTGCGTGCACGATTCGCGCGCCCATGCACGGTGACTGTGGCAGGATGGCGGAGTTAGCGGGACAACTTGGCTATCCATCCACTGCGGATCAGGTGCGGGCGCGACTCTCGGAGATCCGAGACTCGAAAGAATGCGCGATCTATGTTGCCGATCTCTCCGATGGTCAAGTTGGAGGATGGATCGGAGTCTACATATTCCGAAGCGTCGAAATGGATAAGCTCGCGGAGATCAACGGCCTCGTCGTCGGAGAAGAAATTCGCTCGCGCGGAATCGGAAGAGTGCTGCTTGCTGCTGCCGAGAAATGGGCGCGAGACCGCGGTTGTGCGACCATCTCCGTGCATTCAAACGTCAAACGGGAACGCGCGCACGACTTTTATAAGAGGAATGGCTATGAGTGGCACAAAACTCAAGAGTCATTCCGCAAGCACCTCTGACCGGCCCTGAATTCATTTGCTCGGAGTGCAACGACACGCAGAATGATCACCGGAAACACTCTCGGCGAAACCCGGCAGGAGCCAATTGCCGCCTGAACGCCGAGCTCCAAATGGCCCGGGAGGGTCGTCGCCCCCGGGCGAACATCCGCAGACGGAAAACTTGGTATCCGGCGCAGAAAAAGCTGCTGTCCCAGCGTACGCGTTACGGAGGGAACTGAGCCTTTTTGATGCAGTGGCCATTGTTGTTGGCACCATCATTGGGTCCGGAATTTTCCTCATTCCCAGTTTCATTGCTGCCCAATTGAATTCCCTCGGAGCCGTTCTGCTCGTATGGGTGATTGGCGGAATTCTGACGGTATTTGGGGCCTTGTCCCTTGCCGAACTCGGCTCGATTTATCCGGGTACCGGCGGCCTCTGCACTTACCTGCGACACGCATATGGCCCCCTCCCTGCCTTCCTGTATGCGTGGGGTCTGCTATTCATGATTCATTCGGGTAGCATCGCTGCGCTAGCCGTTGGCTTCGGGCTATATGCCGGACAAGTCTTGTCCATAGGCGGCACCGAGGAGAAAGTGTTGAGCGCGATATGCATCTTGGCGCTCACCGCAGTCAGTTGCGTTGGCATTCGTGGCGGCAAGCTAACACAAAACCTCATCGCCATTGCTAAGATCAGTGGTCTGGCCGGAATCATCCTTCTATTGTGTGCCAAGGGTTCGCTCCCCATCCGTTTTTTCCAGACGAACGCAACCACCAGTGGTCATGCTTTTTCCCTGGCGCGGTTTGGAATCGCACTGGTCGCTGTGCTTTGGGTATATGAGGGCTGGCATGTCATTTCGTTTGTTGCCGGGGAGATGAAAAGACCCAGACTGGATTTGCCGCGGAGCCTTTTCTACGGCACCGCGACTGTCATGTTGATCTATGTTGTTGCTAATATCGGCTACTACCATGTATTGTCGCCTGCCGAGATTCGAGGGAGCGATGCCGTCGCCGCCTTTGCAGTGGGGCGGCTTCTCGGTCCGGCGGCCAGAATTTCTATTTCTCTCCTGATTCTCGTATCAATTTTAGGTTCCCTGAACGGCCTGATATTGACCGGTCCGCGTGTGTACTACGCAATGGCAGAAGACGGCGCTTTTCCTCGCTTCTTTAGCCAAATAAGTAATAGCCACCGTACGCCAATGGTCGCACTAATTGTCCAGGGTGTTTGGGCAACTGTGTTGGCCATTTCCGGCAGCTATCAACAGCTTTTCACGGATGTAATCTTTACTGCATGGATCTTTTATGGGCTGGCTGTTGCGGCCGTCTTGGTTCTAAGACGCACGCAGCCGCAGTTGGAGCGGCCCTTTTCCGTTCCAGGATATCCATGGGTCTCTCTGCTCTTTTGTATCGCGGCAGCCGGATTGGTGCTTAGCACGTTCATTGAGCGGCCGGGAGGCGCTCTCATCGGGATCGGATTAGTTGCGAGTGGCGTGCCAGTTTATTTCTTCTATATCAAGTCTTCGACCGGCAGAGACCGCAGACTCAGTCGATTTAAAATCTGATGATGAGTTGGGGTGGTGTGGCTGATTTTTTAACCAAATCGCTTTGCACGCAACCTTGACTCCCGGCGCCAAGCGGCAGGGGGTGCGCCCGTAATGCGGTGAACCCATCTGGTCATGTGCGGTTGGTCCGCAAAACCAATTTCCGCCGCGATTCCGCATAGGCGATCGGATCCTCGCGTTATGCGAAGCCACGCCGTGCGGGCTCGCACCTCGGCTCGGAAAACTGCCGGCGCGATTCCGTATGCCGCTGCGAACCCACGAGAAATCGTTTCCCGCGCCAGACCATTCGCGTCTGCCCATGCACCGATCGCAATCGAGGTATTTTGCATTAAAGCTGCCGCCAACAGATCAGGCCAATCGTTCATCTTTCCAGGAGAAGAGAGATGGTGTTTCCTGAGAGTGCTCTCTAGAAAGAGGGCAGCTTCTCCGACATCCTTTTCAGCAATGCGCGCCAATTCGTCCACTTCGTCGAACCGATAAAGCCCGCCATCACCGCTACGGTCGAGCCAGCGCAAGCGTATTAGCTTCACTCCCGCGGAGATCATTTGATTCGCGTGGCAATCCAGCTCCGGGTGGATTAACACGTCACCAGCGGTGGCACGTATACGCCCAACATAGCCCGATTCGACGAAATTGCCGGCTAAGACGACAGTGGCATACGCTTGGAAATGGCGATGTCGCGGCAGGCTAAAATTGAAACGCAGGGTTTCCACACCAGGCGTAATACGGCGAAAGGTTGGGTTATCGCTCAATTCAGACACGCTCGATTGTAAGGCGACAGCGGCATTGGAGCAATGAAAAGCCATTTTGTAGCGATTTCTGCTGCGCAAACGGTTTCGAGACAGCTTCAGGCTACCCGACAACAAGTGCGATTACAGTAGTCGAACTTTGCCCAATTCACGGCTTGTAGTTACTGGCCAACGCCATGTGCTTTGAGGAGTGCAGTCAGATCAACGCTCCAAATGAATCGTGCATTTTGCACGTCTGCGCCCGAAGCACTGCGTGAATTCGAGAAATAAAGTGTCTTTCCGTCCGGTGAAAGCCGCGCTTCGATGCCGTGCACATCTTCAGAGACTGCGGAGCGGAGATCGATGGGTTCTCCCCACCCGTTCGCAGTACGGAACACGATGAATAAGTCCGTCGTTTTCGGAGGGGCGGGTGCTCGCCCTGAAGAAAAGATCAAGTACGACTCATCGGGAGCGACGGCAGGATCGTATTCTCCGTGATCCGCGTCGCTAAATGAAGCGAGCACAGGGGTTTCAAATTTCCCGTTTTTCATCTGCGCTCGATAGATGTGGAACTTGCCTCCATTCTCGGCCCGCATGAAATAGAGACTTCCATCGGCCGTAACGGCGGGACTGAAAACCGAACTATTGGAATTGATCGCAGGGGGAAGCGGCTCAGGTTTTTGCCATCCTTTTTTGGTTAACCTAATTTTCCAGAGATTGCCGCCACCTCCAGGGAATACCTGTCCGTTATAGTGCCCGTCCTGCGGGGCTCCATTCGGGGTTGTCGGACGGTTCGATGCAAAGATCAGATATTTCCCGTTGGGCGCGAATGCCGGCTCCAAATCGCGATATTGTCCAGAGAAGGCCGCCACCTTTGGAGCAGACCATTGGCCGTCACTTCGCACTGAGAATGCAATTGTGTTGTTTGCGCCGCCCGAGGACTGTCCCAAGTAAACAGTATCGCCATCCGGCGTAAAAGCAGGAGACGCACTATTAGGAACAGAAGTGGGAATCACGCCGGGTGCAAAAATTGTTACATCCGGTTTGCCGGAAGTAGTGAATGCAGTCGCGCAGTTTGCAAACGCAAGAATCGTTATGACCACAAAGCATGCGATGTTTCTTGTGCGGCACATAAGGCCTGTTCTCCTTTAAGAAACTGCATTTTGATAATCAAATCCGTTGAAGACCCCCATTCACGACGCAGCGAGATCATCTGGACGGCACCTTGGTATACTCCTGGCGGTCTCCTACCCGCCAAGTACGCCCGTTGTCTGTACTCACCTCGAACGTCGAATCAAATGTCGCATCTGATTTGCGCTCAAAGGTAAATCGTTCCAGTCCAAACTGTGCTCGCAATTCCGGCACACTCTGAAAAACAATCTTGCCATCTTGCCAGCCATGGCTACGAAACACTCTCGCGCCGGAGTTATGGACCGCTGACAGCATAACTAAGTCTCCCGATACCGAATCCATGCTCCATACTCCAACAAACTGGAATGTGTTCGGTGGCTTTTCCTTCTCACGAACGAGAAGGCATTGATTGTCGAGATCAGGAACAAAGCTGATATCGGATGCAATCGGCTCGCCCGTGGCAAATTTCCCTTTTCCGCTCCAAGCCCCGCTGAAATACGCCAGCACATCGTGGGGGAGCACTTTTTTCTGCGGTTCCGTTTGTGGAGAGAATCGAGATGTATTTTTTGGCACAGCGCCCGAAGGTAGCGAAACGAATAATACAGCCACTAGAAACATGGTACGAACGGTCCGCACTTGAAAAACCTCCTTGTAATCATTTGATATGGTTTGAGATCTGCTTGCGCACCGCCGAGCACCCTGCTGTCCTTGCCGTGAATGGGATCAAGCCTAGCGTTGGTCCGTCACTAAACGCACATTCTTCATTTCTGTGATCTGGTTGATCGCGATGGCGTGTGTGCCCGTTCGCTCAAAGACTTGTCCTGTGACATTGACATACTTTCCGACGAAGGGCATCAATGGTTGCCGGACATCCTTGTCAGGTGTCGCATCAGAAATAGGGGTGTAGATTACGCCGTCTTTCGAAAGAATGATCAGTGGCGAGCCATTTCTTGCGCATTGCAAAGCGCACTTGATGTTGAAATCTGTTGCGGTTGATTGCTTGTCTTGAATGGCACATGAAATATCGCGCACAAGGCCTTCAATCGTCGCGATAGTTGGTTTAGCATCAGGATTCGTCTTTCCATTGCCCTGAGCTGACACCGCCATCGCCAAGACAAGACTGACCATTCCGACTGTCAGCCAATTGCCTGATGTAAAGCGTTTCATTCAGTCCTCCTCTTACGAAAGAAGCCATAAACCCTTAATTATCAATCAGCGTTCCTCGGACCTTTCATCCTTCGTTCGTTGCGGCTCTGAAAGAGGCATGAGTTATTTCATCACTCGTAGCGCAGGGCGACCATCGGATCCACCTTCATCGCTCGCCGTGCCGGGATGTAGCAGGCGGCAAGAGCAACGAGCATGAGCAGAATCACCACCGACACAAACGTGAGCGGGTCAGTCGCCCGAATGCCGTAGAGAAAACTGCGCATCAATCGCGTCACAGTGAAAGCGGCCGCCAGGCCGATGCCGATTCCGAAGGCCGCGAGGCGCGCGCCCTGCCCAAGGATCATTTGGAAAACGCTGCCGCGTTGGGCCCCGAGCGCCATGCGAATGCCGATTTCCTGGATCCGCTGTGCGACTCCGTATGAAACGACTCCATACATCCCGATGGCCGCGAGCGCCAATGCCAGCGCCGCGAATCCTGCCAGGAGGAGCATCGAAAATCGCGGCTCTGTCATCGATTCGGCCACGATTGTTGACAGCAACTTTACGCCAGCCACAGGCAAGTCCGGATCGACGGCATGAACCGCGTCCTGCACGCTCGCCGTCATCGTGGCCGAGGCTGTCACCGTGCGCACGACAACTTCCATCGTCTGCAGCGACGGCCACAGCGTTGTCCGTAGCGACGGCCACACTGTTTGCGTTTCCGGCACATACATTTCCGGGAAAGGCTCCTCGCGCAACGACAGCCGTTTCGTGTCCGCGACGATTCCGATGATGGTCGCCACCGGGTATTTCAACGCTCCTGGCCCGACTTGCTTGCCGAGCGGGTCTCCTCCCGGCCAGTATCTCTTGGCCATGGATTCGCTGATGACCGCCACGGGAAGCGAATTCGCTGTGTCCGTATCAAGGAAACCGCGTCCGCGCAGAATCGGCGTTCCCGCGGCGGCGAAGTATCCGGACGACGTCACCGTGTAATACGCCACCCCTTTCCTGACCTGGTCCTCAACCGCCTGGCCTGGCATGCGAATTCCCGTTTCGTCCGTCGGGCCGCCCATCGGACTTGCTTCCGCGATTCCCGTCGATCTCACGCCCGGCAGCGATTCGATTCGCTGCAGCACTGCCTCATAGGCTGGCACGATATGCGCCCGGTCGGGATACTTCGCCGGCGGCAGCGACAATTGAAACGTGAGCACGTGGTCGGCGCGAAATCCGGGATCGACCTGCAGTAGGCGGTAGAAGGTTCGCGCCAATAGCCCTGCCGCCACGACGAGCACTAGCGCCAGCGCCATTTGCGAAATCAGAAGCGCATTGCGCATCTGCCGCGCCGCAAGACTCGTTCCGGAACGCTGCCCGCCTTCCTTCAACGATTCGGCCAGGCTCTCGCGCGTCACGCCGATCGCCGGAGCAAATCCGAAAATCAAGGCCGCAATCACCATCACGCCAAATGTGAACGCGAGAACCCGAATGTCCAGCCCGGCTTCACCGAGCCGAGGAATTCCCGCGGGGCCGAAATTCCTCGCGAAGTAGATTCCACCCTCACCGACAGCCAGTCCTCCAATTCCGCCCGCAGAGGCGAGAAGACAACTCTCCGTGAGCAACTGCCGAATCAATCGCGAATGGTCCGCGCCCAGTGCCGCGCGCAGGATGAACTCCCGTCTGCGACCAAGCGAGCGCGTAATCAACAAGCCCGCGACATTTGCGCACGCCAGCAGCAACAACACGGCAACGGCCCCAAGCGTCAAGAGCAAAGGCCTTCCTGTGCCTCCCGCGATCTGGCTTGCCAGTGATGTAACCTTCGAGTTGAGCGATCCTTTCCAGTTCGGCGGAAACAGTCCTTCCGCATTTTTTGCCATTATGTCCATCTCATCCTGAGCCTGCGCAAGCGTCACGCCGGGCTTCAATCGCCCGACCACAGCAAGACTTGACGGCTCAGCGGGAATGAACGGTCCACGATACAGCGCCAGCGGAACCCAAACCTGAATCTGGCTAGGGAACGAGAAGGCAGCCGGCATTTCGTTCGCGCGCGGAAACGCGAATCCACGCGGCATCACGCCAATGACTGTGTATGGCAAGCCGTTCAGTTCAATCGCGCGCCCGAGGATTCCCGGATCAGCGCCGAACTGGCTGTGCCACAAGCTATAGCTCAGGACCACCTCATGTTCGTTGCCCGGACGGTCCTCCGCATCCGTGAACGTTCGTCCCAATATTGGCGCGACGCCCAGCGAGGGAAAGAAGCCGGCCGAAGCGTCCAGCCCGTCCAGATGCAGCGGTTCGCTCGAACCGGTCAGATTGAAGGAATCGCTTTGAAATGCTCCAAGCGATGCGAATGTTTTCGATTGCTGCTCGAAATAGAGATACGCGGCGCGCGCCGTCGGCACGATGTCGAAGCCAACGTTCACTCCCCTCGGCGGCAGGTTCCACGGAAACACAATTCGATCCGCCTGCGGATAAGGCAGCGGCTTGAGCAGAACCGCATTCACCAAACTGAAGACGGCAGTGCTCGCGCCGATACCGAGGGCAAGAGTGAGCACCGCGATCGCCGTAAACCCCGGAGATTTTCTCAGCATTCGCAGCGCGTAGCGAACATCCATAATGAAAGTCTCCAGCCGCGGCCACTGCCACACTTCTCTTCCGCGCTCTTCCAGCAGCGTCACGTTCCCGAATTCTTTCCGCGCCTTCGCCTCGGCAACTTTTCTCGGCATCCCCTCGGCCACAAGTTCCTCAATCTTCTCGGCAAGGTGCTCTCGAATCTCCTCTGACAGATCGCCGTACATCCGCCGCCGGAAAATCAATCCCCTGAGCCAGCTCATGATTCCTCCGGCGCCAGCACGCGCGTAATTCCTTCCAGCATTCTCTCGAAGCTGGAAACTTCACGCTGCAGATGTTTCGCTCCCGCAGGCGTCAATTTGTAAATCCGCACGCGCCGATTCGTCGAGGAAATACCCCAGCCGGCCGTGACCAGGCCTTCTTTGAGAAGCCGCTGCAGGGCAGGGTAGAGCGAACCTTCTTCGACTTGCAGCAAATTGTTCGAGCTGCGCTTGATCAGTTGCACCAGCGCGTAGCCGTGCATCGGCTGGCGCTTGAGCGACCGCAGGACCATCATCTCCAGTGCACCGGGAAATAAATCTCGGTGATCGTCTTTCGCCATCCCCTGAACTCCTTCCAGACGGGCCACTCATCTCTTGTTGAGCAATGCCTAGAGCAAAATAGTATGCAAGCGAAGATTTGTCAAGCGCCTGCTTGAGTCCATAGGGACCGATTGCAGTTTTGGATGCCGGGACGAGTTCGGGAGCGCGGCCGAGCGGAGAATTGCTGACGGCGAGCCTGCCCCTTGAGCAAGATTAAATGAAGAGGTTTGCGTTGCATGTCTTGTGGTAGCGCTAACGGGAATCGAACCCGTATTTCGGCCTTGAAAGGGCCGCGTGCTAACCGTTGCACCATAGCGCCACGGGGGGTGTGCGGCGCGCCAAGAAGCGGCGCGAAACTTGTTCCATTATTCAGGAATCCGAGCGGATTGACAAGAAGTGGAAACGAATGTGGCGCATGAGAGAATGGAATGCGGCGCGTCCAGTTATCCAACGCCTGACTTCAGGCTTCCAGCTTCCGACTCACTTCCAGCCTTTGCGTTCGCGAAGGCCGGTGATGTGTGCGACGTGGTGCCGGTCGTGCCAGGCATAGAGTCCCAGATAATCGTCGAGCGTTACCGTTCCCCGCTCAGGGTGCCGCATCTTGCGAGCAAAGTCCGCCGCGCTCATCCCGCGCAGAAGATTGATCCAGCGCTCTTGCAATCCATCCATCAGCGCAAGCGACGTCTCCATCGGCGTCATCTTCGAGTCGCTGAGTTCCGCCCAGCGCGTCTCGTTGTAGGGCTTGATCGTTGGCTCGTCTTCCGTCAACGCCAGCTTGAATCGCACGTAGGAATTCATGTGGCTGTCCGCCAAGTGATGAACCACCTGCTGCACCGTCCAGCCACCGTCGCGATAGGGGGTCGCAAGCTGCTCGGGCGACAAGCCCACCACGGCCGCGCGCAATTTCCCCGGCGCTTCTTCGATTTGCGCCATAAGTTGTTTACGATTTTCTTCGCTCAGCTTTTCGACTGGCTGATATTTTCCGATAGGATACCGCAGTTCCGCATCGCTCATACCCGCCCTCCGTTCCGCTTAGATGCGCGTCCCGGCCAGGGGATTCAGCCCCGATTGTCCCGATATTCCTCGTGCCAAGCCATCTGAATCGCCTCGAGCTTCCCTTCATTGGACAGCTTCGGATCGCCCGTAAATCCTTCGAGCCCGGTCACCCATTTGTGCAAATCGGTGAACCGTACGGTCAGCGGGTCCATCTCCGGAAATTTCTCCGCCAGCCGGATGCCGATTTCTTCCGCGTCGTCCCAATCAAATGTTCCGGGCATCATTTCTCCGTTTCTAGTGTTCTGCTTCTTTCGCGTAATTTTTATTCCACGACGGAATTTCAACGACGACATCCTTCGTCCCATCGGGGACGCACTGGCAGCCCAGCCGCGACTTCGGCGTCACGCCGGGAGCCTCGTCGAGCTGGTCCAGCTCCGCATCAGTCGGTTCGTTGCACGTATCGAGCCCTTCGTGGACGATCACATGGCACGTGGAACAGGCGCAGACGCCGCCGCAGGCGTGGTCGAGGCCCATCTGGAATCCTGTCGCAATGTCGAGGATGCTTCCGGGCAGTCCATCGTGCCCGTAAGGAAGTTTCCCCGGGTCAACTTCGACCGTCTCGCCTTCCTTGACGAAGGTCACCTTGAATTTCTTCGTCGCCGGAGTGTACTTGGTCTCTTCGATATATGGATTTTTACCGCCCATGTTCGTGCTCCCCGCCAGCCACCAGCAATTTCCGCCTCAGACGTCTTCGATGCGCTTGCCTCCCACAGCCGCTTGCAAAGCGTTGTTCATGATCACCTCTGCCAGATTCATCGTCGCGTGATTCAGTTCGTCAATTCGCTTCCTCACAAGCTTGTAATCCGTTCCTTCCGCGGCCTCGCGCAGGAGAGCAACCGATTTCTCGATTGTGGCGCGCTCGTCGCGCGAAAGCGCCGCGGCTTGTTCGCGGGCCAGCGATTTCTCGGTCGCGTGCAGCATCGTGTCCGCTTCGTTGTGCGCTTCGATCAACTGGCGCTGGGCAAAATCCTGTTCTGCGAATTCGATGGACTCCTCGAGCATTCGCTCCATCTCGGCACCGGTGAGCCCATAACTTGGCTGGACTTCGATCGTCCGTTCCTCGCTCGTCCGCAAATCTCGTGCAGCGACTTGCAGAATTCCGTTCGCGTCAATCAGGAATTTCACCTCGACTCTGGCGAGGCCCGCGGGCCCGGGCGGCATTTTCAACTGAAATTTCGCGAGGGAGCGGCAGTCCTTCGCCATCTCGCGCTCGCCCTGCAGGATATGAATGTCAATTCCGGTCTGGTTGTCCACGCCGGTGGTGAACAGTTCCTGCGCGCTCGCCGGGATTGTCGAATTGCGCGGGATCAGTTTGGCGACAACGCCTCCCATCGTCTCGATTCCGAGAGAGAGCGGCGTGACGTCGAGGAGAAGCATGTTCTTGACGCCGCCTTCGAGAATATCCGCCTGGACAGCTGCGCCAAGGGCGACAACTTCATCGGGATTGAGCTCGCAATGCGGTTCACGCCCGAAATAATCGCCCACGGTCTTGCGCACCAGCGGAATGCGCGTCGAGCCGCCGACCATCACGACTTCATCCATGTCGCCAGGTTGCAATTTTGCATCCGCAAGAGCCATTTTTGCGGGAGCCATGGTTCGCGCGACAATCGGCTCGATCAATTGGTTGAATTCCGCGCGTTCGAGATCGCGCATAAAGACGCGGCCACCCGGAAGAACAAAGCGAATCGTGGTTCGCGGCTCCGCTGACAACAAATGCTTGGAATGGATGAGCGTCTTGCGCAGTTCCTGGATCGCCTCCGGCTGTGCGCTCAGGTACACGTTGTACCTTTTTCTAATTTCCTCGCGCACCATTGCTGCCAGTGCGTTGTCAATGTCGTCGCCGCCGAGATGCGTGTCTCCGTTCGTGGAGAGCACCTGATAGATGTCGCCCTCCGTTGTCGAAATCAACTTCAAGATGGAGATGTCGAATGTTCCGCCGCCGAAATCGTACACGGCGACGCGGCCGCGGCGCTGCTTGTGGAGACCATAAGCCAGGGCGGCGGCGGTGGGCTCATTGACGAGGCGGAGAACTTCGAGACCGGCGAGTCGGCCGGCGTCTTTCGTGGCCTGCCGCTGGGCATCGTTGAAATACGCCGGCACAGTGATGACGGCGCGGTCCACCGTGTCGCCAAAGAAATTTTCAGCCCAGGATTTGAGCTCGCGCAAAATGTAGGATGAAATCTCGGGAGGCGTAAACAGTTTGTCTCCCAAGCGGACGCGAATCACGCCCTTGCTTTCGGGATCGATGCGGAATGGAAAGATTTTCAATTCGTCGCGGACATCTTCGGCGCCGCGGCCCATCAGGCGCTTGACGGAATAGATGGTGCGCTCGGGTTGCGTGAGCAAGCGGCGGCGGGCGGGTTCGCCGACGATGATTTTGCCGTCCGCGCCGAGGCTGACGACGGAGGGGCACAAGGTCTCACCATAGGGACCCGGGATGCAGCGCGGCTCGCCCGTGGACGGTTCGACATAGGCGATCAGGCTGAAGGTTGTGCCTAGATCGATGCCAACAGTTTTAGGCATTTTGTTTACTCACAAACTATCCAGTAACCTAACTGCAACAAGTTTCTGATATGCGTGCAAAAGTTATCGATTAGAGAAATCGATGTCATTGATTCATAAGGAGTTGTGCAAAGTTCTAATTTTCCATATTTCCGATTAGAAATTGACATAATGCCCCTCAAGCCTGCTCCAGCTCCTCGCCCACATTTCGCACCAGATTGCGAATATAGGAGCGGCGATTCAGGATTTCATTCAATTTTGCCATCACCACCTTGCGCCCAGCCTCGTCGCCATTGGCATCCACGGCCTTGTCCCAATCGCCAAAGGCGCGCCGCAGTTCAGCATCCACTTCTTCCAGTTTCTCCTGAAAATTCTTCTGCGCTTCGGCGAGGCGTGAGCGGAGGCCGGTGAGATCGCCGCCTTCCCGGCGGGCTTCGCGCAATTCATCGAGCGATTCATTCAGCTCAAAGACTTCCTCAAGCAGCTCCGGCGGCGCCTGCTGCTTCGTCGCGCCCTCTTTGCGGACTCCGGCGCGGAGGAGGAGATATTCGACGCGCGAGACAGGATCACGGAGTGTGCGATAAGCGTCGTTCAATTCGGAGGAGCGCTCCAGGGCAAGATTGCGCTCGTATTCCGAGGCCTTGACGAAATTGTCGGGATGCAATTTCCAGCTCAGTTGATGAAAACGCTGTTCGAGATCGCCTTCATCGATTTGCAGCTTCCGCGGCAACGCGAAAAATGAAAAATAATCCCCGTCGCGGCGGGCGAGCGGCTGGATTTTGCCGCAAGAGGCGCAGAAATGCCTGCCTGCGGCAGGCAAGCCCGCTCCGCCGACAGTTGCGTGGCAGCTCCAGCAAATCGCCGCGTCGGCCGCAGCGCCGGTTTGTGTCCTTGTCGCGTTCATGAGATCACGCAGGTCGGCCAGTTAGTTCCGATCCCCCATCGCAGGCCAAAGAGGAAAGCATTGAATCCCAATTCCGTTTCAGGCGGTGAAAGAGCTGCCGCAGCCACAGCTTCGCGTCGCCTGAGGATTCTGAAAGACGAATCCCTGGCGCACGAGAGTCTCTTCGAAGTCCAGGGTCGTGTCAGTGAGATACAGGAAGCTCTTGGGGTCCACGAATACGCGCGCGCCATTCTCTTCGATCACTTTGTCGCGGTCGCGGGCCTGCGTTTCAAGACGCATGGCGTAGGAAAGCCCCGAGCAGCCGCCTCCCTGCACGCCGACGCGCAGCCCGCCGGACTCCGCGGGCACGCCCTCTTTCGTGAGGAGTTCGCGGATTTTTTGAGCCGCTTTTTCGGTTACGTGGATCATAGCCGTCTTCCACCGCAGAGTCAGCGCCAAGATTTCGCGCGCTTGAACCGCAGGGCGCAGCTCACCCTTTAGCTGTGGGACGCGGTCGCGTCGGCCGTCTTCGCGTCTTCGCCGGCTTTGTGCTTCCAGTCGGAGATGGCCGCCTTGATGGCGTCCTCTGCGAGCACGGAGCAATGGATTTTCACCGGCGGAAGCGAAAGCTCGCGGACGATGTCCGTGTTCTTGATCGCCAGGGCCTCTTCGACCGTCTTGCCGCGCACCCATTCAGTGGCGAGCGACGAGCTGGCAATCGCCGAGCCGCAGCCGAAGGTCTTGAACTTCGCCTCTTCGATCACGCGCGTGCTGGGATTTATTTTCATCTGGAGCTTCATGACGTCGCCGCACTCCGGCGCGCCGACAAGGCCCGTCCCGACGTTCGCGTCTTTCTTGTCGAGCGACCCGACGTTGCGCGGATTGTTGTAGTGATCGATTACTTTGTCCGAATAAGCCATCATTCCCTCCCCAAAATATTCCTAAAGATTCTGTTCACGACCCTAGGCCGTCTTCCAATTCATTTTGCTCAAGTCCATGCCTTCTTTCGCCATTTCATAGAGCGGCGAAAGCTCGCGAAGGCGAGAGACAGTCTCGACGACGCGACTTGCGACGTAATCCACTTCCTCGGCGGTGTTGAAGCGGCCGAGGCCGAAGCGAATCGAGGTGTGCGCCAAGTCTTCTCCGACGCCGAGCGCCTTCAAGACGTAGCTGGGTTCGAGCGTCGCTGAAGTGCACGCCGAGCCGCTGGAGACGGCGACGTCATTGATGCCCATCAGAAGCGATTCGCCTTCGACGTAGGCGAAGCTGATATTGATGTTGTGTGGCAGGCGATGCTCCATCGAGCCGTTGATGAACGTCTCATCGAGCTTCGACATGATGCTTTCCTTCAGCCGGTCGCGCAGAGCGCGGAGTTTCGCGGTCTCTTCCGTCATCTCGACGCGACAAAGCTCGCAGGCTTTGCCGAAGCCGACAATGCCAGTGACGTTGAGCGTGCCGGAGCGCATGCCGCGTTCGTGGCCGCCGCCATCAATGATGGCCGTCAACTGCACGCGCGGATTCTTGCGGCGAACGTAGAGCGCGCCGACGCCCTTCGGCCCGTAGAGCTTGTGGGCGGAAATCGAGAGGAGGTCGATGCCGTCTTTCTGAACATCCACGGGAATTTTGCCGACGGCCTGGACGCCGTCGGAGTGGAAGAAGACGCCCTTTTCCTTCGCGATCTTGCCAATTTCGGCGACGGGCTGAACTACGCCGATTTCGTTGTTGGCGTACATGATGGTGATCAGAATCGTCTTCGGCGTGATGGCGCGGCGCAGATCGTCGAGATTGATCCGGCCATCTTTTTCGACGGGCAAATAAGTGACCTCGAAGCCCTCTTTTTCGAGGCGCTTGCAGGTGTCGAGCACGGCCTTGTGCTCGGTGACCTGCGTGATGATGTGGTTGCCTTTCTCGCGATACATTTCGGCGACGCCCTTGATCGCCAGATTGTCCGATTCGGTTGCGCCGCTGGTGAAGACGATTTCCTTCGGCGTCGCGCCGATCAGTTGCGCCACCTGCGCGCGGGCGTTTTCGACCGCTTCTTCCGCGGCCCAGCCGAAGGCGTGGTTGCGGCTCGCGGCGTTCCCAAATTTGTCGTTGAAATATGGCAGCATGGCGTCCACGACGCGCGGGTCCACCGGCGTCGTCGCGTGATTATCAAAATAAATCGGCAGCTTGATTGCCATTTCTCTTCCCCCTAAACTCGCAGCTCGACGACTTCCGAAGCAGGAGCGTCGTCGGCAATTTCCGAAATCGTGACTTTGCTGAGCAGCGCCAGAATGCTGTTGTTGACCTTGCGCAGCGGCTCTTTTACGGTGCAGGTCTTGACTTGCTCGCAATCGCCATGATGCGTGACGCAGGACGTGAGCGAAAGCGGGCCGTCGATGGCGTCAATCGCCTCGAGCGCCGTGATGAGGCGCGCGTCGCGAGCAAGCGTGTAGCCGCCGCTCGAGCCGTGACGCGCCGCGAGAATTCCGACGCGGGCAAGCCGCTGGAGCACCTTGGCCATGAGAGCCTCAGAAATTCCGTAGGCTTCGGCGATGTCCGAGGCGCTGCAAGAGCCTCCGCCATTGTGCGTTGCGAGATGCTTCAGCGCGATCAAAGCGTAATCCGATTTCTTGGTCAGTTTCAGCATAATCCCGATATGCGACTAATTCAGTCGCATATCTATTCTAGGAGGGCAGGGCAGGCTTTGTCAAGTACTGAAAACAGTCACAAACCTCATTGCTCCATACACTTAAAATAGGACCATTTCAGTCTAGATTTGTCGATTGTCGTGCAGCGAACTGTAAGGGACAGAGGCCAAAAGGCACAGATTCACGGCTGAGCAGACAGCGCCGTTTATCGCGAGGGCTTCCAGCGTTCAAGGAAAGTTTCGACATCTTGCAGGCCGATCTTCGTTGTGTTTTCAAAATCCGCGTTCTTCTGGGAGACCACGAGGTCGCCCTTGGCGTCAAGGACGGCGAGCTCAGGCACGCCGCGCTTGAGCGGAATCTGATACTTGTCCGCGAGGTCGAGGTTCTTGTCATATTCACCGATATTGACGTGTACGACTTCGTAGTTCGGTGCGAGCAGACGAGCGACCTCGGGATAATGAAACGTCGCGTCGAGGATGTGGCAGTCGGAACACCAGTTGCCGCCGAAATCGAGCAGCACGCGCTTGTGGTCGCGCCCAGCCGCAGCCAGCGCCGCCGCAATGTCCGCTTTCGCTTCGGCCGGATTCGGATAAATGGGATCGGGTCCCGTGTCGTCGCCTTTGGGTTCGGGCAGAAGGAGCACAACAGGCTGGGGCAGTTGCGCGAGGGGAGTGCGCTGCGTGGCTACGATTTCCCACTTCCCTTTTTCTTCAAGCCAATACAGCGCTATCGCCGCGAAGCCTTTTTGAGTTCCTGAAGCGGAATGCAACGCCGCTTCCAATTCGAACGTGACGCGCTGCACACCGGGCTGCGGCGAGTCTACGCGGGTGATTTTGGTTTTCAAGCTGGCGAGGCCGGCGGATTTCGCAGCTGCCCAGAATCGCGGCTCGGTGGCGGGATCATAGCTTTCATTTTTGCCGATGACGGTGACGGCCGGCGGGGCCGTGCTATAAAGAGCTTCGAGCGCCTCAGTATTGCCCGAGAGCACGGCGGATTCCCATTCCGCGAGCTGAGGAGAGTTCATTACAGAAGCGGCGCCGTGCGCGCTTGGGGCGCTGACCTCACTGGCCCCAGCGGCGGACTGATAGAATCTCGCGCTGGCCGGGACGAACCCCGCGACAACCAGGAACAATGTTGTAAACGTGCCGATAAAGAATTTCACAATGGGCCCTTTCCTCGAAAAGCGCTCCGTCTGGGAACACACAACCGAACCATTCTACAGGATGCGAAAACAAAATCGGACGATTCAGAAAACTGGGATGACAGCGGTGAATACACGGGTTATTCTCTTGCGTGTCCCTGGGTGAAGCGAGTTTTCTCTTCCTTGCCGCGCTGGTCGCCGGCGCGCTGAATTCCGTAGCGGGAGGCGGCAGCTTCATTTCGTTCCCCGCGCTCCTTTTCGCGCGAATCGCGCCAATTCCCGCGAACGCCACCAATACCGCCGCGATGTGGCCCGGAACAATCGCCAGCACGGTCGCTTACTGGCGTGATCTGGACAGTAGCGTGCGCCGCCTGCTGCCACCGCTGGTGATTACGGGGCTTGCAGGCGGCCTGCTCGGCGCTTTTATTCTGCTACGCACCCCGCCAGCGACGTTCATGCGCCTCGTGCCGTGGCTCCTGCTTGGCGCGACGCTTCTTTTCGTCGTCAGCGGCCGCATCACGACATGGATTCGGAGCAGCGCGGGCCACAAGCACGTTTCGCGGCTCATCTTCTTCGGCGGGCTGCTTGTGGAACTGCTCATCGCGACCTACATTGGTTATTTCGGCGCAGGCGCGGGGATTCTGATGCTGGCGCTGCTGGCGCTTCTCGGCGTCGAGAACATCCACGCGATGAACGGGATGAAGACGCTGCTGGTGAGCGTCATCAACGGCATAGCGCTGGTGACGTTCATTATTGCGCGTGTGATCGTGTGGCCCGAGGCGATTCTGATGCTCGTCGCCGCGGCCATCGGCGGGTATGGCGGGGCGTACTTCGCGCGCAAGGTCAATCCGCTCTATATTCGCCGGCTTGTCATCGTCGTGGGCTTCGCTATGTCGGCCTGGTTTTTCTTCTGGCACTAAACTGGCTTCCTCTCGCCTCCATTATTCAGGGAACTTTCCTGGCAGCTCCTTCGTATTGACATTCGATAGGAGCGGCGATAACCTTTCGCCCTGCAGAACGTCTATAGGAGGAGGCAACGCATGGCACCGGAACAAATGGAACTGCTGCAGGGCACACTCGACATGCTCATCCTCAAGGTTCTTGTTCTCGGCGAATTGCACGGCCTGGGGATTTCGCGGCGAATCGAGCAGGTGACGCGCGGCGCTTTCGAGGTCAAGCCCGGTTCGCTTTTTCCCGCGCTGCACCGCATGGAAGAGCAAGGCTGGCTGAGTTCGGAGTGGGGCGAGTCGGAGAACAACCGGCGCGCCAAGTATTACCGGCTGACGAAGGCTGGGCGACGGCACCTTGGCGCCGAAGCGGAGCGCTGGAGCCGCATTTCAGTTGCGATTGCACACGCGTTAGAAGCATGAGAACGGAGAATTCGCGATGTCCTTGTCCAGCAAGGCCGCGAGCCTGATGCGAAACCTTTTCGCAAAGGAGCGCGCTGACGAACAGCTCGATGATGAGGTTCGTAGTTATGTGGAATCGCTGGCCGAGGAAAAAACAAAACAGGGGATGAGCGCGGCGGACGCACTACGGGAGGCGAAAATGGAAACCGGCGGCATTGAGCAGGTGAAGGAGCAGGTGCGGGAAGCTCGGGCAGGACATTTTGTCGAAACGCTGTGGCAGGATTTGCACTATGGCTTGCGCATGTTGCGCAAGTCTCCCGGTTTCACTGCCGTCGCTATGCTTACTCTCGCCCTCGGCATCGGTGCGAATACAGCGATTTTCAGCCTGGTGGATGGGATTATTCTTCGCCCGCTTCCTTATCCTCACTCCGATCGAATCGTCCATCTCTCGTGGCAAGGCAAAAGCAATCTCCTCCCCAACCTCACCACGCCCGAATTTGAATTCATCCGCGACCATAACACTTCGTTTGAATCGCTCGCGGGCGTTCGGGGCTCCGTGGATCATGAATTGAAAACCGGGAGCACCCGCGAGTGGGTAAAAGCCCTGTATGTCACGGACGGATTCTTCGAAACACTGGCCGTGAACCCGCAACTCGGCAGCACGTTTGGCCGCGAATTCACGCGCCCTGGCGGCGCGTTTGCCGCTGTCCTGACCGACTCTCTCTGGCGGAGCGCCTTTTCCGCAGACCCGAACATCGTCGGCCGCGAAATCACTCTTGACAATCAAAGCTACACCGTCACGGGGGTCTTGCCTCCCGGATTCAAATTCATTGAGCCCGCCGATTTGTTCGGCTCCTTGCATCTAGGCAACAGCCCAGTCGATCAAGGCATGAACACCGACGTAATCGGTCGCCTCAAAGCCGGCCTTTCTCTTTCTCAGGCGCAAGCCCAGATGCCCCTCCTGACGCAGCAATTCCTCGCGCAGGCCACGCAGATGCAGAAACAACAAGGCGAGGGCTTCATTCACCTCGACCGCTATCAGGAATATCTCGCAACCGGCTACCGCGCGATTCTGCTCATGCTCCTCAGCGCCGTGGGCCTGCTGCTTTTGATCGCCTGCGCCAACGTCGCCAGTTTGCTCTTGGCGCGCGCGACTTCGCGGCAGAGAGAAGTCTCCGTCCGCCTCGCGCTCGGCGCGGGGCGCGGACGATTGCTCAAGCAATTCTTGACAGAGGGATTGATCCTAGGAGTTGGCGGCGCCGCCGCGGGCCTCGCCGCCGCCGTTGCCTCGCTCCGTGTATTTGTCTCCACTATTCCGTGGGATCTGCCCTCCATTGACCGCATCGGCCTCGATGGCCGCGTCCTGCTCTTCACCTCGCTGGTGGCCATTGCCGCCAGCATCGTGTTTGGCCTGGCCTCGTTTTTCCAGACGCGCAAGCTCGACCTAAATTCCACACTGAAGGACGGCCGGTCAGTCGAAGGAGCGAGCCGAAGCCGCGCGGGCCTGCTGAATGCTCTCGTCGCTGGTGAAATGGCCGTCTCTTTGATGCTCGCCCTCGGCGCGGGCCTCTTGATCGAAAGCCTCCACAATCTGTACGGGGAAAAACTCGGATTCAATCCCGCGCATCTCGTGCTGATGAGCACGCCGTTTTCTCCAAACATCGCCGCATCCAAGGACACGGTTTGGAATTTCGAGCGCCAAGCGCTCGAGCTTATCCAGGCCATTCCTGGAGTGCAGTCGGCCGCGGTCGCTTCGGTCGCCCCGTTGCACAGCCGGCTCAATATTCCCGTGCAACGCGACAGCCATCCGGAAGACAGCATCGGCGGCACGGAATACCGTCCCATCAGCGCCAATTATTTCTCCACAATGGGAATTCCCATCCTGCGCGGCCGCGCATTTCAGCAAAGTGATTTCGCTCCGTCAGCGCCGGTTGCCGTCATCAATGAAACGCTGGCGCGCGACTGGTGGCCCGGACAAAATCCAATCGGGGATCACATCGTGATCGGCGAATACAAAAACATGAAAATTCCCCAAATCATCGAGCCCCCGCGCGAAGTGATTGGTGTGGTCGCGGACGTCAAAGGAATGCTTCTCACTGCTCCTGCACCAGACATGGTTTACGTACCGGCATCTCAGGGATTCTTGAGCGGCTCGACCGATTGGGTCATTCGCACCAGCGCGCCCGCAGGAATCGCAGCCGCCTTGCGAAAAGCCGTCACCGATGTTGCTCCCGATCAGCGCATCGTGGATCTTGAGCCCATGACACAGCTTGTCGGCTCATCCGTTGCCGAGCCTCACTTCCAAGCTCTGCTGATGGGTACATTCGGAAGCCTCGCTTTGCTCCTTACGCTCGTCGGTGTTTACGGTGTGCTCAGCTTCCAGGTCGCGCAGCGCACGCACGAAATCGGAATTCGCGTCGCCCTTGGCGCCACTCGCTGCGACGTTTGGAGGTTGGTCATAGGCAAAGCCGCTCTGGTTGCCGCAATCGGCGTCTCGATCGGCCTCCTCGCCGCGTTTGGCCTGACTCGCCTCATGGCCTCCTTCCTCTACGGTGTCCAGCCCACCGACCCTTTGATATTCGCTTCCGTGGCGATTCTAGTTCTTCTCGTTGCCCTGCTTGCCGCTTATTTGCCAGCCCGGCGGGCGATGCGCGTCGATCCCATGGTCGCACTGCGATACGAATAATGATTCAGCAATGAAATTCATACGCGCAATTCGGAACTGGTGGGGCAGGCGAAGCAACGACCGCGAGCTGGATGCGGAAGTGCACGAGTACATTCAGTTGCTCGCCGGAGAAAAAATCAAGCAGGGGATGAGCGCGGCAGAGGCGCAGCGGGAGGCGAAAATGGAGATAGGCGGCATCGAGCAAGTGAAGGAGCAGGTGCGGGAAGTTCGAGCAGGACATTTTCTCGAAACGCTGTGGCAGGACTTGTGGTACGGACTGCGCATGCTTCGCAAGTCGCCCGGCTTCACCGCGGTTGCAGTAATCACCCTCGCTCTCGGCATCGGCGCGAACACAGCTATCTTTTCCGTGATCGACGGCGTGCTTCTCAGTCCGCTCGCCTACCCCAAACCGCAGCAGCTCATCGCCATGAAGCAAAACGATTCGCTGCAAAATGTGATCGACATCCAGCGGCAGTCGCGCGTGTTTTCGCAGGGCGGCGGGGTCAATATCGAGGACATGGACTACACGGGCGGGTTCGAACCCGTGCAAATTCGCGCGGCGTATGTTGATGCGGGACTACTCGAAACGCTCGGCATTCCGCCGATGCTGGGCCGTATCATCTCGCCCGACGAAGACGTGAAAGGCGGCCCGCGAAACATTGTCGTGAGCCACCGATTTTGGCAAGACTTCCTGAGCAGCGACCCGAATGCTCTCGGAAGGGCGGTTACGCTGAGCGGGAACAGTTACACGGTGATTGGCGTGATGCCCGCCAGTTTCGAACTGCCACGAGAGCACGCCGACGTTTTCGTTTCGCTCTGGGTGGCTTATCCGGAGGCAGCTCCTTACCGCGGCGTACATTTCATGCATACCTACTGGCGATTGAAGCCGGGAGTGACGCTCGCACAGGCGCAAGCCGACATGTCCGCGATTGACCACCGTCTCGCGGAGCAATATCCCGACAACGAAAGAGGCCGGGAAACCGCGCTGATGCCACTGCATCAATTGCTGGTCGGAAACGTTCGCACGGCGCTGCTGGTGTTATTCGGAGCGGTGGGATTGGTGCTGCTGATTGCCTGCGCGAACTTCGCGGGACTGCTGATGGCTCGCGCGATTGCGCGGCGGCAAGAGCTTGTGATTCGCGCCGCGCTGGGCGCGGGAAGTAGCCGGCTGATTCGCCAGGCGCTGACGGAGAGCGCGCTGCTGGCGATCATCGGCGGCGCGGCTGGATTGCTGCTCGCGAAGTGGGGCACGAGCTTCCTATTGTCGCTGAAGCCCGCGGCGCTCGAGCGCTTCAGTGGAATTCAAATGGATGCGCATGTGCTCTTGTTCGTCTTTAGCATTTCGGTCCTAACCGGGATCATCTTCGGACTTGCTCCGGCGTGGTCGGCAGTGCGCGCGGATGTCTCGGAATCGCTCAAGGAAGGCGGACGCAGCGCAACGGCCGGCCCTTCGGGCCACATGTTGCGCAAGCTGCTGATCGTGGCGGAATTCGCTCTCGCGCTTGTGCTTCTGGTGGGTGCTGGATTGTTGATGAAGGGTTTTTCGCGATTGCGCTCGGTGGATCCCGGTTTCAATCCGGCGAACGTGATGACCATGCATCTTCAATTGCCCGCGACACGCTACGCGGAGATTCCGCCGCAGACGCAGTTCCGCCGCGAGGTGCTGGCGCGGCTTAATTCCTTGCCCGGCGTCGAGGCCGCGATGGTGACGGATATTCCCCTTGGCGGAGACTACGTGAGTCACAGTTTGGTAATTGATGGCCGTCCTCCGGTGCCAGTGGGCGCTGAACCGGAGGTGCAAACCCTCTCGGTGATGGGCGATTACTTCCGCGTGATGCAAATTCCGATTCGCGCGGGGCGCGATTTCACCGCGATGGACCGGGAAGGCCAGCCGCTGGTGGCGGTCGTCAACGAGGAATTCGTGAGAAAGTTCTTCCCGCACGAAGACCCGCTCGGAGGGCGTATTGACTGGGCGAGAACAAAAGGACCTCACAATTGGATGAGCATAATAGGAGTCGCGGGAGACGTGAAACACTCGGGCTTGAACCAGCCGGCGGATCCCGCCGTGTACGCCCCGTTTGCGCAATCCGACGAGGCCTGGAGACGCTGGATGACGCTGACGATTCGGACGCGGAGCGCGTCCGCGGGGTTGGTGGAAGCGGTCAAGAAGCAGGTCTGGAGCGTAGATAGCCAGATTCCGGTGAGCGACGCTCAGTCTATGGACGGCCTGATGGCTGTCTCGCTGGCGCAGCAGCGCTTCAATATGTTGCTCCTCGGATTCTTCGCCGCGCTCGCGCTGATTCTCGCAGCCGTGGGGATTTACGGGCTGATGGCTTACGGCGTCAGCCAGCGCACTCATGAGATCGGCATACGAATCGCTCTCGGGGCGCAGAGGCGAGACGTGCTGTGGCTGGTGGTTGCTAACGGCGCGAAGCTGGCACTCTCCGGCATCGCGGTCGGCGTCGCGGGCGCACTTGCACTTACTCGCGTGATGACAAGCCTGCTGTTTGAAGTGAAGCCCACCGACCCGGCCACGTTTGTCAGCGTGGCGATCCTGCTGACGTTAGTTGCGCTGCTCGCCTGTTACATCCCTGCGCGGCGGGCGATGCGCGTGGACCCCATGGTCGCGCTGCGATACGAATGACGATGCGACCAGGATCTTCATCCTGCTTGTCCCGAGCGCAGCCGAAGGGAGCGAGCCGAAGGATCTGCAGTGAGAACTTTTCTGCCTCCTCGTGCGTATCTCCAGTAGCCGAATTGCGGCGTGCAGTCTACGCTCATTCTGCTGGGAGGCACGCCGATGGAATCGTTTCTGCAAGATCTTCGTTATGCCGTGCGGATGCTGGCGAAAGCGCCGGGCTTCACAGTGATCGCCATTCTGACTCTCGCGCTGGGCATCGGCGCGAACACGGCTCTTTTTTCCGTCGTCAACGGCGTGCTTCTCAGCCCCCTTCCCCATCCGCAGCCCGATCGCCTCGTCTCGGTCTATTCCCGCACACCCGACTTCGCTGAATCTTCCATTTCCTATCCCAATTTCCTAGACTGGCAGCGCGAAAATAATTCCTTCGCACAGCTCGCTGCCTTTCGCAACGATTCCTTCAACATGACCGGCCGCGGGGAACCTGAACGGCTCCGAACCGAAATGGTCTCCGCCGGTCTGTTCTCGATCCTCGGCGTTCACGCCCTCATCGGACGCACTTTCACGGAGCAGGATGACCACGCTGGCGCCGCACCGGTCGTGATTCTCAGCAACGCTTTTTGGCAGCAACGGTTCGCTGCTTCTCCTGGCATCCTCGGCCAATCCATTTCGCTGAATGGCACATCTTATGCGGTCATCGGCGTCCTGCCCCCGGATTTCTATTTTTGGGGCAACAATTTCAGCAGCTCTAAAATCTATGTCCCCCTCGGCCAGTGGACAGATACCACTTTTCTGGACCGCCGCGTCGGCATGGGCATGAACGGTGTCGGCCGCCTCAGGCCCGGCGTCGCTGTCGAGCAAGCGCGCACGGACATGAGCGCCGTCGCGGAAAATCTCGCCCGCGCTTATCCGGACGCCGACAAGAATTCCGGCGTCACGGTCCTCCCGCTCAAGCAGGACATGGTCGGCGACGTCGCGCCACTGCTCTACGTGCTTCTTGGAGCGGTCGGCTTCGTGCTGCTGATCGCCTGCGTCAATATCGCCAATCTGCTTCTTGCACGCTCCACGGGCCGCACGCGAGAATTCGCAATTCGCGCCGCGCTGGGCGCGAGCCGGGTCCGCGTTACGCGGCAGCTTCTTACCGAAAGCGTTTTGCTTTCTCTCACTGGCGGAGCTATCGGCCTGGTTCTAGCCGCCTGGGGCACGCACGCAGCTATCGCTGTTTTGCCGCAGGCGCTTCCGCGTTCCAGCAACATCGGTCTGGACACGCGCGTTTTGTTTTTCACTCTCGGCGTTTCGTTTTTGGCCGGAATTTTATTCGGCCTCGCGCCCGCGCTGAAGACCTCGCATGCCAATTTGCAGGAAACTTTGAAAGAAGGCGGGCGCGGATCGAGCGGCGCTCGTCACCGCTTGCAGGGCGCATTCGTAGTGGCGGAAACGGCGCTCGCGCTCATTCTGCTCGCCGGCGCAGGCCTGATGATTCGCAGCCTGGTCGCGCTCTGGAACGTCAATCCGGGCTTCAATCCGCAAAATCTGCTTACCTTCAGCGTGGCCTATCCGCCCGAAATGGCCTCCGCTTCGCCGGATCAAGTCCGCAATGGAGTCACTCAACTCACCGCGGCGCTTGAGGCCATTCCCGGCGTTCAGTTCGCGTCCGCAACCATCGGCTCGCAACCTTTGCAGGGCGATACCGACATTCCTTTCTGGATCGAAGGCCGTCCCAAGCCGCCGACCCAGAACCAAATGCCCGCGACGCTCCTCTATTTCGTTCAGCAGGACTACCTGAACGTCACGCAAACTCCGCTGCTCCGCGGCCGCTTCCTCACGGCGCAAGATACTTTGCACTCGAGCCCGGTCATCGTCATTGACCAGGATTTTGCACAGAAATTTTTCCCGAACGAAGACCCCATCGGCAAGCGCGTGAATCTCAGTATTCTCGACGAGCAGGCCGAAATCGTCGGCATCGCCGGACACGTGAAGCAATGGGGCCTCGACGAAAACGCGAAATCGCCCGTCCACGCTCAGGCGTATTCCCCCATTGTGCAAATTCCCGACCGCTTTATGCCTCTGCTTGCGAAGGGCACGGGCATTTTCATGCGCACACAAGGGTCGCCCGAAACGTTCCTCCCCGCCATTCGCCATGCGATTGGAAGCATCAACAGCGAGCAAGCGCTGTATGGCGTCGAATCCATGGGGGAGATTATTTCCGATTCGCTCGCCGCGCGGCGATTCGGAATGATTCTTCTCGGCGTTTTCGCCGCACTCGCGCTGATTCTTTCCTGCGTGGGAATTTACGGCGTGATTTCCTATCTCGTCGGCCAGCGGACGCATGAAATCGGCATCCGCATAGCCCTCGGCGCGCAAACGAGCGACGTGCTGCGATTGGTTCTGGGCCACGGGGCGAAGATGACGCTCATCGGCGTCGGCATCGGCATCGCCGTGGCGCTTGGCTTGACGCGCCTGATGGCCAACATAATTTTCGGCGTCAGCGCCCACGACCCGTTGACGTTCGCCGGCGTCGCGATTGTTCTCGTCGCCGTTGCTCTCGCCGCGTGTTACGTCCCCGCGCGCCGCGCCATGCGGGTTGACCCGATCAACGCGCTCCGATACGAGTGACGATCTGCCGCTTTTCCTCCGGTGATCGATCAACGCGTGGTTGCCTGCCATGTTGCTGCCTGTGTTGGAGGCCCTGATCTCACCTAACTGAGGTGTCCCGTTTTGGCGGGGAGCATTACAAGATGACTAAAACGAGAGGCGGAAGCCGAGCTGGGCGGCGAAGGGGATGCCGACGGTCGTTCCAGGGCCGAAGAAATCGCCCAGGCCGCCGGCGGGAACGCGCAACTGATCGAGGCTGGTGACGGGCTGCATCGTCGTGCAGGAGGGAGGATTCAGGCAGAGCGCGGTGACATTGCTAAGGCTATTCACCGGCGCGGGCAGGGCGGCAATGTTCGTGACGTAGTTCGCTCCCGGATTATTCCGGTTGAAGAGATTGAAAAATTCGATGAAGGGCGTGGCTGTGAAGCGTTCGCGGAACTGGAACGGGCGGCTGACACGCAGGTCGGCTTGAATGTAAGGCGTACCGCGAAATTCGTCGAGCGAAGTTTGCACGCCGTTGACGACGGCACGATTGTTGAGCGTGTCGCCGAAGCCGTTGACGTCCACCGGTGTGGTGAGCGTGAAAGGCCGCGCGCTTTCGAGCTGCGCGAGCGTAGCGATCTCAAACCCGCGCGGGGCGTGGAGCGTCCCGCCGAGAACGAAGCGGTGGCGAACGTCCTCGCCCGAGGGGCCGTAATCGCCTTTGCGAAACGCATTGAGGGGATCGCAGACGCCATTGACGTAGTCGAAAAGCTCGCCGAGAACGCAGCCCCAGGTGTCGGCGGAGGAAAGCGTGTAGTTCGCGACGAGGTCAAGGCGTTTCGTGACATTACCCTGGAGATGCACGGAGAGCGCGTCGTAACGCGAGCGATTGTCGCTGCGGAAGACGTCAATGTTGGGGACGTTCTGCTGCTGGTTGGCGAGCGGCGTGAAGAGAGTGAAGCCGGCGAGATACGAATAGCGGCGATACGCGTGGACGCCTTGCTCGTGCGTCCAATCGCCGCTGATGAGCCAGTTGTTGTCGAAGGAATGCTCGACGCCGGCGGTGGCGTGAAGCGCGTAGGGAGTTTTGTAATCCGGATCAATCAGAGCGCCCTGTACGCCTCCGGGGATGCAACCGGGATCGCCCGGATTGACGCAAGGTTTCGGCGTCTCATTCACGGCCTGAAATGCAGTGACCCAGCCGTTCTGCGCGAGATCGTTATAGAAAAGGCCGAAGCCGGCGCGAACGACGGTGCGGTCCCGCGCGCCGAGAGCATACGCGACGCCGAGACGCGGCGCGATGGCGCCGCGATAATCGTGCGGCAAAGCCGGCTTGGTGAATAGCGGTGGAATTTGCAGAGCGGCGAGAGTCGAGAGCGCGGGATTAGCGAGTTGCGACTGGCCGGAGGCGGTGAAGAGGCCGAACGTGGTGTCGTAGCGCAATCCGTAATTGACGGTGAGGCGCGGCGCGGCGTGCCAGGAATCCTCGGCGTAAAGGCCGAGGCGCTGGACATTCTGTGAGAAGCTGCCGTTGCCGGCGGGAGTCGGCGTGCACTGAATTCCAGAGCCGCTCGGAGGCGCAGGGTTCGCGCATTGCAAATTGAAATAGAACTGCGATGGATTGGCGGCGTAAAAACTTGGGTCGCTGGGATATCTAATCAGAGTCTCTGCTGTACCCGGTAGCGCGCCGCTGAGAACAGGCTCGTGGATGAAATCCACGCCGAAGCTGGGCGCGTGGGCGCCGGAGGAATGCGTGACGGCGTAGCGGAACTGATATTTTTCCTGATTGCGAAGGACGGGAAAGGCCGTGATGGGCGTGACGAATTGATTGTCGCCGAACGTTTCGAAGCCGGAGATGGTTTGAAACGTGGAACTGAAGGGAAACGCGAGAGCGAAGCCGAGATTGGAGTTGCGTGATTCGGTGAGATGCAGGCCGCTGGCGGCGAACGTGAACGAGCCGAGCCAGGCGGGATTGAAGATGTACTGCTGGCCGAGGATGAGGTTCAGGTAATTGCTATGCGAGGCCGCTCCGGTGGAAGCAAGCGTCGCCTGCTGCACGAAGGCGTTGTGCGTGGTGTAGTTGTCCACGGAGGCGCGCAGGAACCACTGGGATTTTGGAGATTGGGAGAAGTCGAAGCGCATAGTGCCGAGATAATCGCGGAACGGTACGGGGACATTATTCGGAACGGGAATGCTGCTGACGCCCGGGATCAGGCCATGCGAGGCGAGCGAGGCGAGGGCGCCAAATTGCGCGAGGTTCGCGGGACTGTAAGCGATGCTGGCGTTTTCGTCGACCGCTTCGAAAGAAGAAAAAAACCAGAGCCTGTCGTGGCGAACCGGCCCGCCGAGCGTGGCGACGTAATTCTGGCGCGAGAAGGGCTGCTTGGGAAGCGGCGGAGGATTTTCAATTGGGAAGCGGGCGTTGAGAGCAGCGTCGCGTTCGTAAAATGCGGCGTCGCCGTGGAGCTGGTTAGTGCCGCGGCGCGTGGTGATGACGACGGAGCCGCCGACGGTGCGGCCGGTATCGGCATTTTCCTGCGACGTGCGCACGGCGAACTCCTGAATCGCGTCGGGGGAAAAATTCTGGAGGAAGCCGCCGATGTAGTCGTCGGAATTGTCGCCGCCGTCCACGGAGAGGACATCGTTGAGGCCGGAGCTGCCGCCGAAGGAGACGGCGGTGATGCGCGCCTTGGTGGGATCGGAAGGCTCGACGGGTTCGGTGCCGGGAACGAGATAGGCGATGTTGGCGAAAGTGCGATGCGCGAGAGGAATCGTTTCGAGATCCTGCGCGGAAACGGCTCCGCCGAGAACCGTGTTGGAGGCGTCGAGAGGCTCGGTGGTGATGGAGGAGGACTGAGCCTGGACGCTGATAGATTGCGTGATGGGAGCGGGCTTCATCGTGACGGAGAGCTGCTGGACCGTGCTGACGATGACGCGAACGTCGGAGCGCGCGTCGGCAAATCCCGGCGCGGAGACGGTGACGTGATAGGCACCGGGCATGAGGTCATCGAGGCGAAATCCGCCGCTCGCGTCGCTCGACGTCTGGCGCTCGACGGAAGATTCGCTGGCCTGAATCGTGATTTTCGCGGAGGGGATGCGCGCGCCGGTTGAGTCCCGGACAGTTCCAACGAGGCTGCCGCGGAAATCTTGCGCGCGGGAACGCGGCGAAGCAAATGTGAAAGCGAGTGCGGAGAAGAGGATGCAAAGAGTCCACACACGAATCGGCTGGGCTGGCACAAAACGCATGAATTCGTTGCCCTCGAAGAGGCATAGATTACGAAGCGCGGGGAGCTACTACCAGAAGTCGTAGTTTGAAAAATGGCGGAAAAGGCGAGAAGCGTTCTGATTCTCCAAACTGGATATGAGACTAACGGACGAGATGTTCGAGGAGGCGATGAACGGCGTAGAACGTGGCGGGCTGGAGGAGGGCCGCGAGCAACAATCCTGCAACGGCGACGGATGCTCCCGCAGCGAGAAGCTGCATCCGGCGGCGGGATTTTTCAGGACCGCGTTCCGGCTGGAGCAAGCGATTAATGCGGGCCGAAAGATCGCCATCGTCGGGAACCAGAGTGGAAAGGAAAGGCGAGGGGCGCGGCGAGGCACCCATGCGAGACACGCTGACCAGCGCCTCGGCAAGAGAGAGCGACCGCTGCGCATCGCCTTCGACGGCGCGATCATCCGCGGCCCATTCTGAGAAGCGAGACCAGGCACGCTCGAGCGATGCAAAGCCGCGGACGCAGGGGAGAGCGTCAGGCGCGAGGAGGAGCAGGAGCCGCTTGAAATTGTCGCGCGAGGCGTGGTGCGCGGTCTCGTGGCGCAGCGCGGCATTGAGCTGGTCCGGCGAGAGCCGGCGAAGGACACCTCGCGAAGTGACCAGGCGCGGGCGAAATACTCCGGCGAGGGCAAGGAGCGGAGCGTCGTCATCCACAACCAAAATATCGGGCACTTCTTCTGGCAGGCGGAACGGTTTCCCAATACGTTGCCAGTCACGAGCGCAGCGCGAAGATACCGTCGCGGCACGCGCGACGCGAATCACAGAACTGGCCCAGAGTGCAGCACCCAGCAGAGCAGCGAGCGAGCAAGCCAAGCCTACCTTTTCTGCGCCGGCCTGCGGCTCGAGCCAAAGATAACTCGGCAGGCACAGCGCAACAACTGCTAGAAGTCCGACTCCACCCGGAAACAAGCGAAGGAGCAGCAAGAAACGCGCGGCCGCGCGCGGGCGCATGCGCGCTGAGAAGCGAATTGCCGCAGGCGCTATGGTGCGCGCGATGAGGCTCAACGCTGCTTGCACGATGAAGAAAGAGGCCAGGCAGAGGGTGACCAGCCGGAAGATGTAGGAAAAGCTCATGACTGCCCCCGCCGGAGGAGTTCGCGGCGCTTGCAGCGGATTTTCTTTTCGAGCTCATCGAGCAACGCTTCGTCATGCTGGCCGACTGCATCGACGAGGCAGGAGATCAACAAATCGCGCGAAGGCTGCGGGCCAGAGAGAAATCCGGCGAGGAGATCGCCGGCGCGCTTGCGTTCCCAAGCAGGGCGCGAGAAGCGCGGGGAATACAGAAAAGCGCGCTCGGATTTACGGCGATCGAGCAGGCCTTTCTTGTAAAGGCGATCGAGGGTGGTCATCACGGTGGTGTAAGCCAGAGGGCGATTCAGCTTCTGGACGACATCGCGCACGCTCGATTCGCCGCGCGACGACCAGAGGATTTCCATCACACCAAGCTCAAGGCGGCCGAGAGGCGAATGCTGGGTGCGTTGGTCCCGCTCGGCTTCACGATTTTTGAAAAGGCGAATCATTTTGTCCAATGGCCGCGGCGACAGCACGATACATGGAAGCAAGATTCTAGTCCCATTTGCCGGAAGTTTAAATGGCCAACGGAATACCGAGTTTGAGGAGAGCGCCGCGGCGGGATTGAAAGTCGGAATGTCGCAGAGGCGGAAACTGGGTTAGAATGCGACCGATGGCCGCCGCCGGAAAATCGGTGCTGGCGATTTATCCCGGGTCGTTCGACCCGGTGACGAACGGGCATCTCGATTTGATTGAACGAGGCGCGAAGCTCTTCGACCGGCTCGCCGTCGCCGTCCTGCACAACCTGGAAAAAGATCCGCTGTTTGCCGTAAGTGAGCGGCTGGAGATGCTGCGCGAAGTGACGCGGGCGTGGCCGAACGTTGAAGTGGACGTGTTTGAAGGCCTGCTGGTGGACTTCGCACGGCAGAAGCATGCGCAGGTGATTTTGCGCGGCATCCGCGCGCTTTCGGACTACGAATACGAACTGCAAATGGCGCTGATGAACCGCAAGCTCGAGCCGAAAATCGAAACCGTATTCATGATGCCGGCGGAGGCGTACAGCTATTTGAGTTCTCGGCTCGTGAGGGAAATCGCGCGGCTCGGCGGGCCATTGAAAGATATGGTGCCGGCGACAGTGGAGGAGCGCCTACGCGCGAAAGTGAGTTGAAATTCCAGAATTGGGGCGGGTGAATATGGAACTCTCGGACAGGGTGAATCGCATCCAGGTGTCGGCCACGCTGGCCGTGCTGCTGGAGAAGGAAAAACTGACGGCGAAGGGAATTGACGTCGTGGACTTCGGCCCGGGCGAGCCGGATTTCCCGACGCCGGAAAACATCAAGCGCGCGGCGCATAAGGCGCTCGATGAGAACAAGACGAAGTACACGCCGACGTCGGGCATCATGCCGCTGCGCCAGGCCGTATGCGATTGGCACGCGAAGAACCTGGGCAGCGCGTACGAGCCGAAGGAGTGCATCATCAATGTCGGGGGGAAGCACGCGCTCTTCAACACGATTCATGCGTTGATCAACCCGGGCGACGAAGTGCTGATCCATTCGCCATTCTGGGTGAGCTATCCGGACATCGTGAAATGCGCGGACGGCACGCCGGTGTTCGTGCCAACCCACGCTGAGGATGGATTCGTGCTGCGCGCGGCGGCGGTGGAGAAGGCGATTACGCCGCAGACGAAGATGCTGATTGTCAATTCGCCGTGCAATCCGACGGGCGCCGTCGTGCCGCCGGAGGAGTTCGCGAGGCTGCTGGACGTTTGCGTGCGGCGGAATTTGTGGCTGGTTACGGACGAGTGCTATTCGCATTTCGTTTACGGCGACGCGAAATCATTTTCGATTGCCAGCCTGCCGGGAGCAAAAGAGCGGGTGATTGTGGCCGGATCGCTCTCGAAGACTTTTGCGATGACGGGCTGGCGCATTGGCTACACGCTCGGGCCGGCAGAGTTGATAGAAGCGACGCTGAAATTGCAGAGCCAGTCCACGTCGAATGCGACTTCGATAGCGCAGAACGCGGCGCTCGAGGCGCTGCGCGGCGGAATGGATTCGGTGCACACGATGATCGCGGAATTCACGCGGCGACGGACGCGGATTCTCGAAGGCTTGCGCGAAATTCCGGGCGTAGAATGCCTCGCGCCGCAAGGAACGTTTTATGTTTTCCCGAACGTGGCGAACTGCGCGGCTTGCGCGCAAAAACCGGATGGCACGCCGGACACGCTGCAGATGGCGCGCGAGCTGCTCGAACGCGAACACGTGGTCGTGATTCCCGGCGAGGCGTTTGGCGCGGCAGGCCACCTGCGCGTTTCCTACGCGACTTCGATGGAGCGCATCGAGGAGGGCTTGCGCCGGCTCGGAAGTTTTTTTCGCGCCCCGGCGGCGGTGAGCGCAGCCGCAAGCCGGGCGTAGTCAAGTGAATCTGCGACCGGTTCGCCTGGAACCGCAATTTGTGCCGCGCATCTGGGGCGCGCGAAGCCTTACAACGCTTTTCTCCGAAAAAAAATCGCTTGCAGAGCCGATCGGCGAAGTCTGGCTAACCGGAAATGAGTGCAAGTTCGCGGATGGGCCATTCGCCGGCCAAAAGCTCGGCGACGTCTGGCCGAAGCTGACCGAAGACTGGACCGGGCGCGGCGTCCGGCGCGATGGGCCGTTTCCACTGCTCGTGAAATTCATTTTCCCCGAGGACAAACTTTCGGTGCAGGTGCATCCGGACGACGCATACGCGCGAGAGCACGAAGCGGCAGCCGGGGGCATGGGGAAAACCGAGATGTGGTACGTCGTTTCGGCGCGCGCGGGAGCGGAAGTGCGCGTGGGGATGAAGCCGGAGGTGGACCGCGAACAGTTTCGCAGCGCGATTGCGGAGGGCACGGCAGAGGACTGTGTCGCGGCTGTGCCGGTGCGCGCAGGCGACGCGATTTTAGTTCCGGCGGGAACCGCGCACAGGATTGGGCCGGGGATGATTCTCTGCGAGATTCAGCAGAACTCGGACATCACGTATCGCGTGTTCGATTACAACCGGCTGACGGCGGATGGCAAGCCGCGCGAGTTGCACATCGAAAAGGCGATGGACGTGATTCGGTTCGGCGAGCAGCAGGGCGGGAAAGCGGCACAAGCAACGGAGAAAGGGACGAGCGGAGAGATGAGTATGCTCGTCCAGTGTCCATATTTTACAGTGGCGAAATCCGTGTTCGCGCACCGGGAGTACAGGTCGCGGCGAAAATCCGTGTTCGAACTGCTGATCGTGCTCGAAGGCAGAGGAAGAATCGAAGTTCCGGGCGGAGCAGTGGACTACGAGCCAGGGCAGGCGTGGTTTGTGCCGGCTTCGGTGCGCGATTGCGTATTCGCGCCGGAGAAGAGAACGGTGATGTTGCACGCGTGGGTTCCAACGGAAGATAAATGAAGAACGCCGCGAAATTTCCCGCATGCGCGGTGATTCTGGCCGGAGGGCGAGGCACTCGCTTCTGGCCGCGCAGCCGCAAGCGGACGCCAAAGCAGCTTCTCGACATCGTCAGCGCGAAAACGATGTTGCGGGAGACAGCGGAACGCCTCACGCCACTGTTTTCTCCGCGACAAATTTGGGTGGTGACGAACGAAGAACAGGCCGCCGCGGTACGGCGCGAACTTCCGCGCATGCCGCGCGAGCAGATTCTCGCTGAACCCGTGGGGCGCAATACGGCAGCGGCGACCGGACTGGTGGCGACTCACTTTGCGAAGATCCACGGCGACGCGGTGATGGCCGTGCTGCCGGCGGATCATTACATCGCGGACGCAGCGCGTTTCCGGCGAATTGCGAAGGCGGCAATGGAATTGGCGCGGCGGCAGGGCAACTTGGTCGTGCTCGGGATTCCACCAACGCGTCAGGAAACGGGATTCGGCTACATTCAGCGTGCAGGCGCGGCGGGACGGGTCGAAGGCGTGCCAGCGTATATCGTGAGGCGATTCACGGAGAAACCCGCGCTCGCTGCCGCAAAAAGGTACGTGGCATCGGGACGATATTTCTGGAATGCAGGGATGTTCTTCTGGCGCGTCTCCACATACTTTGAATGCCTGCGAAAATTCTTGCCGGAAACGTATCGCGCTCTCGGCGAATTGCAGCAGCACGTTGGAATGCCTACCTACGAGCAGGCGCTTGCGCGGATTTATCCGCCGCTCGAAAACATTTCGGTGGATTACGCGGTGATGGAACCCGCTACAAGGCCGCGCGGACAGGAGCGCGTGTACGTTTTGCCGGCGAAAATCGGCTGGAGCGATATAGGCTCGTGGGCGGCGGTATATGAACTCCTCACGGCCAAGAAGGGCGCGAATGTTTCCGCAGGGAGCCATCTTGCGCACGACGCAAGCGGAAATTTCTTCTGGAGCCCGAAGAAATTCGTAGCCGCGATTGGAGTGCATAATCTGGTCGTCGTGGAGACCGATGATGCGTTGCTCATTTGCCCGCGCGAACGAGCGCAGGACGTCGGCAAAATCGTGAAGTGGCTCGAAGAAAAGAAGCATCCTCACCTTCTATAGAAATTCCCTCGATGGACGGGCACTCCTCGACGCTGGGAGCGCCTTGCTTTCCGAGCGCGCTTGCATCGCTTATACTTTGGCGTCATGACGCAGATTCATTTCGGGACCGACGGCTGGCGAGGCGTAATCGCCGAGGATTTCACGGTTGAAAACGTGCGCAAGGTTGCGGCCGCGATTGCGCGATACGTGATTCGCGCCGAGCGACCGCAGCGCGGTGTTCTGGTCGGCTACGACACGCGGTTTGGCGGACCGCTTTTTGCGCGAGCCGTTGCGGAAACAATCGCGGCGACGGGAACGCCGGTCTGGCTCGCGGACGAGCCCTGCCCGACGCCGGCGATTTCGCTTCTCGTGCGCGAACGCGGCGCGGCGGGCGGAATCATGATTACGGCGAGCCACAATCCTTATCGATGGAGCGGGGTGAAATATAAGGCGAGTTACGGAAGTTCGGCGCTGCCGGGAATCGTTGCAGAGATCGAGAAAGAGCTCGCAGCGGTGCTGGCGAACGGCGCGCCGCGATTGCCCGCGCGAAACGATTTAGTCCAACCGCTAGACGTTCGCGCGCCGTATCTCGAAACCGTCGGCAGACTCGTGGACTGGGAGCGACTGCGCGCACGGAAGCTCCGATTCGTCGCGGATCCCATGCACGGCGGTGCGTGCGGGCTGCTGCGCGAACTTTTTGAGCGGAACGGCGTCGCGTGCGAGGAGATTCGCGGGAAACGCGATCCGCTTTTCGGAGGCGTGAATCCGGAGCCGATCTTGCCGCATATTTCGGCGTTGCAAGAAACGGTGCGCAAGGGCGGATTCGACGGAGGATTCGCCGCTGATGGCGACGGCGACCGCATAGGCGCGGTGGATGCGGACGGAACGTTCATTACGCCGCATCAGATTTTTTCCATTCTGCTGTGGCACCTGGCTGGGACGCGAAAGCTGGACGGCGACGTCGCGAAAACTTTCTCGACGACGGAAATGGTGGACAACATTGCGAACAAATTCGGGCGGAAAGTTTTCGAGACGCCCATCGGATTCAAATACATTTGCGAGTTGATGCTGGAGCGCGACATTCTGCTGGGCGGCGAGGAAAGCGGCGGGCTGGCGACGAAACTGTACATCCCGGAGCGCGATGCAACAGTGAGTGCGTTGCTGCTCGCGGAAGTGATGGCGTGGCACGGGAAGCGGCTCGGCGAGCTAGTGAAGATGCTGCATGCGGAATTTGGCGAACACCACTACGGCCGCGTGGATTTGGAATTGCGCGCAGGGCAGAAGGAAAAGGCGATCACGCACTTCTCTTCGCCCAAGGTCACCAAGATTCTCGACTGGCCCGTCGCGCGGCGCGAAGATATGGACGGCATCAAACTGTATCTCGGCGATGTCGGCTGGGCGCTGGTGCGCGCTTCGGGGACGGAGCGGATGCTGCGCGTGTATGCAGAAACGACGCAGGCGGAGACGACGAAGCGTGTCCTGGACGAAGTCTGCGGTATCGTGAAACGACTTTAGCCGTTGAGCGACTATCCCAAATTGTCCTGCTCGAACCCAAGACGACGCTGAACACGGGCAACGTGAGGAACGAAAGAACCGTGGCAGAATTGGAGCGGATTTAGACGTTGCAAGAGCTCAGCGCCACGGGGAGATGAATTTGAAGAGACGCCTCTACCAACTCGACGTATTCACCTCGAAGCCGCTTGTCGGCAACGCGCTCGCGGTGGTCGCGGACGGAGACGGGCTGACGCAAGCGCAAATGCAAGCGATCGCGCGAGAGATGAATCTGGCGGAGACCGTCTTCGTCCAGCGGCCGACGAACAATCGCGCGCTGGCGCAGCTGCGAATCTTCACAACTACGAAGGAATTGCCCTTCGCAGGACATCCGGTGATCGGGACTTGGTTTCTGCTGGCGGAACTGGGCGTCGTGCCCGCGTCAGAAGGCGCCGTACAAATATTCCAGCAAACCGGAGCGGGGATTTTGCCCGTAGAAATCACGTTTCACGAGGGAAAGCCCACACTTGTCACGATGACGCAGAAGGAAGCGCGGTTTAAGACACCTCGTATCTCGCGCGATAGCCTCGCTGAGGCCTTTGGCCTAAGGGCGGCGGATTTCGATCCGGAATTGCCCATCGAGTCCGTATCTACCGGAATTTTCAATCTAATGGTGCCGCTGCGCAACAAGGCCGTGCTTCCGAAGATTCACGCCAATCTGCGGGCGCTATTTCAAGCCGTCAACGGACACGGCACGATGGCGTACTGCTTCGCCCTCGGAGGGCGCGGCAAGGTGTTTGCGCGCGGGATGCTGCCCTGGGAAATAATCGAGGACCCGGCAACAGGCTCCGCGGGAGGCTCGCTTGGCGCATACCTTGTGAAGCACGGACGGCTAAAGGCGAATGAAGCGCTTTCGATCACGCAGGGCGTGGAGATGGGCAGGCCGAGCGAAATCCGGGTCGAAGTGATGAACGTGAAAGGCCGGCTGGTGCCGCGAGTGAGCGGAACAGCCGTGCGCATATTCGAAGGGCACTTCGACGTCTAGCCGAGACTCAGAGATTTTCGCGAGTAAAAGCAGATAAGATCGCTGCAAAAAAAAGGCCGGTTCCATCGAGAGAACCGGCCTTTTGAGTTTCCCCAACCGAATCGTTGACCGATTAGTGGCCGCGTTTGTCGTGGCGAACATCGCGACGATCGTGGCGGACGTCTTTCTTGTCCTTGCGGATGTCGCGATTGTCGGCCCGGCGGTCCTTCTTATCGCCGTGGATGTCGCGGTTATCGGCGTTTCGGTCACGGCGGTCGCTGCGAATGTCGTGACGCAGAGCCTGCGACTGCTTGCTGTTCACGCCATTCTTATCGTTGGAGCGATCGAGCTGGCGCTTGTCCTTGTTGATATCGCGATTGTCGGCATTGCGATCGCGCCGGTCGCTGCGAATGTCGCGCGTATCGGCGTTGCGGTCGCGGCGATCGCCGCGGATGTCGCGCTTATCCTTGCGAATGTCCTTGTGATCCTTTTGAACGTCGCTCGGCTGCGCCGGCGTGCCGGAACTGCCAGCGGATTGGGCCCACGCGCCGGTCGAGAGCAGGCCGGCAACGGCAATTCCCAAAAGGCTTCGTCGAATAATCGTCTCAATCTTCACGTCGGTTTCTCCTTTGAGGCTGGGTCGAATTTCGTGCAGTCCATTGAACCCTACGAAACCGGAAAAGTTGTAGAGTACTCGGCAGTGGTGTGTGCCGTGAATACAAAGGCCTTCTAATATATTGAAGGCGAAGCAGTTATGCGTACATTTGACCGCGTTTGCTCGCGCTCATCGCAGTGAAAACTACTGCTTATCGAGGAATTTAGAGGCAGAGTCGAGAATTCCGTTCAAGAACGGCGTGGATTCCGGCGTGGAGAATTTCTTGGCAAGCTCGATGGCCTCATTGATGACGACCTTCACGGGCGCGGTGCCGGATCGGAGCTCGTAAATCGCCAGACGCAGGATTCCGCGATCAATTTCGGACATCCGTTCGATGCGCCAGTTCTTAGATAACTTCCCGATCAGCGCGTCACTCGCTTCAGCCTGCGCGACCGTTCCTTCAAAAAGCTCGTTTGCGAACTTCCGCGTGGCCTGTGCGCCGCGCGTGGACTTCCAGAAGGACGATTCGATGCGCCCGGGAGATTGATGATTCATTCCCAACTGGAAAAGCATCTGCAAGGCGCACTCGCGAGACTTGCGGCGCAGGCTCATGCTAGCGGCGGCGCGAGGCGGACTTGGGCTTGGAGATTGATTTTGCGGCAGGTTTGAGCTTGCGTGCGAGGTCGGCCATTTCGATGGCGGAGAGTCCCGCTTCAAATCCCTTGTTGCCGCCCTTGAGTCCCGCACGGTCAATCGCCTGCTCGAGCGTATCGCACGTGAGGATGCAGAAGATCATCGGCACGCTGGAATCAAGTTGGGCAAGCTGAACGCCGCGGGCGACTTCGGAGGAGATGTATTCGAAATGCGCAGTCTCGCCGCGGAGAACACAGCCGATGCAAATAATCGAATCGCAACGGCCTGTCGCCGCGAGTTTCTTCGCAGCAATGGGAATTTCAAACGAGCCGGGGACACGGAGGATTTCGATTTGCTTTTCAGCAGCGCCCGCGCGGCCAAGTGCATCGAGAGCAGCGGTGAGAAGCCGGTCGGTGATGAAATTATTGAACCGGCTGACGACGATGCCGAAATGAAATCCAGCAGCGGAGAGCTTTCCGTGGGCTGGAGTCGGATTGAGTTTGCCGGTCATTTTCAAGTCAATGCCACGCTGGGCGCTACTTTCCCTTGAACTGCGCCGGGCGCTTTTCGAGGAACGCGCTGGTGCCTTCGCGCATGTCCTCTGTGGCGCAGCAGAGGCCGAAGAGCGTCGCTTCGAGGAACAGGCCTTCCTCCTGCGGCATCTCCATGCCATGTTCGACGGCTTCCATCGCGAATTTTACGGCGAGCGGGGCATTCGCGATGATTTTCTTCGCGATGCCCTCGGCTATGGGAATCAAATCCGCCAGTTCGACGACGTGATTCACGAGGCCGATGCGCAGGGCTTCTTCGGCTGAAATCATTTCGCCGGTGAGAACCAGCTCGTGCGCGGCGCCTTTGCCACAGAGCCGCGCCAGTCGCTGCGAGCCGCCGTAGCCGGGAATAATTCCGAGTTTCACCTCGGGCTGGCCGAGACGCGCGTTCTTGCTCGCGATACGCATCGTGCAGGAAAGCGCGAGTTCGCAGCCGCCGCCGAGTGCAAATCCGTTAATGGCAGCGATGGAGGGCTTGCCAATCGTTTCGAGCCGGTGAAACATTTCCTGGCCGAAAAGCGAGAAATCCTTGCCGTCCACGGGCGTGCGCTGGGCGAGTTCGTTGATGTCCGCGCCGGCGACGAAGGATTTTTCTCCCGCGCCAGTGAGAATCAACACGCGCACAGCGGAATCTTCACGCGCGCGATTCAAAGCGTCGCCGAGTTCTTCGACGGTCTTGCGATTAAGCGCGTTGAGAACTTTAGGCCGATTGAACGTGATGGTGGCGATCTGGTCCTTCACTTCGTAGAGCAAGTTTTCGTAGGCCATGCGCTTCGCGCTCCGTCGCTCGGAAATTTCGCTTCAGGTCAGTTGCACGGGCCGCGGCTTTGCCGGATCGGAGTAGTCGTAAAAGCCCTTCCCGGCTTTGCGGCCGTTCCATCCGGCGAGGACCATGCGCTTCAGCAGTGCAGGCGGCGCGAAGCGCTTTTCCTTAAATTCTTCAAACATGATGTTGGCGATGTAATAGGTTGTGTCGTTGCCGACGAAATCGAGAAGCGTGAGCGGGCCCATAGGATGGCCACAGCCGAGCTTCATCGAATTATCAATGTCCTCGATGGAGGCGACGCCGTCTTCGAGCACGCGCACGGCGTCGAGCAAATAGGGAACGAGGAGGCGGTTGACGATGAAGCCGGTGCGATCCGAAGTCCGCACGGGAACTTTGCCCACCTTTGTGGCGAAGGCGACGGTCTCTTCGTAGACTTTCGCATCGGTGGCGATCGTGCGAATCACTTCGACGAGTTTCATCACCGGAACGGGATTGAAAAAATGCAGGCCGATAAAGCGGTCCGGACGCGCCGTGAGAAACGCCATCTCGGTGATGGAAAGCGACGAGGTGTTGCTCGCGAAAATCGTGGTATTTGGGCAAATCTTGTCGAGCGCAGTATAGAGTTCGCGCTTGTCCGGCAATTGTTCGATGATGGCTTCGATGACCAAATCCGAGTCGCGCAAATCTTCGAGCTTCGTCGTGCCGCGGAGGCGCGAGCGAGCGGCGTCGCGATCCGCTGCGGAAAGCGTTCCCTTCTCGACCAGGCGATTCAGATTTTTCTCAATCGACTGGATGCCTTTATTCAGGCGCTCGTCGCTCACTTCGCGCACTACGACGCTGCAACCCGCCTGCGCGGCGACTTGCGCGATCCCCGAGCCCATCAGTCCGCAGCCGACGACTCCGACTTTTTCGATGGCCATTCCCTCTCCTCCACGAATGATGACGCAACCTATGAGATCAGGGCAAAGATTCCACGATCATCGCGATGCCCTGGCCGCCGCCGATGCAGGCTGTCGCGAGGCCGTAACGAGCATTGCGGCGACGCAGTTCGAGTAGCAAAGTCAAAATCAAACGCGCGCCCGTCGCGCCGAGCGGATGCCCGAGGGCAATCGCTCCTCCATTGACATTGACTTTGTCGCGATTGAGGCCCAGCGTTTTTTCAACCGCCAGATATTGCGGCGCAAACGCCTCGTTCACTTCAATCAGATCCATTTGCTCGAGCTTTAACCCGGCGAGTTCGAGCGCCTTCCGCGTCGCGGGTACCGGTCCAATTCCCATGATGCGCGGCTCGACCCCGACCGTGGCCCATGAAACAATCTTGCCCAGCGGCTTCCACCCGCGCTCTTTCGCCGTTTTCGCGTGCGTCGCAACCACGGCCGCAGCGCCGTCCACAATTCCGCTGGCGTTGCCAGCGGTGACCACACCGTCCTTGCGAAACGCAGGTGGCAGGGCCGAAAGGCTTTCCATGGTCGTGTCCGGTCGGCGGTGGTCATCTTCCGAGAAAAGATGCGCCTTCTTGCCTTTGCCGACTTCGACGGGGACGAGCTCCTCCTCCATCCGGCAGGCGCGATAAGCGGCTTCGGCGGCCTGCTGGCTGCGCAAGGCAAATTCATCCGATTCCTTGCGCGTGATTTTATACTCGGCGGCAAGATTCTCGGCAGTGTCGGACATAGTGCAACCGCTGATGGGATCGAGCAAGCCGGCCATAAGCGCGTCTTCGAGCTTGCCTTCGCCGAGGCGGAAGCCGGAGCGCGCGCCGCGAATCACGTGCGGCACCTGCGTCATGTTCTCCATTCCGCCCGCAAGGATGGTCTTCGCTTCGCCGAGCAAAATGCGCTGCGCCGCCTGGCTGATGGCTTCCATGCCGGAACCGCACAGGCGATTCACAGTGACGGCGGGCGTTTCCACTTTCAGGCCGGCCTTCAAGCCCACGTGACGCGCGCCATAGTGAGCGTCGGCGCTGCTCTGCTGCACATTGCCGAAGACGACATGGTCCACTTCTCCGGCATCCACACCGGAACGCTTGACAGCCTCCTTGGCGGCAATCGCGCCTAGGTCTATCGCCGAGATACCGGCAAATTCGCCGTTGTAACGCGCCATCGGCGTGCGCGCGCCGGCAAGTATGACGACGTCCGTTGGAAACATGATTCCTCCTGATTCGTTCCGCTTATGAAACTTGCGGTGGGGCGAGAGAAAGCAATGTATCACCCCCGCGACGTCGAATTTCTTCAAGGCCAAATTCCGCCCGGTTAATCCATTCCGTGACACGGTCTTCGTGCTCGTCCGCGGACCGCGAGGAAGCGTCTGCAACAACTGCGCTGAACGTCGCCGAGGATTTGGCCCACGCAGGCTGCACTTTCCCTGCTGCTTGGCGCAGCTTCTTGGCCAGCGTCTCCCCCTTGTCCCGGGAAGTATCCGGCAGGACAAACGCGAGCGACCACGCTGTATATTTCACGCCGAGGTCGCCCTGCCGGATACACGGCTCGAGCGCCTTCGCAATCTGGTTCATATAAGTTTCCAAAGCCGCGTCGCCCTCCTGACGCAGCGCTTCGTGCCCGTGGTCCAATTGCAGGATCACAAGCGCCAGCGGCGTGCCTTGCGTGCGCGACCGCTTCGATTCGGCGAGGAGACAATCAATATACGCGCCGCGCCCGATCAGGCCGGTTTTTTCGTCGGCGACGGCCAGTGTGCGCACGAGCGAGCGCAACCGCGTGTGATTCACAGAGATCATGATTTGATCGCCGATGGCCTGGAGAAAAAAACTCTCGTTCGGCTCCCATTGCCGGGAAAGGGCGTCTCCGACGAAGAGAAGGCCGGCGAGGGCCTGCGTGTCCTTGTCCGTCAGCGAAACGCCAAGTGCCGCGTCCACCCCCATGCTGCGCAAATCCGGCACGACGTTTACCTGCGCCGAGATTCCGCCAAGAGCGTCCGGCGCCGCTTTCCCGAGCGCAGCTGCCACTTTCGCAAGCACGGCAGCGCCCGCCGGTTGCAATCCGGATGCGGAATATTCAGCAGTGAGTAGCGGCGTCTCACCCGGGGCGCCAATCACGGCGGCGCTTCGCTGCGCATTCATATACTTGCCGATTTCGCGGACTGCCGTACTCAGGACTTCGCGCGGCGTCACCTCCCTGTACATGAGGCGCGTGATCTCAGCGATTTCAGCGAGGTCGCGATGTGTGTCCACAGCGGCCGCAGGAACGGGCGCAGGAGCAATGGCTGCGGCCGCTGGTGCGGGCGAAGCTGCGCCCGGTTGCGAACCAGCGGGCCACCAGTTGGCGCGTTCGCAGAGCGCCCGGAGGCGCTCGTTGTGCGCATCCTCTCCAGGGAACATCTCCGCAATGCGCTCGAGCCGTTCGATAGCCTTTGTTTGCAGGGAGTACTGCAAAAAGATTTCTGCTTGCACGATGAGGTCGTCAAGCGCACGCTGCGTCTTCTCCTCCTCGGTTGCCGGGGCGCGCGCTGATTCGCCCAAGCTGGAACCGCCGAGAGCGACCGCAGGCGAGGACCCGCCGCCCGTGATTTTCGCGGCGCGCGCATTGATGCTTCGAAGAAATTCGGGGCTGGCTTTGCCTTCGAGTTTTCCAATGCGCTCCTGAATGCGGTAATCGTACGGGTCGATTTCCACGAGGCGATCCACGGATTCGCAGGCCTCGTCCACTTTGCCTGTCGCCAGAGACAAATCGAACAACCTCACAAGGGAATCGAAATACTTCACCTCGCGGTTCAACTGGTCATAGAGATTGGCGCAAAATCTGGCAAGCGGAAGCGATTGGGGATGCGCCTCAACCAGATTCTCGATCTGGGAGGCAAAGACGGTTTCGGCGCGCACCGCAAGCATCCATTCTCTCGTCTGCTCGAGCACGGAGATGCCTTTATCGTCCGAGCCAGCGCGAAGATAAAGGCCCGCGAGCTCGAATAGCATTTCGTAACCGTCAGGCTTCTGGCGGTAAAGCGTCAAGAGCATTTCGCGAGCCATGTCGAGCTGGCCACTGCGCATGAGCCCTTCACCGTAAGTCGCGAGGAATGCCGTGTCCTTCGCGCCGGGTGGAGCGAACGGCTGCAGCAATTCGACGGCACCGGCGGCGTCGCCTTGGTGAAGGCGCGCATCGGCGTAGAGCAATGCGATGCTGCGATCGCCGGGCGTCATCCCGGAAGCGCTGGCGAATAAATCCAGAGCGCCGGCTGCGTCGCCGCCTGCCTGAGTCAGCTGCGCAGCACGAAGAAACGCGCGGCCAGCCACGTCCGTGTTTCCCATCTCTTCCGCGAGCTGGGCGAGCTGCACCTGCCGCGCAGGATTCTCCGTGTCGAGCTGGGCGATCTTTTGCAGGCAGTCGAGCTCTCCCGCTGAGTCCCCCTGTTCTCGAAACTGAGAGACAGCCGCAGAGTAGAGCTCGATTGCTTCGCCAGTCTTGTTTTGTTTTTGCAATAAGAACGCGCACCTCTGGAGCCGCGCCGGGGGCTGCTTTTGGGATTTCAAGTGGCGAGCAAAAAGCGCCGAAGCGCGCGCCGAGTCGCCCGCTTCCACAAGCCGATCGAACTGAATCCCGTAATACTGTGCAGCGCGCTTCAAATCGCCAATGCGCGTGCACAGGTCGGACAGCATTTGAAGCGCTTCCGGATGGCCCGGGGAAGATTTCAGCACGGACTCGTACTCCGCGATCGCATCCTGGAGCTTATTCCGCTCCATGTACTTTCGCGCGCGTTCCAGGGTTTTGGAGACGTCAGGGCTCATTTGATTCTCTGGGTTAAATGGCAGGCCAAGAGCCCCAGGATTTCCTTTCCTTTGCGACTCGGGACTCCAGAATTGGCCCGCGCAGATCCGACAAGACAATATACCGGACGCTTGCGCCGCCACAAAATAGGAATTTGTCCCTCATCCGAAGGCGAAATGGCCCATGCACGATTGCCGAAACAGGAGGCGGTTGTTACGATACCCCGCACGATGGAGATGCAAAGAACACGCTCGCGGGAGATTTACTCGTGGCTTCGGGCGCACGAACGCGTCATGACCCGCCTGCTTGAACGCACGGTGAATATCGAATCGCCGAGCCATGACAAGGCCGCCGTAGACCGCATGGGCGCGATGATTGCCGCGGAATGGAAACGCCGCGGCGCACGCGTGACTGTGCTTAGACAGCGCGAATACGGAAATCACATTCGTGCTGAATTTTCGCTTGCCCGCGGGCGTTCAGCTGACCAGGTACTGGTGCTCGGTCATCTCGATACGGTCTATCCTCTCGGGACGATCCGTAAAATGCCCTTTCGAATCTCCGCGGGACGCGCGTTCGGTCCTGGCACGTTTGATATGAAGGGCGGTCTCGCGATCGCTCTAGCGGCGGTGGACGCACTTCGAGCACTGCGCATCCGACCGCGAAGGAAGATTGTTTTCCTTTGGACGTCGGATGAGGAGATCGGCAGCGGAACCGCCCGGCGCACGATTGAATCCGAAGCACGACGAAGCAAAGCCGCCCTGGTCCTTGAGCCCGCGTTCGGGAGCGACGGGCGCCTGAAGACGGAACGCAAAGGAGTGGGGGAAGCGGAAATCATTGTCACCGGCCGGAGCGCACACGCAGGCATTGATCCCGAGAGCGGCGTGAACGCCGTGCACGAACTGGCGCTGCAAATCGCGCGGCTGCTCAAACTGAACAACGCGAGGCGAGGAATTACCGTGCAGGTGAACGTCATCAATGGCGGAACGGCATCGAACGCGGTTCCTGAATATGCCCGCGCACTCGTCGACTTGCGCGTTGCGCGCGCCGCTGACGTCTCGTCGCTCAACCGAAAGCTCCACGCGCTCCGGCCTATTCTTCGCGGCGCGGGGGTCGCGATTCAGGGCGGCATCAATCGCCCGCCGATGGAGCGCACGGCCGAATCGCGCGCGCTTTTCTCCCGCGCGCAAGAACTCGCGCGAGAGATTGGCTTTAGGCTCGGCGAGGCTTCCACCGGAGGCGGCTCAGACGGGAATCTTACAGCCGCGTTGGGTGTGCCGACTCTCGATGGCCTCGGCGCAGTGGGCGAAGGAGCGCACAGTCCCTGCGAGAGCGTCGTTCTGCGAGCTCTCCCGCAGCGCGCGGCGCTGCTCGCCTCTCTTCTCGCCACCCTCTGATTCAATTTCAGCCGCTTGCTGCCTTCACGCTGTGTTGCTAGAGTCAGTGTCATGCGGGTGCGGGCCACGGTGGTGCTGGTGCTTCTGCTCCTCGCGGCTGTGCCTGCGGGCGCGGAGCGACTGCAGCAAACATCATCGTCAGGGCCGCGGGGCCTGGCCGTCCTACCACAATCCGCGAAAGAGCTCTATCAATCGCTTGTCGCGCTGCGCGTGGACCCCGCGCGAGTGTACTCGGTTCACGATTTAACCCTGCGCCGCGACGGCGTCACCTTCACATTCTCCGACGGCAAGTTCGCTTTCCTTCAGGCGCTCGGAGGCCGTGTTACCGGCGCTGTTTTCCTGGGCCGCGCACGCATTTTCGTGATGCCGCCGGATTCCTCGGAGCGGGCGTCATTGGCCCGCTTCCTCAAAGCCTCCTTTCTCGATGCTGAATTTGGCCGCGCGTATCTCCGCTTCGACGACTCCATGACGGAAGAGATTCAAAAGGAATTCACGGAAAAGAAAATTTCGACGGAATCGGATTCGCAATTTGCCGACGGCTGGAATTCAGCGTTGACGCAGTTCAATCCGACGACCTCGCTGCGCGTCCTCGAAGAGTGGCTCAGCCCAAATCCACGGCCATTTTTTTATGGCGCGCTCGATTCGCCGACGGTCGGTTCGTTTAACGTCTTTCTCGACGAGCGGCGTCCTGAGACTGTAATGATTGGCCAGCCTGGAAATGTGAACGGCATCTCGTATTTCGATGTCTGGACCTCCTTCGCAGCGCCAAACGCGCCGCAATCAGAAGACAGATTTCAGCCGCTCGATTACGCCGTGGACACGCAGATCGCCGATGACCTGAGCCTCACCAGCACAGCCACGGTTCATTTCAAGGCCCTCACGAATGAGCCCGTGTTAGAGCTGGAACTTTCGCGCTTCCTTCGCGTCGAGTCCGTGAACGACGCAGCGGGACAGCCGCTCACGTTTTTCCAGAATCAGGAATTGCGCCGCCAGGACATCGCGCGCCGCGGAAACGATCTGCTCTTCGTCGTTTTGCCAAATTCCGCCGTGGCGGGGCAAGACTACAGCCTGCGCATCGCGTACCAAGGCACGGTGATTGAAGAAGCAGGAAACGGAGTTTTCTTCGTGGGGGCGCGCGGGAGCTGGTATCCCCACGTTGCCGGCCCCGAACGCTTCACGCCTTTTGACCTCATGTTCCGTTGGCCGAAGCGGCTGAGCCTTGTCGCCACGGGCGAACAAGTGGAAACGCACGAGGAAGGTAATACACGCACCGGTCACTGGCGGGCCTCCGCGCCGATTGCGATTGCCGGATTCAATCTTGGGAACTACGCATCGCTCAGCGTGGGCGATAAGCCCGCGCTTCACTTGTACGCCAATCAGCAGTTGGAAGACGCGATCATCGCGCGCCTTGAACGGCACAGCGCGAGTTCCCAACCCCCGCTGCCTCCGGGCATCGCCCAGCCCGACACCGCGATCCCTCTTCTGCTGCCCAATCCTGCAGGAGTGCTGAAACGTCTTGGCGGCGAACTGCGTGATTCCATCCAGTATTTCGAAGGGATCGACGGGCCATTTCCATACTCCGATCTCGATATTTCGCCGATTCCGGGGAATTTCGGTCAGGGCTGGCCAGGCTTGCTCTATCTCTCCACGCTCGTCTATCTTCCGCCAGAGTCCCAGGAGCAGGCGGGAGTGGCGGCGCACACTCAAGAGCAAATCGAGCAGCTGATTCCCTTCCACGAGCTGGCGCACCAGTGGTGGGGCAACGTCGTCGCGCCGGCGAGTTACCGCAGCACGTGGCTGGAAGAAGCGATGGCGAACTACCAGGCGCTGATGTACGACGAGAACCACCAGCCGAAGCGGCATGAACTGCAAGACTGGCTCGGGCGGTATCGCGATTCGCTTGTAGCGAAACAGTCCGGCAGCGACGATCCAGTGGACGCGGCCGGGCCGCTCGATTTCGGGTACCGGCTCGAAAATTCGCGCGCGCCTGACGCCTACACCACCATCATCTATAACAAGGGCACCTGGGTGATTCACATGCTCCGCATGATGATGCGCGAGCCGCGGGCAAGAAATCCGGATGCGCGGTTCGACAGGCTCCTGCGCCACGTGCTCGATGAGCATCGTTTCCAGACGCTTTCCAATGCGGATTTTCAGAGAGCAGTCGAGCGGCTGGTGACTCCCACGATGGACCTCGAAGGCAATCGCTCGATGGAATGGTTTTTCGACGAATGGGTGCGGCAGACAGGAATTCCGGAGTATAGAGCGGCGTTTCACACCCGGCCCAGCGGCGCACGCTTTGAAGTCGAAGGAACGCTCTCACAACAAAACGTGTCCGACGTCTTCACAGAAGCTGTGCCTATCTATGCTGCGCCAACACAAGGCAAGCCGGAATACCTCGGCCGCGTGATCACCATCGGCCCGGAGACTAAATTCCGTTTTGTCTCGCGCGTCCGCCCGACGCGGCTCCTCATTGACCCCGAACACACAATTCTCTGCCGCACGAAATAATCGGAGCAGCAAATCAAATAGTGATTCTTCTATCTACGCGTGGAAGCGGCTGGCTTGGCGAATCTCTTTGCGGTAATCCGGCGCGTGAATCTCGACGGTCCGGCACATCTCGAAAAGCCGCGAGCGGATGCGCGTGCCGACGCGGTCGGTGAGCGAATCCTCGACAGCCACAGGACGTGCGGAAGAGCCGCGCGGGCCCGCAGTGGCGGCAGGCGCTTCGAGAAAATTCGTCGTAAGCAGCGTGACGCGATGCTCGTTGTACCGCGTGTTCAAAATATGCCCCACGGTCTCGAGCGCCCAGAGCGACGGTTTTGACGATCCCAGATCGTCGAGCAGCAGCACTTCCGTCTTCAGCACCGGCTCGAGCACGCTCATCTCGGTCGCGTTGCTTTCAGGATTGTAGCTGTCCTGGATTTGTTTTAGCAGCTCGCGATAATCGTAGAAAAGCCCGGAGTGGCCGCGAAGCACAATTTCAGTGAGCGCGGCGACCGCCAGGTGCGTCTTTCCCACGCCGCACGAACCCATGAGCAGCAGGCCGTGCTCCGCGCCGACGGGAAAATCGCGCGCAAATCCCTGGACGACGATCTTCGCCTGCTCAAGGCTCTGATTCCACGTGTTTGCATCGCGCTCACGTTCATACAAGTCGGTATCGTAGCTTTCGAAATTACAGTGCAGATACCGCTTGGGCAAGCGCGCCCGTTCGAAGATGCGCGCGCGACGGTCGCTGACGGTGCAGTCGCAGGGCACGGCGAGCCTCGGCAAACCGCCGCCGGACTTGGCTCCTTGCCCCGAATCTATCGCAAACGCCTGGGCCTTATCTGCTTCCGCCTGCTTTGCAATGAGCTCAGGCACGCGCTGTTCAGCGAGGGGGACTATTCTCTCGCCCTCCATGATTTTCCATCCTGTGCCGCCGCAGTTCGGGCAATCCGCTCGCGCCATAAGTTAGAAGCATAAGCGGCGACCGTCCGCCACGCAAGCGGTCAGCCTGTGCACTTGTGTGGAAGCTGTGGATTGCGAAGCGCGCCGCGCCAGTTCGTGCTAGAATGGGTGTGTTCTCATAAGTGGTTTGTTTGGTTATTGGCCTCCCCGGCAGCGTCTGCCGCCTGCCTCGCGAGATTTCATCCGGTCCACGATCATCCGTTTCATTGCGGCATTATGGAAGCAGGCTGTATCTCTCCGGCGCTCGAGTAGTCCCGCCGGCGGTGTGCGGCGCGGAACCTGAGGAGATCACGAGGATGAAGAATCTGTTTGTCGGGAATATGAACTTTCAGACCACGGAAGAGGAACTGCGCGCGCTATTTGCGCCGTTCGGCCAGATCACGCGCATCCACATCGCCATGGACCGCGAGACAGGACGGGCCCGCGGCTTCGCGTTCGTCGAGATGCCCAATGATGAAGAGGCTGGGAAGGCCATGGCGGCGCTTAACGGCAAAGAGGTCGGCGGTCGGGCGCTCAAAGTGAACGAAGCGCGGCCGAAAGGCGAGGGCCGTGGCCCGGAACGCGGAGGAGGCGGGCGCAGCGGCGGCGGTGGCCGCGGCGGGAGCCGCGACAAATACTCGCACGAGGATTATCGCGAATCCGCGCGCCAGCCGCGCGAGCCTCGCTGGTAATCCAAGACCGCGGCGCATGCCACCGGATTCGCAGGCGTGACGCGGTGCGTCACATCTCAGAGTCAAGGAGACTCGATGGCGACACGTTCAAAGTCCACATTTCAGAAGCGCCAAAAGGAAATGAAGCGGCAGGAAAAGCAGCGCATGAAGGCTGAACGCCGCGCGCAGAAGAAACTCGCCGCCCGTGCAGAAGCAGCTCTCGGGACCCCGGTTGCCAGTGAATTCGACGCCATTCCCGAAGAACCAGTTCCAGAAAGTTAATCTCACGCATTTCCCCAAACGCCCCTCATCGCCAAGAAAGAAAACGGCGATCTATTCTTCTCAGCTTAGATATTGCATCGCTATTTTTCGACGCGAATCGCGCGCGGAGGCATGGCGCGCACGATGGCATTGCGCGCGGAGCGGCGCTCATCGGCGCTGAAGCTCTTTGACAGCTCGCCGCGCACGAAGCCGATGAACGCTTCCATCTGCTGCTGCATCTCCGACATTTTGTCGCGCATGTTGAGGATGATTTCGATTCCCGCGAGATTGACGCCCAGCTCGCGCGTCAGCGTGAGGATCACTTCGAGGCGTTCGAGGTCCTGATCCGTATAGAGCCGAGTGTTTCCCTGCGACCGCGAAGGTTTCAACAGGCCAAATCGCTCGTAGAGCCGCAGCGTTTGTGGATGCAGTTTGTACAGCTCCGCGACGGCGCTGATCATGTAGCCGGCTTTCGCTCGTTTTCTCGGCCGTGCCATTCGCGGACTCCTCTACAGCGTGGCGCGCGAGAAAATCTCGCGCCGCGGATCTTCGTGATCGTATTTCGCCAGGTCGCGCAGGAGCTGCTTTACACGCTCGTCTTCGGGCCGGGGCACGACGACGCGCACTTCGACAAGCTGGTCGCCGCGGTGCCCGGGCCTCCTCGCCGAAGGCGCGCCCTTCTCGCGCAGCCGCAGCACTTTCCCGCTGTTCGTCGCGGGCGGAATGCGCACCTGCGCGCGGCCGTCAATTGTCGGCACTTCGATCTTTGCGCCCAGCGCGGCCTCCGCCACGGAGACAGGCACGACGGTATACAAATCGTCGCCGCGCCGCTCGAAAAACGGATGCTCTTGCACGCGCGTGATGATGTAGAGATCTCCCGGCGGCCCGCCCTGTGTTCCGGCGTTGCCCCGCCCCGGGACGCGGAAACGCGAGCCGGTCTGCGCGCCCGGCGGGATGCGGAAGTCAATCGTGTCCGCGCGCCGCACGCGCCCTTCTCCGCCGCAGGTCCGGCACACCGTGCGCAATCTTCCCGAACCGCCGCAGCGTGAGCAGGTGATCTGGAAACGCATCCGCCCGCTGACTTCCGTCACCTGGCCCGTTCCGCCGCACTGTGGACACACCTGCTGGCCCGCGCCCGCCGCAGTCCCGGTGCCGTGGCAGTCAGAGCAGGCGTCGAGGCGCGTGACCGTGATTTTTTTCACCGTCCCGCGCATCGCTTCGGCGAACGTGATGTCAATCTGGTATTCGAGGTCGGTGCCGGGTTCGGCCTGATGCGCCGCTTGCGCCGCATTCGCGCCCCGGAAAAATTGCCCGAAGAGGTCGCGAAAACTCGTCCCGCCCGCGCCACCGAAATCGAAGCCGCCGAAATCGAAATGCACATCCTCGGGCATCGGCCCGCTTGCGCCCGCGGGACCGCCGCCGGGCGCGCCTCCGTACCCGGGCGCGTTGAAGCCAAACTGGTCGTACATCTGGCGCTTCTTGGTGTCGGAGAGCGTCTCGTACGCCTCTTGGATCTGCTTGAATTTTTCTTCCGCGGATTTGTCGCCGGGATTGAGGTCGGGATGGTATTTTCGCGCGAGCTTGCGGTAGGCCTGCCGGATGTCTTTCAGCGGCGCCTTGCGCGGCACGCCCAGCAGCTCGTAGTAATCCTGTTTGGTTGTTGTCGGCATTGCCTCATTGCGCCGAAAACCGGAAGCTGGCTCCTACAATTTCTTCCAGCGCGCGTTCCACTGGCCAAGCTCCTCAACTTCGCGCACCGCTTCCTCGCGCTTCCGGCGCTGCTCCTCGTTGCGGTTTCCCATCGCTGCTTCTTTTTCGTTCGCGTACTCTACCCAGCGGTCAATCATCGCGACGCGCTGCTCGACGCCCGCGGGCTCCGAACGGAATCGCATCAGCGTGCCGGAGATTTCGACAGAGCGCGGCTGGAACTCCGCCGCGGCGTCGTGCTTCACCTCATAGAAGACCCGCCGCCAGTCCGCGGAAGGTGAGCTGGTGAGCAGCACCTGCACGAGAAAATAATTCTCGCGGACTTTTTGCGCGGCTTGCGGCGGACCCGCTCGCTTGATTCCGGTTGTCGTCGTCAAACTCTCCCCCGGCGTGCCCGGCGAACCACCGAGGCTCGCCGTATCCGAGCCTCGGGATGAAACAACTCTTCAGCTCATGCTTAGTTCGGTTTCTTCGACTCGTCTACGTCCACGTACTCTGCGTCAACGACGTCGCCTTGCTTGCCTTGCCCGGATGACCCGCCTCCGCCAGAATTTCCTGACGCCTCCGCTCCACCAGGACCCGCGCTGCCCGGACCGCCCGCAGCTGCACCGGCAGCTTGCGTGGCGCGATAAAGTGCCTCTGCGAGCTTGTGCGAAGCTTTCGTCAGCTCCTCGGCGGCAGCATTCATTTTCTCCGTTCCGCCTTCAGAGACTGCGCGCTTCGCCGCTTCGATCGCGGCTTCGGCGACTTTGACGTCCGCTTCCGCGAGCTTCTCGCGGTTCTCCTTGATGAGTTTTTCGGTCTGGTACGCGAGATTGTCACAGCGATTGCGCGCTTCGGCCTCGGCGATTTTCGCCTTGTCCTCGTCGGAATGCGACTCCGCCTCCTTGCGCATCCGCTCGGCCTCTTCCTTGCTCAATCCCGTCGAAGCCGTGATCGTTATTTTCTGCTCCTTGTTCGTCGCCATGTCCTTCGCGGAGACGTTCAAAATGCCGTTCGCGTCGATGTCGAACGTCACCTCGACTTGCGGCAGGCCGCGCGGCGCCGGAGGAATTCCAATCAAATGGAATTTCCCGAGCGTGCGGTTGCCGCTCGCCACGGGCCGCTCGCCTTGCAGTACGTGGATTTCCACGGACGTCTGATTGTCCGACGCGGTCGAAAACATCTCGGCTTTGCGCGTCGGAATCGTCGTGTTTCGCGGAATCAACACGGTCATCACGCCGCCCATCGTCTCGACGCCCAGCGACAGCGGCGTCACGTCGAGCAGCAGGATGTCTTTCACTTCTCCGCCGAGCACGCCGCCCTGAATCGCCGCGCCCACCGCGACCACTTCGTCCGGATTGACCCCCTTGTGCGGCTCCTTGCCGTTGAAGAGCTTCTTGACGATGTCCACCACGCGCGGAATGCGCGTCGAGCCGCCGACCAGCACCACTTCGTCAATTTTTTCGGGACCAATGCCCGCATCCGAGAGCGCCTGCTTCACGGGCCCCACCGTCCGCTGCAGCAAATCTTCCATCAACCGCTCGAGCGTGGCGCGGTTCAGCTTCAGCACCAGATGCTTCGGACCGGAAGCATCCGCGGTAATGAACGGCAGATTGATTTCAGTTTCCTGCAACTGTGAGAGCTCAATCTTGGCCTTCTCCGCAGCTTCCTTCAGCCGCTGCAGGGCCATCCGATCTTTCGTCAGGTCAATGTTCGGATTGTCCTTCTTGAATTCCGCGGCAATCCACTCCACCACTTTCTGGTCAATGTCGTCGCCGCCGAGGTGCGTGTCGCCGTTCGTTGACTTCACTTCCACCACACCTTCGCCAACTTCCAAGATGGAAATATCGAACGTGCCACCGCCAAGGTCGTACACGGCGATGGTTTCATCCTTCTTCTTGTCGAGCCCATAGGCCAGCGCCGCCGCCGTAGGTTCGTTGATGATGCGCAGGACTTCCATTCCGGCGATTTCGCCGGCCTGTTTTGTCGCTTGCCGCTGCGCGTCGTTGAAATACGCGGGGACCGTGATGACCGCTTTGGTCACTTTTTCGCCCAGATAGTCCTCCGCCGCTGCCTTCAGCTTTTGCAGAATCATCGCGGAAATTTCGGGCGGGCTATAGCTCTTACCGGAGATGTCCACGCGCGCGTCGTCGTGCGGCCCGCGCGCCACTCTGTACGGCAGGCGCTTCGTCTCTTCGCCGACTTCGTCGTAACGCCGGCCCATGAAGCGCTTGATCGAGTAAATCGTATTTTCCGGATTCGTGATTGCTTGGCGCTTGGCCACCTGGCCGACCAACCGCTCGCCCGTCTTCGTGATTCCCACTACCGACGGCGTCGTCCGCGCGCCCTCCTGGTTGGGTATGACCACCGGCTCGCCGCCCTGCATCACGGCTACCACTGAGTTTGTCGTCCCCAGGTCAATTCCAATAATCTTGCTCATGGCCCCGTTCCCTCCTAAACTGCTGTTCGAGATGATTTGACTCGTGAATCATTGCCAACAGCCAACGCCTATCTACTTGACAATGATGATTCTACATATTGAGTGCGTCGTTGTCAAGTTTCTTGTATATGACGCTATATCATTGAAAAGCAATGATTTCTGTCTCCTGCACATCGCTTTTCCTCAAGTAATGCTCCTTCGCTGGCGAACTCCCCACACTTGGCCAATCACGGCATCGAACCATCCCTTTGGCCAGCGCATCTTAATTCCGAATTGCGGCCCGGGTTCATTTCTCGCAGCGGGCATTTGCAAAGTGCGCCACAACGGGACGATTTCGCGTTAAAATGTTCCCTTCAAGCAGCGTTTCTTGCAGGAGGCTAAATTGAATCGAAAAGCCCAGTTCCTTTTTGGCGTGCTCGCTTCCGCCTTATTGCTCAGCTCTGCGACTCTGTCAGCGAGAAATTCCGGGCCGCAGGAGTCGCGCGCCACAGCGGATGAGGCGAAGCTCACCGCCGAAAAATCCCTCGGCTCGCCGAACGCGCCCATCAAGATGGAAGTCTTCGACGACTACGAATGCCCCGCGTGCGGCCAGTTTTACGAGCAGACGCTGAAGATTTTGATCAACGACTATGTGGCATCCGGTAAAGTCTATCTGATCCATCGCGACTTTCCGCTTCCCCTCCACAAGTATTCCCGTCAGGCGGCGCGATGGGTGAATGCGGCGGCGCGCATCGGAAAATTCGAGACCGTGGAGCGCGTGCTGTTCGACAATCAACTGGCGTGGTCCGAATACGGTACCGAAAATCCGCAAGGAGTCATCAAGCCAATTGTGGAAGGGGCGCTGACGCAGGCCGAATTCCAGCGCGTCGAGCGAATCATGCAGGGCTGCGAGTCCGACTCTCACGATGAGCTGAAGGGTTGCGCCGTGGATGCGGAAATCCAGCGCAATATAGCCATGGGCCAGCTTCTCCCTGTGCAGCAGACTCCGACGTTCGTGGTCACCTGCCGCGGCAAGAAATATCCCCCGACGGCAGGCGTCGTGAACTGGCCGATTCTGAAGCAGTACCTCGACGCGCTCCTGAACAGCCAGTAGGATGCCTTCTTCACGCGCAAAGCTGAGCCGTATTTTGTTATTGCTTGGCCGGCTGGGCCTCGGCGCAATTTTCCTGCTTGCGGCATACGGGAAATTGCGCCCGCAGGATGCAGTCCCTTGGTCGCTTGCATCCTTGAAAATCACGCCTTCGTCGCTGGGAATTTCCTCGACGTTTTTCGCCATGCAGATTGATTCCTTCCAATTGCTTCCTGCATGGGCAGTCGCTCCCTTTGCGCACATGCTTCCGTGGGTCGAATTCGCCGTCGGGGTACTGCTGCTTGTCGGGTTCGGACTGCGCTATGTCTCAGTCCTTGCAAGCCTTTTAATTGCCTTGTTTTTCGCCGTCGTTGTACGGACGTACGCCCTTCACATCGCGATCAACTGCGGCTGCTTTGGCCCGAATGAAAAGCTGGGCCCATGGACGCTAATCCGCGATGGCAGCATGCTCGTTCTGTGCATTGCCGTCACCATCGGCGCATTTCTCATGCACCGTCGTGCGCAATCGGCTCTCGGCTCCGCCGCATCTAACTCTTAATGCATGTCCTCTCCGCCGGACGATTGCGGCAATGCGCTTCCACCGCTCCGCTTGCATTAGCCATCCTTGCGTTAGCTGGCGTCGGCACGGCAATGCCTGTCTTCCCGCAGGACCAGCGCGTAACGATGCGCTCGGCGTACTCGACGCAGCTTGACGCCGGCTTCCACGAACTTTATGAGCTTCGCTTCGACGCTGCACGCGCCGATTTTTCCGCCTTCGAGGGCGCGCACCCCGGCGACCCTGTCGGCAAAGCGGCTCAGGCGGCGAGTTATCTCTACGAAGAGTTCCATCGCAAGGGTGTTTTCACGTCCGCCTATTTCCTCGACGACAAGAAATTCCTTGGCGGCATCCCTGGCGCACCCGATAAGCCGCTCTGCGACAAATTTCTCGAGCTTGACACGCAGGCAAAGGCGGGCGCGCAGCGAATCTTGGAATCCAATCCGCGCGACGCCAGCGGCCTCCTCGCGCTCACGCTTGCCGATGGCATGATGGCCGACTACGACGAAGTCATCGCCAAACGCCAGTTCGCCAGCCTTCACAGCATGCGCCAGGCGGAAGCGGATGCCGCGCGCCTCCTCGCCGTCGACCCCGGCGCCGCCGATGCGGACGTGGCCATTGGCGCCGCGAACTACGTCCTCGGTTCGCTGCCCGCCTACAAGCGCGCGTTTCTCTGGCTCGGCGGAATCTACGGCGACCGCGTCCGCGGCATGAATCAACTCCATGAAGCCGCGCTTCACGGGCATTACCTCAAGCCGCTCGCCGAAGTTCTCCTTGCGCTCGCTTCGTTGCGCGAACATCATCCCGACGAGGCCAGAAATCTTTTCCTTCAACTTTCCCACGATTTCCCGCAGAATCCCGTATTCTCAAGCGAGCTGGCGACGGCGGAGAAAATGGCTGCCAGAAATTGAGCCTTGCGCGGCTCGCTTGCCGCAGCCGGATTTCAGAAGCACCACAATCAGGAGCTGACGATGCGACTCAAATCCCTCAAACTGCTGCTCTCGATCTTCGCTCTCGCCTGCGTCGCAGCTGCGGCGGACACTCCCGCGCCTTTCACACTCCACGAAGTCGCTTCCGGCGTCTGGGCGGCGATTGACAATCCCGCGGTGAAGGCTGCGCGGTCAGGCGCGAACGCCGGCTTCATCATCGGCAGCGACAGCGTCGCCGTCGTGGACACTTTCGAGAATCCGGCGGCCGCGCAGGCGCTCCTCGACGAAATCCGCAAGAAGACCAATCTCCCCATCCGTTTCGTCGTCAACACGCACTACCACATTGACCACGTCGCCGGAAACAACGTCTTTGCCGCCGCGGGCGCCACGATCCTCGCCCAGGACAACGTCCGCGCCTGGGAGCGCACCGAAAATCTGAAATTCTTCGGCCCGCAAATCAAGCCCGAGCAGAGGCAGATGGTCGAGTTCCTCGGCCTTCCCACGGTCACGTACAAAGATGGCGTTGACCTGTATCTCGGCACGCGCCACGTCGTCGTCGTTTCCCTCCCCGGACACACCGGCGGCGATTCCGTCGTGTTCGTCCCCGACGCCAACGTCGTTTTCTGCGGCGATCTTTTCTGGAAACACACTCTGCCCAACCTGATCGATGCCTCGACGAAATCCTGGATTGATTCTCTCGATGCGATACTCTCGGATCATCCCGAGGCGACATTCGTTCCCGGCCATGGCGAGGTCGGTCGCGCGCAGGATGTTCGCGATTTCCGCGAATATCTCTTCACGCTGCGCGAAGCGGTTGGCCGGGCCCAGTCGGCGAGCAAGTCCGACGATGCACTAATTGACGATGTGCTTGCCAAGTTGCAAGCGAAATACGCCGGTTGGGATGCGTTCCAACACTTCGCCAAACGGGACATTCAATTCACCGATGAAGAGCTCCGCGGCAAGAAGAAAATCCCCCAGCCTCCTGCGAATTGAGCGGAAATCGCAGGGGCCCATGCGGTCGCTGTACGATTAGCTTTCCCTGTCGTGTGGCGTTTTGCGGCGTGCGCTGTTGTCCGTGCGAATCTCCATGCTGACGAGAGGAACTTCGAGCGTATCGTCTTGCTTTTCTGGCGGCGTCGCCTTCCACGGCGTAATCCAGTAATCCACGGCGAGCCATAAGCTGTACGACGGCCGCGCCAGCCCCAGGCAGACCACAGCCGCAAACGCGATCCACAAGAAATTCTTCGTCATGTAGGAAAAGTGCGTAATGTCAGGCAAGAAGAGCGAAGGGATGAATAGCGCGAGAAAAATCGCCGCCGAGAGGATGTAGTCCAAATACATCGCGCCGACGTAGTATCCCGATTCCGGGCAAAACGAGAGCCCGCACACCGCGCATTCATTTCGCATCCGAAAGAAACTCGAGAACACTCTCCCTTCGCCGCAATTCGGGCAGCGAGACATCAGCCCGCGTGCAGCCGCCTGCCAAAATCGCATTTTTCTGACCGTTCCCATTCCGCCCCTTCATGGCCGGCTCTCAGTTGGATCCAAGTCGCGAATCTCAGTCTCCGCGCATTCGCCGCCTAAGGTTTCACCGTGCTGCTCGCCTCCGATTCCTGCGCATTCACGGCCTGCCAGCGACCGCCTCGCAGCACGAAAACGTCCGTGAAATACGTCCTTCGAGCAGCGCCATTGTCTGGGACCGCCAGCACAATCCCGTTTGCGATCGCGACATCCCCGTACCTGCGCACTTGAAGTTTTTCGAACCTATGCTCTTTCATCTTCGGCCAGGGATGCTGGCGCACGAAATCAATATGCTCCTTCTTCGTAATCATTCCAATCGGCAGCACGTGCACAAAGTCGTCTGCGAGAATGGAATCGAGCACGGTGGGGTTGCCCTCGTTCTCCAGCCACAGGTTCTCGAGTTTCACCACTGCATCTTTCGCGGCGGAGGTCGTGTCCGCGCTTCCGCTCGAAAGATTGCGCGAAGACGCCGTCAATGCCGCGCCGCAAACTAACGCTGCCAACGTCACACAAATTAAGAACTGTCTCATGGCCCATTTCCTCCGCCGTCTCGCCGTCATGCGCAAGCACGCTGCTTCCATTCGAGATGGCAAAACAAATATACTCCCGGGCGATTATCGGGAGCTCCTCAAATTTGAACCGAAATCTTCCGGTCGCCCGCAACCGCGCGCCGCTCGCGTCCGTCCAAAACCTTTGACATTGCCCGCGCGCCGGAATTATCATTCGCGCTGGAATTACGGTACTGAGGGAGCCCGCAGTGGACCGATTGATTCCTCAAGCTTCCCATTCCCTGCTCCGGAACCGTCTTTGCCCTCTTGCGCTCTCGATTGACTCTCATATCCCGCGGGGGTGTTTCGATGCCTCACGATGAAGAAAAACCGCGCCCGCACGGCGCGAAAAATGACGGCAAGTCTCGTCATAAGGAAGATGGCTCGCCCGCCGATCTTTCTCGCCGCAAATTCATTCGCGGCGCGAGCATCGCCGGCGCCGCTATTTCCGCCGGAACGCTCCTCGGCGACCGCGTCCTGGAAGCAGCCACGTTGCCCAAATCGGCGGAGGCATCCGCTGATGCCGGTGGCGTCGTCGGCCCGGGCGAAGTCCCCATCACGCTAAAGATCAATGGCAAGACGCAGCAGCTTAATCTCGAGCCGCGCGTCACGCTCCTCGACGCGCTGCGCAATCACCTCGACATGACCGGCGCAAAAAAAGTCTGCGACCGCGGCACCTGCGGCGCCTGCACGGTGCATCTTGATGGCCACGCGGTTTATTCCTGTTCGACGCTGGCGATTGACGCGCAAGGCCACGAAATCACCACCATCGAAGGCCTCGAGCCCGCCGAAGGCCTGCATCCCATGTCTCGCGCTTTTTGGGACAACGACGCGCAGCAGTGCGGCTTCTGCACCCCGGGCTTCGTCATGGCCTGCTCTGCCTACGTCGATCACGAACCGAATCCGACCTATGAAGGCTTGCAGAAAGCCCTCGGCGGGAATCTTTGCCGCTGCGGCACATACATGGGCATCCGCCAGGCCGTGCTCGATGCCGCGAAATCCATGAAAGGAGGGCGAGCCTGATGGCTGACTATCACTGGCCTCCTGCGAATCACCGCGAATTCATCGGACAACGCATCAAGCGCATTGACGGCCCGGTCAAATCTTCCGGCCGCGCCAAGTACACCTACGACATCAATCGCCCGAACATGCTTTGGGGCAAAATGGCCACCTCGCCTTATGCTCACGCGAAAATCCGGAAGATTGACACCAGTGCCGCCGAAGGCATGACCGGCGTGAAGGCCGTCGTGTCCATCATGAATGAAGGCGATGAAGTTCTCTGGGCCGGCCAGGAAATCGTCGCCGTCGCCGCGGACACCGAAGAGCGCGCGGAGAGCGCCGCCGAAGCGGTGAAGATTGATTACGATCCCCTGCCGCACTTCGTCTCCGACTCAGATCCGCAGACGGCCGGCAGTGAACACACCAAGCAGCTCGAACAGCGCGTGGACGGCAATCCCGATCAGGGTTTCTCACAGGCCGACGTCACCAACGAAGGCCGCTACGGCATCCCTGTCATCACGCACTGCTGCCTCGAAACCCATGGCCAGGCAACCGAATGGGATGGCGACAATCTTACCGTCTGGTCCACCACGCAGAACGTCAGCGGCATGGCCGGCGAATACGCTTCCGGCCTTAAGGAAAAGGGAATCGACATTCCTGCCGCCAACATTCACGTCATCTCCAACTACATGGGCGGCGGCTTTGGCAGCAAGTTCGAAGCTGACACTTGGGGCATCGCCTGCGCCATGCTTTCGAAAAAGTCCGGGCGTGCCGTGAAAATGATGCTCGAACGCGACCATGAGCTGATGGTCGCCGGCGCGCGGCCCTCGCTTCACGGCCGCATCAAGCTCGGCGCGAAGAAAGACGGCACTCTCGTCGCATGGGAATCGGAAACCTACGGCACCGGCGGCCCCACTGCCGAAGGAACCGGCCATCTCCCCTACATCCTCGCTGTTCCCAACGCCAGCGTGAAGCACACCGCCGTTATGACGAACATGGGTCCCATTCGCGCCTGGCGCGCTCCCAATCACCCGCAGATGTGTCTTGTCTCCATGTCCGCTTTCGAAGACATGGCCGCGAAGCTCAATATGGATCCGGTGGCTTTCTTTAAGAAGAATCTCAGCCTCGCAGGCGACCGTGGCAAGACCTACGCGGAGGAACTCGACAAAGCCGCCGAACTGATGGAGTGGAAAAAGAAGTGGCATCCGCGCGGCCAGAGCGGTACCGGAACAATCAAGCACGGCCTCGGCGTTTCAATGCACACGTGGGGCGGCCGCGGCAATATAAGCAATTGCGACGTCACCATCCATCCTGACGGCTCCGTCGAAACATCGCTTGGCAGCCAGGATCTCGGCACCGGCACACGCACGGTGATCAACATCGTCACGTCCGAAACGCTCGGCATCCCCCTCGATCTCGTGAAAGTAAACATTGGCGACAATAAGTATCCGCCCGCCGGAGCTTCCGGCGGCTCCACGACCGTCAGCGGCGTCAGCACTTCGACCCGCCGCGCCGCCACTGACGCGCTCAATCAGTTGCTCGACAAGGTCGCGCCTTCACTCGGCGCACCTGCCGACCAGCTCGAAGCGGGGCAAGGCAAGATTCAGGTCAAAGGCAATCCAGCAAAATCCATTCCGTGGAAGCAGGCCTGCGCCAAACTTGGCGCAACCTCGATCACCGGGAAAGGCGCCACTTCTGCCGATCTGATGTCCAGCGGCGTCGGCGGCGTCCAGATGAGCGAAGTCGCCGTGGACACCGAAACCGGCGTCGTGCGCATCGTCAAGCACGTCTCCGTGCAGGACTGCGGCCTCATCATTGACCTCAAGACAGCGGAGAGCCAGGTCTACGGCGCGGCGATCATGGGCATCACCTACGCGCTGTTCGAAGAAAAAATCATGGACCAGCCGACCGGCCGCTGCCTCAATCCCAACATGGAGTTTTACAAGCTCGCCGGCATTGGCGACATTGGCGACATCGTCGTCCACATGATGACCGGCCCGGGCTACGACGACCGCGGCACGATCGGCCTCGGCGAGCCGCCCGTCATTTCGCCCGGCGCGGCGATTTCCAACGCCGTCGCCAACGCCATCGGCGTGCGGGTGCCGGAGTTGCCGCTCACGCCCGACCGCGTGCTCACCGCTCTCGGAAAAGGAGGCATGGCCTAATGGACGCCTTCGAATTCGCCAATCCTACGACGCTAACGGAGGCAATCGGGCTTCTCGGCTCGAACTGGGAAGACGCTTCCGTCTTCGCCGGAGGCACCGATTTGCTCGCTCTTCTCAAGGACGACGTCGAAGAGACCAAGCGACTCGTCAACATCAAGAAAATCGGCTCGCTTCACGCCGTTCAGAATGTGAATGGCGGCTTGCATATCGGCGCCGCGGTCACCATCGAGCAATTGCTTACCGCTTCCGATGTCCGCAAGGAATTCCCGGCCATCGCCGATGCCGCTGAAGGCATTCGCAGCCCGCAAATCCGCAACATGGGTACGGTCGGCGGCGATTTGTGCCAGCGTCCGCGTTGCTGGTACTACCGCAACGGCTTCGGCCTTCTCGCGCAGGATAAAGACGGCAAGTCTCTCCCCGCGCAGGGCGACAATCGTTATCACGCCGTCTTCGGCAACGACGGCGCGGCGAAATTCGTCAGCCCTTCGAGTCTCGCTCCAGCTTTCGTCGCCCTCGGTGCAAGACTCAGCATCGAGGGGCCCAAGGGCGCGCGCGAAACCTCCGTCGAGGAATTTTTCACCATTCCGCAGAATGAAGGCGTGCGCGAACACGCTCTCTCGCCCAATGAAATTGTCAGCGAAATCATCGTTCCGGGCGAGTCGCGCGGAATGCGCAGCGCCACCTACGAAGTTCGCCACAAGGAAGGCCTCGACTGGCCATTCGCTACGGCATCCGTTGCCCTGCGCATGAAGGGCGCAACCGTCGAATCCGCGCGCGTCGTCCTCGGCCACGTTGCGCCAAAGCCCTGGCCTGCCGCCGAAGTCGAAAAGTGGCTGGCCGGAAAATCCATCAACGAGGAAACCGCCACGAAGGCGGGCGACGCTGCCGCCGAGGGCGCCACGCCGATGAGCCGCAACGGTTATAAAGTCCAGCTCGTGCGCGTCGCTGTCAAGCGCGCCCTGCTCGCTGCCGCTGCAAAAGGAGTTGCATAGTCATGCTGAAAACTTCTACGGCACCGAGCCTCAACGTTCTCATCTCCACCGGCAGCGTCTGCCAGTCCGTGCGCTCCAAGAAACTTTTCTACCAGCCCGACGAAGACGCCTCCGACGCCCGCACCGCTGGCCCGTTCTGGTGCTCGCGCACGCAGTCGAAAATTGGCCCCGATGCCAAGCTCGTCGCCCTCGACGCCTGCCGCCCCGGCCGCTCCTGCTGCCGCACCGCGTAGTTATATCGCGCACGTCTTCGCAGCCGCGGCCTCAGGGCCGCCACGCTTCATCTGAATTGTCTTGTGAATCCTGCAGGATAATTCTGTGCGTCAAGAGGCAGGAAGCGCCATCACCAAGCCTTCACGGATCAGCCGCCGGACCAGCGTCACTTTGCTCGCATCATCCAGCCCACCCGGAAGTTCTCCCACGACAAATCGCGCATGACTCAGCACGCATCGCACCGCCTCGCGCGCGGACGCAGGAAACGTGATCTGCCGGCCGTAACATTCCACCGTCAGCGTCTCTCCGTCCTCCCGCAGTCGCGCGAGGGTTCCCTTCCGCGCTCCAGCCACGCTCTCCGCCGTCAACCGCGCCAGCCCCGCCATCTGCGCCATTTGTCCGCGCAGCAGCGGCGGACATGACGACGTAAATTCCTCGACGAAGTGTCCGAGCGCAGCGTCAAAATCCGCCGCCTCCGCTGCGCGCCGGAACAACCCGCGCATCGTCTCTCGCGTTTGCGCCCCGTCAAAATCCTCCTGCGCAAATCCGGGCGGCAGCGCCTTGCGAAACGCCGGATCGCGCAACGCGGCGCCGGCCAGCGCTTCGAGCAGCAGGTCCGTCCAGGTGTATCTCAAAATCCCCGTCGTAATGTGGAGCGACACCGTGTCCGTCGAATGCGCATCGTGCATCACGCCGCGCGGGACGTATGCAACGTCGCCTTCCTCGAGCGTGAATTCTTGCGTCAGCTCGCCCCGCGCGTGAATCGTCGAATCGTAGTCTTGCCCCGGCAGAGGCAATTCCACCGGCGTGCCGTAGGTGTTCCACTTCTTCGTCCCCGCCACCTGCAGCACGAAGACGTCGTGCGTGTCGTAGTGCGATTTCGCACCCTGCGCCCCCGGCGGCGTCATGTATATATTTGTCTGGAATGGGCAGCTGAACTCGCTCTCCAGGTTCCGGCAAAAAGCCGTCAGCGACGGCACCACCGCATCGAGAAACGCCAGCGTGATCGTCGAGCCTTCCTGGAACAGTTGATAAACTTTCGCGATGTCCAGCCTGTCGTCGTCACTCGTGTAGTCCGCCGACGTAATTTCCTTAGCTGCATTTTTCAGGATGATGTCGGGATACCGGCGGTCGAGCGTCGTGAGCACGCGGTCCACTTCATCGAGGGAGAAAATCTCGCGGAAGTAATCCTTATCCTTGTGCCGGACTACGAGTGTTTGCTTCTCAAAGTAGCGCTCGAAGAATTCCTGTTTGGTGACCGGGGCGAGGAGCCATTCGAGGGAGAACTTTTCTCCGGAAGGAATCGTCTCTCCCTCGCTGGCTATCGGTTTTCGACTGACTGCGGAGTGGGACATAAGACCCTGCGCAGACACACACACCGTGTGCCTGCGCGATCATGCTAATTTGGCGGCTATGAAATGCTGTCGGGTCTAGCGACGGGCGCCGTCTGGGTCCGGTTTCTTCTCGTCCGGCTTCTTTGCCGCCGGCTTCTTCCCAGCCTTTTTCTTGTCGGGATCGCCGCCCTTCTTCATCCCGCCCTTTTTCATCCCGGTCTTTTTCTTCGGCTTGTCCTTCGAATCGGGATCAGCCGCCTTCGCAGGCGCTTCCTGAGCCGATACGCCGGAGGCCAAGGCCGCGGCGCCCAGCAGGAGCGCGCCGGTTGCGGCAAGGAACGACCGCCGCCCGAGCTTCCGTTCGGTCACGATTTGTTCGTCCGTCAGACTCACTTTTCTCTCTTCCATGCCTTCGCTCTCCTTGTGTCCTCCGCCGGCAAACCAATTGCGCTGGGAGCAATCCAGCCGCGTCGGGGATCCAACCCACGAATCCGGGCATTCCTTCGCCCGTAGCCGTGCGTCTTATCACGCTCCCTAACGCAAGTCAAGCTTCAGTATTGACTGACTGACTTCGCCTCATAAGTGCTTATGAAAAAATGAGATGACGTGCGCCCAGGAGTTGGCCTGCGCGCAAGCGTCGGCCCGGGCGGTCCCTCCAAAGGAAACCGCGTATTTCAGCCCGGCAGGCCGCGAGGCTCGAGTTGTCGTCGGCAGAAATGGATACCGAAGGGCGTGGCCGGCGCTTGCAAAGTTCAAGTGCTCCACATTCTTCGTTGAATCGCGCGCCCGCATTCGTTCCACGATCATCTTTGTCATTCGCGTGGAGGGCCAGACGTGATCATCGCCTCCTGAGATGAGCAGAATTGGCCCGCGACACTTTTCCACCGGAATCATTGCCCGCGCGACGGCTTCTCGATTCCGCATTCCCAGCAGGAAAAGTTTTCGGAATTTCGCCGGCCGGCGCAGCAATCCCACAGACACTGCCGAACGCGCGATGAATCTTCTTAGCGGCAGGGGCGCGAACGGGACGGCCTCGTTGAGCCAGGTCCAGCACGGAATGATTTCTCCCGTCGCTTTGTCTCTCCCGCCCGAACCCCAGGCAATGGCGCTGGGAGCAAATGCCACAATTGGACCAACTTCGCGAAACTTTGCGCCGAGCAACAATGCGAGTTCCGCGCCGCGTGAAACCCCGAGCAAGCCGACTCGCCTCGCGTCGATTTCCGGCTGGCGTGTTAGCCAGGCGATGGCGCGTCCGAAATACTCGAGCGGCACGCGGTGCAACCATTGCGGCAGCGGTGGAACTCCGAAATATGCCAGCGCAAGAGTCGCGAAGCCGTGCCTGCAAAGAACGGCAGCTTTGTCGAGGTCGCATCCGCCGCCGGAACCTCCCAGGACGATTACTGCGCGATGAGGCCCCCGACCCGGTGGAACAAAGAGCTGCGCAACGAGGCCGTCTTCGCGGACATCGCAAACCCCCGTCTCCGGCGCGAGCCATCGCCGCTCGAGCTGAGTTGCAGTCACCTCGCGCCCGGCGACTTCTACCTTGAGCGCCACGGAATCAGGAGAAGTCCCCTCCTTGCGGAATGTCGCGGGCACATTTCCCCGTCCATGCGTCAACCGCATGGACCAGAAGAGGCCCATCCAATCGTTTCCTCTGTAGGTCCCCTTAAGCGGTTTGTGCGCGGCAAGATCCACGCATCCTGTTACGTCCGCGCGAAACAGCCCGTGCGACTCCCACATTCGTCCTGCCTCGTCGTACGCTTGCGCGCGAATCGTCACGCGCGTGCCGGGAGGGAGTCCGATTAAGCGGATCGCTACCTCTTCATCTACATAGGCCGGATTCGGCGCGATCGTGATGCGTACACGCTTCTCTGCTGCAATTTCAGTTGACGCAATCCCAGTCATCATTGTGCGGTAATCATGTTACAGCAAACATCGATATTCATTTTGCAGCTTCAATTCGAAGCCTCCCCGCCCGCGCTTTTGACGATGACTGCACACGCCGGACCCTTGCGTCTTTTTCGCCTCGTCGCCCGTATACAGGACAGGTATGATAGGCGAAGCCGCCATTTCGCTGGAGGTGCCATTGGGTCTCGAAGCCGAAGTCGCCAGGCTTCGACGAGGAGACCTGGACGCGCTCGCGGAACTCGTCGCGCGCTATCAACATCGTCTGTATCGCTATTTATTGCGCATGGTTCACCAGCCAGCCGAGGCCGAAGACCTGTTTCAGCAAACCTGGCTGCGCGTTGCCGGGCAGATTCTGCGCTACGACCCCCGGCGGAATTTCGATGCCTGGCTCTTCACGCTGGCGCGCAACCTGGCGATTGACCATCTGCGCCGCTTGCGGCCCGAGAGCCTGGACGCGCATGAGGCCGGCGAGTATGAAAAAACGCCAGCGGCCTTGCGCGACGGCGCACCTCCGGCGATTGATGCATTGATCGCACGCGAGCGCACATATCTGCTCGCCGCCGCGCTCGACGATCTGTCGGTGCTCTACCGCGAAGTGCTCTCGCTGCGATTCGAAGAAGAGATGAAACTCAAGGAGATCGCGCAAGTGCTGGATGCGCCGCTCTCGACGATCAAGAGCCGGTTGCGTCGCGGGCTTGAGAATCTGCGCCAGAGTTTGGAAGCGCGCGATCCTGGTGGACCTTGGCAATGAACGCCATGAACGAACACGACGAAATCCAGCGGCTTCTTTCGCTCGCGGCCGCTGACGCGCTCGATTCGCGCGAAGACCAGCGCGTTGCCGCGCACGTGCGCTCCTGCTCCGCTTGCGCCGAAGAGCTTCGCCAATGGCAGGAAATGGGCGCCGCCCTGCGCCGCCTTCCGACGCCGCAAGCCGCTCCGTCGCTTGTCACGCGAACGATTGCGATGGCACAGACGGCGTTCACTGAAGAATGCGAGCGCCGGTTTGAACGCAAGCTGCTCGCTCTCGGCGTCGTTTTTTCCTGGGTGCTCGTCGCATTGAGCTGGCCACTGGCGCAGCTTTTCGCAAGCGGCTGGATGAGCCTGCTCGGCGTGGGATTTGCGCAGAAGTGGGAGAATTTCGCCGCCTTTACCGCCCTTTGCTGGCTTGCCGGAAGCGCTGCGGCGATTTTTCTCTCGCGGTATCGCCAGCGTGAACGGAGGCTTGCATGAGCTCTTTCCGGGAAAATCTTCGCGTGATTCCGCGAGGCGCATGGATTACAGCGCTGGTCATCTATTTCGTCGGCGCACCGCTTATCTATTTCGGGCTTTCGACAGACCCGGAAATGGCCCAATGGCCGGAGGCCGGGAAGCTGGCATTTGCGTTCTTGATACCGCTGTTCATTTTTCCGCTCGTCGCGTTATGGGGTTACGTTTATGGTGACGCGAGACGCCGGCACATGAATGCGATTGGCTGGACGCTCCTCTCCTTCTTCGTGCCTTACATGATAGGCGTGATTCTCTACTTCATCCTCCGCGATCCGCTGCCGGCGGATTGCCCCTCTTGCCATCAAACCGTTCCCGCGAAATTTGTCTTCTGCCCAAACTGCGGCAAGGCGCTTCGTCCGCATTGTCCGCGGTGCGGAAAAGCCGTCGAGCGAAGTTGGGCGAATTGCGGCTTCTGCGGGACGAAACTGCCCGCGTGAATCAATCCTTCGGATAAGCAACCCGACGGCACGCGAACCGTTTGCCTCGCTCTCTTAATTCGAGGCGTGAACTTCGCGCCGCACCAGATACGCGTCAATGAAAAATCCGATGCCGATGGCAAATGGGATGATTCCGAAGACCGCGGCTTCACCGGCGTCAGGCTCCCAGCGTCCGAGGAATAGAAACGTCAGTGCGTATCCAATCGCCACTGATACGAGCAGAATCCCCGCTCGCCGTGACTGCGCGGGCTGTGGCAGTTCCGCCTCGAAGGGCACATTTAGCCCGCGTGCAATCGCCGCCAGTCGCTCATCGGTGCGCAGCTTGCGGCTCCGATACCAGGCCCAGGCCCAAACAGCCGCTGTGGGGAATCCCAGGAACAAAACCACGGCCGCTAATCCGATAACGTTGTCATTCATATTCGTTCTCCTCGGTGGCCGGGCTGATCGCGCGGCCTTGTTTGTGTCCGTTCGCTCATAGATACGCTGTACGAATTGAGGATGTTCCCGAAAGATTGCAGAAAAGGAAATCGAAGCAGGAGACCTCGATTGAAATCTCGGAGAAATCCGCGCTGGAGTTATTGGACTTGACGCACTTGCATCGTCTGATCCACGGCGAAGTTCGCGCATGAGGCCGACGCTGAGGAATCGCACGTTGCTCTGGCCGTGAAGCCACTCGCACTAGCATCCACGGAGTACGTGTATCCGCCCCGGCCGGTTTTCCGTGCAGTGAGCGCGCCGCTCGAATTCAATTCGTCGAGCGATGCATACGAGCCATGCTCAGCCTGGTACATTCGTTCCGCCTGCGCAATTGCGAGGAGATCATTTTCGACGCCCACGGTCGAAATAGTTTGCGCCGGGGTCCCGCTTGTTCCTGTGCCGCTCTGCGTTTTCGTCAAAGCCATCCAGTAAATCGCTCCGCCGATGAGTGCCACAGCCAAGAGCCCGATCAATCCCTTCATCGCAGCCTCCCTCGCTTCGCTGGCATCCGCAGAGACAGAGAATCCTTACCTTGCATTATGCGGCTATCGGGGAGAGACGCCAGATTTTCGGCGAGGATGTTCATGTGTCGAGTAACACCGCGTGAAGGCACAGCGATTTGCGGCGAGCGTCAACGGAAACTGTTTTGTGCCAGAAAGGGTGTCTTTTCAAATTTAGTTCGCAACTTCCGAGCAATGTTTGACATCGAACTGCGTGGCTCTTAGGATGTGTGTGCAGGGCGGCAAGTTCATCCGCACAAAAGACCGAGGTTCGCGAGGGAGATCCCCATGAAAATCGCTTCGAAGATAATTCTCGCTCTACTTGGCTGCGTATTGGCCCTCGCGATTCCTATAACCGCCCAGCAAAAGCCCAAGACCGCTGCTCCTCACGCGAGCGCAGCGACGGAAGCGATGCGCCCGCCGCAAATCGTCATTCAATCGCACACACTTGCGAACGGACTGCGCATTCTCATGTCCGAAGATCACCACGTTCCGGTGGTTAATCTTCAGGTTTGGTTTCACGTCGGTTCGAAGGACGAAAAGCCTGGCCACACCGGCTTCGCTCACCTGTTTGAGCACCTCATGTTCAAAGGCTCCGCGCACGTCGGCCCCGATGAGCATTCGCGCATCGTCGAGGCGATGGGCGGCTTCGACAACGCTTACACCAACGATGATACGACCGTATTCTGGCAGACGTTTCCGAGCAACGGTCTCGAGCGCGTTCTGTGGCTCGAAGCCGACCGCCTCGGCAGCTTGAATGTGGACGATGCGAATTTCAAATCAGAGCGTGAAGTCGTAAAAGAAGAACGCCGCCTCCGCGTGGATAACTCTCCTTACGGCCGCATTCAGGAAGATCTCTATGACGCGGCGTTTACTGTCCACCCGTATCACCACACAACGATCGGCAGCATGACGGATCTCGACAACGCGACTGTCGAAGAAGTGCGCACCTTCCACGACACTTATTACCGGCCGAACAATGCGACGATGGTGATCGTCGGCGATTTCGAGCCCGCGCAAGCGCTCGCCTGGGCGGAGAAATATTTTGACGGCATACCGCGCTCGCCGCAGCCGATCCCGCGCGTCGCCATACAGGAGCCGCCGCAAACCGCCGCGCGAAATGTGACGAAGACGCATCCGGGCGTTCCTTTGCCTGCCGTGGTCGAAGCATTCAAGATGCCCGCCAGATTTTCGCCTGATTCTTACGCTCTCGAGCAGGCTTCGAAAATTCTCGCCTCCGGAGAGAGCAGCCGCCTCTATCAGACGCTTGTGTATCAGAAGCGAATTGCTCTTGCCGCTTTCGGCTTCGGAAATTTCACCGAAGACCCCAATCTATTCTGGGTCGCCGCCATCATGAACCCGGGTAACCCCGCCGAGGCGGGCGAAAAGGCGATCGATGCGGTCCTCGCACAAATGAAGAGCCAGCCCGTATCCGGTGAGGAATTGAAGAAGGTAAAAAATCAGGCCATCTCCCAGTTCATCCTGGGCCGTGAGACCGATCAGGAGAAAGCGGATGCAATCGGCGCTGCAGTGGTCATCGGCAAGAATGCCAACCTCGTCAACACGGACCTCGCGCGCTACGAAGCCGTGACTGCCGCGGCCATCCAGCATGCCGCTGATCAATACTTCGTTCCTGACCACGAAACGGTCCTCTTCTACTTGCCCGAAAAACAATCCCCGCCCGCTGGAGCGGGCAAGCCCAGCGAAGGGAGCCGCAAATGAACCGCCCCAATCTCAAAAATATTCTCAATGTGTTCCCCTTTTGCGCGGCCATCCTCTCGTTAGCTCTATTCGCCACGCTGACATTCCCGGTGCAGGCTCAGGACCAATCGGCGCAGCAGTCTGTTGCCTCCAGCGATCAAAAGCCCTCCGGCGTTGTTCCCCCGGGCGTCAAGCTGGTCCCCCAGATGCCAGAGATTCATCCGCCTCGTCCGTTTCATTTTCCCGATGCGGCCACGCGCACTCTTCCGAACGGCCTCCGCATCTTTGTCGTTGCAGACCACCGCCAACCCTCCGTCGCCGTTAGCCTGGTGATGATGTCCGCCGGCACGATTCACGATCCCTCCCGCATGCCCGGCATTGCACAAATGACCGCCGCTATGCTTACACAGGGAACCCCGACGCACAGCGCGCAGCAATTCGCGCAGGCGATCGATTCCGTCGGTGGCAGCATTTCCGCTTCCGCTGATGACGATGCCACATCAGCCGACCTCTCGATTGTTGCAAGCGACGCGGACTTCGGCATGCAGCTTCTGTCCGATGCGGTGCTCCACCCTGCATTTTCCGATCAAGAACTCGGCCGCCAGCGCCAGCAGGCGCTTTCGGGTCTGCAGGTTGAGTATAGCGACGCGGGCTATCTTGCTTCCGCTGTTTTCGACCGCGCCGTTTACGGCGCGTCTCCCTACGGCCTGCCGGGCGAAGGCACTCCTGACTCCGTCAAGAAAATTCAGCGGGACGACCTGGTGAAGTTCCATGATTCCAGTTACGCCCCCAACGCAGCGCTGCTCGCTTTTGCCGGCGACATCACGCCCGAGCGCGCTTTCGCGCTGGCGGAGAAATATTTTGGCTCCTGGGAGAAGAAAGGCCTTCCGGCCGAGGAAGCAGCCGCTCCGGCGCCTCTCTCTGGTTTGCATTTCTTCATCGTGGACAAGCCCGACGCCGTCCAAACGCAGATCCGCGTTGGCAAACTCGGAATTCGCCGCGACAGTCCCGATTATCTTCCTCTGCTCGTCACAAATCGCATTTTTGGCGGCGGGTTCAATAGCAGGCTCAACACCGAAGTCCGCGTGAAAAAAGGACTGACGTATGGCGCCTTCTCCGGGTTTAACGCCAATCGCTTCGCCGGCTCTCTTGATGCGGGAACGTCCACGCGCACGGAAGCCACCGTCGAGGCCACCAAACTCATTGTGGATTTGATCGCGAAGATGTCCACCGGCGACGTGACGCCCGCCGAGTTGAAGTTCGCTCAGGAGTATTTGTCCGGCGTCTATCCGATTCAATCGGAGACCGCGGCTCAGGTCGCCGGCCGTATTCTCACGGTCGCGAAGTACGGCTTGCCCGCCGACTACAACGATACCTATCAGCAGAATATCCTCGGTGTGGACGAGGCAAGTGTCCGCGGCATGGCTTCGCGATATTTTAATCCACAGGACCTCGATATCGTGCTAGTCGGCAACGCCGCCAAATTCCTTGATGCCTTGAGGGCCGATTATCCCAACGCCAAGTGGGACGAGATTCCTCTGGCACAACTTGATCTTCTTAGCCCGGACTTGCACAAGCCGGCAGCAGCAGTGCCCGCCGCCTCGCCCGAATCGCTCGCTCGCGGCCACGAGATTCTGCTGGCTGCTGCGCAAGCCGCCGGAGGCGCCGCCCTCAGCTCTCTGAAGGGTGCGGAAATCATCGAGAAGGGAAACATTTATACGCCACAGGGACCGCTCGCGATTACCGTGAAGTGGCAGGTGCAATACCCGGATAAAGTGCACAGCGAGATTGGAACGCCGATGGGTCAGATGGTACAGGTCGCCGATGGAAAGTCCGCATGGATCGAGAGCCCTCGGGGCACTGCCGAAGTTCCCGCTTCCGCTGTTGGTGAATTCGAGCGCGGCATCCTGCTTTTTGGCGGCTGGGGACTTTACCAGCAGGCATTATTTGGAACTGTCCGAACTCAATACGTCGGACAGGAAGATATGGACGGCAAGAAGGCCGACGCTGTGAACTGGCTAGCTTCTTTCGGCACAATCAAGCTGTACTTCGACTCGGCGACTCACCTGCTCATCGCGGCGAAATTCCAGTCCACGGGCATGCAGGGCACGGAGGATAGTGACGAGCATTGGAACGACTTCCGCACTGTCGAGGGGCTCCAGTTCCCCTATCAATCCGTGCTGAACCGCAGCGGCCAAAAATTCACGGACTCGACGGTTCAGGAGGTCCGCCTTAATCCGGCGCTCGACCCGGCCCTCTTTACAAAACCCGGTTCCTCCGAACCGCCAAAGCAGCCGTAGGCGGTGCAGCGCAATCTGTCCCAAGAGTGGATTTTCTGAGCTGACAATTTTAGTGAGCGAGGCTTCCCTGCGGCGACAGCCTGCATCTAACTTCCTTCTGTTTCCGTGCTCTGGAAACTCGCAGTCGCAATTTGTTTGTGGAATTCGAGCGTCATATCTTAAACTACTGAACCTTGTTCACGGGAATGCACTTCAGGCAACGGATGATTCGTCCCCTTATGCGAAATCGCTTTTGGGCAATGGCGGCTGCGCTTGCCGCTTCGAGCGTTTGCCTGGCCAGCTCGGGCCAGCCTTCGGCGTCTTCCGACCCTGCCGTCTTGCAGGCGATGGAGGCCGAACTTCAGCGCTCGATGGGGGCCTATTCCAAGGCTGATCCTCCCGCTTATTTCGTCGGCTACACCGTCTCAGATGAAGATAGCGTTGACGTTTCAGGCTCGAACGGCGCGCTGATCTCCTCAAGTGACGTGCGTGGCCGCTGGCTCGAGGTTCAGACGCGCGTCGGCAGCTACGATCTCGACAACACGCACAAAATCGGGGGCCGCGAGCCCGCGTGGACAAGCCCGGGAACGCCTGCCACTCTCGATAATGACATTCCCGTCTTGCGCCGTGAAATCTGGCGCGAGACCGACCGTCAGTACCGCGCTTCCGTCGAAGCTTACATTGCTGTGCAAACCAGCAAGGAAGTCCAGGCGCAATCTGCGGAACAGCGCGCCCCGGACTTTTCTCACGAGGATCCCCATGTTTCGATCAGCCCCGAAGTTTCCATGCAAGTTGACCGAAAACCCTGGGAAGAAAAAGTTCGGAAATTCACGGCCGCGTTCAGCGCTTCGCCGGCAGTCCTGAACTCCATCGTCACGTTCTCGGCACGCTCCGATAATCAGTATTTCCTCAATAGCGAGGGAACTAAACTCGCGTTTGGTCAGGTCCGCTATCGCCTCGAACTATTCGTGCAGGCCAAGGCGCCCGACGGCATGGACCTGCAACGCTACGCGAATTTCGATTGGGTGGATCCAGCGAAGGCTCCGGACGACGCCACCGTGATGGCGCAGCTCCGCACGCTGGTCGATCAGGTTGCGGCCCTTGAAAAAGCTCCGCTCGTTGACCCCTATGCCGGGCCGACGCTTCTCACCGGCCGTGCTGCTGCTGTCTTTTTTCACGAAGTCCTCGGCCATCGGTTGGAGGGTTTCCGTCAAAAAGACGTCGCCGAAGGCCAGACGTTTACGCGCAAAATCGGCCAGCCGATTCTCCCCGATTTCATCACTGTGCGAGACGATCCCACCACGAAGGAAATCAGCGGCCAAGTCGTGCTCGGCTACTATCCCTTCGACGACGAAGGCGTTCCCGCGCAGAATGTCACGTTGGTGGACCACGGCATCCTGAAGAACTTCCTGATGGGCCGCTCGCCGATCATCGGCTTCCCGCATTCCAATGGACACGGCCGCCGCCAGATTGGCTTTCAACCGATCGCGCGCATGGGCAATACAATTGTGGAGAGCAGCAAGACCATGACGAACGCCGAGCTCCGCAAGCGTTTCATCGAGGAGATTCGCAGGCAGGGCAAACCCTACGGGCTGCTGATTGACGACATCGCCGGTGGCTTTACATTCACCGGGCGCGGCCAGCCGCAAGCCTTCCAGGTCCAGCCGCTCATCGTCTACAAAGTCTTTCCCGACGGTCGCCCCGACCAGCTTGTCCGCGGCGTAGACATCGTCGGCACACCGCTCGTCTCCATCACGAAAATCATCGCCACCGGCGACACGCCTGAGATCTTCAATGGCTACTGCGGCGCTGAGTCCGGTTCGGTGCCGGTATCCGCGGTCGCTCCGGAAATCCTGATCTCTGAGCTGGAGGTCGCAAAGAAGGAGACTTCCACGGACACGCCGCCGATTCTTCCTCCGCCCGCGCATGATCTGCTTGCGCCCGAGAAGAGGCCAAAACAATGAACTCCCGGCGCACAGTTCGTTTCCAATTTCTTGCCGCAACGGCCGCAATTTCCCTCTTTTTCGTGCGTCCCGCTGCAGCGCAAGCTGACAACGACCATACGCTCGAGGCCATGCAGGACGAGATGAATCGCTCCGTCTCGCGGCTTCAGGTTCCCGGCCAGCAGAAACCGTTTTACATCGAGTACCGCATCCTCGATCTGGACGTTCGCAGTATCACTGCCTCATTCGGCACGCTCACCTCCAGCACGCATACGCGCTTTCGCCAGATGGATGTGAATGTGCGCGTCGGCGACTACCAGCTCGACAGTTCGAATTTTGTCAGTGAAAACGGTTTCCAGGGCTTTCTTGGCTCAACGGGCCAGGTCGGAATTGATCGCGACTACCATTCGCTCCGCCAGGACCTCTGGCTTGCGACGGACCAGGCTTACAAAGAAGCACTGGTGCAGTATTCCAACAAGAAAGCGTTTCTTAACAGCCTCGCGCGCGCGCCGGAAATCGCCGATTTTTCGAAGGCGCAGCCCGTTGTCGATGTGCAGCCTCTGCTCACCCCGGATTGGACTTCGCGCAACTGGGAAAACGAAACCCGCGACGCATCAAAGATCCTGCGCGGCTTCCCCGATCTCTACGGGAATCGTGTTCACTACTATCTCGTTTATACGACCTACTATCTGCTTACGAGCGAAGGCACAAAGCTCCGTATGCCGCGCTGCCTTGCCGGAATCGAAGCCAGCCTTGACACTCAGGCCGTGGACGGTATGCCGCTCCACAATTTCTATTCGGATTATGTCCGCCAGCCTTCTGATTTGCCTCCGCCAGCGGACGTCAGCAAGGACCTGGTGAAGGCCGCGCAACAACTTGAGGCTCTTCGCACCGCTCCTAACGTCTCCGACTACGAAGGTCCGGTCTTGTTCGACGCGCCCGCGGCGACCTCTCTTCTTGCGCAGGTCCTCGAACCTTCGCTATCCGGCGCGCGTCCGCCGCTCTCCAGCATGCCGGCGTTTGACCAGATGGTGCAGCAGGTGGGAGGGCGCAATGATTGGAGCGGGCGCATCAATTCACGGGTTCTGCCTTTGAACGTTTCCCTGGTGGACGACCCCACGGCCAGGGATTTTCAGGGCCAGCCGCTGCTTGGCGGCTACGATGTGGATGATGAGGGCGTCCGGGCACAGGGCGTCAGCGTCGTCGAGAACGGATTGCTGAAGGATTTCCTGATGTCGCGGCGCCCGGGCCCTGACTTCGAGGCCTCCAACGGCCATGCGCGTTCTGGCCTGCTGTCCCCGCCAGCGCCGGCCAGCAGCAACCTGTTGTTCCAGGCGGCGATGGGGACGAAGAGCGCTGCAGATCTGCGAACGCAGTTCCTCGACCTCTGCAAGTCGAACGGCCAGCAATGGTGCCTGGAAGTGAAGCGCATGGATAATCCGGCGCTCGCCGCGCAAACCCAGCAAGATTTTTCGGATATTATTTCTGGCCTCGCGGAAGGTTTATCGAGCGGCGACCGGCTGCCGCTGCTCGTCTATCGCGTGTACGTCTCCGACGGCCACGAAGAGCTCGTCCGCGGCGCGCACATCAAGGGTCTCGATGTCCGCGCTTTCCGGACGATCGCCGGAATCGGCTCCGATTTCATGGTGTCCAATTTCATGCAAAACGCTGCAGCGGGATTCTCCGGCACGGCACTTGCGACCTTTGGCTCCGTGCAAGGCGGCATCCCCAGTTCCATCGTCGCTCCCTCGCTGCTCCTCGAAGACGTCGAGGTTCGGGGCTTCCACGGCGAGCCCCGCCGCCTGCCGCTGCTCCCCGTTCCTGCTCTTCCATAGGGTTCTTGCCTGGCGAGTTCTGCTTGCGCTCTTCTGATTTCTCCCAGAACCCAGGGGGAACTTTCAGGGTTCGAGTGTGACGAAGTCGATTTCCGGGCGGCAGAGGAATCGCACGGGAATATTGGACATCCCAACTCCGCGGCTGACGTACATGCGCGTTCCCTTTTCTTCGTACCACCCTTCCAAAAAACGCCCGCTCCCATACGGCAGCCAGAATGGGTGAATAAATGGAAGCCTGACCTGCCCGCCGTGCGTGTGCCCCGCAAGACAAAGATTCACCTTTCCCGAAATCTGATCGAGATACACGGGCGAGTGGAACATGGCGATCGTGTAAGCCCCTCGGGGGATACTTCTCGATGCTGCATTGAACTCGGGACGTCCAAACGAGAAATCGTCGAGTCCGATAAGCCACACGCCGGGCCGCAGCTCGTGGTTCTGATTGACGAGCAGGTTCACGGCGGCTTCGCGGTAATACTGCCGCTCGCGCTTCATGGGCTCCAGATTCTCCCAATTGCCGTGCACGAACCAGACTCCCAGCGGCGCGTGGATTTGTTTGTAAACCTCCATGCATGCCGCATAGTCTCCGAAGGGGTCGGCCAGGGTGTCTCCCGTGATCAAGATGACGTCCGGCTTCTCCGCGGCGAGAATCGCCAGCATCTTCCTTTCGCGGCGGCCAAGCCCGCGCGTATGCAAATCGCTCAACTGCGCGATTTTCAGCGGTGTTTGTATGCCCTCGGAGCCAGCATGGATGGTGTAGTGCGTCACTTGGATACGGTATGGCTCGATCCAGGCGGCATCGATTCCGAGAGCGACAATCACGCCAAAGATGACGAGCGCCGCCCGGTGCCGCCGCCACCATGGCGCAGGACCAACGGGGGGCTGGGTCCCCGTATTCATTCCGGTTTTGTTTTCCCTCGAAAATTCAAGCTCTCCACTATACCGGCAATTCCTGCACTTGCGAAATCAACGGTTTCGGGGATTGCCATCGTATAATTCTCCAGCCTCCATGGATGCGATTGCCGAAGCGGTGCGCGAAAAAAAGCTGGCGGCCCTGGCTTCGGTCGCCACTGCCGTCGTGCTCGTCTTGCTGAAAATCTTCCTCAGCGTGCGGACCGGCAGCCTCGGCATCCTTTCCGAAGCGCTGCATTCCGGTCTCGATTTTGTCGCGGCGGTCATCACATATCTTTCCGTGCGCATCTCGGACAAGCCCGCCGACGCGGATCACACATACGGCCACGGAAAATTCGAGAGCTTTTCGGCATTCGTCGAAACTGGCCTGCTGCTGCTCACCGCCGCATACATCATCTGGGAAGCACTGCAGAGACTGCTCTTCCGCGCATCCATCGTGCACCCCAGCGCCCTGGCTGTCGGTTTGCTGGCGTTGATGGTCCTGATTGACTCGGCGCGCGCGCGCGGCATTGCGCGCGTGGCGAAACGCTTCCCCAGCGAGGCGCTCGAGGCTGACGCGCTGCATTTTTCGACGGATGTATGGAGCACGACTGTAGTGCTCGTCGGGATCGCCGCCGTGTGGCTCGGACAGCGCCTCGGAGTCGTCTGGCTTCGTTACACCGACCCGCTTGCCGCGCTCTGCGTCGCTGGCGTCATCATCTGGGTAGGCTCGCAGCTTGGCAAACGGACGCTTGAGGCCCTGCTTGACGTGGCGCCGCGCGGATTGCAGGAAAAAATCATCGCCGCCGCGGGAGCCGTGGATGGCGTGATGTCCGTGGACCGCGTCCGGCTGCGGCGCGCGGGCCAACGCTATTTCGTGGACGTCACCATCAGCGTCCCGCGCACCACCAGCATCGAGCAAGCCCACGCGACCAGCGACCGCGTCGAGCGCCGCATCGAAGAAATCGTTCCCTCCGACGTCGTCGTCCACATGGAGCCGCGCGCTCTCTCCCGCGACAATCTCTTTGAAACCATCCGTGCCACGGCGCAGCGCCGCGGGCTTGCAGTGCACGAACTTTCCGCGCATCAGCTGGAAGGCCGGCTCTTCATCGAGCTGCACCTGGAAGTGGACGAGCGCTGCAGCCTTCGCGAAGCGCATCGCCTCTCCGCCGAGCTCGAGGAAGACCTGATGCGCGAGGCGGGCGGCAACGCCCGCATCAATATCCACATTGAGCCGCTGGGCGCGCGCATTCCCGGCGGCGAAGAGATGAATGAACTCGCGGATCGCGTGCGCGATTTCATCAACGGCCTCACGCCTGAATTCCACGAGCTGGTGGATTGCCACGAGGCGCACGTGCGCAGCGTGGAGCACAGGATCCTCGTCTCGTGCCACTGCGCGATGGACGGCAGCCTGCCCATCACGCAGATTCACGACGTGACGGCGGCGCTTGAAGATCGCGTCAAGGAGAAGTTTCCGCAAATCTCCCGCGTAACGATTCACCCCGAGCCTGTCGAAGAGAGTTAGCGCGGAATTCAATTTTGCACAATTTGGGACGATTAGAAATGAATCGAGCCTTTGTTTTCTAAGACTTAGGGTGATTTCTAATCGCGGAGTGGGACGATTAGAATTTCTGCATGCTGGAAGCTCGAGGCTGGAGATTCGATCCGCCTCCGCAGCAAGGCGCTGCGGCGGACGTCGCGAAATACATGCTCCGAAGTTATCGATTAGAAATTGAGATGTGCTTTGTTTTCTGTAAGATAGGTGAAAGTCCAATAATTTGGGGGAGGGGCTGGACGACTGGCGCGCGGTGGGCTGACGGAAAAACGGGAAATTACAAAATGCGCATTTGTGTCGATTAGAAATGGGTCTGACCCTTTGTTTTCTATGACTTAGCACGATTTCTAATTCCGGAGTGTGTCGATTAGAAATCACGCAGGCGGGAAGAAAAGCAGGGCTGAGAGGCGAGCGCCGATCGAGTGTGCTGCACCGAGCGGTTTGCCGGCGTCGCTGCTTCGTGCGCGAATTGGGGGAGATCTCCATGTCAAATCGACGCTAGCAAGATGCGGTGGGCGGCGCAACAGGAGCTACCTGTGGAATCGGCGACCTGCGGCATCCATGCTAATGCGGATCGAGAGGGAGACAACTTCAGTCGTTCAGGACCGCCAGGTCAAGCTGACGAAGATGCTCGGGAGTGACGACAACTTCAGCTTCCACAATCTTCCCGTCCTTAAACTTGAAGCGCAGCACCCGCAGTAGACGCCCACGAGGAGCCAGAACGATTCCCACCGAGCCATCCACCAAGGCCGGCTGCGCCTGCGAAAATCGAACCAGCCGCGAGTAAGCGATCGCTCCCTGGGCCCAGGCCCGCGCGCCGCGAACCTCCCTCACTCCCGCAGCGCTCTCGGCCCGCACGACGACATCAGGGTCGAGCACGGCGAGAAGCCCTTCGAAATCACCCGCACGCAATGCAGCGATAAATGCATCGACAACCCTGCGCTGGGTGGTCAGCTCGGACACGGAGATAGCGGGACCCTGTACGCGGCGACGCGCGCGGCTGGCGAGTTGACGGGCCGCGGCTTCGGAGCGCCCCACGATGGAAGCGATTTCGTCGAAGGGAACCGCGAACATATCATGCAGGACAAAAGCGAGGCGTTCGGCCGGCTCCAGTTTTTCAAGGACGACGAGAAGAGCGATGCCGACGGACTCCGCGAGCTGCGCTTCCTGTTCCGGGTTTGATGGATTCACGGCGCTGGGCGCGGGTTCAGAAGAGTCAGATTCGAGAGGCTCTTCGCGGCGGGATGAACGAGAGCGGAGCATGTCGAGGCAAACGCGCGCGACGACAGTGGTCAGCCAGCCGGCCAGATTTTCGATGGCGCTCTGGTCCATGCGACTGAGGCGCAGCCAGGCCTCCTGCACGGCGTCGTCGGCATCGTTGAGCGAGCCGAGCATGCGGTAAGCGACGCCGCGAAGGCGGCTCCGGTTTTCCTCGAATTGTTCCGCCAGTCGGGCTTGTTCAGGCACTGTCACATTCTCTCGCTTTGTTCCGTCATGGTAGTGACGAAGCAAAACCACTCTATGTGACAAGGAGATTGAAAAAGATGCAAGCACGAATGAAGAATCCCATGATGTATTTTCCCGAGGCGGTGCAGGCCGTTCAGACACTTTCGAAATCCGTGGAGGAGTCCGGGGTGGATGCCAAGACGCTGGCCCTGGTGCACCTGCGCGCGAGCCAGATCAATGGCTGCAGTGTTTGCGTTGATTTAGGCTTCCGCTTCAAGAAGCCCGGCGAAACGGAAGAGCGCCTAGCCGCCGTGGCAGCGTGGCGGGATGCGCCGTACTTCACTGACGCGGAGCGCGCGGCGCTGGCGCTGAGCGAAGCGGTGACGCGGCTGAGCGATCGGACGGATCCCGTGCCGGACGAAATCTGGAACGAGGCGAAGAGCCATTACGACGAGCGGGGGCTTGCAGCCTTGGTGCTGGCGATTACGGTGACGAACGTCTGGAACCGAATCAATGTGTCGACGCGGCAAGTGGCGGGCGAATGGGCGAAGTCCGCAGACGCGAAGAAATGGGCGGAAAAGGCATCGGCTGGACGCTGAGCCGAAGCGGCGCGGCGCTGGGATTCAGGATTTGGCTTTGTGACTCAGCGCCGCGTCGAGCCATTTTCGAGCGAGAGCGTGCTGCGGAGCGTAGGCTTTCCAGATGTTTTCGGCCCATTCGCGAACGGACTTCTGATGCTCTTCGACGCTGCGCGCAGCTTGCACGTGAGCAATCGTCAGTTCGCCGCGCGAAGCCAGCACCTCCGGCTTCTCGATCTTCGCCGGCCCGCTGAGCCAGATATGAATCGCGCGATAGATTTTCCTGTCGCCGCCACGTTCAATGCCACAACACATGCGCGTCAGATGCGCGGCGTAGGATTTGGCGGAGTGGCAGTAAGGCTCCGGATGCTGGAGGCAGTAGGCGTCCACGAAGAGTTCGTGCGCGGCAGCGTAGCCCGGATTTTCGTAACTGCGCACGCCGATTTGATTGAACAGCGCCTGGCAGCCAGCGCTGCCGCCGGCGACAGGCGCGCCGCAGTCGGGGCACATCTCCACTTCGCTCTTCGGCTGCTGGATGAATGGCTGAGGCACGCTCTAATTCTACAAGCTCTTTGAATATTCCTGCCGATGGTCTGGCGAAAGACAGAACAGCAGATCCCTCACCCCGCACAAGCGGCGGGGATTCGGGATGACAGGGACACGCCGTGCCGTACGCAACCGCGGAAGTCAACCGAGCCTCTCCACTTCTAAAACTTCACGTCCTTGATGTGCGTGGCGATGAACCAGCTATTGCCCCAGGCGTCGTGGACGCCGGCCGTGCGATCGCCGTAGGGCTTATCGTTCGGAGCTTCGATGGTGGTGGCGCCGGCGCGCAGCGCTCGCGCGTACACGGCATCAGTGTCCGGAACGTACAGATGCAAATGGCATCGCGTCTGGCGGTTGGCGCGGAAGGCTTCGTCAATTTCGAGCTCGCCGTCGCCGATGCGAAGCGTGGCGTGGGCGATGGCGCCGCCGGGCCATTTATGAACGCCCTCCACTTTCGCGCCAAAGGACTGCTCGAGGAATGGGAGCATTTTATCCGCGCCGTTTAGATGCAGATATGGCTGCACGGCGGGATGCGGATATTTCTCCGACTGCGGAGTGATGTACCACTCGTTGCCGAATGGATCGCGGACGCCGCCTTCAAATTCACCGAAGAACTGCATGGATGGCTCATAGAGCGACAGCGCACCGGCCTTGACGGCGTTGCGATGTGCCGCTTCCGCATCGGGGACGGTGAGATGAATCGTCACGGGCGAAGGAGCGTATTGCTCGTTGCCATCGCTCAGTTCGATCATCGAGTCGCCGAGCTTCACTTCCGCGTGCATGATCTTGCCGCCCGGTGCAGGCACGCGGCCCATTTCTTCCGCGCCGAATGCGGCTTTCAGAAAATCAATGAATTGGGACGCGCCCGGAACGAGGATGTAGGGTGTGATTGCGCGGAATCCAGCGCGTTGGAAAGGCACGGCTTCCGTCGCGGACCCTTGCGGAACTTTCACTGGCTTGCTGGACATGACGGCTCTCCTTCCGAGATTGGCTTTTAATTTCGCGCGGAATTTTCCGGGGGGACGTACGGAGCTCATGGAAGCAGTTCTTTGGGAAGCTGGTTTCCGGGCCGCTCCTCGTCCCAAAGATCGGAAACAATCCACCAACGGCCCCGGTCATAAAGAAGTTCGAGGCTGTTCACGCCACGGCCGATAAGCGGCCCGTTCGGAGTCCGCCTCATCACATAGGTACTCATCACATGCGCGATAGTTCCGTATCGGCTGGTAACTCGATGAATCTCTTGTTCGTAGAATCCCTGCGAAACTACCGAGGAGTTGTACGTGTCGACGAACTGCTGATGGCTCATGATCTGGTGATACGGTTTGCCATCTTTTCCAACTTCCGTGGAAATAAAGAGAACGCCTGGGACATACAGTGTGAGATCCCTTGACCATTGCCGTGGCTGGCCGGCTGGTCCGCTGACCACATCGTAAAATGCGCTTAGGATACCATCCATCGTTGCAACGTCTTGCGGACGCGGTGCGATTTTCGGCACCGGAACGTGCGCCGTTTTTGCACCGGGACGATCCTGCCCGTGCAGATTCACGGGAACGACGAACAAGGACGCAGAAATGAACAAGAAAAGAGCTTCGCGTATGCAGCGTATAAATCCAAGCATCTTTTGACTCTCCAAACTTCTCGCCGAACTCAAGACACGAAGGCTAGACCATAAAAGCTTTTGACGTCATGAAGCGCATCGGCACAGGCTCCAGCGCTTTCGTTGCCAATGCTTACCTCTCCGCGTTTGCGAACAGTGGAACAAACAAGCCACAGGGATCACAAACACCCGACGAAACGCCACGCAAAGTAGCACTAGACGCACACCGACGCAAGCAACGCCCTTCCGCGCTCCTTACTATAAACGGCGGCGGCATCGAAAGGTTACGCGGAACTCTTCTGTAAAGTCCGAAAGGATGCAGAACGACCTCCTTGAGTGAAGGCGGCCCGGGGATGCGACAATACTTGACTGTGTCAAGTATCTGTGTGATTGTGTCACATATCGTCGCAAGGAGGACTACCTGCCATGAAGCCAGCAGACCCTGGCACGCGCATTGAAGCAATGCGGCAGTTCAACCGTTTCTATACCAAACGGGTTGGCGTATTGCAGGAGGGGTTTCTCGACAGCCCCTTCTCGCTGACTGAAGGCCGCGTGCTCTATGAACTCGCCCATCGGCAGCCCATCACAGCGAGTGCTCTCGTGACGGACCTTGGCCTTGACGCCGGTTATCTAAGCCGGATCCTGCGCGGCTTCCAGAGGCGCGGCCTGGTTTCTAAAAAGACGTCGCCAACGGACGCGCGCCAAAGTCAATTGTCATTAACGGCCGTGGGCCGGAAGGCGTTTGCACCGCTTGATGCTCGCGCGCGCAAGGAAGCAGCCGCCGCGCTTGCAAGGCTATCGGCTGCCGAACAAACTCAGCTGGTTGAAGCATTTCAGAAAGTCCAAAGGCTTCTCAGCGCCTCGCCTGAGGGAAACGGCCAGACGCGAGTTCCCTACATCCTCCGGACGCATCAATCCGGCGACATGGGCTGGGTAACGCATCGGCAAGGGGTTCTATACGCTGAGGAGTATGGCTATGACGAGCATTTTGAAGCACTCGCCGCAGAGATCGTTTCGAAATTCATCCAGCACGAAGACCCGAAGCGGGAACGCTGCTGGATCGCCGAGCGGGAAGGGGAAATCGTCGGCTCAGTGTTCCTGGTCAAGAAGTCACGAGAGATCGCGAAGTTGCGCCTGCTGTACGTCGAGCCGAAAGCTCGAGGCCTCGGAATCGGCGGCCGGCTGGTCGGCGAGTGCGTGCGCTTCGCGCGGCAAGCGGGCTACAAGAAAATCCAGCTGTGGACGCAGAGCGAACTCCATGATGCCCGGCGACTCTATAAACGCGCTGGATTCCGATTGATCGGCAGGGAAGATCACCATAGTTTCAGTCGCGATTTGACCGCTGAGACTTGGGAATTGAAACTGTAAGGCTGGTTTGGGTCACTATTTTCAGACTGTCTTCCTAGTGCCAAAAATTACCGCGCAATGGACGTAGGAGTCTAGGTCGGGGATACTCTTCACGTACTCCGATCTGTTTCACGCCATGCTCGCATGGAGGAAAAAATTAGGAATGCGCCAAATGCCGACCATCCCACAATCCCTATGACAATCAGACTCTGTGCTGTCCATGAGACTAGAAGATAAAACATTCCTAAGCCAGCGATAGAAGTCAGAACAATCAATCCGAATGACGCAACGATCCAATAAGTTCTTGTCACTCTTAGCCATGACCTAGGGGCTAGTGCACCAACTCTCCTGTCTCTCCACAAGCCAACAAGGAACCACAAGACCCAGACGCCGGGTGCGACCAGTACAAAGCACAGCCATTTGTATTTCTCTGGAAAGAACACACCGGTCCAACCAAGAACGGCAAAGGCAGGTACGTTGATTGCAACACAGGCTTCGCATTCCGTTGGCCCAACCGAATCGCCATCGGTCCTTATGTCCCATTGAATCTCTCCCGCTCCAATTTGGTGACGTTGAGGGTGGGCTTGCACTTCGCACCAAACGAGAAGCGCGAAGAAAAGCAGGACCTGAACACCCGCCAAAGTGTGGCGAAATGCTAGTCTCTCGAGCATAGTTGACACTCTACTTAAATTTGACACCGATCGTTACAACGTTGTTTCGTTGTGAGTGACTTGCGCTAATTGGGCACCGTGCCGTGACCAGATTTGGGCGGTGAGGGCAAGAAGGGCGGGGAAACATTCGACGACGTAGCGCGGCTCAGGCGTTTCAATCGTCGTCAGGAACGCCGTACGAACCAGCAAATAAGCGACGATGAGGAGCGCCGCGGGATTTGCGTGGCAGCGCCAGGCGCCCCACAGCCCCAGCGCGCAATACGCGATGCATAGAAGCGCCAAACCCAGCGAGATGGAGAAATCCACGGGGTCGTCGTCCCAGGCCGCGCCAATGGGCCACAGGTGCCCCGAAAATGGCAGCATCTCGACGCGCGGCGTGAACCAGATGGAAAGCGCACGCAGCAGCGGTACCTCCACGTGTATCCGCAGTGGATGCCTTGCCATGCGTTCGCGCGCGACCGCCGCGAATCCAGCGTCTATTCCAGCATCCATCTGGCGCGATTCGTTGTAGTGCGCGAGCAGCGCAGCAACACGCGCGCGTTGTGCCGGTGAATCAAATGCGGAAGCCGGCACGTCGTCTATATTGATGTCGTCGGTGTCGAGATTCCACGAAACCAGATACACATCGCGCATGCGCCAGAGCCACGTGCCCGTCCAGGCAAAAAATCCGCGCGAGGTGAATTCGCCAGGCAGCTCGCTGTAACGGGGCGAGAGGAGCCGCACTTCATGCAGCGTCCGCCAGTTGCGCGCAGCCCAAGGCAGCAACGGCAGAAGCAAGCCGACAGACATCAACAGGGCAGCTCGCGCGATCGGCGGCAGTTTTTCTTTGCGGATTCCGTTTTGAAGCCACATCGCCAAGAGCGCCACGACGACCGCTGCGAGAATCAGGGGCGTCTCCGGCCGGACGAGCGTGCCCATTCCGACCACAATTCCGCCGAGGAGCCAATGCAAGTTGCTTGAAATTCCGGAGGCTCTAAGCGACACCGAAGAAGGACGGGGGTCCTTCCGCGCAGATCCGGTCGCCTCGATAAACACCAGCAGGGCCAGCGTCGTCAGGAACGTTGCCAGCGTTTCCGTCAACACCACGGCAGTGTAATTCGCTGTGAACGGGCACAGCGCCGCCAGCCACAATGCTGCCAGCATCACGCGGCGGCGAGATTCTGGCGGCGCGAGCAGCGCGGCGATCATCGCAGCCAGAAGGCACGTGAGCGTGTCCACGGCGGCCTGCGCCAGCATGACGGCGCGCGCGCTTTCTCCGAACAGAGAATAAATCGTAGCGAGAAACGCGGGATACCCGGGCGTCCGGATGTCGACGGGAAGTAGCCGGCCGAAGACGTTCATGCCGTAGATGCCGTGATGCAGCCAGTTGCGCGCGAGCTCCGCGTAAATCGGCGTGTCTCCGGCGTCGCCGAACGGAAAATGCAAGACGAAGTAGGTCCGCAACGCCAGCGCCGCCAATACAGCACCCGTGACATGCGCGCGCATCTTAGTGGAAGCGGTCATTGACAGTCTTTCCGCGGGCAGATAGCTTGGAATATCGCGATGGTCAAGCGCAAACCCATATTTTACGATGAAGAGCGTCGGCGCTGGCGCCGCACGCGCCGGTTTCTGGAAGTCTCCGGTGTTCTCTTCACGCTTCTGATCATCGTCTTCTTCTTTAACGTGCTTCGCCGCCCAAATTTGCCCGAATTGCTGCTCCCCGAACGCACGCAAACATACCGCCCAGTTCCGGAGCGCGGCAAACTAAGGAAGGCGAATTACCGGCCCGGCCGCAAGAAGAAAGTGGCCGCGCTGGGCAACATTCCGGAGCATTATGACGCGCTGCGCGCCGCGTTCTATGTCAACTGGGACTCCAACAGCCTGGCCTCGCTCGAGCTCCATTATCACGATATTGACCTTCTGATTCCCGAAGAATTGCACGCTTCCACAGCCGACGGCAGCCTGGCCGTGGACAATGACCCCAAGCTCGATGCCTGGCTGAAGACACTGACCGTCGAACTGCCGATGATGCCGCTGCTGAACAATTACGACGGCAGCGTCTGGCAAGTTGAGCCCATGGCGCAGATGCTCGCGAATCCCAGCTCGCGCCAGCGGCTCGGCACATCTCTTGTGAATTATGCGCAAGAACACAAGGACGCCGGCATCGCCGTGGACTTTGAGGAAGTGCCCGACACGAGCCAGAAAAACTTCAATGCTTTCATTCGCGAACTCGGCGTGGCACTTCATGCCGCGAACCTGAAATTGATGGTGGCGCTCCCGGCCGCTGACTGGACGTACGACTACAAGACTCTGGCGCAGGATTCCGACGCCATCATCCTGATGAACTACGACTTTCACTGGCCGCAATCGGCTCCCGGCTCGATCGTTTCCCAGGATTGGTACCTGAAGAATCTGCGGAACATCTTGAAAATCGTACCCCCGCAAAAGATCGTCATGGGCATCGCGAATTACGCGTACGACTGGCCGTCGGCGACAAAGCAGGTTCCGCACCCTGTTGCCGATGCGCTTTCCTTCCAGTCCGCCTGCGTGCGCGCGCTGGAATCGGACGCCACGATCCAGTTCGATCCGGCTTCCCTCAGCCCGTTCTATAACTACGAAGACGAAAACAACAACGTCCACAACGTGTGGATGCTCGATGCCCTCACGGCGTATAACGAGCTGCGCGCCGCCGAGCGCGCCGACGTACGCGGCACTGTGCTCTGGCGATTTGGCACGGAAGATCCTTCGATCTGGGACATCTGGGACGCCACGCATCCCACCGACGCCATTCGCTCAGAAGTCGAGACCATCCCTCCTGGATACGATTTGATTCTTGAAGGCGCTGGAGACCTGTGGCGCATCACGGCAACTCCGCAGAAGGGCGAGCGCACGTTTCAGTATGACCCCTCGACGGATACATTCACCGATGAGCGCATCACGAAATTCCCACTCTCTTACCGAATCGAGCGGGCCGGCGCCGCGAAAAACAAGCTCGCGCTCACGTTCGATGACGGCCCAGATCCAAGGTGGACTCCACAAATCCTAAATGTCCTCGAAGAAAAACACGTCCCAGCCACATTTTTTGTTATCGGCGTCGAGGTGGACCGCTCGCCGAGCGTTGTTCGCCGCGAATATGCCGCTGGAGACGAGATCGGAAACCATACCTACACGCATCCCGATTTTGAGGTTGCCTCAAAGACACAAATTGATATCGAACTGAATCTCACGCAGCGCCTGCTCGAAAGCGACCTGGGAGTCAAGACGCTGCTGTTTCGTCCGCCCTATGGCATTGATGAAGAGCCGGAAACGGAAGCCGAAGTTTCCAATCTCCCCATCCCTCAATCCATGGGCTACCTCCTTGTTGCCGGTCACATTGATCCGCACGACTGGGGCGAGGAAGGCGGCACGCCGCCGCCACCCGTGACGACAATCGTCCAGCGCGTGGTTTCACAGGCGCAAAAAGGTCCGGGCAATATCATTCTCCTGCACGACGGCGGCGGCGACCGCAGCCACACGGTCGCGGCGCTTCCGCAAATCATCGATCAGCTCGAAGCCAAGGGCTACCAATTCACGACGGTTTCGGAACTTCTCGGCCAGACTCGAGCTGAAGTGATGCCTCCGCTTTCCTCCGAGGAGCGTTTCTTCGCCGGCGCGGATTCGTTCATTTTTGGCCTGTTTCACTGGCTTCGCGTGAGCATCGCGTTCATTTTCGTCGCTGGGATTCTGCTCGTCAGCGGCCGGGCGCTATTCATCGGCCTGCTCGCGCTGGCGGAAAAATTGCGCCCGGCGCCGAAGGATCATCCTGAGTACAAGCCGCTCGTCAGCGTGCTGATTCCGGCGTACAACGAAGAATCGGTCATTGTGGATACGGTGCGCGCCGCACTCGCTTCCCGGTACGCCAAGCTCGAAGTTCTCGTGGTGGACGATGGTTCGATCGATCGCACGAGCGAGTTGGTCCTGCGCTCCTTCGGCCGCGACACGCGGGTGCGCTTGCTCCGCCAGGCCAATTATGGAAAATCCGCCGCGCTAAACCACGCGCTCGCCGAAGCGAAAGGCGAAGTCGTCGTCACGATCGACGCTGACACGATCGTGGATCCCGATGCAGTTCCTCGCCTGGTACGCCACTTTGCGAATCCTCGCATTGCCGCCGTCGCGGGAAATGTGAAGGTGATAAATCGCAACCGATGGCTGACGCGCTGGCAGGCGCTCGAATACATCACCAGTCAGAACCTGGAAAAGCGCGCTTTCGATCTCCTAAATTGCATTCCCGTCGTTCCCGGAGCCGTTGGTGCGTGGCGCGCGGAGGTCATGCGGAGCTGCGGCGGCTTCGCCGGCGATACGGTCGCCGAAGACACCGACCTCACTCTCGCGATTCGCCGCCACGGCTGGAGAATTATCTACGACGAAGACGCCATCGGACGCACGGAAGTCCCCGACACCATCGACACGCTGCTCCGCCAGCGCTTCCGCTGGACCTTCGGGACGCTGCAGGCCGTGTGGAAGCATCGCGATGCTGTGTTCCGGCCGCGCTATGGCACGCTTGGCTGGATTACGATCCCGAATGTCTTCCTTTTTCAGATTGTCTTGCCACTCGTCTCCCCGATCATCGATTTTCTCTTTCTTCTCTCCATTGTTCTCTGGGGTCTGGCGCAATTCCGCATCACGCACGTGCCACCGCTATGGACTGGCGACGACGTGGTGCGTTCGCTTATCTTCTTCGCGGCATTCATGCTGATTGATTTGTTCACGTGCGTCGTCGCATTCGCGCTGGAAAAACACGAAGACTGGACGCTGCTCATCCCGCTCCTTATCCAGCGCTTCTATTACCGTCAGATGATGTACGTCGTCCTGTTCCGCGCGCTCAAGGAAGCTGTGCAGGGCCGCCCGGTCGGCTGGCGAGGCGTCGAGCCGCACAAGCCGGAGTTGCCAGAAAAGCCGGCGCCGGTCGCGACGTGAGCAGTACTATTGGCGGGGTTGGCGAGTTTCTGCTAACATGCAGGCGTTGATTGGGCTGCACCCCGCGACATTGTCGCAAAAGGGGGCGGCACCGGAGGTCAACATGAGCGTCCTGCCTCGCGCGGGCAACGGGAAAGTCACCGTGCCCGACATTCTCCGCCGCAAATCCGCAAGCGTGGATTCCCATGCTTCGCAGCAGAAAATCACATGCCTCACTGCGTACGATTATCCGACGGCGCGGATTCTCGACGAAGCCGGTGTGGACATCCTCCTCGTCGGCGATTCGCTCGGTATGGTCGTCCTCGGCTATGAAAACACGCTGCCTGTCACGTTCGACGAGATGCTGCATCATCTTCGCGCCGTTCGCCGAGGCACGCATCACGCGCTGCTCGTCGCCGACATGCCCTTCGGCAGCTTCCATGTTTCGCACGAAGAGACCATCCGCCAGGCGCTGCGCCTGGTGAAGGAGGGCGGCGCCGAAGCCGTGAAGATCGAAGGCGGCGAACGCCGCATGGACCTCATCACGCGCTTGGTGGAAGCGGAAATTCCCGTCATGGCGCACATTGGCCTGACGCCGCAGTCGGTTCTCGAACTCGGCGGCTTCCGCGTGCAGGGGAAATCCGCTGCAGCGGCGGAAAAACTTGCCCGCGACGCGCGCGCGGTCGAAGCCGGCGGCGCATTCTCCGTCGTGCTGGAATCCGTGCCGCGCGAACTCGCCGCGCGCATCACCGGTGAGCTTCACATCCCGACGATCGGCATCGGCGCGGGACCCGATTGCGACGGGCAGGTGCTCGTCTTCCACGATCTCGTCGGCCTGAGCCTCGACGGCACGCCGAAATTCGCGCGCCAATATGTGAATCTCGGCGAACTGATTTCGCGCGCTGCCCGCGCATTTTGCGACGACGTCCGCGGCGGCCAGTTTCCCTCGGACGCCGAATCGTTTCACAATGCCCGCGACGCGGCTGAGGCTTCGGTCATCAAATCCTAGTAGAGCGTTCTCGTCTCTTCGCATGAGGCAAGGAGCATTTCGCTTGAAATCGGTTCAGACAAGGAGTTCCAAATGACTTCGGAAGAAATCCGCTCCCTTTATGACTACAACTCCTGGGCGAATCATCGCGTCCTCGACGCCTGCACGCCGCTCACGCCGGAACAATTTTTGCAGGATTTGAAATCGAGCTTCCCGTCGCCCCGCGCGACGCTCGAGCACATCATGTGGGCGGAACGGCTCTGGCTCGAACGCTGGAAGGGCAGCTCGCATTCCGGTCCGTCTGTCGAGAAATTCGCGGATCTCGCTGCGATGCGCGCCCGCTGGGATCAAATTGAGGCGGATTTGCAGGGGTATGTGCGCAGCCTCAGCGAGGCGGATCTCAAGCGCGTAGTCCATTATCACAACACGAAGGGCCAGGAGTTTTCGAATCCCATGGTTCAGATGCTGCAGCACCTCGTCAACCACGGAAGCTACCATCGTGGGCAAATTGCCACCATGCTCCGCCAGCTTGGCGCCGCGCCGGTCGCCACGGACTTGATCGCTTTTTATCGCGAGCGCGCCGCGGCTGCGCACAGCTGAATTCTTCGGGGAAAACGCCCACCCCGTTCCACATGGAAATCATTCGCACCATCGAATGGATGAAGCAGGCGTCGCGCGCCGCGCAGGCCGCTGGTCGCGTCGTCGGCTTCGTCCCCACGATGGGCGCCCTGCACGAGGGCCATCTTTCGCTCGTGCGTGCGGCGAAGCGGCAGTGCTCTCCCGTTGTCGTTTCGATTTTTGTCAATCCATCGCAGTTCGGGCCGGGCGAGGATTTCGAAAAATATCCTCGGAATTTCGTGGCCGACCGCGCGTGCCTCGCAGATTTGGGCGTGGACTACATTTTTTTTCCGGATGCGGCGGAGATGTATCCCAGAGGCTTTTGCAGCTCGGTTCGCGTCGAAGGCCTGAGCGATAAATTCGAAGGCAAGTCGCGCCCCGGCCATTTCCACGGCGTCGCGACGATAGTCCTCAAACTTCTCGAAATCGTCCGTCCGCAATTTGCTTATTTCGGCCGCAAAGACGCGCAGCAGGCCCGCATCATTCGCCAGATGACCGCCGATTTGAATCTCGATTCGGAAATCGTCGTCTGCCCCATCGTCCGCGAGCCGGACGGATTGGCGATGTCATCGCGCAACGCATATCTCTCCGGTGATGAGCGCCGCGCCGCAACCGTTCTCTCGCGTTGTCTCGCCGCAATTCGCGACAAAATCGATGCCGGTGAGCACGCCGCAGCGCCGTTGCTCGAAATCATCGAAAAAACGATTGGCTCTGAGCGCCTCGCATCCCTCGACTATGCCGCAATCGTGGACGCCGCTTCCTTCGAAACTGTCGATTTCATTAAAGGCAACTGCCTCGTTTTGCTTGCCGCGCGCGTCGGCCGCACGCGGCTGATCGACAATCTCCTTGTCGAACAACACGACAACCGTTTCGTCACATCGCTCTAGCGCGTTTTGCGATTCTGCTACACTGGTTTCACCCAACCGAGTTGTTCAGTCTTGGTCACTGAGGAGGATCTCATGCGAAACATTCTCTGCGCACCGCGACTCGCGGCTTTGCTGCTTCTCGCCAGCGCGCCTGTCTTCGCCGCCACGACAATACCTGCCGGAACGGCGATCCCCATCCGCTTGAACCAGGCCGTCAGTTCCAAGGACGCGAAAAACGGACAGAAAGTCGCGGCGGAAGTTTCGCGCGACGTTATGGTTGACGGAAAGATCGTCATCCCGCGCGGCTCCGACGCCGCCGTACACGTTGCCGAGGCTGTGCCGTCTGGCCGCCTCTCGACTCCCGCAAAACTTTATCTGCGCCTTGACTCCGTCACGGTTCATGGCAAGGTGGAGAAACTTTCCGCGCATCTGGCCGGCGAAACCGGGAAATCGCACAAGAAGAGGAATGAAGTCGGTGTCGGCGGAGGCGCAGCCGCGGGTGCGATCATTGGCGCGATTGCAGGAGGCGGAAAAGGCGCGGCAATCGGCGCTGCGGCCGGAGCCGGCGCAGGCACAGCAGGCGCCGCGGCCACGGGCAAGAAAGACATCACTTTTGCCGCCGAATCCACACTGAGCTTCCGCTTGCGCACCCCGTTAACGGTTCACTAAGAAGACGCGGGCGGCGAAAGATTACTTCGCAGTCCGCGGACAAAAATCGCGAGGCGTGCGACATGCCTCGCGATCTCTTTGTCGCTAATTCTACGATATCGCCGCCAGCACTTCGGCCGCGTGTCCTTTCACGCTCACCTTGTCCCACACCTGACGGATTTTCCCGTCTTCGCCGATCCAGTACGTCATCCGCACAATGCCGAGAAAAGTCTTCCCCAAAAAACTCTTCATCCGCCGCGCGCCGTAGGCCTCAATGACCTCGAACTTCTTATCCGACAGCAACGGGAAATTCAGGTTGTACTTCTCCTTGAATTTCGTCAGCAGCTCCTGGCTGTCGGCGCTGCAACCCAGGATTGCCGTGTTCACCTTCTCGAATTTCCTCTTCGCGTCGCGAAACTCGGACGCTTCATTCGTTCAACCCGGCGTCATTGCCTTTGGAAAAAAATAAAGGATTACGTTCTTGCCGCGAAAATCCGCGAGCGCGATCTCCTTGCCGTCATCGGCGGTGACGCGGAACTCCGGCGCGCGCTCCCCGGCTTCAAGTGGTTTTGCCATCTCGCGTTCCCCTCAGTCCTGCTTGAGCAATCGTCTTAGGATGTCGTTGACCGATTGCGGATTCGCGCGGCCACGGGTCTCCCGCATCACCTGGCCCACGAAAAACTTGAACACGCCCTCGTTGCCGGCGCGGTACTTCGCCACGTTCTCCGCGTTTTTCGCGATGATTTCTCGGCAAACTCTCTCAACGCTTTCCGTATCGCTGATTGGCGATAGCTCTTCGGCCGCGATGACCGCCGCTGCGGATTTGCCGCTCTCAAACATCTTCGCGAACACGCGCTTGCCGATGGCTCCGGTGATTTCGCTACTCTCCACGCGCCGCAAGAGATCCGCAAGCGCCTGCGGCGCCACCGGCGATTGCGAAATGTCCTTTCCCGCTTCATTCAGCCGCCGCAGCAATTCTGTCTGTATCCAATTCGCCGCGGCTTTTCCCGGAGCACCTGCGCGCACCGTCGCCTCGAAATAATCCGCCAGTTTACGCGTCGCCGTCAGCACTTCCGCGTCATAGGCGGTCAAGCCATATTGGTCGCGGAATCGCGCGCGCTTAGCATCGGGCAGTTCCGGCATCTTGCTGCGTATTTCCGCCTTACGGGCCTCGCTCACTTGCACCGGCAGTAAATCCGGGTCCGGGAAATAACGATAGTCATGCGCGAATTCCTTCGACCGCATCGCCTCTGTCCGTCCCGCGGCGACGTTCCAGAGCCGCGTCTCCTGCACGATTGTCCCGCCCGCTTCGAGCACACCGATTTGCCTCTCGATTTCATATTCCAGCGCATGCTGCAGGTAGCGGAACGAATTCAGATTCTTCATCTCTACTTTCGTCCCAAACTTTTCCGCGCCGCGCAACCGCACGCTGACGTTCGCATCGCAGCGCAGCGAGCCTTCCTCCATGTTGCAGTCGCTCACCTCCGTGTATTCGAGCGCCTGTTTCAAGCTCGTCAGATAGGCGTACGCCTCTTCGGGTGCACGGATATCCGGCTCCGAGACAATCTCGATCAGCGGGACTCCACAGCGGTTGAAATCGATGTAGCTGTAGCGGTCGGAATCCGGAAAGCCTTCGTGCAGATTCTTCGCCGCGTCCTCCTCCATGTGCAGACGCGTGATTCCGATTCGCTTCTTTTCTTCGCTGTGCTCGATCTCCAGCCACCCGCCCGTTGCAAGCGGCAATTCGTACTGCGATATCTGGTAGCCCTTCGGCAAATCGGGATAGAAATAATTCTTGCGCGCGAAACGCGAATGTTCTTGCACATTGCAATGCAGCGCCAGCGCCGCTCGCACCGCGAGCTCAATGGCGCGGCGGTTCGGCACCGGCAACGCGCCGGGCAGTCCGAGGCACACGGGGCAGGTATTCTGGTTTGGCGGATCGCCGAAGCGCGTCGAGCACGCGCAGAACGCCTTCGATTTCGTCGCGAGCTGCGCGTGGACTTCGAGCCCGATGACGCACTCGTACTTTGCACGTATGTCGGCGCTGATTCGCGGCGCTTCTTCGGCCGTTTTGGACGCGGCTCGGCTCATCGAACCGCGAATTATAGCATCCCGACCTCGAGTCCTCTCCGCCGCGCCTGAAGCGGTGGCTGCAAGCCTCGCAAGACAATTTGGCCTGCCGCGCGTCTTCCTCCTCCGGCAGAGACAGCTAATGCGCTCGGCGGCTCATTTCGCGCCCCAAACGTATTTCACGCCTGCACGGTAATTCAGGCCAAGCGCCGGATACCCAATCGCGTCCTCATAACGGCGGTTGAGCAAGTTCCCGACATGCGCAATCGTCGTGACTCCGTGGCCGAGAAAGAATTGCGTGCCCAAGTCCAAGCGAACGTAACTCGGCAGGGTCTTGAATCCGGGGCTGAGGCCGAGGAAGTCGCTGTCCGTCGTCCGGCCCACGTAATACCCCGCCAGGTTCCAATTCATCCGCCGCCAAGCAGCATTGAGAATCAAATCCGCGGAATGGAGAGGCCGCAGGAACAGCCGATTGCCGGGCGCGAGCGTCGGATCGAACGCGTTCGGCGCCTTGAGCACGCGGCTGTCGTCATAGGTATAGTTACCGATGATGCCGAGCCATGCGAGCGGCTTCGCCTCGATCGTCGCGTTCACGCCGTCCGCGCGCGCCGCGTCCGTATTGAAAAATTCCCCGAAACCTCCCTCAGCCGCTTCATCCGCAGGCGTGCAGGTCGGTGGCGGAGGAAAGTTACAAGGGCCAGTTGTGCCGCAAGAAGCAAAGCTCACGATGTCACGGAAGCTGTTGTGGAAGAAATTCGCCGAGAACTTCACGCGCTCCGCCGCGATGATTTGATCAATCCCAGCGTCAAGAGTGTTGCTCCGCTCCGGCTTCAGATTTGGATTGCCGGGAAAGCATGGATCGCTCGAGAAAGACTGGAAAAATTCCGGCTCCTTGATTCCCAGGCCGTAGGAAGCGCGAAGGCGCGTCGCTCCCCAAAATCCGCGGCCGTAACGCGCCACGAAGTTAAGGCCTGTGCGCGGGACCACTCGCGTACCGAAGGCGGCATTCGCCTCGGCGCGCACGCCCGCAATTGCCGTCAGCCTCCGACCGAGTTGATAGTGAGTCTCGAGGTAGCCGCCTTGATTGTTCCGCCGGATGTGTGGCCCTCCGGAAGAGCCGTTTTCCACTTCGTAGTCATAGCCGAGCGAAACTCCGCCGCTCCGGAACAGGTACGAGGACTGCTCCTCGAAGCTGGCGCGGTTGAATTGCTCGGCAAAATTACTTCCCGCGAAGCAAAAGCCGTTCACGTCCATCCGGCGGTCGTACGACTCGGTCCCGGCAACGTGATGCTGCCAGTGCGACCCCGTCGAAAAGTCCCAGCCGAGATTCGAGGAGAAATCGTGAAGGTCCACGCTCGAAATGAGGCACGGATACGGCACGCCGATTTGCGGATCGAGAGTCTGGCCGGGCAGGCCGGCGTCGCTTGCAGCGTTGCGCAGCGAGAGCCGGAGGTTGTCCGAGTCGCTGAATTTCCAGCCGTAATTTCCGGAAAGCGTCGTGTCGCGGAAGCGGTCATTTGGCCCTTGTCCGGCACTGTTGAAATGGGAAACGGAAGAGGCATAGTCGAAACGGTTCACTTTTCCGCTCAGGTCCGCGGCGCCCCGGCCGGTATCAAACATTCCGCCTTCGCCAACCAGCGTGAGTTGCGGCCTGTGCGTCGTGCCGCGATGCGTGAAAATCTGCACCACGCCGGTCATGGCGTCCGAGCCGAAGAGCGCGCTCGACGCCCCGTGGACAACCTCGATCTTATCCACGTTCGACAGATCGGCATTCGAAAGGTCAATACTCCCGCCGGGTTCATTCACAGGCGTTCCGTCCACGAGCACCTTCGTGAAATTCGAATTGCCGCCATCGAGAAAAATACCGGTCACGCCGCCCAGCGGATCTGTGGAAGATAAGCTCACTCCCGGCGCCGAAGCCAGCAGCGGCGCGGCCCAGATTTCCTGCCGTTGCTCGATGTCCTGATGCGTCAGCGCAGTCACCGGAGAAGCGACCGTGTTCGCGGGCTCGGGCTCGGCCTGCGCGGTTACGACCACGGTCGAGGACAGCTCCGCGAGTTCCACCCGCACATTCCATGTGCGCCGCTCTCCTGCAATAAGAGAGATGTCTTCCTCAGTTGCCGCCATCTGCGGACTTGTCACGCGAATCCGGAATTTTCCCGGGGCAAGCGTCAGCGAATATGTTCCGTCCGCCGTGCTCTTCGTTTCTTGTGTCGCACCATTGTTCAAGTCTTGCGCTGAGATTTCAGCGCCCACGATGGCAGCGCCGCTGCGGTCGGTAATCCGGCCGGAAAGGGCCGCCGTGGATTGTGCAGGGGAAGGAATCGAAATGCCGAAAAACGCGAAAACAAAAACCACAAAAAGCAAAAACAATCGTACGCAGAGTCTCATTTTTATCCTCCGCTCCCTCTCGCGTGGGAGTTTGAAGGTTGTCCCGTGTCCCGAGCCTCCGCGCATGCGGCCGGCTCTCGCTCCGGGATAGAAACTCCGTCGGTCTCCTGGCTCGGCGGCATTCTGCGGGGCATGGCCTTCCCGCTTCGGCGGCGTGCCCGAAGGCCAACCGCTCGAAACAGTGACGCGTGCCCGACTTCTTCCGCCTTACAGTCGCGCAGCGGCGACGGCTTTTCACCGTCTTCCCGTGCACGGAGTCTCACGTTTTAGTTTCCGGCGAGGCGTCAAGGTTGACGTTCTGCCCTGTCCGCCCCGCCGGTGATGCGATGGCCTATCCGCGCAAAATCGTTGCGGCCCAGCCTACAGCCGCGAAAGTTAATCTCCCTTTACCGGTTCTGAGTCCCCTGCGGCAATCTCCATGTCCGCGCCGCCGCGCAGAATCACGCGCGGCCTCCCGTGCGGCCCGAGTTCGACTTCCAGCTCCGTATCGAAAACCTCCTCGAGCACTTCCCGCCGGTACACATCCGCCGGCTTTCCCGCCGCGGGGCATTTGCCGCGCTGCATCAACACGACGGAATCGAAAAACTCCGCCGCGAGGTTCAGTTCGTGCGTCACCACGACCACCGTGTAGCGGCTCTCCTCCGCCAACCGCCGCAGCCGCCGCATCAATTCGACTTTCCCGCCGATGTCGAGGTGCTGCGTCGGCTCGTCGAGCAGCAGAAGAGCCGGCTGCTGCGCCAGCGCTCGCGCCAGAATCACGCGCTGCCGCTCGCCGCCGGAAAGCTGGTCCATTCGCCGGTCGCGCAGCACCGCCGCGCCCACTTGCTTCAGCGCATTTTCCGCAAGCAGGCAATCGTCGTGCCCCTCGAATCGCAGTCTCTTGCCGTATGGATAGCGCCCCTGGAGCACGTACTCCCACACATGCAACGGAAAAAGCAGCGTGCTCTCCTGCTGCACCAGCGCGATTCTGCGCGCCCGCTCGCGCAGCTCCAGTTGGTCGGGCGGCGTCCCATCGAGCTCCACGCGCCCCGAAAGCGCCTTGAATTCCCCGCCCAGCAGCCGCAACAGCGTGGACTTCCCGCTCGCATTCGCGCCAAGTATCGCCACCATTTCCCGCTGCCGCGCGCTGAACGTTATCGGCCCCAGCGTGAATTCCGGCGCCTCGCGTCCCGATGCCGCGTAAGCGTACGTAGCCTGCTCTACGAGCAGCCGCACTGGATGTTCCATCCAGCCCGCGCGTGTGCCACGCTCGGCACCCGGCGCCACAGTCTCTTGCGTGCTCACGCAAGCCTCCGCCGCAGCAAATATATGAACACCGGCGCGCCTATCGCCGCCGTCATCGCCCCGACAGGCAGTTCCGTTGGTGCCACAAGCGTCCGCGCCAGCGTGTCGGCAAACACCACCGCGATCGCGCCTCCAATCGCCGACGCCGGAATCAGCAGCCGGTGATCCGAGCCGAACATCATGCGGATCACGTGAGGCACGAGCAGCCCGACGTAACCAATCGCGCCGCTCACAGACACCGCCAGCCCCGTTAGCAGCGACGCGCCCACGTAGACCACCATTTTCACTCGCGCCACATTCACTCCGAGGTGATGCGCTTCTTCCTCGCCCGTCAAAATTAAATTCAAATCCGACGACGTCGTATAAATCGCTCCCGCGCCAATGAGCAGCACCACAAACAGAAACCCGAACCACAGCTTCACGTCCAGCCCGGGCGGTGCTGGCGAAGTCAGATCCCCCATCAACCAGAACGCCATGCCGCGCAAATCGTGCCCGCTCAGCGTCGTCATCAAAAACAAAATCACGGCAGATAGAAACGACGCCGAAATGATTCCCGCCAGCAGCAGCGTCGTGCTGTCCAATTGTCCCGCCCGCCGCCCGAGAAAATACACCGCAGCAATCGTGCCCAGCGCTCCCACGAACGCAAATGCAGGCATCGTCCACGGGAGCAGGGGCAGCCACGCCAGCGAAAGAATCGCTCCAAGCGCCGCGCCGCTCGAAACTCCGAGCACATAGGGATCGGCCAGCGGATTGCGCAGCAGCGCTTGAAACGACGCCCCCGACACCGATAGCGCCGCGCCTACGAGTATCCCGAGCAAGATGCGCGGCAGCCGGATGTCGAAAATCACATTCGAGAATTCGAACGGGATGTCTCCCTCGTGTCCGATCGCCCGGCGCACCAATGTCATTACCACGTCGCTCGTCGAAATCGGAAACGCGCCCACGCGGAGCGAAATGACCACAACCGCGAACAGCGCCGCGCCCAGCACGAGACAAATCATTCCGATTCGCCGTGGCGTCAGCGGCCGCAAGGGACTCCCTCTGCAAACGAATTTTGTCGCACTGGCGCAAACGTCCTGGCCGCACTCGCGTGCCGCCCCGCCGCGTCTTGCGCTTTCGGCTTTTCTTGAAAAACCTCGGGATGAATCTGCCGCGCAAGCTGCTCGATCGCGTCGATCAGACCCGGCGCCGGCAAATTCACTTCATCGCTCACCACAGTCACGTGCCCTTCTTTCACCGCTTTCAAGTTCCGCCATCCCGGCTCTTCTCTCAGTTCCTTCAAACGTTCTCGCATCGCCGCAGCAATTTCGCCGGCCGAATCCGCTCCGCTCTTCGCGTAGACAATATAATCCGGCTCGAGCCTCACGATTTCTTCCATGCTCACCTGCGGCCAGTCCTGTCGCGAACGCACCACTGACTTCGCTCCCGCGCATCGCAGCGCATCCGCGAGGAACGTGCGTTCCCCGACGGAAATCAACGGATCTTCCCACACGACGAACAGCGCAGACTTCGGCGCAGCGCCCGCCAGTTTCGCCTTCAATGTTTCGAGCCTCTGCTGCAATTTCCCGACAACATCCCGCGCTTTCGACTCCGCGCCGATCAAGTTTCCGATGTCCGTAATCGAATCAAGCGTTCCTGCGACAGTGTGCGGCTCGACGCCGTATACAGGTATGCCCATCTCCTTCAGTGCATCCTCTGTCTGCCAGCGGTTGACCGCCGTCATCAGCACCAGGTCCGGCTTCAGCCCTGCAATCGCCTCGAGGCTCGGATCCATTGACATTCCAACTCGCGGCTTCTCTTTCGCTGCTGGCGGCTTGTCGCTCAACTCTGAAACGCCAACGAGCCGCTCTTCAGCTCCGACCGCGTAGATAATTTCCGTGAGGCTTGGCGCCAGCGAAACGATTCTGTGGACTTCGAGCGGCACTCGCTGTCGCCGGCCGGTCTCGTCCACGACTTCACGGGCCGGAACTTTCGCCTCTACTCCGGATTTCGTTTGGGCCCGCGCCGCGGCTGGGAGAGGTGCGGCGAAACACATCCACGCTATCACGCTCCATGCCGGCCAGAAGTGCCTTCGTCGCATTGGTTGTCCAAAAATTGTCTGCCCAATAAAAAAGCCCCGCGAGATACAGCGGGGCGCTCGTCAGCGCTCTTTCTCGCGAAGGGCGCTGGCACGGAAGCGGCTTGCGTAAGTTTCCTGACTCTCGGCCTCCCGCTTGCGCGCGCTCTTCGCGCTGCGAACTTCAGGAGAGATTGCGCGCTGCTCCGCTTCCGCGGCCCTTCCCGGCTCATTCGTTGCAAATCTTCGCGAGCCAGTGAGGATTTTTCTTTCAGCAGCGCCAGCCGATTACAGTGGCGGGACCGTGGCCGATTTTCACAGCCTTCACTTATTCCCGCAAGCCGTCTGAATTTTCCAGATGCAGTCTATTCGCAATGGCGAGCCGAGTCAACTTCGTCTGCGGCGCTCTATCTTACGGTTGAATTCCTAGCGGTTCTTCCAGTGCGGTGAACGTTTCTCCGCAATCGCTCTCAATCCTTCACTTGAGTCCTCCAGCCCCGAAAGCTCATTGAGGAATAGCGCCATGGACTGCTTCACGCCGTCGCGCAGGGAAAGCCCCATCGCTCCGAGAATTGCTTTTTTCGCCATCGTCAATACGGGTCCCGAGTGCGCGGTCACTAGCGCGCTCATTTCTTTCACAGTGGCTTCTAGCTTGTCTTCCGGGACGAGCCGGTTCACCAGCCCCAGCGCGTGCGCCCTCTCTGCGCTGATCACTTCGCCGGTCAGCACCAGCTCCATCGCCCGCTTCGGCCCCACGATGAACGGCAAAATCGCCGCGCCCAGCGGCGGAAACACGCCCAGCTTGATTTCCGGCTGCGCGAACCGCGCCCGCGGCGTCGCCACCACCAGATCTCCCAGCGTGGCGAGTTCCGCGCCGCCGCCGAATGCGGGCCCGTTCACGGCGACGAGCAGAGGCTTCGCCGTGTCCAGCATCGCCGTGAACGCTCGCTGGAACGCATCGAGCACTTGAAACGCGCGGCGTGGCGTGTACTCCCCCAGCTCGATCCCGCCGCAGAATGCCTTCGCCGCCGAGTCCAGCACAATCAGCTTGATGTCTCCGCGCCCTTCGAGTGACTCGATCCCCGTCGCCAGCTCCGCAAGCATCCGCTCGTTGAGCAAATTGTGCTCTGGCCGGTCGAGCGTCAGCCGCGCGACTTCGCCTTCAATTTTGAACTTCACGTGCTGGAATTCTTCGGGTTTGAGCGCCGATGCACCAACATTGCCTGCTACTGCAACCCGGGACACCCGAGATTGTGTCTGTGTGACGGCCATGGATTCTCCCTCCGGCTGCCTTTGAAAAATCGTACCGCGTATTGCGCGCAGGGGTAAGTGCGGGTTTCTTGCGTGGTGCTGAACTCTCAAACTCTTGCTTCGTAAGGATATCCGACTGTTAGATCGCTTCAACCTCTACAGCGACGCCCAGCCCGCCGGAAACGCAGAGTGTTGCGAGGCCGCGCTTCCCTGCGCTATTGCCATGGCGGCGCATTTCGTGGATCAAAGTAGTCAGGATGCGCGCGCCCGTGCAGCCAATCGGATGCCCCAGCGCGATTGCGCCGCCATTCGGATTCAGGCGCTCGCGCGGAAAATGCAAATCGCGGTCGCACGCCAGCACTTGCGCCGCAAACGCTTCGTTCAACTCAATCGCAGCGTAATCCTCAAGATTCGTTCCCGTGCGCTTGAGCAGTTTACGCACTGCCGGCACGGGCCCAATCCCCATCACGCGGGGATCCACTGCAGTAATTGTCGCGTCCACGATTCGCGCCACAGGCTTGAGGTTCAATTCGCGCACTTTCGTCTCGCTCGCCAGTACCACAGCCGCCGCGCCATCCGTAATTCCGCTCGCGTTCCCCGCAGTGATTGTCCCGGCCTTGCTAAACACCGGAGGCAGCTTCGCCATTTGCTCTCGCGTGACGTCCGGCCTCACGTGCTCATCCTTCTCGATGCGCATCGCGTTGCCTTTTTTGTCTTTGCGTTCGACGGCTACAATCTCCGCGCTGAACCTGCACTCGCTTTGCGCGCGCGCCGCCCGCCGGTGGCTCTCCACCGCGAACTCGTCTTGCTCGTCTCGCGAAATTTTGTACTGCTCCGCGAGGAGCTCTGCCGTCTCGCCCATGATCATCTTTGAAATCGGGCAGAGGAACCCGTCGCGGTACATCGCGTCCACCAGCGGCTGGTTTCCCATCTTCACGCCCCAGCGCGCCTCGACGAGATACGGCACGCGGCTCATGGATTCCGTCCCCCCCGCCACCACAATTCCCGCCTCGCCGAGCAAAATCTGCTGCCAGCCGAGCATGACCGTCCGAAGCCCCGATGCGCAGGCCATATTCACGGTGAATGCGGGCACGTCGTCGCCCAGCCCCGCGCGCCACGCGATTTGCCGGGCGGGATTCGGCCCTACTCCCGCGCCGCGCGCATTCCCGAACAGCAATTCATCCACGCGCCACGGCAATTCCGGCTTTGCAGCTCCCGGCTCGCCCGGAATCCTCTCGGCCGGAAGCGGCTTGCCAAACGCGCGTTCGAGCGCCGCGCGCACGGCAATCACTCCCGTATCCGGTGCCGTCAGCTCCGCGAGGCCGCCGCCGAATTTGCCGATTGGAGTGCGAACAGCGCTGACAATGTATACAGATTCGTGATTCATCTCTTGCGGGCCAGATCAGCTTGCGCGCCAGTTTTTCGCGGCTAGTCGCCCGACGCCCTGCTTCCCGCCGCCCGTTGCCCCAGCGACAGTTGCACCGAGCTGTGCCTTCGGCTGTAGCTGAAATAAATCACCAGGCCGACGACCAGCCAACTCACAAACGCGATCCACGCCTTCGAGGTAAGCGAAAACATCATCGCCAGCGAAATCGCCATTCCACAGATCGGCACCAAGGGCACCCAGGGCGTGCGGAATGGCCGCGGGACATCGGGCCGCCTCTTGCGCATCACCCACACGCCGAGGCACACAATCGTAAACGCCAGCAGCGTACCGAGGCTCACCAGCTGCACCAAGAAATTGAGATCGAACAGGGCGGCCAGAAACGCGACGAAGACTCCGACCACGATAGAAGTGATGTAGGGCGTCCTGAATTTCGGATGAATCTTCGATACCCACTTTGGCAACAGGCCGTCGTGCGACATCGTGTACAGCACGCGCGACTGTCCCAATAGCATCACCAGCATCACGGACGCCAGCCCCGCGATTGCCCCGATATCAATAATCAAGATCCCCCAGCCTATTCCGATCGCC
>DASYXV010000064.1:0-56363 GCA_035934545.1 Candidatus Acidiferrales bacterium
GTTCTCCGGTGGAGACGCGATGGCCTGTACCGGATGCCATGTTAATGGCCGGGGAAGAGGCGGACGATGTCGTAGTACATCACGAAGCCGAAGACGGCGAGCAGAAACACGAGGCCGACCTGGACGAAGCGTTCCTTCACGGCAAGGCTGAGGTCGCGGCGGAGCGTGCCTTCGATGGCGAGCATGAGGACGTGGCCACCGTCGAGAATCGGGATGGGCAGAAGATTCAGGATGCCGAGATTGATGCTGAGAAACGCCATGAAGAAGATGAACTCCGCGGCGCCGAGCTTCGCGGCTTGCGACGACATGCGCACGATGCCGACGGGCCCGGCGAGCTCCTTGAGAGAGACGCGACCCGTGAAGAGTCCGGTGAGGACCGCGAGAACCTGCTTCACCATGGAGGTGTTTTCATTCCACGATTCGCGCGCGGCTTTCATCACCGGATAGGATTCGTGTACGGTGTCGAGGATGCGCGTGTAGCCGACGACCCAACGCTTGCCGCCGCCATCGCCCGGGTCCGTCTTGACGGGCACTATGGTCAACGCGATTTCCTTGTCATCGCGGCGCACGATGAGATCCACGGGCTTGCCCGGGTAATTCTGAATCATGTCCTGCAAAGCGGCGAAATTGACCGCCGTTTGGCCGCCGACACCGATGATTTCATCGCCGGGCTTCAGGCCAGCTTTCGCGGCGGGAAGATTCGCGTCCACGCGATCGACGATGACGCGTTCCTTGGGATAGCCGAGGAGGCTGAATATGTCGCTCACGTTTTGCGGCACTGCGACACTGAGCCAGATGGCGCGGCCCGAACGCTCGGCGTCGATTTTCAAGTCGTGGCCCGGGACGATCAGGGAATCTGAGCCTGCTTCCTCCCAGTTCGCGACCCTTGTGCCGTTGATTTCGTCGATTTTGTCGCCCGGCTGAATGCCGGCTCTGGAGGCGGGAGAATCAGACAAAACTCCGGCGACCTGAACGGGCCGGTGCATGTAAGCGGCGACGGGCATGCCGACGACGTAGAGCCCCCACATAAGAACGAGCGCGAGGACGGCGTTCATCGTTGGGCCAGCGAGAATAATGAAGAAGCGCTGCCAACGCGGCTTGCCAAGAAATTCGTAATGCGCGCCGGTGAGTTCCTCCGTGGGATTTTCGCCGGCCATGCGGACGTAGCCGCCGAAAGGAAAAACGCTAATGCGGTAATCGGTGTCGCCGCGCTTCCAGCCGAAGATGCGATTGCCATAGCCGATGGAAAAGACGTCGACGCGCACGCGGAACAGACGCGCCACGACGAAATGTCCCCACTCGTGGACGAGCACCATGATGCCGAGGCCGATGATGGCGAGAGCGATGCCGACCCAGGTGTGCGTCATTTAATTCTTCCTCTTGGAAATCTCTTCGTGCGCCATGCGGCGCGCCTCGCGGTCGGCGCCGAGAACGTCGGCCATCGAACGCAGCGAGACTTTGGGCATGCGTTCGAGGACGCGCTCAATCACTTTCGCGATGCCGGTGAACGCGAGGCGTTCGTCCAAAAACGCGGCGACGCTTTCTTCATCGGCGGCGTTCAATGCGCACGGCAATGCCCCGCCCTGCTTCATCGCTTCGCGCGCGAGGGCTAAGCACGGGAACTTTTTCCACGGCACAGGCTCGAAGTCGAGCTGCTTCAATTTGGTCCAGTCGAGCGCGAAACCGTTGGATGCGATGCGCTCGGGATAGGTTAGCGCATATTGGATGGGCATGCGCATATCTGTTGGGCCGAGTTGCGCCAAAATTGAACCGTCCACAAATTCAACCATAGAGTGAATCGTGGACTGCGGATGAATCACGACGTCAATCTGCTCGGGCCGCATGCCGAAAAGCCAGCGCGCTTCGATCACCTCAAATCCTTTGTTCATCAGGGTGGCAGAATCCGTCGTGATGCGCCTGCCCATCTTCCAATTTGGATGCGCGAGAGCCTGTTTGGGTGTGACGGACTTCAATCTAGCGACGGGTGTCTTGCGGAACGGGCCGCCGGAGGCGGTGAGGACGAGCTTTTTAACTTCCTGGCGCTGGCCGCCGCGGAGACATTGGTGAATCGCGTTGTGCTCGCTGTCCACCGGCAGCACGGCGACGCCGCGACGAGCGGCCGCGGCCATGACGAGTTCTCCGGCAGCGACGAGGACTTCTTTATTCGCAAGGGCGAGAGATTTGCCTTGCTCGACGGCTTTGTATGTTGCGGGAAGTCCGACGACACCCACGGCAGCGGAGAGAAGGATCTCGGCATCGGGATGAGTGGCGACGCGGTCGAGGCCTTCCGGACCGCAAAGGATTTCTGGGAGAGGATTGAGTTTCACGGAGGAAAGGCGCTCGCGCAATTCCTTCGCGCCTTCGCAGGTGGCGACAGAAACGATTTTCGGGCGATGCTTCGCGGCTTGCTCGGCGGCGAGCTTCACGTTGCTGCCCGCGGCGATGGCGACGACTTCGAATTTCCCCGGGAGCGAGTCCACCACCTGAAGGCACTGCCGCCCAATCGAGCCAGTCGAGCCGAGAATGGATATGCGTTTCATTCGAGATTCAGCGTGCCGCAGGGCAAGATGGAAAATTCCGCTAAGACCTCATTGTAATGCAAAGGACTGGCAGCGCGAAACAGCGGAGTGGGCTATTCGTGTCTCAGAGCGACCATGGGATCGACCTTCGTCGCTCGCCGCGCTGGAATATAGCTCGCCACGAGTGCAATACTTGTTAGCAAAACAAGGGCAGCAGCGAGTGTCAGCGGATCAAAAAGGCTGACGCCATAAAGTAATCCCTCGTGCTCCCGCGGCACAATGTATAGCCGGTTCCCCAGAATGCGGCCGAGCGCCAGCGCCGCTACAAATCCCACCAAGAGCCCGGTCAGGCTCAGAGCCGCAGCGCTGCGCAATGTGAGTCCGAGAATTGATTTGCGGTCCGCACCCAGCGCCATGCGGATTCCGAATTCCTGCGTGCGACGGCCGACTGAGTAGGACGCCACGCCGAAGATTCCAATCGAGGCGAGCAGGACCGCCATGATTGCAAAACTGCCGATGAGCAGAACGTTGAATCGGTCTCCGCGAAACGCATCCGCTACCCTCTGATCCATAAACATGACATTCAATAGCGGTAGATTCTTGTCGAGCGAAGCTACTTCCTTGCGAATCGGATCCACAACACCCGGAATGTTTGTCGAGACTGCGAGGTACATCGACGAGTCAGGGCTCTGCGCGAATGGGAAATAAATGTCGTTGAAGCCAACCTCGTTCAATCCTACCTCCTTCACATTCCCGACTACCCCTACGATCTGAACCGGGCCCAATACAACGGCCTTGTCGTAGCTTCCGGGAAGGATCTGCAACTCTTTGCCGATCGGGTTTTCGCCCGCCAGGAAATGGCGAGTGAAATTCTGATTCACGATGACGACATGCGGCGCAGTCGCCGTATCTTGTGTAGTGAAGTTGCGCCCCGCAAGCACTGGAATACTCATCAATTGGAAATAAGCGGTGGTCACTACGCGCACTACTGCGCCGGGTGCCTCTCCTGGAGCGGGACGCGGCTGTCCCGCAACGGCAAATGGGACATCCATTCCGCTCGTCAACGGCACCTGGCTCGCAGCCTCCGCCGCTCTAATTCCCGGAAGAGCTCGTACTTGCCGCAGCATGGTCTCATAGAACAGAATCACCTTGTCCGGCGACGAGTATTGCGGCCCGTCCGCGTGAATCTGCATTGTCAAAATGTTATGAGGCCGGAAGCCCAGCGAAATGCGTTCAAGCCGGAGAAAGCTGTTCACGAATAGGCCTGCGCCAAAAAGAAGAATGAATGCGATCGCCGTCTGCCCGATTACGAACGCGTTCCGCAGGCGCTTTTGGTCCGTTCCCCCTGCTCCCGTGCGATTGGCTTCCTTGAGGCAAGAATTCAGATCAACTCTCGAGGAAAAAATGGCCGGTGCGAGGCCAAATAGCAGAGCCGTTACTAGGGACAGACCTAGGGAGAAGAAAAGCGCCATGCCGTCGAAGCTGATGTACTGCTGCCGCGGAAGCGTTCCGGGAGGAAGAAACGCCGAGAACCCTGAAGTCCCCCAAAACGCAAACAGAGTGCCGGCCAAACCTGCCGCCAGCGCCACAAGGAAACTCTCGGTCAATAGCTGACGCGTCAGAACTCGACGGCTGGCCCCCAGTGCCTCGCGTACTGCAAATTCCCGCTGACGCCCCAACCCGCGCGACAGCTGAAGATTGGCCACAGTGGCGCAGGCAATCAGCAGAATCAACGACACTGCTCCCAGAAAGAAATAGGAGAAGGTGGTTGCAGTTTCGAAATGGGTGAAAGCGTCCCGAAGGCTTTGGATGCGCACACCCCAATCGCCGTCTTCCTTTGGATGTTCCTGCGCGAGTCGCTGCGCGATCAGGGTTATAGCCGTGCGCGCCCGCCGAACGTCCATGCCTTCCTTCAGCCGTCCAAATACCCTCAACGCGCGTTCGGCTCTGGTGCTCGATGCGGCATCCAGCGTCAGTGGAACGTAGACAGCGGCGTCCGGATCAAATTCCAATCGGAGGCTCGCGGGGCACACGCCAACAACGGTGTATGGCTGTCCATCGAGACTAATCGTGTTCCCAACCACTCCGCCGTCCGCATGGAACCAACTTTCCCAGAGAGAGTGGCTCAGCAACGCAACACGATTCTTCCCCATCTCCTCTTCATCTGCACGAAACGTCCGGCCAATCGAAGGCGAGACCCGCAGCGTCTCGAAGAAATTCGCCGAGACAGGCATGACGTACACGCGCTCCGCTCCGCCATCGCCAGTCAGCGTCCGCCCATCGCTCCAGTCGAACGCCGCGAGACCATCGAAAACGCGGTTCTGGGCGCGCCAGTCCAAATAGTCAGCGACGGAGACGGCGCCATAATTCTCGGGTTGCTTGCGGTTCGCGGATTCAACTGTCACAAGCAGCTGGGACTGCGGGAAGGGCATCGGTCTCCATAGCACCGATTCGACCACGCTGAACATCGTGGTCGTCGCGCCAATGCCCAGCGCCAGAGTCAGCACAGCGATAGCCGTGAAGCTGGGAGATTTGCGCAGCAGGCGGAGGCCGTAACACAAGTCCTGCCAGAGCGAATCAAGGAACATCTGCACGTCAGCTGCGATTACTCGCTCTTTCATCGCAGGACGGCTGCCAAATCGAAGCACTGCCTGGCGCCGGGCTTCTTGCGGCGGCATCCCGGCGGCGATATTGTCCGCCGCGCGCATTTCGATGTGCGAGCGGAGTTCCGCCTCGATCTCCTGGTCCAGTTTCGAACGGTGAAATAAATTCGTGATTCGGCGAAGAATGGACATGGCTCACCCTTGCGCGTACCGCAACACCGCGCGCACACCCTTCACCACTTGTTCGAAGCTTTCTTCGGCCTTGCGCAATTCCTTCTGGCCCGCGGCCGTCAGCCGGTAGTATTTCGCCTTGCGATTCGTGTCCGTCAGCTTCCACTCCGAGCGAATCCATCCGCTCTGCTCGATCCGGTGCAAAGCGGGATAGAGCGAACCCTCCTCGACCGACAAGAGTTCGTCCGACGCCCGCTGGATGTGCAGCACGATTCCGTAACCGTGCAGCTCCCCCATCTGGGAGAGGGTTTTCAATACCAGCAGGTCCAGGCTTCCCTGAAGATCGTTTCTTGCCATTCTCCGGCACCCCTAGACAACTCAGCGTGATAACAATTACCCCTAGAACGCTAGGCGTGTCAAGGACATTCTGCGCTCGGTGATGGGTCAGTTTGAATTTCGACTTATTGTGTCACGATCAAGAAAATTCAAACTGTCCCCTGCGCGTCGCTGGCTTCGTGAGAAGAATCCGAGTCAGAGGGGCTTTAGCTTTTCGGACTCGGCCGTGTGGACGGCCCAGTTTCATCTCGGTGGGATAATTCGAGAATTGGCGCGGTTCACGAAGCGAGAGTTCAGGGCCGGCCTTGCAGGAGCCAGCCGGCGGCGAGCCAGACAACCGGCGCAGCCAGAATCAAACTGTCAATGCGGTCCAACATTCCTCCATGACCGGGAAGCAGAGCGCCGGAATCCTTCGCGCCCGCGCCGCGCTTATAGGCTGATTCTACCAGATCGCCCACTTGACCGGCGACATTCGCGAGCACGGCTATGACGAGCCAGGGAGTCACGTTGCCGCCTTGCCACCATGCGAATGCGAGACCAACGAGGAGGGAGCCAAGCACGTTGCCGGCGGCGCCTTCCCAGGTTTTCCCGGGGCTGAGAGCGGGCGCCATTTTTACGCGGCCGATGGACTTGCCGACGAAGTAGGCGAGCGAATCGCCGACCCAGATGAGCGCGAGAGTGAACAAAACGAGCACTGGCCCCACGCGCGGCCGGCTGTCCATGCGGACCAAGTAGCTGAACGGAAGCGCGATCATCAGCAATCCGCCGGAGCTGGCGGAGATGCCCGGCAGGACATCCGCGAGGGGCTTGCGGCTGGCGATGCCAATCGCTGCCGCGCCGAAGATGAATGCGAGAAGGATTGTTTCGATCAAGGCGGCTGCTCCCGCAACCCCGTGAACCAGTTCCAAATGTGAAGAGAGACGATAGACGTCGGCGCCGCCTGCCACCCATTGGGCGTAAAACAATCCGGCGGCGCAGATCATCGTCCAGAGGCGAAACGCGCGCAGTCCCATTTGGGCAGACAGTTTGAAGAATTCGAAGAGAGCAAGAAGGGCGACAAGCGCGGCCAAGACTGCGACGAGCCATGATGGACCCCAATAAACGACAACCACGACAAGGGGGATCAAAATCGCAGCAGTGGCGATGCGAGTTAACATGCAGTCGCTCCGAGATTTTGCAAGGAGGAGAAAGAGCAAACCTCAGGGGTTAAAACCCCTGATCTCACGCTGCCTTTCGGCACGGTTGCCCTTCGACTTCGCTCAGGGCAAGAAACCGTGCCCTGACACTGCCCTCTGTCGCAGGCCGGCTGCGCGAAGAACGCGAGAAGCATCTCCGGTCGTGAAGCAAGCAACATGCGCTAGCCTTGCGCTCCGTTGCCGGAGGCGCGATGGCCGCCGAGGCGGGCAGGCCCGCCGAGGCCTCCGTAGCGGCGTTCGCGGCGCTGAAACGACAGTATGGCTTCGAAGAGCTTCTCGCGCGAGAAATCGGGCCAGAGAGTTTCGGTGATGTAGAGTTCGGCGTAAGCAATCTGCCAGAGAAGGAAATTGCTGACGCGCATTTCGCCGCTCGTGCGAATGAGGAGATCAGGATCAGGCAGGCCAGCCGTGTAGAGATGATCGGAGATGGTTTCCTCGTCGGCGTGGAATGCGGAAAGGCCGTTGAGGCGGACGCGATCGAGAATCGCGTTAAAGGCGTCGACAAGTTCGGCGCGGCCGCCGTAATTGAGCGCGACGATGAGTTTCATTCCCGTGTTGGGAGTCGTGAGCCGCATGGCCTTCTCAATGTCTTTTCGGACGGCTTCCGGCAATTGCGCGGAGCGGCCAATCACGAGGAGGCGGATGTTGTTCTTGTGAATTGTCGCCAACTCTTTTTTTAGATATTCGCGGAGGAGGCGCATCAAAAAATCAACTTCGGCTTGCGGCCGGCGCCAGTTTTCGAGCGAAAAGGCGTAGAGAGTAAGCGCGGGGACTTTGAGCTTCGCGCAGGTCTCGATCATTTCGCGCGCGACTTTGACGCCTACGCGATGTCCGGCGATGCGCGGCAGGTGGCGGCGCTCGGCCCAGCGGCCATTGCCGTCCATGATGATGGCGATGTGCTGGGGCAAATGCTTGAGTTCAATCTGCTCGAGAAGGGCCGCTTCGCCGCGGCCCGAGGCTTTCAGAAGTTCCGTTGCTTTCACAGGATTTGCTCAAAACAGACGCGCAGAAAAACTAGCATAGCCCGGCAGGTGAAGCAAACCAGCGGGACGCCAAGATTACGCGCAGGTTTCAACGGCGCACCCGAGGGCGCAAATCTTTAGCGTCAGCCGCCAGAAATGAGGGCCTTCGGCGGGAAAAGGTTGACGTAGACGAGAGCGAGCGTGACGACAATCAGGGCGATGCTGATCACCCAGGCGACGATGTTGAAAAACCAGCCGTTCACATGTTTGCCCATCAAATCCTTGCGGCGGATCAGCAGAAGAATCAGGACCAGCACAATGGGCAGCCAGACTCCGTTGGCCACTTGCGAGAGAACAAGGATTTTCAGCAGCGGCGCGTTGGGCAGCAGGATGATGCCACCGCCGACGACGATGAGCGCGGTGTAGAGGCCGTAAAACATTTTCGCGTCGTTGAATTTGCGGTCAATTCCCGCCTCGAAGCCCAAGCCTTCGCAGATCACGTGGGCCGTGGAGAGCGGCAAAACGGAAGCCGAGAAAAGCGAGGCGTTCAGCAAGCCAAACGCAAACAACATTCCCGCCCATTTCCCCGCGAGAGGAGTGAGCGCCGTGGCCGCCTGGGCAGCGTCCGTAATCTGCGTGACGCCCGACTTGTGCAGTGTCGCCGCGGTGCAGACGATAATGAAGAACACGATGACCATGCAACTGATGCTGCCGACCAGGACGTCCATGCGCGCGTGTTTGTACTGGCGCGGGCCGACCTTTTTCTCCACGTAGCTCGCCTGCAGGTAGAAAAACTGCCAGGGGGCGACGCTCGTGCCAATCAATGCCGTGAGGACGAGCAGGTACGGTGCGGTCAGGTGAATCTCAGGAATGAAGGTCTGTTTCGTCGCCAGCAGCCAGTCCGGTTTAGCCAGGAACGCAGAGGCGATATACGAGACGTAAAAGACACAGGCGACGAGGAAGATCTTCTCGACCTGGCGGTAAGTGCCGCGAACCACAAGAACCCACACAATGATGGCTGCTATTGGCACGGAGATGAACCGGCTGACGCCAAAAATCTCCATGGAAGCTGCGACACCTGCGAATTCCGCGACGGTGTTGCTCAAGTCCACAGCCAAGCCCGCGACCATGACGAAAAAGGTCGAGCGGAAGCCGAATTCCTCGCGGATCAGATCGGAGAGGCCCTTGCCGGTGACCACGCCCATGCGCGCGCACATTTCCTCGCTGACGTAGAGCGCGATGGTGAGCGGAATCATCGTCCAAAGCAGGGCGTAGCCGAGCTGTGCTCCGGAGATGGAGTAGGTGGTGATTCCGCCAGCGTCGTTGTCCACGTTGGAGGTGATGAGGCCCGGACCCACGACGGCGAGAAACAGGGCAAGCCGGCGGCGCCAGTGGCGGCCGCGGCGGCTTGCGCTTTCGCCGCGAAGGCGGAGCGCTTCGATCCGGCGGTTGATGGACTCCCAGTTCATTTCATCCCACTTTTGCGTGCAAACGGCTGACGATGTCGTCCACGGTGATGGCGCCGATGGGATGCGCGCCCTCGTCCACTACGGTCAAGCTTCGCAAATTGTATTTGTCGAAAAGTTCGAAGACTTCTTTCTCTCCGGCCGCAGGTTCAACGCGAACCGCGGGCTGGCTGACCAGCTCGGTCATCTTCTGATCCTGCGCGGCGAGGAGAAGGCGGGACACTGGAACAGTTCCGGTGAAGACAGCGTCGCGATTGACGAGAATAACGGTATCGAGCTGGTCGAGCGGGACTTCGTGATAGCGAATGTAGTCCACCACTTCGCCGCGCGTCGCGTCTTCGCCGACTTCGATCAGGTCCGTGGTCATCATGCCGCCCGCGGTGTTTCCCTCGTACTGGAGCAGACCGCGCACCTCGGCTGCTTCGCGGCGAGGCATTTCGCGGAGCAAAGCTCGGGAGCGTTCGGGTGGAAGGTCCGCGAGGACATCGGCAGCCTCGTCGGGCTGCATTTCCTCGAGGATGTCGGCGGCGCGCTCGGGATCGAGTTTTTCGACGACCTGAGTCTGGAGGCGCTTGTCGAGCTCGGCGATGACCTCAGCGGCGGATTCCTCGTCAAGGGAGTCGATGATGGAGCTCCGCTCCGCCGGTGAGAGTTCTTCCATGAGCTCGGCGAGGTCAGCGGGGTGCATGCGGGTGAGCCGGTTGCTCGTCAGGCGAAGCTTGACCCGGCGCATGGGGTCGGGCTCGATCAGGTTTACGAATTCCCAGGGAATGAGGCGAGGCGGAAGTTTCTCTTGAATTTTCCGGATCGCGGAATGAGGCGCGAGGCCCTGAAGCAAGCGGCCGACGGCGCCCGTGAGGCCAACGTCCACGCGGGTGATACGAAGCTCGACGTGAGCATTTGTGCGCTGTTCGACCAAGTCCAAATCGTTGACGCGGACGACTTTGCGGCCATGAGTGTCAATTATCTGCTGGTCGAGGAGGTCCTTGCGCACAGCGAGCCAGGCTTCGTTGGGATGGAAGGTCTCGAGTTCCGTTTCGCCGGCGGTCAGTCGCATCGTGCCAGCGGCGACGAACCCGATCTGATCATGGCGGGCAATGAGCGGCTGGAATTTGCCGCGGGCGAGCAGAAAGCGAGTGACCCTGTTCCCGTGGTCGGCGGGCTCGAGGTAGAACTCCTTGACCCGGCCGACAAAATTGCCCTGGGCGTCGTAGGCCATCGAGCCCAGCAGTTCCGTCGCGTGCAGCATAGCTGACTCCTTCCGGATCCTCGCCCGGGGAGGACGCCAGTCAGCGCCGCGAACAAAAAATTACCCGCGGCCGGACTTGACGCCGACCGCGGGTTGGAACTCAATCCCGCAAAACTGCCCTAGTCGGCCTCGGCCTCCCTGGCCTCAAGCAGCGCCAGCGGCAAATACCCAGAGGCGCAGACCATTGCGAGTCCTACCCTGGCCAAATTGAGCGGTTCGGGCAGGCCTCGACTCCCAGGATCCGTGTTTACAGAACGCTCCATCTCGGTGCGCTCCATTACTCATGCCCTTGTTAAAAGCAGTTGCGGAGTTTGTCAAGCGAAGAATGCACTTATCGTGAAGATTTTTTCGAAGTGAATACCATGTGGCCGGGTTTCCGTCCGCGGCGACGGCAGTCTGCGAGGTAGAGTTCGAGATAGGAGACGTTGATGTAGTCGCCCGAGCGGAAGCCCAGGAGGCGAGCTGCATGGTCTATCGCATGTCTGGACCCTTCCAGTTCGAGAAATACGCCGATGGGAGTCTCGTCGAGGTCCAGATGAAGGTCTGGATGCGATGGCAAGCGATAGCGCGTGCGGAATTTCTCGTAACGGAACAAAGGCTTAAGCCCGAGACTGAGGAGGAGACGCTCAAAACGCTGGGCGTTCGGCAGCCGATACTCGATTTCCTCGCGAATCTTGTATCGAGGATTTGAACTGGCTGACTTGGGAAGCAGGCCCTTGTAAGTCAGGAGTCCCGTGACTGACTTCCCCCTGTGCTTTGGGATGCTGCGAATTTTGCCGGGAGCGCTCGCCGGGGTTTCGGTCCGGATTCGGAGGATGGATCCGCAACGGCTGAAATCGCGGGATGGGGTGTCGAAGAGAGTGTTGGACTCGAAAACGGCACGCGAAGGCTTGGCCCGGAGATGCTTCAGTTTCCGGAGGAGCGCGGCCAAGTTTGCAATGCGGAGCTTAACCTCGATTTCGCGATTCGTTTTGCTTTGCGGGATGACCATCGGCGGCCAATCACTAACCGACTTTTCGGGACCGAGCAAGCGAATCCCTATTATAATCTCAGCGTGATCTCGACGTCGGCCGCTGCCCGTGCCGCCACCAAGCCTGACGCAAATTTTGGGCTTCTGCTGCGCCGCTGGCGCGCTGTTCGACGCGTCAGCCAATTGCACCTGGCGCTTGATGCTGATATCTCGACGCGGCACTTGAGCTGCGTCGAGACGGGCCGGGCGCGACCGAGCCGCGAGATGGTGCTGCGTCTGGCCGAGGCACTGCAGATCCCGCTGCGCGAGCGCAATGCACTACTGCTGGCGGCCGGTTATGCACCGCTCTATCGCCAAACGGGTCTTGAGGCGCCGGAAATGGAGGGGGCACGGCGCGCAGTGGATCTTCTCTTGAGACAACAAGAACCGTTTCCCGGAATCGTCGTCGACCGATACTGGAATACGCTGAGAATGAATGCCGGCACAAGACGCTTTCTGACGTTCTTCCCTGGCTGCGATTCCGTGAAGCCACGGAATGGAATCCGGCTGGTGTTCCATCCGAAGGGATTGCGGAGATTCATCGAAAACTGGGAGAGCGTCGCAGCACGGCTCATTCAGCGAGTGCATCGGGAGGTCGCAGCTAACCCGTGGGACCAGACGATGAAGAGTTTCCTTGGAGAATTGCTCAGTTATCCGGATGTTCCTAGCCGCTGGCGCTCTCTCGACTTTGACGACATCCCTCCGCCGTTTCTGACCATGAATTTCAAGTGGAACAATTCCACGCTTCGGTTGTTTTCCATGCTTACGACCTTTGGTAGCGCGCAGGATGTCGCTCTGCAGGAATTGCGCATCGAAAGTTTTTTCCCTGCCGACAAAGCAACGCGCGATGCGCTAACCGCAGCGTGACGCGACGAGGAACCATCTCTACGGAATTCAGTGCATGACCTCGGAGGTCATGGACTGCGTTTTTTCTCCATCGAATACTGAGGATGGAGGGACAGCCGATGCGCAGGCGAGGTTTACTGAAGTCTGTTGCAGCCATCACGGCCGGCGCTGGCTTGGTGTGGGCGCGGACGGCGAATGGCCAAAGCAGTGGATCGCTACAAACTGCCGCAGGGAAGAAGCCGCAGGCCAAACAATTCATCGAGACGGCGGACGGCACGAACCTGTTCTTTAGAGACTGGGGAACGGGCAAACCCGTCGTTTTCTTAGCCCCCTGGGCCTTGCACTCGGACTGGTGGGAATACCAAATGGCGTTTTTGGCCGGCCAGGGATTGCGGTGCATTGGTTTTGACCGGCGCGGCCATGGCCGGTCGGGTGAGCCATGTTGCGGCTACGACTTCAATACTCTGGCCGACGATCTCGCAGGACTGATCGAACAACTTGATCTGCGCGATGTCACGCTGGTCGGCCAGTCGATGGGTGGCGGCGAGGTGGTCAGATACCTGTCGCGGCACGGAAGCGGCCGCATCGGGCGAGTGGTTCTGATCGCTCCCGTCACGCCTTTTCTCTTGAAGACGGAGGACAATCCAGACGGAGTCGATGGAAGTAACTTCGAGAGGGTGCGCCAAGCGCTGAGAAAGGACCGTCCGAATGTGATCGCCGCTTTTGCGCCGGCGTTTTTCGGCGTGCCCAAGAATCCTGTCTCCTCCGAGATGATGCAATGGTTGACTGCCATGGCACTTCAGTGCTCTTTGAAAGTGACGCTCGATCTCAACCACGCATTCACCGAAACCGACTTTCGGGCCGACCTTCGCACGATCACACTGCCGGTGCTGATCATTCAGGGTGACAACGATGTGGGGACACCCATTGAGATTACAGGGCGAAAAACCGCGAACCTTATAACCAGCAGCCAACTCAAAGTGTACGAGGGCGCGGCGCATGGCCTGAACATCACTCATATGGAACGCCTTAATCAAGGCCTGCTAGCGTTCACGAAAAGCTGACGATCGCCCGACCACACGCTTGCATTCACTGAGGCTTGCAGAATGACCCTTCTTAAGGGAGCGACCACGGCCATCAAAAGGCAGGGATGACCTCGCTTACCCATGTGAGCCGCTCTCAAGCTGCTATTTCCACTGTCGTAACAGCGCTAGTTCGTCGCTCATGGGAAAGACGATGATCCTCACCGACAAAGCGATGCGCTAACCGGAGCGTGACGCGGCGAGGAACCATCGCCACCGAATTCAGCGCATGACCTCGGAGGTCATGGACTGCGCTTTTCCCCCATCGAATACTGAGCATGGAGGAACGACCGATGCGCAGGCGAGGTTTACTGAAGTCCGTTGCGGCCATCACTGCCGGTGCTGGGATGGTGTGGGCGCGCGCGGCGAATGGCCTAAGCAATGGATCGCTACAAACTCCCGGCAGGAAGAAGCCGCAGGCAAAACAATTCATCGAGGCGGGGGACGGCACGAACCTGTTTTTCAGAGAGTGCGGCACGGGCCGACCGCTGGTTTTTACGGCACCGTGGGGACTCAATTCAGCCTGGTGGGAGTACCAGATGGCGGACTTGGCTGGCCGCGGAGTGCGCAGTGTTGCCTACGACCGCCGCGGCCACGGCCGTTCGGGAGATCCGAGCCATGGCTACGAGTTCGATACGCTTGCCGACGACTTGGCGGCGGTGATCGAACAACTCGACCTGCATGATGTAACTCTCGTAGGCCAATCCATGGGGTGCGGCGAAATCGTTCGCTATTTATCACGTCACGGCTCGAGCCGAGTCGCGCGAGTCGTTTTGGTATCGACGATCACTCCATTTGTTCTAAAGACGAACGACAACCCAGAGGGCACGGATCGAGCGACCCTTGAATATGTGCGCAAAATGTTGAGCAAGGACCGTCCAAGTCCCATAGCCGCGGCCGCGCCGGGATTCTTTGGCACCTCCAAAAACCGTGTTTCTCAGGAAATTATGGACTGGTGGGTAAGAATGATGGTTGACGGATGCTCACTGAAGACCATGCTTGACCTGCATCGCATGTTCACGGAAACAGATTTTCGACCTGAGTTGCCTAGAATATCCGTGCCGACGCTCCTTATCCACGGCGATAACGACACGTCGACACCAATCGAAGCGACAGCGCGCAGAACCGCCCCGCTGATCCCTGGCTGTCAGCTGAAAGTGTACGAGGGTGCCGCGCATGGGCTGCCGATTACGCACGCCGACCAGTTGAATGCAGACCTGCTGGCATTCGCGAAGGGCTGATCTACTTCGGGTTCAACAAGCGAATGACCGTCGGCCCAATTCGTGCAAAGGAATCATCTGTCCGCACGCTTATCATTCCGCTTAGCCAGCAAGCTGTGAGTCGTCCGGAGACGGGGCTGGCGGAAACTGACGCACTGCCAGATTCGACAGCCAGTTGCCAAAGGCGGCGCGACCCGCGATAATCGTTTCCTCTTTCCGGCCGAAATGGTCCCGGCATGACCGAACCAACCACGCCATTGATGCAGCAATACCATGCGATCAAGCGGCAGCATCCGAACGCCTTGCTGCTCTTCCGCCTGGGAGATTTCTACGAACTTTTCTTTGAAGACGCCGTGGCTGCTTCGCGCGAGCTGCAGATTACGCTGACTTCGCGGAACAAGGAAAAAGGACAGGCCGTGCCGATGTGCGGCGTGCCGTATCACGCAGCGGAGAGTTACATCGCGCGGCTGATTCGCAACGGTCACCGCGTGGCGATCTGCGAGCAGACAGAGGAGCCGTCGAAGGCGAAGAAGCTCGTGAGGCGCGAAGTGATTCGCGTGCTCACTCCGGGAACGGCCACGGATTTGCCTTCGCTCGAATCGCGAGGGAATCACTTTTTGGCAGCCGTAGCGAGAGAACCTGCAGGCAAGAAGATCGGGCTGGCGTTCGTGGATTTGGCGACGGGGGAATTTCGCGCCACGGAATTTTCCGGCGCATCGGCGGAGATGCGTTTACGCGACGAACTCGAAATCCTGGGGCCGCGAGAGATCTTGCTGCCGAGGCCCGCGTCGCTTTTCCCCGAGGCAGCGGCTTCTTCGTTTGAAAATCTCGGCGCGACGGAGACGCGACTCGACGAATGGATCTTCGATACTTCGCGCGCTGAGCGCGTCCTTACGGAGCAGTTTCGCGTCGCAATGCTCGAAGGGTTCGGGCTTGCGGGACACACGCAGGCGATTGGCGCGGCGGGCGCGCTTGTCCATTATTTGCGGGAGACTTCCGCTATCGGAGCAAGCGAAGGCGGCAATGGCACGGCGTTACTGCACCTGCGCCCCGCGGGGCGCGGGCTTGAGCACCTCGACCGGATCGCCTTCTACGAGCAGCAGGACGCACTCGTCCTCGACCACGTGACCGTGCGTAACCTCGAACTGGTCGCGCCATCGGCAGAAGACGACGAGTCCGCGACGCTTCTTGCGTCGCTCGACCACTCAGCGACAGGAATGGGCGCGAGGCTTTTGCGGTCGTGGATTTTGCGGCCCGCGATCGCACTCGACGAAATCGAGGCGCGGCTCGATGCCGTCGCGGAATTGCGCGGGGCAACCGTCGTGCGAGAGGAAATCCGGCGCGACCTCGACCAAATCTTCGATCTGGAACGACTGACCAGCCGAATCACGCTTGGAACAGTAATGCCCCGGGATTTTCTTGGATTGAAACGTTCACTGGAAACGATTCCGATCCTTCGCGGCTTCCTTTCCAAATGCAAATCCGCGAGACTGGCGGCGCTGCACGGGCAACTCGACGAGCTCTCAGATGTCCGCGACAGCATCGGGCGCGCGATCGCCGATGATCCTCCGGCGCAGGCAACCGAGCCGGGGATCATCCGCCGCGGATACCACGCCGAACTCGACGAACTTCGCGATTTGAGCAAGTCGTCGAAGCAAATCATCGCCGCGATGGAGGAGCGCGAACGCAAGCGCACGGGAATCGCCTCGCTGAAGATTCGGTTCAATCAGGTGTTTGGCTACTACATCGAGATTTCAAAGCCGAACGTGCACCTTGCGCCGGCGGACTTCGAGCGGAAACAGACGCTGGTGAACGCGGAACGCTACACTTCGCCCGAGCTGAAGGAATACGAACGAAAAGTGCTCGACGCCGATGAGCGAATCCTCGAGATCGAGCGGCGGCTTTACCGCGAGTTGCGCGAAGCCATCGCCGCGCAGGCGGGAAGATTGCGACAAACTGCCACAGCAGTGGCGCAGCTCGACGTGCTCGTGAACTTCGCTCGGCTGGCGACGGAGCGGAACTACACGCGACCGATGTTCACGGAACACGAGCCCGGGCATTCACGAAGCGGCGACGGCAGAGGCGAATTGTCCATCGGCGGCGGACGACATCCAGTGATTGAGAATTTGCTCGAAGCGCGCGGCGAACGATTTGTGCCGAACGATCTATATCTCGACGACGTGAAGCAGCCGATTTTGATCATCACTGGCCCGAATATGGGCGGAAAGTCCACTTACTTGCGGCAAGCGGCGCTAATCGTGGTGATGGCGCAGATCGGATCGTTCGTCCCCGCGACCGAAGCACGGCTGCCGCTGGTGGACCGGATTTTCACGCGCATCGGAGCGTCGGACAACCTCGCACGCGGGCGTTCGACGTTTCTCGTGGAAATGAGCGAGGTCGCGGCGATTTTGAACACGGCTTCGCCAGCGAGCCTCGTGCTTCTCGACGAAGTGGGGCGCGGCACGGCGACGTTCGACGGATTGTCGATCGCCTGGGCCGTCGTCGAACACTTGCACGAACACGCTCGTCCGAGGACGCTCTTCGCGACGCATTATCACGAGCTGACGGAACTCGAACGGCTGCTCGCAGGAGTGAAAAACGTGCATGTGTCGGTGCGCGAAGCAGGGAGCGAAATTATTTTTCTCCGGCGCGTCGAACCGGGGAGCGCGGACAAAAGTTATGGGATTGAAGTCGCACGGCTCGCGGGCCTGCCGGCGGAAGTGGTCCACCGGGCGCGGGAAATTCTCGCGGAACATGAGAAGAGCGAGGACCGGCTCACGGAGGAGCTTTCGCCGGGCGCCGTGGCTCCTCAGCCGGTGATGTTTTCCGCGTTGGACCGCGATGTGCTTGATGCGCTGCGAAAGGCGGACCTGGACAATTTGAAACCCATTGAGGCGCTCAATCTTCTCGCGGCGCTGAAGAAGCAGCTCTCGTGAAGCGCGTGGCGGGCGAGTTGCTCGTGCTCGGGCTGATGTCCGGCACATCGGCGGACGGGATTGACGTTGCAGTGGCGCGAATCTCCGGTGAGCCGGCAAACCCGAAAGCGCGGCTGATAGGCTTCGCGGATTTCCCTTACCCGCCGAAGGTGCGCCAGGCTGTCCTTCGAGTCGCGAACGGCGGCGCGACGACGACGCGCGAGATCAGCCAGTTGAATTTTCTCCTCGGCGAATTATTTGCCGAGGCGGCCCTGCGCGCATGCAGAAAATTCCGCGTCCCGCCCGACCGCATCTCGCTTATCGGCTCGCACGGGCAGACAATTTATCATCAGGGCGCGGCGGATTCGTTTCTAGGCGCTCGCGTCTCTTCGACGCTGCAAATTGCTGAGCCGGCCGTGATCGCAGAGCGCACGGGAATCACGACGATCGCCGATTTCCGACCTGCTGACATGGCCGCGGGGGGACAGGGCGCGCCGCTCGTGCCGTTCGTGGACTACTTGCTCTATCGTCATCCCAGACGCGGCCGCGTCGCGCTGAATGTCGGAGGGATCGCGAACGTGACCGTCATTCCCGCCGGCGCGAATGCCGGAGAGGTTTTCGCCTTCGACACGGGGCCTGGAAATATGGTGATTGACGCGCTGGCTTCGCATTTCACGCGCGGGCGATTGCGTTTTGATCGCGATGCTGGCATGGCGCAGCGTGGGAAATTACTGCCGCCACTGCTCAAAGAACTCGTGCGGCACCCCTATTTTCGCAAGACGCCGCCGAAGACGGCCGGCCGCGAAGAATTTGGCGCTACCTATGCGGAGCAATTGATTGCGCGGGGAAAAAAGATTCGCGCGCGTTCAGAGGACCTCATGCATACCGCTACGGCGTTGACGGCGGCATCGATCGCCGACGCGTTCCATCGCTTCATTTTCCGGCGGGCACGCCTGAGCGATTTGATCCTATCGGGCGGCGGGGCGAGGAATCCGCTGATCGTTGCATATCTTTCCGCGCTGCTCCCCGGAGTGACAAACGTTTCATCCGACGCTCTCGGCGTTCCCTCCGACGCCAAGGAAGCGTTTGCATTTGCGATTCTTGCATACGAAGCGTGGCATCGGTCGACGAATAATCTCCCCAGCGCGACGGGCGCACGCCATCCTGCGGTCCTCGGGAAAATCTGCCATGCACGCCCGCGCTAGGATGCGCTTTGTACACGTTGCCGCCGCGTTTTGCTCCGTTCTCTTAATGGCGGGCTGTTCAACGCGTCACTCCACTCAAGATTCGGGCACGGTCAATTTTCTGATCGAGTCCATGCCGGTGAACCTCGATCCGCGCATCGGCACGGACGCGCAATCTGAGCACATTGACTATCTGCTCTTCGACAACCTGCTCCAGCGAGACGCGAAACTCGATCTCGCTCCGGATCTCGCCGAAAAATGGGAGATGCCCGATTCGCGGACGTACGTATTTCATTTGCGCAAAGGAGTCCGCTTTGCGAACGGGCAGGAACTGACTTCCGCCGACGTGAAGTTCACCTATGAATCCATCATCTCCGGCGCGATCAAATCGCCGAAGCGCGGCGCGTATCAGCTTGTGGATTCGATCGAGACGCCTGACCCTTGGACCGTCATCTTCCATTTACGTGAACCTTATGCTTCATTTCCGCTCAACCTGATTCGCCAGGCTGGCGGCATCGTTCCGCAAAATGCTGGAGCGGATTTCGCGCAGCATCCGGTCGGCACGGGGCCATTCCGATCTGTGAGCCTGTCACCGGACGAGAATGTAATCGTCGAGCGAAATCCGAATTACTTCGGCGGCGCGCCGACGCTCGCGCGAGTCCAATTTCGCATCGTGCCCGACGCACTTGTCCGGGCTCTCGAAATCCGGAAGGGCACCGGCGACGTGATGTTGAACGCCCTTACGCCCGATATGGATGTCGCCCTCGCGCGCGACCCGAACATCGAAGTCACGCGTTCGCCCGGCAGCGCCCTCGCATACATCGCGTTCAATTGCCAGGACGCGATCCTCAAGCATCGCGAAGTGCGCCAGGCGCTGGCGTACGCGACGGATCGCGCGGCCCTCATCCAGTACTTGCAGCGAGGCGAGGCGCGCGAGGCGGCAAGCCTGTTGCCGCCAAGTCACTGGGCCTACGATCCGAGCGTGCAACAATATGATTACGATCCCGCGCGCGCCAATTCCCTTCTCGACGCGGCGGGTTATCCGCGCGGCGCGGACGGCATCCGGTTTCACTTGGAGCTGAAGACTTCCACGGAAGAAGCCACGCGGCTCTATGCCGCGGCGCTGCAGAATCAATGGAGCAAGGTCGGAGTGGCACTCGATTTGCGCTCGCTGGAATTCGCGACGTTTTATGCGGACATCACCCGCGGCAGTTTTCAGCTTTACACGCTGCGCTGGGTCGGCGCAAATCTGGACCCCGATGTTTTCGATTATGTCTTCGACAGCGAGAAGGTCCCCCCGGCAGGCGCGAATCGCGGCCGCTACAGTTATCCGCAGCTCGATGCGCTGTTACAACAGGCGCGCGTGACGACGGATCAACTGAAGCGGAAAGAAATTCTCGCACGGGTGCAGACAATCGTGGCGACGGATGAGCCGTACATCAACCTCTGGTACTACGACAACATCTGTCTCCACCGGAAGCGCGTCACAAACATTGTGTTGAGCCCTGGAGGAGATTTCGACTTCCTGGAACACGCAGTGCTGCGCTAACCCTCAATTGCCTTGCGGATATCGCCTTCGGGCACCGCGCCTTCGCGGATGATGGACCACTCCGTGCCGCGCAACGCCACGATCGTTGAAGCCAGATTCGCGCCCGTGTCTCCGCCGTCGAGAATCAATGGAAGCCGATCGCCAAGTTGCTTTGTAAGCTGCGCGGCGTTTGTGCACGACGGGAAGCCTGAGAGATTCGCGCTTGTGCCCGTGATGGGGCCGCCGACCGCTTCGATCAGCGCGGTGGCGACGGCGGAGTTCGGCCAGCGCAGCGCCACGCGGCCGCTATTGCCCGTGACCTTGAGGGGAAGCCGGTGCGTCGCTTCCACGATGATGGTCAGCGCACCGGGCCAAAAGCCGTGCGCCAGTTCCAGGAAACTGTTTGGCAGATCGCGCGCCAGCGTCGTGGCCTGCTCGATGGAATTGACGAGGATAGGAAGCGCTTTGGTTTCCGCGCGGCCCTTGACTCGAAAGACGCGCTCGATGGCGGCCAAATTGAACGGGTCCGCGGATAAGCCGTAATACGTGTCGGTAGGAATCGCCACGACGCGGCCGCGCTTGATGAAGCTCGCGGCGTACTGAATCGCATGAGGCTCGGGGTCTGTCGGAGAAACTTTCAGAACTTCCGCTGGCAATGGCTCGCTCGTGGCGGCGCCGCGCTCTGCCGCAATCCGGTGCAAACTATCATAGCCAGCCGAATCAGCGCAAGGGTACTCGCGCAAACAGCCGCTGATGAAATTGTATCCAGCCGCACTTGCGTTTTTACATTCAGCCCGCGACAATACCTCCATGTTGGCAGAAGAACGATGCACGAAATGCGGACGCCGGATGCTTCTCTACCGCTGCTCACACGCAGGGTGCACGACCGAAAAGCGAATCTGCGTCGTGTGCGAATATGGCGGGATCCGGCCGGCGGTTCCCTTCACGCAGCCACTGTTCATCCCGGATTGCCACCCGGATGGAATGACGCTCGCTGACCCTGAGCTGAATTACGCGTAACTCATCGCGCGTACGCGCTTAAGAACCAAAAGCAGATTCCTCACACCGGTCGCCACGGCGACCGGGTTCAGAATGACAAACAAGGGCGTCGGCTGCAGGCCCATGCAAGCTGCCAACTCACCCTTCGCGCTTTGCGGCGCGCGCTGTCTTTGCTACTCTCGCGCATATGCCCGCTCGCACTCCACTTCCGTCGAGAGAACGCGGCACCGCGCGACCTTCGCGAGAGACAACCATCACTTCGCGCGAGAACCACTGGCTGAAACTATTTCGCGCGGCGCTGCAATCCTCGCGGCAAGAGGATAGCCGCGTCGGGCTCGAAGGCGCGCGCTTGGTGGCCGAAGCCGTGCGCTCCGGCCTCGCAATCGAAGCTATCCTGACAAGTACGAGCGCGGAACGCGCTCTCGGCTCTCTTCTCGCTCAACTCGACCGCCCGGCTCTCGTCCTGCGCACCACCGACAAGCTTTTCGCCTCGGTGGCCGGCACGGAAACACCGCAAGGAATCGCCGCGCTTGTGAAGCCAAGGCAATTCGTGTTCGATGATCTCCTTCACGGCGTTCCTCTGGTCGTCGTTCTCGCAAGAGTGCAGGATCCGGGAAATGTGGGCACGATCTTGCGCTCGGCAGAAGCGCTCGGCGCGTCGGGTGCCATTGCGGCGCGCGGCACGGCGCATCCTTATGCGCCGAAGGCCATGCGGGCTTCGGCTGGCTCGGCGCTGCGTTTGCCTGTCGTTTCCGGAATCGCCATTCCCGTCGCCTTGACGCAATTGCGCGTGTCCGGAGTGCGGATTGTCGCGGCGACTTCGTCGAACAATCCGGCGGCGCTGCTCCCCGACGCTCTGAATTTTCGCGGACCTGTCGCTTTGCTGATCGGCAATGAAGGCGGCGGTCTGCCCGCCGAAGTGGAGCGCAGCGCGGACGCGCTCGTCCGCATCCCACTTGCCGAGCCTGTGGATTCGTTGAACGCAGCTGTGGCGGCTTCGCTCCTGCTTTACGAAGCAGCGCGGCAGCGGCGCGGCCGAAAATGAAGTTCGCGCAACCCCTACGACGATGAATCTATTTCGCGCCATCGAGCCGGAAGAAAGCGCAGCGGGCCCGCGCCCGCTCGCCGACCGTATGCGTCCCCAAACGCTCGACGAGCTTGTGGGCCAGGAGGATCTGCTCGGCCCAGGAAAACCGCTGCGAACCCAGATCGAGCGCGACGTAATCGTCTCGATGCTCTTTTGGGGCCCGCCCGGCTGCGGGAAAACGACGCTGGCACGCCTGATCGCGAAGAAAACGCGCTCGGAGTTCGTGCCCTTCAGCGCCGTGATGTCTGGCATCAAGGAAATCAAGCAGGTGATGGCCGCGGCGGAAGGCTCGCGACACTACGGCCGCCGCACGATTGTGTTCGTCGATGAAGTGCACCGCTTCAACAAAGCGCAGCAGGATGCGTTTCTGCCGTATGTCGAGGCTGGGACGATTTTCCTGATCGGCGCGACGACGGAGAATCCGTCATTCGAAGTCATCGCGCCACTGCTCTCGCGCATGAAAGTCTTTGTGCTCCATCCGCTCACCGAGCAGCAGATTATTGATTTGCTGCGGCGCGCCCTCGCGGACACAGAACGCGGGCTAGGCAAAGAGCGAGTAGAAATTCCCGACGAAGTCCTCGTGCGCATCGCGCAAATCGCCAATGGAGATGCTCGCGCTGCGTACAACACGCTCGAAGCAATTGTGCTCGGCACCGAGCCCGGCAAGGATGGTCGCCGCGTGATCACGCGCGAGCGCCTCGAAGACGTCTTGCAGCACAAGCTCCTGCCCTATGACAAAGCCGGCGAGGAGCATTTCAACCTCATCTCCGCGCTGCACAAATCCGTCCGCAATTCCGATCCGGACGCCGCGCTTTACTGGCTCGCGCGCATGCTCGAATCCGGCGAAGACCCGCTCTACCTGGCGCGGCGCATGGTGCGAATGGCCAGCGAGGACATCGGCCTCGCCGACCCGAAGGCGCTCGAAATCACCATGGCGGCGATGAACGCTTACGATTTCCTCGGCAAGCCGGAGGGATTTCTCGTTCTGGCAGAAGCGGCCGTGTATCTTTCGCTCGCGCCGAAATCAAATGCCGTCTATCTCGGATATAATTCCGTGCGCGACGATTTGCAGAAGACGGTCGCCGAGCCGGTGCCGTTGCATTTGCGCAACGCGGTGACGAATCTGATGGGCCATCTTGGTTATGGCAAGGGCTATCAGTACGCGCACGATGCCGAGGAAAAAGTAACGGACATGTCTTGCTTGCCAGACAGCCTGCGCGGACATGTTTATTATCATCCGACCGATCAGGGACTCGAAGCGCGTTTGCGGCAGCGCCTGGAGGAGATTCGCCGCATCCAATCCGGAGGGAAAAAGAAGGCGTGAGAAATCGCAAAAAGAAGATTCCAAACAGATTCACGCGCGGCATTTCCAGATTCCTCGCGCACGCTCTGGCTGCCGTCGCGCTTCTCCTCGCCTCTCCGCTGCTTCTTTGCGCGCAGGACAAGCCCATCATTACGATTGATCTGGATTGCCGCGCGTTCGCCATCGCCAACGACGGCCGCATCGCCTGCGCCGCCTACAAGCTCGGCCGCAGCAAAAAATACGACATCGAGCGCGACGACATCTGGATGACGCAGCGGGACGGCAAGCGGAAGAAAATCGTGGACGGGGAAAAACTCGTGCAATCGCCCACGCCGTTCAGCTACAAGATCACGAATCTCTCGTTTTCACCTGATGGCCACATTCTCCTGGTTGAGATGATGACTTTGCAGGTGATGGACGCGCAGGGCACAACTCAGGCGGGAAAACTCGTCGACATCATGAGCGACGAGGGCAAGGAGATTCAGATCGCCGGCACGAAGACTAGCGCGATTGTCGGCGCCACGAACGCGGCGGCTCTAGCTGACGGCGAAACGATCGCCTACCTGACTCAGCCGAGCGACGAGAGCTTGTTTTACACCATCGCGACGGTGCGCCCGCGCGGCGGCCGCGGCGGCTCGATATTCGACGGACATTTTTTCACCTCAGTCGTCTGGGACGCGGCTCACAGTGCAGCGATTGCCATCGAGCGCGACAAGGATCTTTCCGGCCCCATCCGGCTCGTTCATCTGGATCTGCTCCATGAAACGGACACGCCAATTACGACGCTCGACGCTTTCCTCGGCCAGCTCACGCTCTCTCCTGCGGGAGACAAAGTCGCCTATTTCCGCGACGGCGACACGCTCGAAATTCGCACGCTTGCGAATCCCACGGCGGTGGTTTCCGTTCACTGCGCTTACGGCAAGTATGCCTGGGCGCCGGACGAGCAGCGCATCCTGCTGAAACGCGGCTCCGAAAAAGAATCCGGCGATCTGGTGTGGGTCACGATCCCGGCCGGAAATCTGACGCCGATCCTGCACGACTTGATTTTCCGCAATTTCGCGATTTCGCCAGACGGCCACGCGCTTGCCGTCGTCGGCGCTGGAAATAACAACCTGATGACCTATCCGCTGCCCCAGTAGACTTCAACTTCCAGCAATTCTCTTATTGGTTTTGGCCGCTGCTTGAGGCGAAGCGGCGGAAGAAGCTCGATGGTTCCCACGTCGGGCGTCCTGGCTCGTCGGCGACGCGATCCGCGAGCGAATAGAGCAGGTGGCAAAGGTTCGCCGCCGCTTCCTGGTCCACCGGCTGATGCGTGTCATCGGACGGCGAGTGATAGCGCGTGTGCACCCAGTCGTTGAACGTCTTCTCTTCCGGCGAGCCGATGCGGAAACCGAATTTGAACGCCAGCGCCGGCACGCCTCGCTGCACGAAGCTGTACTGGTCGCTGCGGATGAAGCGATTGGCTTCGGGCTGCTCGTCCTCGATCACCTGCACGCCTTCGGCGCGGCCTACGGCGCGAACGTCGTCTCCGAGCGTGGATTCATCGAGGCCTTGCACCTGCAGGAATTGCAGAGGGAAGAGTGGCAGGAACATATCCATATTGATGTCCGCGACGATGCTCTGTGCCTGCACGGTCGGATGACTCGCGAAATACCACGAGCCGAGTTCGCCCTCTTCTTCCCCGCAAACCGCGAGAAAAATCACGGAGCGTTTCGGCTGCGTGTGGCTCGCGCGGAAATCGTGCGCAATTTCGATCAATGCGGCCACGCCGGATGCGTTGTCCATCGCGCCGTTGTAGATTTTGTCGCCATTCACCGGCGCGCCGATTCCCAGGTGATCGAGATGCGCGCTCACGATGACGTATTCTTTCGCCAGCGCGGGATCCGAGCCTTCGAGAACTCCGGCAACATTGGGCGATTCTGCCACTGACCTGTGCACGTTGATTGTGGCACGGATTTTCGCGGACAGCGGAAAATGCGGCAGCGGCTGATGCGCCTTCGCCGCCGCGACGATTTCCGCCATCGTGTGTCCTGAGCCGGCAAGAAATTCATCGGCTTTGTACGGATTAATCGTCAAATCGATTTGCAGACCTTGGTCGCGCCGCAGAGAGGCATCGGCCAGTTCCAGCGAAAGCTGCTGCCGGTTCGCCGCGATCCGCTCCCAGGGAACTTCCTGTTCGGCTGGATTCGGAATCATGGCCATGCCGATCGCGCCCGCGGCGCGCAGCGCCTTCCAACGCTCGCCAAGCGATTCTTCATGCGCGCGCAATGGATCCTTGATCGTTGACGGGCCGCCGGAAAGATACACGGCAATCTTTCCGCGCAGGTCGAGCCCCGCAAGGTCGTCGTACTTCGCTTCCGGCACGGACATTCCGTAGCCGACGAACACGGCCGAAGCTTCCATCTGCGGCGCAGGATCGCCAGCGGTCCGCAGGATGGCGTCATCACCCAATTTCAACGGAGCAGTTTTTCCATCCTGGGTCAGCGATAGAGAAGAATAGCTCTCGTCGATCTGCCGCGATTCGAACTGCACGGTCTGGAAAAAGCCCTGCGTGCCGATGGGTTTCAAGCCCTCTTTGGCGAATTTCTTGGCGACGTATTGCGCGGCCTTCATGTAACCCGCGCTGCCCGTCGCGCGGCCCTGCAGCTTGTCGCTTGCGAGATACTTGATGTCCGACCACCAGCGCTTCCCTGCCGCCTTCGCTTCGTCCTTTGCGGCGGAAGACGCCGCTGCCACCAGAAAAATAATTGCCGCGAGAGAAATCCATTTACGCGCCATGTCGCCTCGCTCGATTTGCGTGCGGAATTTCGTTCATGTCCGGCGAAATCTTCTCGCGTGCTCTTTCAGAATGCAATGGTCCATCAAGACAAAAAGTCCGGCGTTGCGGGCGCGTTCCGCCGCGGCTTCGTTCACAACACCCTCTTGCATCCATACCGCTTTCGCGCCAATCGCAATTGCGCTCTCGACGATGGGCGGCACGAATTCGGAGCGGCGGAAAATATCGACGATGTCCACTTTCTCGCGGATGTCTTCCAGCCGCACGACGGCGCGTTCGCCCAGAACTTCCGCTTCGTTGGGATTCACGGGAATGATGCGATACCCGGCGTGCTTCAAATATTCCGCGACGCCATAGCTTGGCCGCATCTTGTTCGACGAAAGGCCCACCATGGCAATCGTGCGGCTCGTTTTAAGAAGCTCCGCGATGGGGTCGAATGATGTGGCCACGTTTCCAGTTTACCGCCGGGGAGGTCTGCGTTTCGCCGGGCGCGCAGGCCGGCGGGACTTCGCGCCGCGCCGGCTGCGGCTTGCATTCCGCTCCTGGGCCGGCCGCGGAAGTCCGCTCTCGCCGCGCTCCACGCGCGCAACCGCGTGTTCGAGCTTCGCAACTTCCTCCTGCGTTAGATGGCGGTATTCGCCAGGCCCCAGGCGATCGAGCGCCAGATTTGCGAGCCCCACTCGCCTCATCTTGTCCACAGGATTCCCGCTCGCGAGCATCGCCTGACGGAAGGCGTCGCTGCTCGCCTCCGTCGTCGTCACTTCCCACCAGCCCGGCGGCAATCCTTTTGCGCGAAGCATCCGCACGCCGCAGCGGCGCTCTGTTTCACGGATCGCCGAGTCGTTGAGCGTGCTGGAAAGTTTGCAAGCATAAATTTGCGGCAAGCCGTGGGCGCGCAGCATGCGATTCGTCAGCTCGCCGTCGTTGGTCAGCAGGACGAGGCCCGACGCGTGATATTCCAGCCGGCCGACGGGAAAGACGCGGCCGTGGACACCGTGCAAGAAATCCGCAAGCGTTGTGCGGCCTTCGGGATCGCTCATCGTCGAGACCACGCCGGCGGGCTTGTGCAGCAGCACATATACTTTGCGCTCCTGCGCGTGCAGGAGTTTCCCGGAGACCCGAATGTGGTCGCGCTCAATGTCGGCTTTGGAGCCAAGTTCGGTGACGACCTGGCCATTGACCGCGACCTGCCCGGAAAGAATGAGCTGCTCGGCGTGGCGGCGGGAAGCGATGCCGGCCCGGGCGATGATTTTTTGGAGGCGTTCTTCCATGAGGGCGTCAGCTTGAGATGCGCGGAAAAATCCTGTCACGCGCCGGCGGCGTGAGATTTGGCGTCCGCTTCAGAAGGCCCCGCTTCCGCAGCGCCGCCAGATTCCGTCGAAGCTGCACTTGCGGCGCTCTCGACTTTCGATGTGTCAACTGTCGCGGCGGGCTGCAAATCCTCTGGCTCGGCGGGCGCGATGCCTTCATCGGCGCCGAGCGCCTGCTGCGCGAGCGCTTCAAATTCCTTGAGGCTGGGCAATTCTTCCAGGTCGGCGAGGCCGAAGCGCATCAGAAAATCCTTGGACGTGCGATAGAGAATCGGGCGGCCGACGGCGTCCTTGCGGCCGGCGGTGGTGATCAAGCGGCGCTCGAGAAGCGTCTGAATCACGCCGCCACAATTCACCCCGCGAATGTCGTTGATTTCTGGCGCAGTGACGGGCTGCTTGTAGGCGATGACGCTGAGCGTTTCGAGAGCGGGCATCGTCAGGCGCAGCGGCGGCCGCAGGCTCTTGATGAATTTACGCACCACATCGTGATGCTGCGCCTTGGTGTAAAACTTCCAGCCGTGCGCGACCTTGCGGATTTCTACGCCGCGACCTTCGGCGGCGTAGGAGGCAACGAGTTTATCGAGCGCAGCGCGGACTTCCATTCTCTCCGCGCCGACGGCCGCGGCGAGCTGGTCGAGCGTCGCGGGCTCGTCCGCCGCGTAGATGATTGCTTCAAGCGCGCTTTGCAATTCTTGTTCAGTCATCGTTGACCCACCGATCCGGACTGATCCCCCAGGCTCGGTCGCCGTGGCGACCGAGCCTGGGGGCCCCGTTATTGGTATTGCTCGTCAATTTTCGCCATGGCGTCGCCGCCGGAAAAGACTAAATCGAAATGCTTGTTCTTGCGCAGCAAGATGTCGTCGAACATTTTCTCCTGCATCAGAATCACGGCCTGCAAGCGCACCATTTCTAGCACCGCCAGCAGCGCGACAATCATCGCGCGGCGCGACGCGCAGGACTCGAAGAAGCGCACGAGCGACACAGACTCGTCTCCCGCGGCCAGCTTCGCGCGAAGCTGCTCCATCATCTGCGCGACGGTGACGGTCTCGTGCGCCAAATCTATGGGCACGACTTCGCGCCGCCGCTGCACGACATGCTGAAACACTTTGACGAGGTCCACGAGCGAGACGACCAGCTCGCCTTCCGCGCCTTCGTCGTTGTAGAGCGACATGTCGGGATGCGACCAGACGTTTGCCTCGACCTGCTGCTTCTGATAGAGCATCTGCGCCGCGTTCTTGAATTTTTCGTGCTCCAGCAACTGATGAACCAGATCCGCGCGCGGGTCCTGCAGCTCTTCCGGCGAGGCGAGGGGGTCCACGGGCAAGAGCATCTTCGATTTGATGTGAATCAGCGTCGCAGCCATGTAGAGGAAATCGGCGGAGATGTCCACGTTGAGCGTTTCGAGCTGATGCAGGTAATCGAGATATTGCTTCGTGATTTTCGCGATGGGGATGTTGTGGATGTCAATTTCCTGCTTGCGGACAAGGTCCAGCAGCAGATCCAGCGGGCCTTCGTAGGCCGGGAGCTGGATTTTGTAATCGGGTTGTGCGCTCGCCGCCATTGTTAATCGCTCGCCGCCGCCTTTGTGCCGCTCTGCGAAGCTGGCCCGGCCTTACGCGCTTCATCCCAATTGAAAATTGCCTTGCGGACGCGCTTCATTGTTTTTGTGGCGACTTTGCGCGCCTGCTTCGAGCCGGCGTCGAGTATCTCCCAAACGCGCTCGGGATGCGTCTCGAATTTTCGACGGCGTGCTTGAATCGGCTCAATCCATTTCACGAGCGCGTCAGCCATCAGCTTCTTGCAATCGACGCAGCCGATGGCGGCGGTGCGGCAATCGCGATCCACCGTGGCAATCGTTCCGGCGTCCGAAAATAATTTGTGGTACGCGAACACGGGACAGACTTCCGGGCGGCCCGGGTCGGTGCGGCGGACACGCTGGGGGTCGGTCATCATGTTGCGGACTTTGGCGCGAATTTCGTCCGGCGGATCGGAAAGCCAGATCGCGTTGTTGTAGCTCTTGGCCATCCGGCGGCCGTCCGTGCCGGGAAGGCGAGGAGTTTCGGTCAAAATCACATCCGGCTCTTGGAGGACGTCAGCGACGGAGAATAACTCCCGAAGAATTGGGCCGACGCTGTCAAGAAAGTTTGCTAGACCGACCTCGAAGGCACGCCTTCGTATCGCGGAAAGCCAAGCTCCCGCGGGATCGCGAGCTAGCTGCGGTGAATCCGGCTCCAAAACAACCCCTGCGCGGTCGACGATTTCTTCAAATTCTTCAAGGTGGAACTGTCGATTGAATCCAAGGCCGACCAACGTGTTGAATCGTCGGACAATTTCGCGGGTCATTTCGATATGAGGCGCTTGATCCTCCCCGACAGGGACGAGAAGACGCTGCTTCGGCTCGCCATACATCACGATGTCCGCGCCCTGGAGGAGCGGATAGCCGAGAAAGCCGTAGGTGCCCAAATCTTTGTCGCGGAGATTTTCGATTTGCTCCTTATACGTGGGGACGCGCTCGAGCCAGGAGAGCGGCGTAATCATCGAGAGAAGGAGATGCAGCTCTGCGTGCTCCGGGACGCTCGACTGAATGAAGAGCGTCGCCTTCTTCGTGTCGAGGCCGACGGCGAGCCAGTCGGTGGCGACTTCGAGAGTGTTGGAGGCGACTTGCGAGCTATCGGCATAATGCGTCGTGAGCGCGTGCCAGTCGGCGACGAAGAAGAAGCAGTCGTACGTCTCCTGCATCTTCACCCAGTTGGCGAGCGCGCCGAAATAGTGGCCGATGTGAAGGCGGCCCGTCGGGCGCATCCCGCTCAGCACTCGCTTGCATTTTTCTCTCGCCACCGGACTCCCTTTGACAATCATTTCGCTGCAGGTGTTCGCATAAACCCGCGCCTGACCCAACTCACAAGAAACAGAACAAGATAAACAAAAGCCCATCCAAGGGGTACAGGGACGAACCCGACAATCGCCCCTTCCAGCCGAGCATTTGCAAACGCTAGCGCGAGAGAATCGTCGGCTTGTTTATTGCATTCGTTGAAGCCTGTTGTGTATGCGTCTCCAGTCTTGCCCGCTAGATCCGCGTCGCACTCGACATGCGCCGAGACTATATACTTGCTTGCTTGTTTTAGATCGGAGTTATATGTCCACAGCCCCGCACCAAGAATCCAGACAACGGAAGCGATAATCCCAACCCTCTTCCATCCGTTTAGCTTTCTCATCTTGAACCGTTACGGGCAACTAATTGCATCCCCGCTCTTGTTGTCGGCCACAGAGCCCTGTCCGCCCTTTTTTATTAGCCACTAGTCACTCGCCACTCGTCACTGCCTCAAAAGATCGCGGGCGATGACTGTTCGCTGCATTTCGCTCGTGCCTTCGTAAATCGTGATGACGCGCGCGTCGCGGTAATATCGCTCGACGTCGCTCTCGCGCGAATAACCCAGGCTGCCGTGGACCTGCACGGCCTTGTACGCGACGCGGTTTACCATCTCGCTCGCATAGAGCTTTGCGCGAGACGCGAACGCGCCGGCGCGCGCCATATTTTTGTCGCGCATCCACGCCGCTTGATAGAGCAGACCGCGAGCGGCCTCGATTTCCATCTGCATGTCGGCGAGCATCCACTGAATGGCCTGAAATTCGCCAATCGTCTTCCCAAACGCGCGGCGCTGCTTCGCGTACTTCGCCGCGGCTTCGAGCGCGCCTTGCGCCAGGCCAACTGCCTGCGCCGCCACGCCGACGCGCCCGCCGTCGAGCGCCTCGAGCGCGATTTTCAGCCCTTGGCCTTCCTCGCCCAGGCGATTCGCGGCCGGGACGCGGCAATCGGTGAACGCAACCTCCGCCGACTTCGAAATCCGCAGTCCCATCTTATCTTCATAGCGGGCCACGCGAAAACCCGGAAATGAGGACTCGACGAGAAACGCCGTGATTCCGCGATGCCCCGCGTCAGGATTCGTCTTCGCGAAGACGACGTAGACGCCTGTGTGACCGCCGTTGCTCACCCAGCTTTTCGTTCCATTGATGACGTAGCTGTCGCCATCGCGCACGGCGCGGGACTGGATGCCGGCGGCGTCGGAGCCGGCGGCGGGTTCCGTCAGGCAAAATGCGCCGAGGATTTCGCCTCGCGCGAGCCGCGGAAGATATTTTTTCTTCTGCTCCTCAGTGCCATGCCTCAAGATTGGCGCCGAAGCGACGGAATTCGTCACGCTGAGCGTGATGGCCGTCGAAGCGCAGACGCGCGCAACTTCCTCGAGCATCACGACGTAGCTGACCATGTCCATCCCCGCGCCGCCCCACTCCTCGGGAATGAGCATCCCGCAGCAGCCCATTTCGCCAAGCCTGCGCAGCTCGGCTTCGGGGAATTTCTCCTCGCGCTCGTAGGCGCGCAGCACGGGACGCATCTCCGTCTCCATGAATTGCCGCACGCTGTCGCGCAGAAGGATTTGTTCCGAGTTGAGAGAAAAATCCACGTGGTGAGTGTAAACGCGATGCTAGCACAGCGGAGAGGAATCCCAAAAACGAGCTACAGCTTCACCAATTCGCGGAGGCGGCGCGTCTGCGCGCGGCTGACGGGGATTTCGCTGGCGCGTTTGTCGTTCATCTTCAGCATGAAGCTCGATTTGAACCATGGCACGACTTCCTTGATGTGGCTGATGTTGACCAGGAACGAGCGGTGCGCGCGCCAGAAGCGGTCCGAGTCGAGCGAGGCCTGCAATTCCTCGATGGTGCGGAAATTCGAGACGCCTTCCGAATCGCGCGTGAAAATCGTGATGGTGCCGTCCTCGATGGAGGCGTAGACCAAATCGTCCGCGTCCGCGAGGAACATGCGCTGCTGCGCCTTCAGCAGCAATTTCACTGGGTGCGCGTCCTTCGCCTTTGGCGCGCCGAGTTGCGCGATCAGGTTTTCGAGGCGCTCGGCCTGCGACGCGCTCGCCTCGATCATTTTCTTTGCGCGCTGCACGGCTTTCGCCACGCGGCCCTTGTCGAATGGCTTTAAGACGTAATCCACCGCGTTCACTTCGAACGCCTGCACGGCGTAATGATCGAACGCCGTCGCGAAAATGATTTGCGGCAGCTTCAGTTTTTTCTCGATGATTTTTTTGAACACGCCGAATCCGTCGAGGCCGGGCATCTGCACGTCGAGGAAGACGAGGTCGGGCGAGTGCTCCTTGATCAGGTTCACGGCTTCGAGGCCGTTCTTGCCCTGCCCGACCAGCGCGATTTCCGGAAACGCCTTGAGCAGGTAGGCGAGTTCCTCGCGCGCGGGCTTTTCGTCGTCAATGATGAGCGTGTTGATGGGCATAGGTACCGCCGCTCGTGTACGGCTTCGCTAGTATATGCAATCAGCGTCGCGCCTGACAATTCCGAGGCGCGCAGCATGCTATCTTGCGTTCTGCGCTTGAGGGAATATCATCCTCCGTTTGGGCTTTGTAATGGCACGGCTTCAGCCGTGCCGTTTTGCAGTTGGTATTTCAGGGGTTTCAACCCCTGAGGCAACGCTTTCGACTTTCGGCGATGCAGGAGGGTAGATGCCCGCGCGCGCGAAAATCCTTTCGAGCAAAATCCTGCTGCACAGTCGCGTGTTCGATGTGCGCCGCGACAAAATCATCGAGCCGGGCGGCCTGCGCTCGACGCGCGACATTGTTGTGCATCCCGGCTCCGTCGTCGTCCTGCCGGTTTTCGACGATGGGCGAATTCTTCTGATTCGGCAATATCGCCACGCGGTCGCGCGCCAGCTTTGGGAACTCGTCGCGGGCGGCATCGAGCCGGGCGAGCCGCCTCTCGCCGGCGCGAAGCGCGAACTCGCTGAAGAGACCGGCTACACGGCGCGGCGCTGGCGCAAGCTCCTCGACGTGTTTCCGACGCCGGGGTTCGTGAGCGAGCGCATGATCGTGTATCTCGCCCAGGATTTGCGCGCAGGTGAGGCTCGCCCCGAAGACGACGAACGCATCACCGCGCGCGCATTCCCGCCGCGAAAAATCGAGAATTGGATTCGCAACGGAAAGTTACGCGACGCGAAGTCCATCGCCAGCATTTTGTTTTATCTCCGCTTCTGCCGTAAGACGCAGTAGCCTGTCGTGGATTTGGGGTTCGGCTTTCGACTCTCGACTCTGAACTGTAAACTGTCAACTAACCTCATGCGCGGCACCGTGAAATGGTTCAACAACGCCAAAGGCTTCGGCTTCATCGGCCGCGAGGACGGAGACGACGTCTTCGTGCATCACACCGGCATCGCCGGCGACAAATTCAAGACGCTGCGCGAAGGCGATCAAGTCGAATTCGACATCGTCGTCGGCCCCAAAGGCCAGCAAGCCGCCAAGGTGGTCAAACTCTCGTGAGCACACTTCGGCTCACGCAAAAGTACTCATTGAATTGATAAACAAACTGGCATAATATTAAAGAGGAGACTCGAATGCCAAACAAACTTGAAAAAGCAAGTAAGCCGCCGGCTCCTGCCAATCTCCTTCGGCCACGGCCAGTTGCCGTACCGCAGCCTACACGACCGGCGGCCGGGAAACCGAACACCAAGAAATCCTCTTGAAGCCTCATAGAGGGTAGCCCTGATGAGCCCGTTGGGATTCGGAACGCTTGCAGCTTTATTTATTCTCTTACCGGGTTTCATAACAGCCAGCATTCTTCGCACTCTGTGCGTTCGCCCTGCGCAAAGCGAATTCGACAAATTGATTCAGGCGCTGATGTACAGCTTCGTAGTTTACGTATTGTTTGTTTCAATTGTTCAGAGGCTGCCGCTGGAGGCTATTCAACGCGTGCAGCAAGCCGATAACGTTTACTATTTGCCTGCTGTTCGCTACACTGACCTCGTTCTTCTTTTCGGATTCGCCGCCGCACTAGGCCTCCTTCTTAGCATATTCATCACCAATGATATCCATGGGAAGTTCTTTCGCCGTTTGAGTATGTCGAACCGAAGTTCGAGGCCCTCCATCTGGCAGGATGTATTCTCTGAGGTGAACGAGTACGTGCAAGTCCAATTCCAGGATGGACGGAGCCTACTTGGGTGGCCTCGCTATTTCTCCGACAGCCCGGATGAATCAAGTCTCTTCCTCGAAAACGCCGCGTGGATCGGAGAGGATGGAAGCATAGTTGACGTTCCTGGGGCAGGTGTCTTGATTACCAAAGAGATCGTGATCGAAACAATTATGTTCCTTAAAGGAAATCCTCGGTCTGGCGGTCCATCAGAAAAAGTGGGCAATTCACAGCCTGCCGCAGGTTAACATTAAGATGGAAAATCGGGAGGTTGCCAAGATACTGCACGACACGGCGCTGCTGCTGGAGATTGACGGCGCGATCATTGGCCGCTATCGCAGCTACGAACGCGCCGCTGAACTTATCGGCAGCCTGCCGGAGCGCGTCGAGGACCTGGCGCAGGACAAGAAAAAGCTCACTTCCCTTCCCGGCATTGGCGAAGGCCTGGCCGAGCACATCCAGGAAATCCTCAAGACGGGCGATTATTCGCTACGCAAGAAGCTGTTAAAAAAATATCCCGAGACGATTCTCGATCTACTCTCGCTCCAGTCGCTCGGCCCGAAAAAAGTCGCGCTGCTCTGGAAGAAATTCAAGGCCGGCACGGTCGAGGACGTTGGCAAGCTGGCGCGGGAAGGCAAGCTGCGGGAACTCGAAGGCTTCGGCGAAAAAAGCGAGGAGAACATTTTGAAGGCGGTCGAGCTTTTCAAGCGCTCCTCCGGCCGCTTCCATATCAACGTCGCCGACGAAACGGCGCAGCAGCTCGCCGCATACATTCGCGGCTTCGGCAAGGAAATCGAAGCCGTCACGCCCGCCGGCTCACTTCGCCGCGGGAAGGAAACCATCGGCGACCTCGATCTGCTCGTCACGCCCGCGAGAAAATTCTCGCAGAAGCTGGTGGACTCCATCGCCGCGCACATCTTGAAATATCCCGAAATCCAGCAGGTGCTCGCGCACGGCGAAAACAAAGTCAGCTTCCTGCTGAAGAATGAAATGCAGGTGGACGTCCGCATCATCGAGCGCGAAAGCTACGGTGCGGCGCTGCTTTATTTCACCGGCTCGAAGGAGCACAACGTCACGCTGCGCGGCCGCGCCAACGAAATGGGCTATACGCTCAACGAATACGCGCTCTCGACGCTCAAGGCTGAAAAGCCCGTCGCCAGCAAGACCGAGGAAGACATTTACGCCAAGCTCAAGCTGCATTACATCGAGCCCGAGCTGCGCGAGAACACCGGCGAAATCGCCGCCGCGGAAAAGGACGCCCTGCCGAGGCTGATCACGCTCGACGACATTCGCGGCGACCTCCAGATGCACACCACCGCTTCCGACGGCCGCAATTCCATCGAAGAGATGGCCGAAGCGGCGCGCGACCTCGGCTACGAGTACATCGCGCTGACGGATCACTCAAAGGCCGTCACGGTCGCGAATGGCCTCGACGAAAAGCGCACGCTCGAGCAAATCAAGAAAATCCGCGCCGCGGAAAAACGCGTCGGCGGCATCCATCTTCTCGCCAGCAGCGAAGTGGACATCCTCAAGGACGGCTCGCTCGACCTTGACGATGAAGTGCTGGCCCAGCTCGACCTCGTCGTCGTCTCCGTTCACTCGTACATGAATCTCGAACGCGCCGCGATGACCGAGCGCATCCTCGCCGCCATCGAGAATCCGCACACGCAAATTCTGGCGCATCCGACGGGCCGGCTCGTTCTGCGGCGAGATCCTTACGCGTATGATATGGAGAAAGTTTTCGACGCCTGCCGCGCGCGCGGCGTCATCGTCGAATGCAACGCGCATCCCGACCGCCTCGATTTGCGCGATTCGCAGCTTCGGCTCGCGAAGGACCGCGGCGTCAAGGTCGTCATCTCCACCGACGCGCACGCCACCGCGCACCTCAAGCTGATGAAGTACGGCGTGCTTACCGCGCGGCGCGGCTGGCTCGAAGCCCGCGACGTAGTCAACACGCTGCCTTACGACAAATTTGTCGCCGCGCTCCGACAAAAACCTGGCGCGCATCACAAAACCGCAGCCGCGAAGCCCGCGGCACATCGCAAATCCGCCTGACCGGCTCGCTGTTTGCATGGAGTTTGACTTCCCTCTCGCGTCGGGGTAAATGCCTGCGCACGACCCCGCAGGACGCGCGAAACTGATAACTATTCCTTTGCGTGTGACTGAATCATAGCGTCGCTTATACGAACGTAATCTGCGCTACAATTAAACGGGTCTTTTGTGAACAGCTTCCGCAACGATCCCATCGCTGCGGCGCTGGGCTGACAGTTTTTTTGCGTGCGTCCGCCTGGCTCATCCGCGCAGAGGCTCATCGCAACTTGGGAGGCGAGACATGAGGAATTTCCTGTTGGCGCTGGCGATTTTGGGCCTGGTCGGCCTCACATCGTGCAAGGGCAGCAAATCAATCTCCATTGACGTCTCGCCCATCTCCGCCCAACTGCCAGCTGGCGCCTCGCAGATGTTCACGGCCAATGTGCACAACGCGAACGGCAATAACGGAGTCACATGGGCCTTGTCCAGCCCGAGCTGCAACGGCGCCGCTTGCGGGACCCTGAGCAGTAACACGGCGAATCCGGTTACCTATACCGCTCCCGCGAGCGCTCCCGCCAGCAATTTCAACGTGAATCTCACGGCTACCGCGGCGGCCGACACCAGCAAATCCGCCACAGCAGTAATCACGATCCTCGCGCTCGCCGTATCCGTGTCGCCGGCTTCAGCCAACGTTGTTGTCAGTGGCACTCAGCAGGTTACGGCGACGGTCGTGAGCGATCCAAGCAACAAGGGTGTCACCTGGAAGCTTACGCAAAGCGGCGTCGCGTGTTCTCCCGGCTGCGGAACAATTCCCGCTAGCTCAGCAAGCGGCGCGCCGGTCACTTACAACGCGCCGGGGTCGCCTATGACAGTGACTGTAACGGCGACTTCCGTGGCCGATAACACCAAATCAGCGAGCGCAACGTTCACGATTACCACTCTCGCCGCGGCCTGCGGCACGGGCGGCGAGTCTCTCCTCACTGGGCAGTACGCATTCCTCGTGCAAGGCTTCGATACGAACGGCGCCATCGCTATCGCGGGAAGCTTCACCGCTGACCGCACAGGCAAAATCACGGCCGGAGGAGAAGACATCAATAATGGTCTGGGCGCGCAGACGAATCTTACAATCAGCGCGAGCAGCTCCTATTCGGTCGGCTCGGACAATCGCGGTTGCCTCACGCTCGTCAACTCGAACGGAACCACCACCAAATTCCGGTTCGCTCTTGGTTCACTCAGCGGAACCCCATCGCTGGCTTCCAGTGGACGGATTATCGAATTTGATGACACGGCTGGAACGGGTGTTCCTCCACTCGCCCGCGGCTCCGGGATCATTCGCAAGCAGGACGCAACTTCGTTTACGACGAGCCTCTCGGCGGGTACCTACGGTTTCGGTTTCTCGGGTAGCGACCCTAGTGGAAGCAGATTTGCGATTGCTGGCGTCGTCACGGCGAGCGGAGGTGGAAACTTTGGCGGCGGGGAAGTCGACGCGGACGACGCAGGGACGCCTTCCAACGTGTTCTGTGGGGCTTGCGGATCCTACAGTTCCACGCCAGATGCGAATGGGCGCGGGACAGCTGACTTGACGTTCCCGAATCCACCCCTGACTAGGGTTGATTACGCGTTCTACCAGGTCTCAGCTTCGGAAATCATTTTCATCAGCACGGACAATCTCACAAGCAACGTTCCACTTGAGAGCGGCGAAGCGCTTCTGGAGACTGGCGCGGGCTCGTTCTCGAACTTCTCGCTCGGCAGCAGCAGTGTGATCCGCTCGGAAGGCTTCGGCGGTGGCGGAACCAATGGTCCTTCTGTCTCGATTGACTTGCTGACAATCAAAAGCTCTAGCGCCGGCACCTTCTCGCTCATCGAGGATCTGGATCAGGGCGGAACCGTAACGAACAACAGTATGCGCAGCGGGACTTACTCGGTGGCTTCAGACGGCCGTGTGACCTTGTTCTCGGCCGGCAAAAATCCGCCTGTGCTCTATTTGATCAACACAAACACCGCGTTCCTCGTGGGAACAGGCGGCGCGGCCGAACTGGGATTCGTCGAGCCGCAGACCGGCTCGAACTTCAGCAACGCATCGCTCAACAACGGGATGTTTTTCTTCGGAGCCGAGGATCCGAGCGGAACCGGCGTCACCATGGACTCGGGAACAATGACCATCACCAACTCAACCGCTTCTTTTTCCGGCACAACTGACAGCTCCAGTCCCGGCGGCCTCACTCACGGCCAGGCGTTTTCCGGGAATTACTCCGTGACTTCCAATGGAACGGGGACTTTCGGAACGAGCGGTGTGCTGATCTTCATCTCCATGTCGAAATTCATTTTCATAGACGAATCCACTGGGAACACAAACCCGAGCGTCACAGTGGTTGAACAATAGCACTGAAAAACTGTGCCTTGCCTGCAGCGTCTGGACGCGACGGAACACTCAGCTCCGCCCCTGCATCTGTTTCTGCGCACGGGCCCGAAAAACTCTTCGCCCTCCGCCCATCTGAAATCCGCCTGAAACTTGAATCGAACCAGCCGCTAAGATCGCATCTTCATGATCTTCGCCTTCCCTAGCAGATTCGTTTGCTTTCACCTTAAACATCTGCTACAGGTATGGGTGCACTTCTCCTCGAAGAACTCATTTTGAAAAATGGAGGCACGATGGCCACCCCAGCCACAACTGCGCGAAGGAACCGCTCTATCCAGGCGAAATATGTGGTGCTATTCGTTTTTGCCGTCATGATGGCAATCGTTTGGATTACGCGAGACCGTTTCCTGCTTGACCCGACTTCGTTCTTGCGCCACCGATACTCGCCGATTGCGCCGCTCATGTTTCTGCACGGCGTTCCTGGCGCCATCGCTCTTTTCCTTGGCTTGTTCCAGTTTTCCAGCCGCCTACGCGCGCGTTACTTGACGCTGCATCGCGTCATGGGCCGAATTTACGTTGGCTGCGTCGCGATTGCGGCACCAGTCGCGGTGATAGTTTCGATCAAGCTCCCGATCCCGACGCTCACGATGGCTTCGGTGATACAGGCCTCTGGATGGATTATCGCCACCGCGACCGCCCTCTACTGCGTTCGCACCGGAAGGATTGCCCAGCATCGCGAATGGATGATGCGCAGCTATCCATTCGCAGCGGTTTTTGTTGTCGTGCGAGTGATCATCGCCATTCCCGCGGTTGCGAGCGCTGGATTGCTTGGCCTCGCCGAAGTGGTCTGGAGCGTAATTGCCGTCGCATGCTTTCTCCCGTCGTTCCTAATCGCATGGCAGCATCTGGCCGCGAGCAAGCGGCCAGCAAGAGTCCCGGCGGACTAGACGGGAACTTTTCGCTCGCTTCCTGCGTATCTTTCAGCGAACGACGGAGGACAATCATGCGCCGCATTGTTTTGACGGCACTTTCTCTCACAGGTCTCATCTTGTGCGCACTCACTGCTGCCTCTCCTGCGAAGGCCGATGACTGGTCGAAATCCTATAAACTTACCGGCCGCCCGAATCTTCGCGTCACCACCAACGACGCCCATATCGACCTCTACGCCACCGACGCGCCGCAAATTGACGCGCACGTCACGACGCGCGGCTGGACGATTGGCGACCGCGGCGTCGCCATCACCGAAAGCCAGTCCGGCAACGACGTGACTCTCAATATCCACGTCCCGAATTTTCATTTCTTCTTCGGGTGGAACAATCGCTCCATCCGCCTCGAACTGCACGTCCCGCATGAAGCCGATTTCGACGTCGAGACGGGCGACGGCAGCGTCACGTCCGAAGCGTTTCACGGCCAGCTCCGCATTTCCTCCGGCGACGGCAGCATCGAGGCTCACGGCCTCAAAGGCCAGGTCCGCCTGCATTCGGGCGACGGCCACATCGAAGCCGACGATCTCGATGGCGCGCTCAATGCCGATTCTGGCGATGGCCACATCCGCGCCCGCGGCCGCTTCGACTCGCTCATGCTGAAGACTGGTGACGGCAGCGTCGCTGCCGAAGCCGTTTCCGGCTCTAAACACTCCGGCGACTGGAGCCTGCGTTCCGGCGACGGCAGCATCACGCTTCGCCTTGCGGAGGGTTTCGATGCTGACCTTGAGGCCGACACCGGCGACGGAAGCATCAATCTCGACTTCCCCGTGACGGTCAGCGGCACGGTTTCCCGCTCTCGCATTCACGGCAAGATGGGCAATGGCGGCCCGCCGCTTTACCTCCACACCGGCGACGGTTCGATTCACATCGAGAAGATTTAATCTCATGCCGAACACAGCTTTTGCGTTGTCATCCCGAGCGAGTTCGCCGCGGCGGACGACGAGCCTGCCCGCCTTGGCGGGGGATCTGCTGTTCCCTGCGTCGCGATCAAACACGCAGCCCAGAATCCGCCGTGCTCACCGCAATCAAGAATCGGCGTCGAAGAAGCAGTAGAGGAGGCACTCTGATGCGCAATCGCACGCTTACTCTCGTACTCTTCATCCTATTGGCCGCGCCCGCGGCCTTCGCCGACAATTGGTCGAAGACCTGGAACGTCTCCGCTTCGCCGGACGTCCGCCTCGTCACCGGCCGCGGCACCATCACGATCAATCAGGTCGCCGGCAATTCCGTCCGCGCCGTCGTGAACACCAGCTACTGGCGCATCACTCCTTCCGAAGTTGAAATCACGGAATCGCAGACCGGCAACTCCGTCCGCGTCCAGATCCGCACGCCCGAAGAGCACAACAGTTGGTTCCACTTCCATTCGCCGAAAGTCGAAATCGAGCTCGACGTCCCCGCGCGCTCCAATCTCGATCTCGAAACCGGCTTCGGCGACGTCAGCGCCTCTGGTCTGCAGGCGAAATCGCGTTTCAACACCGGCTTCGGCCACGTCCGCATGTCGAATTACGATGGCGCGCTCGACGCCCAATCCGGCTTCGGCGATTTGACGACCGATGGCCGGTTTGACTCGCTCATTCTCAAGACCGGATTCGGCCACATCAACGCGGAAGCCAGCCATGGCTCGCATCTCGCCGACGCTTGGCGCCTCTCCTCCGGTTTCGGCGACCTGCGTCTGCGCCTGGCCGACGATCTCAACGCCGACGTTCACGCCAGCACGGGCTTCGGCGGCGTTTCCTCCGATTATCCGATCACCATCTCGGGCATGCGAGAGCGCTCTTCGATCAGCGGACGCATCGGCTCCGGCGGGCCGCCGCTCGAGCTCGAGACCGGCTTCGGCTCCGTCCACATCAGCAAAATCTGAAAAAATGCTGCGCGGCTCGCAGTCTCTATATGATGCGCAGCAGTCTTTGGATCGCCTGCCCTCTAGGCGCGAGATTTTCTTTGTGATTGACAGAAGTGTTGTCTGCCGTGATAGTTTCTCGCGGTTGCTCAGATACCAGGTTCAAGCCTGACGGCAGGTGAAACGATGAGAATGTATCTCGGACGTCATGTGCTCGGAGTGGCTGCGATTCTTCTTGGCGGATTCACTCTGGCCTGGCACGGGTTCTATGGTTTGCCACAGATCTGGGGCGTGACAAAAATTCCGCACCGCGAGATCTTGTCCTACATTGTCGCTGCCGTCGAAATCTTCGGGGGCGTGGCGATTCAGTGGCCGAAAACGGAGCGAGCCGGAGCCATCGCGCTTGCCGGAATCTTCTTCACCTTCGCTTTGTTCATGCTGCCCTACATAATCGCCAAGCCGAAAGCTTTCGGCTACTGGGACGGTTTTTTTGAGCCATTGTCTCAGGCGGCAGGCGCGCTGATTGTCTTCGCGACGGTTGGCCGGAGCAGCCTCGCACAGCCATCAAAGCTGGCTCAGTTCGGATACAAAACTTTTGCCGTATGCCTCATTCCCTTCACGCTCGCGCAAGTCGTATACCTCGCGCACACGGCGGAGCTCGTTCCCAAATGGCTGCCTCCCGGCCAGATGTTCTGGACCTGGGTCACCACGATTGCGTTTGCGCTCGCCGCCATCGCACTGCTTTCCGGACGTGTGGCCCTGCTCGCTTCCCGATTGCTTACCGCGATGCTCCTGGGCTTCTGGGTGCTGGTCTGGCTGCCCATCAGCTTCGCCACTCCCCATAGCATGGAGAATTGGTCCGAGAACGTGGTGACTCTGTCGGTCACCGGAGCGGCATGGATTGTCGCCGATTATCTCAGCCAGCGTCGCTCCGCCTCGCCGCCCGCCTAGCAGCATCCCCTTCGCAGAACTAGAGTGAGGAGCAAAGTCACGCTCTCCGCGTGAATTCCACTCACAATTCTTCACTCACCAAATCGACCTTCGCGAGTCTAATTCCCGTATCACCATTGACGCCGCAATTTCGGCTCCAATGCTGGAAAGGGGTGCGCCATCCAAAACTTTCTCGGCAACCTTCGCTATGCTCTGCGGCAGTTCCGGCTTTCGCCCGTCTTCACAGCCTCCGCGGTGCTCACTTTGGCTCTCGGCATCGGCGGGACGACCGCCATCTTCACGCTGATTCACGAAGTGATGCTTCGTTCCCTGCCCGTTTCCGATCCCGCCATGCTCTATCGCGTCGGCGAAGGCGACGATTGCTGCGTGGAAGGCAGCCCGCAGGATCGCTGGGGATTGTTCTCGTACCCGCTCTACGAACGTCTTAAAGCCGAGACTCCCCAGTTCGAGGAAACCGCCGCTTTTCAAGCCGCCATTCCGCCGATGAGCGTGCGCCGCGAAGGCGCCGAATCCGCGCCACGTCCTCTTCGCTCCGAATATGTCACTGGCAGTTATTTCTCGCTTCTGGGCGTGCGCGCTTTTGCCGGTCGTCTCCTGACGCCAGAGGACGACACGGAAGGCTCCGCCCCTGTCGCCGTCATCAGTTATCACGTCTGGGAAATGACCTACGGCGCGGACCCGGCCGTCGTCGGCTCCACGTTCGACATCGAGGGCCACTCCTTCACCGTTGTCGGCATCACGCCTCCGGGTTTTTACAGCGAGACGCTTCGCCCCGACCCGCCCGACATCTGGCTGCCCGTGCATCAGGAAGTGATGATGGATGGCGAAGGCAACCGCCTCCATGAGGAGCACGCTGCCTGGCTGCGCATGCTCGGCCGCTTGCGCCCGGGCGCTTCCACCGCCGGAATGTCGGCGCATCTGACCACTGTGCTTCGCCAGTGGATCATCAACGACGCCGGATATCCCGCGAATTGGATGCAGGACATCAAGAGCAGCCTGCCCAAGCAGGTGCTCAACGTCGTCCCCGCGGGCGGCGGCGTCGATCTGATGAAGGAGGCCTACGCGGAAAACCTCCAGCTCCTTCTCGTCGTTTGCGCCATGGTGCTGCTCATCGCTTGCGCCAACGTCGCCAACCTTCTGCTCGCGCGCGCGGTCTCGCGCCGCAGCCAGACGGCTCTTCGCCTCGCTCTCGGCGCCACGCGCCGCCAGATCATCCTGCAGGCGCTTACGGAAAGCGTCCTGCTGGCCGTCGCTGGAGGCATTGCGGGACTCCTCGTCTCCATCGTCGCCGCGCGGCTGCTGGTCACGCTGGCCTTTCACAGTGCGCGCTTCGTCCCCTTCAGCGTCGCGCCGTCCATTCCTGTTTTGCTTTTCACTTTTGCCGTCGCGCTCGTCACCGGGATCATTTTCGGCATCGCTCCCGCGTGGTTTGCCACGCGCACCGATCCCGCCGAAGCTCTCCGCGCCTCTTCCCGTAGCGCCACCGGCCGCTCCACGTTTGCGCGCAAGGCTCTGCTCATCCTTCAATTCAGCGTCTCGGTCGCTCTGGTCGCCGGCGCCACGATGCTCGCGCGAACCCTGGGCAACCTCGAAAACCAGAACTACGGCTACCCGGTGCAGGACCGCATCCTCGTTTCCCTCCACAATCCCGAAAGCGGCCACACGCCCGGCGAACTGGCCTCGATTGATCGCCAGATTGAAGATCGCCTCAGCGCCATTCCCGGAGTTCGCGGCTCCGGCATCGCCCTTTACAATCCGCTCACAAATAATTGGGGCGAGATGATCGAAATCGCCGGCCATCCGCCGTCATCTGAGATGAGCGACGAGACCGGCGCATCGTGGGACCGCGTCAGTGCCGGATACCTTCGCGATCTCGGCGTGCCCTTGATGCGCGGACGTTACTTCACCGCCGCCGACAACGAAACCGGCGCGCGCGTCGCCATCGTCAACCAGGCCTTCGTGAAACGCTTCTTCAAGAACGGCGAAGATCCCCTCGGCCAGCATTTCGGTCTCGACATGCCCGAAAACGCCGCCACGTATCAAATCGTCGGCATCATTGGCGACGCGCATTTCGCCGGCTGGGGATTCCGCCGGCCGGCGCTACCCATGTTTTACGTTCCGCTCACGCAGACCGTCCACTACAGCATCGTGGACATGCAGAAGCTCGAATTTAGCTCGCACTTCATCGGCGCCATAATGCTCGTCACGCGGGAAGCTCCCGGCTCGCTCGAGCCTCTGCTCCGCAACATGCTCGCCGAAATCGATCCCAACATGACCATCACGAGCGTCCGCACGCTCCAGCAGCAGATTGATATGTCGTTTGATCAGGAACACGCCGTCGCCAGTCTCGCCGGGCTTTTCGGCATCGTCGCGCTCTTGCTCGCCGCCGTCGGACTCTACGGCGTCACCGCGTACACTGTCGCGCAGCGCACCAACGAAATCGGCATTCGAATGGCGCTCGGCGCCGGCCGCGCGAAGGTCGTGCGCTTGATTCTGCGCGGCGCATTCGCGCGCGTTCTGCTTGGACTCGCCATCGGTTTGCCTCTCGCCGTCGCCGCGGGGAAATTGATTGCTTCCCAGCTCTACGGCGTCTCCTCCTGGGATCCGCTCGCGCTCGCTGCCGCTGCCGTCGCCCTCGCGCTCTGTTCGCTTTTCGCAGCCATCATTCCCGCCGCTCGCGCCGCTTCCATCTCGCCGATGACCGCCCTCCGCGTCGAGTGACGCTTCATTCGGCGCATCGCGTCGCGCGCCGTGCAAGCTGGGCACGCGCGCGGCAAAAATCCTCGAAACGAATTGCAAATCTGCGCTCGTTCGCGCATCATTATGCGTTTCGCTGTCAGGCGAATTTTTTATCCATCATGATGCTTGCTCGCCATGGCGAGCAGGCGCGCCTGAATCTTATTCCTCCGAGGAGATGTGCATGAAGAAACCCGCGAAGATTGCGCCAGCCAAAGGCAAGCTGGGCGTCCTGACGCCCGGCGTCGGCGCGGTCAGCACCACGTTCATGGCCGGAGTCGAACTGATTCGCCAGCGCGCCGCCCTGCCCATCGGCTCGCTCACGCAGATGGGCACCATTCGCCTCGGCAAGCGCACCGAAAACCGCGCGCCGCGCATCCGCAAATTCGTTCCTCTCGCCGATTTGAAAGACATCGTGTTCGGCGGCTGGGACATTTTCCCCGACAATGCGCACGAAGCCGCCACGAAAGCCGGCGTCCTCGACGCGCATCATCTCGCCACAGTCGCGCCCTTCCTGAAAAAAATCCAGCCGATGAAAGCTGCGTTCGATCAGAACTACGTAAAGAATCTGCACGGCAAGCACGTCAAGAAAGCGAAAAACAAATTCGATCTCGCCGAGCAGCTTCGCGAGGATATTCGCGAATTCAAGAAGAGAACGAAAGTCGATCGCACCGTGATGGTCTGGTGCGCCTCCACGGAAGTTTTCCTCAAGGCCGAAAAAATCCACGCCACGCTCGACGATTTCGAGCGCGCCATGAAGGAAAATCACGCGGCCGTCGCGCCCTCGATGCTCTACGCCTACGCCGCGATTCAAGAGGGCGTGCCCTTCGCCAACGGCGCGCCGAACCTCACCGCGGAAATTCCCGCGCTCGTCCAGCTCGCGAAGGAAAAGAACGTCCCCGTCTGCGGCAAGGATTTCAAGACTGGCCAGACGCTGATGAAGACCGTCCTCTCGCCGGGCCTGAAGGCGCGCATGATCGGCGTCAGCGGCTGGTTCTCCACCAACATCCTCGGCAATCGCGACGGCGAAGTCCTCGACGATCCGGGCTCGTTCAAGACGAAAGAGGAATCCAAGCTCGGCGCGCTCGAATATATTTTCCAGCCCAAGCTTTATCCCGAACTCTACGGCAAGCTTTACCACAAGGTCCGCATCAACTATTACCCGCCGCGCGGCGACAACAAGGAAGGCTGGGACAACATTGACATCTTCGGCTGGCTGAATTATCCGATGCAGATCAAAGTGGACTTCCTCTGCCGCGATTCGATTCTTGCCGCGCCGATCGTTCTCGATCTCTGCCTGTTCCTCGATCTCGCGCAGCGCGCCGGAATGCGCGGCATTCAGGAGTGGCTCAGCTTCTATTTCAAATCGCCCATGTGCGCGCCGGAGCTGTATCCCGAGCACGACCTGTTCATCCAGCTCATGAAACTCAAGAACACGCTCCGCTGGATGATGGGCGAGGAACTCATCACTCACCTCGGCGCCGAATACTACGATTGAGTTTGAGCCGCACCTCCTTTCGCTGCGTACCCTCCTCGGAATCGAGGAGGTGACTAATCCCCCCAGGCTCGACTAGCCGTCGACCTGGGAGGCCCCACCTGAACCGACCATACCGACCAATTTGGCTCTTTTCGAGGGCAAAACATACCGACCAGAGAGAGCCAATCCGGAAATTGAAATTTCGCTCGAAAACCACTTTTTTGTCGGCAAAGAGAGCTCGCGTGAGCGGAAACACGCATGGATATTGGTGATTTTGCGCCACGGCGGACAAAAGCGCGAAAAACTCAGGATGCAAAATCGCGACATTTGCAAAGAGCCAATTTTGTGAAAATTTGCCATTTTTCGAGAGCCAATTATTGTTAACTTGTTGAGTCTAGGGGTGAGTTCTGGAGGTCCGAAATTCGATGTTGGAGGTTGGACCCACCCCCGGAGCTGCAACTCCTGAGAATCCATCGGCACGCCGGACACGGCGAAACGGACCACAAAGAACAAAGCTGAGGCACGGGTGTCCTGGAGCGGTTCAGGGCGGAGGCTGTGGAAAACTTTTCCCGAATACTCGCGGGCAGAGATGCTGAGGGCCCTTCGACTGCGCTCAGGGTAAACTCCGCCTCAGCCCTCTGACGCCCGCAAGAGGTGGCGGGAATACAGAGGTTCCGCGATGGACTGATTTCTGAGCCGGGCGGACTGCACGCCCGGAAGCAGGCAGAATACTTGCGGCAGAGATGCCGAGGGAAACCTCGGCCTTCTCCACGCCGCAAGAGGAGGTTATTCGAGCATACGTTCTGATCGGCATGGCTTCCCGATCAGAGAACCGGGACGCGAAGTGCGCGAAAGCCATGCCCTGACAAAGCCCGGACCGAAATGCAGCCCGAAGAAGAAGCGGACAGCGAGTCACTGGCAGAACACTAACGGCGCGGCAAAAGCCGCGCCTTTGCGAAGCTCGCGGTTCGCTGGGACGGAGACAGATTAAGGCAAAGCAGCAAGCAGAGGATGAACGACAACTCTGGCACGCTAGATCGACTTATCCTTCATTGCCTTTAGACTCGCCTTCACCAGTTTCTTCACCAATGTAATTGGGACTGGTTTGCCCATAGGGAAGCTAACAATGGCTTTCGTTGTAGGAAAACCTGCCAGCGCCTTCCTGTGTTCTTGAATTACTGAAGGGGGTACATGCAGGCGTATGTGTGGCTTCTTGAAGCTGAACCAGGCAAACATTCCGTCATAATAAGAAAGTCCTGGATAGGAATACCCGGGCATTCGAAAATAGTCGGTGCGTTCAGTGGCACGAAGCGCAGCGGCCCATATCGCCGCTCTGAGTTTCGCCAAATCGCGTTGCGCATCTTTTGGACATCTTGCTATGTATTCATCTACTTCACTGGTTTTGCGTTTTGTCACGGTTGCGTTCTCCCTTTGCCGCAGTGTTTTATTCATTGTAACCAGAAATTCCGTTTTGGCTTCGAAAACAGCGGCAGGACTCTCCGATTAGAGGACCGAGCACGGCGCGGCCGGAAGAGGGAGTCCGGACAGATGAATTGCGGAACGGATTCTTGAATTTGGGGGTTGTCACCCTTCGGCAGGCTCAGGGTCAACACTGTGTGTTGACACAAATCGAGGTTAACGGAAAAAATTATAAACCAAGGCGGAAAAATGGTCAAGTCGTTTTTTATGTAGGCGAAAGTCGTCCAAGGTGGAAAAGTGGCACTTGGGGGAAAGTGGGCTGCGGCGAGGGACCCTTCGTGCCTCAGGACAAGGATGTGGCGAGTATCCAAGAAGGTGGATACCGGGGGAGAGCCCGACAGCAGACAGAAAGGGATTTGGGGGTTAGAGCTTTAGGTGGCGTGGGACCAGCGTCCCATGATGGTAGAGTCTTGCAACAATTCACTCGGAATGGGTGTCAAACGAATTGTCGTATCACAATTACTCTGGTCTTATGTAGCTAGCGAGAACCGAGGAACCGTTGTCTTACGAGGATGCTCGCGAAAGACACTTCGAGCCTAGCTCAGGCGTTCCAGATTCGCCTTATGAGAAGAAATGAATTGTGCAATGCATCTCGACTGCTCTCCTTAGCCACTTTGCTCGCATTGGTCGCCGCCGCTGCTACGCCCACTCGCGCTTGCACTTGCGCTCCTTCCCGATTGAACAAACAAGTGAAGACGATGCGCGACCTTGCAGATTTGAAGAACGAGGTGACAGCGGGATCGACCTTGGTATTCGAAGGATTGGTGAAGAGTCAAGAGGTCAAAGCTGGGCCGATCGGGGCTCCGTCCAATGCTATGTCCATGACGATGCGGGGCGTCCATCGTGTGGTTACGATTCAGGTGTTGCGCATGTTTCGCGGCAAACTGATCGGATCCGTCACTGTACTGACGGGGATTGGAACGGGGGATTGTGGATACGATTTTGAGACCGGAAAGGAGTATCTCGTTTACGCGAGCAACGTCGACGATGGCGTCCTTTTCACCAGCATTTGCACTGGCACCACGCTCCTGGAGCAAGCGGGGCCGCTGCTAGGATCGCTCCGAGGCGATCCTCCGACAGCGGATGACCTGCTGGACCCAGAGACCTACTACAAAAAGTACGAACCCCAATGGACGGAAAAGGTGTGCGGCCGGGTTGTAAAGCCTGGTGGAGTTCCGCTAGCCGGAGCTGATGTGGTTATGACACAACTTCGTGAGGAGCCTCTGCCTGCCATGTCTGCTTCAGATCCGAACCTTTCCAAACCTGACGGGACGTTCTGCATCGAGGGCATCTCTCCTGGCAAGTACCTGCTCACTGCAGAGGATGTGGACTACGACGCGAACACGCGCTGGATGGGCTACTACCCCGGAGTGCCAGGGCACAGCGAGGCAAAGCCGATTGAGGTGACCGAAGGGACAAGCGTGTCCGGACTGAACTTTCGCGTTCAGAATCAGCCGGTTTTTACAGTTCGGTTCCGCGTTGTAACTTCCGATGGGAGTCCAGTGCCTTTGGAATACTTGCGGATTCGCATCGACAGCCGCTACACGGATCCGCTCGCATACCATGAGGACCAAGGGCTAGAAAACGATGGCACCTGTTCGCTTGGATTCGTTCCTCCGGGACGCTATTCCGTGATGACTTTCCTCCGACCCGATTTCAGGACTGGCAAGGTCCTTGCAGATGTCGCAGCATTTCAAATGGCAAGAGAGGAAATCGAAATCAACGGTGAGTCGGAAGTGGTGCTTACATTGGTTCACAAGCCTGAGTTGTGATCCCCTCAATCGATCCAGCGAGAGACGGGCGTTCGTGCGCGAGAATTAGTACAACGTGAAGGCAAAGCGGTGTCGAGTTCCGGTCGCAGCAGTCCTACGGACGCGACCGGAATCCGCGGAGCGGACCACCGCACTCCATAAGAGGCAATTGCATAGGAGGGAGAGACGTGGTATCCCATCGCACGAAATGCCGCGTCAGCGGAATACTCGATTGGGAGAATTGCACTCATGAGACGGAATCTTCGAATTTTGGTTTTGGCATCTCTCGGTTTTGTGGCGGCCGGATTCGCAAGGGCGCCGCATGGCGCGAACTTGGGAAAAGGACTTGCCCGCCTGCCCTTCAGCTTCGTTCAGGGTGAAAAGGCGGCCGCTACAAATCCAAGTGCCCGCCTGCCCTTCGGCTTCGCTCCCTTCGACTTTGCTCAGGGCAAGCAGGGTAAAAAGGCGGCCGCTACAAATCCAAGTGCCCAAAGCGCGGCCCAGAATGCGGAGCAGGAGGTGATGGCGAAGCTCGAGCCGCATGAAGGCGATTACGTGGTGCATGATTTTCATTTTGCGGACGGGGAGGCGATGCAGGATTTGCGTCTGCACTACACGACTCTGGGCGAGCCGAAGCGGGACGCGAGCGGGCGCGTGACGAATGCGGTGCTGATCCTGCACGGCACGGGCGGGTCGGGGCGCGGTTTTCTAAGGCCCGTGTTCGCGGGAGAACTTTTCGGGCCCGGACAACTCCTCGACGCGGCGACGCACTACATCATCCTGCCGGACGACATTGGCCACGGAAAATCGAGCAAGCCCTCCGCGGCGGGCAAGCCCAGCGACGGGTTGCGGATGAAATTCCCGCGCTACGATTATTCGGATATGGTGCGGGGAGAATACGATTTGGTGACGGAAGGGCTGCACGTCAATCACCTGCGGCTGGTGATGGGGACTTCGATGGGCTGCATGCACACGTGGATATGGGGCGAGGCGCATCCGGATTTCGTGGACGCGATGATGCCGCTGGCGTGCCTGCCGGTCGAAATCGCGGGGCGCAACCGGATGACGCGGAAAATGATCATGGATTCGATCAAGGACGATCCCGCGTGGGACGGCGGGAATTATACGAGCGAGCCGGTGAACGGGCTGCGCGCGGCGCTGGACGTGGAGCTGCTGATGGTGAGTTCGCCGCTCCAATGGCAGAAGGAAAATCCCACGGCGACGCAGGCGGACGCGTTTTTGGAGAACTGGCTTGCGAATAGCATTGCGAATGATGACGCGAATGATTTGCTTTACGCGTTCGATGCGTCGAGGACGTACAACCCGGACCCAGAGCTGGGGAAAATCGAGGCGTACGTGATGCACGTCAATTCCGCGGACGACTTCGTTAATCCTCCGGAGCTGGGAATCGCGGAACGGGAGATCCAGAAAGTGGCGCATGGGAAATTCGTGTTGCTGCCGATAACGGATCAGACACGCGGCCACGGGACGCATACGCTCGCGGCGGTGTGGAAGGGATGTTTGGAGGAGTTGCTGAAAGAGAGCGAACGCTGAACCGATTCCCGCGGTGCGAGGCGTCATGCCTGCCTGTCCGAGGCTATTCCGAGGGAACGCCAGCGCTAGGGTGCAGGCGGAGGAAAAGCAAAGCGGTGTCGAGTTCCGGCGGAGGAATAGCGCTCCGCTCATCCCCCAGGCTCGACTAGCCATCGACCTGGGGGCCCCATCTGTCCGCGGAGCGGACCACCGCACTCCAAAAAAATGCAAAGGCTGGTGGCGGTGTGGAAGGGATATTTGGAGGAGTTGCTGAGGGAAAGCGAAAAGTGACGGAACGAGCGGGATGTGCTGTTTTGCAACACCTGTACATCGGGACAGTTACGCTGCGGCGTGCGGCTTCGTACACTCTGGGACAGAGGGAATTTTTGGTACTTCCTGGGTGGGTGTCCTAGAGAGCTGTCTGGTAACGCCGCACCGACGTTTGGAAAATTTGCCTGGCGGGCGCGGCTGGAGAGAATCCCGTGATGTCATTGCTAGCGAAGACAATTCCGCAAGGCGAGCCGACTGACGCCGTAGAACGCCGCGGAACGATTCGCCATCAGATTACAGTGTCGGCGGACGTGGTGGAAGTCAAGTCCGGAACGAAATTTTCGACGCGCACGACGGACCTTGGACCGGGCGGCTGCTTCGTGGACACGCTGATGCCGCTGCCGGTGGGGTCGGCGGTGCGGACGCGGCTGCAAAAGGACAATGTGAGCTTCGAGGCGCTCGGCACCGTCACGTTTTCGCAAACCGGCCTTGGAATGGGAATCGCGTTCGACGAAATGTCGCCGGAAAGACTCGCGGCGCTGGAAGCGTGGCTGGTGCAACTGACTTCTTCGCGGCCGGCGTCCGGCGATGCGCACGCGGCGGCAGTGCCCGCGGCCGCGGGGGCATCGAAGGAAACTCGCGCCACTCGGAAGCAAATGGACACGACTCATAAATTGATCCGTCTGCTCGTGAAGCGCGGCGTGATCAGCGAGCGCGACGCGGAAACGCTGATTGACGAACCGCTACTCTAAGCGCACGAATTTCGGCGCAAAATTCTTCCCCCTTGGCAATTCGATTCGCGCGAGTTCAACCGGCATTTTCACACGCCGCGGCCCTCCCCATTTGCGCTCGCTCAGTTATAATCCCCGGGAAGCCGCGCAAGCCCAAGCAGATGCCGACCGTCCCACGCCGGTTGTCGCGCCCCGAAGTCGAATCGAAGGTGCTGCACTACATCTGCGACAGCACGGCGGACCGCGAGACACGCAAGGAATTGCTGGGGCTGCTTCTCGAGTACACCTGGCTTGACGCGGACAATGAAATTCTCTACGAATCCATCCGCGTTCTGTTTGACGTAGACCCGCAGAGAATTCTGCTTCATCTGCCGTCCATTCTGACGCGGCGAGGATTTCCAGATATTTCTTGCAAACCGCTTACTGGTCCATCGCTGCTCAGTTCCATGGCTGCGATTTGCCTGGCGGGAGACTTGTTGCGGCTGGGGCAGCGGGACGCGGCGCAAGAGACACAATGAGACGCGAAGCTTTTCGAAGACTGTGAGCGCGAGTACAGGAACGCGGTCAGTCGCGGGCGGGGACGACGCGAGCGGGGCAGTCCACGATCTGGCCCTGATAGATCAAGCCGCTCGGATCGCTGAAAAAGGAGAACATGCAGACTTTGTCGCCAACATTTTGGAGCATGAGCTGATAGCTCGCACCGTCGGCGGCACGAACGAGGCTGAGACGCCAGCCGGGAATGATTTCCGGGCCAGAGCTGATGGCCACGCCTTCACTCTCGGCCCAGCGGCCTTTGCCTGCGAGGAAGTAAGCGGACTTTTCGAGTTCTTCCCAGTCCGCGTACTTCCCTTCTTTCGCCTTGTAGTCGGCTTCGGAATTGTTGAGGAAGCGAACCAGGCTCACGCCGAGCATGTGGCTGTCTTGAACCCTTTCGATTGCCATGGCTTGCTGAGAGACGCGCCGAGATGGACTTCCGGATTGAGCCATCGCCAAGCCGACACAGGTGAGGAACGCGAGCACCGAAATGCCGAGAACAAATTTGCGCATGCGAATCATGGTTCCTCCTTCTCACTGGAGATTTTCCTTGCGCGAGATCATAGGCGACAGCGCGAACGCGGAGTGAAGGCAAAGCGGGGTCGAGTTCCGGCGCAGTCCGATGGACTCCGCCGGAATCCGCGAAGCGGACCCCCGCACTCCAAGGCGGGCTGCGCCCGCTGAAATACAAGTACTGAGTCTCTCATTCCACAAGAATGACCTCAGCGGCTAAAGCCGCAATCGTGTAGCACTGTTACGGCACGGCTTCCCGACCAAGGGCGTCGGGACTCAAGAGGCGCGAAAGCCGCACCCCTGCACAGCACATAACAACCGTCTAGAGATTCCATGCGTCGCCAATGTCGTGGCCGGGGATGTGTGAACTGCGATGCGGCGCAGCGCCGGCGGCGTTGCGCGGGCTCGTCCAACGGCCCGGGATTTTCTGGCCGCATTTCGGGCAAGCGCCGTGGCGGAGGCGATTCTGCTGCACGTCGTGCCAGGAGCGGCGAATCAGCGTCTCGCCGCATTTGGGGCAGAGCGTGTGCGCGCCGTCGCTGAAAATGTTGCCTTCGTAAACGTAATGCAGGCCGACCTCGCGGGCGACGGCGCGGGCGCGATGGAGGGTCTCCGGCGGCGTCTTCGGCTTGTCGCGGAGCTTGAAATCCGGATGGAACGCCGTGAAATGGAGCGGAACATCCGGGCCAAGATTTTCGAGCACCCATTCGGCGAGCTTGCGCGTCTCGACGGGATCGTCGTTGAGGTCGGGAATCATCAGGTTCGTGATTTCGAACCAGACATTTGTTTCGGTCTTGAGGCGCTTCAGAGTTTCGAGCACAGGTTCGAGATGCGTGAGCGTGATTTTGCCGTAGAAGCCTTCGGTGAAGGCTTTGAGGTCCACGTTCGCGGCGTCGATGTGATCGTAAAGGTCGTGAAAGGCTTCACGCGTAATGTAACCGTTGGTGACCATCACGGTGTTCAGGCCGCGCTCGTGCGCGACTTTCGAAATATCAATCACGTATTCGCCCCAGATGGTCGGCTCGTTGTAGGTGAAGGCGATGGAGGGGCAGCCGTAACGAATCGCGAGATCGACGACCTCCCCGGGTTCGAGATGCGTGGAATGGACTTGATCGGAGCGCGATTTCGAGATGTCCCAATTCTGGCAGAAGAAGCAGCCCATGTTGCATCCAGCGGTGCCCATGGAGAAAATCTTCGTGCCCGGGAGAAAATGATTCAGCGGCTTTTTTTCGACAGGATCAATCTGAATCGCGGCGGGTGAAGCGTAGCCCAGGCTGTAGAGTTTTCCGCCTTCATTGACGCGGATGAAGCAGAAGCCGGCTTGCCCCTCCCCGATGTGGCAGTGGCGCGGGCAGAGGAAGCAGTGAACCTTCCCGTGGGCGTCGGGCTTCCACCAGCGGGCCTCGTGGAGCGCGGCAGATTTTTGGAGGATCTTCAGGTCTTGCATTCGTCACCGCGAACCACGGTCTCCTTCGGCTGCCATTGAGCTTATTATACGCTTTCGTCCGCGCCGGTGAGGATGATCACAGGCTGAATTCCAATTTTCCTGGTTCCGCGGGCCGGCTTCTTGCATCCAATCCCCTTGTTCGCGCAGACTACTGCGAGGGACAATCTACGTCTGAGATTCGGGAGGAAAACATGGCGATACGAGACGCGATTTTGCCGGAGTTCGATCATGAAATGGCCAGCACGCGAAAGACGCTAGAGCGCGTGCCGGAAGGAAAGCCGGATTTCAAACCGCATCAGAAATCCATGCCGCTCGGGCGGCTGGCGGGGCACGTGGCGGAAATTCCCGGCTGGGCAAAGGAGACGATTCTGCTGGACTCTCTCGAAATTCATCCGCCCGGCAGCTCGGCAGAGCAGATGGCGCTGCAAATGACTTCGAGGAAACAACTTCTCGAAGAATTCGACAAGCGCGCGGCAGCGGGACGCGCGGCGATTGCGAGCGCCAGCGACGAGGAATTGATGAAACCGTGGTCGCTGGTCGCGGCGGGGAAGACGGTGTTCACTCTGCCGAAGATTGCCGTGCTGCGCGGATTCGTGATGAATCACCTGATCCACCACCGAGCGCAGCTGGGCGTTTATCTGCGGCTGAATGACGTGGCCGTGCCCTCGATTTACGGGCCGTCGGCGGACGAGGACCCGATGAATATGAAGGCGGGAGCGGCTTCCTAATCGAGCGGCGGGGATGCGAGCCGACGCGAGGGTTACAAATCCGAGACCTCGGCGGCTACCCTTCGGCGCTGCTCAGGGTAAAAAGCTGCATGCGTTTTGACTCGGTTACGGCACGGCTGAAGAGTCTGTGTCGCAACTGGGCCGTTTTTGAATTGCAAAGCGGCGAAGGATGGTGCACAAAGAGGGCAGAGGTGAGGATCGATGCCGTTTCAAGAGTACAATCCGGAACAAGCGGCGCTGCTGCCTTTGCATGTGCGGGAT
>DASYXV010000065.1:0-1541 GCA_035934545.1 Candidatus Acidiferrales bacterium
TTGCGAAGGGATTGCAACCCGGCGAGCGCGTGGCGCTGCAAGAACCGGCGGCTTCCGACTAACGTTATAGAAATGGACTGGAAAAACATTCCGTTCGGCCCTCTCGTGCTCTTCGCGCTCGCGACGGTGAACCTCGCTTCATGCGCGGCCAGCGGCGCCTCTCAATCTTCCACGCAGGACATACCTGTCGCCGTGGTAAAACAGGGTGAACTTCAGCCCAAGGTGTATACGACGGGCGAACTGCGCGCCACGCAAAGCGCGATGCTCATCGCTCCCCCGATCGCCGGAGGCGCCCTGCAAATCATTCAACTCGTCAAGACGGGCACTCCGGTAAAGAAAGGCGATGTTGTTGTTGCGTTCGACCCCAGCCAACAACAATACAACCTCGAACAAGCCCGCTCCGATTTTGCGCAAGCGGAACAAGAAATTGTGAAAGCCAAGGACGATTCGGCGGTACAGACCGCTCAAGATCAGACAGCCCTGCTGAAAGCCACTTTCGCGGTGCGCCAGGCTGAATTGGACGTGAGCAAACACGAAATTGTCAGCGCCATCGACGCGGAGAAAAATCAGCTGACCCTCGATGAGGCAAAACGGGCGCTCGCACAGTTGCAGCAGGACATTCAATCGCACGCCGCGTCGAACCAGGCGACCATCGCCGTCGACAACGAGAAACGCAATAAAGCGAGCCTCGCTATGAAACAGGCGGAAGAAAATATCGCCAACATGCAAGTGAGGTCTCCCCTTAATGGATTGGCGGTGGTGCAGGAAAACGAAGACGCCTCGGGCGGGATCTTTTTCGGCGGCATGTCTCTGCCGGAATATCAGGCGGGGGATCAAGTCTCCCCCGGCCGGATGGTCGCGGAAGTGATTGACATCGACCAGATGGAAATCGCCGCCAAGGTGAGCGAGGCCGATCGTGCCAACCTCAAAATTGGGCAATCCGTCGAGGTGCAAGTCGACGCCCGGCCAGGACTGACCGTGCAAGGCAAGATCAAGACGCTTGCCGGAATGTCCGGTGGTTTTTTCTTCGACGACAATTCCGCGCACAAGTTCGGCGTCACCGTTCAACTCGCTCAGGCGAACGACGAACTGCGGCCGGGTTTTACGACTCGGCTCGTCATTCTCGGCGATCCCCTGAAACATGCGCTGTACGTTCCACGGCAAGCCGTATTTCAAAAAGACGGCAAGGCCACCGTCTATGTGAAAACCGGAGGCGGTTTTGAACCTCGCGAGATCAAGATTCGTTACGTAACCGAAGGCTTGGCCGTCATCGACGGACTAAACGAGGGTGTTCAGGTCGCGCTGATTGATCCTACACAGAAGTCCGAAAAAACCGGCGCGTCCGGTCCAGCGCCGAGTCCCGGAGCACCCTGAGGATGCCAACTCGCCCCATCGATTCAACGCGCCTGGCCTATCCTCGTTCGTTGCTCCACTGGCTGCCTGACCTCCGCTTGGGCTTCGACAACCTGATGATCCACAAGCTGCGTTCCTTGCTGACCATGCTGGGAATGATATTCGGCGTCGCCGCCGTGGTGTCCATG
>DASYXV010000068.1:0-1606 GCA_035934545.1 Candidatus Acidiferrales bacterium
AGTTTTCGTCGAAGGCCTCGTGGCCATCGACCGTCTGGAAGAAGCGCTCGGCCAGCGCTTTCAGTATCGCGAAAGCGACCATGCCATCGTCAGCCAATCGTACCGTCCCCGCAACGGCCGCGACTCCAGGCGGGAATTCCATCTGGGCGACCGGGTGCGAGTGCGCGCGGAGCGTATTGACCCGTTCCGGCACCGCGTCGAATTCAGTCTGGTCACGTAAAAGTGACCTGTTTTGGCAGGATTTCCACAACCAACCTGCTGGTACTATTGACGTAACGGAGGCCGACCCTTTAATCTAGATTAATGTCCGCGTTCATATTACTTATTGGTAAACGAGTGGAAGTCAGCTACCGCGCCGGAGAAGTTCAAATGACCGCGACCGGTACGCTGGCTCTGGACTCTGGAAGTATCATCCGTCTCGAAGACCGCTTCTCGCAATCGGGCCGCGACAAGACCGTACGCATCGAAATTCCTTATCCTTCGATCGTGCGCATACGCGAAATTACCCAGCAGCCCGCGCCCGTCACCGCCTAGAGGTCGCGGAAACGCGCAAATCTCTGATTTCGCCGTTCTGAATTTTATCGCTCGACGATTCCGGTTTCCTCCTGTCGCCTCTGCCGTTATATTCATCTGCGCACAAGGAGGAAATCATGAAGCCGAACGTCGGACTGATTGGCCTGGGATTGATGGGCCTGCCCATGGCGCGGAACTTGCTGAAAGCGGGATTCCCGCTCACGGTATGGAATCGCACGCGCTCGAAAGCGGAACAACTGGAAAAAGAAGGCGCAAAAGCCGCCAACTCGCCGCGAGAAGTCGCGGCAGCCTCGGACGTCACATTCACGATCGTCAGTGATCCCCCAGCGTTGGAACAGGTTCTCTGGGGTGAACAGGGCGCCCTAGCGGCTTTGCGCAAAGGGAGCGTGCTGATCGATTCAAGCACCGTGTCGCCCGCGCTCGCGCGGCGCGTCTCGCAGGCTTGCACCGAGCGCGGCGCCGATTTTCTGGATGCGCCAGTGACCGGAGGCACTTGGGGCGCGGAAAAGGGAGAACTGGTCTTCATGATCGGCGGGAAAAAGGAAGTTCTCAACCGCGTTGAGCCCGTGTTGCGGACCGTCGGCAAGCGATTTTTTCTGCTCGGTCCCAACGGCTCGGGCCAAACAGTGAAGCTGGCGATGAACTTAATTTTGGCGTTGGAAGTTGAGGCGCTTGCCGAGGGGTTGGAGCTTGTGACGTGCGCAGGGGTTGCCGGCGAGCGATTAATCGAGGTGTTGCAATCGAGCATGGGCCGAGCGCCGGTCCTCGACGTGAAAGCGCCCGCAATTCTGAAGGGGGACTTCACGCCGAGTTTTCCGTTGCGCTTGATGCTTAAAGACATCGGCCTGGCGATGGAGTTGGCCAAGGAGAACGGCGTTCGCCTTCCCGCGGGAGCGGCGGCCCACGAGGCCTACTCCGCCGTGAAAGCGGCCGCAAAAACGGACGTCGACTATGCCGCCATCGCTAATTATTGGCAAAAAGCTTAGTTCGACGAATACAAGGGGCGAACTGCAGGATTGGCCGCCTTCTACGGTGTGGCGTTGGGCGCGAAATAACTCAGCGGCAAATCGCG
>DASYXV010000004.1:0-147651 GCA_035934545.1 Candidatus Acidiferrales bacterium
GAAGCTAAAGTGGCGGGGGTCCGACTGAGAAACTGCCCGAGTTCCTCCAACTCTCGATTCACCGCTATCCGCAGCGCCAGAAACGTTTTTGTCGCGGGATGCAGTCTCTGCCTTCCCCTTGCTTTTCGGGCCCCTGCCACAACCGTTGCCAGGTGCTCGGTGTCGCGGATCGGCCGCGCCCGCACAATCGCCCTGGCGATCTTTCGTGATTCGTACTCTTCCCCATACTGGTAGAGCACGTTGGCCAGATCCTGCTCCGGCCATTCGTTCACAATCTCCGCCGCCACCAGCGGCTGCGCTGGATTCATGCGTATGTCGAGCGGCCCGCCCCAGCGGAATGAAAAGCCGCGCTCCGGCGTGTCCAGCTCCAATGTCGAAACGCCCAGGTCGGCGACTACTCCATCAAGCGGCGGCAATTTCAGGCTCGCCGCGACCTCGCCGATCTTTGAAAAATCCGTTTGCACCAGCGTCACTCTTTCCCCGAATTCCCTCAGCCGTTCCCGCGCGATTTCCAGTGCGTGCGGGTCGCGGTCCAGCCCCACCAGCAGCCCCGATGCCAATCGCCGGGCGATTTCCAGAGCGTGTCCGCCGGTTCCCACTGTCGCATCCAAGTAGGTCCCTTCCGGCCTGATCCGCAGCCACCGGATGATGGCCTCGGTCAGGACCGGGGTATGCAGCACGCTCAAAATCTAGATGCCCAAGTCGTCCAGCGCCTTCACGTCTTCCGGCGTGATCGGATTCGCCTTCAAATGCTCCAGGAACCGGGCATGATTCCAGACTTCCAAGTACGTCAGTTGCCCGTTGACGCTGACTTCGCCCCTCATCTGCGCCGTATCCCGAAGCACAGGCGGGATCAAGATGCGACCCTGCCCGTCAAGCTCTACCACTTGCCCGAAATAATTCGACCGCTCCAGGAACTTCTGTTTGAACGGATTGTGCGAAGAAAGCCTGGCGAGCCGCTTCTCGATCTCGTCCCAGGCCTTCATGGGATAGACGCGCGCGAATTCGCCGTTTTCGCTGGTCACGTAGAAGCGCTTGCCCAAGCGGCGCAATTCGGCGAGAAAATCGGCGGGAATCTTCACCCGCCCCTTCTCGTCCACCGTTGCCCGATAGCTTCCCCGCAGCATTCAGCGCATGTCCTGTGGCGATCGTCGTGATTCTGTGTTGCATTCACCCCAACCACTTTGTACCACTTTCTCCCACTTGGCGCACGATTCTACGCGGACGCTTTTCCTTGTCAAGTGGAATCGTGCGAAAAAGTAATTTTTTTTCGCGCTTCCGCCGGCTGGCTCCTCGCCCTTCGCCCGGCGAAAGCACAATTACTTGTATTGCCGAGCCAGAGCGACGACAACCGCTAGACACACGATTGCAGGTTGTTCACACAATTGTGTTGTAAGGATTACTGGAGCGGATGACAGCAGTGGCGGAACGGAACGATTATTGCGCTGGGTTTGCGCCGGGTCCCAACCGCAGGTCACTCAATTTCCGCAGCAGGTCTTGCTCGTTTGAGTCGAGACCCTGCATGAACTCCGGATCTTGCAGTTTCTTCTGACGCTCTTCCGGCGACATCCCGCCCAGGACGCGCAATCGGCCCTGAATGAGTTCCCTTCTCTCTTGCGGCAGTTTCTGCCATCGCGGAAGCAAGTCGCGCTGCACTTCCTCGCGCTCTTCGGGTGTCAGGCGATTGAAAATCTGGGCCCGGCTCCGCAGCGCGTCACGCTGCTGCGGCGTCAATTGGTTCCAGCGGCCAAGGTTTCTTCGGATCTGCTCCTGCCGTTCTGTCGGAAGGCTCCTGAAACGAGCGTCATTCTGCATAAAACGCTCTTGTTCTTCGGGAGACATATTCCGCAGATTCTCCACCCACTTAGGCGGCAAACCCATCATGCCGCGCGCATTCGGCTTGCCCTGCGGCTTCGCGTTCTTTTCAGATCTCGGTGGCGGAGGAAACGGGCGCCGGGCGCGCTGGCGCTGCTGAACTCGTTGCATTCCAAAACCTCTTTGGGCAAACGCCGGCCGGGCAACTGATGCCGCCAGAAGAACCACCGTTAGCGCAACTCCGAATTGGAGCAGTTTTCGCATCCTCAATCGCTCGTGCCGCTCCCTGGATCCGAGGCGTCATCCTGCTGCGGCTGCGACTGATCGTGAATCTCTTGCGCCGCGGGCAGGTCGGAAAGCGGTTCGAAATTCTTCAGAACATCGTAATTTTCCAGCACGCCCAGATCCTTGATCATGCGGAATTGCGCCTCGCTCCCACCAGCCGGTTCAACCAGAGGCTGCCGCGCAGCCACCCATACTGAGAGAATCGCGAGCAATGCGACGGCAAACGACAGCCGTGGCGCAGGTATCAGCCAGCCCCACGCTTTACGTTGCGGCTCGGCAGAAAGACGCTGACGCAAACGCGCATCAAAGCCCAACGAGGGTTCAATCACCGGGGCTTCACTCATCACGTGCCACAGCCGCCGAACCTCTTCGGCGCGCTCGCGACACGCGGCGCACAATTTCAGGTGCGCTTCGACGTCGTGGCGCTCCTCCGCGCTGGCGCGGCCGTCAAGGTAAGCAATCAATCCGCCCGAAATTTTTTCACAATTCATATGCCTCTCCCCTCCCCTGCGGGATGCGCCGCTGGCTTTGCGACCACCAGCGCCAATTCCACCCGCAGAGCCTCATAGGCGCGGAACAGCAGCGATTTTAACGCGCTTTCCGAACACCCTAGGATTTTCCCAATCTCCGAGTAATCCAGTTCCTGATATTTGTGCAGCACTACCGCGGCGCGCTGCTTTTCGGGGAGCGAATAGACGGCTCGCCGAATCATCTCATTCCGTTCGCGTTCGATGAGCCGGTCATCGGCGCGCGCTTCCCGCGCCGGGACCTCGAGCGGCGCTTCGTCTTCCTCCCGCGAATCAATCGAGATGTGCATTTGCTGGTGCTTCCCATCGCGAATCGCGTTCAGCGCCAGGTTCGTGGCGATCCGGAAAAGCCACGTCGTGAATTTCGCGCTCGGCGCGTACTCCTTCCGCGCACGATAGACGCGAAGAAAAACTTCCTGCGCCAGATCCTCCGCCGTGGCCTGATCCTTCACCATGCGGCAAAGGAAATTCACCAGCGGCAAGCGATACTTCCGCAGCAAGAGCTCGAAGGACAGTTCGTCCCCCGCCTTCACGTCCAGCATCAGTTGGACGTCGGTCCTGGCCATAATCGCCACATTGTATCTAACACTTGTCGGGACATAAAGTTGCAGCAGATGGGATCGTGTTCGAGCAGATAGTAATACCCATGGCGCACGAGGCCGTTCTTACAAGCGATTGATAATAAGTTCTTTATATTCGGGTTAGACGTGAAAAATCAGCTTCAACCCCAGCATGAACGCAATTCCGATAAATACCAGGATGGCCATTCCCGGCCCCGGCTCGCGGTTCACCTCCGGGATCAAGTCCGACGCAGCGACATAGAGAGCCACACCGGCGCTGATGGGGAGCGCGATTCCCACCTGCGCCGTCCAGATAAACATCAATCCCACGCCGGCCAAAGTTGCAGCTCCCAGAACCGCTGAAGAATAGAACGCCCTGCGTTTTCCCTGGCCGCTCGCCATCATCAGCGATGCGACAGTGAATCCTTCCGGCAATTTGTGCAGGAACACGGCGACGAAGATCAGAATCCCAAGCGAACGGGAAACAAGCAATCCAGACGATATCGCGACTCCGTCAAAAAACGTGTGAATCGCCAGCCCGAGCACTGCCGTGTACCCCACATGAGAAGCAGCCATCTCGTGCAGGTGCGTTTCCTCGCCAAAATGAAAATGCGGCGCCAGCGTGTGCTCAAAAAAATGAACCAACAGATAGCCGGCGAGAACCAGGAGCAGCACCTGGGCAGCCACGCCGGAGAGACGCGCCGTTTCGGGGTCAACCAAGATCGGTCGCTCGGAAACGACGCGCATCGCCTCCGGAATCATTTCGAGAAACACGACAGCGAGCATGAAGCCCGCGCCAAGCGCGATGAAATATTTCAGATATTCTCGCGACCACTGGCGAAGTGTGAAGAGGTATCCGCCCGCCAAATCCGCAGCACCGGCGAGAATGCCGAGCGCCAGCGCCAATGCCAGCACAGCCCCGGACTTGGTTAACGCCTGCGAATTATCCGGAATGGCGAAATAGAATGACGTCGCCGTCCTCCACGGTGTACTCCTTGCCTTCGAGCCTTACTTGCCCTCGTTCGCGCGCCGCGGGCCAGCTCCCCGCGGCGAGCAAGTCTTCCCAGCCGACAGTCTCCGCCTTGATGAAATGCTGCTCAATGTCGCTGTGGATTGCGCCGGCAGCTTTGACCGCCGATGTGCCCCGCGGAATCGTCCATGCGCGGCATTCTGGCTCGCCGCACGTGAGGAACGAGATCAATCCCAACAGTTGATACGTCGCGCGCAAGATGCGGTCTCGTCCAGGCTCCGCCAAGCCATACGCCGCCATCAACTCCGCCGCTTCCGTTGGATTCAAATCCACAAGTTCCGATTCCACCTTGCCGCAGAACGGAACGACGGCGGTTCCCGGCTTATCCTTCATGCGCGCGAGATTATGCTTCTCGATCGCCCGCTGCATGTCCGCGGCGTCCTCGTCGCCGAGATTGAGCGCAAACAACGTCGGCTTCCGCGTAAGGAACATGAAGCCGTTGAGCATCCTCTGTTCATCGGGCTTGAATTCGAGCTGCCGGAGCGGCATTTCCGCTTCGAGCGCCTTCACGCACCGCGCCAGGATGTCGCGCTCAAGCTCCGCCACCGGATCTTTTTTCTTCCTGAGATCCTTCTCAACGCGTTCGAGCCGGCGCGACGCCTGCTCCAGATCATTCAGCATCAGCTCGATCTCGACGCTTTCAATGTCGCGCATCGCGTCAATGCTTCCGCTGGGATGCGGCACGGAGGGGTTCTCGAACAGCCGGACCACATGCATCAGCGCGTTGGCCTCGCGCAACGGCACGAGCGACGCTGAGTCCTTCGCGCGATCTTTCTGCAATCCGCCGATATCCACGTATTCGACGGTCGCGTAGGTTAGCTTTTTCGGCTTGAATAACTCCGCCAGCTTGAGCAGCCGTGCATCCGGCACGCGAGCGATTCCTACGTGCGTTTGTCCCGGCTGCGTTTTCGTCTCAACCCTCGCGCCGGTGAGAATGTGGAATAAACTGGTCTTTCCGGTCTGCGCCAGTCCGATAATTCCTGTTTGCATGAGCGACTGATACTAGCATAGCTGGTCCGCTTGGCCGTTTGATGGCCGCCCGCTTGGCGACGGCTTCGCTTTGGGGCCCGCCGACTTCGATCCCTCGATTAAATTTTGCCCTGGAATCTCTTCCGAAGAAATTCAACAACGACATAGCCGATGAGCGCAGCTATCAAACCGATGATGAAATTGGCGCCCGTAAAAATGTCCCGGACGGCCCAGGCCAAGCCATAGTTCTGCCCGTTCCCGGAGAGCTCGAACTGACCCATCAGAAGGTTTGAGTAAAACAAGAACAGGATAAAGCCTATTTCGATGACCGCTCGCCAAACTGTTTTCATCATCGCACCTTCGTCTTTCACCTCTCGCAAGTTGTGTCCCGCGACTCGCTATCGTATTCTGACTGTCCATCCATGAGCGAAAAATCTCTCTTGTCTTTCGACCACAAGCGCGCCATCGAGCATTTGTCCAATGCGGATCGCCGCCTCGGCCGGCTGATCGCGAAGTCCGTCGAATTCAAGCTGGAAATCGAGGAAGCCCAGAGTCCCTACGAAGCTCTGCTCGAAGCTATCGTCTATCAGAGCATTTCAGGGAAAGCCGCCGAGACGATCTTCGGGCGCGTAAAGGCGCTGAGCGCCAATGGCCGCTGTCCCACTCCCGAGGAAATTCTCCGCATTGATAGGCGGAAATTGCGCAAGGCAGGACTATCCGGCGCAAAAACCGCCGCAGTCAGGGATCTGGCGCAAAGGACAATCGAAGGGATTGTGCCGACCCTCAGGCAAGCGCAAGAAATGTCTGATAAAGAACTCGTCGAGCGATTGGATTCCGTCCGCGGCGTTGGCGCCTGGACCGTCGAGATGTTCCTGATCTTCCGCCTCGGCCGCCCCGACGTTCTGCCCATCCACGATTACGGCGTGCAGAAGGGCTTCGCGCTCACCTATGGCAAGAAAGAAATTCCAAAGCCGCGCGAGCTCGCTGCATTCGGCGAACGCTGGCGACCATATCGCACCGTCGCGGCGTGGTATATGTGGCGCGCCGTTCAACTCGCCGGCAAGAATGCCCGCAAAATCACGAAGAAGACCACGGCTCAACGGAGGCGATTGGCCAAGACAAGAACAGCCCGGTAAAAGGTCTCCTCGAGCGTTTATCTACTCGCGGGGATTGAAGTGGAATCAGCCTTTGCGAGCAGCGCTGGCGTCTTCTGCCAAACCGTCAAGAACCACGCGACGATGCCCGCAATCAACACGCCTGTCTCCAAGCGCACGGAGACTACATGCAAATTATCGAATTGCTGCCGCAACGGACTGCCCGGAGCGGTCGCCGCATAAGAGCCCATCTGCTGCCGCAAGTGGTCCATCGTCGGCATAATCCAGAGCTGCGAAACCAGAATCACCAGGAGCATTAATTCCACAAGAATTGATGCGGGCCGGACTAGCGCTTTCCACGATCGCTCCGCTAAGAACGCCACCGCCAGATAAACAATCGCGGCGACGATCCCCAGCATGTGCAATCCCCACAGAAGTATCGCGACGATATTCCCAGCGTCATCGGGATTTTTGAGCTGCGAAAAAAGCACGCCGGCGACGAAGCCGAAGAAAATCATGCTCCCGACCCATGTACCCAGCGTGAACACCTTCAGAAAACGCCAAATCATTGTCATGCGATTTCCGTTAAAATGGGATTTTCGGTTCGCGCGGGATCATACGCCGAGCGATCCACGCGCTCAAGGAGTTTTCGGGCTGGAATCGCGGCCGGCAGACTAGGCGGGAATGGTGGGCGATCAAGGACTTGAACCTTGGACCTCTCCCGTGTGAGGGGAACGCTCTAACCAACTGAGCTAATCGCCCACGGCGAAGCTTCGCAGCATTATCGCACAAAAGGACGGACGATTTGCAAACGACGGCCACCACCATCAATGGGAAGCTCGCCCAGCTTCATTCCGCTATCGGGCGCGTCATCAAGGGCAAAGAGGACGTCATCCAGCTTTCCCTCGTCGCACTGCTCGCCCGCGGCCACCTGCTGATCGAAGACGTCCCGGGCGTCGGCAAGACAACGCTGGCGCAGACTCTCGCGCGCGCCTTTCACTGCTCCTTCCAGCGAATTCAGTTCACGTCCGACATGCTGCCCAACGACGTCATCGGCATTAGCGTGTTCAATCCTTCGCGCGAGGAATTCGAATTCAAGCCCGGGCCACTCTTTGCCAATATCGTGCTCGCCGATGAAATCAATCGCACGACTCCGAAAACGCAGTCCGCGCTTCTCGAAGCTATGAACGAAGCTCAGGTCACGATGGACAACCACACGCACCCGCTTCCTCAGCCTTTTTTCGTTCTCGCCACGCAGAATCCCATCGAGCATCACGGCACGTATCCGCTTCCCGAATCGCAAATGGACCGTTTCCTCATGCGCATTCGCATGGGCTATCCAGCGCGCGAAAGCGAAAAGGAGATTCTGCGGAGCAATTCCGGCGCGGCTGCGGAGGAATTTCCGCCCGTCATGGAGGCTGCTGAGCTGATCGCCATGCAGGACGCCGTCCGTGGCGTGCGCGTGGACGAAAGTTTGCTCGACTACGCCCTCGAAATCGTCGAGCGGACGCGGCAGAGCGAACAGTTGAGCCTCGGCGTCAGCCCGCGCGGTTCGGTCATGCTCTATCGCGGCGCGCAGGCCCGTGCGTTCCTCGAAGGCCGCGATTACTGCATCCCCGACGACTTCAAACAGCTCATCCTGCCCGTCTTCGCGCACCGCATCGTGGTCAGTTCGCGTTACACCTCGACGCAGAAGCGCTCCGGGCAGGCCGAATCCATCCTCACCGAAATCATGGATACGACCCGCGTTCCTCTTTGATGGCCCACACGATGGCTGAGTTACCACTCCTGCGTTGGTGGCGCGGGCGCGACAAGCCCGGCTGGCCCGCCTCGGCGGGCTGGCGCAACTTCGCCGTCGCCATGGCGACACTCGCCCTCGCGCTTCTTCTCGCGCTCTATTCCGTTGCCATGTCGGAGTCCGGCCGTCCGATTTTCGCGTGGGGTTCCGCGATCCTCGCCCTCTTGCTGTCGGGATGGGTCGCTGTGGCCATCGTGCCGAAGATGGCGCGCCGAACGAGCCTCCGCTGGCTTCTCTATCAAGTGGACTACCGTCCGACGCGCGAAGGAGGCATCTATCTTGCCGCCATTTTCATCATCGTCCTCGCCGCAGTCAACACTGGCAACAATCTCCTGTTCCTGATTCTGTCCTGCCTCATCGCGGGGATTCTCGTCTCCGGAATCATTTCCTACGCTGTCCTGATGGGTCTTGAGTTGAACATCGAACTGCCCGAGCACGTTTTTGCCGAGCAACCCATCCTTGCGACCGTGGAAGTTCGCAACGAAAAATCCATTACGCCATCCTTTTCCCTTCGCATCGTGGGTTTGCAGGAGGAGGAAGGCGCGGAAATCCTCTCGCGACCGGTGTATTTCCCCTACATTCCCCACGAAAGCTCGGCGCGCCAGAAAGTCGAACTCTTGTTCCCTCGCCGGGGCGTTTATCGCCAGGACGCTTTCGGCATTCGCACGAAGTTCCCTTTCGGCTTCCTTGAAAAAACGCGGCGCGTCGAATCCGAACTTGAGCTCGTCGTATATCCGCGTGTTGAGCCCACTGACGAGTTCTTCGAAATCCTCCCCCTGCTCAGCGGGGAAATGGAAAGTCTCCACCGCGGCCGCGGCCACGATTTGTATTCCATTCGCGACTATCTGCCCACCGACAGCGCGAGATTTGTTGACTGGAAATCATCGGCGAAGACGGGCACGCTGAAGATTCGCGAATTCGCGCGAGAAGATGAACGCCGTCTCGTTCTCGCGCTAGACCCGTGCCTGGGCCGCGCTGCATCGCAATCTGAGGAGCAAATGCAGAATGCGCGTTTCGAGCGCGCCGTTTCTCTCGCCGCCTGCATTACCTGGCATTTTTACGACACGGGCGCCGTGATGCAGTTCCGTTCGCCTCGCACGACCACTCCGATGACGACCGCTGACGATATCGTCTACGACGTTCTGCGCGAACTCGCCTTCATCCAGCCCGAGCGCGAAAATTCGGGCTCCGCCTTTTTGCATTCTCTCGCCGAAGAAACAGAATGTTTCAAGATTATCCTTACGGCTCAGCCTCGCGGCACAATCCCCACGTCCATGTGGAGCTCTTCCTACTTCATCTTTCTCGATTCGCTCTAGTGGAGCCTCGCCACAGGCTGTGCGAGAATGGCGCACACCGTGAAACTGCCGGCGCGCCAACTCGTTGCGATTCGCCGCCGCTTGCTCGCGTGGTATGGCGCGAATCGCCGCGCGCTTCCCTGGCGCAGCGGCTGCGATCCTTATCGCATCTGGGTCGCGGAGATCATGCTCCAACAGACGCGCATCGCCGCCGTCATTCCCTACTACGAGCGATTCCTTCGCCGCTTCCCCAATGTCGAATCGCTGGCCCGCGCGCGCGAAGGCGAAGTCCTGAAATACTGGGCGGGACTCGGCTACTACAGCCGCGCGCGAAACCTGCGTCGCGCGGCGCGCGAAATTGTGCGCAAACATGACGGGGAGTTTCCGAAGTCTCTCGACGAAGCTCTCGCGCTCCCTGGAATAGGCCATTACACCGCGGCCGCAATCCTCAGCATCGCTTACGACACTCCGCTCGCCGCCCTCGACGGCAATGTTTCACGCGTTCTTGCTCGTCTCTTCGCCCTTCGCGGCGATATAGGTGCTCCGTCACAACGGCGCAAACTTGCTGAATTCGCGCAATTCCTTCTGCCCTTGCATTCCCCCGGCGATTGGAATCAGGCCATGATGGAACTTGGCGAAACCATCTGCACGCCTCGCGCGCCTCATTGTGATATTTGCCCGGTGGCGCATCTCTGCCGCGCTAACGCACTTGGCCTTTCGGGGAAAATCCCTTCGCCGCGCAGAAAACCGGCAACCGTGCCGATGAGTATCGCAGCCGCCATACTTCTCGACAGTCAGGGCCGGACGCTCCTTACTAAATCTCCGGGCAGCCACGATGCCGCAATCTTCTCTCGCATGTGGCAATTCCCTGCCGCCGAAATCGCAGACGATCTCGATCCCGCGCGCACGCTTGCGCTCCATCTGCGCGCCACAACCGGCATCACGTCCAATCACTTCGCTGCTCTGCCGCCAGCGAGCCACGCCGTCACATTCCGCAAACTCACGCTTCTCCCGTTTCTGATTCGCGTCGCCAAACTCCCTCAGCTCTCGGGCAGCCGGATTCTCCCGCTCACGAAACTGGCAGAGATTCCCATCTCCAGCGCCACACGCAAAATCGGCCGCGCGGCGCTCCGGTTCCCATCGCAGTAACGGGTTCGTGCCTCTCGCATTTCGCGCCCCCTTTGCAATGCTAAAATTGATGGATGGCAGCAGCCTCTACTCTGGCGGCGCGCAATCAGCCTCTTCCCGCCATCCAGCGCTATTTCGAGGTGTCTCTATACCTGCTCACCGCCACCGGCATTTTCTCCCTCATCGCCACCAACAAGCTCGACGTGCTGACCAACATTCTCGCGGCCACCGCGATCGTTTACAAAGGCCTCCGCTTGTGGCGCGGCAATTCCGCTGAACTCACTTCGCGCACAGCCACCGCGCTCGTCCTCGCCTACTTCATGTTCTTCCCGATCGATTTGTGGTTTTTTTCGCGCGACTTCGCCGCGGGCTCATCGAATCCCCTGCTGTATTCCGGCCTGCTGGCCGCAGTCCATCTCCTCATCTTTGCCACTATCGTGCGCCTCTACTCTTCGCGCACGATGCGCGATTTCATCTTCCTCGCCCTTCTTGCCTTTGCGGCCATGCTCGCGTCCGCGATCCTCACGGTGAATACGGCTTTCATCGTTTCCCTCGCCATTTTTCTGTTTCTAGCCGTTGCCAGTTTCGTCGGCATGGAGATTCGCCGCAGTTCCGCCGGCGCAGTCTCGCCTGCGCTCGAGCCCGGCAGCGCTGCCGCGCATCGCCTGCAACGCGCCCTCGGCTTGACTTCGCTCGCCGTCGCCGCGGGAGCACTGAGCATTGGCCTGCTGATTTTCTTCTTGATTCCCCGATGGACCGCCGGCTACCTGAGCGCTTTCAACGCCCAGCCGAATCTTGTCACCGGCTTCTCTGACAATGTGACTCTCGGCGAAATCGGGCGCATGCTGCAGAGCAAAGCGCTGATGATGCGCGTTCAGGTGCAAGGCGATCCGATTCGCGCTCAAGACATCCATTGGCGCGGATCGGTACTGACGAACTTCGACGGCAAGCGCTGGTTCTCTCCCAGATACCACTCATTTGTAATCGCACCGGACGCCTCCGGAACTTACCGTTTTCAAGATTTACCCGTGCCTGCCGGGTCGTTTTCTCCGCTCCATTACACCGTGCTGCTAGAGCCCATAGGCACGGATGCAATTTTTGTCGCGTCGCATCCTACGGCGCTGTGGGGCCGCTTCGGTTTCGGTGGCGGAGGAGTGATCGGACCGAATTCGCGCGGATATCTGCTTCTGGATGGCACGGGCACGATCTCGAACCCGCAACAGGACATGGCAGGCCTGCGCTACGAAGGAGTGTCGCAAATCATCCATGCGCAACCCCAGCTTCTGCGCGCCACTTCGACGAATTATTCCGAGGAAATTCGCGACACCTATCTGCAACTGCCCGACATCGATCCCCGCATCACGCAGCTCGCGCAGCAGATCAGCGCGAACTCTCCCACGCCTTACGACAAGGCGGTTGCAATCCAGAACTATCTTCGCGCGAATTACCGCTACACGCTCGACCTGCGCGACATGAATCACGGCGACCCGATGGCTTACTTTCTCTTCGCCAAACGCGCGGGCAACTGCGAGTATTTCGCCTCGGCGATGACCATCATGCTTCGCGCGCTGGGCGTTCCCGCGCGCTACGTCACCGGCTTTCTTCCGGGCGAATACAACGAAATCGGCAAGGACTTCATCATCCGCGCGAGCGACGCGCACAGCTGGGTGGAAGTCTATTTCACGGGCTACGGCTGGCTCACGTTCGATCCCACTCCGTCCAGCGGCGAAATTGCCTCAGGCGGCCTTGCACGCCTAGAAAAATACTGGGATTGGTTTCAGCTCAACTGGAATGAGTGGGTCATCAACTACGACTATTCGCACCAGATCTCACTTGCGCGCAATCTTCGCTCGTCCTCGCGCCAGTGGTCGGAAACGATCAGTGAGTCTTTCGCCTCGAAGCGCCGCTCCGTGATCGACTTCATCAAGCTCTCACAAACCCGCCTCTCGAATTCGCCTTACGCGCTCCCCGGCTCGCTCGCTATTCTCGTTCTCCTGCTGATTTATTTTCGCGGCAGGGCCATGGGAGGATTCGTCGCGATTCGTTGGAGCCTCCGCGCGCATCGCGCGGGCGAGCTCTCCGCCGACCTCGCGGCATTCCAGTATCGTCAGATGTTGCGCCTTCTCGAACGGCGCGGCTGGCGAAAGTCCTCTGCGCAAACGCCGCTCGAATTCGCTGCTTCGATTCCCGCGTCGGAATTCGCTGGCCCTGCGCGCGAGCTCACGGCGCTTTATCAGACCGCGCGTTTCGGCGCCCAGCCCGCCGACGCCCGCCGCGTCTCTTCCCTCCTCCTCTTCATCAAGAACCTGCGCCCTGCGCGCAAGCCCTGACGCAGCTCAGACGAGGGCCGAATACGGCGAACGGCAGCACGGAGTGGAGGACCTTGAGGGCCATCACTGGCTCTTCTCGCGCCACGCTCGCGACGTCAGCCCAGACAAAAGGGGCGCGGTCGATAAGTCGACTCACCAAGAGTTACGCTCTGGGACGCGAGGCTCGATTACGGTGCGGGGATCCTATCCACACCCAACAGATCGAGAAAGTGCCGAACGTCATTCGCCGATGCTTGTTGCGAACAGAAGATGCCTGACCGTTGGGTCTCAAAAAAGTCACGACCGGCCCCAAAGCTTCCTTTCAACTCGGTTCCAGTGTAAAACTCCGCGGTCACCGCTGGCACAGGAATCCCGTACCATGTAGTTTCCCAACCCTTCCTGTGGGAATCAACGAAGGCGACGATTTCGGAGATTTTTTGCTGATCGGTGATCTTGACCAACGGCCCTTTTCCGTCTTTATCTACGACGCTCACGCTACTTACGTGGCCGAGAGCTGGGAAATCTCGCTCCCGCACATGTTGGACAACCGTCCCGCACGATATCAACAGAGCTACCACTGGAAAGGTGTACAAGCCGACCTTCATACCGCCTATCGTATGCTGACGCTCGTTTGACACCTATGCCAACTACGATAGGGTGTCCCTTTTAGATACCCATTTCAAGGGTCTCTTCCCTAGCCACTCAACGGTCGAATGTTCGGTCAATGGGGTAATCGGAAACAGACCCACTACGAGGGCCTCTGAGGATTTGCCCTGAGCAGAGACTTCACCTAGCTACTTAATTTCGAGGACTTCCTTCTCTTTAGCAGCGGAGAGGTCTTCGACCTTCTTCGTCTCCGCGTGCGTCAGCTTCTCCAGCTCATCGAGCGAACGCTTCTTTTCGTCCTCGCTGATTTTCTTTTCTTTCTCGAGTTTCTCGATCGCTTCTTTGATGTCGCGCCGGATATTGCGCACCGCGGTGCGATGATTTTCGAGCACTTTGTGAATCATCTTCACCAGATCCTTGCGCCGCTCCTCGGTCAGCGACGGGATCGGCACGCGCAGCACTTTGCCGTCCGAAGTCGGATTGAGACCCAAGTCCGATGTGCGAATCGCCTTGTCAATCAGCGGCACGGCGGTCGGGTCCCACGGCGAAATCATGATCATCGCCGGGTCGGGCACCGAGAGCGTGCCCAGCTGGTTGATGGGCATCGGCGTGCCATGATAATCCACGCGCACGTGGTCGAGCAGCGTCACGTTGGCCCGGCCCGTCCGCACGCCCGCGAGCTCCTTGCGAAAATCCTCCACTGCTTTTTCCATGCGAACTTTCGCCTGGCCCATGGCGTCTTTCGTGCTGGCAATCGTTGTCATATCGCGTGCCTCTCAAAATCTCCTAACCCGCTGCGGAAACCAGCGAGCCGACCTTTTCTCCCCGCACCACCCGCTGCAAATTCCCCTTCACGTTCATGTCGAAAACAATGATGGGCATCTTGTTGTCCATGCACAGCGAAATGGCCGTCGAATCCATCACCGAAAGCCCTTTTTGAATCACGTCCAGGTGCGTGATCCGCTCGAATTTCTTCGCGCCCTTCACTTTTTCCGGATCCGCGTCATACACGCCGTCCACGCGCGTCGCCTTCAAGATCACATCGGCTTTCATTTCCATCGCCCGCAGCGCCGCCGCGGTGTCCGTCGAAAAATACGGATTCCCTGTTCCCGCCGCGAATATCACCACGCGGTCTTTTTCCAGGTGCCGCGTCGCACGCCTGCGAATAAAGGGCTCCGCCACCTGATGCATTTCGATCGCGCTCATCAGCCGCGTGTGGCAGCCCATTTTTTCCAGCGCGTCTTGCAGCGCCAGCCCGTTGATCACCGTCGCCAGCATCCCCATGTAATCGCCCGTCGCGCGGTCAATGCTGAGCGCCTTCTGCCGCGCCCCGCGGAAGATGTTCCCTCCGCCGACCATGATCGCCACTTGCACGCCCAGCGCGTGGACTTCCTTCAGTTCCCGCGCGATCTCCACCACCGTTTCCGCGTGAATGCCCGAGCCCAGCGGCCCTTGCAGCGATTCGCCCGAAAGTTTCAGCACGATGCGTTTGTACACCGGCGCTTTCTTCCCCACTCCTAGCTTCGCAGCGATTTTCGATGGCGTCATTTGTCAGCGATTCCGTTCTGTCAAAGCCCCGCGGCATTCTAGCAGAGATTTTTGCTCCGAGGTAATATGCTCCCTGGTGCGCCGCTGCTGCTCTTGCGCTCGCAAACGTCCGGGGGGATACCTGTGATCACGGAAACCGCTCGCGTGGAAGCTTTTTCCGATGGCGTTTTCGCCATCGCCATCACGCTGTTGATTCTCGACATCAAGGTGCCGAACGCCAGCGGCGGCCCTCTCGCGCATCAGCTTCTGGTCCAGTGGCCGTTCTATTTTTCTTTCGTGATCAGTTTCGCCTTCATCGGCATTATGTGGATCAATCACCACCGCCTGTTCACTCACATCAAGCGCTCCGATGATCTGCTCCTGATTCTCAATCTCTTGCTGCTCCTCGGCGTGACTTCCGTCCCATTCCCGACGGCCGTTCTCGCGGCCAATCTGGGCCAGCCAGGGCAGCGAACCGCTACGGTGCTGTTCAATGCCACTTACCTTTTCATCGCCGTAATTTTCAATTTGCTTTGGCGATACGCGACCTCTCGCAACCATCATCTTCTCGCGGCCAATGCCGATTTCGCCGCCGCCGACCGCATCACGCGCCAGTATCTCTTCGGACCTCTTCTCTATCTGATTTGTCTCGGACTGGCGTGGATTAGCGTGACCGCAAGCCTCGCGCTCAACGCCACGCTCGCTTGCTTCTTCGCTTTTCCTCCGGAGTTTGTTTCCTCGAGCCGAGGAAAACGCGCCCGCGCCTCCGCCTTCGAAAAATAGCCCGAAAACATTTGTAGGGAAGCTGCTTCCGCAGCGAGGAATCCTTCAGAGGAACCTGAAGCCCGCTAGCTCTTTGCTCCTGCAACCGGCGCAGCCGGACCTGCTCCGCCCGGACCCGCAACCGGAGACGCGCTGTCTGCTTCCGTTCCACCGGGCGCAGCGCTTGCTCCGTCGCCTTCGCCCACCTTGAACCGCGCGAATCGCCGCACAGTAATATTCTCGCCCAGCTTGGCGATGGCCAGGTCGATCAGCTCCTTCACCGTCATGCCTTCGTCGCGAATGAAGTGCTGCTCATAGAGGCAATTCTCTTCGTAGAATTTTTCCATCTTGCCTGAGACGATTTTCTCGATCACGGGATCGGGCTTTCCCGTCGCCTTCGCCTGTTCGCGGTAAATATCCCGCTCGCGGTCCAAAATCTGCTGCGTTACCTCCTCGCGCCGCAAAAAGCGCGGGTCGAGCGCCGCGATGTGCATCGCGATGTCGTGGCACAGCTTCTGATAGTCCTCCGTGCGCGCGACGAAATCGCTTTCGCAGTTCATCTCCACCAGCACGCCGATTTTCCCGCCCGCGTGAATGTAGCTGCCGACCATTCCCTCCGAAGTCGCCCGCTGCGATTTTTTCTGCGCTGCGGCTTGTCCCTTCTTGCGCAGAATCGTTGTTGCTTGATCCAGGTCGCCCTTGGCTTCTGCCAGCGCGTCCTTGCAAGCGGCAAATCCCGCGCCCGTGCGCTCGCGCAGCTCTTTCACCAGCTGTGCCGGAATGTTTTGTGATCCTTGCGGTGTCGCCATCTCGGATTTCGTTTCCTTCCGCTGAATTTCGGAACGTTACTGCAGCGCCGCTTGCATCCGGAGCGCTCTGGGAAAATGTCGAAGAAAAATTGAAGCCTTCAGCCGCTCACTGCGGCTTTTCTGCTTCGCCGTTCTCTGCCGGAGCAGCAGTGGCCTCTTCCGCCGTGAATTCCGCGACAGGCTCCTGATCCACGAAGTCGCCTTCCTGCTTCTCGTAAACCTCGAAGCGGCTCGTATCCACGTATTCGACGCCCTCTTCCGCGCCTGCCTCGCCCTCCACGGCCTTCTGCTGCGCAATTTGCGACTGCTCGTACTGCTGGCGACCGGCGAGCACCGCGTCGGCAATCTTCGACGTGAACAGCCGTATCGCGCGCAGCGCGTCGTCGTTCCCCGGAATGATCCAGTCCACCAGATCCGGATCGCAGTTCGTGTCCACCACCGCGACCACGGGCACGCCCATGCGCCGCGCTTCCTTCACCGCGTTCACTTCGTTGTTCGGGTCGACGACGAAAATCATGTCCGGCGGCGCCGCCATATTCTCGACGCCGTCGAAATTCTGCTTCAAATGCTTCAACTCGCGGTCGAGCCGCGCCGCTTCTTTTTTTGGCAGCGTGTTCACGCGCCCGTCCTCGACCATGGCTTTGATCGTCTTGAGCCGCTTGATGGATTTCTGCAGCGTCGCCCAGTTCGTCAGCGTCCCGCCGAGCCAGCGGTGATTCACGAAAAACATCCCGCATCGCTTCGCCTCTTCGGCGATGGCTTCCTGTGCCTGGCGCTTCGTGCCCAGAAACAGCACAACGCGGCCTTGTGATGTGTACTCGCTGACTTTCCGCGAGGCTTCGCGGAACATCTTGAGGGTTTTCTGCAGGTCAATAATGTGGATGCCGTTGCGTTCCCCGAAAATGAATTCCTTCATCTTCGGATTCCAGCGCCGCGTCTGGTGGCCGAAATGCACTCCAGCCTCCAGCAACTCCTTCATCGTAATTTCTACCAATCGACCTCCTCTGTGAAGGGATGCTTGGCCCCGGGCTGCCGGAGAGCATCCTTTTTTGCCGGTTCCTTTCCGGCCGCGAATTTAATTTCTGCTACTGATCACTGAACCCTGACCACTGTCTTTAACGCTTGCTGTACTGGAATCTACGCCGCGCGCCCTTCTGTCCGTACTTCTTCCGTTCCTTCATTCGCGAATCGCGCGTCAGAAAACCGTTTTTACGCAGTCCTTGGCGCAACTCCGCGTTGAATTTCGCCAGCGCGCGCGCCAGCCCCAATCGGATCGCTCCGGCTTGCCCGCCGACGCCGCCGCCCTTCACCGTGCACTTCACTTCGAGCTGCTGCAGCGTCTCCGTGAACTTCAGCGGCTCCACCGCCGCCGTGTGCCACGCGACGTTCCGGAAATACTCGTCCACCGGCCGGCCATTCACCGTGAACAGCGCCGTTCCCATGCGGATAAAAACTCGCGCCACCGCTTCCCTCCGGCGGCCCGTGCCGTAGAACTGCTCGTTCTTCTCTCTTTCATTCGGATTGGCAGACGTGCTCAATATCCCTCCCCGTCGTTTCTGAAAACTTGAATCCCTACTATCGTCGCGTCTTGTCAGGGCACGGCTTTCGCGCATTTTGCGTCCCGACGTCTTCGGTCGGGATGCCCTGCAGATATGTCGCGCCTAATTCGCCAGCGGTTGCGGCTTCTGCCCAGCGTGCCTCGCCAGATCCTTGTCCCCGATATACACCCGCAATTTCTTCGCGCGATGCGCGCGCAATTTATTCTTCGGCAGCATCCCGAGGACGGCGTCGCGAATCACTTCATCCGCATGATGCTCCATCCGCCGCCGCACAGGAATTTCCTTCAGCCCGCCCGGGTATCCGCTGTGGTGACGGTAGATCTTCTGGTCCAGCTTGTTCCCCGTCAGACGAATCTTTTCCGCGTTGATCACCACCACGTGGTCGCCGCAGTCAATATGAGGCGTAAAACTCGGCTTGTCCTTGCCAATCAGCACGCGTGCCACGCGCGCCGCCAGCCGCCCGAGCACCTGGTTCGTCGCGTCCACCACGAACCACTGCTTGCCGACGGCCAGTTCTTCCGCGTCGCGGCCCCGTGGGATATAAGTCCGCATCATTAGTATCTAGTCCTCTAGTTCCTGGAGAATTTCTCAGCCTTGTTCAGGCATTGCCGGCGGGACCTACTCAGCAGTTACTCTGCGCTTCCCATCGCTTCAAACCACTTCGTTTGTCCGCGGACAAACTTCTACACTACGGCATGCTCTCCAAAATGTCAACGCGTTCTCTGGTAATGACTCATTCTGATTTCGCAGGAGAAATGACTGGCATTCGAGACAGTAAACCTGTTAGAAGGACGGCTGGAGGAATAAGCAATGTCAAGGATTTCTCTGGGCGTACTCTGTGGGCTGGTCTTCGGTGGTCTGGATACAGCGCTGATGATTCCTCTGAGCTTTCCCGACAAGCGAGCGGCCATGCTCGGCGCGTTTATCGCGCGTTTCGGTCTCGGATTCGTAATCTCGAATATACGGCTGCCTTGGCCGGGCTGGGTTGTCGGGTTGTTCCTTGGCATCCTTCTGAGCCTCCCTGACGCTATCATCACGAAAGCTACGGCTCCAATTCTCGCATCAGGTGCCGTGGGTGGTCTGATTATCGGGTGGATTGCTGGCAGATTTGGTCGTTAAATCCTAACGTGAGTCACTGCCCGTTCCCTTACACGCTGGCGGGGCAGTTTGAATTTTCCTGTTCGCGGCAGAATAAGTCAAAATTCAGACTGACCCGTTTCCTCATGCTCGTGGCATAAAATCCCGCATCCCTTCCGACTCGTCCCTCTCCCCTGGTTCTATTACCCCCATCCCAACCCGCTGATCCTACTCAACTTCCCAAAATCCCCCCTGACACTTTTTTACCTTGGACGATTTCTCTCTACATAATTGACCACTTGCAAGATTTTCGTCCTTCCTAGAGATTTATTTTCATTATTCTCGAACTTTGCGCGAATGTACCTTTCACCCCGTTCCTTCGTTCGCCGGTCTTTGCGCCGATTTTGGTACCAAGAATATCAGCAGCCCTCCGGCAATACCCGCGGCCATAATCGCGAACATTCCCGCGTTGAACGATCCGGTCCGAGTGCTCAGATATCCCAGCAGGAAGGGCGAAGCGAACCCGGCGACCGAGGCGACGCCGTTGATCAGCCCCACCGCCCCCGCGGCCGCTGAACGACTCAGCAGCGTCGTCGGGATCGCCCAGAACACCGGCAGGAACGCATTCACGAACGCGATCATGCAGAAAAACAGCACCGTCACCGCCAGCCGCGGAAAATGCGCCGTCAGTCCCAGCGCGCCGAGCGACGCGACGAACATCGGCACGGCGCAGTGCCACCGGCGCTCCATGTGTTTGTCCGAATGCCATCCATTCGCGATCATGGCAGCGAACATCACCAGATACGGAATCGTGCCCACAAGCCCTACGCCCATGTTCGAAAGCGAAGACGCGCGTTTCAGCATCGTGGGAAACCAGAAATAGAATCCGTACGCCACGCAGTATTGGAGAAAACTCGCCGCCGCCAGCAGCAGCACGTTCCGTGAACAGAACGCCTGCCACACCGAAATCGTCTGTGGAGTGGCCTGCTTTTCGCGCCGCAGCTTCTCCTCGATCCGTTCGCGCTGCTCCGCGGCGAGCCACTGCGCGTCCCGCGGCCTGTCCGAAAGCAGGAAAAACGCCACGGCTCCCAGCACGATGGCCGGCAGTCCTTCGAGGATGAACAGCCACCGCCATCCCTGCAGGCCGAGGAAACTTTGCCCGATGACCCAGCCCGCGATCGGCGCCGCCATCGCCTGCGACAGCGGAATCGCGCTCATGAAATTCCCTGTCGCCTTCCCGCGGTCTTCGCAGCTGAACCAGTGGCTCAGATAGACGATGACGCCCGGAAAAAATGCCGCTTCCGCCGCGCCCAGCAGCAGCCGCGCTCCGTAGAGCTGGTTCGCCGTGTGCACCAGCCCGGTCAGCGCCGTGGACGAGCCCCACGCGATCATCACCCCCGCGATCAGCCGCCGCGCGCTCCAGTGCTCGAAGAGCATTGCCCCGGGAATTTGCAGCGCCACGTAGCTGAGAAAAAAAATCCCCGCGCCCAGCCCGAACACGCGGTCGCTGAATCCCAGGTCGCCGGTCATCCCCAGCGCGGCGTAGGCCACGCTGGTTCGGTCAATGTAATTGGTGATGTAAAGGAGGAACAGGAACGGCAGCAACCGCGCGGCGATTTGCCGCCGCGTCCGCTCGCCGATTTCATTCGCGGCCGGTCCCATCGCCGCCTAAGGCTCCACGCCGCTCATACTCGCATCCTCGCTTTTCGAATTTCGCGCGGAGTCTACCGGATTCCCGCCCCATTGTCTTTGCCTATATCGTTTTCGGCGCACCTCCAGCACGTTTGACTTGCCCGTCCCTGCAATCTAAGATTCCCGCATGCCTGAGCCGTCTCTTATCGGCAGCACGGTCGCCCACTATCGCATCGTTGATAAACTGGGCGGCGGCGGAATGGGTGTGGTTTACAAAGCAGAAGATACGAAGCTCGGCCGCCTCGTCGCCCTGAAATTCCTCCCCGATAATATGGCCAACGATCGCCAGGCCCTGGAGCGTTTCCAGCGCGAAGCGCGGGCCGCCTCCGCGCTCGATCATCCCAACATCTGCACTATCTACGAAATCGGCGAGCACGACGGCAAACTCTTCATCGCCATGCAGTATCTCGACGGCCAGACGCTTCGCTCCCTCATCAGCGGCCGGCCTCTGCCCAACGACCGGATGCTCGAACTCGGCGCCGAAATCGCCGACGCCCTCGACGCCGCTCACGCCAAGGGCATCGTCCATCGCGACATTAAGCCCGCGAACATCTTCGTCACCGATCGCGGCCGCGCGAAAATCCTGGACTTCGGCCTGGCGAAACTTCCCGTAGCCGGCGCTGGAAGCTCCGACGATACTTCCAGCTCGCCGACCGTCGACGCCGCCGCGGCGCTTCTCACCAGTCCTGGCACCGCGATGGGCACGATCGCCTATATGTCTCCCGAACAGGTTCGCGGAGAGCCGCTCGATACGCGCACCGATCTTTTTTCATTCGGCTTGGTCCTTTACGAGATGGCCACCGGCCGCCAGGGTTTCACCGGCAATACCACCGGCGTGATTCAGGAAGCCATTCTGAACCGCGAGCCGCCGCCGGCTGGCCGCGTGAATCCGGATATTCCGCAGAAGCTCGAGGAAATCATCACCAAAGCGCTCGAAAAGGATCGCAATCTCCGCTATCAGCACGCTGCGGACATGCGCGCCGATCTCGCGCGCCTCAAACGCGACACCGATTCCGGCCGCACCGCCGCTCGAACCTCCGCGTATTCCGCGCCCGCGGATTCCGCCGTGCAATCGGGCTCAGGCCCCTCGCGCGTCAGTTCCGTTTACACGCCTGCCACGGGCACAGCTGCCGCTGCTTCGGTGACTTCGGCCCCGGTTCCACCAAAACCGAAATCGAGGCTTCTGATGGCCGGAGCCTCCGTAGTCGTCCTCTTGCTCGCGCTCGCCGGAGTCTATTGGTTCTCGCACGGCCAGCCCTTGCTTACGTCCAAGGACTCCATCGTCCTCGCCGATTTCGTGAACACCACCGGCGATTCCGTCTTCGACGGCTCCCTGCGCGAAGCCCTCGCGGCCAAGCTCTCCGAATCGCCCTATCTGAACGTGGTCTCCGATTCCGGCGTCCAGCAAACACTCGGCTTCATGGAACAGCAACCCAACGCGCGGCTCACTCCTGACCTCGCCCGCCAGGTTTGCCAGCGCGACGGCAGCCGCGCCGTCCTCGTCGGCACCATCGCTGGCATCGGCAATCAATATGCCCTCACGCTCGAAGCCGTCAATTGCGAATCCGGCGCCTCGCTCGCCCGCGTTGAAACTGACGCCAGCGGCAAGGACAAAGTCCTCCCCTCGCTCGGCGAACTCGCTTCCCGCATGCGCTCGAAGCTCGGCGAATCGCTCTCCATGATTCAGAAATTCGATACGCCGGTAGAAATGGCCACCACCAGCTCCCTCGAAGCACTCAAGGATTATTCTCTCGCCCGCCGGGATCTCGAGATGGGAGAGTCCGCGCAGGAGATTCCACTGCTCCAGCATGCCATCGCTTTGGACCCGAATTTTGCGATGGCCTACGCGACTTTGGGCACGGTCTACTCGAATACGGGGCAGGGCGACAAATCCGCCGAAAATATCAAGAAGGCTTTCGCCCTTCGCGACCGCGCCAGCGAACGCGAAAAGCTCTACATCGATTCTCACTATTACCAGTTCGTGGAAGACGATTTCACCAAGACGGAGCAGGCCTATCTGCTCTGGGAGCAGACCTATCCTCGCGATGCCGTTCCTTGGATCGATCTCGGAGTCACGTACCTCAAAGTCGGCAAACTGGAAGAAGCCGTGCAACAGGAATCCACCGCTGTCGACGTCGCCCCGAACGCCGCTATCGCCATGACCCAGTTGGCAAACGCTTATACCTATCTCGATCGCTTTGCCGAGGCCAAGGCAATCGCCGAAAAAGGCCTGGCGAAACTTCCCAGCGCCCCCTTATTTCACCAGTTGCTCTGGAAAATCGCCTTCTTGCAGAACGACGCCGCCGCCGAAAAAAGCGAGTTGGACTTGATCCATGCAAAAGACCCGCTCGGCGCCGACTCGATCCAGCTCCAGGTCAGCCTCGTCCAGGGCAAAATCTCGGAAGCCGAAAAATTTCTCGCGGCGATTCAGGCCATGACGCCCGCCGACCAGCAATCGAAGGCACAGTCGGCCAATACATTCGCGGAGCGCGCGTCTATTGAATGTGTCTACGGGATGAAAGAAAAAAGCCTTGAGGACGCCCGGAAATCAATCTCTCTGCAGCCCGACGACCCCAACCTTGCAGCTGTTCAAGCCCTCGCCTTTTGCGGCGACCCTGCCGCGAGCGAAAAAGCCCTGGGCGCGGCTGTCAAGAAGAACCCCACGAATTTTCTTGTGAATAGCCTGGTTGTGCCTCTCGTTCGCGCGCAAATCGCACTCGACCGGCACGATGCCCAGCAGGCATTCGCGGCTCTCCAGGGACTCGCTCCCTTTGCGCAATCGTCGTCGGTGAGCGGCTATTCCTATTTTCACGGCCTCGCCAATCTCGACGCCAGGGACGGCAAAGCTGCCACTGCCGATTTTCAGACTGTGCTCGATCATCGCGGTCTCAACGGCATCGATGTCACCTATCCTCTGGCGATGCTCGGCCTCGCGCGCGCCCGCGTGCTCGCAGGCGACTCTTCCGCCGCCCGCATCGCCTATCAGAATTTCTTCGCCTTCTGGAAGGACGCAGACCCCTCCGTCCCCGTCCTCCAGCAAGCCAAATCCGAATACGCCAAGCTCCGCTGACCTTCTCGCTGTCTCTCTACGCGTCATCCTAGGCCCGCCGAGCAGGCGAAGGACCCGCTCTTCCTTATTGCAGGGGCAGGCTATGGTCGGTTCGTCTTTCGCAACGGCCGCAAAACGGGAGCTCCCGAGTTCCCGATGAGGGGAGCTTGGCGATCACTCGAGCCCGGGGGACCTTCTCCGACCAGGCACGCATTTTTGTCCTTGATGGAACGCCCCTCGCCATGAGAACCCGCCGTGGGGGGAACTCCTTATTTTATCTTTCTGCGAAAGGAGGCCAAAAGGCAGCGGCCTAATTGCCGAGGCGGAAGCGGATGGTGACGACGTATTGCTGGGCGATTGGCTTGCCGTCGAGTTTCGCCGGAGCGTAACGCCATTTGCGAAGCGCGCTCATCGCGGCGTCGCGCAGAAGGGACGGGCCGGAGACCACTTTCATCGAGGTGACGTTGCCGGAGATGCCGATCATGGCCTGAATGATCACATCGCCTTGGACGTTGTTCAGTTTCGCGAGGCCCGGATACACGGGCGCGACGGAAGAGAGCAACTTCGGCTGTTGAATGTCGCCGCCCAGGCGAACAACAGGTTCGGGCGCGGCTGGAGGCGCCAGCGTCGCGAGACTGGAATCAGCGCCCGGGACAATCGAGCTGAGCGAAGCAGCGTCGGAACGAGCCGCAGCGCCACCCGGCACCGTCACAGTGATGTCGGGAGGCCGCGCGTCGAGGCGCTTAGCCGCATGCTTGGTTTTCGGACGCGCGTTCAGATCGCCGGCGTAGAGATTGGGAATCACGGTGGCGGTGGATTCACTGGAATCCGGAGTGGAAGCGTTTGAGGCGGCATCCGTTTCAGCAGCGGCTTTGGAGGATTTGCCATCAAGAAGTTTTTTCGGAGCCGGAGCTGCGTTCCTGGCAATGGGCGTCGAGCCGGCCGCAGGCGTGACAGCTGGAGAAATTAGCGGCGAAGATCCCGACGGAGTTGCCGGTGAAATCTCAGCTGAAGCGGCCGCGTTGGGCTGCGGCACATTCACCGCCGGAGCAACTTGAGACGGATCAACCGGCTCGGCTGCGGCGGTCGAACTTGCGAGAAGCGATGGATGCCGGCGGACGTACATCACGCCAGCGGCAATCACGGTGAGGATGCAGAGCGCCGTCAGCGCCGGCAATAATTTCAAGCGCGACGCCGAGGAAGGCGAAGCGGATCGCGCGACAGAGGAGAGAGTCAGACTCGCGTCGTGAAGAGCCGGAGCCGCGCTGCTCGAAGATGGTGAGTTGAACGTGTGCAATTCGCCGAAGACCGGGCGAACGGGTTTCTTGGACGCCTTGTCCCTTTTCGGTGGCGCGGGTTGAGGGCGACGGCCAGGAACAGGAATTTTTTCCTCTGCGGGAGCAGGTTCGAAGTGGCGAGGAGACTCGACATGGCGAGCGGGCGCGGGCGTCTCGATCAGCGCAGCGACTGCGGATTCAACAGAGGAGCTTGATGGCCCAGCGAGAGGCTCGATTTGTTCTTTCTGCCAATTTCGCGGGAGACCATAGCCACCAGTTTTCCCGGGGGCAGGAATTTCCTTGGGCGGTTCGGGCTTGGAAGCTTCGCGCGGAGGGGCGGCAGGCTCAGCGATGGGAGGAAGCGTCATCTCGTCACTCTTTGTTTCTGCTCGCAGCACGACTGGAGGCGCGGAGGGCGAGGCATAAGCCGAAGGCGAGACCAGCTCAGGTTTTTCGTCGAGCAGAGGCGCTGCAGGACGCGGAGGAACGGAAGCGTGGCTGAAGATGTCGCGCTCTGGAGTGGAGTCTGGCGAGGCCGGCACAGGCTTTTCGTCGAGCAGAGGCGCAACGGGACGCGGAGAAACCGCCGCATGGCTGAAAATATCGCGTTCTGGAGTTGAAGATGGCGAGGCCGGTTTGGTCGGCGCGGCTGGCGGCTCGGAAACCGGATCGACGAACGATGGGCTTGCTGAATAACTTGGCGCCGCAGGCGGAGCGTTTTCCTGTTTGCGCGCGATGGGAAGAGGATCGGACGGGAAATGCACTCCCCAGAAGCCCTGCGAGGGCTGCAAGAATTCGAGTTTCACATAGTGGACGACATTGTTTGCGCTATTCACCTGGAAAATTTTGCAGGGGACCGTGAGATTGGTGCGGAGATTCGTCAGTTCAACGGACTGGCCGGTGCGAACGCGCGCGAGAAGTTTGACCACCGCGCCGCGCGGGAAGACGATCATTGTCGAGGTTTCTTCCTGGAACGGCTCGGCATGCTCCGTTGTCCCCATCACCACGGCGGTGACTTGCGTGCCGGTGATGCGGACAGGCACTTCCAGGCCGATGGCTTCGGCTTCGAGGCTTTCGCTGCTTGCGCGAGTCTTAGTGGCCGTCGGGGAAAAAGGAATATCGGTCGTTTGCGTCGGCATCTCGGCCCTGCCCCTAATCGCGAACTCGGCGGGGACGAATCAGGCAGGACCGCCCCCGGGGTCCGAATTCACCTTAATATGTGGTCAAAAAAAATTGTGAGCCGCGGCGGGCTGGGAGGCAATAGTACTGGACTAAATAGTTTGGAACCTGTACGCGGGGACAGGTTTTGGGGGATCGTTGGAGTTGTGGATTGTCGCACGGAGCAACCAAAAATGCAGCGAACTTTGAAGCGGTTGACGAAAACTTCGAACGTGAATACAGTAGTCATGCGGGCCGCTCTCGCGGCTCAATGGATTTTCGCGGCCTCTGGGAGGTCGTACAATCGGTAGTACATCAGACTCTGGATCTGATTATCCTGGTTCGAGTCCAGGCCTCCCAGCCAATATTACAATCGCTGATCCTTCTCAACGCAATTGCAAGAACCCAAGGCACTAAACCAGGGGATCATGGGCCTCTTCAATACCCTGTGACATTCATCACAGCCCTGTGTAGTTCGGCCGCGTACAAGAGTCTATAGGCAAGAAATCTTGCTCAAGCAGCGCGCCACGAAGCGGAGGCGGCAGCACAGAGTCTTCCCGCAGGCCGAATGTTTCGTGAATTAGAATCGCGGGCGCGGCAATCCGATAGTCCCGTTCAGAAACAGCGCCGGGAACGAGAGGATGACAATGGACCGGAAGACAGCGATGCCAGTAGTGGATGCCGTCTTCCATATGCACGAAATCACGAAGATATACCGCATGGGTGATGTGACCGTCCCTGCGCTGCGCGGCGTGACGCTAGACCTCCTGCCGGGAGAATTCGTCGTGCTGCTGGGCCCATCGGGCAGCGGGAAATCCACATTACTAAACATTCTCGGCGGGCTGGATACGCCTACAAGCGGAGAAGTCCATTACCGGGACCACAATCTCACGGAAGCGAGCCGCGAGGTGCTGACGCGCTTCCGGCGCGAACACGTTGGGTTCGTGTTTCAGTTCTACAACCTGATTCCCAGCCTGACGGCGCTGGAAAACACCGCGCTGGTCGCCGAAATATCCGAGAACCCTCTGGACCCCGAGGAGTGCCTTCGGATGGTGGGGCTCGACGAGCGGTTGCACCATTTTCCGGCGCAGCTTTCCGGCGGCGAGCAACAGCGTGTGGCAATCGCGCGAGCAGTGGTGAAGAGACCGGAAGTGCTGCTGTGCGATGAGCCCACCGGCGCGCTGGACTACGCGACAGGCAAAATCGTCCTGGATGTACTCGATCGCGTGAATCGAGAACTGAAAACGATTACGGCGGTGATCACGCACAATTCGGCGATTGCGGCGATGGCTAACCGCGTGATCCGCATCAGCAGCGGATTGATCGTGGACGTTCAAGAGAACGAGAAGCGAGTTTCTTCCGCAGAATTGACATGGTGAGATGCGGCCGAATGCTCTAGACCGAAAGCTGCTCCGCGACCTCTGGCACATGCGAGGTCAGGTGCTGACAGTCGCGCTCATCGTTGCCTCGGGCATCGCGACGTACGTGACGATGCGCGGCGCGTACGAATCGATCGAACAGGCCCAGCAGGAATATTACACGCGCTATCACTTCGCCGATGTTTTCGCCCAACTGAAACGGGCGCCGAACAATCTGGCCACAGACATTGCTTCGATACCCGGAGTTTCGGCGGTGGAGACGAGACTCGTGGTCGAGGTGAATCTCGATGTTCCGGGACTCAACGAGCCCGCGATTGGGCGATTGATTTCCGTCCCGGAAGAACATGCGCCGATGTTGAATGATTTGTTCATCCGCAGGGGGAGAACCATCGAACCCGGAAGACACGACGAAGTGCTGGTCAGCGAAGCATTCGCAAACGCGAATCAGATCGACGCAGGCTCGACGATCGGCGCCGTGATAAACGGCCGCTGGGAGCAGCTGCGCGTTGTTGGAATCGTGATTTCGCCGGAGTATGTCTACGAAATTCGCGGCACGGAAATTTTTCCGGACAACAAGCGATTCGGCGTTCTCTGGATGAGCCGGAAGGCTCTCGGGCCGCTGTTCGATATGGAAGGAGGATTCAATGACGTCGCGCTTACGCTCACGCCGGGCGCGAGCGAACCCGGAGTGATTGAAAGACTCGACAAGCTCCTGGAGCCCTACGGCGGACTGGGAGCTTACGGCCGCGAGGATCAATTGTCAAATCGCTTCCTCACCGACGAGATTGCCCAAGACCGCATCACCGGGATTTTCGTTCCCACGATTTTTCTGGGGATTGCGGCATTTCTGATTCACGTTGTGCTTTCCCGGCTGGTCAGCACGCAGAGAAGTCCCATCGGCCTGCTGAAGGCTTTCGGATACTCGGATGCGGTCGTTGGCATGCATTATTTGAAATTCGCTCTGGTGGCCGTGCTGGCAGGGACAGCCATCGGCTCGCCACTGGGAATCTGGCTAGGCAAGGGACTCGCCCATATGTACCAGAACTTTTTCCGCTTCCCTTCCCTGAATTTCGTCGCAGGACCGAAATTGATCCTGTGGGGAGTGGCCATCAGCGGCGCCGCGGCGTGCCTGGGCGCAACGTCTTCACTTCGCGGGGTTGTGGCGCTGCCGCCGGCCGAAGCGATGCGGCCGGAGTCGCCACCGCAATTCCGTCAGGGAATCGCGGAACGAATGGGGCTTGCGCAGCTCTTTTCGACTTCCGCGCGAATGATTCTGCGCAACCTGGAGCGGAGGCCGTGGAAGGCGATTTTTTCCGTCATAGGGCTTTCGTTCGCGGTGGCGATCCTGATCATCGGATTCTATTTTTTCGACGCCGTGGATTATCTGGTGCAGGTGCAATTCCACGCGGCGCAACGAGACGACGTCACGATAGCGTTCGCGGAGCCGCATGGGGAACAGGCGCGGTACGACGTCAATCACCTGACGGGCGTGCTGGAGTCGGAACCTTTTCGGGTGGTGCCAGCGCGACTTCGTTTCAAGCACCGGTCGAAACGCATTGGGCTGCAAGGACTGGAAAGCGGCGGCGAGCTGCGGAGAGTCGTTGGAAAGAATCTTGATGTGGCGAAAATTCCGCCGGACGGCCTGCTGCTCACGACGAAACTGGCTGAAATCCTTGGCGTCCGCCCCGGGGATACGGTGACGGTTGAGGTGCTGGAAGCGGATCGACCGGTGAGACAGGCCACGGTCAGCGGCACGGTGGATGAAATGATCGGGCTCTCGGCGTACATGGACATCTCGGCACTGAACCGGATGATGAGGGAAGGGCGTTCGATTTCAGGAGCGTTCCTCGCCGTTGACGCAGAGAAGCTGCCGACGCTTTATTCTCAACTGAAACGCACTCCCGCGGTCGCCGGTGTCGCCGTGCGCACGGCGATGCTGGCAAGTTTCTATGGAACGATTGCGGAGAGCCTGCGCATTTCCACGACGGCTCTCAATCTGTTTGCGTGCGTGATCGCGATCGGTATGGTCTACAACGGGGCACGGGTGGCGCTCTCGGAAAGAGGGCACGAGCTGGCCTCACTGCGCGTGCTGGGATTCAACCAGCGCGAAATCAGTTTCATGCTGCTGGGAGAACAGGCGTTCCTGGTGGTGGCGGCGATTCCTCTGGGATTCTTGACGGGATACGGATTCTGCGCACTGCTGACCGCGACGATGCAAACGGAACTCTATCGCATGCCGCTGGTGATCAGCGCGAAAACATATCTGATCGCAGTATTCATAACAGGCCTCGCGGCGATTGCGACGGGAGCGTTGCTGTATCGCCGATTAAGCCATCTGGATTTGGTGGCCGTACTGAAGACGAGGGAGTGACGTGGCGCAAAATCGAATGGCGCGAAGAATTCTCTTTGCGGCGCTGGCGCTGGGAGCCGTGGCGCTGGTGTGGGCCATGTTGCGTCCTACGCCCGTCCTCGTGGAATTGGCGAAGGCCACACGCGGCCCGATGCGGACGACCGTGGACGAAGACGGCGAGACGCGGGCGCGAAACCGATTCGTGATCGCGGCGCCAATACCGGGCCGGATGCTTCGGGTCGAGCTGGAGGATGGCGACGCGGTCCGAGAAAACCAGATTGTGGCGTTGATCGAACCGCTTCCGCTGAATCAGCTGCAGCGCGAAGAAGTGCTGGCGCGCGTGGAGACAGCGGAGGCTTCGAAACGCCAGGCAGACGCACGAGCAGCGCATGCGGAGGAGGACTATACGCAATCCCATCGAGACCTGGCGCGCGCCGAACTGCTGTTCAATGAGAAGGTGATTTCGACGCAAGCGCTGGAGCAAGCGCGCAACACCGAATCAACCAGCGCGAGCGAGCTCGCCGCGGCAAAATTTGGCGCGCTGGCCGCTGCCGCCGGAGTGAAAGTGGCTCGTTCCGGACTGATCGGCATGAGGGACGGATCCTCGGCGCAACCAGTTGTGTCTCTGCGCTCGCCGATTGCCGGCCGAGTCCTGCGCGTCGTGGAGAAGAGCGAACGCGTGCTTCAGTCCGGCGCGCCCCTGGTGATTCTGGGCGACCCGCGTAAAATCGAAATTGTCACAGACGTATTGACCACGGACGCAGTGAACATCCGGCCCGGTGTGCCGGCATTTCTGGAGGGATGGGGCGGAGACCATCCTCTGCGCGCGAAGGTGCGATTGGTGGAACCAGCGGGGTTTGCGAAAGTCTCCGCGCTAGGCGTCGAAGAGAAAAGAGTCAACGTGATTGCCGATTTCGTGGATCCGCCAGATGGCCTGGGAGACGGTTATCGGGTCGAGACTCGGATTGTGACCTGGAGCGCTGACGACGTCTTGAAAATTCCCGGAAGCGCAACTTTCCGCGACCGCGATGGCTGGAGCGTGTTCGTTGTGGAAAATGGGCGAGCCCGTCGACGCGCCGTGCAGGTTGGCCACCGGAATCAATTGGAGGCGGAGATCCTCGGCGGAATCAACGACGGCGAAGAGGTGGTGCTCCGACCGTCCAATCAACTGGGTGAAGGGGTTCGCGTGCGCACGCAGTAGGTGCATCGAACTTCCGCCCTCAGCACAGATCCTTCCAGGAGGTTGGGCCGCGATTCGGTGGCGGCGTGCCACTCTAAGCCATTCCAGACGAGAGCATGCGCCGTGTTCTGAGTGCGCAACAAAGATGGTTGACAACGCCAACCTATTATACTATTTTGGTCTAGGTGTTATCCAATACAGGATCAACGACCCGTTTGGAGGGAGTTCAGGGGATGGCGAAAGACGATCACCGAGATTTATTTCCCGGTGCGCTGGAGATGATGGTCCTGCGGTCGCTCAAGCGCCAGCCGATGCACGGCTACGCGCTGGTGCAATTGATCAAACGCAGCTCGAACGATTTGCTGCAAGTCGAGGAAGGTTCGCTCTACCCCGCTCTGCAGCGCCTCCTTAAGGAAGGTCTGGTCACGGCCGGCTGGGGTATTTCTTCGACGAATCGGCGCGTGCGGATTTACAAATTGACGCCTGCGGGAGCGAAGCATTTGCAGCGTGAAGTCTCCAGCTTCGAGAGAATGCTGGAAGGAATTACGCGTGTTCTGGCGCCGGAGGAATCATGAGCTGGCTCAGGGGATTGATTTTCCGGCGGCGGATGTACGGCGATCTGTCGGAGGAGATTCGAGAGCACCTCGAGGAGAAGATTGAGGAACTTGTGGCCGAGGGGATGCCGAGAAAGGCAGCTGAGGCGGCGGCGCGGCGAGAGTTCGGGAACGTGACGATGCTGGAAGAGCGCGGAAGAGAAGTGTGGCAATGGCCGCGGCTGGAGGATTTTTTCGCGGATGTGCGCTATGGCACGCGCATGCTGCGCAAATCTCCGGGCTTCACGGCTGTCGCCGTCCTCACTCTGACGCTGGGAATTGGCGCGAACACAGCCATATTCAGCGTCGTGAATGCGGTGCTTCTGCGGCCACTTCCTTATCCCAATCCGGAGGCCATCGTTTTGGTAGTCGAAACAGTGGGGAAGACGGAGCACAATCCGGTGTCCTATCCGAACTTTCTCGACTGGCAACGGGAGAATCGCGTATTCCGAAGCCTAGCGGCTTACGCTGAATCGGAAGTGAATCTGAGCAGCGCGGGAAATTCAGAGCATGTTCCCTGCGAGGTTGTCTCGGCCAGCTACTTCGAGTTGCTCGGTGCCCACGCAATTCTGGGCCGGACATTTGTGACAAACGAAGCTCAGACGCCTGGCGGGCAGCCTATGGCAGTGCTCGGCTACGGCCTTTGGAAGCGCGCGTTCGGCGGGGACGCGGCTGTAATCGGACGTTCGGTCCAAGTCAACGAAAGCGAGTTCACGATCCTGGGTGTGCTTCCGCCTGGATTCCGCGGATTTTCCGGTCAGGCAGCCATTTGGGTGCCCATACAGATGCGTGATGTGCTGTGGCCCGAAACCGCACGATTCAAGTTGTTGCAGAGCCGCGATGTTCATTGGCATCGAGTGATCGGCAGGTTGAAGCAGGGCGTTACGCTTAACCAGGCGCAGGACGAAATGTCGGCGATGGGCGCGCAGCTCGCGAAAGCATATCCAGAAGCCAATCGCGACCGGGGCGTCGCGGTACTGCCCGCCAGGCAATCGTTGGTCGCCGGCCTGCGGACTCCGCTGCTTGTTCTGTTAGGCGCCGTCGGATGCATCTTGCTGATCGCATGCGCAAATGTCGCTAATTTGTCACTAGCGCGCGCAATCGCTCGCGTGCACGAGATGGCCGTCCGCGTTTCGCTGGGGGCAAGCCGGGCCAGGATCGTCCGGCAATTTCTCACGGAGAGCCTGCTTGTCGCGCTATCTGGCGGAATTCTCGGAGCGCTCCTGGCGTTTTGGGGCCTGAAGGCTCTGCTGCTGAATTTGCCAGTAGCTCTGCCCTATTACGCGGACGTGAAATTCGATTTCAGTGTGCTCGCATTTACAACCCTTGCAATGGGAATTACGGGCCTAGTGCTCGGCTCGCTCCCCGCGTGGAAAGCGTCGAGAGTCACCCCTGCTGAATCGCTCAAGGAGAGAGCACATAACTCCGGTGGAAGGCGGCAGGGACGCGCGGCCGGGACACTGATCGTAATCGAGACATCTGCAGTACTGTTACTGATGATTGGCGCGGGATTGCTGCTGCGAAGCTTCGCGCGAATGTCGCAGATCGCGCCAGGATTCAAGCCGGATCATCTGCTCACGCTCCGCGTGCACGTGCCCAACCACGGATACACCTCTGAACAGCGGCGCATGCTCGGCCAGAGTCTTGTCGAAACAATTGAGGAGACGCCTGGAGTCGATTCGGCGGCGGCCAACACGGCAGATCCGTTTGTTTGGGACGGCATTAGCCGCGCCTACACAATTGAGGGCCGTTCCTCCGTGCCCACGTCGGAAACCGACACAGTCTATTACCACGAAGTCAGTCCCGGATTCTTCAAAACCATGGGCATTCCCCTCGAAAGCGGTCGGGATTTCGCGCCGCAGGATGACATGAATGCACCTCCAGCAATCATTGTGAGCCGCGCGTTTGCGCAGCGCTACTGGCCGCATCAGGACCCCATCGGGAAGCACGTGAAATTTGGTCTCTTCGATTCCCCGCAACCGTGGATGAGCGTGATTGCCGTCGTAGGGGATTATCGCTATCACGATTATCTTCGGAATCCGGAAGACACACCCGTTTTCTACGGCGCGCTGCTGCAAAGTCAGAACGTTGGTGAAATCAGCCTGCTAGTGCGCACGAAAACGGATCCTGCGGCCATGACTGAACTGCTCCGACGCACGATTGAAGACTTCGACCCGCGCATCCCCGTATATAGCGTAGCGACGCTAGACGCCCGCCTCGCGGAGCAATTCGCGAAGGGGCGAGCCGCTGCTTATTTGGTCACGCTTTTCGCTCTGCTGTCGCTTGTGCTTGGGGTTGTGGGCATTTACGGAGTCATGAGCTACGCGGTGAGCCAGCAGACGCATGACATTGGAATACGAATGGCATTGGGAGCACAGCGTGTGGACGTGCTGGGCGACGTTCTACTCAAGGGAATGCGCTTGGTGGCATTGGGAATCGCCTGTGGCTCGCTCGCCGCGCTCGTCGTGACGCACCTGATGAAGACAATGCTCTTTGGCGTGAGCGACACCGATCCACTTACCTTTTCCGCTGTTGCCCTCTTGATGATCGTCGTCGCGCTTGCGGCATGCTACATTCCCGCGCGGCGAGCAATGAAGGTGGACCCGATGGTTGCCCTGCGCTACGAATAATCCCAGATCATTTCTAAATCCTTCCATTTGCTGCGGAAAGCGAAGGTTCGCGATTTCCACAGAGGCGTGCCCCCAGGCAGTGCACAAACGGCAGATGCTGACGCGAAACTCTCCCGCCGATAGCAGGTTCGCGTCTATTTCCTGCGGCGAGGCATCGAATAAATCTCGAACAAGACTGCATTCCGTTGGAAAGCGTTGCACGGAATGCGATAACCTTGTGCGCGGGAAAAGGATTCGGGAATGACGCGTGAGGAGCAAAGGCTCGAAGAATCGAACCAGCGGAAGGTGCACTGGAAGCGCTGGGGACCGTACCTCTCCGCGAGGCAATGGGGGACGGTTCGCGAGGACTACAGCGCCAACGGCGACGCGTGGAATTATTTTCCGCACGAGCACGCGCGTTCGCGTGCGTATCGCTGGGGCGAGGACGGAATCGCCGGATTTTGCGACCGGCATCAGCGCATCTGCTTCGCGCTGGCGTTGTGGAACGAGCGCGATTCGATTTTGAAGGAACGGCTCTTCGGGTTGACCAATGAACAAGGCAATCACGGCGAGGACGTCAAAGAATATTGTTTTTATCTCGACGCTACGCCGACTAGCTCTTACCTGAAGTACCTCTACAAGTATCCGCAAGCCGCATTCCCTTACGAGCAGTTGGCCGCGGAGAATCGCCGCCGGACGCGGCAGGACCCTGAGTATGAGCTGCTGGACACGGGCGTGTTCGCCGAGAACCGCTATTTCGACGTCTTCGTGGAATATGCGAAGGCCACCTCCGAAGATATTTTGATTCGCATTACCGCGTACAACCGAGGCCCCGAGGCCGCGCCGCTGCACCTGATTCCCACGCTTTGGTGCAGAAATACATGGTCGTGGGGAGGTCCTGTACGAGAAGCGAGCGCTCGGCGAGTGCCGTCATCGGCCGCGGCCGCGGTCATCGAAACTTGTCAGGCCGACTACGGAACGCGATGGCTGATTGCCGAGGGCCTGCCGGAGATTTTGTTCACGGAGAATGAAACGAATTCGGAACTGCTCTTTGGAGTGAAGAACCGGACGCCGTACACGAAGGACGCTTTTCACAGCTACTTTGTGCAAGGCAAGAAGGACGCAGTGAATCCCGCGCAGAAAGGGACCAAGGCCGGGATTCATTATCCGCTGCGGCTGAAGCCCGGCGCCGGCGTCACTGTGCGGCTGCTGCTCACGGACCAATCGCCCATCGCGTCTGACGGAGCCGTCAGCTCCACAATGACGAATTTATTCGGCGCAAGATTCGACGCGGTATTCGAGGAGCGAATCCGGGAAGCGGATGAGTTTTACGGCCAGCGCATTTGCCTCGGGACGAGCGAGGATGCTCGGATGGTGCAGCGGCAGGCGTTTGCCGGGCTGATGTGGGGCAAACAGTCGTATCACTACGACGTGAAGGCCTGGCTCGATGGAGATCCAGACCAGCCGAAGCCACCCGCGGAGCGCCTCGAAGGCCGCAATCACGAATGGCGGCACCTTTACAACGCCGACGTGATTTCGATGCCGGATAAGTGGGAGTATCCATGGTACGCGTCCTGGGATTTGGCGTTTCATTGCGTAGCGATTGCGCCGGTTGATCCTGATTTCGCCAAATCTCAGCTCATTTTATTCTTGCGCGAGTGGTACATGCACCCGAACGGGCAGATTCCCGCCTACGAATGGAATTTCAGCAGCGCCAATCCTCCCGTGCATGCCTGGGCGGCTTGGCGCGTATACAAGATCGAGCGGCGCGGGCGAGGAAAAGCGGACCGGAAATTCTTGGAGCGCGTTTTTCACAAGCTGCTGCTCAACTTCACCTGGTGGGTGAACCGCAAAGACCCGACGGGAATGAACGTCTTCGAAGGCGGATTCCTTGGGCTGGACAACATCGGTGTGTTTGACCGCTCGATGCCGCTGCCGGGCGGCGGGCACATCGAGCAATCGGATGGCACAAGCTGGATGGCGATGTATTGCCTGAACATGCTGGCCATGGCAATGGAACTGGCGCATGAGGATCCGGCGTACGAGGATGTGGCGAGCAAGTTCTTCGAGCACTTCGTTTACATCGCCGATGCCATGAACAAGGTCGGCGGCGAGGAAATTGGCCTCTGGGACGAAGAGGACGGCTTCTATTACGACGTCCTTCATCTCCCCGGCGGAGAGCATATACCGCTCAAGGTCCGCTCCACGGTGGGGTTGATTCCGCTGTTTGCCGTCGAAACATTCGAACCGGAAGACTTGGAGCGCGTGCCGGAGTTCCGGAGGCGAATGGGCTGGTTCCTGAATCACCACGCGGACGCGCCCGAGCACATTGACATGTCGCAATCCACGACGAAGGGCAGCCGGCTATTACTCTCCGTCGCGAACAAGAAGCGCCTGCTACGCGTGCTGCGATTCTTGCTCGATGAAAACGAATTCTATTCGCCTTACGGTATCCGCTCGCTTTCCAAGTTTCATCGCGACCATCCATATGTGCTGAAGCTCGACGGTGAAGAGCATCGGGTGGACTACGAGCCGGCGGAGTCCACGACGGCGCTTTTCGGCGGCAATTCGAACTGGCGCGGGCCGGTATGGTTCCCGATGAACTTCCTGCTCATTGAAGCGCTGCAGCGGTATCACTTTTATTATGGCGACGGCCTCAAGGTGGAATGCCCTACTGGCTCGGGACAACAAAGATCGCTCTGGGAAATCGCCGGAGATATTTCGAGGCGGCTGACGCGGATCTTTCTGCGCGACGAGCATGGCCGCCGGCCTGTGGACAATGGCAGTGAGTTATTCCAGAGCGATCCTTACTGGCGGGACTTGATTGAGTTCCATGAGTATTTCCACGGCGACACAGGAGCTGGCCTGGGCGCGAGCCATCAGACTGGCTGGACTGCGCTTGTGGCAAAGCTCATCGAGCAGAATGAGGGCCAGCAGCGGCACAATCGCGTGCCGCAAACAGCGCGCGCCGTGCAGGACTAGGTCTGCGGCGAAACACCGTCAATCGTCATCGAAATCGGCGACGAGGCCGAGGCCAAAGGATACGCGGTTGATGTAATTGAAAAAGGCGACCGTCAGGACCGTTTCCCGCAGCGCCGCCTGGCTCCAGCCCGCTGCAAGGACTTCATCCACATCCGGCTGATCAATGTCGAGCGGCTTGCGCGTCAGCTTTTCCGCGAACCGGAAGAGCACTTTCGTCTTGTCGTCCACCGGCGCGCGCATGTAATTGGTAGCGAATTTGCGCGCGGCAGTTTTTTCGATGCCGAATTTCTGCAACAATTCCATGTGGATCGCGATGCAGTAGGACGAAGAATTGATTCCGCTGACGACGAGGGCGAGTTGCTCCTTGAGTTCCGCTGAGAGTTCGCCATCGCGCATGATGGCGCCGGTCATGCGGAGCTGGGCATCAATGACTTCGGGCACGGCGCCGAGTGCCTTGAAAAAATGAGGCACGCCTCCGAACCCCTTCTCTATTTGCGTGTAAATTTCGCGGAGCTGCGGAGTGGCTTCGGCTTGTTCGACTTCATCTACGAATGGCATGAGATTTTCCTCTCAGATTGTGAAATCGCAAGGAACCGCTGCTCGTGATCTCGGTAACACCCTGAGCCGAAACTGCGATCCGCTTGGTACGGCTTTCCCTGTCCAACATGCGTTTGCATTCTTGCGTGAATTGCTGTCCCCCCTGTATTCAAATAAAGATACGCTGCCAACCAGGCATTCTACCCGACCGCCATTTTCAATTCACCGGGCGGCAGTTTCTTGAATAAATACATTCAGCCATCGGCCGCCGCGCTTCGCCCACACCGAAGCAGTGTAATCGTCATTCCGAAAGGCCTCACCTTTATAGACACCCTTTACCCTCACGCGATAAGAGATGAGTTCCACTTCCGGCACGATCTGAACGGCATTGATACCATCAAGCGAATAATCATAAATCTTCTCATTATCTAGGTCGCCAACGTTCTGTTCTTTGCTGAACAAGCCGATGGGATAGACAGCAAGAAAATCTTCTCCAAGCAGAGCACTGTAGGAGGTTTTGTCCCTCCTCTTTGCAAGTTCCCACGTTTGCGTTTCCTTCGCAACGAGGTCGCTGGCAATGGAACCCGTTGAAGCCGCTTGCGGCTGTCGAAGAGCTCCGCTTTCGGCGATGGCATTGACAGCGTTTCCATTAGCTGGATCAGACTGCGTCTGTCCGGATGGAGGGATAATCGTTTCCTGGTAATAGTCGTCCAACCACTGGCCTCCGCGCCTCGCCCATATGGCTGCGGAGTAATTGCTCTCGTCGAAGGGCTTTCCCTGATAAGAGCCTTTCCACTTCGCGCGGTACGTGAGCAGCGCCACATCTTTACTGAGGAAGTTCACCTTGAAGTTGGTCGTTGCATACGTCTCCACGTTCATGTCATCGATCTCTTGCAGATTCTGAGGCGTGTTCATCAAGCCCCGGTCAGTGATTGCAAGGAAGTGTGGCGCCATCAAAGCGGCATAGCCGGATTTATCCTTCACTTTCTCGAGTTCCCAGGTCTGCAATTCCTTCTTAATGAGTTCATTTGCACGCGCGTCGGTTGATGCTTTCCCACTTTCCGCGCGCGCGTTCTCCTGCTGCGCTGGCGCGGCCCCGAGCCCTGCCCCCCAAAGGGAATGCACGAGAAGCACAGTCGGGAACGCAAACAAACCAACTAGTGCGATGCGAAGTGAAACTAATCTCATTTAGAGAGCTCCTTTATCGAAGAATTATCCCGATCACCTTCCTTCAGAATCGTTCCGTATCACTGCCCCGCCTTTCATCACGAACTTGACATTTTCAAGGACGCGGACATCGGTGGTCGGATCACCGTCTACGCCGATGAGATCGGCACAGTGCCCAGCCGCTAGTTCGCCCACTTTATCGGCCCAGCCGAGGAGATCTGCGGCGTTGATCGTAGCCGCCTGGATGGCTTCGATGGGCTTCATCCCCCATTCAACCATCTTCGAGAATTGCTTCGAGTTGTCGCCGTGGGGATAGACGCCGGCGTCCGTGCCAAAGGCAATCTTTTCCCCAGCCAGAACGGCCCGTCGAAAACTTTCGCGCTGGCGCAGGCCCACTTCCTTTTCTTTCTCAATCATTTTCGGAAGCATGCCGGCCTTCAAGCCCTGCGAAACGATGTAGTCGTCGTTATAAATGTCGTAAACCAGATACGTTCCGTGTTCTTTAGCCAACGCGAGGCCTTCATCGTCGATCAGACTGGCGTGCTCCACCGAATCCACGCCTGCGCGAACGGCATCCTTGATGGACTGCGTGCCATGGGCGTGAGCGACGACTCTAAGGCCGAGTTTGTGGGCTTCGATGACAATAGCCTGCAATTCTTCAAGCGAGAACTGCGGTATGCCGGGCGAGCCGCCATTGTCGAGAACTCCTCCGGAAGCCATGACCTTGATCAGATCAACACCATACTTCAGATTTTCGCGGACTTTTTGCCGGCAGGACCACGGCCCGTCGCAAACACCCTCCGAGGTCGCATGGTAAGAAAATGGCAGTAGATCGTTATCCGCGTGTCCGCCGCTAATGGTTAACGCCGGACCTGAAACCAACATGCGCGGCCCTTCCACATCGCCAGCGTTAATGCCGTCCCGCAGGGCGACGTCGGCAAATCCTGGAGCGTTCACGTTGCGCACCGTCGTGAACCCGGCGCGAAGAGTGATGCGGGCATTTCTGACGCCTATGATCGTGGCGCGAGGATCCGAGATGCCGAGCCCCTCGTAGCCATTATCCGTGGGGTCGTCCAGAAGGTGTACGTGGACGTCAATCAGACCAGGAAGACACGTCTCCTGGGGAAGATCAATTGCGCGCACACCGGAAGGGAGGAGCGTCGATGCGGCAGCACCCACCGCTGTTATTTTGCCGTCGTCAAAAAGGACGATCTGGTCGGGCAGTATCTTGCCGGTGCGAACGTCGAGGAGCTTGCCACAACGCACGGCACCCGGAGCCGCATGAGCTGCTGAAGCGATCATGATGAATGCACATGCCGCGAGAAATAGTTTCCGCACAATCGCCTCTTTCTTCGAACGATTTTGGCCTGCTAATTCTTAAATGCTCAAGTGGGCTGGATTATTCCAGACAGTAGCGACGGACAATCTTCATTCTAAGGCTGTTTTGGAATCTCGACCAGTTCAATCAAGACTTTTCCACCTGAGGGCGTCGCAACAAGGAAGAAATTCACGCGCGTGCCATCGGCGCCGGAGCGGGTTTCCGGATAAACGGGCTGCACGCCAAGTCGCAAACGAAGAAGTTCCGTAGCACGGTCAACATTTTCCGTAATAAATTCCACCTGCTGAATCCCTTCGCCGATTCTGGCGAGAAAACGCGCGATTGCGCCGTCCCCACCGGGCTGGCGAGTTGTCAGAATATCGAGGTGCACGTTGGTATCGAGATGCCATTCAAATTCCTGTGCGTCCTGGTTGGGGGGGACATCGGCGAGCTGCGGATTGCCGAGCGCGGCGCGAATCTTCGCAAAATGCTCAGGCGTAACCGCTATTCCGATTGTGCAGTGGTTTGATAGAAGCGCGGAAAGCTCGGGAATCTGCCGCCAGCTTGAAATCGCCGCATCGGCTTGCGCGCGGCCACGGCGGTGAAGCTCCCGGACAGCATCGTTGGGAACAGTGGAGTTCGCAGAGGCGAGGGCGGCGACAAGATGGCCAACGGGAGCAGAGGCGAGGCTCACGATTTGCCGCCCGGGGCATTTCCTGATGCTCTGGAATCAGGCCAATTCCCTGCCGGAGCGCGTTTGTCGAGTATGGACGCCGCAGCAGCAGCCGTCAGAAGAACGGCAATCACGCCGAGGGAGACCGTGACCGGTATTTCGATCCAGTGAGCGAGAATCATCTTGGCGCCGATGAAAATCAGAATAAACGAAATGCCCATGTTGAGATGACGGAGCCGCTCCACCCATCCCGCCAGCACAAAATATAGCGCGCGCAGCCCCAGGATTGCACATGCGTTCGATGAAAATACAAGGAACGGATCGCGCGTGACGCCGATGACGGCGGGAATCGAGTCCACGGCGAAAACCAGATCGGCAACTTCAATCGCCACGAGAGCGAGAAGGAGCCGTGTCGCCAGCAACCGGCCACTCTGCCTCACAAACAAACTTGCCCCGGTTTCTCCGCTCGCAGCCGGCGTGACCTTCCGAAACCACCGGAAAAGGAGATTATCTTCCGGGTGAACGGCTTCGGATTTTCGCATGAGCAGATGTATCGCGACAACGGTCAGAAAGGCGCCGAGGAGAGGAAACATCCAGGAGAATGAATTCACGAGCGCGATGCCGGCTGCAATCATCGCGCCGCGCAAGACGAGCGCTCCAATCACTCCCCATGCGAGGACGCGATGCTGATAGCGCGCATCAATCGAGAAATAGCGGAATAGCAGGACGAAAACGAACAGATTGTCCACGCTCAGCGATTTTTCGATCAGGTAGCCGGAAAGAAATTCCAGTGCTGATCTTGTCCCGGTGAAGTGCCAGAGCCAAAGGGTGAAAGCAAGAGAGATGCCGATCCAGGCCGCGCTCCAGAGCGTGGCTTCTCGAATCGAAATCGCGCGAGATTTGCGCGCAAGGAAAAGCAAGTCAATGCCGAGAAGGAGCAGGAGAGCAGCGCAAAACGCGAGCCAGAGCCACGCCGGAGCCACGGCGCAAGTGTATGGGGTATCGCGGAAAACGCCAAGCGCGAAGCAGTTTACTGGTTCCGCCTGGCGGGCGCGACGGCATTGAAATTGGAAAGGACAATCTGCGTCGCGGCGCCAGGGCGGACAGTGACTGGCGCGTCCCAGGTTTCTTGCGTGTCGCTCACATGCGCCTCGACGCCAAGCGAGCTGAGCCAGTAAGTTCCCGCAGCGACGCCGGTGAATCCGGCCTGGCCATTGTCGTCCGTCACGGTTTGCGCGAGGTGGTATTTCGACTGCGCCAGATCGAGCGCGAGGCGGCGTATCTCCGGGTCGCGCGCCCCGACTTTGTCCATCCAATTGTGGCTGGGATCAATGGAATCCAGTCCAAGATCCATGCCGTCCTTGCTCTGAGGATTCGTGACCAGATACTTTCTGATGGCGGCCTCGTAGTCGTCCGTCGCGCGCTTGAACTTTTCCGGATTCCGCGTCCGGTCGCTCTCCTTGTACTTCGGCGAGGGGAAGCCGCCGACTTTGTCTCCGGCGTTGCGGCTGAGATAAGCGTTCCGAAACTCGGGGATGCCAAAAATCTCGTCGGGCGTCAGGCTGTTCACGAAATCATCGCCGGTGATCGTGACCGTGTGATGCTGCTTCATCCAGGCCTTCAGCCCTTTTGAAACCGTGAGGCTGTCAATGAATTGATCCATGTCGGGCTTGGGAACGGATGCGCCCGCTTCCTGCCGGATGTCCGCATAGGATTTGCTGAGCAGATACAGCGGGAGGCCGCGCACAGGCTCGGCCATGCCAGCTGAGGGCGTAATCCGAACCGTGATTTGGATCGAACCGGTTTGCGCAACGGCGGGAATAGAAGCAAGAATCCACGCGCAACACACGACGAGAGGCAAGCGAATCGCAAACTTCATGCCGCAGATGCTAGCAGAAACGCGCAAGGAAAAGATGGAAAGCCCAAAGACGAGTGCTCAGTCGGGAAAGTGCCAGCGGAGCGGCTCGAAGAGCTCAGTATATATTGAAATCCACTTCCACAAGCGTGTGGACAGCCGCGGGTCTGCCGTCGGGACCAATGGCCGGCTTGAATCGCCAGATGTCGCGGACATACTTGATAGCAGACTCGTCGAGGCCGTAGCCGAGGCCCTTGGAAAGATGAATGTTGGTTGCGCGGCCATCGGCGCCAATCACGGCGTCAAGAACCACCACACCCTGAATCTTCAGCTTGAAAGCGGCATCAGAAAAGGGCGGAGTTGGGCAGTACAAGCAATCAGGTTTTCCATAGCCATTCTGACCGGCTTCCGGGGGTCCGCCGCCCACGCCATATCCTTCACCGGGTCCAATTCCCGAACCGTTGCCGCTGCCGAGGCCCGTGCCGCTGCCTGTGCCATTCGAATCGTTGAGTAACTTGGAGAGTGGGTCGCCAGTCGTCACCAGATTTGGATTCGACATGGTGATATTCGGCACCACCACAGTGGCCGTCATGGGAAGCTTCGGAGTTACGAGCGGCTTGTCGAGCGGCGGGGTGAACTGACTCTTGGCAAACTTCGGCAATTTTCCCTGAGTTGTCGGCTGATCCCCCGCACGTCCGCCGCCTCCGCCGGCTTTCTTGAGCCCCATCTTCAGCAGTGGAAGATATGGCGATATGGGAATCGAGGTGACAGCTGCTTGCGTCGGCGGAGAGAGAAATTCCGGGAGCAGCGGAAGTATGACGAGCACGATCACCAGAACGTGAAACGCGAAGGAAAAAGCCTGCACGCGCGTGAACTGCTGGTTCTTGCTCCAGATTTCGGGCACTGCGACCGGCTTGCTGGTGACTTTCAGCGGCGGAAGCTTGCGCGGCGCAATGGCGTCGCGTACGTTCTCAAAAAATGCCGCAAACCACGACTTGGAGCTGACCAGCAAATCCGAACTTTTCATACGCCGCGCTGAAGGAGGCAGAGGGCGCAGCCATTCCTTGAAATTGTCCTTGAACGAGGAGCCGAATTGGACCGGCTCGAACGCATCATAGCCCCTGCGCGGAGCCAGCTTCACCGGGCGTTCGGTGAGGAATTCCTTAAGATTCGACAGGAAGACTTTCAGCTGCGATTCGCGACGAAGGGAGTTGCGCGTCAGCTTCATCCCGTGGAATGTGTGGCCGGCGGATTGTGGTCTTCGAATCTCGCTCATGGCTGAAGGCCAACTCGACGCTGCGCGGGCCCTGCGTTGGCGCCCCACAGGGTCAATTTGACCCCCCAATTTTTAGATTCGGCTGGATGAAAAAGGATGTACGCCGTCCAGCGGCTGACACCCATTCTGTTTCATTGTAACATATTGAATTCTTAGCGGAGCGGCGCGGTTTCCAGCCGTACAATACTCTAAAGCCTCGGAAAAGGCCCAATGGCGAAGCCTCTCGACATCAAGAGCACGATCAACCTGCCGCGCACCGAGTTTTCGATGAAGGCGCAGCTCCCCCAGCGCGAGCCGCAGCAATTGGCGCAATGGGAGCAGCAGGGGCTCTACAGGCGAATCCTCGAATCCCGCACTAATGCGCCTGTTTTCATGCTCCATGACGGCCCGCCTTATGCCACAGGCGACCTCCATATCGGCACAGGGTTGAACAAGGTGCTGAAAGACATGGTCGTGAAGTCGAAAACCATGGCCGGATTTCGCGCTCCATATATCCCGGGCTGGGATTGCCACGGGTTGCCGATCGAATCGAGGGTCGAGAAGGAATTGGGTGGCAAGAAGGGCAGAGTCAGCCCTCCGGAATTCCGACGGATGTGCCGGGAATTCGCCACGAAATTCATTGACCAGAATCGTAGCGATTTCAAGCGCCTGGGAATCTTTGGGCGCTGGGAAAAACCGTACCTGACGATGGATTTTGAACACGAAGCGAGCATCGCCGATGCGTTCCTCACGTTCATGGAGAAGGGTTACGTCTACAAGGGACTAAAGCCCGTCTACTGGTGCCTCCATGACCGCACCGCGCTCGCCGAGGCAGAAGTCGAATATCACGACCACACCAGCCCGTCGATCTATGTGCGCTACAAGATGGTCCAGGACGGCGCGAGCGCGGCCAAAATTCCTGCTGAACTCAAAGGCAGGAATGTCTACGCCATTATCTGGACCACGACTCCGTGGACGATTCCGGCCAGCATGGCGCTCGCGTTTCAGCCGGACTTTGAATACGCGGCCGTGGAAACGACCGGCGGCGAGGTCTATGTCGTCGCGCAGCAGCGACGTCATGCACTGGCTGAGGACAGAGTCTATCAAGAATCAGGAAAAGCTTTTGGGACTTACAAGGGAAGCGCATTCGAGGCCATTGAGTTCCGCCATCCATTTCTAGACAGGCTTGAGCCGGGCGTCCTGGCGGCTTACGTGGAACTAGATCAGGGCACGGGAATCGTCCACACGGCTCCTGGTCACGGCGCGGAAGATTTTCGCGCTGGACAGAAATACAACCTCCCCGCTTATGCACCGCTCGATGACGATGGCCGATTCACCGAAGGCCTGCCGGAATACAAAGGCAAGACAGTTTTCGAAGCGAATCCGCCGATCGTCAAGTTGCTCGAATCGCGCGGCGCGCTACTGAAACAAGATAAGCTGCAGCACAGCTATCCGCACTGCTGGCGTTGCCACAATCCTGTGATTTTTCGCGCGACGGAGCAGTGGTTCATCAACCTCGAGCACGCGGACTTGCGCAAGCGCGCGCTGGAAGAAATTCGCAAAGTGAAATGGAAGCCCGCGTGGGGCGAGGAGCGCATCCGCGGGATGGTGGCCGAGCGGCCGGATTGGTGCGTGTCGCGTCAGCGCTTTTGGGGCGTGCCGCTGATCGTTTTCTATTGCGAGAAGTGCGGCGAAATCCTGAAAGACTTTTCCGCCCTGCGCAACGTGATTCGCTGGTTCGAAAAAGAGGGCGCCGATGCATGGTTCTCTCATTCCGCGGAGGAGCTTCTGCCGCAGGGAACGAAATGCGCATGTGGCGCGACAAGCTGGCGCAAGGAGAAAGACATTCTCGACGTCTGGTTCGATTCCGGATCAACGAGCCTGGCGGTGCTCAGCGTGAAAGACGGCACATGGCCCGCCGACGTGTACCTGGAAGGCCCAGACCAGTATCGCGGATGGTTTCAGAGTTCGCTGCTCGTAGGCATCGGCGTGCGTGGCGCTGCGCCGTACAAGCAGGTGGTCACGCATGGCTGGACGCTCGACGCGGCGGGCGAGCCGATGTCGAAGTCCAAGGGGAATTTCGTCGGCCCGCGCGAAGTCTGCGACAAATGGGGCGCGGATTTGATGCGATTGTGGGTCGCATCGCTCGATTATTTCGCGGACCATCGCTGGTCGGACGCCGTGATGACGCAGCACGCCGAATCCTACCGCAAGATTCGCAACACGTTCCGCTTCGCGCTGGGAAATCTGGCTGGATTCGATCCGGCGCGCGATTTGGTCGCGGACAACGAACTGTGGGAAATGGATGCGTGGATGCTTCATCGCACAGCCGAGCTCGTGAAGCGCTGCCGCGCGGAATACGACGAATTCGAATTTCATCGCGTTTTCCACGAGCTGCACGATTTCTGCGTCGTGGACTTGAGCGCATTTTATTTCGACGTGCTCAAGGACCGGCTGTACACGTTCGCGCCGCGCAACATCGGCCGGCGCTCGGCGCAGACCGCAATTTATCGCATCGCGAACGCCCTCGTTCGCCTAGTCGCGCCCATACTCGTTTACACGGCCGAGGAAGTTTGGAAATACTTGCCCCACATGGCAGACGAGCCGGAAAGCGTCCACATCGCGCTGCTGCCGAGGCCGGAAGAGCTTATTTCGAAGTTCGACCCTCAAAAAGCAGGCGCATGGGAGCGTTTGCTCGAGCTGAGGAGCGAAGCGCTCAAAGTCCTGGAGCAAGCCCGCGCGGCGAAAATCATTTCCGGCTCTCTCGAAGCCAGCGTAATGCTGGAAGCCGACGGAGAATTGCAAGATCTCGCGCGGCGCTATGCTTCGCGACTGCGCGAAATCCTCATTGTCTCTGAGGCAAGCCTGTCGAGCGACGGAGCGATGGCCGGCGCGGTGCAATCCGAAACTCTCAAGGGCTTGAAGATCCTTGTCCGGCCCGCCAGCGGCAAGAAATGCGAGCGCTGCTGGAATTACTCGACGCACGTCGGCGAAAGTGCGGACTATCCGACGCTATGCGAACGGTGCCTCGTGGCGATCGCGGAGATCGAGCGCGACGGCGTCTCGGGGCGGGGCGCGCATCCATGATGGATGGCGAGCACAGCATTGCATGGCGCTGGCTGATTCTGATCATGACACTTGTCCTGGCGGCTGATCAGTTCACGAAGCATGTGATCGAGACGTACACCTCGCCGGATTATTTTCAGGTCATCGTCCCCGGGCTTCTGAACTTCATCCACACGCACAACCCGGGCGTGGCATTCAGCCTGTTCGCGAACGCGCAATCGGAACTGCTGCGTCCCGCGCTGGTGATTTTTTCCATGGTCGTGATTCTATTCTTGATTTGGCTGCTCGCAGAGGAGCGCGCCGGCGGGAGAGTTGGCCAAACGGGAATGGCGCTGATTCTCGGCGGAGCCGTCGGTAACGTCCTTGACCGCTTCACGCCGCGCGGCGTGGTGGATTTCATCGATCTTCATGTCTCCACCTATCATTGGCCCACGTTCAATCTGGCCGATTCCGCGATTGTCGTCGGAGCGGCGCTGGTCTTGCTGGAACTTTCGCGCGACTGGGCGCGGCCGCGCGAGCAAGGGAAGCCCAAGGGAGTTTAACAGTCATGCATCCGATTCTTGGGTCGCTGCCGACGCCCTGGGGCGACGTCACGATTTACAGTTACGGAGTGCTGGTCGCCATCGGCGTTCTGCTGGCTCTGTATTACGCGCGATGTTACGGCCGGCGCACGGGCATTGATCCCGACCGCGTGTGGAATCTCGGAATTTACATGGTTCTCGCCGCGCTCATTGCTGCGAAGCTGTGGTTGGTTGTCGTCGAAGGTGATTATTACTGGCAGCATCCCCGGGAAATTCTGGCAATGGGCACGCTGCAATCTGGCGGCACTTTTTACGGCGGACTCATCGGCGCGTTAATCGTCCTGGCGCTCTACCGCCGTTTTCAGCGCATCCCGTTCTTGCCGTACGCCGATGCTTATGCCGCCGGTTTGCCGCTGGGACACGCGATCGGCAGACTGGGCTGCTTTGCCGCCGGATGCTGTTACGGCAAACCGACCTGGCTTCCCTGGGGCGTGACGTTCTCGAACCCCGCGGCGGCATCGCTCGTCGGAACGCCGCTGAATGTGCCGCTTCATCCGACGCAACTCTACGAATCGTTGGCCGAGTTCCTCAATTTCGTGATTCTGATCTGTCTCGCGCGGAGGCAGCGTTTCAAGGGCGAAATCCTCGCCGCATTCCTGATGCTCTACGGCTTCGAGCGCGGCTTGATTGAATTTGTGCGCGGCGACCCGGATCGCTCGCTATTCTTGCGCGGGCGATTCTCGCTGATGCAGGTGGTGAGCATAGGATTGATTTTGCTGGGAACTTGGATATGGCGGCGCGGCGTGAGGTCCGTGCCGCACGCAACGCATCCCGAGCCTTTAACGGCACGGCAGTGAATCTTTGCTTCCGCTCCTGAATTGTTCCGAATGAAACAAGAAGAAATCCCGCTTGATGAGGACGTATTGCCGCTCGAAGCGTCGCGGCAAGTGCGGCTCATTGTCGCTCCCGAGGATGCCGGCCAGCGCCTTGATCGCTTTCTCGGCGCGCATCTCACGGAGTTCAGCCGCACTCGCCTGCAGACGCTGATCGATCACGGGCAGGTCCGCGTGGACGGCGTGGCACGGAAACGCTCGCATCGCGTTGAGCCCGGCGAGGCATTGGTCGTGGACATCCCAGCACCGCAGCGCGCGCGGACCGATCCGGAAGCGATCCCCCTCGACATTCTCTACGAGGACGACGATGTGGTGGTCGTGAACAAGCCCGCCGGAATGGTCGTCCACCCGGGCGCGGGAGTAAAACACGGGACCTTAGTCAATGCCCTGCTGCATCGATATGGCTCGCAGGAGAAACTGTCTTTGGCCGGCGGGGAGCAGCGTCCGGGAATCGTTCATCGCCTCGACAAGGAAACCTCCGGGGCGCTGCTCATCGCGCGCAACGACGCAGCGCATCGTGCGCTGGCCGAGCAGTTCGCAGGCCGCGAAGTTGAGAAGATCTACGTGGCTCTGCTTCACGGAAAAATCAGCGGCGAATCAGGCCGCATCGAGCTACCCGTGGCTCGCGATTTGCATCGTAGAACTAGGATGACGACTCGGCGGAGGGAGGGCCGCTCCGCGCGCACGGACTGGCGCTTGCGATTGCGTCTTCCGGGCTTCAGTATGGTCGAAGCCAGCTTGCACACAGGACGCACGCATCAGATTCGCGTTCACTTCTCCGCGCTGGGCCATCCTGTGGTCGGCGACACTCTGTATGGCGCGCCTCGCCAGCCAAAAGTGGGTGCGAAGGCATTCGAGCCGCTGGAACGCAACTTTCTTCACGCTGCGCGCTTGCGATTTCATCATCCGCGTTCGATGAAGGAGATTGAAGTTTGCGCACCGCTCCCGCAAGAGCTTTTTGATTATCTTCGAGCCATCGCGCGCGCCGCTGGCGCGGATGAGCATTCGGTTGACGCTGTGCTGAAGCCGTACCTATAATTCATCATCACATGCTGAGAATCTTCGCAATCTCGATCGTGACTCTGGCGGCCATGCTTGCCGCGGCGGACGCCGCCGCGCAGGCAAAGCCGGTTGCTCCGCCCGCTCCTCCGGCGGCGCCGGCACAGCAAAATACAATCACTCCTCCGCAGACGCCGCAAATCGTCCGGCCCGCGTATATAGTGAAACTGGTGGCGACGGTGATGGATCGCCGTCACAAATTTGTCACGGACCTCAGCGGGAGCGATTTCAAAGTCTTTGAGGACGGCCACCCGCAGAGCCCCACGCTTTTCTTCCGGCAGGCGGACTTGCCGCTGCGGATCGGCATGCTGCTCGACACATCCGGCAGCATTCGCGAACGGCTGCATTTCGAAAAGGACGCAGCGATCGATTTCCTCTACAACGTGATTCGCCGCGGCAAAGACCAGGCATTCTTGATGACGTTCGACAGCCATCCGGAAATCATCCAGGATTACACGGAAGATCTGGACGTGCTGAGCTCCGTGATTCAGCAGCAGAACGCCGGTAACGGCACCGCGCTCGACGACGCCGTGTATCTGGCCAGCCAGAAGCTAATGAATGCGCCACCGGCGGCGGAACCGACCCAGGATGTGCGGCGCGTCATCGTGGTGATCAGCGACGGCGATGACAACGAGAGCGAGCACGCCCGGAGTGAAGCCATCGAGATCGCGGACAAGGCGAGCGTCTCCATTTATTCGATCAGCACGAACAACGATTGGGTGAGTTTGGACACTCCCACACCGCAAAAACTGCTTCTCACCCCAGGCGACAAGGTTCTGGCGCAATATTCCGATGAGACCGGCGGCCGCGCGTTTTTCCCGTATCGCATTGACGATTTGTCGCAATCTTTTCTGGACATTGGGAACGAACTGCGCAGCCAGTACTTGATCGGCTATCCGCCGCCCTACGGCCAGCCCGACGGCCAGTTCCATACGATTGACGTCAAGGTGGAACGCAAAGGGCTGATTGTCCGCACGCGCAAGGGCTACTACGCCATCGCGCCGCCGGCCGCGCCCGCGGCAACGGGAGCGACTCCGAAGCCGTAGCTTCCGCGTTCTCCCACCATTCCCGCGTCGCTTTTCGAATGAGCTGTGCGCTTATTGTGCCGCGGCCAGCGCCACCGGCGCGTAATAGCCCTCGCGCGTCAAGACTTTCAACCCCTGGGTCGTGGTTTCCAGCTTGACTTTGCGGAATGCCCCGTCGTTGGTTTTGTTTGTGGGATAGTAGCCAATCACGTACTGGCTGCGCAGCTCCTCGGAGATTTGCTCAAACGCCTTGTCCAAGTCCTTCGCGCCGCGTATAGAAATCACTCGCCCGCCCGTCTCCTTTGCCATCTTCGAGGCGGGACTCCCGCCGCTGTACATTTGGCCATGGGAGTAATACCATCCGCTATTTACGATCAGCAATATGTGAATGACAGCATTGGCCTCTTGGGCTGCTTGGACAGCTTCATCGAGCGTTTTCTGACTGCCGTCATCTTCCGCGTCGGTCAAAATGATCATGGCTTTTCGGCCCGCTTGCTCCGCAAGCTGATTGTGGCAAACACGATAGATTGCATCGTAGAGCACTGTGCCAGCCTGATTCGCTTGCGGCATAGGACCGGCGTTGATCGCCGCATTGATTTCGGCACGCTGGATGGCTTTCTGCAACGTTTCCTGGTTGTCACTGAAATCCGCAAGCAGGTTTACATTGGAATCGAAGGACAGGACCATCGCAAGGTCGTCCTTCTTCAGAATTTGACGCAGAAATTCAGAGCCAGTCTCCTGCTCCGCGCCAAGAAGTCCCTGCTGGCTCGGGCTGGTATCAATCATTAGAGCGAGAGTGATGGGATCGGTCATGTCCTTCGAGAAGATCGCGATCTGTTGCTCCTGTCCGTCGTCAAAGATGCGAAAGTCGTCTTTCGTCAGATTGGGAACGAGAGCATTGTGCTTGTCTCGCACGGTGGCGTAGAGCCGCACGATGTTGACCTGGACCCGCGTGACGCCTTGCGACGTGTCCTGGCCCTTCGCCGGAGTCTTAGTCCCAGGCTTTGCTACGATGATCTGAGGTGAATGAGATTTCGCCGGCGCAGGAGACTCTGGCGCGGCTGCGCGCATCGAAGAAATTGGAGCCGCAGCGCCCAGGAATGCGACGCCGGCGACAATCACGGCAAAGCGGAGCGCAGCCAGTGTATAATCTCTCGCGATTTTCATGGCATCAGGTTCGATGCGGCGGCGACGCAAACGGATGTGCCTGGACGCGGCGGGGTTTCTTGTGCGCACTGATTTGGTAATTTCCTCAATGGAAGAAAGTTGCTGATCAAGATGAAGACGAGGCTACTCACATTTTTTGCCGCTGCGGTTCTCTTCCCCGCCTGCGTTTTCGGGCAAAGTGCCACAGGTACTGCCGCGCAGCAATCAACCTCGAAGAGTCCGAGCCAGCAACAACAAGCTCCCTCGCGCATCGTTTCACATCCTACAATTGTGAATATTCCGGTGACGGTCAAGGACAGCCGCGGCGACTTGGTTCCGGACCTCGAAAAAAGAGATTTCCGAATCTTCCAGGACGGCGTAGAACAACAAGTTCAGTTTTTCTCTTCCGACCCAATCCCCATTTCCGGCGTCATCCTGCTCGACGATAACCTTCCGAACCGCCCTGCCGAGCAGGTGCAGCGCAGCCTCGACAGCATAGCTGCTGGCTTCGGGCCGCGCGATGAAGTCGCAGTAGTGCGCTTCGACGAGTATCCGAAGACGGTGCTCGATTTCACAACCTCCAACGACGCCCTCTTCGCGGAGCTGAAAAAAATCCGCACTGACCCCAAAGATGCGCTCGATTCGCGCGTGCCGGGCACTCCTTCGCAAACGATGACGTCAGGGCCGACAATTAACGGCCAGCCCATCGTGGAACAGCAGCGGATTCCCCTCCTGGGCACGGAGACAAATGGCGTGACGAAGCATCTGGACGACGCCTTGCACTACGCCGCGGAAATGCTTCACACCCGCGACAAAAATCACCGCAAAATTATCTTCGTCATCTCCGACGGCACTAACGATCGCCACAATCAGTGGAGCTTCGACAACACTGTGCGTCTCCTGCTCACCAACGAAGTGTCTGTCTATGCGATCGCCGTCGGCCCGGAGATCCTGAAATTCCAATCGGGGCGGCTTAGCCACTATGCGACGGCGACTGGCGGCGATGTTTTCTACTCTTCGAAGGAAAGCGGCCTGGAAAGAATGTACTCTCTCCTCACCGAAGAGGCGCGCAACCGCTATACACTCGCGTTTCAGCCGACGAGCAGTCCCGGCAGGGGCAATTATCATGTCCTCGAAGTCCGCGTCGAGCGCCCGAATCTCACCGTCACCGCGCGCGAAGGTTATTACGCTTCGTTTCCTCGCTAGCTCCGTCCGCATCCTGCAAGAGTTTTTTTCTTGACTTCATTCTCTCGCGACCTTATAGAAGAATGAAGCGAACGAGTTGTGCTGCCTCAAGCGCGTCTCGCTCGCGGGGAGAAAGACTCAAAGAAGTTCATGCGCAACCGCCGGGAAGATCTCCGGCGCCAACCATTACTAACTGAATTGAAAAACGGAGCAGCACAATAAGCTGCTCCGTTTTTTTGCGCACTCTTGTTTGTGATCAGTTCCTCGCGGGGGAGATCGAAATGAGTTGCTCGTGCGCCGGACAGATTGGCCGGAAATCGCAATAGCGGCAGACGAAGCCGGGTTTGGCGGGAAATTCACCTGCCCGCATCGAGTCCGCCGCCTCGGCTACAATGTCCTTCGCCTTCTTGAGCGCTTTGGCGTCGCGCGTCGTAGCCACCGGTTCATTCGTCGTCAAGTTGTAAAAGACCAGGCGCTCCGCGTCATAGCCGAGGACTTCCTGCGCGGCAAGCGCGTACAAGCTGAGTTGCAGGCTCTGGTCCGCCTGCTTTGCGCGCTTCGGATTCCCGGTCTTATAATCCACGATTTCCACTCGCCGCGCGCCCAGCCGGTTGATCTGGTCCATCCGGCCGATAATCACCACGCCGGGATCGAGCGGCAGCTCAAGGCCTTTTTCCTGTTCAAGCACGTCCGCCGGCGCGCGCGAATAACTTTCGCAGAACGCTTGTAGCTGTTCGCGGCCCGCTTTCCTGTACTCTTCTTCCTGATAATCATCCTGAAATCCGGCGGCGGACCATTCGCGATCGTAAATCGCGGCGACTTCACTGAACGGAATCTGTCGTTGCTTGCGGATCTCGCGCACGAATTCGCGAATCGTCGTGTGCATCACGTTGCCAAACGTCATCGCCGCTTGCGCTCCGCCGCGAATTCCCCAAATCTGTCCAATCAGATATTTCATCGGGCACGATCGGTAAGTTTCAATCGCCGATGCGCTCAACTGCAATGGTTCTGCCAGTGGCGGATGATACGCCTTGGCCCACAACGCGATGCGCGAATACGCGCGTGAATTTTCCGGGATCGCGGGAAACAGTTGCGGCCGCTGAGGATTCGCGGGGAGCGATCCGACGGCCTCGTCCTCCTTCGGGATGGCCACCTTCGGCGAAAGCTGCTCCGCGTGCGCCGCTTTCAGCTTCGGATCCTCGAGAATGTCGTCGAGGAACGGCGACCATTTCTTCCGCTTGTTGACGATCGTCGAGAGCGTCAGCAATCGCCGCGCCCGCGTCATCGCCACGTAAAACAGCCGCCGCTCTTCCTGAATGCGGAATTCGCCCTTCGGCGTCTCCTCCTTCATCAGCTCCGTCGGGAATTCGAGCACGGGCGCCTGCGGCCTCGCCGGAAATTCGCCGTCGGAGAGCGACAGCACGAACACGTGATCGAATTCGAGCCCCTTCGCTGAATGCACCGTCATGAGTTGCACGGCGTCATCGGCGGGCTCTTCCGTCTGCGAAATTTCGCCCCCCGCTTCGATGAAGAAATCGAAGTATTCGATGAACGCCGCGAGCGATTTCTCCTCGCTCTTCTTTTCCCAGTCCGCGAGGAACGCGGCGAACCGCTCGAGGTTCAGCCGGTCGGCATCCGAAGGCAGCGGAGACAACCCCAGCCCCGCGACAAGCGCATCGAAAACGTTTCGCGCTGTCCCGCGAGCCGCCTGCCGTCGAAGTGCAATCAGAAAATCCACGAGCTCGCCTGTTTTCATTTCAGGCCTGAACGCAAGCTCTTGCTGCGGCGCCTCCATCGTGTCGTAGAGTGATCGCTTCCGCGCTGCGCGCTCCGCCATTCGAACCAGATCCCGCGGCTCAAGCCCCCAGGCGGGCGCACCAAGCACGCGCGCGCAAGCGACATTATCGGAGCGGATCGCGACCAACCGCAGATATGCGAGCAAATCGCGCACTAGCGTGTTCGACAGCACCGAAAGCCCGCGAATGACGAACGGAATCCCTTTCCGCCGCAGCACGTCCACGATTCGCGCGCGATGCGTGTGCTTGCGGTAGAGAATCGCATTGCTCCGCCATGGCCGGCCGGAGGCGTGGAGCCGCTCGAGTTCGGCGGCAACCCAGTGCGCCTCCTCCTCCGGCGCGCCGAATTCCACGATGCGGATTTTTTCTCCTGTAGGATTCTCCGTCGCCAAATTGCGATGTAGCAGAAACGTTGGCCGCTCATTGTGCTGAATCACGGTGCTTGCCACATCGAGGATCCGCCGCGTCGAGCGGTAATTTCGCGTTAGTGAGCGCAGCGGCAGTCCGTCGCGCTCCGAAGCCTTCACAGCGCCGCAGAATCGCTCGAAGAAAATTGTGAAGCTGCCGAACGACGCGCCTCGGAAGCGATAAATCGCCTGATTGTCGTCTCCGACGGCGACGATGTTGCGATGCTCGCCCGCGAGCAGCCACAGCAATTCGAGCTGCGCGATGTTCGTGTCCTGGAATTCGTCCACGAGGATGTAGCGATATTGCTCACGGAACCGTGCGCGCCGCTCCTCGTCCGTGCGCAACAATTCCACAGCGCGCAGGAGCTGACCGCCAAACGTGACCAGATTTCTCGCGCGTTGCAAGCGCTCGCTGATCTCGTACGCCTGCGCGACTTCCTCCTGCCTGGCCAGATTCTCCTCTTCCGCCGCTCGCGCTTCGTCGTCGAGCGACGCTTTCCGCGCTTCGTGCGCCGCGCGCAAGCCGTCCACGTAACGCCGGTAATCTTCGGGCGTCACCAGCTCGTCCTGGCAGCGCGAGAAGAATTTCACGAAGTCGCTCAGGAATTCGCCCGGCTCGGCGAGTCGAGTGAAGTGTTTCAGTCCAAGTTCGCGGATGTTTCGCCGCAGCAAAATCCAATGCTCGACGTCGTCAATCGTTTGCAGCTCAGGGTTCGCCTCCTTCAGAATCCGGTCCATGCAGAATTTGTGGAACGTGGAAAGCCAGACATCTTTCGCGCGCTCGCCCGCGGCTTTGACGACGCGCGACTTCATTTCTCCCGCGGCCTTGTCCGTGAACGTCAGCCCGAGAATGTTCTCCGCCGCGAGGCTCGCGTCGGTTTCGAGCAGCCGGCAAATTCGCCGCGTGATGACGCGCGTCTTCCCCGTTCCCGCGCCCGCGACAACCAGCAGCGGCCCTTCGCCGTGCTCGACGACGGCCTGCTGCTCCGAATTCAGCTCGATCAACGCGTCTGTAGCTGGTGTCAACATTCTGTTTAGACACAATAAGAGGTGGCCTGCGCCGTGACTTCTAGAGTGGACGAAATCTCAAGTTTGTTTATGCTCCATGAAGTACCTTCGGACGAATGGCTGGAACTCGGGCTTGATCTGCCATTGTAAGGAATATTCGGCCTGTGCTCGTGGCGGTACTGCTTGGCCGGGTACGTTTTGGATCAGATTTGTTGTGTTGAGTAAGCCCTCAAAGATTGCCGCATAGTTCTGAGCTAAACCACGCTTCCTCAACTCGCCGAGTGCGAAATAATCCGTTGCGTTGCCGTAAAGCAGGAGTAGCCGCAACACCTCTAGGTTAGTTTCATTTAGGCCGCTCAGGATCGATTGCACCCAATTCCATCGTTCTTCGGACAGAGGGTCCTCCAGTGCTCGTTGATCTCGTACGATGGTCTCTTCGATTTCGCCTAATCGAACGCCAAATTCCTCTAAGGCGGGTAACTTCGCAGGTTCTCCGAAATGTTTCTTGATGTCTCCGAACAAGAGTTCCAGTTCCCGCGCATCGGTCAGGCTCAAAGCCGTATAATTGGAAAACGGCGGGGGAAGTTTTCCTTTGTGCATTGAGCCAATGCAGCACGTGATGAAACTCGGAGGAGATCCCCATGCGGCTCCAGCTTCAAACCAAACCCATGTTCTCCGCATGCTGCGTTCTGTCGCTATGACTATAACGACTGCTGCTCTCTGAAGATGCGCAAGGACATTGTCGACCCACTCCGCCCGGGGCTGTGTGCTAGCCGGGTCGCTGGAATCAAAGATTATTGCGGACGGAAATGCCGCGTTGAGCCCTTTCTTAAGCAGGAGAGCAAGGTCCATGTCCGCATACGCGTGACTTATGAAGATCACGTTCCGTGTCGCATTCCTGATCAAGGTCTTCGGGGAATGACTCGGCATCATCGACCACTGTCAGACTAACAGAAGTCCCTTCTCGTGCGAAATTGACCCTGCGTCACCCCGCGCTTATACTGGGCTTTCAAAAGCATCTCGCGCCATCCTAAAGGAGCCTTCATCATGGAAAATCCAGTCATTCTGAGCGCCGTCCGCACGCCAATGGGCAAATTCATGGGCGGGCTTTCCTCGCTCACCGCGCCAGAGCTGGGCGCGAAAGTCGTCGCCGAAGCCGTTCGCCGCGCCGGAATCGAACCGCAACAAGTGGACGAATGCATCATGGGCAACGTCGTTCAGGCGGGCATCGGCCAGAATCCCGCGCGCCAAGCCGCGCTCAAGGGCGGCCTCGACGTCCGCGTCGCCGCGATGACCATCAACAAAGTCTGCGGCTCGGGGCTGAAGTCCGTCGGCCTCGCCGCGCAAGCCGTCATCACCGGCGAATCGGAAATCGTCGTCGCCGGCGGCATGGAGTCCATGTCGAATTGCCCCTACCTGCTCACGCAGGCGCGTACCGGCTATCGCCTCGGCAACGCGGAACTCATTGACTCGATGATCCACGACGGCCTCTGGGAAGCCTACGAGAACTATCACATGGGCATCACCGCCGAACTCGTCGCCGAGAAATACAAAATCTCGCGCCAGGAGCAGGATCAGTTCGCGCTCGAAAGCCATCAGAAAGCCGTCCGCGCGATGAAGTCCTGCTTCTTCGAATCGCAGATCGTTCCCGTCGAAGTGCCGCAGAAAAAGGGCGCGCCCATCATCATCAGCAAGGACGAAACGCCGCGCGAGGATTCCACTCTCGAAGCTCTCGCGAAGCTCAGGCCCGCGTTCAAAAAAGACGGAACGGTCACTGCCGGCAACGCGCCGGGCACGAACGACGGCGCCGCGGCGCTCGTCGTCACCAGCCAGCGCAACGCCGAGCGTATGGCGAAGACTCCGATGGCGCGCATCGTTGCGCAGGCCGTTGGCGGCGTCGAGCCGAAGTGGGTGATGATGGCGCCGGTCGAAGCCGTCGAAAAGCTGCTGAAGAAAACCGGCTGGGATCGCGACAAGGACGTGGACCTGATCGAGCTCAACGAAGCGTTCGCGGTGCAGGCCATGGCCGTCACGCGCGTCCTGAAATTGAATCCGGAGAAAGTCAACGTCAACGGCGGCGCCGTCGCGCTCGGCCATCCCATCGGCGCGTCGGGCGCGCGCATTCTCGTCACGCTGCTCTACGAATTGCATCGGCGAAATCTGAAGCGTGGCATCGCCGCGCTCTGCCTCGGCGGGGGGAACGCTGTCGCTCTCGCCGTCGAGCGGTAGCATTTGCAATCTCCTATGACGCTGAAGCCTAAAACGTTGGCTGACCTCCCTCACTTCACAATCACCTCGATTTCCTATGTGGGGAGCAGCGCTCGCCTCGCCGGTGTTTTTGATCACCTCCACGGCGTCGCGGAGGGCAGAGGTTGGTTGTTTGCTCGAAATGCAGAAAGCATGATCGGTGATTTGAAGGAACTAACCAAAGAACAGAAAACTGCGGTCTTCATTGCTGCATATCCCAACCGGTGGGCCGCTGTCGGGGTCCGAGTGCCATACGTAGATGGCTATTGGGATGCCTCGGACATTGAGATGGTTCTGGACGAGAATCACGGCTGGAGGAGGCTCACTTTTGACGCCCAGGATGCTCTGATGTCCCGGTATGAAGGGGGGCGCATGCTGAGAAAGGCCTCCGATGTATCTGCGGATGAAAATACTCCTGGGCAAATCATTCCGGGGGGATGGGACCACGAGCACTGTAAGCTTTGCTGGAAGCACATTGATCCTCAGCAGATCGCCTACGTCGATACTGACCGTAACTGGCTTTGCGAGGCATGTTACGAGGACTACATCGTGCGCCACGACTTGTCGTTCATCGAGATCTGCGGAAGGAAATGGCCCGCTACCGAGGCTTCGCAATGATCGTATTAATATTTCCGTTTCTCGGTGCTCAGATCTGATGTTTTGCCCACTCTGCAAAGCTGAGTACAAAATAGGAGTCACTTCGTGTGCGGATTGCGGAGCAGCCCTCGTTCCCTCGCGCGAGGTAGCGAATCGGGCGCCCATCTCGGTCGTCTGGCAAGGATATAACCAAGACCATTTCGGCAAATTGTTTGAAGCTCTGCGCGAAGCCGGCATTCCATGCAACGGGCGATCGCGGGCACACTCGGCCGGCGTTCTTTCATTCCTACCGATGGCACTCGACAGGTTTTTTCTCCGAAATGCCAGAGATGCTGCGAAGCAAATGGGCTGGGAGATTCATGTTCTTGAATCTGACCTTCCCCTTGCGCGCAGTATTGCTGGCCAGATAGGACCGCCGTAACGCCAGACTGAATGGCGAGCCCGGTACCCTGAAATGAGCGCAATGAAAAGACCTCGTCGAAAAGCCGGTCTTGTTTCGATGAATGAAGTTGGCTTCGCGGTGAAGCAGCGCAAGCGTGTGCCTTATGAATTCGTGCTGGATGCCCTTGCTCCAGTGTCGCCGTGGACTCGGCCAATGTTCGGTTGCCTGGCGGTGTACATTGACGACAAGATTGTCCTCGTGCTCCGCGAGAAAGGCGGCGACAAGTCCGCGGACGACGGCGTGTGGCTCGCGACGACAAAGGAGCGCCACGAAAGTTTGAGGCGCGAATTCCCGAACATGCGGTCGATCAAGGTACTCGGCAAAAAAGTGACCGGCTGGCAGATTCTCGCCGCCGATACGCCGGATTTCGAGCAGGCGGCGCTGCGTGCCTGCGAGCTAATCGTTGGCAGGGACCCACGGATCGGAAAGGTGCCACAGTCGCGACGCGCCTCGAGACGAACCAGCAAAATGGCGGCGAAGCGTTGAGCCTTTCCGTATGAGGGCCGGTTGACGCTTTTGCCCGGCTTGGATTCGGGCTGCCTGGAGAAACATGTTTTGTCCCGTTTGCCGGTACGAATTTCGCCGCGGCTTCACGCGCTGCAACGAATGCGGCGTGGATCTCGTGGACACCCTTCCGCCCGAAGACGTCCAAACGGATGCGGGCGCTTCAACAGAGAACATGGTCTCGCCGACGCTTCTTTGGCATGGCTTTAGTGGCGCTTCGTTCACGGACATTCGCATGGCGCTCGACTCCGCCGGCATCGCCTACAATCGTGAAGAGCTCGACGCGCGTTTACTCTACACTGACACTTATAATCCCCTGGAAATCTGGGTGCCCGAGGCCAGACTCCCCGAAGCGCGAAAGCTCGTCGAAGGAACACTCTCTCGCAACGATTCCGCCGCGGCAAGCGCGCAACAACCGAATGACGCCTACGAATTGCCTGCTGACGACGGCGAAGGCGCGGACGATATTCGCTCCGAAAATGTTGCGCGCGAACTCGATCCCGAAGACGCTACCTCCGAAATTTGGTCCGGCGCCGACGCAACCACTGCCGAGATGCTGAAGTCGTGCCTCGCAGAAGTTGGCATCGCCTGCTACGTTCATCACCCTGAATCCGGCAATCTAGCCGTTCGCGTCCTCCCCGAGGACGAAAAACGCGCGCGCGCCATCGTCCGCCAGGTCGTCGAAGGCGTCCCACCCGAATAATGAGATTTTTGAGTTGTTATTCCTCGGACGCGCCCTGCCTGCCGCTGGCAGGGAATCTGTTTCTGCTTTCTTGCTTTCTGTTTCTGCTTTCTTGCTTTCTGTCTCTGCCCGTGATTCCCTAGCAAGTCGCTGAGAAAGTCGCGCAGCTTTGTGGGTCGCGACTTCAGCCGCGACATAAGCTCTGTGCCCTTCTCATGGGTTTCAACCCCTGAGGGACCGTAGCAGGGCTCGTTTGCCGCCAAGTCTCAGCGCGTTCTCTCGGAGGCTTCATGACTCTCGACGCAATCAAGACCGTCGCCGTCCTCGGCGCGGGCACGATGGGCAACGGCATCGCGCACGTCTTCGCGAAATCCGGCTTCAACGTCATCCTGCGCGACGTCGACCAGAAATACCTCGATCGCGCGCTTGATACGATCTCCAAGAATCTTGACCGCGAAGCGAAAAAAGGCAAAATCGCCGAAGCCGACAAGCCCGCAATCCTCTCGCGCATCCGCGCCACCACCGACATCAGCGCAATCTCCGCCGCCGACTTCAGTGTCGAAGCCGTACCGGAGCAGCGCGAACTCAAGGAGCGCGTCCTTCGCGAAGCCGATGCCGCGCTGCGCCCGGGCGTAATCCTCGCCAGCAACACTTCATCCATTTCCATCACTGCCCTCGCCGCTAAAACCAGCCGCCCCTCGCAATTCATTGGCATGCACTTCATGAATCCGGTTCCCGTGATGGTTCTCGTCGAAGTCATTCGCGGCTTGCAAACGAGCGAGGAAACGTTCACCGCCACGATGGCGCTCTGCACGAAGCTCGGCAAGAATCCCGTCGCGGTCAATGACGCGCCCGGCTTCGTCTCGAATCGCGTCCTCATGCCCATGATCAACGAAGCCGCTTATGCCGTGATGGAAGGCGTCGCCACTCCCGAAGCCGTGGACGCCGTGATGAAAATGGGAATGAACCACCCGATGGGCCCGCTCGAACTCGCCGACTTCATCGGCCTCGACGTCTGCGTGGATATTCTCGAAGTCCTGCACTCGGGCCTCGGCGACCCGAAATACCGCGCCTGTCCGCTGCTCAAGAAATATGTCGCCGCCGGCTGGCTCGGCCGCAAATCCTCCCGCGGCTTTTATAAGTATTAGTCACGTTCTATTGCGTTGTGCCTCAAGGCTGCGCCGCTTTTCTCAGCAGCCCTTCAAGCTGCCGAATCGTTTCCTCGCCCGTGCCTGACACGATGAAATACCGCAGCCCGCCCTCGCTCCACGAATCGATCATCATTGTGGAGCGATGCAGCATCTTCGAGGCCGTATCGAGCCGCTTCCAATCCGCGCGTTCCTGAAAAATGAAGACCGACATCCGGTGCTTTTTGAACTGCACCAGCAGCGCCGCGCCGGGAGATTGCTCCAAATATGCGATTCTGCCGCCAATCAGCGTCAACGGCGTGCCTCCTAGGTCCGGCACATTCACTTCGAATGGCAGTTTGCCCTCGAACCACGGCTTCACCGTGTGTTCGTCCGTCGAAATCACGTCCACCGGATTCGCGCTCGCGAGCGCCGCAACGTGCAAATCCACCACTTCACTCACGGCCGATGGCAGTGGCGCTGCATGCCGACTGACTATCCAGACCCCAACTGCCAGAAGAGCCACTGCAGCAGTAGCAAGCGCAGGAATCCACACGGAAGCCGAGATGCCCGTGCGCGGCGCGATTTGCTGTTCGATCTTCCGCCGCAGTTCCGCGCTCGCCGTGTAACGCCGACCCGCGCGCTTGACGGCGCGCTTGAACTGCATCCGCGATGAAACATCGGCGGCGCACGATGCGCATTCACGCAGATGTGCGTCAAACTCCATCCGCCGCTCGGGCGAAAGCTCGCTGTCGGCATACGCTTCGATGTCTCCTCGCCACAAATCGCAAGCCATGAATCAGACTCCCGTCCGCACTCGCGCTACTTTATCCTGCAACGCCGCGCGCAACGCTCGCCGCGCCCGCGCCAGTCGCGACATCACCGTCCCCATCGGAATCCCCAGCGTCTCGGCAATCTCTTGGTACGACATTTCTTCCACATCGCACAGCAGCACCACTTCTCGGAACGCCAGCGGCAACTGTTCGATCGCCTCTTGAATCATCATTTGATTCGTCTGCTCCAGCAAAATTGTCTCGGGCGTCTCCTGCGACGCAGCGGTCGCTGTCGCACTTTCCTGCTCCTCCTCATCCAGTGGAATCGTGCGCTTCGTCGCTAGCCCAGTTCGCGAATTCAGAAACGTGTTTCGCAAGATACGGAACATCCAAGCGCGGAAATTCGTGCTTTGCTGGAAGGAGGAAAAACCTTTGAGCGCCTTGGCGTATGTCTCTTGCACCAGGTCTTCCGCGTCCGCGCGGTCCTTTGCCAACCAGCAGGCGAAGTTATAGAGAGAATCGAAAAGCGGCAGCGCCAGCTCGGCGAACTCCCCGCTGGCTTGCGCTCCGCTCCGCGTTGCTCCTATCGGAATAACCAAAAAGCCGCTCATTTATTCCCGGAAGTGCTTCTCGTGGCTCCTGTTTGGATGCTCGCCAGAAATAAAAGGCGCAGCCGGGAATAAATCTCGGCCTTCGCGGTTAGCGCATACGTGAAGCCGAAATGAGCTTTGGCGCTTCGGACCAGTCAAAAAGGAAAGGACACATGGTCAAAGAAAAATTCATCACGGAAAACCTGACCCACGACGGCATTGATCGTCGCGGGTTTCTGAAGTGCATGGCTTGGGCAGGCACGGGTGCGTACTGCGTCTTGCAGGGTGGCGTCTTGAAATCTTATGCGCTCGGCGGCGAAGCCCTCCGCAACGGCAGCATGTCCAAGATGATGAAGGGCGAACTCGGCTTTGTCCAAATCAGCGACAGCCACATCGGCTTCGACAAAGCCGCGAATCCCGACGTCACGGGCACGCTCCGCCAGGCCATCGCCAAAATCAACGCGCTGCCCACGCCTCCATCATTTGTCTTGCACACTGGCGACTTGTCGCAGCTTTCCAAGCCCGATCAGTTCGATACGGTCAGCGAAGTGCTCAAGGAAATCCGCACCGAGAAAACTTTCTACGTCCCCGGCGAGCACGACGTCCTCGATGACGACGGCGCCGGCTATCGCGAGCGCTTCGCCAAAGGCACGATGGGCGACGGCTGGTACAGCTTCGACTCCGCAGGCGTACATTTCATCGGCCTCGTCAACGTGATGAACCTCAAGGCCGGCGGCCTCGGCAATCTCGGCGCCGATCAGCTCGAGTGGCTTGAAAAAGACGTGAAGCATCTCAAATCCAGCACGCCCATCGTCGTCTTCGCCCACATCCCTCTCTGGTCCATCTATCCCGACTGGGGCTGGGGTACGAGCGACGCTGTGCAGGCGCTCTCATATCTCAAGCGTTTCGGCTCTGTCACCGTCCTTAACGGCCACATTCACCAGACGATGAAAAAAGTGGAAGGCAACATCACGTTCCATACGGCGATGTCCACTGCCTTCCCGCAAGCCGCTCCAGGCGTCGGCCCCGGGCCGGGCCCGCTGAAAGTGGACGCCGGCAAGCTCCGCAGCGTCCTCGGCATCACGGATGTGAACTTCATCCGCGGCCGCAACACGCTCGGCATCACCGATTCAACGCTCGATTCATCCATGTAGCGCATCGGCAACTCAGTTTATAAGAGCGGTCGTACGCCGCCGCCATTCTGTCGAAGTCATCTTGCATAAAGGAGAAGCGATGAAACTCATTTCAAAGTCGATCGTAAGTTTTGCTTTGTTAGTCGCCAGTGTGGCGTTCGCCGGAGGACCCGTCCGGGCCCAAAGCATGGCGGGCAAATCCGTGTCCGGCGACGCCACGCCAAAAACGGCCTCGAAGTCATTCAACGTCGAGATTAAAGACTTCGCCTTTGCGCCGGCGACAATCACCGTTCCTATCGGCGCCAAGATCACCTGGGTCAACAAGGACGAGGAACCTCACACAGTCACAAGCACCGACCGCGTCTTCATCTCCAAAGCGCTCGACACCGACGATCAATTCTCAGTGACCCTCGACAAGCCCGGCACTTATGAATACTTCTGCTCTGTTCACCCTCGAATGGTCGCGAAGATCGTGGTCGTCGCCGCCAAGGACAAGCAGCTGATGAAAATGGACAAGATGGGCAAGATGAACTAAACCACAAAAGGGCTTCCTCCATGAGGGCAGGCTCGCCGTACCTCCCAACGAGCCTGCCTCTCCCCCTCGCAAGAATGAATGTCCAATGATCTCCCAAATTACTGGCACAGGCGCTCCTGCCGCAGCCGGCGCGAATTTGATTTTGCAAATGGTCATGGGCGTGGCGCTTCTGGCGGGTGCGGCGCTGGCGCGGATGAAGAAATACGTCGCGCACGCTATCTGTCAATCCACGGTTCTGCTCATCAACGCGATAGCCATCGCATGCCTGATGTGGCCGTCGTTTCACCGTACCGTGTTGCCTCGGCTGCCCAACCGCTGGCGCCGGGCCTATTACATTTGGCCCATTGCGCATGGCGCTTTGGGAGCCGTAGCTGAAGTATTCGGCTTGTATATTGCGCTTGTGGCGGGAACCAATCTGCTCCCCGAAAGTTTGAAATTTCGCGGCTGGAAATTCTGGATGCGCTTTGAAGTCGCCCTTTGGTGGCTGGTCTTGCTGACCGGCCTGGGAACCTATCTTTACTGGTACACGGCTGTCCCGTTGCCGTAGCTCAACCCCGTAGTCAGAGGGAACATTCGCTTGACAATATTTCGTATTTCCGCAATCATAGAAGTATGAGTGCCCCTTCCGCCAAGCCTGCATCCGATCAGGTCGCCCGCTTCGCCGACATGTTCTCCGCGATGGGCGTCGAGCCGCGCCTCCGCATCATGCAGCTTTTGCTCTCGGCGCATCCCGAAGGCCTCGTCGTCGGCGAGATTCAGGACGAGCTCGCCATCCCCGCTTCGACTCTTTCGCATCATCTCGAAAAACTGAAGTCCGAAGGCCTCGTCGTCGTGCGCCGCGAGAGCACGTTTCTGCGCTACTCCGCGAACACCGAAGCCCTGCAGGAGCTGCTGCGTTTCCTTTACGCTGAATGTTGCACGCGGAACAAAGCGCTCAAGCCGAGAGAAATTGTTCAAGTTTGCCGATAGGAGAAATTCCCCTCAGGAGGAGATTCGATGGCTGAGCCCAACATCAAGGAAGTGGTGAAGGAAAAATACGGCCAGGCTGCCTTGCGCATGAAAACGGGAGGTAGCTCCTGTTGCGGCGCTTCGCCCGCTTCCGCGTGCGCCGATCCCATCACCTCGAATCTCTACGCGGATGGCGAGACGGCGCAGATTCCCGCTGAAGCTCTCGCCGCCTCGCTCGGCTGCGGCAATCCCACTGCCCTGGCGCAACTTCATCTCGGCGAAACGGTCCTCGATCTCGGCTCCGGCGGCGGCATTGACGTTTTGCTTTCCGCCAAGCGCGTCGGCCTGGCGGGCAAAGCCTACGGCCTCGACATGACCGACGAAATGCTTGCCCTCGCCAACGAAAACAAGCGCAAAGCCGGCATCGATAACGTCGAATTCCTCAAAGGCGAAATCGAACACATCCCGCTGCCTGATAATTCCGTGGATGTCATCATCTCGAACTGCGTCATCAATCTCTCCGCCGATAAGGACCAAGTCCTCCGCGAAGCCTTCCGCGTCCTCAAACCCGGCGGCCGATTCGCTATTTCCGATGTGGTCACTCGCGGCAAAGTTCTCCCGGAGATTCGCAAGAGTGTGCTTCTCTGGATCGGCTGCGTCGCCGGCGCTCTCGACGAATATGAATACCGCGACAAACTCGCCGCTGCCGGATTCGAAAAGATTGACGTCGAGCCGACTCGCGTCTATCGCGCCTCCGATGCTCGCGAATTTCTCGCCGCGGCCGGCGTTGACGCCAACGCTATCGCGCCTCAGGTGGACGGCAAATTCATGAGCGCCTTCGTCCGCGCCATTAAACCCGCCGCTCAAGCGTAATTTCGGTGCCGCCGTATACTCCAAGTTGTCATTCGGAGCCCGCCGCAGCGGGCGAGGAATCTGCTTTTAGCAGGATGCTGAAAAACGCTGAAGATTTGTGGGTCGCGGTTTTAACCGCGACATAAACGCCTTGTTTTCTTCAGGGGTTTTAACCCCTGAGGGCTCAGAAATATCTTTTTCAGCACCCTATTAGATCTTGCGCGGATCGTTCGAGGTGGCCTTGAAAAAATCTCGCGTCCTCATCCTCTGCACTGGCAATTCCGCACGCAGCCAGATGGCCGAAGGCCTTCTGCGCCACGACGCCGGCGATCGCTTCGAAGTTTCGAGCGCCGGTACGAATCCCCGCCCCATTCGCCCCGAAGCCATCGCCGTCATGCGCGAACTCAGAATTGACATCACCGGCCAGCGCACAAAACACGTGGATGAATTCGCCGGCCAGCCCTTCGACTACGTCCTCACCGTCTGCGACCACGCGAGAGAGCACTGCCCCATCTTTCCTGCCGCCACCCGCATGATTCACCGCGATTTCGAGGATCCCGCCGCGCTCGATGCACCGGAAGCCGATCGCCTCGCTCTCTTTCGCCGCGTCCGCGACGACCTCCGCGCCTTCCTCCGCTCCTTCCCTCCCCCGCCTCGCTGATTCTTGTTGGTGCGCTATTACGGCGCAAAAGAATAGGTATATTTCACCGCGAAGCGGTTCTCGCGAACCTGCACCGGATTCGCCGCGGCGAGGCTCGCGAACTGTGTTCCGATGTTGTAGATCACGAATAAATCGCTATCCGGGCGATAGTTGTACCGCAAGCGAAAGTTGGCGCTGACCGCCTGCGTGTTCGCCGTATCCATTTGAACGACGCCCGTGAAAGTCAGAAATCGGTTGAAGGAGTAATTCGTCTGCCAGCTTGCCAGGTCCACGGAAAAGTTGCCGACAGGCAAGCGAAAACGGTTCCACGTTTGGGTGACCGCGAAGGACAGCTTCTCCGTCGGCCGGTAATTGCCACGGACGCGAAATTCATTCAGCGTCCCTCCGTAATATCCACCGAACCGCTCGTTAAAACTGTACGTAAACCGGCGGTCCAGCCCGGAGCCATACGTAAGCTGATGCCGCGCAAAGTGATATAAGCCAACGGGAATGAAAATGTTCTTATAAATATTCAGAGGCGTTGTGATCCTTTGCGTAATTACGTCGGCGATGTCATCATCCGTATAACCGCCATTGTTGAGCTCGGCGCGAAACGTGCCTTGCCATTCCTGCGTTTGCACCACGTTGTGTGTGTCCGGCGCGTGGTCAATGAATCCCTCGAACTGCAACTCCCGCACGCCGGCGATCTTGGGCCGCCACTTGAATGTGGCGCTCCCGACTGATTCGTTGGAATCGATTCGCTCGATGAAGCCGACTTCGGGGTTGAAATTCGGTCCGATTTTCCGCCGGCCTATAAAGGCATTGAGCCAGTCGGAATCGTAGGATACCGAGCCGCCCACGTCGCTCGCGCCGCTGGGATTTCCCGGCGACCGCGTGCTCTCCATATGGGCGCGAACTTTCCAATCCTTGGAGAGGACAAGACGCGTATCCACGCCGCCGGTTTGATTGAAACTGTCTGTCGGGCTGCCCGATCGCTTGTCAATCCCCAGCACACCGATGTAGGAGCCGCCCCACAAAGCCTCCTTCACCCGCACGACGGAATAATTCGCGTACGCGTTCGACCCGCTCGATCGCGTGTCCACGTCCATCACGCCGAACTCGGTTCTCCCCAGTGCGCCTGTGAGCTTCGCTCCACCATTGATCGGGACTTGCTGGCCTGTAATGGGGTCAATTCCGATGTTCCGGCTGAAAAACATTTGATCGTGGTCGCCCACTATGAAGCTGAAGATCCCCGAATTTTCCAGAAAAAACTGGCGCTTTTCCGGAATAAAGACCTTGAACGGAGTCAGGTTGAACTGTTCGAGATCCACGTCCGTGTCAGCGAAATCCGTGTTGCCCGTCAAATTCAAGATCATGTTGGACCGTATTCCGTACTTGATATCGAGCCCGCCTGTTAGCGGGAACTTCGCATTCTGTCCCGAAATCTTGTCGTACGTTACCAGTCCATACGGTTTGACGATGAAGAGTCTTCCGCTGCTGATGTCCGTGATTCCGCCGAGTTTTCCGGCCCGGGAAACTTTAGTGATCCCGAATGTCCTCCGGTACGCAGCCCACAAGTCTTCTTCGTTCTTGCTGCGGATAAATCGCTTGAAATTCAGCCCCCAGACGACGCCGCGCGACTGCGTGAAATTCAGCGTTGTGAAGGGAATTCCAATCGTCGCTGTCCAGCCGTCCGGACTGATTCGCGCTTCTGAAGTCCAGATCCCATCCCATCCAGAATCAAAATCCTCGCCATTCGCGCCTTGTTCCTCGACAACCAAACCATCGGCCTGCGTTCCCAGTGGATTGATTTCAAATACATAGGCGTCGCGCCGGTCATTGTTGGAATCGATCAAAATCTCAAAGTGGTCGTCCAGGTGCTGGCTGGCATCGCGCCGCAGTTCGGTGGCAACGATGCGCGACGGATTCGAGTCATAGCAGTGGACCCCGAAGAAAACGCGATCCCGCGCGTACAGGATGCGGACTTCTGTCCTCTCCGTTGCCGCCTGGCCCTCGTACGGCTCCTTCTGCCGGAAATCATCAATTGGCTTTGCGAGTTGCCACAACGGATCATTTAACGTGCCGTCCAGCACCGGCGCGCGCTCCACGCGGACTGCAGCTGCTTCGCGTGCTTGTTCTACGGAAGCAACTTGGCGTCTGTTCGCGAGCACCCTGGCATCAGCGCTCTGCGCCAGCAATGCCGCGCACGCGAGAAATATGCGGATTTTGAACCGAAGACTCCCCGCCCGCATCGCTCCCGCAAGATGGCGGAGAAGCTTTTTGAACTTACGAAGAGGTGGTTGGGCCGGCTTCAAGGCACGCCATCCTACACTGCCTCAGCTTTGTTGTCAGCCGCACACAATTGGTTGCCATCCTGCGGCTAATGGCGGCGATTTCCGAAGTGGCCAGAAAGAAATCGCTTGAATTCTGCATTCGCTTCTGGTACAGTTACTTCATGATTATAGACGGCATTTCCAGTCAATTGCTCGGCCTTGCGGGGGAATCTCGGTGGAGTCTCCCCTCCGCTTAAGGTCTTTCTTGCCCTGTTTTCCGGGCAGTTCCTTCCCAATCTATGATTTTTTTAATCGAAAATGGAATGCACAGTCGCAAAATACTAAGCGCCTAAAAATCAGCGACTTGCAATTTTCTAATCGAAAACGAATTTGGCTTATTCGCAGCATGTTTCGAGCCTCCCTACAAAATTTCATAGCGCGGCTCCATTCCGGGCCTTCCCTTCCTCCCAGCACATTCACCTATTCCCTGCCGCCTTGCGACGCCGCGCCTGCGGCAATCGCAAACCAGGAAAAGCTATTTGCTTTTTCTTCGCCTCGTGCTATTCTTCCCCTTAAGTTCGCCGCGAGACGCAGCGCCCGCTCTCTGCTACACTCCCGGGCCAACGATTTCCGGCGAGCCGTCCCGGCTTGGGAATCTATTCCTTCGAGAGGTGGGCAATGAATGACGAACGCGGCAAGATGCTCGACGCAGCCATCGCGCAAATCGAGAAGCAGTACGGCAAAGGCTCGATCATGCGGCTGGGAACTCGCGACGTGCTGGTCCCCGTCAGCGTGATTTCCACGGGCTCCATCTCCATTGACGCCGCTCTCGGCGTCGGCGGCCTCCCGCGCGGCCGCGTGACCGAAATCTACGGCCCCGAGTCCGGCGGCAAGACGACGCTCGCCCTCCACGTCATTGCCGAAGCCCAAAAGCTTGGCGGCCAGGCCGCGTTCATTGACGCCGAACACGCTCTCGATCCCGCCTACGCGCGCAAGCTGGGCGTGGACGTGGACAATCTCCTTGTCTCGCAGCCCGACAATGGCGAGCAAGCCCTCGAAATCGCTGAAGCGTTGATCCGCACCAGCGCCGTGGACGTCGTCGTCGTGGATTCCGTCGCGGCTCTTGTCCCCAAGGCCGAACTCGAAGGCGAAATGGGCGAGCCGCAAATGGGCTTGCAGGCTCGCCTCATGTCCCAGGCGCTGCGCAAACTTACCGCCATCGTCTCCAAGTCGAAAACCAGCCTCGTTTTCATCAATCAAATTCGCGAAAAAATCGGCGTCATGTTCGGCAATCCTGAAACGACCACGGGCGGCCGCGCCCTGAAATTTTATTCCTCGATTCGCCTCGACATTCGCCGCATTCAAGCCATCAAGGAAGGCGACCGCATCGTCGGCTCGCGCACTCGCGCCAAAGTCGTGAAGAACAAAGTCGCCGCGCCCTTCCGCGAAGCCGAATTCGACATCCTCTACGGCGAAGGCGTTTCGCGAGAAGGCGATCTGCTCGACCTCGGCGTCACGCACAATATTCTTGAGAAATCCGGCACGTGGATTTCCTTCAATGGCGAGCGCCTCGGGCAGGGCCGCGAAAACGCCCGCGTTTTCCTCCGGGAGAATACGGATATCCGCGACAAAATCGAAACCGCTCTGCGGAAACAGCTCGGCCTCGCTGCTCCCGCTGTGGAAGAGGGCGCTAAATCCGTCGCCGATCCCGGGAAACCAGCCGCGCAAGCCGTCGCGGCCGCCAAAGCCAAGGCCGCCCGCTGAGCTCTAGAACAGAAAACTATGACCGCCACTTGGCCTCTTGTCCATAACGGCAAACTGGCCTTTCGCACAGTTGCGCTCCTGGTACGCCGCCTCCATAATTCCCATGTTTGAGGTTGCGCTCATGCGCCCAAGTTTTCTAAAATCGAGTGCGTACATCGGAGAGGACAAAAAGCAGCACCTAACGGCCCAATGACCTACAACCCAGCCAGGACCTGCTACAGATTTCTCGGTTTCACTCTACTGGCCGTCAGCTCACTGCTTGTACTGCCCTGGGCTTCCGCCCATGCCGCCGGCTCTCCGAAGCCAAGTCACATGCTCAAGCGCGGCGTGCACCATTATCGTTACCGCGGTGTCCCCACTTATGCTGACCCCACGAATGGAGACAACGCTCAGTTCGACGATCCTGTCGTCCGCCAGGCTGCCATTGACGCGCTGGGGCGTCAAAACGGTTCCGTCGTCGCGGTGGATCCCTCCAGTGGCAGAATTCTTTCCATTGTGAATCAGAAGATGGCGTTCTCGGCGGGCTTCGAGCCCTGCTCGACGCTCAAGCCTGTGATCGCAATCGCCGCGCTGGAAAAGGGCATCATCACGCCCGACACAATGATTCGCGTCGGTCATCGTCGTTATATGGACCTGACTGAAGCGCTGGCACACTCGAATAACACTTTTTTCGAAGAGCTCGGACGCCGTCTTGGATTCGACACCGTTTGGCATTACGACCGTGTATTCGGTCTTGGCGAGCGTGCAGGTTTGGATATTCCCGGTGAGCAATCGGGATTCCTCCCAACCGCGCCTCCCGCGTACGGTGGTGTTGCACGGATGTGCAGCTTCGGCGAAGGAATCCGGATGACGCCTTTGCAGCTCGCTGCCATCGTCTCCACGATCGCCAACGGCGGCACAATGTATTACCTCCAATATCCTCAAGGGGACGAAGTTGCACGCGATTTTCAGCCGCGCGTTCGCGAAAAACTGGAAATTGCGCCACTGCTTCCGGAGTTGCGTCAGGGTATGCTCGCTGCCGTGCTCTATGGCACGGCGAAACAGAGCAACGATCCGGATGGCGAACAGACTCTGGGCAAGACGGGAACCTGCAATGATGAGCGCATGGGAGGCCGGCTCGGCTGGTTTGCCTCTTACGCCGACCAGGATCACCCCAAGCTTGTGATCGCGGTTTTGTTGCGCGGAGGAGCCCGCATCGTAAATGGCCCGCATGCTGCGGATATTGCGGGCAAGATCTACCACGACCTCTACCAGCACAATTATTTCGCGTCAACCTCCGCAGGCAGCGAAGTCTCCGCCGCCTCCGCCTCTCCGGAGCGCTGACGGGGACACCTCCACCGCGGTATTCCCAAAGGCATGAATAATGGATCGCGGTTCAGTCTGCAGCCAGGCGACGGCTGGTTGGCTGCGGAGGCTGCTCGCTCGTCGGCGAAGACTGCGAACCGAAGCGCGCATCGTAGCAGGCGTCGCACAGCTCTTCTACGCCGTCCGTCACGCGCCGCGGGCGGAAGGGTGTACCGCATTCGGAACAGTTCAGGTCAGGAGTACGGCTTGGCCGGCCCTGCGGGAGAAAAAAGCTGCCTTCCATTTCATTCCTCCGGTGCCGCCGGGGCAAGCGGCCCCTCGAATAGGAACTCGAGGCTGGGACGGTATGAGCAACACTTGTTCCAAAGGACTTGACCGGGACTTCGCTGCAAGAAAACAACTTAGCGAGATGCATAAGAAATCCGCGTCCCCAGGTTTCGGTCCATAGAGACACTTTTCCCGAAATCGGGAACGTAGGTGACGATGAATACGCAAAACTTTGCAATTCTTCTTGGCGGCCATCGGCATTCGGGGGTATTCTGCGCGCCTGCTCTTAGAGCTAAGGAGTAATCATCTTTGACGCGCGCCAGACTCACTTTTTGGTCGGCATTCCCCCTCCTGGGCTTAGTAGCCATCAGTGCGTCCTACCGCGTACGCATTTCCGCGGAGGGCCAGTTGGCAGTTGAAACAAGACTTGCTCAGGCCGAAGCGTTGCAGATTCAACAGACTGCCATTCGTTTCACGGAGTGTTCTGTGCCCCGCGGAATCGCCTTCAGCGCGCTTCTCGCGAGTATGGGAGTCGATCCTCTCACCACAGCTCAACTCATTACCGCTTCACGACCCGTGTTCAATTTTCGCTTGGTGCAAGCGGGGAATGAACTGGCGCTCGGCCGCAGCGTTTTTGGCGAACTGCGCCAGCTTCGTTATCAGATTAGCGCCGAACAATACCTCTCCATCTTTCGCCGCGAAGGTCAGTTCCATGCCGAAGTGGATACGATTCCCTCCTCTGTTCAAACTGACGCCGTCGCGGGCAAGATAAATGGCTCGCTCTTTGACGCCGTGACGCAAGCGGGCGAGACCCCGGAACTGGCCATGCGGCTTGCGGACATCTTCAGTTGGGATCTGGACTTCTATACTGACCCGCGCCCGGGCGACACGTTTCGCGTGGTCGTCGAGAAAAAAATGCTCTCGAATGGGCAGGTTCTAGGCTATGGCAGAATCCTCGCCGCCGAGTATAACAATGACGGCCGGATGTATCGCGCTGTCCTCTTCCATGATCCTGCGGGAAGGCCGGCGTATTACACGCCTGACGGCAAGTCATTGAAGAAAGCGTTTTTGCATTCACCGCTGAAATTTGGCGCCGTCGTGACCTCGCATTTCAGCTACAGCCGCTACCATCCCATCTTGAAATATTACAGACCGCATCTTGGCACGGACTATGCTGCGCCGATTGGAACGCCGGTGCAGACCATCGGCGACGGCCGCGTAATTTTCGCGGGACACAAAGGCGAAGACGGGAATCTGGTGAAGATTCAGCACATCAATGGCTATGAAACTTTCTACATGCACCTGTCGCGCATACTCGTGCACGTCGGCCAGCGCGTCGAGCAAGGCCAGCGCATCGGCCTCGTCGGCATGACCGGACTTGCCACCGGGCCGCATCTCGATTTTCGCATCGAGCGCCACGGCCAGTTCATGAACTTCGAGCGACTGCCGCTTCCGCCCGCGAATCCCGTCTCGAGCCGCGACATGGCCGAATTCGCCGCCGTCCGTGACCGGGAAATGAATCTAATGCCTCAACCCGGCTCAGCCTTCGCAACGGCGCGAACATCTCCCGTCGGCCCTCCGGCTAACCATTGATTTTGTTCTAAAGCAGTTTTCCTGAAGAATTAGGTCTAGCGAAGCGCCCTTTTCCAAATCACATCAGTTCTTTCAGGTTGGGCGTGATGTCGCGGTGATAAAGATCCAGCTCGGCGAGAGGCTTTTCCGCCAGGCCGGGAATTTTTGCTTTCAGGTAATCCTCGTACGTCGGCACATCGAGCTTGTAATAAACGCCGAGAGGAATTCTCCCGCCCGGCTCTTGCGATTTCAGCAGCGCCTGCGCCTTTTTCTGTGCGATCTCGACGGGGTCCTCGGGATTGTGCACGACGGGGTCGTAGCCGTTCTGGTCGAGGCGATAGAGCCGCGGCTGGCCCTCGACCTGGCCCGCGTAAAACCCTTTCGTGTGCAGGTCGTTGTACGTCGGGCAGGTTTGCAAAACGTCAATCAGCGAGCTGCCGCGATGCTGAATCCCCTGCGCGATGATTTCGGAGAGATATTTCGTGTCGAGAGCGTAGGCACGCGCGACAAACGTGTAGCCGCATGCTAGCGCCAGCAAAATGGGATTGATCGCGTCCATGATCGAAGCCTCGGACATGGACTTCGTCTTCTGGCCTTTTGCAATCGTCGGCGACGCTTGGCCCTTTGTAAGCGCGTAGACGTCGTTGTTCATCACCACGTACGTGATGTCAAGATTTCTCCGCCCGCCGGCGACAAAGTGCCCGCCACCGATGCCGTAGGCATCGCCGTCGCCGCCCACGCCGATTACTGTCAGATTGTGATTCGCGAGCTTCATCGCCGTCACCGACGGCATGACGCGCCCGTGCAGCGTGTGGAACGAGTACGTATTCATGTAATGCGCGGTCTTGCCGGCGCATCCGATTCCGCTGATCACCGCGACGCGGTGCGGCGGCACTTGCAGCTTAGTCAGCGCCATTTGCACAGCGGAGAGCACGCCGAAATCGCCGCAGCCCGGGCACCAGTCGTTGTGAATGTCGGCTTTGAAATCAGTCAACTGCAATGGCTTCGTTTCCGTCGTCAGCGTGCTCATTTGTCCCTGCTCCCCGTCACCGGTTGTAGCCTGGTGGCAGCGGCACCATCGGCGCGAGCATCTTCGGATTCTTCTCGCGCAATTCCAGCATCTCGTCGAATTCGCGATTGCCAAAGCCCGGCTCGACAATCTTGCCTTGAGAAATCACCAGCCGCTCCGGAGCGCCTGCTTTCGCTGCTCCGAGGGCGACGATGATTTCATCCTCGGAGAACGGCCGGCCGTCGTACTTCACCACTTGGTGATGCACCGAAACGCCTGTCTCGGCGCGAATCACTTGCGCCAATTGTCCTGAATAATTCCCGTCGAATGTCACGACGCGCTCGGCGCGCGCGAGAATTCCCTTCACGCTTTCAGCCGGGAACGGACTCATCAGCCGGATTTGCAGGAGCGCATACTTGCCGTGCTGCGGGTCAATGCGTCGCAGCGCATCCGTCGCCGCGCCCTTCGTAGAGCCCCAGCAAACGGCGAGCAAGGGAATCTTTTTCGCGCCGGATGCTTCCATGAGCCGGAATTTCTTCGATTCCGGAATCTCGTGAGCCGCGAGCCCGATTTTGCCCATGCGCTTTTCCATCATGGCCATGCGATTGCCGATGCCTTCCGTGATGTGACCGCGCGGGTCGTGTTCGTCCGTCGTCGACCAGAAGATCCCGCCCTCCTGCCCCGGCACTGATCGCGGGCTGACGCCATCTTTCGTGAAGGCGTAGCGGAGGTAATCGCCGTTGGTGTTCGCCGGCTTCGTTTGCCCGCGGTCAATTTTCAGATGCGAAGTCTTGAACGGCGGCAACGTCTGGTAGCAGCTCGCCATGTGCTTGTCCACTAGGACGATCACGGGAAGTTGATAGCGGTCTGCGTAATTGAACGCGTCAAACGTGTCGTAGAAACACTCCTCGATGTCGCCTGGCGCCATGACAATTCGCGGAATGTCGCCCTGGCCCGCGTGCAGCGCGAACTGCAGATCGCCTTGCTCCTGTCGCGTCGGCAGTCCCGTCGAAGGCCCGCCGCGCTGATAGAGCACCAGCACCGGTCCAGGCGCTTCTGTAATTGCTGCGAAGCCGAGTCCTTCGGGCATGAGAGCAAATCCCGGGCCGGAAGTCGAAGTCGAAGAGCGCACGCCGCCGTGCGCGCCCATCACCGCAGAGTCGATTGCCGATACTTCGTCTTCTGTCTGCAGCACAACGAGATTGTGGTCGCTCTGATAGCCTTCGAGGTACACGCTCTCGTCCGTCGCCGGGCTGATCGGATAGTACGTTTGCAAGCCGCAGCCGGCCTGAATTTTCGCCATCCCGACCGCCTGCGAGCCCTTCACCATGATTTGCTCGCGCTTCGGAGGCGCGGATGGCAGCGCGAATTTCAATTGCCCGGCGAATTTTTCGCGCGCGTAGTCGTAGGCATATTTTGCCGCGTTGATGTTCAGGTCCGCGACCGCTCCGGCCTTGCCACCGAAGCTGTCCCGAATCGCCTGTGATACGGGAGCGAAATCGAATCCCAGCGCCGCCACCGACGCGCCCAGCGCCAGCGTGTTGGTCATGATGCGGTACGCGCGCGCCTGTCCGGGCTTGCCCGCTTCCGAGAGAGCGCGCTCGAGCAGTTCAGCGTACGGCATCTCCCACAGGAAAATATCGCGCCGCGTGATCATCTCGGCGAATTTCCTTTGCTCGGCGTCGTAAAGAATCGCGCCGCCAGCCGCAATCTCGTGCGCGTGCCCGCGATGCGCGGGATACTCATGGTACATGTCGCCAACGAGCGTCTCTTCGTCGAGCGAGGAGAGTAGATGCACAGCATCTATATGCGAAGCGACAGGCTCATCCGAAATTCGCAGCCGGTACGCGCTGTGCTTGCCTTTGATGTTGGAGTGATATTCGATCTGGCCGAAAACGTAATAGCCCGAGCGCGAAAGCGCCTTGGCGAAGATTTCCGCGCTGACGTTCAGGCCGCTTCCCTGCGGCCCGCCGATCATCCATGAGAGTGATTGAGACATTGGACTGATTAGACCACCCTGTTTTCTTCCGGCGAATGCCGCGAAACTACAAGCCTAGCATACCGTGAACCCCTCGCAAAACGGCGAATCGGCGCATCCCCGCGGCGTGCCGAATCAGTTCCGAGGCAGCTTACAACAAGTAGACGGACACCCTGCCGCTAGAGTTCCTTGAGGCTTTGGATCATTTTCGCGATGACGTCTTGCGCGTCGCCGAAGACCATTCGCGTATTCGCGCCAAAGAACAATTCATTTTGAATTCCCGAGAATCCTACGCCGGATCCACGCTTGATGACGAGCACCTGCTTCGCCTGATCCGCGTTCAAAATCGGCATGCCGTAAATCGGACTGCTCTTGTCGGTGCGCGCCGCTGGATTCACCACGTCATTCGCGCCGATGACTAGCGCGACGTCCGCCGTGGCGAAGTCGCTGTTGATTTCGTCGAGGTCCTTGATCAAATCGTAAGGCACGCCCGCTTCGGCCAGCAAAACGCTCATGTGCCCGGGCATGCGGCCCGCGACCGGATGAATGGCGAAGCGCACGTTCACGCCTTTTTTCTGCAGCATCTGAACGAATTCCCACAATTTATGTTGCGCCTGCGCAACGGCCAGCCCGTATCCGGGCACGACAATCACTTCTTCTGAATACGCCATCGTCGCCGCGGCGTCGCGCGCGTCCATCGAACTCATCGTGCGCGCGGGCCCATGCGCGGTCGCCGCCACGGCCACGTCGCCGAAGCCGCTGAACCAGACGTTGGCGAACGAACGGTTCATCGCCTTCGCCATCAAAAGCGTGAGCAGCGATCCCGCCGCGCCGACGAGCGTCCCCGCGATTATCATCGCCGGATTCTGCAGCACGAATCCTTCGAACCCGACGGCGAGCCCGATGCAGGCGTTGTACGTGGAGATGATCACAGGCATGTCGGCGCCGCCAATAGGCATCGTAATCAGAATGCCGAGAACAAGCGACGCAATCAGGAAAACGCTGACCAGCATCATCGCGGAAAGATGCGCGTAAGAAGCCGATGACGGAAATATGCTGCCGATGGTCAGCGCGACCACGATGATCGCGAGCGCCGCGTTGAGCGCTTGATTGCCCGTGAATCGCGGGCTGCCCATCCATCCTTGCAATTTTAGGAACGCCACAACGCTTCCGCCGAAGCCCACCGCGCCGATCAGCGCGCCGGTCACCGCGATAATCGGAAACGCCATCGAGCCGAGATACGCGCGTCCGCTATAGAGTTCTACCGCCGCAATTGCCGCCGCTGCGCCGCCGCCGAGGCCGTTATAAATCGCAACCATCTGCGGCATCTCGGTGATCGGCACGCGCCTCCCCGACCACCATGCCGGAATCGCGCCCACCGCGATGGCGAGAAGAATCAGTGCCAATCGGTTCCACGACGCGGTTTCCTCGCCCAGCGTGGCTGCCGTCGCGTGCACTCCCGGCAAATAAAAAATCGTCACCACTGAAGCGAGCAGCATTCCGACGCCCGCCCAAAGGATCCCGCCGCGCGCCGTCCGCGGCGAACTCATCCGCTTCAAGCCGAGGACGAGCAGCGCCGTGGCGATGAAATAGCTCGCCTGCAGCGTCAAGCTCATGGACGAAGCGCCCACTATTTGCTCTCCTTCACGCTCTTGAACATTTCCAGCATGCGCTCCGTCGAGACGTATCCGCCGACCACGTTTCCCGTCGCCATCACCACTCCGATGAAGCCGACGCTCACTTCGAGCGGCCCTTGCGCTTCCGCCAGCGCGAGCATCGCGCCCACGAGCACGATGCCATGCACGAAATTCGAGCCGGACATCAGCGGCGTGTGCAAAATCACGGGCACGCGCGAAATCACTTCGTAGCCCACAATCGCGGCGATCAGGAAAATGTATAGCGCGACAAATCCGGTCATTTCTGTCCTGCTCCTTCGACAAGCTGGCGCGTTGGCTCGTGCTTGATCTCTCCGGCAAACGTGAGAATCGTCTTGCCGACGACTTCGTCTTCCCAATCGAGCGTGATCTGCCCTTGCTTCACGATCAGCCCGAGCAAATTGTTCAGGTTGTTCGCGTACATCTGGCTGGCGTCCTCCGCCGTCAGGCTCGCCACATTTAGTGGCCCGAGAATCGTCACAGTGCCGCAGCGAACTTCCTGTCCCGCCTGCGTCAGTTCGCAATTCCCTCCCGTATCCGCCGCCAGGTCCACTACCACCGATCCTGTCTTCATGGATTCGACCATGGATTTCAGCAGAATTTTCGGTGCCGGCCGGCCGGGCACGTTTGCTGCGCAGATGACGACGTCCGCGCGGCTCACGTGCTTCGCGAGAACTTCGCGCTGCGCTGCGCGTTCCTGCTCCGTCAATTCTCGTGCATAGCCGCCTTCGCCTTCCGCGCGCACGTCGCCGGAAACGAATTTAGCGCCCAGGGATTCCACTTCCTCGCGGCTCGCCGCGCGCACGTCGTAGCCTTCCACTTGCGCGCCCAGCCGCTTTGCTGTCGCAATCGCCTGCAATCCCGCGACGCCCGCGCCTATCACGAGCACTCTTGCCGGCTGGATCGTGCCTGCGGCCGTCGTCAGCATGGGAAAGAATCGTTCGAGTCGCAGCGCCGCGAGCACCGCTGCCTTGTATCCGGCCACCATCGCCTGTGACGAAAGCGCGTCGAGGTATTGCGCGCGTGAAATTCGCGGAATCAATTCCATGGCGAACGTCGTGATCTTCCGGTCGCGCAGCAATTTCACTTCTTCCACGTGCTGCCGCGCATTCACGAAACACGCCAGCAGGGTTCCCTCTCGCATTTGTCGTATACTTTCTGTCTTCGGCACATTCACGCCGAGAACGATGTCCGCCGAGCGGAAAAGTTGCGCGGCATCGCTCATCATCGTCGCCGATTTCGCATAGCTCTCGTCGGGTATCCCGCTGGCCGCCCCCGCGCCAGCTTCCACTTGCAGCTTGATTCCCAGCTTCACCAGGCGCTCGGCTACCTTCGGCACGATTGCCACGCGTTTTTCGCCCGCCTGAGTTTCCCGGGGGACCGCGACCTGAATTTCCATCAACCAGACTCTCCTGAAGTCCGGCTCCGAGGATTTAGAGCGCCTGCCAGAGCCGTGCGTTTCCGAATAATCAAACGCGCAAGCATAACAGAGGATGCGAAAACTTGCAGGCATTGAAGTGGCGAAACGGCCAATGCGCCGCGGATTCCGCCCGCGCCGCGCATCATGGATTGCCGTCATTCGGAGGAGTCCTGCCCTTGGGCGATGAAGAATCTGCTCTTGTTTGATGGCTGCACGTGGCTCATCAAGATTCCCCTTGCTTACCGAGGGGAATAAATGTATCGTTCTCTCGGTAACCGAGGAGAGTGCATGAGCAAGCCAAACGATTTGGTTCAGGGCACGCTGGATCTATTGCTCCTGAAAATTCTCGCTCTCGAGCCGCTCAACGGTTTTGCGATCAGCCAGCGCCTCAAGCAGATCTCGGGTGACGTCCTGCAAGTCAGTGACGGTTCGCTTTATCCCGCCTTGCACAAACTCGAACAGGAAGGCTGGATTCGCGCTGAATGGCGCGCAAGCGAGAACAATCGCCGCGCGAAATTTTATTCGCTGACGCGTCTTGGCCGGCGCCATCTCGAAAGCGAAGCCTCCAACTGGGGCCGGCTTTCGACGGCAATTTCGCACGTATTGAAGTTGGAAGAAGCCTGAGCGCGCAACTGGGAGTAGATGAAGATGAGTCCAGAGCAATGGGTTTACACAATTCCACTTCGATTGCGCTCGCTGTTCCGCCGCCGTCACGTAGATCAGGAACTCGACGATGAGCTCCGCGATCACATCGTCCAGAAAACGGCCGCATATGTTGCACAGGGGAAGAGCCCGCAAGAAGCTCGCCGCGCCGCTCTGATTGAACTCGGCGGCGCCGAACAAGCAAAGGAAGAGTGCCGCGACGCGCGTCGCGTCCGCTGGCTCCAGGATTTTGCCCAGGATTTGCGCTTCGGCCTCCGCTTGCTTCGCAAATCTCCCGGCTTCACTGCCGTCGCCGTCCTTACCCTCGCTCTGGGCATCGGCGCAAGCACTGCGGTCTTCAGCTTGGTGGACGCGGTTCTGCTCAAACCCCTGCCTTTCCCGCACGCCGAGAGAATCGTCTTTCCTTGGCGTCTGCCTCCGCGTGGATTTGTCCTGGGTTACGACAAGATTCCCTGGAGCCGCGTCGATTTCCTATTTCTCAGTCAGGAATCAAAGACTTTCGAGGCTCTCGGTGCCTTTCAGAGTGACTCGTTCAATCTGACGGGTTCGGGTGAGCCGGTGCGCGTCGATGGCCTTCGAGCCTCGGCAGGACTCTTCCCGTCTCTTGGCGTCTCTCCTGTTTTGGGCCGCACTTTTACCGATGAAGAAGATCGCCCGGGCAACGAACATGAAGTGATTCTCAGTGATGCGTTATGGCGCTCAAGATTCGGCGCCGATCCCGGCATTTTGGGCCGTGCTATCGATTTGAACGGCGCCCCTTACACGGTAATCGGCGTGATGCCGCGCGGTTTCGCGTTTCCGCGCGGCAACGAGATGCCGGCCAGTTTCACTTTTCCGCCGCAGGTTCAACTTTGGGTTCCGCTTGCCCTGAACCGGGGCCCGCTTCTTCCGTACGAGTCATATGGACTTGCCGTCATTGGCCGGCTGAAGCCCGGGATCACCATTGCTCAGGCGCAAGCCGATATGGATTCGATGGCAAAGCCTCTGCAAGATCTGCATCCGACAGATAGAAACTCGTTTGCTTCCCAGGTGACGCTGCTCGCACGCCAAACCGCCGGAGATACGCGCCAGCCGCTGCTGCTGATTCTCGCGGCGGTGGGAGTTGTCCTGCTGATTGCCTGTTCTAATGTTGCCAGCCTGTTGCTCATGCGCTCTCTCAACCGCAAACGCGAACTCACGGTACGCGCGGCGCTCGGTGCCGCGGGGCCCCGATTGATTCGCCAGCTGCTTACCGAAAGCATTGTTTTGGCGGGCCTGGGCGGAATGGCCGGAATCCTGCTGGCCAAAGCGGCAATCTTCGCCGTGAAAATCCTCGGCCCTTCCAGCATTCCCCGTCTTGAAGAAACGGGCCTGGATATTCGTGTCCTGATTTTTGCCCTCGGCGTCACGATTCTCACGGGCGTTCTTTTCGGCTTGGCTCCGGCTCTGGGCGCCACGCGCGGGAATCTGGTCGAGTCGCTCAAATCCGGCGGCCACCGGTCCGGCGTGAGTCGCGGCACGCAAAAAATCCGCAATTCCCTTCTCGTTTCTCAAATCGCGCTGGCCCTGGTCCTTGTGGTCGTCACCGGACTGCTCACGCGGACCTTTTATCGTCTCCTCAGCGTGGACCCTGGATTCCATGCCGCGCACGTTCTCACGTTTGGATTGTCGTTGCCCGCATCGAAATATCCAGACCAATCTCATATTGTCCCTGTGTATCAGGAGGTGCTGCGTCATCTGCGTATGCTGCCAGGCGCTGAGTCTGCCGGGCTCACGGACAACATTCCGATGAATGGCGCCACGGACGGGACTAGGATTCGTTTCTCTGACCGTCCCGGATCAACTGGGCCGGACTCTCCCAGAGCCGATTACATTGTGGTTTCTCCGGGTTATTTTTCAGCCGTGGGAACGCCCATTCTGCGTGGCAGGGCTTTTGTAGATTCGGATACGGCGAACTCGATGCCCGTTGCAATCGTCAGCGCTACTTTTGTCAAAAAATACTGGCCCGACGGCCAGGACCCCGTCGGCAAGCAGATCGCCCCGAAAGACCCCGCTTATCCCCTCGCCACCATCGTCGGCATCGCCGCTGACGTCAAGCATGTCTCGTTGCGCGACGCTCCATCTCCCGAAATGTACGTGCCCTATACGCAGAAAATCTGGACTCCGTTGCTTACCATGAACGTTGTTCTGCGCACGGCGCAAGATCCAGCTTCTCTCGCCGCGAACGCGCGAGCAGCGATTCATTCCGTTGATCCGGATTTGCCCGTTGCGGACGTGAAAACTCTGGATAACATCGTCGGCGATTCCGTGGTGCAGCCGCGGTTCGCCGTGCTCCTCCTGGGAGCCTTTGGCGGACTCGCTGTCTTGCTCGCTGCGGTGGGGATGTATGGCGTAATTTCCTATAGCGTCGCGCAACGCACGCAGGAAATCGGCATTCGCATCGCTCTGGGAGCGCAGCGGGGCAATGTCCTGCAAATCGTGTTCGGCCAGGGGAGCCGTCTGGCTGCTGTGGGAATCGTCATTGGGCTCGTCGTCGCAATCGGCGTGACGCGATTGATGAGCAGCTTTCTCTACGGCGTCGGAGCAACAGATCCGCTGACGTTCGCCGGTGTCGCGATCCTTCTCGCTCTTGTCGCTCTCGCCGCCTGCTACATCCCCGCTCGGCGAGCCATGAAGGTCGATCCCACGATTGCTCTGCGGTACGAATAAGGGAGGACCGGATTCATGCGCGCGGAACATTGGCTCTACACGTTGCCTTTGCGAATCAGGTCATTATTTCTTCGCAGGCGCGTGGATCAGGAGCTCGACGACGAGTTGCGCGACCACATCGCGCGCAAGACTGAGGAATACATCGCGAAGGGCATGAGCTCCGACGAAGCTCGCCGGGCTGCGCTCATTGAGCTCGGTGGCGCCGAACAAGCCAAAGAAAACTGCCGCGACACGCGCCGCGTCCGCTGGCTCCAGGATTTTCTGCAAGATTTGCGCTTCGGCCTCCGCATGTTGCGCAAATCCCCGGGCTTCACCGCCGTCGCGGTTCTCACGCTCGCCCTCGGCATCGGCGCGAATACGGCGATTTTTTCTGTGGTGAATTCCGTGGTTCTGCAACCGCTGCCATTCGCGCAGCCCAGCCAGCTAGCTGTAATCGGAGAGACGTCGCCAGGCACTCCCGGCGGATTCGCCAGCTTTCCCAGCTACGAGTCGTATCCGAACTTTCTGGATTGGCAGCGTCAGGCACGATCTTTTTCTAGCATGGGAGAGTACCAATACGCCGACATGGCGCTAACCGGCGTTGGCGAACCGAATGTCATTCATGGCGCGCTCGCAAGCTCCGGCATTTTCCGCACGCTTGGTACCGCTCCGCTGCTGGGCCGCATTCTCGACCCATCCGATGACCTCAAGAATACGTCTCGTGTCGTTGTCATTGGTGAGCAGCTCTGGCGCGGCCAGCTTGGCGCCGATCCTCAAATCGTTGGTAAGATGCTTCAACTCGATGGCGAAGCATTTACGGTGATAGGCGTAATGCCCACTCGATTCCGATTTCCGGACCGAGAGCCGCCCGTCGAGTTCTGGATTCCGATCGAACAGACCACCACCTACAGGACTTTTATTGATTACCGCAGCTTTTATTATTTTTTACGATTGCGCGCCTCAAGCCTGGAGTTACCCCCGCGCAAGCACAGTCTGAGCTGGGTCTCATCGCGAATCACCTGGTTCGACAATACAATCTGGGCGGCGCCGAAGTCGCTCACGTCGCGAATCTCCGGACGCTCATCTCCGGAAATGTTCAGCCCGTTCTTCTGATTTTATTTGGCGCCGTCGGCTTCGTCGTACTCATCGCCTGCGCCAACATTGCTAACCTGCTCCTCGCTCGCGCGACGCAGCGCGGCAAGGAAATCGCGGTGCGCCTTGCGCTCGGCGCCGGACGCCCGCGCGTCTTTCGCCAGCTCCTCACCGAAAGTGTTCTCCTCGGAGTCTCTGCCGGGGCGGCAGGAATAGCCGTCGCGTATGGCGGAGTTGTCGGCATTAACGTGCTCGCTCCCGCTCAGCTTCCGCATGTTCGTGCGATCCGCCTGGACGGCTGGGCGCTGATCTTTACCTTCTGCATTTCCGTCGCCGCGGGAGTGCTCTTCGGCCTTGCTCCGGCCTGGCAATCCTCTGCACAAGATTTATGTGACGCGTTTCGCGAGTTCACTCAAACCTCGACGGCTGGAGCGAAGCGCCAATGGACGCGCAATGTTCTGGTCATCGTTGAGGTCTCGCTGGCATTCGTTCTGCTTATTGGATCCGGCCTCTTGCTTAAGAGTCTTTATCGATTGACAGAAGTGATGCCCGGCTTTGATCCGCAACACATTCTCAAAGCGGATGTCGCATTGCCGCAATCGCAGTACGCGACTCCCGAACAGCGCACCACGTTCTTTCGCCAGGCTGTCGCGCGCCTCAAGTCCCTTCCTGGCGTGGATGACGCGGCCGCCGGGCTTCCTATTCCGTTTACGGTGACTAACCTGGGTTATAACTTCAGCATCGTGGGCCAGGCTCCGGTGCGTCCTGGACAAGAGCCCATGGCCCTCACGCACTCAGTGACTCCGGATTACTTCCGCGTGATGCGCATTCCGCTTCTTCGCGGACGCGAGTTTCGTGAAAGTGATTCCGCCCCCGGTGCCGCGAGTGTCGTAATCATCGGCGAAGAAGTATCGCGTCGCCTTTTTCGCAATGCGGATCCCCTGGGTCAACAGCTGAAAATCCGCGGCTTGCCGGCGCCTTACACCAGCGAAATCATCGGCATTGTCGGAGACATCAAGGACAAGAGTTTGGCCGAAGCTCCCCAGTATATGTTGTACGTGCCCTACACGCAGGAGTCCTGGAAAATGATGAGCTTCGTTCTGAGGACCAAACAGAGCCCTTCATCTCTTGCCAGCGCTCTGCACGCGCAAATCCACGCTCTCGATCCGTCTCTGCCCCTCGAGGACGTCCGCCCACTCTCTTCGCTGATATACGATTCCGAAGGCAGCGCGCGCTTCCGCTCAGTGCTGCTGGGGAGTTTTGGCGCGCTGGCCCTCGTGCTTGCTACTGTCGGGATTTACAGCATCATTGCCTATCTGGTTGTGCAGCGCACGCATGAGATTGGCATTCGCGTGGCTTTGGGCGCAAAAGCCAGCGACATTCTGCTACTCATCATCGTTCAGGGGATGCGGGTCGTGCTTGTCGGCTCTGCCGTTGGCCTTGCAGCGGCGCTCGCTCTATCGCGGCTGCTCGGAAGATTTCTTTATGGCGTCGGCAACAACGATGCCGCAACGTTTATCGGCGTAGCTATTCTATTGACATTCATCGCGCTGCTCGCCTGCTACATCCCTGCTCGCCGCGCCATGAAGGTCGATCCCATGGTCGCTCTCCGCTATGAATGATCTCTCAGTTCGCGTGAAGGCTGAATAAGCCGTTAGCCGCAAAAGAGTACTATTGACTTTCGCCTTTGCTTCGCCCATACTTCCCACCATTCCGTAGCGGAGGGTTGCGATGGCGCTGACGAAGCGGCAAAAGGAAGTTCTCGATTATCTGGTCAGCTTTCTCAACAAGCGCGGCTATTCGCCCAGCTTCGAAGAGATCGCGCGCGGCCTCAAGCTCACGTCTCTCGCCACGGTTCACAAGCATCTTTCGACGCTTGAGAAAAAGGGATTCATCCGCCGCGGCTACAATCAGTCGCGCTCCATCGAAGTCACGCAGCTTCCGAAGCCCGTGCGCGAGCAAATCATCGAACGCCACTCCGCCGGCCTTCCGCTCATGGGACGCATCGCCGCGGGACGTCCTCTCGAAGCGATCGAAGATCGCGAAACCATTTCTCTCGGCGATTTCACGCGCGGACAAAGCACATTCGTCCTTCAAGTGAAGGGCGACTCGATGCAGGACGATCATATTCTCGACAGCGATTACGTTGTCGTCGAGCAAACGCAAGTCGCAAATCAAGGCGACATCGTCGTCGCTCTCATCGCCAACGACGAAACCACGTTGAAGCGTTTCTATCGCGAAGCTGCCGGAAAAATTCGCCTCCAGCCGGCGAATTCTCAGATGTCGCCCATCATCGTTCCTGCCTCCGACGTGAAAATTCAGGGCCGCGTCATCGGCGTCCTCCGCAAGTATTAGCGCATCGCAGGCCGCGAACGGTCATTTTGATTCTGCCAGTCGCCTGCAGTCGTTCTTGTTTGTTTTGTCTTTGTCGCTTTTCACTGTCCACTCTCGACTGTCAACTGCAGGCTCTCCCTGGTACTCCCATTGTCCCAAGCGGCACTTTTCAGAAAATTTCCGCTTGCCTCGCCCATCTTGCGAGACTAGATTGAAAGTCCCCCAGCTCCTAGCTTCGCTGGCATTGGTGTACGTCTTCGGAACCCAAGGAGGGGCTTATGTGGGGCAACAAGAATCCGGAACCGCCCGCACGATCCGCGGTGCCCGAAAAACCGGCATCGGCTCCGGCGAGCATCCAACCGCCAAATCTGGAGGAAAAGAAAATGGCTCCAAACGAACCGATTCATTCGCTCAATCCGTCCGGAGGCAATGGCGCCCGGCTCGGTGCAAGCCTGCACGTGAAGGGAGAAATCACCGGCAACGAAGACCTGCAGATTGACGGCACGGTCGAAGGGCTGGTGCAACTCGACGACCGCAAGCTGACGGTCGGCGCGAGCGCCAAAGTCACGGCGGACATCGTTTCCCGCGAAGTTGTCGTCTACGGCAACGTCAAGGGCAATCTGCGGGCGCGCGACCGCATCGAGATCAAGAAGGATGGCTCCGTCGTCGGCGACCTGACCACGGCGCGCATCATGATCGAGGACGGCGCGTATTTCAAGGGCTCGATCGAGATTGACAAGACTGGCGGCGAAGCTTCGGGCAGCTTCGAGAAGCCGGCGTTCGCTCGCAGCAGCTCCGGCAGCGCAAAAACGGCCGCCACCGCTTCGGATTAATGCCGTCCCAATTCTTCGCGACAGGCGAGCTCTTGCACATTGCCTGCGTGCAATTGGCCAGGGTGTGACCCAACCGTAGCGGAAAAGATTGGAACGGCGCTAGTTTTGTCGCTCACGCCTCTCCGGCAGACGGCTTAATCGCCGTCTGCTTGCCCAGGTGGGCCTGCCCTTTGCCGTGCCATGCGCACCCATCGCGCCACTCTCTCACGTTGTCATCCCGAACCCGGCCCCGACTTGTCGGGGAGGTGTGAGGGATCTGCTTTTAGCTTGGCGCGCCCTCAGCCTCTCCCGCAACGATCTCGTCACATTTGCGACCGCGCATAGCACCCCTGTGGATCAACGCCTCCACTTGACACTTATCCGATCGATTCCATTAACGCACTCACTTGCTCCGAGCTATCAGTGAACGGAAGCATATTTGCGACGCGCAATTGTCTTTCGATTTTTTCATTCGCTTTGGAAATCTTGAATTCACGGATCATACTTATCAGCGACTCCCTGTAAGCAAGTGCCGCCAGGTGGTATGCATAGGCACACAGGTGAATAAACGTCACAGCCTGTACGTTCAGAATGCCAGTAAGTCCAGAATGGGCATACCAACTGAGTCTTGGATAATCGACCTCATAAACCTGGTCGAAGGGGGATTTCACAAAAGCAACTCGCTGACTCAAGTTCAATCCAGACCAATGAGTTAGCTTCTTGACGCCCGGCCAGATGGAGCTCCTCAGACCAGTGACCCTGACTGCATTCCGGCTGACGAAGGAGTCGTAGACCGTTGTGTCGAGGTCCGCAGTGGGATTCTTCTTCTTGAAACCAATAACCTTGTTTGCGGCGCGGAGTTTCTCCACGTCAGCAAACGCAAGCATCTTGCCCCAACCATCTGGCATCACCTGAAGCAGTCTGCTATCAACCGAAAGCTCAAACAAGGCTCGCGCAAGCATGGCGATGGCCTGGAAATCCTTCGACTTATTCAGCCGAAGAAGCGTCTCGACATTACCCAGCGTGCGGTAATAGGTGCCAACGAAACAATTATCACGGGGCGTGGGCGACAGAAGCGTGTCGATCACCCCCTTCACCTCTATTGTGTCAAACCAGTGAATGCTCTTTACCATCGTGTAGAACTTGTCGGCATTCATCGTCGCTGAATCTAACGGAGCAGTCGCTGACATTCCCCGGACTCCCTTAACTACCAACGCTCAGCTGTGTATTCGACCTGCCAACAGGACACATTATACGCTCGAAAAAACCGACGACGTCCACTAAGCCGCATCAGGTCTCACGCGGACGTTCAGAATTCTCTTGACATTTAGTCACTTTTATGAAACAGTACCATTACATGAGTTGATACTCATGGGTCGAGCCACGTGCCTCCCGAAACTTCACGGGAGCGCATAAGCTCTTCCGACAATTTAATATGAGGCCCTCAAGTCCTGATTCTAGGGGAGTTTGAGGGACCGCTCAGTCAAGACCGCCCGGTGCAGCGCCTCCGCACTAGGGGCGGTTTTTTTTGCCCCAAACTCCAGAAATAACGGGGGTTTGCAGTCGTAGCGGCGGCCTTTCGCGCCTTGTGCGTCCCGACGGTTTGTGTCGGGAAGGCCGGCAGTTTTAACGTAGCGGCGGGTTTACCCCGCCATAAAAAGAAAAAGGAGAACTCCAATGCGCGAAAAAGCAGTCAATTTACCAGGACTAGAACCAAAAATCACACTCAGACCACCAAAACGACAAATCTCAACACCTTCCCGTCATTCTCTCAAATGCGCCATTTGCAATCATCCCGATCGCGCCGCCATCGAGTTCGATTTCCTCAACTGGCGCAATCCCGGTGACCTCGTCAAGAGCTACCATTTCCGCGGCCTCTCGACGGTATATCGTCACGCCCATGCCACTGGCCTCCTTGCCAAGCGCCGCCTGAACCTCCGCTTCGCCATGGAACGCATCGTCGAGCGGGTCAGCGAAGTCCCTGTCACGGCCACCTCGGTCATCCGCGCCGCTCGCGCGATCTCGCGCATCAACGACTCGGGCCAATGGGTTGACCCTCCCTCCCGCGTCATCGTCACTCACATCCATGCCGAAGACTCATCTTTCGTAGGCGCGCCACTTGTTTACCCTGACGTAGGAAGGGCTGCGCCCGCAACTGCGCTGGAGGCGAAAACCTCGCGTGGCACAGGCTCTCAGCCTGTGGACTCATCCGTCGAGGTGAGCTCGGGGGATAGCCAGGCGAGAGCGGGCACGGAGGCCTTTGTGGGTCGCGGTGGAACTTGTCCCGACCGCAGCGTCGGGAACCGCGACAAAAAGCCTCGCTCGTCACATTCTTCCTTGCGCGCGTGTCAAGCGGGTCAGGGCGATATCCCTGACATCGCTGCGCGTGAGCGCTCGGCTGTGTCCCGAGCTCCTGTCATTTTCGATAAAGAGCTTCTCGACGAGCCCTCTGAATCAGCCTCCGCCGAGTTGCCTCGAACAGACGGCAAACCTGCCCCACCGGAAATCATCCTCGAACTCAGCCCTGAATTCGCCAGGTGCCGCGAAGAGCGCAATCGCGCCATCGAAGCCGACCGCCAGGCCAACGAATCTGCCCACGCCAATGGCAGCAGTGGCACAGGCTCTCAGCCTGTGCATGACAACTCAGAGCGCCGCAGCGCAAGCGGCCTCGCGACGAATCCAGAGACCGTGCCGTCACCGACGCGTCGAGAAGAACAATCCGTCGCTTCATCCTCTTCCTTGCTGCCGCAGGCGGCTCTTGATAACGAGGAAACTTCTCCCGACAGCGCTCTTTGTGGGTCGGGGCTTCAGCCCCGACATAACGCGCGCCTTTCCGGCGTTTCCTTTCGCGAGCGGTCCGAGGGTCGAGGTGCAGCCTCGACACCTCTGCGCGCGAGTTTTGGTGATCCCTTGCCCGCAGAAAATCCAATTCCCGTGGCTCCTTCCTCGCTGCCGCAGGCGGAGGTTAGTGCACCGGCGACTGCTTGTCCCGAGCAAGGCCGAGGGGCGCAGCAGTCGCCGCGCGCCGCCGGCCCGCCACTGGGATCCTCCGGAAGCGCCGATCCCCCGTTTCCTTTCACGCCGAAACCGAGCCCCCGATGGAATCCCAGGAGGCGTTTCTAATCGAAAATGACATGCGCAGTCGCGGAGAATCAAATGATTGAAAACACAACCATTTGCGAGTTCCTAATCGAAAATGAAAATCATTCACGAATCGCTCTGAAAAATGCGATTCGCGGTCGCGCGCAGGGGTGTTGCAGGCAAAGCCTTCACGCCCTAGCCGCGCGCGAAAGGAAGAAGACGCCGGGTGGTCCCGTTATGTCGCGGCTGAAGCCGCAACCCACAAAGATGAACATCGGGGCCGGATACGTCTCCCGCGCCCTTCTTTATCAGTTCGAAGTCTGCTGCACTCAGTGCGGCGCAGGGGCGGCGAGAGCATCCTTCTTGCTTTGCTCATACTCCTGCGGCGAGCTCATGATCGAAGAGCCTTCGCCTGCCTTCTGGAGGTTGGATGTTGGAGGTTGGAGGTTGGAAAAAACGCTAGAGGCGTGCCCGGTGCGAAATACACGCACCGGCCGCATTCTAGAGGTTGGCGGCTCAATGCTAGAGGCTGGAAAGCCAAATTCCAAGGAGCCAAGCAGAGTCGGCCATTACGTTGCGGAGGCTGGGGGTTGGGCAAGGGAGCCGAACAGCGCGGCTCCCTTCGAGATCCCGAGATAGTCTCTGTGAAGCTATTGCACCTTGATTTCTATCGTCTGCTGGACGGTGTTGTTGGTGAGGAATGTTACCGTCAAGCTGTAAGTCCCCGCCGCGTAGCCTTGCAAGGTCAAGCTGAACTCATACTGGTGCTTCGTGCCATTGACCTTGAAGGTCGGCGGCACTGGAGTCGAGCTGCCCGAAGAGCCAATGGCGACGGGGTTAAAAACCGGGGCGCCATTCGCATCAAAAATCCGGGCGATGGAAAGCAGGGCTAGGGCGTCGTCAATGAAAGGCCCGTTCTGACAATTCCCCGAGGCTTGAGCCAGCTTGAATTTAACGGATAAGTTCTGTCCCGAACCAAAGGTTCCCGCGAGCGCGGGCGGTACGGCGTTCGTGAGAGGCGATTGAAAGCCGCAGAAGATGCCCGCCTCTGCCTGGCTGAGATTTCCATTGACCACGAAGTGGCGGGAACCGCTGCCTCGGAGAATGATGCTGGGGTCCGCAGGCAAAATCCCGCCGAGCGGATAATCGCCGAACGAGTTGGCTACAGTGCAATTGGTAGGGCCGATTGTGGGATCGCAAGCGAGCATCCGTGGATTCGAGAACGCTGAACTGTCCACTTGGACGGCGATAAGCTGCGCGTTGAGGCCATCGCCAGCGGAGTCCGGCGCGCAATTCGTAGGGGTCAGGTCAAAGGCGGTTTCAAAACCGTCCCTTCCCAGGTCCACGCTAGGCATGGCGCCGTTGAAGTCGGCCGCCACGTCCAGGGCAATCAAGGCATTGACCTGGGCCTGGTTTAACGCGTTGGCCGCGACTGACAGCGTGCAGGACGTCGAAGTGAATTGATACGCGGCGAAGCCGAAATTGAACGTTTGTGTGCCCGAGAAAGTGGCCGTCTGGGTCACCGTAGTTGGCGGAAGCGCTATTCCCACCAAAGGTGGAAGCGACGTGTTCGGGACTGCCGTGGCCGTGCAGGTGGCCGTGTTTACGCTGTACACCAGTCCGCTGTTTGTGAGAGAAGTGGCTACATAGAGCGTGTCATCGGCGGACATCTGCATGAAGAATGGCACGGTCTTGTTGTTGAATCCTATGCAGAGAGTGCCATTCGTTCCCTGGGCGCTGTACTGAACGATGTCGTTGGCCTTCTTCGACTGGTTGGAAACGAAAATCCCGCCGTCACTTTTCTTCGCGATGCCGACCGGGCCCGGAAGAAGGTTGGAGGGAGAGATGAAGACCGTCGGGAGTGCGCTGAATGGCGGGATAGTGCCGAATTGCGTGCGAATGACCTCTTTATTCGCGGCGTCCACGATCAGCAAATCACCAATGTTCTTCTGCGCCACGCCCTGGCTGACCTGCGAGGCGGAAAATGCGCCTCTCGGCGGATTCTGAATCGGCGCGGGGATGCCTCCCGCGCCAAGCGCGATATTGGCCACGCCCTTGAATTCCCAGATGCCGGAGCCGGGGACCTCGCTTGTGACAACAAGGTCGCCTGTGTTCGTGAATCGCCCGCATTGAGGTTTCTGCAAGGCTGCGGCCCCGGTATATACGGTTTCGATGCCAGCCCCGAGGTTGTTGGGGTCGAAGCGGATAATCGTGTTGTGCGTGGGATCGCAGGCATAGACGAGATAAGGATGCGCGGGATTATCGGAGGCTACATTGTCCGGGCCCACGACAAGGCCTTCGTAAGTTGCGGCTGGATTGGAGACGAGTGTCTGCGTCGCTCCGGTGGTCGTATTCACGCTGGCAATCAAAGCGCCGCCAGAAACATAAACTACAGGCGAGCCGGAGCCGGCATTAGCCGAGGACCCAAAGATGGTGAGAAAGCACAGCACAAGTAAACTCTTCCACAATGATCGCATGACGCACCCCTCCGGTGACAGTTATGGCAGGCACGTTCATGCCCAAAGGAATTTGCGCCTCGGGCATCCTATCCGATTTCGTTACAACGAGTTGACGGATGTATCGCAGGACTTATACAGGAAAGAGGAGCAAGGTGCAATTTTTTGCACCTTTTGCGCAAGGATGACTCACGCGGCGCTGCCAAACTACATGCGGGTGCAGTGCTCCCCGGTGATTTAGACAGTCAGGGCCTAGGAATTTAGTACAGCTCTGAACGTCGTTCGGGATGACAGCGTAGAGGCAAAGGCCCGGACTGAGAGCGTCGGGGTTCCCGACCCACAACGTCGGGACGCAAACATCGCGAAACCGCGCGGCGGACGGACCAGTTCATAAAAGGCACCGGCGGGCCGTGCCCGGTCGGGAATGCGCCGACCGGCCGCTACAAAAGACGGGCCGACTGATCCCCCAGGCTCGACTGGCCGTCGACCTTGGCGGCCCCATTAGGCGGCCCCTACAGGAAAACCGAAAGGCAACATCGCAAGGCAAAGCGGCCCGGCGCTCTGAGTTGTCCTGCACAGGCTGAGAGCCTGTGCCACGTTGGGTTTTCGCCTGCGGGCCGGGCGCCCTTCGGCTTCGCTCCCTTCGACAGGCTCAGGGTTTCCGACAGGACAAGCCGCAGTGCATAAAAGGCAACGGCGGACCGTGCCCGGTCGGGAATGCGCCGACCGGCCGCTACAAAAGACGGGCCGACTGATCCCCCAGGCTCGACTGATCCCCCGAACTCACTGATCTCCCAAGCTCGATTCACCATCGACCTGGGAGCCCTGTATGCCGGGGACTCGAGAGGTCCCGTTTGGCGGTCCCTACAAGGGCAAAAGCCCTCACAACGGCGCCGTCCAGCCAGTGGTTGAATTCAACTGCCCGAGCGTCTAATGAGGCGCAGGGGCGGCGAGAGCGTCCTTCTTGCTCTGGTCATACTCCTGCGGCGTGAGCGGTACATGACCGACGGATTGCGCCATCACGATCTTGCCATTGGGAATGTTGTTGTCGAACTGGATCGAATAGATGATGCCATCGGTGGTGGCGACGAGGTCAGCGACCGCCTTCGCCTTGTCGGGAGGCAGGTCAAGGACCTGGACGCGGCCAGTGGCGATTTCCGCCGCGTGGTCGTGCCAGAGAAGGTTCCAATCGGAGAGGCTGACCGCGGGACGAGTGAGTTTCTTGCCGATGATGAATTCGATTTGCGTCATCGTCGCGTTGGGATCAGCTGAATCGTAAATCTGGCAAACGATGAACGGCGGGTCCGGCTTCATCACTTTGCAGAAGTGATGGAACGGGCCCATGATGTGGCCGTTCACATTGTGAGGGGCGGTCACGTGGATCGTGTAACCGTCCGCGGGCGTGGCGGTAGCGGGGCTTTGCTCCGCTCCGTTCGCTCTGGAAACACGGCCCACCCAAACGCTCGCTGCCACGAGACAAACAGCAAGAAGCATCAACGAGACTGCTTTTCCAAGTTTCGCGATATTCACTGTCGAATCCTCCTATCGGACGCCAGAGAATGTGGCTTGCAATCCGGGGCACTCTGAATGCGGCGTCTTGCGCGAAAATATAGCACGCGACAGGTGGAAGTCTTCACTAAAACTGAAATTTTCCTTACCAACTCCTTACAACTCGATGCTGCGCAAGATTCTTGAAGATAGCGCGCAAGGGCAGGGGCGGCCCCATTAGGCTGTGTCCGATCAAGAGCGTAGAGAAAGCAAAGCGGCGTCGAGTTCCGGTGAAGTCCAGTGGACTTCACGGGAATCCGCGAAGCGGACCGCCGCACTCCACATAAGGGCTCACTTGGCGGGAATGAGGCGCTTGTTGACAACGTAATAGTGCGTGCCGCGCCATTCGATGCGGCGCTTGAAGAAGCTGGCGACCCAGACGGCGAAGGCGAAAGCGTCGCGCAGAGGCACGAGATAGAATTTCTTGCGGAGCAGCGGGTCCTGGACGCCCCAGACGCCGACGGTCCAGGCCATGAGCGAGCGCAGGACGACGTAGCCCGCGGCGTAGAACGCGGCGACGGACCACGACGGCGCAATGGCCATGGCCAGGATCGTCCACGGGAGCCCATACGTCAGCACAAGGCTAACGTGGCCCCACGGGCGCGCATGCCAGGTGGTGAGCGCCCAGCGCACCTGGTGGTGAAAGCAGTGCGCGAGCGTCTGCGTGGGAAACACGGTGAACACGGGAAACGTGGTCACTTCGACGCGATGGCCGCGCGCCGCGATCCGATTGCCCAGTTCGAAGTCGTCGGAGTAGTAGTCCACAAGCGAGGCAAACCCGCCGATCTCGGCAAGATGCTTTTTCGTGGTGGCCATCGTCGCGCCCAGCGCAAAATCCACGCCGCCAAGCTGCCATGCCGCAAGCACGCCGGCGTCGAAGTCGGAGGTATTCCCCAGCGCTTCGATATCCGATACGAGCGACCCGTCGGTCAGACCGCGATAGAGGCACGTGACCGCGCCGACTTTGGGGTCGGCGAAGGGCGCAGCGACGGCATACAGATAGCCGGGAGCGACGCGAATGTCGCTGTCGCTGATAATCAGGATGTCGTGCTTCGCTTCATCCACCATGCGGCAGAGCTTGTTAATCTTATCGCTGGGGCCGAGCACGTCCGCGCCGATCAGGAGGCGAATCTTGCATTTCGGGAAATCGCGGACCAATTTTTCGATGACGGGCACGGCAGGGTCTTCGGCTTCCGTCACGCCGAAGATGATTTCGTATTCGGGATACTCCTGCGCGCAGAAGGTCGCGTAGTTTTCGTAGGCCTCGCGGTCGAGGCCGCGAACGGGTTTCAGGACGCTGACGGGAGGCGCGAAATTTTTCGGGATCGGCGGACGATTGCGGAAAAAGCGCCACGCAGCCGTGATGGCGAGAATGTAGTAGCCGAAAGGACCGAGAGCGAGAGCAAGGAGCGCCCAGCGCAGGATTTCATGCCACATTTCGTTTCCTTAGCTGACGCAGACGAGAAGAACTCCGACGCAGACGAGCAAGACGCCGGCCCAGCGGCGCGGGGCGATTTGCTCGCCGAGCATGAATTTTCCGCCGAGAGCGCCGATAACGTAACTGAGCGCCGTGACAGGGACGACGAAGCTGACGTTTTCCCACGAGAGAATCATCAGAAGCGAGAAAAAGCCGAGGCCCATCAGGACGAGACCCAGCCACATCCATCCAACACGAAACGCGCGGCCGATCGTGCGGAGGATATGGTGCGGGTAAAACGTGTGAACCTCGCCGATAACTTTCATCGCGCGCGTGACGCACAGTTCGCCCATCGTGCCACCGACGATGATGATGGCAAGAAGAACGGCGTCGCGGGCGTTCATCCTTCCTCCGTGGTTCGCGGGGGAGTGCCGCCGACGAGCATGACGCCGAGGCAAATCACCAGCACGCCGATCCAGCGCATGGGCGCGATGACTTCACCGAGAATCAGGTAACCGAGGAGCACGACGAAGAAATATCCGGTGGCGGAGGCGGGCTGGACGTAACTGTAGTCTGCCCACGAAAGCACCATCAGGTATGCCACAAAAAAAAGGAGGAGCGAGCCGATGCCCATCCAAATCGTTTCGGTGCGAAAGGTGCGAACGAATGCGTGACCGAGCGCGGAAAGCGACCAGGCGGTGATGCCGCCGACCTGCTTCATGCCTTTGCGCAGAAGGACGTCGCCGAGCGAGCCGAACAGGGCCATCGCGCCGAGCATGAAGATGGTTTTACCGTGGAGCCGATGAGGAAATTTCATGCGCCCTGTGTTTCCGTGGGGAATTCGGCGCCCGAAGGCGTCGGCATGGCGATGCGCGGAGGCTTCGACTTCATCTCCGGCGCTTTGCCGGTCTTGGCGTACTTCAAACGCTGCCTGCGCAGCTTCATGAAATCCACGGCTTCGTGATAGAGGCGCTTGCGCTCGTCGGCGTTCCAAAGCACTTCGCGGACGATGCGCCAGACGACGCGCGGGCGGAAATAATAGGAATCGTAGAAGCGATTCACAGAATCCATCATTTCCTCGCGGCTGAGGCCCGGATAAACCAGATGCGGCAACTGATGGCCGCCGGAATCGGCGAGGGCTTCGGTGGCAAGGAAATTGTTGGAGGAAGCAAAATTATAAAGTTCAGTGCCCGGATAAGCATGGGCGATGGAGACTTGAATCGTTTCGCAATCGAGTTCGCGAGCGAAATCCATGGTGCGCCGAATGGTTTCCTTCGTCTCGCCCGGAAGGCCGATGATGAAATCGCCGTGGATACGGATGCCGACTTTCTTGCAGTTGGCGGCGAAGTTGCGCGCCATTTCAACAGTGGCGCCCTTCTTGATATTTTTCAGAATCTGCGGATCGCCGGATTCGAAGCCGACGATGAAGAGACGCGCGCCGCCGTCGGCCATGGCTTTCAAGGTCTCGTAGTCGCTGTGGACGCGGGCGGTGCAGGACCAGCGGAAGCCGACTTTCTGGAAACGTTTGGAGAGCTCGATGACGCGATCCTTGCGGATGTTGAACGTGTCGTCGTCGAAGAAAAATTCCTTGGCCTGCGGGAACATCTTGTGCGCCTGCTCGAATTCGCGCGCGACGCTGTCCACGCCGCGGACGCGCCAGGTGTGGCCGGAGAGGGTCTGCGGCCAGAGGCAAAAGGTGCACTGCGCGGGGCAGCCGCGCGAAGAATAGAACGAGACGAACGGATGCAAAAGGAATGGGACGTTGTAGCGTTCGATGGCGAGGTCGCGCTTGTAAATTTCGGTGGCGAAAGGCAATTCGTCGAGTTCGGCGGTGTGCAGTGGCGGGCGCTCCGGATTGTGAACCACCTGACCATTTTTCAAGTAGCTCGCATTCGCGATTCCGCTGAGCGGTTTGCCCTTCGCGAAGTCCACGACGGCGTAATCGAATTCGCCGCGGACGATGAAATCGATGTCCGAGCTTGCCTTCAAGGTTTCGGCCGGCTTGATTTGCACGTGCGGGCCGACGAAGCAAATTTTCATGCCCGGATTTTTTTCCTTGATGGAGCGGGCCAGCTGGACGTCGCTCTGAAAGCCGACGGTGGAGGTGAAAAGAACCAGAAATTCATAATCTTTGGCGATTTCGACCGTTTGCTGCTTGGTGATTTTGTGCGGCGGAGCATCGAGAAGACGACTGCCCTCAAGCATTCCCGCGGGATACGTGAGCCAGACGGGATACCAGAAAGACTCGATCTCGCGCGTCGCCGGCCAGCGCGAGCTGGCGCCGCCATCGAAATTTTCGAAGCTGGGGGGATTCAGAAGCAGTGTTTTCATCACTGACGGCATTCAAACGCCTCCTCAGATTGCGGCAATAACACCAGAAACCACCCGTGCGGCCAAAAAACCATTCTACTTGAATTCACGCTGACGGAATAGCAATGCTTTCCGCCTGTTCCATCAATGGAACACTTGCGCGAGCTGGCCCGTAGCCTGGAGCAAATCGAGCTGGGCCTTTTCGCGGGAGAGGTCCGCGTCGAGAAACGCGAGCCACTTCTCGTTTTCGGCGACGCGGGCCTGCTCGAGTTCCTGCAAAGTGGCGCGGCCCTGGTCGAATTTGGCCTGCTCGCCCTGGAGCTGCTCCTGGGCGAGCTGTAAGTCCAATCGGGCCACCTCTTTGCCAGCTTCCATCTCGCGCAAGGTGCGGATCTTCGTTTCCGCGCCGATGCGAACAGTTCGCCGCTGATTGCTCAATTCCAATTCGGCTTCATTCAACTGGCTGCGAGCGAGCGCGGCATTTGCCGAGGTCTTCGCGGCGAAGAGCGGGATCGTGATTTGGACGCCCGCGTTCACGTTGTTGCGTTGAAACGTCTTGAAAAACTGGTCGTAATTATTGATTTTGCTGAGCACCGAGTACTCGCCGACCAAATCAATTGTGGGCCAGTAGGCCTGGTGCGCACCCCTCAATTCATGCTCGCGCGCGCTGCGCGTATTTTCCGCCTCGTGAATGGCAGGGCTGGTTTCGAGTGCGAGGTCCACCAAATTGGATGCACCTTCGGCGGGCGAGGATACCAGCTGCTCCGCAGGAGACACCGAGACGGGCTGATCGGCGGGGAGACCGGCGATGTCGCGGAGCTGATCGGAGAGGATTTCGTCGCGGCTCTCGAACTGGACGATGCGCTGGTCAATTTTGGCCAGAGCAAGCTGATCCTGCGTCACCGTGACGGGCAATTCGAGGCCGGCTTCGGCGCGCTGCTGAGCGACGTCGAGGATTTTCTGCTCGCTATCGCGCTCGGTGCGGAGGAGATCGAGAGAATGGCGGGCTTCAGCGAGCTCCAGATAGCCGGAGGCGGCCTTGACCATGACGGCATTTCGCGTGTTCTCGTATTCGAGCTCCTGGTTCTTGGCGAGATCCTCGTCGGCGCGCTGCTGGCCTTTCTTTACCGGATTGAAGATGGCCTGCGTGTAGGTCATCTGAAACACAGCGGGAGCGGCGCCGCCGGGAGTCTGCGGGAAGCCGTTGGAATAGGCGGCGCCGGAGCCGGTGTAAAGATTGGGATGAAATTCGGCGCGGTCAACACCGGCGACGTTTTTGGCGACGTTTGTGCGGACGCGAGCGAGAGCGAGTTCGGGACTGTGAGTGAGCGCGAGGCCGACGACTTGAGCGAGAGTGAGCGCGCCGGGCGGCGTTTGCGCCTGTGGCGCTGCCTGACTTTGTGATTGAGAAGCGGATTGCGACGAAGATTGAATTGCGACCGTCGCAGGCGGCTGCTGGGCGCGCGCAGAGAGCGTCATAGTCGCCAAACAGAAGATTCCAACTGGCACAGCGAATTTTCTTAATTTATTCATAGTGTAGGGATTCCACTGGAAGAAGTTTGGCTGCCTTGCTCGCCGGAAGATACCCGAAAAGAACACCCGTGGAACAGGAAACGAGAAACGCGAGAACGACAGAGAGCCAGGAGATCGGAATCGAAATGCCCGGGACGGGAAGCAGGCTCACAATTGCGGTGATGAAAGACGGGATGAGCACGGCGATGGCGATCCCGACGAGCGCGCCGGAGCCACTGATGAGAGTGGCTTCCATCAAGAACTGGTAGAGAATTTCCTTGCGGCGCGCGCCAATCGCTTTGCGGATGCCGATTTCGCGGGTGCGTTCGGTGACGCTGACAAGCATGATGTTCATGATGCCGATCCCGCTGATGACGAGCGCGATTGCGGCGACCAGAAGAAGGACGATCGTGAGAGCAAGCGAGATGTAGCGCGCGGCTTGAAGAAAAGAAGTGAGGTTGCGGACGTCGTAAGAGGCGCCCGGGCGATGGCGCGAGCGCAGAATATCCGCCACGCCCTGCGTCACCAGATCCACATCCTGCGGACTATCGGCTTGAGCATAAAACGTGCGCATCGAGCTTTTGCCGGTGTAGTACTTCATGAGAGGGAACGGAACAAGGACGGAATCGTCGGCAATTTCCGACTGGCCGAACGTCGCAACGCGCTCGCGGAACACACCAATGATCGTGAAGCTAAGCTCTCCCACATGGATAATCTGGCCGACTGGGTCGTCGTAAGGAAACGCGGCATTTGCCAAGTGCTCGGTGAGAAGGCAGAACTTGCTGCTTTCGAGGAAATCGCCATCGTCGAAATAGCGGCCGCGAAGAATGAGCAGGTTGCGAATTTTCTGGAAGCCCAGCGTGATGCCAACCAAGCTTACGGGCCGAGCGTTGCCTCCGGCGACGACGGTTAACGGAAGATCGTACGTGCCGGCGACCTGGGTGACCTGCGGAATCCCCTGCTTGACGGCGTCCATGTCCGCGACAGAGATTTCGTCGGCCAACGTGGTCGTCTGGCCGACGTTGGCGTGCAGGAGCTGCGCGTAAACGATGTTGGAGCCGACGGCTTCGATCTGGCCGATGATGAATCTCTTGCCGGCGAGAGCGACGGTGACGACGAGGACGATGCAGGCGCTGCCGATGATGACGCCGAGCATGGTCAGGACCGCGCGCAGCTTATTGGCGCGCAGCGAACTGACCGCCAACCTCCAGGTTTCCTCCCAGATCATCGTTTCGCCATTTCGTCCCGAGAAAAAGTCCGATTGTTCACTATAACAAATCCAAAAACGCGCTTGCGGGATATTTCTTGACGGCAGTTTAACTCACAATTACGATGCGTTCAGCAGCCGAAAAGTGGGTGAGCGGCCGTTTCGAAGATGCCTGCATCGGAGTCTGGCGCAAAGTAAGCGCATATGAAACATGATTGAAGGCAAGCGCATCGCCGTGGTGATGCCCGCGTACAACGCGGAGAAAACGCTCGAAGCGACAGTACACGGGCTGCCAGATGTCGTAGACCTCAGGATCCTCGTGGACGATTCGAGCACGGACCGCACGGCGGCGCTGGCGGAATCGCTGGGGCTGCGCGTGTTCGTCCACGACCGAAATTACGGCTACGGACGCAACCAGCAAACGTGCTACCGCGAGGCGCTCGCGGCGGGCGCGGACATCGTAGTGATGGTGCATCCCGATTATCAGTACGATCCGAAACTGGCGGCGCCGCTCGCCGGGATGGTCGCCTGCGGATCGTGCGACGTGGCGCTAGGGTCGAGGATTCTTGGCGGCGGAGCGCGGCGCGGCGGGATGCCGCTGTATAAATACGTCTCCAACCGCGTGCTGACGTTGATCGAGAATTTGTTTCTCGGCGCGAAGCTCTCGGAGTATCACACGGGCTATCGCGCGTTCAGCCGCGAAGTGCTGCTGGCGCTGCCGCTGCTGGAGAACTCGGACGATTTCGTGTTCGACAACGAAGTGCTGGCGCAGGCGATTTTCTTCGGGTACCGCATCGGGGAGATTTCGTGCCCGGCGCGATATTTCGAAGAAGCGTCGTCGATCAATTTCCGGCGGAGCGTGCGGTACGGATTCGGCGTGCTGGCGACGACGGCGAAATTCGCGCTGCAAAAAATGGGACTGATGAAATTTCGAATCTTCAAGGCCACAGGACGCAAACTCGACCTCAATTATTACTCCACCGGCGCGCGAGAAGCCGCGGCGGCGCGCGTTTAGAATGGCCGCGGAGCCGGCACCGCAAGGGCGGGCGGCGTGAAGCGCAAGCCGTGCGCAATCCTGCTGCTATTCACGTTTGGCGCGCTGCTGGTGCACGGTTACCACCCGTACGCTGAAGACGCGGAGATTTACGTGCCGGGCATCGTCAAGATACTGCATCCCACGTACTATCCGTTCGGGCAGGAATTTTTCGAGACACACGCGCATCTGACGCTGTTCCCGAACTTAGTCGCATGGTCCGTGCGATTGACTCATCTTTCGCTGCAATGGACTCTGTTCCTGTGGCATCTTGCCTCGATTTACCTCTTGCTGCTTGCCTGCTGGAAACTCGCGGCGAAATGCTTCCCCACTCCCGCGGGGCGATGGGGCGCCGTCGCGCTGGTCGCGGCGCTGCTCACGCTTCCCGTCGCGGGAACTGCTCTCTACATTCTCGACCAATATTTCAATCCGCGATCCATCTCGGCGTTCGCCGTGATGTTCGCGATTGACGCGGCACTTGAAACAAAATACGCGCGCACGGCGCTGTGGCTAGTTTTTACAGCGGTGATTCATCCGCTCATGGCCGTGTTCGGGCTGGCTTTCGTGATTCTTCTCCTCATGATGCAATCGCATCCCGCGCCGGCGACTTCCGCCGCGCTTCCTTTTCCGGGCTTGTTTTTCCCTTCGGCGTCTCCGGCCTACTGGCAGGCCCTCCGCAGCGGAAATTTTTATTCCCTGTTGCGCTGGCAGTGGTATGAATGGCTCGGCCTGCTCGGGCCCCTCGCCATACTATGGTGGTTTTGCGGGATCGCGCTCCGGCGCGGCCGTCCCGTATTGGAGCGCACATGCAGGGCGCTGCTTCTCTTCGGAGTCATTTTTTCCCTCGCGAGTATCGTCGTCACAATTCCGGCGCGATTTGAAATTCTCGAACGCTACCAGCCTCTCCGCTTCCTTTACCTTATATATCTCCTGCTGGCCTTGCTGGCTGGCGGACTCCTCGGCGAAACGCTGCTGAAAAATCGCCCGGCGCGCTGGCTCTTGCTCTTCGCGCCGCTTTGCGCCGGAATGTGTTACGCACAGTTTCAATTGTTCCCGGCTGACCGCCATATTGAATGGCCCGGCGCGGCGCCGACCAATCCCTGGGTCCAGGCATTCCTGTGGGTTCGAGCGAACACTCCGGTGGACGCTGTGTTTGCCCTGGATCCTAAATTCACTTCCCTGCCCGGCGAAGGCAACCAGGGCTTCCGCGACAGCGCGGAACGAAGCCGATTGGCCGATGGAGAAAAAGACCGGAGCGCATCTTCCATGTTTCCGAATTTGCCATTTGCCGATGACGTTCAGGCGCAAGTCCGCGCTGCGCAAGGCTGGAAGGATTTCAACCCCGAGGATTTCGAACGCTTGAAGCAGACTTACGGGGTCACTTGGGTTGTGGTTGAGCAGCCGGGCGTCTCTGGCCTCGAATGCCCGTATAGCAATTCCGCAGTCAGAGTGTGCCGGCTGAAGTGAATCCGCTACGCGAAGCGGAAGGCACGCGTGGATTCGCTTAAGGACCTGCCTGCAATTGCGCTAGATAGCGGCGGACGGCGTCGGGCCACGGCGGCAGAAGCGCGATGGCTTCACGCTTGAGCCGGGCATTTTCGAGCTGAGAATTTTTCGGGCGCGGCGCAGGACGTTTTGTTTCCTCTGCAGAAATGGGAACCACTTCGACGTTTGCGAAACCCGCTTCGCGGAGAATGGCGCGCGTGAAGTCGAGACGCGAGGTGAAGCCCTGATTCGTCAGGTGATAGATCCCCGGGCCGCCGCGAAGAAGAATCTGCTCGATGGCAACGGCGGCGTCGAACGTGTAAGTGGGGGCGAGGCGCTGGTCGCGAACGATGCGGAGCGGACCGCCCTTGCGGCCTAAGTCCACGACGAGCGAGACGAAATTTTTGCGGTAGGGTCCAAAGACGCCGCAGACGCGGATGATCCAGTATTTGTCGAGAATTCGCACGACGCGGCGCTCGCCTTCGAGTTTGCTGCGGCCGTAAACGCTAAGCGGGCGCGGTTCATCTTCTTCGGTGTAAGGTTCGGGCTTCTCACCATCGAAAACATAATCGGTGCTGAGGTGCATCATGGGAATCCGAAGCTTTTTGCAAACTGCGGCGATGTTTTGCGGGCCGTCGGCATTGACGCGCATGGCAAGAGCGGGCTGAGATTCGCAAGCGTCCACGTCCGTGAAGCCGGCGGGATTTACGACAACATCGGGACGCGCGGCTTCGATGGCGCGCGAGATGGCGGAGGCGTCCGTGATGTCCGCCTCCGCGTGACTCGCGGCAATGATTTCGTGGCGCGGCGCGAGAACTTCGGCAATCGCGCGAGCGAGCATGCCCTGTTTGCCAGTAAGGAAAATTCTCAAGGCGGAATCAAAGTCCGGCGAGCGTGGCCCGCCGATTCACGTAGAATTTTTCATAGTACTGCTGATATTCGCCGCTCTTGGCCTGATGCACCCAATCCATGTGGCTGCGATACCACTCGACCGTGTGCTTGAGGCCGTTATCGAGGTCGGCGACATGCGACCAGCCGAGTTCGCGGCGGATCTTCGAGTCGTCGAGTGCGTAGCGGCGGTCGTGGCCCGGGCGATCCTGAACGAATTCGATGAGGCCCTCGGGCTTGTCGAGCAATTTCAGCAAACTGCGAACAATGCCGATATTGGGAACGGGTTTGCCGGAGCCGATGTTGTACGTTTCGCCGATTTTTCCCTTTTGCAGGACGGCGTCAATCGCGCGGCAATGGTCTTCGACGAAAATCCAGTCGCGCTCGTTGAGGCCGTCGCCGTAGACCGGCAGCTTTTTTCCTTCGAGAGCGTTGGAGATCATCAGCGGGATCAGTTTCTCTGGGAACTGATACGGGCCGTAATTGTTCGTCGAGCGCGTGATGATGGCCGGGAACTGGTGCGTGCGAATGTAGCTGCGCACGAGCAAATCCGCGGCGGCCTTGCTGGCGGCGTAGGGACTGTTCGGCGCGAGAGGTGAATCTTCGTTGGCCGTCTGCTTGGGCGACATGCTGCCATAGACTTCATCGGTGCTGACGTGGACGAAGCGCGGGACTTTGCGCTTGCGAGCGGCTTCGAGGAGAACGAGCGTGCCTTCGACATTGGTGCGAACGAATTCGCGCGCTCCGGCGATGCTGCGATCGACATGGCTTTCGGCGGCAAAATGAACGACGGCGTTGAAAGAATCGGCAAATATTTCGTCGACTGCGGCAGCGTCACAGATGTCGCCACGAACGAATCGGTAGTTCGTCTGCGATTCGATGTCGGCGAGATTCGCGAGATTGCCGGCGTACGTGAGCTTGTCGAAATTAAAAATTTCGGCGTCAGGATGCTCAGCGAAAAACAGGCGGATGAAGTTCGAACCGATGAAGCCCGCGCCGCCAGTGACGAGAAGTTTCATCGCTTGTTTTCGCGATTCCTACTTCAACTGGATGTCCCAGTTGTAGGGGATGCCCGGGTCATTGCACGCCACGCGAAACTCGTCGGGCTCCTTGTGATGATAGGGCTCCGTGGGGCAGTTGATGACGATCGCCTCGGTTTCGCTGACGCATTTGAAGCCGTGATACACGAAATTTGGGATCTGCACGAGGATAGGATTGTGTTCGCCGAGAAAAAATTCATTCACTTGCTTGTGCGTCTTCGATTTCTCGCGCGCGTCATAGAGGACGAGCTTGATCATGCCCCTCACGGTGGCGAAGCTGTCGATCTGTTTCTTGTGGTAATGCCAGCCTTTCACGACGCCCGGATAGGCCGTGGTCATGTAGAGCTGGCCGAATTTGATGAATTCTTGGTCGTCAGCGCGGAGGATTTCCATCAGGCGACCGCGCTCGTCGCAAATCATCTTGAGCTGCTTGACGCGGACGCCGTCGATCATCGGCGGGCACCCGCTTTGTGGATTTGCTTCGGCTCCTCGGCGATTTCCATTTTGTTCGCGCCGCCCTTGGCGACGAGATTATTGGCGAGAAGGAGCGACTCAAAGGTGCCGGCGTCGGTCCACCAGCCTTCAAGGATGCTGTAGCCGAGCGAGTCTTCGGCGAGATATTGATTGTTCAGGTCGGTGATTTCAAGCTCGCCGCGGCCAGAAGGTTTGAGCGTCCTGATTTTTTCGAACACGGTGGCATCGTACAGATAAAAGCCAGTGACCGCATAGCTCGATTTCGGCTGCTTGGGTTTTTCTTCGATGCGCACGATGCGCTGGCGATCAAACACCGGCACGCCGAAGCGCTCAGGGTGCGGCACTTCCTTGAGAAAAATTTGGGCGCCGCGAGCGGCTCTCTTGAATGCCTCGACACCGGCGACAATGTTCATTTCGAGGATGTTGTCGCCGAGCGCGACGCAGATGGAATCGCCTTCGGCGAAATTTTCGGCGAGGCGCAAAGCATCGGCGATGCCGCCTTCGCCTTCCTGATAGGCATAGGCGAGAGTGTGCAAATCGAAATCCTTGCCGTTGCGAAAAAGGCGGAGAAAATCGCCGGCGCTTGTGCCGCCGGTGACGAGCATGATGTCGCGAATGCCGGCGTTCACGAGCGTCTGGAGCGGATAGAAAATCATGGGGCGGTCGTAAATCGGGAGCAGGTGCTTGTTCGTCACGCGCGTCAGAGGAAAGAGACGCGACCCAATCCCGCCCGCCAGAACCACACCCTTCATCTCGACGGCCTTTCCTTATTAAAGGCTAAAAGCAGATCCCTGCCTGCGGCAGGCAGGCCTCACCCCCCGCCAAAAGCGCGGGGATTCAGGATGACATTGGTTCAAAATAATAGCCAAGAAAAAGGAAATCCACAAAACGACACTGTTGCTAGTGAATCGATTTCTCGAGCTGTTCGAGCCGCTTCTTCGCGTCTTTGCGCCCCGGATCGAGCTGGAGCGAGGCGCGATACTGCTCGGCCGCGTCCATCTTTTTGCCTTGCTGTTCGTAAAGCCTGCCCAGCCAGTAACGCGCCGCGGAATGCGAAGGCCAATCGCTGCGTTCCGGTGTCGTCGCGAGGTAGGATTTCAAATCCTGCTCGGCGACGGCGAGATCCGAGCCCATGAGGACGCGCGCTTCGCCGTGATAATACGCGAGGCGAGGGTCCTTGGAATCGACTTTCTCGGCTTCGAGCGCCATGCGATCCACTTGCGAGCCGTCCTCTTGCTTGCCGTAATAATCCGCAAGTTCGAAATAGACTTCGATTTTTTGAGGTTTGGGGTCGAGGACGGCATTGTATTCGCTGGCGGCATCGTCTTTCTTGCCGACGTGGAGATCATAGTCGGCGCGCGCGAGATGGCCTTCGACCGTATCGAGTTTTTCGATTGCCTGCACCTGGTCGAGCCCCTCCTCCTTGCTGCCGCCGACGATCCAGGGCGCTTCGAGCAAATAATCCTCCAGGTCGCGGCGCGCGGAGATATTCGAAGGATCGAGTTTAACGGCTTGCTCGAATTCCTTTTTCACTTTGCGCGCAGTGAGAAAACTCTTGTCGCGGTCTGCTTTTTCGCCATACGCGCGGCCGAGCCATTGATGATAGACGCTGGAATTCGGGCCGGCTTGCGCTGCCTTCTCGAGTTCCGCGACGGCATTGTTGAAATCCCTGGTTTCGTAGTAGGAGCGACCGAGCCAGTAATGCGCTTCCGCGCTGCCGGAATTCTGCGAGACGAGAGCGCGGAGCAATTGAATCGCCGAGGCATAGTCGCCGGAATCGAACTCGTGCTTCGCGCCGCCCAAATCGCTGGCGGACGACTGAGGGGAAAGCGAATGGGCCGGGGGAACGAGAATCAGCGAGGAAATCGCGAGCGCGACGGCGAGCTTCATCATTGATTCTCCACTGGGCTCACCTGCATTCCGTCGCGCAGAACCGTGTCACCACCAATGGCCACGATCTCCCCCTCGTTCAAACCGGACGTCACCTCGTACTCCGACGCGTTGGCGATCCCCACTTCGACGGCGCGTTTGTGCGCCACGCCACCTTCGACGACAAACACGAAGTGCCGCGCGCCATCGGCATGCACCGCGCCGCGCGGGACGGCGAGGACACCGTCGCGCTCGCGGACTTCTATTTTCACATCCACGTTCACATTTGGAAGAAGTTCGAGCTTGCTGTTGTCCACAGAGCAAAGCACTTCGCCGACACTGCGGACTTGGCGCTGGACGACTTGCTTTGGCACGGTTTCGGTGACGCCTGTCCAGGCGCGGCCGGGAAGCGCATCCCAGGCGATGTCGACTTTTTCGCCGGGAGCGAGCCAGCCAAGATCGGGCTCGTCGACAAAGGCGCGAACGCGGACGTGGCGAAGGTCGGCCATTTCGGCGAGCGTTTGTCCAACTTGCACGTAATCGCCGACGCGCACCGGGCCGTGACCTTCAGTCTCACCGAGGGAATAGAGTGTGCCGTCGAAGGGCGCGATCACGGTGGCGGAACGCAGGTCGTCTTCGTAGGACCGGATCAAATCCTGATCGCGCTGAGCCTCGAGCTGCGCGCTTTGGAGGTTTACGCCCGCGGCGGAGGCAAGCGCGGCTTTTTTCTGCTGCGCGGTATCGAGCGCCGTCTGCGCCTGGGCGAGTTTCGATTGATTGAGGTCCAGCTCGTCCTGCGTAGCCGCTTTTTGCGCGACGAGCTGCTTCAGTTCCTCCTGCTGCTTCTGCAAGGTGGCGACTTCGATCTGCTCTTTGCGAATGTCGCCTTCTAATTGCGCGAGATCTTCTGGCGACCCGCCAGCCCGCGCGTTACGGAGCTGCGCCTGCGCAGTCAGGAGGTCCGCGCGCGCCTTCGCCAATTGCGCGCGCACGGTGGCGTCGTCGAGAGTCAGAACAAGCTGGCCTTTGCGGATTGGCTGGCCTTCCGTCGCCGCGATTTTGGTGACAAACGTGGCAAACTGGGCGCGGGCGATGAACGGAGCGATGGGCTCAACTTTTCCGTTACTGGTGATGGAGGCGGTGAGGTTTTCCCGTTTCACTTTTGCGGTTCGGACGTCCGGGGCTTGCTGCCGATTGGCCAGGCCGAGCATGACGGCGACCACAACAATGGCTCCGGTGACCCAGAGAATCCATCGCCGCCGCGGCCCTGATTCAGCTCGTTCAATCGCCAAGAGAAGGCGCCCCCAGAAATTCGTCGAATTGTAACAGACGGCTCCATGACTTGCCTACGACGGCGCGGAGATGCTGTTCCGCATTGCGCAAATTCGCCGCGGTCTCGCAGCACCGCTGGCCTGACTAATGGGATGGTACACTTTGCGCCGAGGATGCCAGTCGTTTTCGTCATCGCGGAGGACTGGGCGCTGCGAGCCGGCGTCCGCGCGGAGTTGCGCGAGCGCGGAATCGAGGCGCTGGGCATGGAAACGGCTGGCGATGCCGGCGTCGCGCTCGCTGCGAATGAAATGCCGAGCGTCATCGTGCTCGATGCCAGTGCGAAGGCGGCCGCTGATGCCGCGATTCAACAGCTTGCGGCGCGCGTTCCCACGATTATGATTGCTTCGCGCACCGAGCCGGCGCAGATTCCGCGAGCCGCAAAGGTTTTCTATCGCCCGGTGCGGATCGCGGACATCGTTGCCGGCGTGATGGAGCTTATCCAAGGCTCCCCGGCGTGAAACACTCGCTCAGGCGAGAATCCTCGGTTCGCCTTGTGTGGAACGAGAAGAAGAGTTTCGCTAAAATCTTCGACTCTTATGCGGATGCCGGCTGCAGGCGAGGAGGCGGATGAACATTTATACGGAGCATTTGACGTTTCATTCGAAGCAGAAACGCGAAATCATCAATATCACCGAACAGGTGAGAGCCGCGCTGCAGAAGTGCGGATTTCACGACGGCTTCGCGATCGTGTCGGCGCTGCATTCGAATAGCGCAGTGTTCGTCAACGACGCGGAGCCCGGACTACTCGACGACATCACGGCATGGCTCGACCGGCTTTGCCCGCCGAGCGACGCCTACAAACACAAAGGCACCGTCGAATCTTCTTCCGAGAAGCATCTTCAGACGATGCTGCTCAGTCACACGGAGATTATCGGCTTCACGGAAGGCAAGCTGGAGCTTGGCCCGTGGCAGTTCATCCAGTACGCGGAGCTAGACGGGCTAAGGCCGAAGCGCGTGCTGATCAAGATTATTGGCGAATAGCAGCTTGCGAGGGTTCCAGGCTCTTCCGCGCGAGCAGCGCTGCCGGCAAGGCGCCGAGGAGCAGCGCTGCCGCAGGCACGACCGCCCACGCCAGCAGGAATGATTCCACCGCCAGAATCGTCACACCATGGCGGTCCACCACCATTGCCACGGGCAAAATCAGCAGAAGCACAATCAGCAAGGTGAACGCCGGAGAAGTTCCTACGACGATTTGTGCGCCTCTTCCCCCTCCCGCGCGCCTCGACCAGTAAGCACCGGCGAAACCGAAAATGGGAAGCGTAAGCAGCCACGGCAGGTAGAGCTGCCATGCCACATAAAGTAGCAACGAACTGTCCGCAGGAATTCCCAGAACCGCCAGCCGCACTCCTTCATGCTGGAAGATTGCCGGCCAGCTCATCGCCAGCCCTGAGATCACACATCCTGGAAGCCAGATTTGCTTCATGCGATTGCTCATGGATTCTTCTCCCTGTTTCGCGCGGCGAATCTTGCGCGCCAGTTCCCGGCCACTGGAGACCTCCCGCCACGCTTGCTCCTCCGCCTTTTCGGCACAAATCCCCTGCTCCGACAAATTCTCGTACACATCCTCCAGGTGCCCCGCAAGTTCGGTGACGATTTCCTCATGCTGCTCGAGACCGAGCCGCATTCCCGCAAGTTGCTCCCGCAACCGTTGCGCCCAGTCAGGCACGCGCCACCCCCGCCAGCCGCTCGTGCGTGACAATCGCATGCTGCACTTCCACGGTCACGCGGCGCTCCGATCCTCCGCGCGTTCATCTCGCCCGCCAATCGCCGCCGGCAAAGCGCCGAGGAGCTGGGCCAAACACGGCAAGAAAGCCCAATTCAACAGCAACCACGCCAGGCCCAGAACTCCGATAGTCGGTGCGCGATGATCCACAACGAGCGCAATGGGCAAGATCATGAAAGGCACGGCAAAGTAGATAAGCGACAAGAAGATTCCCGCGATAATCCGGGCGGAGATTGCGCCGCCCGCACGTCGTGACCAGTACGCGCCAAGAAATCCTAATACTGGCAGCGAAAGGAGCCACAGTGGGTAAGCCTGGGCTGGACCCACGGGGGGAGTTCGCAGCACGAGTCGCCTGATTCCCTCATCCTCCAAGATTGCCAGAAAGGCAGTTCCCAGACCCGACGTCACCAAAGCCGGAAGCCAGAGTTGCTTCGTGCGATTGTTCATGTTTTCTTCTCCTTGTTTCGCGCGCTGAATCCTGCGCGCGAGTTGACGGCTATCGGATAATTCGTTCCTGACGCGGCGGGCGGCTTCGTCGGCGCCGATTCCCTGCTTCAGAAAACCCTCATGTGCATCCTCGAGGTGCCCCGCGAACTCGGCGATGACCTCTTCCTGCACAGCAGGAGCGAGTTTCAATTCCGCGAGGCGCTCTTTCAATTGTTGCTCCCAATCAGGCATGAGCCACTCCGGCGAGGCGGTGAAGCGCGCGGAAAAACCTGGTCCATTCCTGGCGCAGAGGAGCGAGATACTTGCGGCCGGCGGGCGTCAAGCGATAGCAGCGGCGCTTGCGTCCCGAGGCGGCGATTTCCCACGTTCCCTTGACCCAGCCGCGCTTCTCCATTGTGTAGAGGAGCGGATAGAGCGAGGCAAGGTTGAAGCGCAGCACGCCTGACGTCTGCTGCTCGATGCGCTTGGCGATTTCGTAGCCATGAAGGCGTTCCTCGGCGAGCACAGTGAGAATCGCCAGTTCTCCGCTGCCACGTTTCATTGCCGGTGCGATCATTTCGAAGGCTCCCTATATACAGGAATCCTATAGATGGGATACAACGGGGTCAATGGTACGCCGGTACAGCTGTCCTTCTTGAAGAACAAGCGATTTCGAGGGAGAGCGTTTACTCCCAAGACGGCGTGAAGCCGGTGCGGTTGGTCTTCTCACCGTTGGCGAGCGAGCGGATACAGAGTTTCGTCAAATCGCGCGCATCGCACTGGTAGATCTGCATCATGGGCAGATCCTGCGGGCGGACGACGTACACGCCGCGCTCCATTTCGTCGGATGCGCATTGATCGTCGGTGACCACGGGGCTGCGGGGACGGACGCGAATGCGGAACGCGCCGGAAGAAGGCTCGTAATTCGCGAACGAGAAGCAATGGCCGATGCAGGCGCGGTCCACAATGTGCATGATGAAATAGACGCGCGAATCTTCGGGATTCCAAATCGTCTCGGTGACTCGCGCACCGTAAGGGAGCGTGCTCACGAGCTTTTCCGCTTGTCGCTCCATGCCATTCAGCACGCGCGCGTCCTGAACCGTCCACGTGAAAAACACAGCGGCGGACGCGGCGAATCCCGCGAGGTGCCACCAGCGCGGCTTCACGGTTCCGAGGACGCACAGGCCAAGGATGGCCGTGATGGACGTGAGCCGCATGAGAACGTCGCCGGCTGGCGCGGTGTATTCGGGCAAAAAGAAATTCTCCGGAAGCATGGCCGCGGCGAAAACGAGGACGGCCCAGAGTTCGAGGGGCGTCCGAAAGGCCCAGCGCGATCCGGCTTGTTTCCAATCACCGATGATTCCCGCAATCATGCACAGCGCGCCGAACAGAAGAACGGCGTACTCAAGATACTCATAGCGCGCGCCGTAGGTGACAAGCTGGTCGGCGCCGTTGAAAAGATAAAAAGTGGCGGTCTCAAACGTGTCGGATTCGAAATGATGCAGGATGAAGACGCGAACGGCGTAAACCGAACCGATCGCGGCGGCGAAAATAAGCCAGTGAGCCCAGTTCGGCATGCCTTCCGAAATTTTCACGTAGCAGGCAGCGCCGACGAGCCAGACAAACACCATCGGATGCGCGACGAGCACAATCAGCGCGACGACCGCGCCGAGGAGCCAGTCGGCGCCGCGGGCGCGCCAGAAAATTGCCAGCGCAAAACAAGCAAAGCCGATGGCGAGATAATAATTCATGAAGCCAAGCTGGAACGTCCAGCCATAGGCGACCATGCCGAGCGCGGGCGCGAGAAACCAAGGAGCGCGGAGAGTTGCCGCACTGATCAGCGCGAACGCGCCCCAGAAAAATACGAGGACGCAGGCGCAGGCGACGATTTTTTCAGCCGCGGCAAATCCAAAGACGTTAGCAAGGCGGTCGAGCGCGATGTCGACGAGGATGTTGTTCCACTGATGAACGATGTAAAGACCCGGCGCCTGGCCCTGGCGGATGAGGTGAGCGAGCCAGGCATTGTAAACGTGACTGGCGAAATCGCCGCCCTGAATGCGTCGCTGGACGAGACATGGCAGCAGCGCTGCGGCTGAAATGAAAAGCATGCGGCCCCATCGGGCGCGCAGGAATTGTCCAGCCCGCTTCAGGGCAAGCGGTGGGGCAATTTCCGTCGCGCCTTTTTCCGATATGGCTTTGTGCATTCGCGAGATTGTACAGCATCGCCCATATTTCAAATCCCGATTGAGGCGATGTCAAAGGACACTATTACCTGGAAAACGGCAGTAGCGTGTGATATTCGTGCAATTCGGCCGTATATGCAGGGACAGAGGGAGTCCGTTGATTCAGGCGACGCAGCTCAGCAAAGTGTTCCGCGACAAGAAGCGCGGGGAAATCCGCGCTGTGGACGGCGTCAGTTTCATGTGCCGACCGGGCGAGATTTACGGCCTGCTCGGCGCGAACGGCGCAGGCAAAACGACGACGCTGCGCATGCTGGCGACGATTCTCGCGCCGTCTGCTGGCACGGCGACGGTCGCGGGATTCGACGTCGTCAAACAGCCGCAGGAGGTTCGCGCGCACGTCGGCTTCCTCTCGACGGCGACGGCACTGTACGACCGGCTGACCGCTGCGGAGACGGTCGAATACTTCGGCCAGCTATACGGGCTCGACGCGGCGACGATTGCGCGGCGCACGAACGAGATTTTCAAGGCGCTTGACATGGACGAATTTCGCGACAGGCGCTGCGCGAAGCTTTCGACCGGCATGAAACAGAAAGTCTCCATCGCGCGGACGCTAGTGCACGATCCGCCCGTGATGATTTTCGACGAGCCGACGAACGGGCTCGACGTGATGGCCGCGCGGTCCATCACCGATTTCATCCGCCAGTGCCGCGATCGCGGCAAGACCGTGATTTTTTCGACGCACGTGATGAGCGAAGTCGAAAGGCTGTGCGACTCGATCGGCATCATTCACAGCGGCCGCATGTGCGCCGAAGGGACGCTCGAAGAATTGAAGGGCCGGTACAGAAAAGACAACCTGGAAGACATTTTCATCTCGGTTTCAGAAGACGGCCATGCGAATTCGTAACTCGCTGATCGTCTATCGCAAAGAATTGCGCGACATGCTGCGGGACAAGCGGACGATCCGCTCGATGGTAATCATCCCAGTGATTGCCATGCCGCTGATCATCGTCGGCATCGGGACGCTCATGGGCCACCTGGAACAAGAGGCGAAGAAAGAACCATCGAAAGTGATGGTCAGCGGCGGGCAGGACTCGCCGAAAATGCTCGCGGCGCTGCAAAACGTCCCGGACATTCAGATCAGCCCGTATCAAAGCGACGCAAAACAGGAAGTCTCCGACAAGGAAATCGGCGCGCTGGTGGAGATTCCCGCGGGATTCGATTCCGTGCTCAGCAGCAACAAGACGGCGCAAGTCTCCATCGGCTATTACGAGAACGACGACAAATCGGAACTGGCCAAGGAGCGGCTGCAACAATTCTTCGACGATTACCGCGACAAGATGGCGCGGGCGGCGCTGACCGCGCGAGGCATGCCGACCAATCTGCTCGAACCCTTCACCGTGGCGGCCACCAACATCGCTCCGCCATCGAAAGTGAGCGCCGCGGCGATCGGCGGGTGGATCCTGTACATGGTGATTATTTTTTCGTTCTCCGGCGCGATGTATCCGGCGATGGATTTGACCGCAGGAGAAAAAGAGCGAGGCACGCTGGAGACTATTCTGTCGAGCCCGGTCTCGCGGACGGATCTCGTCATCGGAAAATTCCTGATGGTGATGACGGCGTCGATCATCACGACGGCGCTGTCGCTGACTTCGATGGGCGCGTCCATCGCCTGGGCTGGCCGTTCCGCCGGCGCGGGCGCCGATGCCGCGTTCAAGCTGAGCTTTGATCCCACTTCGGTGCTCGCCATCGTAATCCTGCTGGTGCCGCTGGCGGTGCTTTTCGCCGTGGTTTTGATCGCCGTGGCGCTGCTTGCGAAGAGCTATCGCGAGGCGCAGACGTACGTTTCGCCGCTGATGTTTCTGGTGATCATACCGGCGATCGTCGGCGCGCTGCCCGGAGTCGAATTGAATTGGAAGACGGCGCTGATACCGATTCTGAACGTGAGCCTCGTGAGCAAAGAAATTTTTGCAGCGACCTATCACTGGAGCTACATCGCGCTGATATTCGCGACAACGTGCCTCTACGCGGCGATCGGGATTGCAGCAGCAGTGCACATGTTCAATCGCGAGGAAGTGCTGTTTAGAACTTAGAAGTTAGAGAACAGCACTGCAAAGCTGTGGTGCCCGCGATGCGGCGACCCCACCTCTCGCCGAAGAAAGACTCCATGTTAGAATCGTTGCGGGATGCAAGATAATCAGCTCATCAGTGTTCGCGAACTCTCGAAGGAATTCCGCTCATTCCGGCGGCGCGAAGGGGTGTGCGGCTCGATACAAAACCTCTTTGTCCGCGATCACATCACCGTGAAGGCCGTGGACCGCGTCAGTTTCGAAGTGCAGTGCGGCGAAATGATCGGCTACATCGGGCCGAACGGCGCAGGCAAATCCACCAGCATCAAGATGCTCACCGGAATTTTAATGCCGACTTCCGGCGAAGCGCGCGTCAATGGATTCGTTCCCTACCGGCAGCGGCGGCAGTACGTGAAAACCATCGGCGTCGTATTCGGGCAACGGACGCAGCTGTGGTGGGACATCGCCGTCGTGGAGTCATTCAAATTGCTGCGTCGAATTTACGAAGTATCTGAGAGCGATTTCCGGGAGCGCATGGAGAAGTTCAACCAAATTCTTGGGATTTCGGATTACCTGTACACTCCGGTGCGAAAACTTTCGCTCGGCGAACGCATGCGCTGCGACCTGGCAGCGGCGCTGCTGCACAATCCGCCGCTGCTATTCCTCGACGAGCCGACGATTGGCCTGGACGTGGTGGCAAAGGACCAGATCCGAAAATTCCTGCGCGCGATCAACCGCGAATTCCAGACGACCGTGCTGCTGACGACGCACGACCTGGACGACATCGAGGAGCTTTGCCGGCGGATCATGATCATTGACCACGGCCAGTTGCTCTACGACGGGCCGCTCGATTTGCTGAAACAGAAATTGCTGCGCACGAAACAGATCAAATTCGTGCTGAAAGATTCCTCGGAGCTCAGGCGCGTGGAAGCGTTTTCGCGCGACGGGCTCGAGCTGGAGCGAGTGGACCAGCTGACGTACCGGATCCGGTTCGACCGCGTGAAAGTCTCCACCTCAGATTTGATCCGGCAAATTCTGAACGCGGTGGAAGTCCGCGATTTGTTGATCGAGGATGAGCCGATCGAAGAAGTGGTGAAGCGAATCTACGCCGGAGAGGCGCTGCAGGAAGTCAATACGTAGGAATCCCGCAGAATTCAAACAGCCGCTGTTTCATTTTCGGTGGAAATTCCCACAAGCACACAAATCGAAGTTAACAAAAATAATTGTACCGCAAGATCAAAATTTGTGGAAGCCCAATTTTATGTAGGCAAAAATCGTCCAAGGTAGAGAAGCGAGGAGCATTGAATTTCGAAGATAAATGGTCTAGTTTCAATGAGACTTGGGGCCGCACATCCAGTCACAGAACGGGGTGATTGATGCTCAGTTCGACGCTTTGGATCATCGGTTCCCTCATGGTGGCAGAACTGCTTGGCTATTGGCTGCACCGACTATTACATAGCGATAGAGTCCGGGTTTTGAGCCGCAGCCACATGATCCACCATCTATTGCTCTACGGGCCGCTTCAACCGCAGCGGCCAGGTTCAGATTATTTGGACGCGACGACGGGAAAGGTCGCGCTCGGGAATATCGGACTCGAATGGCTTGTGCCGTCGGGCCTGCTGCTCACCCTTTCGCTCGCACTGCTCTGGACCATGCGTGTCACCGTGACGCACCAACTGATCTTTGCCAGCGTAACGCTGACCTGGAGTTTTCTGATGTTCGGTTACCTCCACGACCAGATGCACGTCGAAGGATTCTGGATGGCGCGGAATGCGCTCTTGGGACGCTGGTTCAGAAGCGCGCGCCAACTCCATGATATTCACCACGTTTCGCTGAACAACACTGGCCTTATGGACAAAAACTTCGGGATTGGATTCTACTTCTTCGACCGCGTCTTCAGGACGCTTTCAGAAGCCGAGCAGCCGTTCAACGAGACGGGTTATGAAGCGGCAAAGAAACGCTACGCCTTCCTGCAAGAACAATCACCCGAGACTTAGCAAGCCACAGGAGAGTAGACCTTCACGACCAACATCGTAGATTTCGCGGAACAAGGCATTGATCAAGGTGAAAGCTGGTGAAGGCGAAGGCCGCAGGCTCTGCAAGCGGATTCTTTCTCGGTTTTCGTCCCCGGCCAGACGGAGTGGCAGCGAGGGCAAGGCCATTCGGCAAAGCGGCGGCGATCCGATAATTCCTTGTAGATGACCCAAGCCACGAGCCCGACAAATGCGGTGATGACATAAGCCGTGTGCCCCTTCCACAGCACGATGCTATACGCTCCGCCGGCAAGAACGGGCAGGAGCATGTCCACAAGGAGATGCATCCAGGCAGAACGGCGGCGGCTAATTCGGTTCTGGAGCTTGTCGAACTTCTTCCAGGCTTCGGCGTAAGGGGAGCGGGCGGCGGCAAGCTGGTCGGAGAAGCCCTCGTGTGGATCGACCTCGGAGCGGAAAATTCTCCACTTCATGGCGAGAAAGTATAGCGCGGAATCGAAGCCTGCCGCCGCAGCGCGGCGAACTGTTCAGGGCTGAAACTGCTTGAGGAAGCCGAGAACGCCGGACCAATTCTCGGCGGCGCCGCGCGGATTGCGGTCGTCGCGAAGAGTCGAGGCGCCGTGGACGCCGGCGATTTGCGGCACGAACTGCACTTTGTCCTTCGTGTCGGGCACGGCATCAAGGATGGATCGAGCGGCATCTTCTTCCTTGGCATCCTTCGCAGAATCAACGAAGACAGGAATGTTCACTTTCGCCGCAGCATCGCGGATCAGGTGGTCGTTGTCGAAATACTCCCCCGGAGAGAACGCGAGCAAGCCGGCGATCTCGTCCGGATGCTTGGCAGCGAGAACAAAAACCAGAGAGGACGAATAGCTGCTGCCCCAGACGATGACCTTGCGCGAGGGATCCTGCTTGCGCGCCCAGGCGAAAGCGGCTTCCAGGTCTGGGAGCGCGTCAAGATAACCGACGGGATGGTTCAGTTGCGCGGCAGTCTCGTTCTTGTGGCCCCACATGTCGTCGCCGGAACGCTGATCAATGGCGAGGCAACTGAAACCGGCGGATACGAGGCGCGGAGCGATGGGAGCGTACTCCCAGTAGTTCGAGCTGGCTTGATGGAACAGGAGAATGATGGGCGCGGAGGCGCTGGACCCCGGATAATAAACAGCGTGAATTTTCATGCCGTCGGAGGCGGCGAACGAAACGGGCTGTTGCGCGCGCGTGGAACCTGCGAAAACGCCCATGGAAAGAATTACGAGCAAGAGAACGGTTGCATTTTGCATCGTGATGGCCTCCAACAAAGCGTTCGATGCATCGAGAAGCAGAGATTATCGCATAAGTCTGGGGCGGATGGCAGGCCCGCTCGGAGCGTCAAAATGTTTGCATTCAAACAGGATTTGGAGTAGAAGGAAGATCAGAAGGGCATTTAAGAGTCTTTTTTGGGCCCGCGCGGCCCGGAGCACTTCCGGGTATCCCACGCGCGGGCCTTCTTCTTTCTAGCCGAAATTCATTCGCGGCAATGGTGGTGTGCGTGGCTGTGCTACGATGATGGCTCGGTGAAAAAAGTGAAGCGAGGCGGAGACTGATGGCGTCGAGGGTGCAGACGGTGCTCGCGCCGTACGCGGAATTTTCACGAATCGGCTTCATGAACATCCTCGCGTTCCGGCTGCGCTATTTCACGGGAATTATCACGTACTTCCTGAACGTCACGGTGTACTTCTTCATCTGGACCGCAGTGTTTCACAACGCGCAGGGCGGCTCCATCGCCGGATTCAACTTGCAGCAAATGATCACGTACGTGAGCGTGGGATGGATTATCCGCTCGTTTTATTGGAACACGATTGATCAGGAAATGGCGTACGAGGTGATTGAGGGCAAGATCGCGATGGACTTGATCAAGCCCGTGTCTGTGCAATGGATGTGGATCTTCCGCGCGATGGGCGAATCGGCGTTCCGGCTGGGGCTGCTGACCGTGCCGACGGCTATTGTGGTGGCGCTGGTGTTTCCGGTGCGCGGCCCGGCGTCCTGGACGGATTTTTGGCTGTTCGTCGCGGCAGTCTTGGGCTCGTTTTTCCTGATGGGCGCGATCAATTTCATGATCGGGACGTGCGCGATTCCGTTGAAGTCCATCCTGGCAATGATTCGCGCGAAATACTGGCTGATCGAATTGCTCTCCGGGCTACTGATTCCGATGACGTATTTTCCAAACCGCGTCGCGAAGGTGCTGGCGTGGCTTCCATTCGAGCACATCGCGTACACACCGCTCTCGATTTACCTGGGAAAATTCTCGACGCAAGTGGCGGTGGAAAAACTGGCGCTGCAATGGATTTGGGTAGTCGTGCTGATGTACGCCGCGCATCTGTGGTGGGAGCAGGCGTCGAAGAAGATTACGATTCAGGGCGGATAGCGCGCCCCTGCAGGCCTCCCAGGGATTGATGTCAAAGATTCGATGGCGGCGAGGATACGCTTTAGCGTGGCGGACGGTGCGAAAAAGGAGAATGGGGAGTTGAGAGGGCAACCCCTCGCCATCGACCAGTCGGCGAAGAGTGCCCGGCCAGGAATGCCCGCGTTTCTATCTAAGCCAGAAGGTGCGCCCGTATATCACGGATTCCCGATTCTTGAGGACGTTGAAGTCGACGGATTCAAATTTGGGATGATCACCGATTTCCTCTTGCGGGCTGATGCGGTTGAGGGGGACTCATTCGTAGTCGCGCCGGACGGGAGTCGGGGAGGCATGGTTTGGAAAGTAGCTCTGGAAGAACGTTTCATCGAGCTACTTCCTATCGAAAAGGACAGGTGGGGTGTCTGGGAGGTGACATTTCCATATCCAATGAGGACCCGCAGAGATGCGAAGCGCAATCTAAAGGTAATCGTGCCTAGACTGAAAGAGAAATGGGAGCTTTGGAGGAAACTCTACAATTCATGAGCAGCAGCGCGCAGAGTTCTATACAGACACTCGCCAGCAAGAATCCAGTTGCGCAGCTCCGGTCGGGGTTCGTCAGGCATTGGTCACTGTTCTGGGAGTATTTCGCGCAATACGCGAAGATGCGCGTGGGGTATCGCGGAGATTTTTTCGTCACGCTGGCGACGAGCTTCGCGGCGACGATTTTCGCGCTGGCATTCGTGATCGTGCTGTTCGAGAAAGTGCCGGCTCTGGCGGGATGGACGCTTCCGGAGGAAGTCTTCCTCTATGGCTTTTCGCTGCTGCCCTACGGGCTGTTCAATGTGCTGAGCCTGAACCTGTACGACTTCGGGAACAACTACATCATCGAGGGGAAATTCGACCGCGTGATGCTGCGGCCTGTTTCGACTCTGTTCCAGGTCCTCTTCGAGCAATTCCGCATCGAGTCGTTCCAGGAAGTGGCGACCGGAATTTTCTGCATCTGGTGGGCATCGGGCCAGTTACATATTCACTGGACTGCCGAAAAATTGCTGCTGCTAATTTTCTGGGGAGCCTGCGCGGCTGTGATTTATGTTTCCGTTTTCCTGCTGCTGACCACCGTTTCGTTCTGGTTCGAGGACCGCATCGGCGTGCACCCTCCAGTGTGGAACGTGATTGCGTTCGGACGCTGGCCGCTCTCGATTTATTCGGGCGCGGTGCAATTCTTTCTCTGCTGGATCATTCCGTTTGGCTTAGCGTCGTTTTATCCGAGCGTACGGTTTCTCGGAAGAAAAGCCGCGCCAGAGTATTTGGCATTTGTGCCCGTGGTTGCGCTGGCGTTTCTGATATTTTCGATCGCGATGTGGAATTTCGGCACGCGGCACTATTCTTCCACCGGCTCATGAGTGCCGCCGTTAAGACTCTCCTTGACGCCCCTCCCCGTATCGGAACAACTCTTCTGCGGTTTTCGTAATTCATAGTAGAGATGAGAGTGAAGCATGCGATGTTCGGGCTTGTGGGACTCGCCGTTTTGGCGTCGCTCATTTCCGGCGCGATTGGCGAAAGACTGGGGCCGTGGATTCTGAAGCCGATGAGGAAGCCGCTCGACCCTGTCCTGATCGCAAAAGCAGATGCAATCTTTGCGCGAGACGGCGTGGCGCGGGCAGAGTTCGACGTCCGGGCACCGGATGGCGTGATGCTACGCGGCTGGAAAGTGCGCGCGAAGACGCCGAATGACGACTGGGTGCTGCTGTTTCACGGTATCGTGGACAATCGCGCGGAGATGGCAGCGTACGCGGATTTCCTGCTGCGTGCGGGCTACGGCACGGTGTTGATGGACGCTCGCGAACAGGGAGCGAGCGACGGCACGCTGGCGACATTTGGATGGAAGGAGCGCTGGGACACGAAGGCAATTATTGATGCCCTGCATGCGAGCGAGGAGCCGCGAAATGTGTTTGAGCTGGGGGAATCCATGGGCGGGGCGATCGCGTTGCAGTCCGCTGCGATTGACCCACGGATTCGCGCTGTCGTGGCGGAGGCATCGTTCAGCAGCCTGCGCGAGGTGAGTTACGACTACGCGGGATTGGACGTGAGTTCCTTGCTCGGAAAGACTCTGTTTCGCCCGGCTTCGTACCTTGCACTCCGCTCCGCGGAGGAGGAAGGCAGCTTTCACGCCAGCGATGTCTCGCCGGAGCAAGCCGTGGCCGAACGCGCGTTTCCAGTGCTGCTGATTTGCGGAACGAGCGACAGGATTATTCCCTGCCGACACTCACAAAAAATTCTGAGCGCGGCGATTGGTCCAAAGCAACTTTGGATCGTGCCGGGAGCAGGCCATACGGGCGCATTTGGGACCGCGCCAGCGGAGTTCGAGCGGCGCGTGCTCGCGTTCTTCGCGAAAAATCAGAATTAAGATCAACCCTTGTACTGGATGACGACCATGGTGATGTCGTCGGCCTGTGGCGCGCCGCCAGTGAAATCGCGGACGCCTTTGCGAATGGATTCAGCAAGCTCTTCCACCGTGGCGCCGGAAAATTTTCGAAGAAGATCGTTCAAGCGCTCCTGCTCGAACATTTCATCGTTCAGATTCTTCGCTTCGGAAACGCCATCCGTGTAGATCACAAGGAAGTCGCCAGAATGCAAAGTCGTCCGGGCGCACTCGAACGACGCCTCGGGGAACATGCCGACGGGAAAATTTCCCGAGGAAAGCTCGGCGAGTTCGCCGGATGCGCGGCGGACGAGCGGCGGGACATGACCGGCGTTGATGTATTCGAGATTCCCAGCAGGGTCGAGGACACCGTAGAACATCGTCGCGTAGCGGTCCTCGCTCGAGCGCTGGCAGAGGTATTGGTTGACGCGGCGCGTGGCCTCAGCAAGAGGAATATCGAGCGCGGCGGTAGTGTAGAAGACGCCTTGCAGGAGCGTGGCGAGAAGCGAGGCGGCAACTCCCTTCCCGGAAACATCGCCGACAAAAAAACCATAACGGCCGGCTCCGAGATCAACCACGTCGAAGCAATCGCCGCCGACGGAATGGCAGGCAAGCGTCGAGCCGGCTACGGCGACGTGGGCCAGTTGGGGGAAGGATTTGGGGAGGAGTTCGCGCTGAATCTGGCTGGCGATTTCGATCTCGTGATCCAGGCGGGCCTTGGCGCGGGAAGCGGAAAAGAGCCGCGCATTTTCGATGACGTTTGCGGCTTCGCGGGCGAGGGTGCGGAGGACTTCGCGGTCAATGTCGGAGAATGCCGTGGAGGGCGAGCGGCTGTCGAGATAGAGGACGCCAAGGAGCTCCGCTTCCTGGGCCGTGATCGTCAGGTCCACGGCGGCGATGACGGGAAGCTTTTCGATAGGGATGCCGACAACAGTGTGAAGCGCAAGAGACGCGACGCTGGCTTGCTGGCCGATAGCAGTTTCCTCGCCTGTATCGCTGACGATGAGTTCGCGGCGCGAGGTGGCCACGCGCTTGAGGACGCCGGAAGAGATTTGAAGGTCGGTGAACGCGAGAGTCTCACCTTTGGCGTCGCGGGCGACGACAGGCAGGAGCGTCCCCTGCTTGTCAGCCAGAAGCAGCACGCCGCGCTCGGTGCGAGTGACGCGGATGGCGGCGTCCACGACGGCGGCGAGAACGTCTTCGAGGGACAATCCGGAGCCGAGAGTGCGCGCGACTTCGAGAAGAACGCCGAGATGATAGAGGCCCTGAGTCCCCGGCGTAACGGGCGCGGGCTTTTCGACCTGCTCGATCAGCTCTTCGAGCGTGGCTTCGTTGCCCAGATAGACGATCTTGAACGAATCGGGCATGCCGAAGTCGATGGAGTCTTTCGCTTCGAGCTTGTGCTGCCCGCCAATGCGTTCGCCATTGACGAACGTGCCGTGGCGGCTGCCGAGATCTTCAAGGTAATGCTCACCTTCAACCGCCATGATTTGCGTCTGCAGGCGGCTGATGCGGCTGTCGCGGAGGACGAGTTCGTTGCCCGTCTGGCGGCCGATGCGAAAAGGAAATGTGGTGACGGGCACCTCGCGGCGGACGCCGGCGGGATCGAGGACGAGAATTCGAGGCGGTCGCGGCATCGTTGTCCTTATTCCCTCTTTATGAATCACGGCCTGCGTGGCGGCAAACCCATTCGAACCCGCCACTGGCGGGTTCTCAGGGTGAAGAGGACGCGCCATGGGCCGAGGGTGCGCCCATGTTAGGGGAATAGGGCGCGAATGGCAACTGGATTGGGTTGCCGGAAAGGGGCTACAAAAAATGGAAGGCGGGGGCGAAAGGTGAGGCGAAAGGAATGAAATTCGTTTGCGATTAGAAATTGTTATGTTGTTGAAATTCGGGCACTTAACATTTTGCGACTGCGCATTCCATTTGCGATTAAAAAAATCATATATTTATTGGCCAGGATTGGGTGCTCGGAGCCGGGAATCGGCAGGGGGAAGAGGCTAGGCGGAGGCTATGCTCCACCGGGAACCTCGGGGTGACGCGAGCATTAGCCCAATATTCATGCGGCATATTATCAACAAATTAATGAAGTTGTCAAGGAGTTTTTAAGCTGTAGCAGGCTATGTAATCCGCGTTTATCCCATTGTGGGAAGGTGCACACCACACTCTTCTCAAATGCAGACAGCGACCGTAGGCTACGGTTGCAATTCGACTCCTGGCACGTTGGGATTTCAGCTTGCGCAGGCTATCGATCCGAGCTCCATCTCGGGCGCTGAGTTTGTTTCCGCTGTGATTGGCCGTGTGGGATGCGTAATGCCTTCAATACGGGTTTGCTTCCGGGGCGTTCCTTGTACCATCTTACTAGTCCAGTTATCATATACACGGAGACTTAACGCGAGGACAACCTCCTGAGTTGCCTATGCAATCGAACAACATGGTGAGCAAGTGATCCCGATGCGTCTCAAGTTTGAATTGCTGCTTGTTTTCCTTGTCCTCCTAGCTCATGCAGCGGATGCGCAGGAAAGGCCGGCGCGGTTTGAGGTTGGCCCTGTGTTCAGCGTCTATTACAATCCCAACTCTTTCACAACTCCACAGTCGGAACTTGGAAGCAGATTCACCTGGAATTGGCTTCCGCACCTCGCTCTTGAGGGCGAGTACGGTTCGGCTCTGAAATATCCCGGTTCTGCAACCGAATTCGAAGGCGGCTATTTCACGCATGGGCTGTTCGGAGTCAAGAGCAGCATCAGGTGGAGGACTTGGGGAGTGTTCGCCAAATTCCGCCCCGGGTTCATCCGCTATTCTAGCGTGATCACTGGAGCGACCATTACGCCTACGAGTATTAGCTTTACGCGAGGCGCCCTAAGAAACGCTGCCTTTGATTTAGGAGGCGGAGCGGAGTTTTTCATATCGCGACACTTCCTATTCCGGTACGAGGTGGGTGACACCATTGTTCATGAGGGGCCGCGACCCTTTTTCCAGAATGGACAAGAGCTAATCATTCTCGCCTTCACTCATAACCATTTCGCGGCTGAAGCAGGATTGGCATTTCGCTTTTAGGAGGGTGTCAGGGGATTGAATAGAACTGACAGCTGAAAAGACACATAAGAGAAACTCGTTATCATGAGTACCGGCGGAGCGGGAAGGGGCAGAGGAGGGATTCTTGCAATGATTCAGCATAGACCAAAGCTATACTGGAGGACCGTTGCCGCAGTAGGGCTCATATATCTGTGTAGTGGATCCGCAGCAGGGCAGGAAGTAGCCCACCGTTTTGAGGTATTTGCCGAGGCAGGAGCCTCAACCTTCACTAGCAGTTCATCGGTGGCAGTGGAATTCATGGGGAGTCCACCGCAGGCTTCTTCGGAGCTGATTACTACCACTTCTCTTTCGACTACCGGACGCATTTTTATGGGGCTTCGCTATTGGTTTGGTAACAAGGAAGCCTTTGAGGCGAGCTATTCCTACAGCCCTAGCGACCTCACCCAGACGCAGAATTGCGTATCCTTTAACGGAACAAGCTGCACAGGATTCGACGGAACCGAAATTTCCCACCATCACTTCATTTCCTTCAATTACGTTAGGTCCATCCCAGCAGGAAAACGCCTAAGCCCATTCCTCACAGGCGGGATTGGTTTCGTCTACGTTCACGAACCGCTATTCTCTCCCACTCATTTTGCTGCCAATTTTGGCGGGGGAGTTGACGTACGGGTTTCACAGCACTGGGCTTTGCGTGCCGAATACCGTGACTTCATGCTTGATGTCTCTCAGCTGTCTACCGGGAACCCGACCGGCCTGACACACAATCAGGTACCGTCGGTCGGGCTCGTCTTCCGCTTCTAGTCGATGCCCTGGATGCGGAGGCTGATGAGCTGGTCCGCGGGAGATTCTTTCAATCTTCAGAGCGGGTGCCCAGACGAAACAAAGTTTCAGGCCGAGCGCAGGGAAGGATGCTCGCGCTCCCATTCGACCGTGAGCCGGCGAATCGTTTCGCGGAGGCGCACCGCGAGGTCCACGATGGTTTCGAGGCGCTGCAGGCTGGCCGGCGGCAATTTGCCGCGCTGCTGCGCCAGGAGAAGTTCAGCGTTGCCGAGGATGCCCGTGAGCGGATTATTGATTTCGTGCCGCAGGATCTCCGAGAAGTCGGAAGGAAGTTCGGCAGCCCATGCGGCCGTAAACTCGCGTGCAAATTCCCTTGAGGGCGCTTGCGGAGCGCGCAGCCGGCGAATCACAAGCGACGCGGTGAGCACGCCAGCGCCTTCCGCGTGCGCGACGAAATCCACTTCGCCCATCTGGACCAGCCCGGCGAGATTGCCCTGCCATTCGGCCGGCGCGACGACGACGACGGGCGCGTACACGGCCAGGCGGCGCGTGACTTCATCGAGCGAAGCGCCGGGTTCGAGCAGCCGCGCTTCCAGGACGATGACGCGCGGGCTGACGCGGCTCGCGCGCGATTGGAGATCGGCAAGGCTTGCGATGACAATCACCTCCCGCGGCTCGCGCTGGCCGTCGCGCGCGATGGCGCGAGCCAGTTCTTCGCGTTCCCTTCCTTCGAACATGCCAATCAGGACCGGGTTTTCCTTGAAACTCATGGCGATTCTCCTTCTGATTTCAGCGGGCTGGGATTCGGCTCGTAACATTTGCGTACGGCCCTCCTGCCCTACTACTGCCTTCCTCACATCGTGCGCGCGCTGACAGCGCCAGGCGGCTCAGCGCTCGTTCCGCCCTCCAGGACACGGTTCACAGCCAGCTTCAATTCCTCGACTAGAAACGGTTTCGCCAGGAACGGAAGCCGGCGGGATTTCAGGAACTCGACCGTGCGCGGACCGAGGGTGTCACCGGTGATGAAAAGGATGTGGTGGCGCGCGGGGCTGTCGGCGCGAACCAGAGCGTCGTAAAACGCCGGGCCATCGAGCCGCGGCATGCGCAGGTCGCAGACAATCAGGTCGTACGGGCTACGCGAAATCCGCGTGAGGCCTTCCTGACTGTCAAGCACGGCTTCCACTTGATGCCCTTCCTCGCGCAGCACGTCGGCGACAAGCTGCGCGACCGTAGGCTCGTCTTCAATCACCAGCACGCGCGCCGCAGCGCGGTCCATAAATCGCGGAGGAGTTTCAGGAACCGGCCGGGACACAGGAGGAGGCGCCGCCGCAAGAATCGGCAACTCCAAAGTGAATTTCGCGCCGCCGGTGCGCAGGTTCTCAAACGCGACCTCCCCCCCGTGCTGCTCGACGATGCCGTAGACAATGGAAAGGCCGAGACCCGTGCCGACGCCCGGCGCTTTCGTGGTAAAAAACGGATCGAAGATGCGCGAGGCGATTTCATGCGGAACTCCCGGGCCATCGTCGCTGACTTCGATCCCCAGCCGAGCCGGCGAGATTTTCCGCGTGCGAATCTCGATGCGCCCTGATCCTCGGCTTTCGAGAATGGCCTGCTCCGCGTTGACCAGCAGGTTCAAGATGACCTGCTGGAGCTGAAAGGGATCGGCGAGCGTCGGCGGAAGGCCGGGAGCGAGATTCGCAGCAATTGCGATGTTCTCGATCTTCAGTTCGTAGCCGCGCAGCGCCACAGTGCGCTCGACGATTTCGTTGATGTCCACGCGCGTGCGCTCCGGCTCCGCCTTGCGCGCGAAAAAGAGCAGGTTCTTCACGATGCGGCGCGCCCGCTCCGCTTCCTCGAAGATCATTTTGGCTTCGCCGCCCGGCGCCTCGGCTGCGGCGCGGCCGAGCAGAAGCTGTGCGTATCCCATGATCGAAGTAAGGGGATTATTCAGTTCGTGCGCGATGCCGGAAACAAGCTGGCCGAGCGCTGCCATTTTTTCCGTCTGCAGGAGCTTCGACTGAATCTGCCGCTGGCTGGTGATGTCGCGGTAAATTTCAAGCCAGCCGACGGGCTGTCCATTCTCGCCGGGCACGGGCCGGGCCTCACGGGCCAGAACCCGGCGACTCCGCCCGGTCATGACCAGTTCGTCGCGAAACTCCTCCCCCGAGCCCCGAGCGAAAGAGTTCCAGGGGACGGCAAAAGCCTCCGGGTCGCGAAACATAGGCCCGGCAAGGTTCGCCAGGTCGTCAAAACTCCGGATAAGAGAAGTCTTCCGCGCCCGAAGTCCGAGAAAATCCTTGAGACACGCATTGGCATGACGCACATAGCCGCGCACGTCGAGAAGCAAAACGCCGCATTGCACAGCGTCGAGCAGGCTGCGCAATTCCGCAGCGAGCTGCTCGCGATCGCCTTGCTCAGAGCCAATTGCCGCCATGCGCACTTGCGCGGCTTTGCAGGCCGCTACGGCAGCCGTGGCAAACTGACGAAGGAGGCCGAGCGGAACTTCTTCCTCGCTACGATAACCGGCGAGCAGGAGCAAGGGATCCGCGGCGCCGGGTTCGAGCGCCAGCCCGGCCAACCAGATCGACGGGTTGCCGCCTGGGGGGAACGCTCGGATGGCTGGCTGACCGTCCTTGAGCACGCTTGCGGCGACTTCGCGCAGCGCAGGATACGAAGACGCGGCCTGGCTTTCCGAACCGGACAACGCAGCCCACTCGACCGCTGCGTCTTGCATGCGCGCAAAGCCCGCGAACTCCGCTCCCGTGTTGCCGACAACTGAAACGCCGATCAGCCGCAAGATTTCTTCCGATGAAGAATTACCGGCAACGGCTCGATCTATGTCAGCACGAGCTTTCAATGCGCGACTCGCAACGACATATTGCCTGCGCGCGTCTCCGACCGAGAGAGCCAGCGCAATCCCGCTGGCAACATGCTCGAGAATTCCGCGCCCGGCCAAAAATCGCGAGCGCTTCGATGCCAGGAGCGCGGTCCCGAAAAGATGTCCCTCGATCTGCAAGGGGAGGCAGAGCGCTCCTTCCATTCCTTCGAAGAATCCGGGAGGTTCGAAGGGAAGCTCAGGTTCGCGGAAAACCAAGGAGGAAGCCTTTTGTTGCGACGGGTCGCGGAAAAAGGCTGAGGGGTCCAGGCTCTGCCAATGGGCCGGAGAGGCGGAGTGGTCCGTTTTCGCAACCTTGCCGGTCCAGGTTATCTCGTGGTTGTCCGACTCTATCCATACGCCCACGCGGTCCGCGCCGCTGATCCGGAGAAGCGCCTCAGCGGAGGCGGCGAGAATTTTCCCCGCACTCCCGGCATGAAGAGCCAGTTCTGAAACCGCGCCGAGAGCCTCAGACGCCTTTCTGTGCCGGCCAAGGAATTTTGGCCAACGACCCGCTCGCCATGGGCTTATGTTCCACAACAGGAATTTGCCGCCACGTTCGGGCATCGTTCATCACCACCGGCCGCGCAGTATCCAGTAGCACGAGGCCAAGACAGCGCCAGTAAACACGATCAGGTGGAGCGCGTTGCGAAGCGCTCGACGCAGCCGATGTCGCTGGATATAGTCCCTTGGCATATTCGTCGTGGACACACTTGCACCAAGATAGCCAACAGCGATGGCTACAAAGCATGTAATTTCAAGCAATTAGAGCCAGCAAGGATGTGGCCCCACAGGCTCAATTTCCCACTCCGAGACTAACGCGTCCCGTAAGGGAATTCTCCGCAGAGGAAATAGCAGGCGAGATGCAGACTGAAGGAGCAGCAGCCGATTGAGAAACCCTAGTTCTCCCTGGGCTGGGCCTGGTACTGCTTCAATTTGCGATAGAGCGTGGTCTTGCCGATTCCGAGCAAGCGGGCGGCGACGAGTTTGTCCCCGCCGGCCTCCCGCAAGGCGCGGAGGATGGTGCGCCGCTCAATTTCCTCGAGATGCAAAACGTCGTCGGCCTGCTGCACGCGCTCCGCAGCCGCGCCGTATTGCAGGTTTGAGGGCAGATCGCCCGAGTGCAAGATCGGGCCGGAGCCCAGCGCCACAGCTCGCTCGATGGCGTTTTCCAGTTCGCGAACGTTTCCCGGCCAGTCATAGGACGTGAGGCGGACCATGGCGTCTTCGGCGATGCTTCGCGAAGAGCGATCCGATTCGGAAAATTTCTCGAGAAAATGCTGCACGAGGAGAGGGATGTCCCCGCGGCGCTCCCGCAATGGCGGGAGTTTGATCTGCACGACATTGAGCCGGAAATACAAGTCCTGGCGAAATTTGCCGGCTCGAACATCCGATTCCAGATCGCGGTTCGTCGCGGAGATTACGCGGAGAACAATGGGAATTCGCTCGTTCGTCCCAATGGGGCGGATTTCCTTCTCCTGCAACACACGCAAGAGTTTGACCTGCATGTCCAAAGGAAGATTGCCGATTTCGTCGAGAAACAGCGTGCCCCCGTTCGCACTTTCGATCAGGCCCTGCTTCGAGTGCATCGCGCCGGTGAATGCGCCCTTCACGTAACCGAAGAGCTCCGACTCGATGAGCGTTGGCACCAGCGCGGAACAATCCACGGGCACAAACTGGCGATTCCGGCGCGACCCTGAAAAATGAATGGAGCGCGCCACCAGCTCCTTTCCCGTGCCGCTCTCTCCCAGTATCAAAACGGGGTAATTGTGCTGGCTGACCTTTTCCATGAGTTTGTAAACACGCTGCATCTTGGGAGATACGCCAATCAACTCACCGTAGCCGGGCCGCGTGCGCAACTGTTCGCGCAGGACGCGGTTCTCCTGGTCCAGGTCTTTCTCCCGGATCAAACGCTGCAATTTGGTCCGGAGCTCGTCAATGTGGAACGGTTTCGTTATGTAGTCGCTGGCGCCGAGCTGGGTCGCTTCCACCGCTGTCTGGATCGTCCCATACTGCGTCAGCATGAGGACGGAGACTTCCGGGTGTTGGGCGCGAATACGGCGGAGAAGCTCCATTCCGCCCTCGCCGGGAACACGAAGATCGGTGATGGCGATATCCACTGGATACTGTTCCAGTTCGTCGAGGGCTTCTTCGGTCGTGCTGGCCGTCCGCACGCGAAGCCCCGCTTCGGTGGCGACATCGCTGCAGAGTTGACGGGCCGCATCTTCATCGTCAACGATCAGGACTGTAGCAGCCGTTCCGCCGCCCTCTGTTATCGCCCGCGGTGCTTCCAGATCAGTCTGCATTCGTTTAGTTCCACTCTGTTGACTAACACTTTCCGGTTCTGGTTTGGATGATACTTCTGGGAGCAATAGAGGAACCAGTTCTGCAAGCGAGCTTATCTCATTGGAAATGTGGACGTTGGATAGCAAGTGTGAAGCGGTTGAGATGAAGATAAGTACCACAATGGGAAACGATCCTACGCTCAACTGAACATCGTTTCAATTAAATACTTTATCAACAAGTGAGTATCATTTTGGGAGGGACCAGTGGCCAGATTCGGGAAGGGAGTGCGATTCTCGTCGCAACCGAACCCTCCCGCCGAGAATCGCAACCCAAGAACTGAGGAATCTGCGTTCTATTTCACTTTTACCGTCACAGCCTCGCTAAGCCGGAATGTCGCGTGCGATTCCGCTGGAAGCGTGATTTCTTTTTTGCCCGTTGCCGCAGCGCCGGCAGTGCCCGCTCCAGCGCCGGCAGCCGCGCCGATCGCTGCGCCTTTGCCGCCACCTGCGATGCCGCCAATGATCGCTCCGAGGGCTGAACCGCCGCCGATGGCCACAACGTCGCGTTTCTCGTGGGACTTGCCCTCGAGCGTCAGCGGATCGGTGCGCACATCCACCCAGGCACCGTTGGTCTCCACCGAGCTGAGAGCAACACTCAACAGCGCCGGTTTCGAAAGACGCCCTGAAGAACGCGCCTCGACAACAGTTCCCTTCGCACGCGCCTCCTTGGGTATCACGGTTTTGCCGCCAATCGTGACTGGCTCCGCAACCGTAGCTTCAAACGAATCGCCAGCCTGCGCGCTCCCCGTCGAGAGCGCGGTATCCAGAATCACATGCAGGTCCGTGCCGGCGGGAATCGTGACGGGCCTGGGGCCTTCGATTTTGCTCAGCAGCCCGCCAGATTTATTGTCAGAAGCGTTTGGATTCGTGCCCGAATTGCCCGAGCATCCGGCAATCACAAAAGCGACGGCAACAAACAGAGACATCCAGTATGAGGTTGGACTTGGCTTATTCAAAGCACACCTCCATGAGCTATTCAGCCGCAATTTCAGTTCCAGTGTAGGCCAAATATAAACGGCGTAATGCCAGCGAGATACAAGTGCTTGTGTTATTCGTTAACCCTGTAAATTCTCCTAAAAGATGAAAAACCTATCGCCCTTGGATCGCGGCGGCGCTCGAGGGCGCGAGTGTCCTCACCATCTCGATCGAATAAAGCCCTTCCGTGGCAGATGCGGCGAATACGGCTTGGGCTTGAGTAGTCGAAGCCAACACAGAAAAGACTCCTTCGGCGACGGTTCCACTCATACGATTCCAGGATTCGCCTTGGTCCTTGGAGAGATACAAACCGCCAGAAGGCATAGCAGCAATCCAAGTCTGGCCGAGCACGACGATGTTGTCCGGTGGGGCAGAGGGGAGGCCATGGGCGGAATGCGTCCACGTAATGCCAGAATCGTGTGAGATGTAGAGGCCGGCTTCAGTCAAAGCCAGTAGCGCACCCCCTGCGGAAGAAACGCGCAGGACATGGCCCGAGCCAGCCGGAAGTTTCTGCACTCGCCAAGTACGCCCGGCGTTGATCGAACGCAATATTCTCCCCGAGGATGTCACCCAGAGATAACGGCCCACCTTGAGAACTGAATCAGCGGGCACATGCCGCTTCGGAAGAGTCAGCGACTCCCACTGCGCTCCCAAATCGTGCGACACGAATAGGCCGGAGGATGTCGCTGCAAGCCAGCCGGACGGCGTGAATTGCATGTCATTCACGGCGGGTTCTGCTTTGTTGCGCGCGCCGCTGCTGGTACTTCCATTTACAACCCATGCTTTGCGTACCCATTCACGACGCGCCTCGTCGTAACTCTCTACGCCGCCGCTCCCGAGCGCCGCCAGCCAGCCGGTCGGCGCAGAATAGACTCGCCGCACTTTTTCCGCGTCCAATCCGGGCCCAGTTGGAAACCAAGTTTCTCCGCGGTCATTCGTCACGAGAATTTTCTCCGGAGCATTCGCCAGCACGCAGATTGCGCGGCTGGGATGAGGTGGATCGAACGCCATGGACAGAATCTGGCGATGATTGAATCCGTCGTTCGAGACGCGGAAGAATCTCGCGCCATCATCACTCACCAAAATCCCGATTTGGTCCGTACCCAGGATGACCCGGCCCGAATCCGGCAGCACGAGAACCGCGTTGATAACCCAGCTCGCGGGTGTCTTCATTTGCCAGTGCGCGCCTATATCTGTAGTTTTCCAAAGGCCCTCGGTCGTGCCAGCGTAAACAATCTTGGGATAAAGGGGATCCTGCATCACCATGTGCGTGCGGCGGGCGGAATCCGGCAGAGTTTGCAGGCGCGTCCAACTGGCGCCGGCGTTATCGCTACGGTAGACGCCGGAACAGGCGCTTGCAAAGATGCGCGAAGGAAGCGTGGGGTCCACGGCGAGGCTGAAGACGTCGGAGTCGTCCACCATGCCGGCGTGAATCGGAATCCAGTGGCGGCCGGCATCGAGAGTTTTCCACGGGAGATGAAACGTCCCCGCAAAGATGACGCGCGGATCGCGCGGGTCAATGGCGATTGAATCCACGTTGCGCAGCTCCGCGTCGCCCGCGGGACTGATGCGCCGCCAACTGCGGCCCGCGTCAGTCGAGAGAAAAACGCCGTCGAGCGCGCCGGCGACAAGTTCGCTTGAATCCGACGGCGCAAGCGCAAGCGCGCGAACAGCATGGCCAGCTAGTCCAAGCGCTTCCCAATGCGCGCCGCCGTCGTCGCTCTTGAAAATTCCGCCGCCCTCGCCGCTCTTCTCGCGCGTCCACGTGCTGGCATAAATCGCCGAGGATTGCGGCGCGACAATCAACGAAGTCACCACTGCCTCGCGAGAATCGCCTGCGCGACCGAGGAGTTGCCAGTGGTCACCTGCATCGCGCGAGCCGAAGATATGCCCGTCGGTTGTGCCGAGATAAATGTCGCGGGGATTCCGCGGATCCATCGCCAGCGCGCGTACGTCGCCGCCCGACGGCCCCAGCGCATGCCAGACTTGCGCACGAACAGGCAGCGGGACAAGCACGAGGCTGGCCGTGAGAAACCATAAAGCGGGATGGCGGAGAGGGTGCGGCATCTTGAGACAATTTTAGCTGCTAGCAGACCACTTCGCCTGCACAGGCGCTCAAATGGATACTAGCGGGCTGCAGGAATCGCGGATCAGGATGTGCCAGGCGAGCCTCGAGGCCAAATCCGCATGCGAGAACAGGCATGGGGCAGTTGAGGGCGCGGTGATCGGGCGGACTAGGCGAGGGAACGGCGGAGGTAGCCGGCGACGTCGCTGACGAAGCGGTGAACCGAGGCCTCGGCGATGCGATGGCCAACGATGGCGTTCATCGCCTTACCGACGGCGCCGAATGGTGGTTCGTAAAAGCCCAAGAAATCAAGCTGCGTTTCCGTCGCCGTAAGTGGATAAATGGCAAGCTCTGCCTTCATCAGCGGGAATAGCCGCGGCAAGGTCGCAGCCTCCCACTCGAGGAGCAAGCGCGTTGCGGGAGCAGGAAGCGCGTTTTTGATCTTTTCCTCAACGTTTTTGACGGAAATCTTAATGTCCGTCTTGACGCCGATGCCACCGACATCCACGTGCAGCTCCGCTGCGACGGTTTCGGCGCGGGAAGCGGCAACCCTCGTGGCCGACTGAAAAACGGTGAGGGCGTTCTGCCGCAACTCATCGCGGACGCGCTCGTAGGGATGGTTCACGTAATCGTAGAAGCGAATCTCGCGGCCTTTGGTCATCGGTTTCGATTCAATAACGCCGGTTCCATAACGCTCGCTCCATAATACCGCTCTATTCAGATTGGCGGACGGACTTCGGAGCGGCTGCGGCAGCACTTTACCACACTGCCGCCGCGGCGGAAATTCCAGTTCGAGCAGGGAAGCACGAAGGGTTCATGCGGCGTGGATGCGATCGGCGAGGACTTCGACTTCGCTCACGCCCTTGAAGGAAAACAGGAGCTTCACAAGATACGCAGGAGGATTTCCAGACGTCTGGCGCACAATGTTGCCGACGGCATCGGTGACCGCGGCGTGAAACAGCACGCCTTGCACCTGCATGCCGGCCAGGTTGACACGGACGAGTTGGCCTTCTTTGAACACAGGGCGATTCTCCGCCGGAGGGCGGAGAATTGCAATGCACTCCCGGACGCGAAGGCTTCGACTGTTCGCTTGTTCATACGCGGCGGGCCTACAATGCATTGGACCTTTGATCCGGTTGGGCCAGAAATGGCGACTGATACACACTGCATGAGCTACAATTCCTCGAGTTTTCTGTTGTATTCGGGCGCGAATGCAGCGAAGAAGCGAATCGTGCCGCTGAAACGGAGATAAACCAATCCATTCATGGAGCATGCTATCGCGCTGGCAATTGAGAATGACTATGAGCGTCCGTCTGCGCTCTGGCGGCATAAGCTGAAATTCGGTCCATGCCTGAGTACCAGGTTCCTTTGTTTGATTAGAACCGTCGGCTATCCAACATCGATGCAATGTGGGGGGCTGAACATGGGCGCACCGGGGGTACATCTGACGGAGAACGAGTACGGCGAATCGCGCATTCGCGTGCTTCGCGTCACGCGGCGCGACGGCCACCACGAGATCAAGGACATGACGCTGGGCATCCGTTTCCAGGGCGATTTTGGCTCCGCGCATACCGCAGGAGAAAACCGAAAGATTCTTCCCGCCGACACGATGAAGAACACAATCTACGTTCTCGCCAAACAGTATCCCGCCGAAGCGATCGAAGAGTTCGCGCTGCACATCACCGAACATTTCCTCACCTACAATTCGCAGGTGTCGCAAGTCGAAATCGCCGCGCGGGAACGGCCATGGACGCGTATAACGGTTGATGGAAAGCCGCATTCATCGGCCTTCGTGCGCGGGCCAGATGAACGACGCGCGACGCGGATTCGCGCGACGCGCAATGAGACCATCGTGGAGTCGGGTATCGAAGGCATGACACTCCTGCGCACAGAAGGAGCTTCGTTCGCATTGTTCATGCGGGATCCTTACACCACGCTCAAGGAAACTGTGGATTCCCTGCTCTCGGCGAAAATCTCCGTTCGATGGACGTACAGAGAAGCGGATACTTCGTATTCGACTGTTTTCCATGGAGTTCGCCAGATGCTCCTCGAAACGTTCGCGACGCAAGATAGTCGTTCAATACAACACATGCTCCACGCTCTCGGCAACGCGGTACTCGACAATTTCGACGTAATTAGCGCCGTGCGACTTTCTCTCTGTGAGGAGAACTTCCGGCCAGCTGAATTGAAAGCATTCGGCGTCGAGAACGACAATGAAGTCTTTGCGTGGTCCGGGGACGCACATACAGTTGCCGAAGCAACGCTGCGCCGGGAGGTCTGAGCCGTCAGCATCCCAAGAGTAATCTGTCGACTCTCAGGCCCTCGCGTAGGTTGTAATTTCCTTCAGCAAATCCTGAGCTTCCTGTGGCGCCGTCACCTTGCCATTGAGAATGTCCTCGTGCGTCACGCCCTGGCCGTACATGGCAATGTCTCCGTCTTCGTCGGGTTCGAACACCGCGCCGTCCAGGCTGATTCCGGCAAACAGGCCACGGCTGCGCGACCACGTCAGAATTTCCGCATGAAGTTCGATGTCGGTGCTCGCCCCGGCGTTGCGACCGACGGGCCCCGCCGCCGCAGTGGCGTCGCCGCCGATCTTGAACTTGTCGCTGAGCAATTTCTTCAGACCGTCGCGATTCTTGAAGATCAAAATCAGATCCGTGGACGATCCGCCAATTTGAAAACCGAAGCTCCCGCCGCTGATCATCACGAACGCCGGCGCACTCCAAGTATTGCCCGTGCGGCAAGTCACCAGCCCTTTGCCGTATTTCCCGCCGACGACGAAAGCAAAATGCTTTTCGCCAGGGATGATGGCGATACAGGCTGCCGATTGGGCCATGCCGAGCGGGATCGAGTTCTCCGGCGTTTGAATGATGTCGTGAAACACGTCCGCCGAGTTCTGAATGCGATGAACATCGTCGTCGCGCGTGGACCCGGCCATCGCCGGCAAAGCAAGTCCTGCGACAAGTACGATACAGGTCAGCCAGTGCTTCTCCATGAACATTTCCTCCTATTTTCACTTGAATGCGCGCCGAAGGCTCAATGGCTGGGGTTGAGCTGCAACCGACCGCAGATATGATGCCCCATCTGGCTTCGATTCGCCGCCAGGAAATTCCGTTGTCTGCCCGACGGCACAGGCTCGTGGAGCAATATCTGCTAGAATCACCACCGTTTTCGCCGTCTCTCGAATTTTCGAGCGAATAGAATGACCGAAGCGCTATTCCCGCGAAATTTTCGCAAGCAATATCCCGAGGCTGTGCGCGGCGAAGGTTGCTTCATTTTCACTGCTGATGGTCGCAAGATTCTTGATGCATCCGGCGGCGCCGCTGTCGTTTCGATCGGCCATGGCGTGGAATCCGTGGCCCGCGTGATGGCAGAGCAGGCGCGCCAACTCGCTTACGTCCATTCTTCGCAATTTGTCACACGCGCCGCAAGCGAACTCGCTGAACGCCTGCTTGCCCTCGCTCCCAAGAATTTCCGCGAATCGCCCGACGGGCCCGGCCGAGTGTTTTTCACCTCCGGCGGATCCGAGGCCACTGAAACCGCTCTGAAATTGTGCCGCCAGTATTTCCTCGAACGCGGCGAGCCTGCGCGCACTGAGTTCATTTCGCGCTGGCAGAGCTATCACGGCAGCACGCTCGGCGCCCTCGCCGTCTCCGGGAATATCAAGCGCCGCACGCCCTTCGCGCCGCTCCTGCGCGACTGGCCGCACATCCATCCTTGCTATTGTTATCGCTGCCCGCTTGGCCTTCGCTATCCCAATTGCCGCGTCGCATGTGCTGATGAACTTGATGCGGAGATTGCGAAGCAAGCGACTGGCAGCGTCGCCGCATTTATCGTCGAGCCTGTCTCTGGCGCGACGCTCGGCGCCGTTCCTCCCCCCGACGGCTATCTCCAGCGCATCGCCGAAATTTGCCGCCGTCGCGAAATTCTCCTTATCGCCGACGAAATCATGACTGGCCTCGGCCGCACCGGAAAACCGTTTGCCGTGGACCACTGGGGCATCGAGCCCGACATGATTCTTGTCGGCAAAGGAATCGCCAGTGGCTACGCACAGCTCGGCGCAGTGCTCATCAGCGGCCGCATCGCCCACACCATTGGACGCGGCTCAGGTGCATTCCTTCATGGCTTCACTTATAGCGCGCATCCTGTCGCGACCGCAGCGGGACTTGCGGTCCTAGACTACATCGCGAAGAAAAATCTCATCGCGCAGGCCGCCGCCACCGGAAAAGAACTCTACGCCGCGCTCGAGCCGCTCAAGAAAGTCCCGATCGTAGGCGATGTCCGCGGCCTCGGTTTGCTTCTCGGCATCGAATTCGTCCGGGACGCAAAGACGCGCGCGCCTTTCCCCGCCGAAATGGGTGTCGCAGGAAGGATTTACGATGCGGCGCTGGCTCGCGGAGTCCTGACGTATCCGATTCAGGGCTGCGTGGACGGCATGCGCGGCGACCACATACTTCTTGCACCGCCGTTCGTGATCTCGTCGGACGAAATCCGGTTCCTCGTCAACAGACTCGGCGAAACGATTGAAGCCGTTGCGCAGGAATTCTCGTAATGCAGAAAGGCAAACGATGAATCACTTCAGGTCCAATCGCCGCGCAATTTTCTGGTTCGCAATCTTCGCAGCCATTGGTATCCCTGCTGCGGCCCTGCCGCAATTGCAAATGTCCGGCTTCACTCAAGCATCCGCCGAACAAGAGCAGACCGTAGAGCAACTGTTGAGCGCCTCCGTCTCGACCGAGCAAATTCGCCAATTCCATCGCTACCTCACTGCTGAGCCGCATCCCGCCGGCTCGAAACGCAACAATGATTTGGCGCGATGGGTCGCCGCGCAATGGAAGGAGCAAGGACTGGAAGATGTGAACATTGACGAATACGACGTTTTGAACTCAACTCCCCGCGGCGTTTCCGTCGAGCTTGTCGCGCCAGTGGATTTTCGCGCCAGCCTCCGCGAGGATCCTTATCCGGAGGATCCCGACACGAAAAATCCTGACGTGTCCGGTTCGTACCTCGGCTATTCCGCTTCCGGCGATGTCACGGCGCCCGTAGTTTACGCGCACAGCGGCAATCCCGAGGACTACGACTATCTGCGCGCGCACGGCATTGATGTCCGCGGCAAGATTGTCCTCGTGCGCTATTCGAATCCTTACAGCTATCGAGGCTTCAAGGCCATCACGGCGCAGCTGCACGGCGTCGCGGCTCTCCTGATTTATTCCGATCCCGCCGAGGACGGCTTCACGCGCGGCAAAGTTTTCCCCGATGGCCCATGGGGCCCCGAGAGCCATATTCAGCGCGGCGCGATCACTTACGACTTCATCGAGCCTGGCGACCCCACCACTCCAGGATGGGCTTCCGTTCCCGGCGCAAAGCACATTTCGCCTGACGACGCCGTTTCCATGCCGCACATCATAGCAGTGCCTCTCTCCTGGCGCGGCGCCGAGCCGATTCTGAAAAACCTCGGCGGCCCCGCTGCACCGAAATCCTGGCAGGGCGGCCTGCCGTTCACGTACCACGTCGGCGGCGAGCAGGCGCGCGTCCACGTCAAAGTGGACATGGACACCAGCATCCAGCCCTACTATGACGTTGAAGCGCGCATCACCGGCTCCGAGCATCCCGATGAATGGATCATTCTCGGCAATCATCGCGACGCATGGGCCTTCGGCGGCGTGGATCCTTCAAGCGGCACCGCCTCGATGCTCGAATTGACACGCGACCTCGGCGCGCTCCTCAAGAAAGGCGTTCGTCCGAAACGCACGCTCGTTTTCTGCGACTGGGATGGCGAAGAATACGCGCTCACCGGCTCGACCGAGTGGGGCGAGCAGTACGCGGCAGAATTGAAGCAGAAGGCCATAGCGTACTTGAATGTGGACTCCTCCGCCTCCGGGCCGAATTTTCACGGCAGCGCCGTCGGCTCGCTCGCGCCGCTGCTCGTGGAAGTGAGCCGCGCCATCAAAGCGCCATCCGGCGGCACACTGTACGGTGAATGGCGCGCCTCTCGCGCGAAGGAACTCGACACAACTTCGATCCAGGATGCCGCTCTCACCGACACGCGCATCGGCAGCGGTTCCGATCACACTGTTTTCTTGAATTATCTCGGTATTCCCACAATGCTCCTTCAATTCGATGGCCCCTATGGCGTCTATCACTCGATGTACGATGATTTTTACTGGATGAATCATTTCGGTGACCCGGGCTATCGCTATCACGCCACGATGTCTGATCTGTGGGGAGCTCTGTCGCTTCGGCTCGCAAATAGCGACATCCTCCCCTACGATTTCTCGTTTTACGCGGAGCAAATCCGCCAGTTCGCACGCGATCTTGATTCGAGCAGTCACGTCAGCGAGCATGTCAGCCTCGGCCCCCTGTATCAGCGTATTGACGCCTTCGAAGCTGCCGCGAAGAATCTCAACGCCACTACAGCGGAGGCTCTCGCCCCCGGCCATGTTGACTCTGCTGCTGCCGAACGCTTGAATCAATCGCTGATGCAAGTCGAACGCAACTGGTGTGACGCCGCCGGCATTCCCGGCCGCCCGTGGTTCAAGCATTCGCTCTACGCCGCGCGTTACACTTACGCGCACCTCGAGCTTCCGGGCATGACCGAAGCCGCCGAAGCTGGCAACTGGAGGGTCGTTGCCGAGCAGCAGCAAATCATTGAACGTGAACTAGAAAAGAACACAGGCCTGCTAACTCAAGCCCGCGCTGATTTTCTTGCGGCGACCAATCCGCCAAAATGATGCGAAGACACTTGCGCTAGACACCGTCAGCAATTCTCGGGAGGCTTAATGCAATTCCTCGCAATGACGCGAAGCGTCTTCGGTACGGGATTCCTTATTGCGACAATACTCCCCGCTGCGGGTCAGTAATCGCCTCGCGCAGACACAATAATTCGCGGGAAATCTGGCATGGAGGCTTTGCCGGAAGGCTTCGCCGTCATGCGCGCCGCGCGCGCGCCTCGCTTGGCAGACGGCTCACCTTTTCGCGCATCGAACGAATCGAGAGGCCGCTGCGCATAACAGCATAGAATCCGATAAACAGGATGGGAAGCGTTAGCATCAGAAAAGCGAAAATCGAAAATCCAGTAGCCGTCGTCTTTTCCACGTCAAAAATGCTTAGCCCCAGCACGCAGAAAAACTGATACGAGCCCACATTCGCCGGCGCGTTCGGCAGCGACACGCCAAGGTTGATTACAAGCACAACCACTAGCACCGCCAGGAACGGCAGCTCCATCCCATACGACCGCATCATCGCCCACAGCGCAAGAAACTGAAAAAACGGCGTCAGCAGAGACGTGAAAACCGCAGGATAAAAGCTCGGCGAAGTCCCCATCGCATGCAATCCAATCAGCGCGGACATCAGCTTGCCCGGAACGAATTTCCCGCCGACCATTCGCCGCGGGTCGCCTTCGAAGCGAAACTCGACATACAAAATCAGCGCGACAAAAATCGTGAGCGCAATCAGCGTCGCGATCCCCAGTCCGTCGGCGATGTGACGAAAACGCGACGGCAGCGGCACAAACAACGAAATCGCGGCCAGCGCCGCCGTGGTCACTACGAGGTCAATCAATCTCTCTACGAGCACGGACCCAAGCACTGTGACGAATCCGATGTCCTCCGCCTGCGAGACCAGGTAGGCGCGCAACAGCTCCCCTGGCCGCAGGGGGAAAATGTTCGCAAACAGCCCCGCAAAAACCGCCCGCACCGAGTCGCGGACTTTCACACGGCCGAACGGCGTGAGGAGCAGCTTCCACCGAACACCCTGCGCCGCGTAACTGAGCACATCGAACAGGATCCCCAGCGCCACCCACCGCCAACTCACCTCCGCCCAGTCTTGCGCCGCCCTCTTGATGTGCGTGCCGCGCAGCACCCACACCAGGAATGCGATGCACACGGCGTAGACGAGCCAGCGGTAGGCCCGAATTCGTGCCGGAATCGCAGGTGCGGCTTGGCCGGAGACGCTCAACGGGACGTATTCGGCTCGGCGCTGCCCTCGCGCCGCAGCACGCTCACTTTTCCTGAAGTTTCCAGCACGGCAGCATTCACGTCGGATAAGCTGAAGATTCCCTGGCTCCGCAGGGTCGCGAGCAAATCCTCACGGCTGATGGACTCGCGCCGGAGGTTGGCCTCGATGGGCATGCCTTGATGGACCAGCAGCGTCGGCACTCCTTCCACGGCGCGCTCGAACAGCCGGCTCGAAATCGCCGCGCGGCTCACCATCCAGTTTGCGCCGAGGATTGTCGTCGCGCCAATCAATCCGCCCAGGATCGAATTGTCGGGGCCGATCATCGCGTTCTGCAGCACGTTGCTCAAAATCAAGAGCACGATCAGGTCGAACGGCGTCATCTGCCCGACCTGCCTCTTCCCGATAATGCGAAACATCACGAGCAGAAATACGTAAACTACGAGCGAACGGATGATTTTCTCGACCGGCGAAACTTCCGGAAACCAGACGTGCATCAGGCACCTCAAGTCTCTTGGCTATGGCCGGCGCGCCCGGCAGGCCGCTCGGAGCCGCAAATGGGCCCTTCAATCTCTCTGTTCCCTGTTCAATTTCGAGCGGAATCCCGCTACAGCCTACTGTAACGCCCCAATAGAGGCAATGTTTCAGCGGCCTGCCAGCCAGGAATCGGCAACGCGCCAGCGACTCGCGCCATGAACGCCTCGGCCCGTGCTAGCTGGGCGCGCTGTTCTATGGCACACTCGATTGTTTCACGAATTGACGAACGACTTCGTTAAATTGTCTTTCCTGGAAAAATTCAGGATGAACGCTGGCATAAAGATAACCGAATGAATCCCCAATTCATACGGAATTTTTGCATCATCGCGCACATTGACCACGGCAAATCCACGCTCGCCGACCGCCTCCTCGAACTTACCGGCGCACTCTCCCAGCGCGAAATGACGGCGCAGGTCCTGGACTCAATGGACCTCGAACGCGAACGCGGCATCACCATCAAAGCGAAAAGCATCCGCCTGCACTACGCCGCGCGCGACGGCCAGGAATATCGCCTCAATCTCATTGATACCCCCGGCCACGTGGATTTCTCCTACGAAGTCTCCCGCGCGCTATCCGCCTGCGAAGGCGCGCTGCTTATCGTGGACGCGAGCCAGGGCGTGGAGGCTCAAACCGTCGCCAACGCCTTTCTCACCTCGCGCAACAATCTCAGCGTCATTCCCGTGATCAATAAGGTTGATCTCCCCGCGGCGGAGCCCGAGCGCGTCAAGGAGCAGATCGAAAACGTGCTCGCGATTCCCGCCTCCGACGCTTTGCTCATCAGCGCGAAGAGCGGCCTCGGCGTCGCCGACGTTCTCGAAGCCATTGTCGCGCGCATCCCTGCGCCCAAAGGTTCCGCCGATGCACCTCTCCGCGCGCTGATTTTCGATTCCTGGTTCGACTCCTATCGCGGCGCTGTGATCCTCGTGCGCGTGATGGAAGGCCGCATCACGCCGCGAATGAAAATCCGCCTCTGCGCCATGGATCAGATTTATGAAGTTGAAAACCTCGGCGTGCTCACACCCAAACCCATCGTGCTCGAAGAGCTGTCTGCCGGCGATGTCGGCTTCGTCATCGCCAACATCAAGCGCGTCGCCGATGCGCGCGTTGGCGACACCATCGTCGAAGCTGACCGCCCCGCGCCCCCGCTTCCCGGCTTCGAAGCCATCAAGCCCATGGTCTTCGCCGGCCTGTTTCCCGTGAACGCCAGCGATTATGAACTCCTGCGCGACGCCTTGGGAAAACTCCAGCTCAACGACGCCGCATTCTTCTACGAGCCGGAAAATTCCGTCGCGCTCGGCTTCGGTTTTCGTTGCGGCTTTCTTGGCTTGCTGCACATGGAAATCGTTCAGGAACGCCTCGAGCGGGAATTCAATATCGACCTCATCACCACGGCGCCGAGCGTCCGCTACCGCATCACCACCACAGCAGGCGAAACCTTCGAAGTGGACAACCCCACGAAATTTCCGCCTCCTGCGCAGATCGCCACCATCGAAGAGCCGATTCTCACCGCGATGATTATCACCTCCGACGATTCCGTCGGTGCCATCCTCCAGCTCTGTGACGAAAAGCGCGGCGTGCAAAAAAAATTCGAATATCTCTCGCCCACGCGCGTCATGCTCACTTACGAAATGCCGCTCAACGAAATCGTCCTCGATTTTTACGATCGGCTGAAGAGTGTTTCGCGAGGCTACGCCTCTCTCGATTACCATCTCTCCGGCTATCGCGAATCCGATCTCGTCAAGCTCGATGTCCTCGTCGGAGGCGAGGCGGTGGACGCACTTACACTCATCTGCCATCGCGAGCAGTCCTACGAGCGCGGCCGCGAACTCGCCGCGCGCCTGCGAAAATTGATTCCCCGCCAGCAGTTCGAGGTCCCCATTCAAGCCGCCATAGGCAGCCGCGTCATCGCCCGTGAAACCATCAGCGCCCTGCGTAAAAACGTCCTCGCCAAATGCTACGGCGGAGACATCACGCGCAAGCGCAAGCTCCTCGAACGCCAGAAGGAAGGCAAGAAACGCATGAAGCGTGTCGGCCGAGTCGACATCCCTCAAGAGGCATTTTTGGCGGTGCTGAAAGTCGCAGGAAGCATCGAAGAAGAATAGCGAAAAAGAAGCTTTCAGCGGCTCTATAGCTCATCTATTCTTTGAAATTACCCTCGCCCCAATTTGTCCGCGTGCCAGACGCACGGCAATATCGTCCCCAATCGCCACCTGCTCCAGCGAGCGCAGCACGCGCCCGCTGGCGTCATGCGCAATCGCGTACCCGCGTTCGAGCAATTGAAACGGGCTGCGTTCCTCAAACCGCAACGCCGCCGCCTCTAGTTTCCGCCGCGTCGCCGTCAATTGCCGCGCCATCCGGGCCGCGAGTTCGCTCGTGTCGCGCTCCAGCCTTCGCCGCAATCGTCCGACGCGCGCGCGCAAGTCAAGCGACGCAATCCGCACTTGCACCAGCCCGTACCGCCGTCGCTTCCGCGCCACCGCGCGTTCGAGCGCCCCGCGCAATTCGCTCCTTCGCCGTTCGACGCGCAACCGCATTGCCGCGACGCGCCCGCGAAAATCAAATGACCCGATTCGCGCCGCGGCCACTCCGACGCGCTGCCGCGCCAGCTCCAAACGTCCCCGCAACTCCGTCGCTAGCGCCGCATTCATCTCGTCGAGCCGCTGTCGGCCGCGCCTCAGCAAATCCTCCGGCCGCCGAAACGCGCCGTGCGCGGCCAAGTCGCGCAACTCGTGCCGCCATTCCAGAATCAGATACCGCATCCGCTGCGTCATCTGCCGTGAAAGCTCCGCGATGTGCTTCTCGAACTCCTGCCGCGTCCGCACCACAATTTCCGCTGCGGCCGAAGGCGTCGGCGCGCGCAAGTCCGCGGCGAAATCCGCGATCGTCGTGTCCGTCTCATGCCCCACACCCGTGATGATGGGAATCTGCGACCTCGCAATCGCCCGCGCCACAATCTCCTCGTTGAACGCCCACAAATCCTCGAACGACCCTCCGCCGCGCGCCACAATCATCACGTCCACCGATTTCGCGCGATTGAAGAACTGAATCGCCGCCGCGATTTCCGCCGCCGCGCCCTCGCCCTGCACCTTCACCGGATAGAGCATCACGTGCAGATTCGGAAAGCGCCTCCGCAACACGCGCAGAATGTCGCGTATCGCCGCGCCTGTCGGCGAAGTGACAATCCCGATCCGCCGCGGCAACGCCGGCAGCAGCTTTTTCCGTGCCGCGTCAAAGAGTCCTTCGGCTTCCAGCCGCTTCTTCAGTTGTTCAAAAGCAAGTTGCAGCGCGCCGAGCCCCACCGGCTCGATGTGCGAAACATAAATCTGATATTCCCCGCGCGGCTCATACACGCTCACCGCCCCGCGCACCGTGACGTGCAGCCCGTCCTCGGGACGGAACTTCAGCCCGCGCACCTGATCGCGAAAACACACGCAGCGAATCTGCGCCTTCGCATCCTTCAGCGTGAAATACAAATGCCCCGACTGCGCCGAATGAAAATTGGAAACTTCGCCTTCCACCCAGATGTCCGGAAATTCGCCTTCGAGAAGATCGTGGATGCGCAGAGTCAGCTCGCTCACGCGCCACACGCGTTTCTCCGGCATCAAATTCAGCGTGAATTGGCTCATGCGCTTACCGCCGGAAAGCTCCCGCGATCCAGAATAACAGCGTCAGTACGATGCTCAGCGCGATGCATGTGACAATCGGAAAATAAAAAGTGGTGTTCCGTCCTTGATAAACGATGTCGCCGGGCAGTCGCCCAAGTCGCATCGGCAACTTCGCTCCGGCGAGCAAAAATCCTCCGGCCGCCGCAATCATGAGGCCAGTGATCAACAGGCCCTTGCCCAGCTCACGCAGCGGCTCCATCGCTCGCTCCCGTGCCTTCCCTCAAACGTGCGGAAATTTCCTCTGGCAATCGTTCCCGAACGTGAACGAATCAATCATGATACCCGGCAGCGTCGGAATCAGATCTAATTCGTGGCTCGAAAACTGCGCGTTCGACACAATGTAGTACATTCTCGAGCTATCGACAT
>DASYXV010000015.1:0-6977 GCA_035934545.1 Candidatus Acidiferrales bacterium
ATTGCGAACGGTCAACCAGTGCGCCGGCGGTTACCATATCATTGCGCGCAAGCGCCTCAGCCGCCGCGGGAACAATTTCGTTGCTCTCAGCCGCAAAATGATCGAGTCGGTTCAGCAGGAAATCCGCGGAAACGTCGGAATCCGCAGAATTACGCGCAATTTCGCGCAGCCGTGCGGCAGCATCAGGACTCGAAGACAGCGCGGCGGCGAGCGATTCGTCGTCGCGGCCCGTGGCGCGCCGCCACACATCGAGAATTTTGCGCGTAGCCAAGGAGGCGCGATTATAGGAGTCTCGCGAGTTGCCGGTTTTTTTTGCTTTGATGCCGCTGGCTGCCAACACAAACAGGTGTTTGCCGGGAACGGGGATTTCCCGTTCCAGGCGAGCAGGACAATAAGAATACTGGCGCAAAAATCCGGCGCGCGAGCACAGAATCGCGACGTGGTCCTGGCTGCCGCCAAGCGTACCCACGCCGCTGTCTCCGGGAAAAGACGCAAAGCCCGCGCCGCTCTCGACCGCAGCCAAATAGCCGGCCAGGGCTTCGTTACCTTTGGAGGGACTTCCGATGCACTCGCGATACGAATCGCTCTGCCACAAAGAGTTCGCCTCGGCGAGCGCAAAGAAGACGGCGATGACCAGCGCGCTTGAGCTGCTCATGCCGGACGCGCGTGGAAGATCGCTGGAAAACACAATGTCGGCCCCGGTACGTGCGCCTGGGAAATCGCGCGCGATTCGCCGGGCAACAGTGATGGCATAGTTCGACCAATGGCCAGGGGCCGGCTCCGCGTCGGGAGCCAATGCGAAGTGCGTGTCGGATTTGCGTCCCATGTCCAGGATGCGCACGAGCGCATCGAGGCGCGGCGCCGCGACCACGCCAAGACCATACTCAATTGCGCAGATGATGCCGCAGCCGCCAGCGTAATCCGTGTGCTTGCCGAGAACCTCCAGCCGTCCCGGCACGAAAAATGCGCTGAACTGAGCGAGCGCCGCAGGGCGCAAGCCGCGAAGCTCAGCGCTTAACTCCTCCATCAGCGCCGCTTTTTTGGCCGCTTCCGCGCCGCTCATGCCCGCAGAGCGCAGGCGAGTGTGGAATCCGTCCATTTGTCTACCCGTGCGTCCGCGAGCATTCTCCGCTACTGTGTGCCGCGCGGGCATTATCCTACAACCGCCTCGATTTTGAGGACACGGTTCCAGCCTGCTGAAGGGAAGGCTGAACGAACCTGCTAAAGATGACCTATCGTGAAGAAGAGAGCAGGCGCGACGATATGGTTCGCTGGCGCGATTGGTTCTACCGGCAGATTCGAAAAGTTATCTCAGACTGTGTGCCCAGGCTCAGGACTGGCGCAGTGACCAGTGATCTGCTCAACGAGAATGCGATAGAAGACGGGAACCAAGGGCCGCTCCGCGCCTTTGAGGATGGTTTTCGCGTAACCAGGTTCCCACCACATAGCTTTTTGGTGCAACAGCTTGTATGCAAATAACTGCGCCTCGTGCCATTCAGGCGTATTGGGGAGTTCCTGATAACGACCGAGGACAATGACGCTCTGCCACTGTGTCGGGGTGACCACCTCATCCGCTTCCACGCATACCACTGGGTTGGCACGCATCCACTCGATTTTCTGTCCAACGGTAGAGAAACTGTAAATGTAGCGAGCGTCGTAGACAAAATAAATTGGGACGATATACGGCTGTGGACCTTGCGTGCACGCCAATCTACCGAGATGCGTTCGCGCCAGCAGGTCCAGACTCGCCTTGCGAGTCATTTCCTGGATCAACATGACGCTTTCCCGTGAATCTTATCGAACGATTCAGCCACGCACCGTCAGGACTGGGCACGGTGCGAGCGAAACCACTTTGTGCGCGGTGGCCATCGGCAAGTGCGTGGCCGTTCCTTTAAGGCCGGCTGGTTTGCGCACCCCGAGGACGATCAACTCCGCTTGGCGCTTAGCTGCAATTTCCAAAATCTTTTCGGCCGGCGCGCCGTATTCCACAACATAGTCGGGCACGCACCAGAGCTCGGCTTGCAGCGGCACCAGGTTCCGCAACATCCTCCCGGACGATGAGGATAGTTCGGAGGGGTGAACCAAGTCGCCCGTTTTCGGCGCGTCAATCACATGCAGCAGAGTCAAGTATGCCTGGCATTCCTGTGCGAGCGAAATGGCATAGGAGGCGGCGGCCAACGATTCAGGGCCAAAGTCCGTGGCCAGCAGAATTCGCGTAATCTCACCGCTACTTTTCGGTACGGCAGGGGAGTGCGGCCCGACGGTTAGTACGGGGCACGGCGCCTGCCGAAAAATCTCCTCGGCTGCGGAGCCTAGCAGGAATTTTCCGATTCCAGAGCGTTCGCGGGTACCCATCACGATCAAGTCGATTTCGTGTTCTTGAATGGCGGCCTTAATGCTGGGCCAAAGATCTCCCTCATGGATCAGGATTTCCGGGTGCAGGCCCTCGAATGTGTGGACGAGCGCAAATTTCTCCCGCTGCGCTTCAATTTCGGCGGCCTTCTCCAAAGCTCTCCAGTTTTTCGGCAGCGTTGCGGTGTTGTCGATCGGCCGCACGTGCAAAGCGTAAAGCTTGGCGCCGTAGCGCTTGGCCAACGCGGCAGCATAAGGGACCGCGGTTTTCGCAGCGTCCGAAAAGTCAGTGGTGAAAAGGATATTCTTGATCTGAACGTGAGTGCTCGCGCTGATCGGTTCCAGGATTGGTTTCATTATTCACCCCCTACACGACCCAGTTAGCTCCTCCAGCGTCTCTGTGCGCCGTGACGCCCATCACATTGAGGAGTGATGCCTGTCGCAGGCGACGAGCCGGGCGCGAGCTACGATTTAACTCTGTCCGCGGGGCGCGTGGCGCAAGAAAGGCCAATTGGGATTTGGTGCGGACAGGGATCACTGGGGGATTTATGATTTCGAGGTTCATGCATGGGGGAGTCGCGGCACTTGTGGCGGGGTTGTGCATTTTCTTAGTTCTGCGAGTTTATATTGTTCAGGAACTGTTCGCCGCGCTAGTTTTGTTTAGCCTTGTGTTCGCTGCCGTTGCAGTCTTTTGCTTCGCGCTTGTCCTGCTCGATTGGTTCAGCCGAGTTTTGTTGCTCAAGATGCAAAGCGCCGTACGTGTGCGCGCCGTTTTATCCCAGCCACTGCTTATTTTCCGTGAATACCTGGGACGCAAATATTCTTTCGCCGTCCACCACCACTGGGGACATTAGACAGTTTGCGTTTGCAGTAGGGCCCGCCCTAAACGAAAGCGACTTGCCCGTTTGAAATTGTGCTTGGGAGCCCAGCGTGACCGCTATCACTCCGAACCGTGCCGGCAATCACTGCTTCGCTTCTGCGGGATGATGTATCAATGCGCCGTGAAGAGACGGAGACTGCAAATGGGAAGCAGCCAAAAAGGCGGGAAGCCCGAAAGTATGAGGCCAGCCTGCGGTCTGCGCCCAACGAACGTTGGATGGGGTGGGCGCTCTTTGGGCATGACCCTTGCAGGAATCTCTGCCACTTCTCTCCGAGTCGGCGACGATGCGCGAAGCCAGGTTGAAGCGCCCGATTGTTCGACGCACCGACCCTCCAGGGCCGGATGCTTCGCAGAGCACTCGCTGGCTCGGACAAAATTTTGGGGATGTTCAAGCAAAGGGAAAAGATAACCTTCCATGGTCGATAGAATTTCGAAAGGAGATTAACAATGGCGAATCTGATTCCGCAAGATACTTTCTTCCAGGATCTCTTCGATTTCCGGCGGGATTTCGATCAGATCTTCAATCGCATCGTTCTTGGCAAGCCACTGCTCGGGGAACAATTCATTCCCAACAAGATGTTTGACTTTCTTCCGTCAGTGGAGTCGTACCTCGACAAAGACGCCAAGAAATTCGTCTGCCGCATTTCGCTCCCGGGCATTGACCCCAAGGACGTGGAGATCCATACCAAGGACAACCTGCTGACCATCAAGGGTGAGAGGAAATTGGTTCGCACGTCGAAGGAAGTGATGGACGATGAGATCATGTACGGCAAGTTCGAGCGCACGCTCACGCTTCCCGAGGGCGTAGTGGGCGACAAACTCACCGCCGAATATCACAACGGAATGCTGGAAATCAGCGCGCCGGTCGCCGCGGCGGCGATGCCGCGCAGGGTGGAAATCAAAGTTGTGCCGATTTCCAAGCAAATCGCTGCATGAGATTCGGAAAGCGACAAATGGCTCGGGACGCTCGGCGACCCGGGCCATTTTCTTTTGTGCGCGACTTGCAGAGGTGTTGGCTGTTACGGGAGAGTCTCGAACGAGCGTGTTTCGCAAAAGGCGATTGCGCGTAGACTCAGAGCATTGAGAACCGGCCGAACTTGGGAGCCGGAATGAACAAAGCCGAGCGAATTCGAGTCTTTTTGAAAGCCACCTTTGGGATGTGGCTGGTTCTCGGAGCCACCTTGTGTATCGTCGGGTTGGCGTGGTGGTTGAGAAGCCCTTCCAGTATCCACAATCCTCTGCTCTACGGTCAGCTTGAAATGACCAGCGGCATCCTCGCACTGACTTTTGCTGCGGCCGCCGTTGTGCGGTTTCGTGGAACGAGCGAGCGGCTCCCGTTGATTCTCACGTGCGGCTTTCTGATCATCGGTGCGACACTGGTGGGTGCCAGCTTCGGTTTCTTGCATCTCTTTCGCTTGAACCCTGGCTCGAGCCTTCCGGATCCGCTTCCGTGGGTTGTTGGCCGGACTCTGCTTGCCGTGCTGCTTGTGGCGTCTTTGGTCGTAGAGCGGCGCTTCCCCACTTCGCCGAGCACCGGCCGCGAGATTGCTATCGCCCTTCTGGCTGTCGTGCTGCTGACGTCAATGCTCAGCGCTGCTCATAAACTATTGCCCGCTGAGATAACTCTTTCTCCAAACGGGATTTTCCCTCACCCCGGGAATCTTGTTCCCGCGGGACTCTTCCTGGTGGCGGCCATCGGTTTTCATCGGCGCTTGCGGGAGAGTAGCTCGCCATTCGATTTTTCTTTGTATTTCAGCGCGGTATTGAATTTGGCGTGCTCCCTAGCTGCCAGCGAGTCGGATTACAGGCTCGACAGGCCTTTCATTTTGGCGGAAGTCCTCCAGTTGGCGAGTTACGGAGTACTGGTAGGCGGCGCTCTTCTTGACAACGTCCGCTTACTCGAGAAAGTGCGCCATCTGGCCGTGAGTGACTCTCTGACGGGACTCGCAAATTACCGGCGTCTCCTGGACGCATTCGAGAGCGAAATCCAGCGCTCAGGCCGCACGGGAAGACGTTTTGCTCTTATCTTGTTCGATCTTGACAGGTTGAAAAAAATCAACGACCGGTATGGGCACTTGGTTGGGAGCCGCGCACTCTGCCGGGTCGCCGACGTGCTTCGCGTTCACTGCCGCGCCATCGACACGGCAGCGCGCTACGGAGGCGATGAATTCGCTCTTGTCTTGCCGGAGACGGATCTGGCCGCGGCGCGCGAAGTGGCGAATCGCGTCTGCGAACGCGTGGCCACCGGCGGAAAGGAACCTTCCATCTCCGTGAGCGCAGGCGCTGCGGTCTATCCTGATGACGGTCCGTCCGTCGAAACTCTGTTCGATGCGGCTGACCGCGCGCTGTACGACTCGAAGCGCCGTGTTCGAATTCCGCGGACCGCGTCTTCCTAGGACGATGCATCCGGCCCAAAATACGTCATTCACTCGTACCGCACCGACTGCATGCAGATGAACAGACGGATTATGTCGCGCGGGCGCAAGCGCACTCGCATTTGCTTGCAACCTTCGCTTGAAAATTCATTGCGTACAGCGTAACGTTTCGCTCCGCAACTTTGATTCATAGCTTTATTAGACGCCCATCACCGATTGCTGCATTTATGGCATGGGGCCCGGCTAAAGGTGGAACGCATGAAGAAGTTTGTTCTGATTTTTGCTGTTGCAAGCATTTCCGTCCACGCGTGGGGAGCACAAAAGGCGGACATCACGCGCTGGGAACACGAGGCCCAGAACGTCACCATCATCCGCGATGATTGGGGAATCGCGCACGTCTACGGGAAAACGGACGCGGACGCGGTCTTTGGCATGGAATACGCGCAGGCCGAGGACGACTTCAATCGCGTGGAGACAAATTACATCAATGGAATGGGGCGGCTGGCGGAGACGGAAGGAAAGTCCGCGATTTACCAGGACCTGCGGATGAAGCTCTTCATCGACCCCGAAACGTTGAAGAAGCAGTACGCGGAGAGTCCGGCATGGCTGAAAACGCTGATGAACGCGTTCGCCGACGGATTGAACTGCTACCTTTACAAGCATCCCGAAGTGAAACCAAAAGTCATCAAGAGATTCGAGCCGTGGATGGCGCTGAGCTTTACGGAAGGGAGCATCGGTGGCGATATCGAGCGCGTAAACATCATGCATCTCGCGGCGTTCTACGGCCACGAGCTGGTTGTTCAGGCAATGCCTGCGAACCGGGATGCGATTCCTGAACCGACTGGCTCGAACGGCATGGCCATCGCGCCTTCGAACACAGTTGATCATCACGCACTGCTGCTGATCAATCCGCACACGTCGTTTTATTTCCGGTCCGAGCTGCAAATGGTGAGCGAGCAGGGCCTCGATGCCTACGGCGCCGTCACCTGGGGGCAATTTTTCATTTATCAGGGGTTCAACCCGCACGTCGGCTGGATGCACACGTCGAGCGGCGTGGACGCAGTCGACGAATACCTGGAAACGGTGGAGAAGAAGGGCGGCCGTTATTACTACAAGTACGGGAACAGGGAGCTTCCGGTCATCGTGAAACAAATCACGGTGCCGTACATTACCGACCACGGTATGGCAGAGAGAAAATTTACCGCGTATTACACCGGGCACGGGCCGGTAATTGGCGAGGAAACCGGGGGCGAAGAAACGGGCGGCGAGCAGAAGGGAAAATGGGTGACCATCCGGCTGATGCAGGAGCCGATCAAGGCGCTCATTCAGTCTTACACGCGCACCAAGGCCACGGACTTCAAGTCTTTCCT
>DASYXV010000042.1:0-2308 GCA_035934545.1 Candidatus Acidiferrales bacterium
ATCCCGAGCGTGGTGATTTCGCCGCGCTTGCGCGCAAAATATCCGTCGAACGCGTCGGTCGCCGCTGCCACAGCCAAAATCAAGACGCCCCAAATCTCGAAGTGGAATGGCAATCCCCAAAGTTCCAGGTTGGGCTCTCGCGTCAGCAGCACCACCACGAGCAAGGGCACAAAGAAAATTCGGAGAATCGTCAGGCTGTTGGGGAGATTCATTTCGGCCTCGGCCCATGCAGCCCCGCAGCCAGTTACGTCGGTCGCAGGTGATGCTGCCACTATAGTGCCCCATGGCGGTAGAGTCAACGACAGGGCGAGGTTGAAACTACAGCCAGAAGTGAACGACCCGGTCATCACTTTGTAATTGCAATCAAACCTTCCGGCGAACCGTGGTCGCCAACCGCTGTTTTATTGCCTTTTCAACAGGCCCGGAAGGCCGGCGTCAAGAAATCGGGTATTTACCCTTTGGTTTTTCCTCGCACCCAACTTGTGCAAATTGAACAAATAGAGCCACCAACGATGGAATTGGCTCATATACTCGGCAAATGGCGAGGTGCCGGACTTAAATACTTGAATTCGCTTAGGTTAGAGGAGGGCCGGAAACGCTGCGCTGATATTCCTTAACTGCAACGGCGTCACTATTTCAGTTTGCCTAACCGCAATTTCCACAATGATTTCCACAGCATCTCTAGCGTCGAAAGACCCTTCTTTTCCCGCGGCGTTAATTAACTCGAGAGTAATCGCCCTCATCGCGCGACGCTTGTGCAAGCGAAAAGCTCACATGCTGGGTCTTCCGCTTTCGGAAGGCTCGCCGAAATTTTCTAACCGCGCGGCAAGCGATTCGGGCAGCTCTGCGTCCAGACAAATATGTCCGTCCTGCACTTCCGAATGCAGCACGCGCCCGCAGGCATAGATCATCGCGAGCTCACGCCCGTTCGCTAACGGCACATTCAACCGGCGCGCAACAATGGGATCCACCGGCATGGCTTCATCGATGCGCTTGCGCAGATCATCAAGCCCTTGTCCCGTTTGCGCGGACACAAAAACGCCGGGATAGTGACCCTTGACTGGCAAAGACTCGCTTGCCCGCAGGAAATTGCGTTCGTGCGATTGCCGTAGCGTCTCGAATTCGTCCGAGGCAAGACAATCCACTTTGTTGAACACATGCAGCCGCGGGCGATCTGCAACTCCTAAATATTCGAGCACCTTCTCCACTTCCGCATCCTGCTCCGCGTGCGATGGGTCGGAGATATCCGTTACATGTACGATCACCGCCGATTCCTGCGCCTCCTCGAGCGTGGCGCGAAACGCCGCAATCAAATCGGCCGGCAGGTCGCGGATGAATCCGACTGTGTCCGACAGCAGAACACGACGCCGTGAAGGCAGGCGCACCGAGCGAATCGTAGGATCGAGAGTCGCGAACATTTTCGCAGAGACAAACACGTCGGCATGCGTCAATGCATTGAACAGCGTTGATTTCCCCGCATTCGTGTATCCCACCAGTGCCACGGTGCCCAGAGGAACGGCCTGCCGCGCCCTCCGTCGCAGCGCCCGTTGCCTCCGCACCGTTTCGATGGAACGTTCGATCTTCCCGACGCGCTCACGAATCCTCCGCCGGTCGGTTTCCAGTTTTTGCTCGCCAGGCCCGCGCGTCCCGATCCCGCCGCCCAGTCGCGAAAGTTCGCGCTTGCTCCCGGCCAACCGCGGCAACAAGTAATTGAGTTGCGCGAGTTCTACCTGGAGCTGTCCTTCTCGGCTGTGCGCGTGCCGCGCGAAAATGTCGAGGATCAATTGCGTGCGGTCGATGACGCGGCAATCTGTGCCGCGTTCGATATTGCGGTGCTGGACGGGCGAAAGATTGCGGTCCAGAATAATCAGACCCGCGTCCAGACGTTCGGCCTCCTGCTTCAATTCCGCTAGCATTCCACCGCCGACCAGCGTGGCTGAGTCGAGCGTGTCGCGCATCTGCAGACGGCTGCCCACAACTCTCGCTCCTGCGCTGTGCACTAATTCTTCGAGTTCAACCAGCGACTCTCTTCCTGCGGCGCCGCTCGAGATCGTCCCCACTCGCGGCGCACGTTTCAGCGCAACGCCGACCAACAGCACGCGTTCCGAATTGTCCAGGGGAGAGGCGGCCTTCATTAGCGTCCGGAAAATTTCGGCGGGAATTCGCGGAACCTTTTACTCATGCGCCCATCATTATACGCTTCAATTTCTACTGCCGGAGCACTTCTTGGCCGGCCAGGCAGGAGGCCGCCAGAACAAAACGCGAAAGCACCTCCGCCAGCGACGGTCCGAATTCCCGAAATGTGGCA
>DASYXV010000043.1:0-1693 GCA_035934545.1 Candidatus Acidiferrales bacterium
ATCAGCGGGTGATTTGCATGCGCTTCAGGGCTTCGATGCGGTCGTCGAGCGGCGGATGAGTGCTGAAGAGGCCGGCGAGCATTCGGCGAGCCTGCAGCGGAGCAACGATACAGAGGGCGGACGTCGACTGGGAAATTTGCATGGGGATTTTCTGATTGTAGGCCTCAAGCTTCTGAAGTGCGCGAATCAGACCATACTGATGGCCGACCATTTGCACGCCGGAAGCGTCGGCTTGATATTCGCGTTGGCGGGAAATGCCAAGCTGCAGCAGCAAGGCGGCGATTGGGGCCAGGATGAGCATCAGGATCGCGGTGATGGCATTGCCTTCGCCCTCACCGTCGCGCGAGCCGCCGTATCCGCCGAAAATCATTCCCCAGCGGCCCATCTGCGCGACCCACGTGATGGCACCCGCAAGAGTGGCCGCGATGGATGACGTAAGAATGTCGTAGTTGCGGACATGGGACAGCTCGTGGGCGATCACGCCTTCCAGCTCTTCGTCGTCCATCAACTGCATCAACCCGGCGGTGACGCACACAGCGGCATGATGCGGATTGCGGCCGGTAGCAAAGGCATTCGGCGCTGCTTGCTGGCTGATGTAAAGCTTCGGCATGGGCAAGCCTGCTTTGCCGGCCAGGCTCTCCATCACGGCATAGAGGCGTGGAGCTTGTTCGCGGGTGACGGGCTGGGCGCCGGCGGAGCGCAGAGCTATTTTGTCCGAGAAGAAATATGAGACGCCGTTCATCACCACGGCGATAATCAGGCCGATAGTCATACCGCGGGTGCCGGCGAAGGCTTTGCCACCGAGAATCAACAACAGCGTGAGTCCTGTCAGTAGCAGCGTGGTCTTGATGGTCTTCATTTGTTCTCCGCGACAATTTGGGGTGCCAGTTCGCGTTCTGTCATTGGATGCTCAGCGCGCCGCGCTGGACTTCGTTTTCTCGCGCTTAAAACGCATCTCGCCTGTTTTGGCGTCCGCGTCGACAAGCACTTCATCGCCGGGCAGGATCTTCCCATCGAGAATTTCAAGTGCAAGCGGATCCTGAATCATCCGCTGAATCGCGCGCCGCAACGGCCGCGCACCATACGCCGGATCGTAGCCTTCGCGCAGCAGGAGTTCGCGCGCCGCGGGCGTCATCTTCAAAGTGACATGCTTGCCTTCGAGCAGTTTCGACACGTGCGCCAGTTGCATATCGACGATGTGCTGAAGCTGCTCTTTGCCAAGGGGCAGGAAGAGCACGATGTCGTCGACGCGGTTCAGAAATTCCGGCCGGAACGTTTGCCTCAAAGCCTCCATGGCCTCGGTGCGGGCGCGCTTCGGATCGATGGCTGCGAGCTCGAAAATCGCGTGCGAGCCAACGTTCGAGGTCATCACGATCACGGTATTGCGAAAATCAACGGTGCGGCCTTTGCCGTCGGTCAACCGGCCATCTTCCAGAATCTGCAGCAAGACGTTGAAGGCGTCCGGATGGGCTTTTTCAATTTCGTCGAGCAGCACCACGGAATAAGGATGCCGGCGCACCTGTTCCGTGAGCTGGCCGCCCTCTTCGTATCCCACGTAGCCGGGAGGCGCGCCAATCATTCGCGCCACGGAATGCTTCTCCATGTATTCGGACATGTCGAGACGGATCATGGCGCGCTCGTCGTCGAATAGAAATTCAGCGAGAGCGCGCGCCAGCTCTGTTTTCCCCACGCC
>DASYXV010000052.1:0-204369 GCA_035934545.1 Candidatus Acidiferrales bacterium
TCATTCTGTGAGAATGAGTTAGCTAGAGTCAGCGAGAGGCAGGAACAGCTAAAAGCAGCAATTGCAACATTCAAGGCAAATTTGAAGCGAAAGGCTCCGTGGCCGGGCAATGAATCAGCAACGCATCATTAGCGCACGACCTACAATCGGAGCATAAGGCGTAACACGCGATGCGGAGTATCGCGCCCTTCGACGTGCTCAGGATCTGCGACCCTACGGCGAGCTCAGGGTCTACGACGGGCGCAGCCCTTGGGCTCCGCTTCCCTCGGCTACGCTCGGGACAGGCAGGACAAGCAAGCAGCGTCCCTACGAGAGGTTGAGAATCCCCACCCTTTGCAGAATGCGCAAAGGATGGGGCACCCGGCCGTTCTTGTGTCAGGACAAGCAGGCCCCGCCCCTACGACGATAAACGCGTTGACCGCTCGCAGCACGCTACGGCTGACCGGGCTTGGGGCGGGAGCTGTAGCGCTTGTAGAGCTCAAGTTGCTTGTTATCGAGGCTGGTGAGCTGCCCCTTGATGAACAGATACTTCACCTGCGTGCGGAGTTCGAGCAAGTCGCCGTCGGTGACGACAATGTTGGCAAGCTTGCCCGGCTCGAGCGTGCCGAAATCGCTGTCGAGGCCGAGCATCTGCGCTGCGTTCACGGTGACAGCCCTGAGGGCTTCGTCGTAGGGCAAGCCGTAGCCAACGGAGGTGCCGGCCTGCTGTACGAGGCGGCGGGAGAAGGCCGTGTCGAAACTGCCGAAGGCGATAGGGATGCCCGCAGCGTGGAGAGTCTCGGGCATGGTGTATTCGGAATCGTAAGGATCATCTTCGGACTGCGGCAAACTGAGAACCGGGCCGATGACGACAGGCACGTTGTTCTTCTTGAGCAGGTCGGTGACTTTCCAGGCCTGGCTGGCGCCGCCCAAAATCATGCGGAGCTTCTGCTTGGCGCAGAATTCGACGGCGTTGCGGATGTCGCGCGCTTCGAAGGCGACGACGAGAAGCGGCTCCTTGCCTTCGACGACGGGGACGAGCGCTTCGAGTTTGAGGTCACGCTCGAATTTATCAGGAGAGCCTTTTTCCATCGCTTCGGCGTAGTGGCGCGCCTTGTCGAGAAGGTCGGAGAGTTCGTTGACTTTTTTCTCGTAGTCCTTTTTCGCATCGGCGAACGGCTTCTGCGAGAACGAGAACGTGGAGAAATCGAACGAGTTGGTCTCGATTGAAGGCCAGGAAAGTTCCATCGCGGCAGAGCGGCGAATGACCATGTCGTTGACGTTCCAGCCGCCGAGATTTACAGCCGAGCCTTGGCCGCCGATGACTCCGCCGCCTCCAAAGCCGCCAAAACCGCCGAGGCTGCCCGGAACGCTGAGAACTTCCGTGGTGCCGGAGGAGCGCGTGACGGGAACGTGAGCGCTATCGGCGTTGAAGGCAGTGGCGGCGACGACGTCGGGGTTGAATTCGCCTGTTTCGTTGGTGTCCACGGTGGCGACAGCGGCACCGACTTCTTCGAGGCCGATTTGCGTGGCGGGATCGAAGATGCCGGGATAGACCTGGAGGCCCGTGGCGTCGATGACTTGTGCGCCATCGGGGATGGCGACGTCCTTGCCGACGGCAGCGATTTTGCCGTCGCGAATGACGACGACGCCGTTGTCAATTGGCGCGCCGGAGATGGGGAAAACTTTCGCGCCCTTGATGGCGTAAACGCCGCTGTTGCCGCCGGCCGATTGCGCGAATACGGGCAGTACGAATGCGAAAAGGGAAAGCAAGAGGCCGAGTTTCGCGAGAGGCGAAAATTTGCGAGCGGAGTTCATCGCGCACCTCCAGCATAGCTCGTCGTAAGCACGGCAGTTTCTGGCGGCTTCCTTTCCTTGGCGGCACCGGGCTTCTTCTTTTTCTCCGGCTTCTTGGAGGCTTCGGGCTTTTTCTCGGCTTCCGGCTTTTCCGCGGGCTTGGCTGCTTTTTGCTCTTTCTCTGTCAGGTCCTTCTTTTCCTTTTCGAGAGCGGCGCGGCCGGCGATGTCCTGCTGACGGTCGAACCAGACTTTGCCGTCGATGATGGTTTTCTGGACGACGGCGTAGACGCTGAGGGGATCGTGATTGTAAATCGCGAGGTCGGCGTCCTTGCCAACTTCGATGGAGCCGACACGATTGTCAATGCCGAGCTGAATGGCGGGATTGAGCGTGACGAGGCGCAGGGCTTCGTTCTCCGTCAGGCCGCCATACTTCATGCTCTTCGCAGCTTCCTGATTGAGGTGGCGCGCTTCGTTGGCGTCGTCGGAATTGATGGAGACGATGACGCCGCGGCGCGTCATCAGGGCGGCGTTGTACGGAATTGCTTCATACGCTTCCATCTTGTAGGCCCACCAGTCGGAGAACGTGGAGCCGCCGATGCCGTTGGCGGCCATTTCGTCGGCGACTTTGTAGCCTTCGAGGACGTGCTGGAACGTGCGCACCTTGAAGCCGAATTCCTTGGCGACGCGCATCAGCATCAGGATTTCGTCGGAGACGTAGGAGTGGCAATGGATGTAACGCTTGCCTTCGAGAACTTCGACGAGAGGATCGAGCTGCACGTCGCGCCGCGGCGGAATCAGATTCTGCTCGCCGGCGGCTTTGCGGCGATTGTAGTCGTCCCACTGCTTTTTATATTCCTTCGCGCGCGTGAAGGCGTCGCGAATCGTTTCCTCGACGCCCATGCGCGTGGCGGGATACCGCGTGGGAACGCCCGGAGGCAGAGTGAAATTCGAGTGCTTCACGTTTTCGCCGAGGGCGAACTTGATGCCTGGAAGCGCTCCTGGGAATGGAAGGTCGTCGGGCGTCGCGCCGTATTTCAGCTTGATGACGATCGTCTGGCCGCCGATCGGATTGGCGCTGCCGTGAAGGAGATTACCGATGACGACGCCGCCGGCGAGTTCGCGATAGATGTCGGGATCGAGAGGATTAAGCACGTCCTTCATGTTGACCATCGAGGAAACGGAGACGCTGCCTTCGTTGATGTCGCCGTCCGCGGCGATGTGCGTGTGGCAGTCAATGATGCCGGGCATGACGTAGAGGCCCGTGCCATCGACCACTTTCGCGTCGGCGGGCGCCTGGACGTCGGCGCCGACGGCGGCGATTTTGCCGTCACGAATGAGGATGGAGCCGCGCTCGATGCGCTGCTGCGTGACAGGGATGATCGTGGCGTTCTTGATGAGCGTGACGGTGGAGTCTTGCGCGCAGACGACGAAAGGAACAAATGCGGTTGCAGCCAGAGTGATTAGTATTTTCTTGACGCTCATTGCTGCACCCCCTCGCCGGCCTTCTGCATGGGTTTTGCGGGAGCGCCGGGCGGCGATGGAGGCGCTTCTTCGTGGACCTGATAGCGCATGCCGTCCACAAAGACGTCCTTGATTTTCGTCTTTTCGTTGAACAAGTCGCCGTCGGTGACGACCAGATTGGCGATCTTGCCCGGCTCGATGGAGCCGAGGCGGTCGGCAACGCCGAGAATCTGCGCGGGACTGAGAGTCAACGCCTTCAGCGCGTCATCGGAGGAAAAGCCGGCGTCAATGGCTTTCTTCACGTTTTTCAGGATTTCCTTCGGGTCCGTCAGGCCGCCGGAATAAAAGGCATAAAGCACGCCGGCTTTCGAGAGCGCCGCGGGTGAAGAAGGCGCGCGATCCCAGAGGCGCAGGTCGCGCAGAGTGAGATTTTCCGTGTCGGCGTCCTTCGGCATGGCGGGCCAATTCACGCTGACGAGCATGGGAATCTTGCTCGATGCGATGATGCTGGCCATTTCGTAGCCGTCCGCGCCGCCGTACATCGCGGCGTGAATCCTCCATTCGTTGGCGAGGCGGATCGAGCGATAGACTTCGAGCTCGCGAGTTCCGGGGAGGAGAATCAGCTCGTTGTCCTTGAGAGCCTGGCCGACGACGACGTCGGTGCGGTCGTAGGCGGGACGTTCGAGACCGTCGCGATGCGCGGCATAAACGGATTCGGCGTCCTGATACCAGCGCGCGTCAATGAAGACCTGGCGGACATACGCGACGACACCCATGAGCGAGCCGGGGAAGCTGAAGAAACCGCCAGTCGGTGCAAAAGAAATCGGAAGAGCGGCGCGAGCCTTGACGACCATCTGGCCGGCGCGCTCGTCGCCAAGATCAACGAGCGAATCCTGGCCAGGGAACATGCCGCCTTGGGGCTCGACGAGGACAGTGGTGAAGCCAGCGTTGCGCCAGTTGCCAATGCGCGGGTCACCGGGATTCAGATCATTCGCGGCGACATTCCAGGGAGTCGTCGCCGGGCGATCTTCAGGTCCCATGGAGATTTTTTCGGGCATGGGGCGGCCGCGACGGCCGCTGCCCTGCGGGCCTCCGGCTGGCTCAGGCGCGGGGAGTCCGACTTGCGCGCCGGAATCAATCAGGCCGGGATAGACCGTCAGGCCGGTGCCGTCAATGACGAGCGCTTCGGGAGGAATCGCGACATCGGCGCCAACGGCTTTGATGAGGCCGTCGGCGACGACGACAGTTCCCTTCTCCAGCACCGGGCCGGAGACGGGCACGATCCGAGCGTCCTTCACGGCGAAAAAGCGCGGCTCGCCACCCTGCGCGAGAGTGGCGGGAGCGAAGCTGATCGCGGCGATGGCAGAGATTCCGAGAATGAGCAGAGACAGGGCAAACAGACGCGAAACGGTTGCTGATTTCATTTCACACTCCGACGGAGATGCGTTTCCGGCCCAGCGCAGGACCTGAAGGCACGGCAAGAAAGACGTTGGATGCTAACGGGAGGTTTCTGGGAAGTCAACTACTAGGAGCGGGGCGCGCAGCAGTCCATATTTGCCGAGGTCGTTGATGTCTCAGACGCAAGGATTCTGCATAAGCTGAGCTAGTTGCGGAGGGGTTTGCCGGTTTTGAGCATGTGGGCGATGCGAGCTTGCGTCTTCTTTTCGCCGCAGAGGGAGACGAAGGCCTCGCGCTCGAGGTCAAGGAGATATTGCTCATTGACAGTCTGCGGAGCGGAAAGTTCGCCGCCGGCGAGGATGTACGCGAGTTTGCGCGCGACAAGCGCGTCGTATTCGGAAATATATTCGCCGCGAAGCATCATGTGGATGGCGAGCTTGGCGGCGGCGAGGAATTCCGTGCCAAGGACGCGAATCATTGTTCTTGCCGCGCCTTCGGCTGGGGTCGGCGCGGGAGGATGATAGCCGGCGCGAACCAATGCGAGGGCGGTCTCCTTGGCGTCGGCGACGAGGCGTTCGCGATTCATCGAAACGAGATCGGAAGCACGGAGAAAACCGAAGGCGCGGCACTCCTCGGCGCTTGTGCCGACTTTGGCCATGGCGATGGTTTCGAAGACGGGCTTGAGCGCGTGGAATAGGTCGAGATCCTTCTCAGCAGCATCCGACTGTGCCGGGCTAAAGCCCGCCGCTACATGAGCATTTTCGTTGGCGCGAATCAACATCTCCTTCGAGCCTCCGCCGGCGGGGATCAGGCCGACGCCGGCCTCGACAAGTCCCATGTAAGCCTCTGCGGCGGCGTGAATGCGCGCGCCATGCAGGCTGATTTCGCAGCCGCCGCCGAGCGCCATTCCCTGCGGCGCGATGACAACGGGGCGCGGCGCGTATTTGATGGCCATGTTGACGCCCTGAAACTGGCGGACGGCCATGGCGATGTCGTCCCATTCCTCTTCCTGCGCGCTGACGAGGATGAGCATCAGATTCGCGCCGACGGAAAAATTCACGGCTTGATTGGCGACGACCATGGCGTCGAAATCGGAGGCGAGGCGCTTGAGGCCTGCGTGGAGCATGGCGACGATGTCGCCGCCGATGGCGTTCATCTTGGAGTGAAATTCGCAGCAAATGACACCGTCGCCGAGGTCAATCAGGCTGGCGCCGGAATTTTCCTCGACGACCCTGGACTGCTCGTGGAGCGATTTGAGGATGATGATTCCAGCGGGCTCGTCGACGGGCTTGTAAGATGAGGCGGCGAGGTCAAAATAGCTAGTGCGGCCCTTCGCCGATTCGTAGAACGATTTCTTGCCCGAGGCGAGGAGATTCGTCACCAGCGGCGGCATTTCCTTGCCCTGCAACTTGAGCGCGCGCGACATTCGCTCAACGCCGATGGCGTCCCAGATTTCGAACGGGCCAAGCTCCCAGTTGAAGCCCCAGCGCATGGCGCGATCCACTTCGACGATGCGGTCGGCGATTTCCGGGACGCGGCGCGCGGCGTAGAGGCACGATTCGGAAAGCGCGCCCCAGATGAAGCGCTGCGCTTTGTCGCCAACGGCGCCGTCAAGCAGCGGGCCAACGAAAGAGCGGAGACGCTCACGCGTGTCGTCAATCATCTTTCCCGCTTCGATGGAGGCGAATTTCGCTTTCTGGCGCGCGCGATAATCCATCGTCTTCCAGTCGAGCGTGAGGATTTCGCTCTCGCCGCCTTTTTTCACGCGCTGGTAAAGGCCCTTGCCAACTTTTTCGCCGATCCAGCCGCGCTTCGTCAGGTCTTCGACGAGCGCAGGAACTTTATAGATCTCGCGGGACTCGTCGGAGGGAACGCTGTCGTAGATGTTGTTGACGACGTGGACGAGCACGTCGAGGCCGACGAGATCGGCGGTGCGGAATGTCGCGGACTTGGGCTGGCCGATGGCCGGACCGGTGCAGGCGTCCACTTCCTCGACGGTCATGTCGAGCTGGGCCATCAGGCGCAGCGCGTTGAGCATCGAGAACGTGCCGATGCGATTGGCGATGAAGTTGGGCGAATCCTTCGCGACGACGACGCCTTTGCCAAGGCGGTGGTCGCAGAATTCATCGAGCGCAGCAATGACTTCGGGCTTCGTCTTCGGGCCGGCGATCAGCTCAACGAGCTTCATGTAACGCGGCGGATTGAAGAAATGCGTGCCGGCCCAATGGGCTTGGAAATCGGCGGAGCGGCCTTCGGCAACGAGGTGAATCGGCAGGCCGGAGGTGTTGGACGTGACAATCGTGCCCGGGCGGCGATGCTCTTCAACGCGCGCCAGGAGCTTGCGCTTGATTTCGAGGTCTTCGGTGACGGCTTCGATGATCCAGTCGGCTTCGGCGCACCAGGCAAGATTATCCTCGAGATTGCCGACGGTGATGAGGCGGGCGAGGTCGTTGACGAAGAATGCAGCAGGCCGGGATTTTTTCGCCGCTTCGATGCCGGCAACCGCGAAGCGATTTCGCACAGCGGGAGATTCGAGCGTGAGTCCCTTGTGGCTTTCCTCCGGCTTCAGTTCGCGCGGGACGATATCGAGCAAATAACACGGCAGGCCCGCGTTGGCGAAGTGCGCGGCGATGCGCGCACCCATCGTCCCTGCGCCGAGGACAGCCGCTTTTTGAATGCGGAAATTCATGCGGTTCTGAGGGGCAAACGGAGGTTACAGAAGTGGCATCCGCGGGTCAACTCAAAACCCGTGCATCTCCGGGAACGCGTAGAATATCGAATAGGACGAGTCTCTGGTAAGCAAGAGGACAAGAATGGCAAACGTGCTGCGCTGGCTCGGAACCGCGGTGAAGGGCTTGCGGTCGTTTGCCTACAAGCCTCCGGAGGGACGGCCCTCGATCGGTCTGGCGCTCGGAGGAGGGTTTGCGCGCGGGATCGCGCACATCGGCGTGCTGCGCATCTTCGAAGAGAACGACATTCCGATTGATTTTCTCGCCGGGACGAGCGTTGGCGCTCTGGTGGGCGCGGGGTATGCCAGCGGCACGTCGCTCGACGAACTCGAGCGAATAGGCGCGCTGACGCACTTCCGAGATTTTGGCCGCTGGACGATTTCGAAGTTCGGGATGGCGACGAACGAGCGGCTGGAGGGTTATCTGCACCGCGTATCCATGGCCAGAACGTTCGAGGAACTTAACATCCCCTTTGCGATTGTGGCGACGGACATTCAGCGCGGCGAATCCGTTTATTTCACGAAGGGAGATTTGGGTCCGGCGCTGCGCGCCTCCTGCGCGTTTCCTGGACTGTTCATTCCCGTGGAATATGAGGGAAAGGTGCTGGTGGACGGCTTCCTAACGGAAGTGGTCCCGACCGAGGCGCTGCGCAGGATGGGAGCTGACGTCGTCGTCGCCGTGCACCTCGATCCCGGGCAGCTTCAGGAGCGCCCGCGAAATACCATCGAAATCATCGGCCGTTCGTTCTCCATCATCCAGGAGCAGGGCCAACCGCGCTGGAACCGCTACGCCGATATCATCATCAGGCCGGAAGTGAGGAATATCCTCTGGGATGATTTCAAGAAGACGCCAGAGCTTGTGGCAGCAGGCGCGGAGGCGGCGCGCGCAGCGCTCCCGGAAATCAAGGCAATCCTGCAGAGACCTGCCCCCGCGTGGCGGCGCAGCCGCGAAACGGTGCGGAGTTCCTCGGAAGCTTAGACAAATCCTTCGTAAATCTCGCTACTGGCGATGAAATCAGGCTTCGTGGATTTCCACGCGCACAGGCTGGCCGTTGCCCTTCCCGCGCTTCGTGAGCCATTCGGCGAATGCGGCGCCAAAATGCTGGGGGTTTACGCGAAGGCTGGCTTCAAGCTGGCCGTCACCAAGGGGGAGCGTGTCGTCGAACTCGGCTGAGCCCGTAAAATTGCGCATGCAGAAGGCGTCGAGCCAATCGAGCGGGCAGGGCTTGCGCTCGTCGCCGAGAATCACGTCCACACGCAGTTTCCGCGCGTACATGGCCGCAGTATAGCACCGGTGCAGAATATGGTTTCGCCTGCATACTTTAAAGCTGAGAGGCGTTGGTGACGCAGTTCGATAAGCAGGAATAAGGCAAATGCAATCCTTGTAGCATATTAACGCTATGGCATACGTGATGTGACGTGCTTCCTTGCATTTCTTCCATCGCTGGCCTAGACTTTTGCTTCACTTTTTTGTTAGCTCGCACTCTTATTACATCCGACGCGACGTGCAAAGGCCCGGCCCGGTAGCCAGGCGTCTTCCCCCGCGCCCAATCGAACAGGAGGCAGAGTGGCTACTCCGCTAGAAAGCTGGGTTGAAGAGGTTTCCCGTCTTACGACTCCGAAGAAAATCCATTGGTGCGACGGGTCATCCCAGGAATACGATAATTTCGTGGAGGGAATGCTGCGGGACGGGTCCTTCATCGCGCTGAATTCCAAGACGTATCCCCATTGTTATTTGCATCGCAGCAATCCCAACGACGTGGCGCGGACCGAAGGCGTCACGTTCATTTGCACGCGCGAGAAGTCCGATGCCGGCCCGACAAACAACTGGATGGCACCTGAGGAGGCAAAGCAGAAGGTCGAGCCGCTGTTCCGCGGCGTGATGAAAGAGCGGACGATGTACGTGGTGCCCTACATCCTGGGGCCGGAAAAGTCGCCGTACAGCAAGGTGGGAGTGGAGGTCACCGACAGCCCGTATGTCGCCGCGAGCATGCGCATCATGTCGCGCATGGGCAAGGCGGCGCTGGGTCGCCTCGGCAGCTCTTCCGATTTCGTGCCCGGCCTGCATTCCCTCGGCGACCTCGATCCCCAGAAGAGGTTTATCCTGCACTTCCCCGAAGAAAAGCTGATCTGGAGCATCGGTTCGGGCTACGGCGGCAACGCGCTGCTCGGCAAGAAATGCTTTGCGTTGCGTATCGCGAGCTGGATGGCTCGCGAACAGGGCTGGATGGCCGAGCACACGCTGATTCTGGGCCTCGAAGATCCGTCAGGTAAGGTGACGTACATGTGCGCGGCGTTTCCGAGCGCGTGCGGCAAGACCAATCTGGCGATGATGGTTTCCGCCCTCGGCGAGCAGGGCTATCGCGTCTGGACCGTCGGCGACGATATCGCCTGGCTGCACGTCGGCAAGGACGGGCAGTTGCGCGCAATCAATCCGGAGGCGGGATTCTTTGGAGTCGCGCCAGGCACGAATGACAAGACCAATCCCAACGTGATGCAAGCCATCCGTCACGACACCATTTACACGAACGTGGCGATGACCCCCGCGGGCGAGCCGTGGTGGGAAGGCATCGGCAACGATCCTCCAGCCGGGATGATTGACTGGAAAGGCGAGAAATGGACTCCGAGCAAGGGCGCGGCGGCGCAGCCGAATTCACGCTATACCGTTCCTGCCAGGCAGTCCCCCTCGATTTCAAAGCATTTCGAGGATCCGGAAGGCGTGCCCATTTCCGCGTTTATCTTCGGCGGACGCCGCGCAAAGCTCGCGCCGCTGGTGTTTGAGTCGTTCGATTGGGCGCACGGCGTATTCGTGGGCGCGGCAATGGCGTCGGAGACGACCGCGGCGGCAACCGGCGCCATCGGCGTGACGCGGCGCGATCCGATGGCGATGCTTCCTTTCTGCGGCTACAACATGGCCGATTATTTCCGGCACTGGCTGGAGATGGGCAAGCGCGTCGTCAAGCCGCCAAAAGTTTTCCACGTCAACTGGTTCCGCAAGGGCGAAGACGGAAGGTTCCTCTGGCCCGGCTACGGCGAAAACGTGCGCGTGCTGAAGTGGATGCTGGAACGCATCGAAGGACGCGCTAATGCATCCGAAACGCCCATCGGCTTCGTGCCGGCGCAGGATTCGCTCACGCTGGACGGCCTGCAGATTTCACCCGACACGATGCGGCAACTCCTCAATGTGGATTCACAGGCTTGGGTCGAAGAGCAAGAAGGCATCGGAAAATTCTTCGATAAGTTCGGGAAGCGCTTGCCGGAAGAACTGGCGAAAGAGTTCGACAAGCTGGGACAGAGGCTCCAGCAGGTCGCCATGGCACAAAAATAACCTCTTTTGGAGGGGCCTGCCGCAGAGATTTTCAGTCTCTTCGGCATTTCCATTTTCAAATCCAAAGATACGCGCCGCCTTCGCCGTAGGGCACGTTGACGTAGAACAAGTTCACCTGCGGAATCGCGGCGAGCGCAAGGCAAAGGCGCTGTGCGCCATGCTCGGCACACAGCGGCTCTCCCGCTGCCGCCGTGATGTGTCCCACATCGTCCTGGCTTGCAACTTCTTCTTGTGAAATCCATTGCCAGGTCGCGGGCCGCGAACAGCTTTTACAAGAGCTGGCACCTCGGCTCAGCCGGCCGCTGATTGCTTGGGAGACCTCGGATTGCAGGCCAGCATGATCAAAGTCCGGCGCGGCCACGAAGAAATACTGCGTCACTGACTCGCCGTGGGGTTCGAACGCAATCACCCGGCCAGGAAATGCCGCCAGCTCCTTTTCGAGAAGCCCGCGCAAACATTCGCGGCACAGCGAGACTTCGGGGCGGGCCGGATCGCGCAGAATTCGATTCTTGCCGCGCAGATAGAGATTGTCCGGAAGAAACGTAGCCATCCATTGGGGCTTGCCGTCGAGATGAACGCATTCGGCGGGCATGCGGATGAGACGCGCCAGCCAGTTCGTGGTTCGCGGGCGAAAGGAGATTTCCGGGTACGCTTCGCTATAGGGGAGGCGCGCCATCGCTTGTGCCGCACGGAATGAATTTCCGCGCGAATCGAGTCATAGTAACGCAAGCGGCTGCCCTGCGTGAATTTTGAATTCGTAGCGCCGCGTTTGTTTGCAAACTGGCCTTCGGCTATTATGGTGCGCCGTCGAAGCGGTACGATTCATTCAGAGTTTTGCAGGATCAATTTCTCAGGAGGCGTCATGCCGATTGCCGTGGGATCACCTGCACCGGAATTCACGCTGAAGGATCAAGACCAAAAGGAAGTGAAGCTCGGCGACTTCAAGGGCAAGAAAAACGTCGTCATCGTGTTTTATCCGCTGGACTGGAGCCCGGTGTGCACGAACGAGCACGCCTGCTTCGTCAACGACATGAAGAAATTCGAGACGCTGAATGCGCAGGTGCTCGGTTTATCGGTGGACAGCGTGTGGTCGCACAAGGCCTGGGCGGACAAGATGGGAATCCACTATCCCTTGCTCGCCGATTTTCATCCGCGCGGCGCCGTGGCGGAAAAATTCGGCGTGTACTTGCCCGAAAAAGGCATCACGGGGCGCGCCATCGCCATCGTGGATCGCAATGGCAAGCTGGCGTGGTTCAAGAACTACGAAATCTTGCAGCTCCCGGATTTGAAGGAAGTCGCTGACGCGCTGGCTAAGATCCACTAAGCACTGCGGACACCTTAAGCCTGCGCGATTTCTTTGCTCGATTGATTTCCATTCAATGAGCCGGCGCGGGACTCGACGGGGCGGGATTTCCGGGCGGATGCGCGAACGTCCGCAAGAAGCTCACCAGTTCCCAGCGATCATTTTCGGTTAGCCGGTCCTTATAACTCGGCATCGGACGGTTCCCCGTGGTGATCTTCCAAAAAATCTCGCCGTCCGTCATCGCGTCCGTTATCTTGGAGTCCGTGAAATTCGTGGGCTGAGTCAAATAGAAATAGGTGGTGCCGCGTGGGCGCTTGCTGTCGCCGTTCACTCCGTGGCAATGCGCGCAACGATCCTCATAAATGCCACGTGCGCGGACCAGAGTGCCGTCGTTTGGCGGAATCGGATTCTTCACTTCCTTTGCCGCCTCGGGCACATTCCATTCGCTGCTGCAAGACGAAAGCCCCACGCATACAAAACCGACGAAGCAGCAGATGCGAATTATCGTTCCCATTGCTCTCGAAATCGGATTCCCTGTAAGCTCCAATTCAATTTGCAGCTCGAAGCGCGTGGAGGACAGAGACCAATACAATTACGAGCATCGCGACTACATAGATGCGCAGGCCCCAGAGCAATGCGCGAATAACCGGAGACAGCCTTCGTTTCCCAAAACGCGTTCGCTGCTTCGCAGCCACAATCTGATCCGCTTCAAGCAAGGAAAGCACAATTTGTGGGTCGCGCAAATTCGGCTTCGCCGCCACTGCCGCGGTCTCGCCCGACGGGTAACTCGCTGATTTGTCTTCCCGCTTCATTCATCTCCTCTTTGTCGCAGGCTACATGCCAAGAAGCCTTGGAAACACCGTTGCCAAGCCGTACCACAATCCCGCCATAATCAAGAGCAACGTTACGGTTACGCCTGCACAATTTCCCCAGAAACCATTCGCGTGCTCTCCCATGACTTCCCTGTCGTTCACCAAAAGCAACAAGAACGCAAGCGCGGGCGGCATGGCCAAGACGGCGATCACGTTCACCGTCAGGATAATGAATTCGAGAGGCGCATGAGGAATGAGAACTAATCCTGCTGCCGCGCAAGCCGATCCGATCAAAATCAGGTAAAACGGCCAGGCATCCTTGATGGGGCGATTCAAGCTGTGCCCCGTCTGCAAGACTTCGCCGAATGCGTACGCGGAAGAAGTGGAAATCGCGACCGCCGCGACGATTCCTGCTTCGAATATGCCCAGCGCGAACAGCGCTGCGCCAACGTGGCCAATCCATGGTTCCAACGCCTGCGCGAACTGCGCCGCTTGAAAATCCGCGGCATTGATGCCGTGGTGAAACAATGGAACACAGGCAAGAATCGCGGCGATGGCAAAGACCGACGCGAGCACAGTGCCGAGCAGCGTGTCCAGCCGCCCTGCGCCGATGTCGCGCGGCTGCATGCCCTTATCCACGACGGCGCTCTGCTGAAAGAAAACCATCCAAGGAGTGACCGTCGCACCGATGGTTGCGAGGACGAGGAGCATGATTTCCGGCCGGTCGCCCGAGGGCAGCGGCGCCCATGTAAGCAGCGCGTGGCCGACATCATGCCAGGCAGGATGCGCCAGGAGCGCCACGGGGATAAAGAGTCCATTGAAAATGGCCAGCGCCATCGTGATGCGCTCCCATGTCCAATAACGGCCCGTCGTGATTGCACCTACAATCCCAAGCAACGCAACGCCAACAGCAATCGGCGGACGAATGCCGAAATAGCCCAGCCCAGCGCGTACGCCGATGAATTCCGCGACAAGCGTAAGGAAATTCCCCAGTATGAGATCGCCCATCGAAAAGAATCCCCAGAAACTTCCAAAACGGTCGAAAATCAGTTCGGCATGGCCCCGGTGCGTGACCGCGCCGAGGCGCACAGTCATTTCTTGAACGACGAAGCCCATCGCGAACGTGAGGAAAACGAATGGCAGGAAAAAACCAACGCCGTAACGCGCGCCGTCGCCCGCGTAGGACAGCATGCTCGGGGCGTCGTTCTCACCCAGAAATACGAGCACACCTGGCCCAATGAGGAGCCAGAGCAGGCGAAGCTGCTTGAGCGAGCCGATGTTGCGGCCGGTCGAACGGGCGCGCGCGACGACCCAGCGATCCTGCGCCCGGTCAACGTCCTCGTGCGTGAGTAGGCCAACGAGTTCCTGCGCCACGGGAGACGCCGCGGCGGATTCCGTAGTGGGTTGTGCATGCTGAAACGCAGCGGTCTTGGGATTGTTTTGCAAGCGATCCATGGGTTAACACAGCTAAACTAGGAAGATAAACTACACTTAACCTCTGCAGTGCGTCAACGCAAGCTTGCTCGCCATGCGGCGAGTCGTGCATCCCTCTCCGGATGGCATCCTACTTTCGCGGGTTCTGCTATATTGGGCAGGCACAGCACAAGGGGGGAAATCATGAGCGAGCCACCACGGCAACAGCAAGTACAGATCAAGGCTGATGAGAAGGAACTCGTCGGGCAGTACGCCAACCTCGCCATGATCCATCACAACGGCGAGGAGTTCACGTTGAATTTCATCTACATCTTTCCCAGCGTTCCGCAAGGCAAGCTGGTCAGCAGCGTCATCGTCAGCCCGGCACATGCGAAGCGGTTGGTTCGGGCGCTCGGCGAAAACATTTCACGCTACGAAGCTCAGTTCGGCCCGATTCCGGAAGGCCCGGGGCCGACACCGGAACCGAATATCGGGTTCGTGCAATAGCCTGTGCGTCGGAAACAATCGGATTGCTACCGCGACAAGCCTGCCTCAGCTTGGTTGCCCCGGAGCAGCCATCACCCATTGACCTTCGAGCTCCAGGAACTCCACGCCAATTACAAATCCGTCGCCAGGCATGTTCTCGCAGTACGCGACGCGGGCCAGTGACTTGAATCCCTCTGCGACTGACATTACCCAGAGGCTTTCCCCCGCGCGCCATCGCCGGATGCTTCGCACCCGAGCGCCTCGCGAACTGACATTTTCGGTGAAGGTAGTTTCCATGCCCGGTATGGAACTATTCCCCGAAAGCCGCACCCCGACCTCCATCGGCACGCGCGGCTCCGAGCGTTCTACCGGAAAAGCTTTCCCGTCTCCCCTTTTCCCAAGTGCCATTTCACTGTCCCCCGTTCGCCGTGAGTTTGGCCCTGTAACACTTCCTTTCCCTTTCCTGCCGAAGAAGATCTTGCCGCTTTCATCGAGTAAAGCGCTTCATCGGCGGCATTGAGGAGCTTCTCGATGCTGAATCCATCGCGCGGATAAATCGCCACGCCGGCGCTGACGGAGATCTGCGGCTCCTGCCCGTCTTCCCACAGGCGCTTGCGAATGCGGTCCGTCACCTGCAAAGCGACAATCTCTTCCGCCTCGGGAAGCACCAGCGCGAATTCATCGCCGCCGTAGCGCGCCGCCGTATCCATTCCGCGGCAATGAAGCCGCAGAACATGCGCCAGCCGCTTCAAGGCCTGGCTGCCAATCAGATGGCCGTGGCTGTCGTTGATTTTCTTCAGTCCGTCGAGATCGAGGAGCAGGACGGCGAAGCCGCGTCCCGTGCGTTGCGCGCGCTGAAGCTCCAGCTCCATAACTTCCAGCAGCCGCCGGTAATTCGCCAGTCCAGTCAGAGGATCGCTGATGGCCAGGCGGCTCACCTGATCGAAGAGCTTCGCATTGTCGAGTAGCGCGCCGCCGAGCACCACCGCGAAACTGGCAACTTCCAGCAGTTGCGCCGTTGTGGAAGTTACATCGAAGCGCGCTGTGGACTGGGTCATCGCCACATGACACGCCACATTCATCACTGAAGACAGAAACAGGGCACGATCCATTGCGGAGTCCACGTGCTTGAGGCGCTTCCAGAACCCGACGGAGGCAATCAAGAACATGGCCGCCGGAATCAAATCCCAGGGACGCGGGACAAAAGCGTGGGGATAAACCTTCGGCGCGACCGGAACGGCGAAAAACATCACACTGGTGAGGTAAGAAACCACGCCCACCAGGAACAGCGACCAGGCGATCTCCTTATTGGGATCGCGCGAAAGCGGCAGACTTCGGTCCACGAGCAGCGCGGCGACGAGCAATGCGGCGAGCAGCGTCCGGCTGACCATCCATGAGAGAGGCACAGTCAGCGCGGCGTTAGCGGCGAGGACAGGCATGCTGTACGACGGCAGAAGATTCGCGCCCATCTCAATCAGCCCCGCCAGGCCAAAACCAAAAGCCAGGATCAGCGATATCCGGTCATGCATGCCGCGGAACCGGATGAGCGCGTTTGCGGCAAATGTGAAGGCGAGGACGCTCCCCGCAAGCTCAAGGAAGCGCTCGAGCATCGGGTCTGGGGAAATTGTCGAGTGCCGCAGAGGCACAAGAGCGGCGATGAAGCCCACGGCCACGAGGCTCCAGAGAATTACCCATTTGTAGCGGAATCGGGGCGCAGGTTTTAGTTCGTTGGCCGGTCTGCTCAAGGGGCCCCCAGGTACACTAGTGCTTCCATGCCCTCTAGATAGATAGCAATTGGGAGACCTCTTCGGGCATAGTTTTAGTACCTGTGAACAATTTGAAAATAAGGCGTTTATAGGAAATTCTTGCAGTTTGTTCTAACGCATCTTGGTCTGACTGCTGGGGGCGCGGGAGACAAAGTTACCGATTGAGACGCGAAAGTCCTTTCGTGGCGGAGATATGAATTATTGGATAGTTCTTCTGATTTCCATCCGAGGCGGCTTGAACGCGGCAGTCAAGGCTTTGGCACCGGTGGTTCGAGGTCGCGAGCCACGACAACGCTTTCAAAGTTGCACTGCTTGTGCGCACCATCGCAGAACGGCTTGTTCGAGGATTGTCCGCAGCGGCAAAGAGAAATCGCGGTCCGGCCATTCAGCCCAAAGACGCGCCCTTGTGAATCCACGATCTCAAAGTCTCCTTCGACGCGGATCGAGCCGTTGTCCTTAATCAGAATCTTTGTCCCGGCCACTCGTTCCCTCCAAGAAGTCTGTCGCGTGCTGCAGCGCGCCCAATCCTGACCCGATTACCGTAGTCAGATACTGGTTCAATATTTGGGGACTGAAGGATCCACCTCGTCCGACCACGCGAGAATTCCGCCCTTGAGGTTCATGATCTTTCGGAAACCTGCCTTCATCAGGAATTCCACCGCTTCGCCCGAGCGTTTGCCGCTGCGACAGTGCGCGACGATTTCGAGCGAGCTGTCAAGCTCGCTCACACGCTTCGGCAGCTCCCCGAGCGGAATCAGATGACCGCGCAGGTTGCAAATCTGATACTCGTGCGGCTCGCGAACGTCAAGGATGAAAACATCGTCGCCGCGATCGAGGCGCGACTTCAATTGTTTCGGCGTAATTTCGGGCATCGCGGAAGCAATTGTCGCCGGAGTTTCTTCGCCGCGCATCCCGCAGAATTCCACATAATCAATCAGCTTGTGGATTGTGCGATGCTCGCCGCAGATCGGGCAATCCGGATTCTTCCGGAGCTTCAATTCGCGGAAGCGCAAGCCCAGCGCATCAAAAAGCAGCAATCGGCCAACGAGAGGTTCGCCTTTGCCAAGAATCAGCTTCAGCGTTTCCATCGCCTGAATGCAGCCAATGATTCCTGGCAACACACCGAGGACGCCGCCTTCGGCGCACGACGGCACCAGCCCCGGCGGAGGCGGCTCCGGATACAAACAGCGGTAGCACGGCCCGCCCGGATAGCCGAAAATGCTCGCCTGTCCTTCAAAACGGAAAATCGAGCCATAGACATTCGGCTTGCCGAGAAGCACGCAGGCATCATTGACGAGATAGCGCGTCGGGAAATTGTCCGTGCCATCCACCACGATGTCGTAGTCGCGCAGAATATCGAGCGCATTTTCGCTGGTCAGCTTCGTCTCGAAAGTGTCGATGCGTATCTCAGGATTCAGATTTTGCAATCGCTCGCGTGCTGCTTCGAGCTTCTTGCGGCCCACGTCGCTGGTTCCGAAAACAACCTGCCGCTGCAAATTCGTGAAGTCCACGGCATCGAAATCCACGATGCCGAGCCGGCCCACTCCCGCTGCCGCAAGATATAGTCCCAGCGGCGCGCCGAGCCCGCCCGAGCCGATCATCAGCACTTTCGCTTGCTTCAGCTTGAGCTGGCCGTCCATGCCGACCTCCGGCATGATCAGATGACGGCTGTAGCGCAGAACTTCCTGATTGCTCAACGTCTTCGCATCGGCCGCTGTCGCTACCGCGCCGTTTTTCGTTTGCGTCGCCATGATTCCCTTCCCGCCTTACGCCCTCGCGCCGCCAGCGATGGACGGCACAATGCTGATTGTATCGCCAGGCTGCACAGCCGTCTTGTCCCTTTGCAGATAGCGAATGTCTTCGTCATTCACATATACGTTGACGAAGCTGCGCAGCCGGCCGTCCTCCGAATAAAGATGCTTCCGCAATTCACCGAACTGCGAAGTGAGCGAATTGAGCGCCTCTCCCACGGTGGCCGCTTCCAGATTCACGCTATCCCGCTTGCCCGCATAGGGGCGGAGCGGAGTCGGTATGATTACTTTCACTGCCATAGGTCCTCACCTCGATTTCTGCAACGATTTACGCAATCCAATTCCCCCTCCGCGTTTTCGGCGCTTTACCCCGAGACGCTTGATATGAATTCAATCGCCTCTTCTCCAAACGCCTTTCGCTTGTCGTCCAGCCGCCAGGAGCGCATTTCGCGCGGCTCGGCCTTCTCGACCTGGAAAATGATGTAGCTGTACCACGGCCAGGCGTGCTCGCGATCGTACTCGCTCGGACGCGCCGGCGAATCCGGATGCGAATGGTACCAGCCGATCAAGTCCCAGCCATTCGCTTTGGCCTCTTTCTCCGCGCGGAGCACGTCTTCGGGCTTGATTGAAAATCGGTTCTGCGGTGAATCGTTGCGCCGGTTCTCCAGCGGCACGACTCCCAAAACGTTGCGGTCGGCGCCTTCCTCGCGTCCCAGCAGCGCGCCGCAACACTCATGCGGATAATCCCTCGAGCCGTGCTCGTGAATTTTCTCGATCAGCGCCTGGCGTAGCTTAAGCACGTTGCCCCGGCTCCTCATCCCAGAAACGTTCGCTTAGGTAACGGTTTCCCGAGTCCGGAAAAACCGTGACAATCACTGCTTTCTCATCCGCAGGAATCGTCTCAGCGACCTTGCGGCAAGCGCAAATAGCCGCTCCGGAACTCGCTCCGACAAGCAATCCCTCTTCGCGCGCCAGCCGCCGGACCATGGCGAATGCATCTTCGGTGCGAACATTGATGTTGTCATCGGCCAGCGAACCGTCGTAAATCGCGGGCACAATCGCCGTCGCCATGTGCTTCATGCCTTCGAGCCCATGAAACGCAGCATCCGGCTGCACGCTGGTCGCGCGGATCGCCGGATTCAGTTCCTTCAAGCGCCGCGTCGTCCCAACGAACGTGCCGCTCGTGCCCAGCCCCGCGACGAAGTGCGTGACCCGGCCGCGCGTTTGCTTCCAGATTTCGCACGCCGTCGTCTCGTAATGCGCGCGCGGATTGGCAGGATTGCTGTACTGGTCCGTGTAGAAATACCGCTCGGGATCTGCGTCGAAAATCTCCCGCGCGCGCTGAATTGCGCCATCGGAGCCCTCTTCCGCTGGCGTCAAAATAATCTGGGCGCCATACGCGCGCAGCGTCCGCAGGCGTTCGATCGAAGCGCTGGCAGGAACGCACAGCTTCACTCGGTAACCCAGCGCCGCAGCGAACATCGCCAGAGCAATCCCCGTGTTCCCGCTGGTTGCATCCAGAATTGTTTTCCCCGCGCGGAGCTTTCCAGTGCCTTCGCCCTCGCGAATCATCCAAAGAGCAGCTCGATCCTTCACCGAGCCGCCGGGGTTGAACCACTCGGCCTTGGCATGGAATTCCACGTTGGGAAACTCCGCAGACGGGCTGTCCAGGCGTAAGAGCGGCGTCCTGCCAACTAGTGCGGCCAGTCCTGTTCCGTGCAATTTTCTAGGACTCGTGAATTCGTCCTCAACAATGGGATCGAGCGCCAACTCTTGTCCGACCTCCTCCCGTGCCTGCCGCTGAAACTGCTCCTCCCGGCAGCTTTTGGGATTAGATGCGGGAGGGAATCCCCCGTATTCATCCGTATGCGTCTAATATGCAGGAGTTTAACAGAAATACCCCGAACATAGTAGGGAATGGACTTAGAGCCAGTGCGAGCGGCTGAAATTCGCAGTCAAACGGAGAGGCCGGAGAGTTCAGCGCAAAAGATTCGGTAGTGAGTTAGTTTGCGGTAGCCCCGTTTCTGGCCAACTTCCCAATAGTCGGCCAACCGGGGTTATCCCGCCAACCCGCTAAGGTCACGTGATCCTTGGGCCGCGACACTTCAACGGGTAGGGCGTTTCCGGCCGCGTGCAAGGCGCCCGTCCCAAAACGGGTTCTTTCTGGACCATGGATTCTTTCTACATTGCTCGTGTGTTAACCTCTTATCTGCTCGGAAAACAATGTCACGCGAACACAGCTCAAGATTCCGCTGCGCGGAAGCGGATTTCTCGAACGGTACTCGCCCAGGCGGTTTTTGATGGAACCCTAGCGCCGCCGCGCAGCGCCAAGACCATCGTACGCCGTGGTTCACCTTCACAGGAGCCCCCACATCGGTGCCAAGAGGAGACAGAATGGCAACGGTGCTTTTCGACAACTGGAACACGGACGGAGTCTTGAACAACCCCGCGATTCCTACTTTTTTCGGTCTGGCCCAACCAACACTAATCACGCGCGTTTACCTTTATTTTTTTAACGGCGGAGCCGGCGCTCAACAGGTCCTTAGCCTTACTCTCGTGGACGTCGGTACTGGTGCGAAATTCGGAGCTTTTTTGCCCGTATTGAGCCCCGGGCAAGGAGCCGTCCCAAATGCCAGTGCCGAGTTTTTTCCCTTTGTGGTCCTTGGACCGGGACACTACCAGATCATCCCTACGGATTCCACAGGCGTGCCCTCGACCCTCTGGTCGCAGAATCCGAGGTCCGGCAGCCAAGGCTTCGCTCGGGTGGAAGGCGTTCCTGTGGGGGTGGTCATTCCGCCGAGCGGTACCAAAACCCCAGTTGCTCCGCCCCCTCTCAATCAGTACGAGCGTGCCAACTGGGGCACCAGTGCAGGCAGTCCGCAGCGCATACTGTCGCTGCAGCTCCTTAGCGTATTCGCAAGCTCTCTTACCTATCTCGCGCTTTATCGCATCACTAATTCAGAAAATAGCTCTCAGGCGACGGTCACCACGAGCAAAGGCGCAATCACTCTGGAACCGGGCACATCCGTGGACGTATCGACACAGGAGGTCGAGATATCGTCGTTGAAGCCCGCCTGGGGCACGTACCAGAACATCTGTTGCGCTCTGGCGACGGTTGCAGGACCCGCTGCCCCCAAGAGCGGAGGCGGCAAGAGCAGCGGGGAAGGCAACGGCAAGACGAATGGTGGGCATAACGGCGAGGAGATGCCGTTGGACTAATGCAATACCATCAGCCTTCGTCTCAAAGGTCCGCGAGTTCACTTGCCTGGTTTGCTGACATCTCGTCGAAGTGGCCTTTGTGGCAGCCGAAAGGGCTCAAGTCCTGAGTGACGGGCTAACCGGCTGCTTTCGCGCGAGTTGCTATCGCTTCAATCCGCCATATGTGATTGATGTCGTGTCCGCCCATCGTCTCGACGAGGACCTGAAATGTCATTTCCCCGCGCTCCGGGTGCGTCAGCCGTTTAGCGAATGCCTCGGCAGGAAGCGAAGCAAAAAGCCGGCGATTCCATGCTCGTGCCGCGGAGAATAACGCCAGCGCCTCTCGCGCGCTGTAAGCGGCGTAATTCTTGGCCCATTTCTCCTGGTCGAACGGCTGCACGACGTGGTTGTCCTCGGCCAGCGCCTGCCGGATGCGGAATGCAAACACAGTCTCGCAGTCGGCCAGGTGGCAGACGATCTCCCGCGCGCTCCATTTTCCGGGCGCTGGGGACTGGTTCGTGCGCTCAGGACCAAGCGTGGCAAGCAGCGATTCAAGTTTTTTCGGAGTTTCCGCGATGACTTCGAGCGGATTCCTCTTTCCAAGGAACGAAGCGTATGGATTGAGCATGACGAACGTTATCACGCCAGCTTGCGTTCATCAATACGCTCGGCGTATGGCGTCGAGCTGCCCGTTTCTACCCACGCGCATTTTTGGCTTTACAATTCCCTGGGACACTCCTTACTCTGTTGTGGCCATGTGGTACGTCACCCAAAAATTCGAAGCGAGCAAAATCGAGTCTATTCTGCCCCGCCATGGTTTCACGGTGCGCAGTTCGGGGGGAGTGGCGCGTGTCGAGAAATACAATTGCGGCGCCGAATTTCGCAAATTGTCTGGCAACTCCTATGAGATGACGGAGCTTCCGGCCATAATGAAGAACGGTCAGTTCACGCGCCTGTGGGACGCCGGCTACCAGAAATTCCTGATCACGAGGGACGGCCGCAAATTGCCGGCCATTGTCACGGAACTTGCAAACCTTCGGCAATTCAACGAAGAGCTACGCACCGCGCTCGATGTGCCGACGTATTACAACGAAGCCCTCGGCTCGACCTCGCATATCAGCGTGTACGACCGCGTGAAGGGCCGTCCCGGCGACGTCCCCGACGAGACGGTCGGCGCTCATTCCGTCGAAGAAGAATAGGCGCGCTCATCCGCCGTTTCTTGCGGTAGAATTCAATTCTAGGATTTTCAGATGCCTAGCATTTCACAAGCCGAGAAAGCTCAGAGTCTCCTCTCCCTACACCGCGGGCCGCGTATTCTTGTGCTGCCCAACGCGTGGGATGTTGCCAGCGCGCGCATCTTCGAGGACGCAGGCTTCCCCGCGATCGCGACAACGAGCTCCGGCGTCGCGAACTCGCTCGGCTACGCCGACGGCCAGCACATCTCGCGCAACGAGATGCTCGAAGTCGTCGAGCGCATTGCGCGCGCAGTCTCCGTCCCCGTCACGGCCGACATGGAGGGCGGCTACGGAACGACGATTGACGCCATGGCGGAAACGGCTCGCGGAGTCATTGCCGCCGGAGCTGTGGGCCTCAATCTCGAGGATTCGCTCGAAGAAGGCTCAGCCAAGCTCGTCGAGATTCCGCTGCAAAAGGAAAAAATTGCGGCGATTGTCGAAGTCGGAAAGAAAATGGGCGTGCCGCTGGTCGTGAATGCGCGCACCGACATCTACCTCGAAAGCATCGGCGCTCCATCCGAACGCCTGGACCTCACCGTCGAGCGCTTGAATGCGTATCGCGATGCCGGCGCCTCGTCGCTTTTCGCGCCGGGGGTGAAAGATACAGAAACCATCGCCGCCCTCGTCCGCGCCGTTCACGGCCCGCTCAATATTCTAGCCACCACGGATACGCCGCCCGTGCGCGAACTCGAAAAGCTCGGCGTCGCGCGCCTCACTGTCGGCGGCGGTCCGATGCGCGCGACAATGGGCCTGGTTTCGCGCATCGCGAAGCAGCTCCGCGATCAGGGCACCTATCACCTCATGCTCGAATACTTGATGCCGTACACGGACGCCAATCGCCTGATGCTAAAGCGCCGCGGCAAATCCTCCTAAGCGCGAACGCCTCAGAATCATTCTCCAGCATCTTCGAGCGCGCGGCGAAATCGCCCGGCATCCACTCGATGCCGGGCCACTTCTCTCGAGCCAAGAAAAACAACCGGCACATCGTCGGTGTACAGGTCGCGCAGCTCCGCGTCCGAATCAATATTTACTTCTCTCAGCTTCGCGCCGAACTCGCGCACGATCGGCAGCATCACCGCTCGTGCCTCGTCGCACAAATGGCATCCCGGCCGCGTGTAGAGCGTGACGTCGCGCGGCTTCGCAACGGCAATTCGGCCCTGTTCGCTGCGCCGGTAAAAATCCGCTCCGCCAGCCGGATCGAGATAGCCCGCGCGAACGAGCGTCTCCACTACTTCCACCACCGCTTCGCGCTTCGGCGGATCATTTCCGCCCGCAAATTCCATCAGAGCGTGCAGGTCGAGCCGCTCCTGCGCAAGCTCGTCGTACACTTCGAGAACTCGCTGCGAAATCGCATCCATTTTGATTCTGTCGCTGGCTAAGGCTTGACCGTGTAGTACTTCTGAAAGGCCCCCATAGCAGGATAAAACGCACGCGAACGGAAGAGTTCTGTGATCTGCCGGATGTGTCCCAGGTCATGGAACGCCCATTCGTTCATCAACTGGCCAACCGTAATCGGTCCAATCGTGGAATGGACGCCCTTCCGTGTGAAGACATTCTCGGGCAGATAGCGCAACATCGAAAGGCTGCGGTCGCGCTCGTGGCAGAAGGTTTTCAAATGCTCGCGCGCCTTCCCTCCCGTGTACTTCCCGGCGGCGTATTGCGCGTTTTGATCGTATGCCTCGAGTTTCGGCGTGTCCTGCTCCATCATCATTCGGATGCGCTCGCGAAACGCCGCCACTTCGGCATCCGCCAGATGCGCCAGCACTTCGCTGATGGACCACCGGTCCATCGCCGGCTTCCACGCCAGCTGGTCCTCGGTCGCGAGCGAGACGAGCTTCTCGATGATGATTGGCGTCTGCTCCAGAACGTTCAATCCGGGTAACGCCGTAGCGCTTGCGGGAGAATTCATGCCTAACCTCCGGCAGAGTTGTGCGAACACATCCTTTATACCTCAGTTCCCCCTCCTCCGCGAAACCCAACGGATCGGCTGACCATGGCTGAATTTCCGACGAGCCGACAATGCGCCCCCTGTTACTTCTTACTGGCGCGTTTTCCGGCTCGATCCTATCGGTCGGGCAATACCTCGCTTCGAGTTCGCCGTTCCGTGCTCAAGGGCGGCCGCCAGCTTTATAACGCCTCGGCGAATTTCGTGCTCGTCGAATGCAGCGAACCCAAGCATCAACCCTTGCACATCAGTTCGTCGCAAGACAAAACGACTTAGCGCGACCGTCTCGATTCCAGCTGCTGTGGCCGCAGCCTCCGCCTGTTGTGACGTCATTCCGTTTCGAAGGAACGAAGCGGTGTTTAGGCCGGCCTGCATGGATGGGACATCCAAGAGTCCCGCAAGATATCTCCGCGCGCCGTCCTGAAGAGCAGCCAGCCTACGCGAGTAGAGTTCGCGCATCCGCCGAATGTGGCGACCGAAGTGACCTTCGACAATAAAATCGCAGAGAATCGCCTGATCCAGGCCCGAAGGATACAGGTCCATTCCGGAGCGGAGTCTAAGGAACGAATCAACCATCCTCGGCGGCAAGACCACGTAGCCCATGCGGAGGGAAAGAAACAGGACCTTATTAAAGCTGCCGAGCAGGATCACAGACCCATGGCGGTCCAACCCCTGAAGCACAGGAACCGGCTGGCCCTCGAAGCGATACTCACTGTCGTAGTCATCCTCAAAGAGGAAAGCTCCAGTGTCACGAGCCCACGCGAGAATGGCCAGTCGCCGCTCCAGGGGCATAGTCATACCCAGCGGGCACTGGTGCGCCGGAGTCAAATACGCTGCCTTGGCGCGAGGGCACAACTGTTTTCCTTTCGATACCGCGAGCCCGTGCTCATCCACCGGCACAGGTATGATCCTCGCTCCCGCATTTCGAAAGACAGCAGTGGCTCCAAAGTATCCGGGGTCTTCCATCCACACAGCCTCGCCAGGTTTCACAACGATACGAGCGAGGATGTCGAGTCCTTGCTGCACGCCGGACACAATCATTACCTGATCGGCAGAGCAATTCGCGCCGCGCGACGAACCGAGATATGCCGCGATGGCTTCGCGCAAAGGCCTGTATCCCTCTACTTCACCGATCGCCAAAAGCGAATGAGAGCAGCGGCGCAGTCGGCGGCCGGCGACGCGTGCCCAAGTCTCCATGGGAAATTCGGCGATTGCCGGCTCGTAAGGACGGAATGGACGCGCTGGGCGGGAGAATGGCAATCCGTGAACGGGTGCCGGAAGTTTCCTCGCGTGGGTCTTCTGCGTTCTCGTGCCGAGAAGATGCGCGGGCAAGCGCTGATTCACCCAAGTGCCCGCACCGACCTGGCCAATTAAGTACCCTTCTGCCTGCAACTGTTCAAACGCGACCACCACTGTTCCTCGCGAGAGGCTGTATTGGCGTGCAAAGTCACGCGTTGCAGGAAGACGAGTCCCGGGAAGCAGCCGGCGGTCGAGAATGGCGCGGCGCATCTCCTCGCAGAGCCACCGCGTCAGAGTGACATGCGGCGACCGTTCATTGAGTGCAAGTTCGAATGAGCTGATATGTTTGGGCATTTCGTCCCAACCGCAAATGGTACAATGAACCTTTGCAATATGGCTCTGTACATCATACCAAGCCGGGCGTAAGTTGGGTGCCATGAAAAATCGCCGGGAATTCCTGGGAGTCGGTTTGGCCGGCCTGGCTGCGATTGCTGCTCGTGCCTCGGAAGCATCTGCGGGATTCGTTATCAGGACGATTTCTACGTACGACTTGCCTAGCGTGAGTCTGGATGGTTGGCAGGCCTCGATTCGTGAATTGACCTTTCCTCCCGGCCTGACTTCCCCCAAGCACACTCATTCAGGCTTCGTTCTGGGCTACGTTCTCGACGGAAAGTTTCGTTTTCACGTCGAAGGCGAACCGGAAAAAGTATTGTCGGCAGGCGAGACCTTCTATGAAGCTCCTGGCGCCATTCATCTGCCTTCTGGCAGCGCCAGCGCCACCAAGTCAGCCAGGATCCTCGTCGTTCAGCTAGCTGAAAAAGGAAAGGAATTGACGAAACTGCTATGACCAACGAACGCGTTTTGCAAACCACAAAAATACTTCTGCGGCTCGCTCTCGGCGGAGCATTTCTGAATGCCATCGCTGATCGCCTCGGCCTTTACGGAAAGTACGGAACCCAATGGGTGTCGTGGGGTGATTGGGCTCATTTCCTGCAATCCGTTGCCTATCTGAACTGGTTTGTGCCGAAAGCGCTCATCCCAACGCTTGGAGTCGTGGAAACGATCATCGAATTCTCCCTGGGGGTTGCTCTCGTGGCGGGGAGCTATCAACGCATCGTCGCCTGGGCCAGCGCCGCGTTGCTCTTCTTGTTCACCCTGGAGATGAGCATCGCGCTCGGCATCAAGGCCCCCATGTCTTATGGAGTGCCCACAGCGTTTGCGGCTGCGCTGTTGCTCGGTGCCGTGTCTGTTCCAAACGCGGTTCGTGCTCCTGCCGGCTCGGCGCATCCTGATCACGATTAACGGAGTTGTTCGGAAAGCACCGCTGCGATCGCCGTAGCGCTTGCAGGAGAATTCATGCTCGATCTCCTGCGGAGTTATTTGAACCCCTTCCTTCACACCTTAGTTGACTACTCCCGCAAAGGCTGTCGATTCCTCTGCTAAAGGGTCAATTTCCGAGTGCGCGACAACCCGTTCAGAACATCGCCTCTAGCCTCCCGCAAGCCCGATTATGGAACGGGACCTTACAAATCTCGTCAAGACAGCGCCGCAACCGCAAACTTCATCGCACACGACCTTGTTCCCTCCAATCTGTCTGGTCGTAAGCAATAGCCTTGCAATCTGTGACCCGGATCACCGCAAAGAATACTAATAGGAGTGATTATAAAAAATTGTATGGAAACTCATCCCAAGGGAAGTCGCGCTCGCGTCCTGCTGAGTTCGGTCTTCGGACCTTACGCGCAAGACGACGAATTCGGCAGCCGGCTTATCAATCCCATGGAGCTGTATCACAATCAGGTCACCCGCGCGCAAGGCAGTTTCTCGCTGCGCATGTTCCATCGCTCCTGGGGCATCATGCTGATCCAGGCGAACATTTCAGCGCCCTGTGCGGTGCTGGATTTCCCCACACGCGAAGCGTTTGCGCGCGAATTGACCGCGAACCACTACGACATTATCGGCATCTCGGCCATCATCGTAAATGTTGGCAAGGTCAAGGAGATGTGCCGGATCGCGCGAGGAGTTTCACCGGATTCGACCATCGTAGTCGGCGGACATGTTGCAGCTATCCCCGGCCTGGAATTGATGATCGACGCGGACTATATCGTACGAGGGGAAGGCATTTCGTGGATGCGGCGATATTTGGGAGAGGATGAGTGCGCGCCCATCCGGCATCCAGCCATCGTCTCCGGTCTGCGGACACGCATCATGGGGGTGCGTCTGCCACAGCGGAAGGGCGGCACGGCCGCCACATTAATCCCATCGGTCGGTTGTCCGATGGGGTGCAACTTCTGCACAACTTCAGCCTTTTTCGGCGGCAAGGGAAAGTTTGTCAATTTTTATAAGAGCGGGGATGAACTGTTTGATGTGATGTGTGATATCGAATCGAAGCTCAAGGTGCATTCGTTTTTTGTGATGGACGAGAACTTTCTTCTCTATCGCCAGCGCGCCATGCGCTTATTGGAGCGCATGAAGGTGGCGGGCAAGAGCTGGGAACTTTCGGTCTTTGCTTCCGCCAACGCCATCCGGAAGTATTCGATGAGTGAACTCGTGGAGCTGGGCGTTTCCTGGGTATGGATGGGATTGGAATCTCCCAAATCCAACTATGGGAAGTTGCAGGGTGTGGACACAAGGGAACTCACGCGCGAACTGAGAGAAAACGGCATACGAGTGCAAGGATCCACCATCATTGGGCTCGAGCACCACACGCCAGACAACATTGCCGCGGAAATCCAGCACGCAGTTGACTATCAGACCGATTTCCACCAGTTCATGCTGTACACACCAGTGCCGGGCACGCCGCTTTATCGAGAGATGGCCGACCAAGGACGGCTGCTCACGAACATTGACCCTGGCGATGTCCATGGACAATACAAATTCAACTTCCGGCACGCAGCGATTTCTCGTGATGACTCAAAGATCTTCCTGGACAGCGCGTTCCGGCGCGATTTCGAGCAGAATGGACCGAGCCTTTACCGCATGTGCCGGACGATGCTTCGGGGATGGCAACGCTACAAGGACTACCCAGATCCACGGGTCCGGGAGCGGTTCTCACGGGGAGCGAAGAAACTGAGCAGCGCTTACATTGCGGCGCTATGGGTAATGGAGCGGGAGTTCAGGAAGATCAACCAAAGCGTCAGTGAGCAGATCCGTTCGCTGAGGATGGAAGTTGAAAAAGAATTTCCCGTAATGGCGCGCCTTACAGCGGCTCTACTTGGCCCGGTATTGTTGTGGTCCGCTCGTCGGGAGGAGAGACGTCTGGCGGCGGGGCGTACCTACGAACCGCCAACCATTATCGAGCGCAGCAATTGGGTATCGGCATAAAGGCCCGCCATCAAGGTCACTGTCTTCTGTGACACCCTAATCTGGCTTGATTCGAATTCATGCCGTACAGGGCTGGTGTTGCGGGCGAAAAGCCACCACTTTTCCAACAACTAGATCGTGAGCACGCCAACGTTTCCTGGAGTTCCCTTGTGCAACGTGCAAGGCTCTACTGCACTTGCCGTCGATTCTGGGCGAATTACGGCACAACCGGAAACTGACACCCCGCTGGTGCGTCCACGGAATTGTCTTCTTCTCGTCGCCCTGCATCCAACCCATAGCTCGTAATTCAGCTGCCGCTTGTCCCTTGCGCCGCCGCGTGATACATCGGAAGAGGCAATTCCGGCGGAGGAATGAGTGGCGGAGATACTCGCATTGGTGGACGACATCTTTTTTCAGGCGAAAATGCTCGAAACGGCGAAGCATCTCGGCGTCGAGATGAAATCCTTCACTACGAGCGACGCCCTTCTCGCCGAAGTTGAAAAACAGCCGCCCAAACTCGTTGTCGTGGATTTGAACGCGCGCCATTCTCCCCTCGACGCGATTTCTTCGCTCCGAGCGCGCAAGCGAGACATCCCCGTCGTCGCATTCCTCTCGCATGTCCAGACCGAACTCGCCAGCCGCGCGCGCGAGGCCGGCTGCACCGAAGTGATGCCACGCTCGAAATTCACGAAAGACCTTGCCGCCATTTTCTCGCGGGCAAAATCATGAGCAAGCTGCGCATCAGAGAAATAGGCGGCGCTGGCATTCTCATCCTACTCGTCCTATTCCCGCCGCTTGCATCGCGCCTCGCCGCGCAAACGCAGCCCGCTGCTGTCCCTGATCCTTCTTCGGCCCTCAACTCCGCTCTAGTCGCCGCCTGCAAGGAAAACGAAACCGAATTCGCCAAGTATCTTGCCGGAGATAATCCTGACGCCTTCCGCAATCTCCCCGGCACGGAACGCGTTTCCCTGATGCAGCGTTTTGTTCTTCTCGACTCGCCGGGCCGTCCGCTTCTTGACAACGACCCGCAGGGCCACCCGATTCTCCGCTGTGAATCCACCGACGCCACACAAACATTTAAATTCGGCGCACCTCGAATCAGTGGAAATCTCGCTTACATCTCCATCACGATCGCCGCAGGCCGCACCGTGCAGTTCGGCCTCCTGCGCGAAGGCGACAGCTGGAAACTCCTGTCTCTTGGCCTGCTGATGATTGATATTCCGCAGCTCGAAGTGCAATGGGCCGAGCAAGCGCTTCAGGATCGTGAGCGCGGCGCGATGGACACCTTGAAGGAAATCGCCGACGCCATCAACACGTATCGCAGCGCCTTCGGCAAACTCCCCGACGCGCTTGCGCAACTCGGCCCTTCGAAAGGAGGCGCATCTCCCAGTGCCGCAAGCCTCCTCGATGCCGGCCTCGCAGCTGGCAAGGAAGGCGGCTACGCTTTTCGATACGTTCTCGTCCCCGCTCCCGGCGGCGCGCCCAGCTATGAACTCTCCGCCACTCCGCTCGACTACGGCAAATCCGGCAAGCGTTCCTTTCTTCTCGATCGGGTAGGCAAAGTTCATGCCGCCGATAAGCGCGGCGCCGTCGCCACGCCCGATGACCCCATCGTCTCTGAGACAAATCCCGGATAGGCTGGTGCGTCGTCCGAGTAAAAGGTCGGGTATAATACCGCCAGTCGAATGCGCGCAATTCTGTGGAAGCAGATTTAAGGAGAAGCAATGTCGCAGACTTCATCGCAAACCCCTTTGCAGCCAACGGTCCTCGCCGATCAAATCTTTGCCGGCGAAGGATTGCTGCGCGACGCGATTCGCGTCGCTGTCGCCAACATCCTCCTGATTCTCTGCGCCCACATCATCATTCCTTTGCCCTGGACGCCGGTCCCCATCACCGGCCAAACGTTCGGCGTCCTCCTCATCGCAGTCTTACTTGGCTCGCGTCGCAGCGCCCTCGTGATGCTTATGTATCTCGCGGAAGGAATTTCCGGCTTGCCTGTCCTCGCACCCATTGGTCTTTCCGGCGTGTTTCACTTCTTCGGCCCCACGGCCGGCTATCTACTCTCTTATCCCGTGGCCGCGTTTATCACCGGCTGGCTCGTGGAGCGCGGCGCGGGCCGGACGATTCTGCGACTTCTTGGCGTTCTCATTGCCGGCGGAGTCATCATCCTGGCTTCGGGCTGCGCCTGGCTTGCGGTGCCGATGCACTTTGGCTGGTCTCGCGCGTTCGTTGCCGGAGTTGCTCCCTTTCTGCCGGGCGACGCCATGAAAACGATCTTAATCATCGCAGCGGTACGCGGCATCGATCTGGCTCGACGCGATTCCCGAGGTTAGCCGCAAACTCTTGAACTCTTAGGTCGTCCGCTCATGCCAGTCAGAGCAGTTCCGGAGACCATTGGCCCTGCGCCCGCGGTGCTGGAGGCCAATCAGCGCTTCTACGCCGCGTTCCAGTCGCTCGATATCGCCAAAATGTCCGCCGTCTGGCTGCAAGAAGACTGGATCCAATGCGTCCATCCGGGTTGGGATCTCATCATTGGCTGGGACGAAGTCCGCGACGCCTGGGCGCGCATTTTTTCCAACACGCGCCGCATCCAGATCGCCGTCAGCGGCGTGCGCGTTCACGTCGAAGGCGAAGTCGCCTGGGTCGCTTGCACCGAGCACATCACGAGCGCCTTCGAAAACAGTTTCGACGAAGCGCTTGTCCAGGCGACGAATATGTTCGTCCTCCGCGAAGGCGCATGGTATCTTGTCGGCCATCATGCTTCCCCGCTCCTCAATGCGCCTGTTTCGAAGGTTCAGTAATCCGACCTTGGGCTAATCATGAAACTCGCTCACCCGGTTTGCTGAGGAACTCGCATCATGCGCGTCGCCGCGATTTACGACATCCACGCTAACCTTCCCGCGCTCGAAGCTGTCCTCGAAGACATCCGCAAGGCAGGAGCCGACCGCATCATCGTCGGCGGCGACGCCCTTCCGGGCCCGATGCCGCGCGAAACGCTCGCCTGCCTGCGCGGCCTGAGCATCCCCGCGCAATTCATTACGGGCAATGGCGACCGCGTCGTGCTCGAATATCTCTCTGGCAAGGAGCCGCTCGAAGTCCCCGAACAGTTTCGCGAAGTCATTCGCTGGAATGCGCGGCAGCTTCTTCCCGAAGACGCGCAATTCCTGGCGACCTGGCCGAAAACTCTTCACCTTCAAATGCCCGGGGCAGGCAACGTGCTCTTCTGCCACGCCACGCCGCGCAACGACACGGACATTTTCACCCGCCTCACGCCCGAAGACCGCCTCTTGCCCGTCTTTGCTGACGCAAACGCATCTCTGGTCGTCTGCGGTCACACGCATATGCAGTTCGATCGCACTATCGGAGGCATTCGCGTCGTCAATGCCGGCAGCGTCGGCATGCCGTTCGGCGAGCCAGGCGCTTACTGGCTCCTCCTCGGCCCTAATGTCAAACTTCGCCGCACGCCTTATGATCTCGAAAGCGCCGCGGCTCGCATTCGCGCCACCGAGTATCCCCAAGCAGAAGATTTTGCTTCCGGCAACGTCTTGAATCCGCCGACCGAGCAGCAAATTCTCGACGCCTACTCCCGCGCCGAACTGAAATGAGTCCGTCGTAGTCCCGCCGCTCATTCGCTCACGTCTTTGCCCCTCGCCGCGAGTGTGCTATCCTGTCGTTTCGTCAACGGCTCCCCAGCCGGCCGGAATTCACTCCTAGGGAAACCGCTCCGGGTTACGCCGGAACAGTGAAGACCGCCCGAACAGCCGCTACGCAGTTCGCGGGAGCGTGTATCGCACCTGGAGACTAAAACCCGATGGCCACGCAATCGGCAACAACGCAAACCTCGGAGATTCGCCTCGCGCATTCTCCCGATTGTGACGACGCCTTCATGTTCTACGCACTGGCCACGGGCAAGCTCCGCGTCCCGGGCCTCAAGTTCACGCACATCCTCTCTGACATCGAATCGCTCAATCAGGCCGCGCAAACGGAGAAGTACGACGTCACCGCCGTCAGCGTCTACGCCTATCCATTCATCGCCGAGAAATACATTCTGCTCGACTGCGGCGCGAGTTTCGGCGAAGGCTACGGCCCCATCGTCGTCTCCGCGCGCCCCATGAAGCGCGAAGAGCTTCGCGGCCGCAAGGTCGCTATACCGGGCACGAAGACCACTTCCTATCTCGTCTTGAAACTTTTCGAGCCCGAAGTCGAAACTGTCACCATGCCCTTCGACAAGATTCTCGACGCTGTCAACGCCAAGGAAGTCGAAGCGGGCTTGCTGATTCACGAGGGCCAGTTGCTTTATGCCCAGGCGGGACTTCACCGCGTCGTGGACCTCGGCATCTGGTGGCAGGAGCAGACCGGGCTTCCGCTTCCTCTCGGCGCCAACGCCATTCGCCGCTCGCTCGGCCCGGCGCTCGGCCAGCAAGTCGCGCGCGCCATTCGCGAAAGCATTTCTTACGCCCTCGAGCATCGCGAAGAAGCGCTCAACTACGCTTTGCAGTTCGCCCGCGACATGGACCCTGCTCTCGCCGACAAATTCGTCGGCATGTACGTCAATCGCTGGACGCTGAATTTCGGCGACGAAGGCCGCAAGGCCGTCCACGAACTTCTCGCTCGCGCCAAATCCGCCGGCCTGCTTCCCCGGACCGCCCGCGTGGATTTCCTCCCCGAAGCCGCCTGACCCTCCCGCTTTTGTAGCGGCCACCTCGCCGTTGTCTGCCTGCATTTTATGGAGTGCGGCGGTCCGCTTCGCGGACAGAAGGGGCCTTCCAGGTCGACGGTTAGTCGAGCCTGGGGGATCAGTCGTCCATTTTACTTCACCGGAACTCGACGCCGCTTTGCCCTTCGCGCCTGCTGCGTCTCTCTTTCGTTGTCATCCCGAACCCGCCCCGACTCGTCGGGGACGGTGGTGAGGCCCGCCTGCCGCAGCCAGGGATCTGCTTTTCGTGGCACAGGCTCTTAGCCTGTGTACGCTTCGCGGATTCCGGTGAAGTCCATCGGACTTCATCTGAACTCGACGCTGCTTTGCCTTTCGCGCCTGGCGCATCTCCCTTTCGCTGTCATCCCGAACCCAGTCGCCTGCATTTGGCGAATGGCGGTGAGGGATCTGCTTTTCGTGGCACAGGCTCCCTGCCCTGAGCTTGCCCGCCTTGGCGGGCGCGGTCGAAGGGCGCCGCCATTCCCTTCGTCGTTCGTAGTGGCAGGGCTCGCCCTGCCCGCGCGATGCTGTCCGTCGCGGATAGGCGTGAGCTCTGGTGGAATTTTTCCTACGCGGCATCGGAGGAATCACGACGCCAGACGCCCTGGATGACCGACCCTGCGTGATATCATTTCTCCGAGCAAGCTCTCAGTTACATCAGTTCCTAGGGGAGCGATATGCTTTCCGCTAACCAACTAACCATTTTGCGATGCTTGCGCGAAGTCCAACAAGAATCGCCAAAGAAGGCGTGGCACATTACCACTGTGTACAGCATCTGCAGGAAATTTGACCAAATCACGTTCTATTTCGCGACCGCCACAGGAGTCGAGGCTTTTTCCCGCCTATTACTGAAACCGGGAATTCTGTCGATCTCACCTGACGGCACATGGTGCAAACTCACCGACTACGGACTTGCGCTCTGGCAGGAAACTGAGGCTTTGCAGCGTGAGTGGGAGGAGCTGCCAACAATTCCTTTGGACGATGCGGAGAAAGACCAGATTATTATCAACCAAGGCGAGGCATTCCGAGGAAAAATGTTCGTCTTGCAGCTTTTCAAGAGAGCCCACGAAACAATTCGATTGCACGACAACTTCTGCGCCACCGAACTGTTGACCTGGCTGTATTCGGTGCCGACGCGAACCATACAGATTTTGACCTCGGCCAGAACTGTGAAACAGGACCGGGGATTCAAATCCTTTTACGAAGCATTTCGGCGAGAGAGAAATGCTACTGAGGTCAGAATCACCGATGACGTTCACGACAGAAAAATCATCATTGACGAGCGAGAAGCTTTCCAAGTCGGAGAATCTATCAAAGACATCGGTCACAAGGGAACCACCATAGTCCGCTTGACTGACCCAGCAGCACATGCAGCGCAATTTGAGAAACTCTGGAGTGAGGCAAAGCCACTCTAGGTACCAGAGAATGAATTTGGAGTGCGTTTGAGTGCCTTCATCTATACCACAGCCCTCATCATTCAAACTCCAGTGAATTACAAGCTTGAGCCGGAGGCGCAGGCTCCCAATTCCGATTGACTTTTGCGTTCTGGTATGCTAAAAGCGTTACTGGGTTAACTAGAAGTTTAAGCCCTGAGGGTCGCGTGACTTGGAATCACGCCAGAATAAACCGCCTGTCTGCCAAAGCAACGGTGCGTGTCGGAGGGCGGAACAATCCTTCCGCCCAAAGAACACCTCCAATCCGGCCTATTTCTAATCGTAAGCCAAAATTATTAGAAATTTTCCTAACTCACGCAAAATCAACTACATCCAAATTTCTAATCGATAATTTTTGCGTACTATATCCACCCCGCCAAGTTCTCGCTATCGCCCGGTCGCTTTCCTTGACGCGCCATCACCATTGGCATAGATTCACGTCTGCCATGAACTCCAAAATTAAGCCTCTCCTGTTCCCCTTTATCCTTTGCGTCTCGGCGACCTTCGCTGCCGCCCAATCGCAGCCGCCACCTCAGCCGCCCCAGCCCCGCGAATACTCCGCCGCCGGCGAAGTCTCGAATCCCGCCTGGCCTGCCGCTGCCGTTCGCGGCGCGCATGCCATGGTTGTCTGCGACGAGCCGCTTGCCTCCGAAGCCGGTGTCGAAATCCTGAAAAAAGGCGGCAACGCCGTCGACGCCGCAGCAGCCGTCGCCTTCGCTCTTGCCGTCGTCGAGCCGGAAGCAGGCAACATCGGCGGCGGCGGCTTCATGCTCGTCCGCATGGCCGACGGCCGTGCGAAATTCGTGGACTATCGCGAGGAGGCTCCCAAGCGCGCCACACGCAATATGTACGTCGGTTCCGATGGCAAAATCATTCCCGGCGCTTCCACCACGGGGTATCTTTCCGTCGGCGTTCCGGGCACGGTCGCAGGCGTCGCTCTCGCTATCAAAACTTACGGCAAGCTGACTCTCGCCGAAGACATGGCCCCTGCAATCCGTCTCGCCAAGGACGGCTTCCCTCTTGGCGAAAAACTCGCCGCCGGACTTCGCGAATCTCAGGATCGCCTCGGCCAGTTCCCCGAGAGCAAACGGATTTTCCTCAAAGGCGGCGCTCTCTATTCCGCCGGAGAAATCTTCCGCCAGCCGCAACTCGCGGTCACATTCGAGCGCATCGCGAAGAATGGCCCGTCTGAGTTTTATCGCGGACAAACCGCGAAAGATCTCGTCGCGCAGATGGAGCAAAACGGCGGCTTGATTACGATGGACGATCTCGCTAGCTATCAGGCCAAGCTGCGCGATCCGCTCACCGGCTCCTACGACGCTCGCGGCAGCAAGTGGACCGTCATCACCAGTCCCCCGCCAAGTTCCGGCGGCGTCGCCATTCTCGAAGCGCTGAACATCCTCGAACCCTACAAACTGAAATCCTGGGATGACGCCGAATCCGTTCACTACGTCATCGAAGCCATGCGCCGCGCCTTTGCTGACCGCGCCACGTTCCTCGGCGACTCCGATTTCACGCACGTTCCCGTCGCCGGTCTCATCAGCCAGCAGTACGCAGCCGAACGCCGCGCCTCGATTGATCCCATGAAGGCAAGCTCCAGCAAGGAAGTTGGCGCGGGCAATCCTGCGCCATTCGATAACTCCCAGGGCGAACCTGCCGCCGGCACAATCGAAAAACTTTCTCCCGAAGCCGCTGCCGCCTGGATTACTGCCTCAGCGAATAAATCCGGCCACACCACGCATTTCTCCGTCGTGGACGCCGCCGGAAACGCCGTCGCCAACACCTACACGCTCAACGACAGCTACGGCTCCGCCGTCGTCACTTCTGACGGTTTCTTGCTCAACGACGAAATGGATGACTTTACCAGCCAGCCGGGCACTCCCAATATGTTCGGCCTGTTGCAATCCGAAGCGAACGCCATCGCCCCGGCCCATCGTCCGCTAAGTTCCATGGTTCCCACCATCGTCCTTCGCGACGGCAAACTCAGCTTCGTCACCGGCTCTCCGGGCGGCCCACGCATTATCTCCGCCACCCTTCTCACGATTCTCAACTGGGCCTGGCTTGGCATGGACGCGCAGCAGGCCATCAACGCTCCGCGCTTCCATCAGCAATGGATGCCAGACGGAGTTTTGATTGAGCACATTTTCCCTGCGGCAGTCGCCAGGGATTTGGAGCAGCGTGGCTATCAAATTCCCCCCCGCCACGCATGGATCGGTGAGGTCGAAGCCATCGGCATTGATCCCCAGACGGGCGAGCGCCTCGGCGCGCCCGATCCCCGCCGTCAGGGCGCCGCTCGCGGCTATTGACGCCGGAGCCTTTTCAAATGACCATAGTGGCTCGGCCTTCGGATGGGCTAGGCGGCCAGCTCGCTCCGCGGCGTGGCTTGTCGGCGCGGAAAAACAAAACGACCAGACCATGCATCGTGTCCTCTCCACTTACCGTTACTCAACGCAGCCGCTGACCTCGGCCCTCCTCGCCGAGATCTCCCAGGCTGGCATCACCAGCGTCGAGATCTACTGCACTCCGGTTCACCTCAACTACCGCTCCCCGGAGGCCATCCGCACACTCTCCGAATGGCTCAGCGAGCACCACTTGATGGTCCTCTCCATCCACTCCCCCTCGGAGCGCGACCTCCTCCCCGGCAAGCGCGAGAGCGGCATCCCCATCTCCATCTCTGACCCCGAGCGCGTCCGCCGCATTGACGCCGTGGACGAGGTCAAGCGCACCCTGGAAGTCGCCGAGCATATCCCCTACCGGTACCTTATCCAGCATATCGGCGGCGGCCGCGAGTCCCGCGACCAGCGGCGGATTGATGCGGCGTTCAATTCTCTCGAGCATTTGACGATTTTTGCGAAGCAGCGCGGCGTGACCATTGCGCTCGAAAATACTCTCGGTGAGCTCGGCTCTCCCGCGAGCCTGCGGCACTTCGTTGCGGACACGCGCCTCGATTTGAAATTTTGCTTCGACGTCGGCCACGCGCACTTGGAGGATGGGATCGAGATCAGCTTCGATTCCATGCGTGAACTTGCCGTGGCGACGCACGTCCACGACAACCGCGGCGAAAAAGATGAGCACCTGCTTCCGTTTGAAGGAAAGATCAATTGGGATTCGGCGCTCGATGTCCTGGCCGCAAGTTTTCATTCCCTGCCCGTAATTCTAGAGTTTCGCGAGCAGTCCGCGAACGCACCCTCACTCGCCGACGCCATCGCAGCATTCGAAAAACTCGAGCAGGCTCTCGCAACGAAGCGCTCGGCAGCACATAATTGAAAATGGATTGATGGAAAGCCGGGAGGAGAAGCTACTGATGTCGGTAGTCACGATTGAGCGCGTTGGAGAGTATGTCGGCCAGGAAGTCACGATCCAGGGCTGGCTTTATAACCTCCGTGAGTCCGGGAAACTGCTCTTTCCGATCTTTCGCGATGGCACCGGTGTGATTCAAGGCGTCATCTCGCAGAAAGAATTCCCCGATGCATTCAATGCCGCAAAGGGCCTGACGCAAGAATCGAGCGTCATTGTCACTGGAACGGTTCAAGCGGAACCTCGCGCTCCGGGAGGTTTTGAGCTCCACGTCAGCGGCGTGAATGTTGTTCAACGCGTGCCGGAATCGCGGCCATTCCCCATACAACTCAAAGAACATGGCGTGGATTTCCTCCTCGATCAGCGGCACTTATGGATTCGCACCCCCCGCCAGGCGGCCATCTTGCGCATTCGAGCCGAAGCAGTTCGCGCGGCGCGCAATTTCATGGACTCACAGGGCTACACGCTTACCGACGCGCCGATTTTTACGCCGGCAGCCTGCGAGGGCACGACGACGCTTTTCGAAGTGGATTACATTGACGACCAGAAAGCCTATCTCACGCAATCCGGCCAGCTCTATGTCGAAGCCACTGCCGCGGCGCTCGGCAAAGTGTATTGCTTCGGACCAACATTTCGCGCCGAAAAATCGAAGACGCGGCGGCATCTCACCGAATTCTGGATGCTTGAGCCTGAGGCTGCTTACGCGCACCTCGAAGATATGATGGTTCTCAGCGAAGGACTCGTCAGCGCCATCGCGCAATCCTGCGTTAAAAACCGCTCGCGCGAACTCGAAATGATCAAGCGCGACGTTGATAAACTCGAGAAGATCAAGCCGCCGTTCCCGCGGATCACGTGCGAAGAAGCAATCACAGTTCTCAATCAGAATAACAACCCCGCGAAGTTCGGCGACGACTTTGGTGGTGATGAAGAAACGATCATTTCCAACAATTTCGAAAAGCCCGTCATCATTCATCGCTACCCAACGGCGATGAAGGCTTTCTACATGGCGACCGATGCGGCGAGGCCTGAACTTTCGCTCAGTTTCGACATGATCGCGCCGGAAGGCTACGGTGAAATCATCGGCGGCGGAGAGCGCCTCTCGAATTACGAAACGCTGATCGAGCGATTGCGCCTGAACAATCTGCCGCAGGAATCATTCGAGTGGTATCTCGACCTCCGCCGCTACGGCAGCGTGCCTCACGCAGGGTTCGGGCTGGGCCTGGAGCGCACGGTCGCTTGGATTTGCGGAACCGAGCACATCCGCGAAGTCATACCCTTTCCTCGTATGCTGTATCGCGTATATCCTTGACGTTCGCTGCTCCCGCCGCATCTCGGGGGAAAATCGCATGGGACAGAAAATCCGTATCCTTGGAGTGCCGATGGACCTGGGCGCCAGCCGCCGCGGCGTGGATATGGGTCCATCCGCCCTGCGCGTCGCCGGCTTGCAGGCGCGCATCAAACAGCTCGGCCATCAAGTCGAGGACATGGGAAATATCCCGGTGAAGCAGCCGGAAGAAATGTCCTACGGAGAAAAGCGCGCCAAGTACCTCGGCGAGATCGCGGAAGCGTGCAAGGATTTGGCCGAAGCCGTACAAAAATCCCTTGAGGAAAGCACGTTGCCGCTGGTGCTCGGCGGCGACCACTCAATCGCCGCAGGTTCGGCGAGCGGCATCGCGGCGCATTTCCGCAAGCAGGAAAAAAAACAGGTCGGATACATCTGGCTGGACGCGCACGGAGACATGAACACGCCGGAAAGTTCGCCATCGGGCAATATCCACGGTATGCCTTTGGCGACCGTGATGGGTTATGGCGCGCCGGAACTTGTTGATCTGTTAGGGTTCAGGCCGAAAATCGAGCCGCAGAACATTTCGCTCGTGGGCATTCGCGATCTCGACGCGCAAGAGAAGAAACTGATTAAGAAATCCGGAGTGCACGTCTTCACGATGCGCGACATTGATGAACGGGGCATGCGGGAAGTCATGAGCGAAGCACTAAAATACGCCATGGACGACACGGGCGGGATCGCAGTGAGCCTGGACATGGACTTCGTGGATCCAGCGGATGCCCCCGGAGTCGGAACGCCGGTGCGCGGTGGAGTCACGTATCGCGAGGCGCATCTGGCGATGGAGATGATTGCCGACAGCGAGGCGATGGTCTCGCTCGAAATCGTCGAGATAAACCCGGTGATCGACGAGCACAACCGCACGGCCCTCCTCGGTGTGGAGCTGGTGCTTTCCGCTCTCGGCAAGAAAATCCTGTGAAATTTAGAGAGGACCATTTACAAGCATCATGACTAACGGAAAAAGGCTGCGCATTGGAGTTTTGTTTGGAGGACGTTCCGGCGAGCACGAAGTCTCTCTCGCCTCGGCGGCATCGGTGATTCGCGCGCTGGACCCGGAAAAATATGAGCCAGTTCTCATCGGCATCACCAAGGACGGCCGGTGGCTCGTCGGCACGAGTGCACAGAAATTGCTGCCCGAAGTGCTGAAGGCTGGCGAACGCGTGGTTCTGCCTCCCGATCCAAGCGCTGCCGCTCTCATGCCATTTGCCGGAGCTTCTCCTCAACCTGCGGTCAAGGTTGATGTCGTATTTCCTGTCCTGCACGGCACTTTTGGCGAAGACGGGACCGTGCAGGGCCTTCTCGAACTTACAGGACTTCCCTACGTTGGAGCAGGGGTCCTTGCATCCGCCGTGGGAATGGACAAGGACGTCCAGAAGCGCCTGTTCCGCGACGCGAGGATTCCGGTAGTTGACTGGCTGGCGTTTTCGCGCCACCAATGGGAAGCCGAACGCGGGAAAATTCTTTTGGCGGTGAAAAAGAAATTTAAGTTTCCGCTTTTCGTCAAGCCCGCGACGCTTGGCTCGTCCGTCGGAATGACTCGTGTGCACAACGCCGCCGAACTTCCGGGCGCGCTCGACACTGCGGCCCAGTTCGCGCTAAAGATTCTCGTGGAGCGAGCGATCACCGGCCGCGAAATCGAAGTCGCAGTTCTTGGGAACGACGACCCCAAGGCATCGATCCCTGGCGAAATCGTTCCGCACCACGAATTCTATGATTACGCGGCGAAGTATTTGGAATCAGGGACAGAGCTTGTTATTCCTGCAAAGCTGACTCGGAAGCAAGTGGCGCAATTCCAAGAGTATGCCGTGCGCGCTTTCCGCTCGATTGACGGCACGGGAATGGCGCGCGTGGATTTCTTCCTCGAAAAACGCACAAACAGAATCTATCTCAACGAAGTCAACACGATTCCCGGCTTCACCAGCATCAGCATGTACCCGAAGATGTGGGAGGCCTCCGGAATTTCGTATTCGGAGCTAATCGACCGCCTTATCCAGCTGGCAATTCAGCAGCATCAGGAAAAGTCGCGAACGAAATATTCGATCGAGTTGCCAGCCGGCGCCGGCGGCGCCCTCGAAGGCTAAATCCTCTATCCGGCAATTTCCCTATTGATTTTCCCAGCCAGTGAATTAAACTAACCGGTTAGTTAAATAAAGCCACAGCGCTACACACCGCCGCAAGCGGCGATGAACCGAGTGAATCTCTGAGTTCGCTATGCATCCAGGACGCAAGAAAGTAGAAAATCCAGAAACGGCGCGTCGCATCCTCGCCGCCGCAGAGAAACATTTCGCGGAGCACGGCTTGGCGGGAGCGCGCACGGACGCGATCGCGCGCGCCGCCGGAGTGAACAAAGCGATGCTCTATTACTATTTCGGAAGCAAACTCCGCCTTCATCGTGCAGTATTTGAGAATCTCTTCTCTCAGGCGAGCCGATTAATACAAGCAAAGACTCCTGCTGGCGCATCGCCGCGCCAGGCGATTACTGCGTTCGTGGATGGTTATTTCGATTTCCGGGTGGCTTACCCGAATTATGCGCGTCTGATGCAGCAGGTGATGATGCAAACTCCGTACGAAGCGCAATGGCTGGCACGCAAATACTTTCGTCCAGGGCATAGGCGTCTCTCGCGATTAATCAAGGCTGCGATCGCGCGCGGCCAATTCCACCACGTTGATCCAGATCATGCGGTGCTGGCGATTCTGGCCATGGTTGTTTTCTACTTTTCCGGCGCTCCGGTGCACAGCGTGCTCCTTGGGAAAGACGCTTTGCAACCTCGCGCGATGGCGGCGCACAAGCGCGCTGTACTGGATCTTCTCGAACACGGGCTTTTTCGTTCCGCTGTGAGGACTCGATGAGCGGACGCAAATTCTTCGGCATGCTGGGCGTGATCCTTGTTGTCGCGCTGATCACATATGTCGCCACCGCGCCGAAAGGCAATTCGTACCCTCTGATCGGCGTCGTGGACGGTAATGAAGTCGTCGTGAGCCCGCAAATCACGGGGCGAATTGTGAAGCTGAACGTTGATGAGGGCTCGCAGGTGAAGAAGGGCGAGCTCATCGCCGAACTGGATCGCGCCGCGCTGGAAGCGCAGGTCGCGGCGCAGGACGCAACGATTCACAGCCTGGAGGCTCAGGTGAAGCAAGTGCAAGAAAGCCTGGCAATGACCGACAGCCAGACTGCCGCTGCTCTGCGAGCCGCCCAGGCCAATCTGACCTCGGCACAGGCGCAGCTTGCACAAGCGCAGGCAACGAACTGGCTGAACGAAACAAATCTCAAGCGGACACAGAACCTATTTGACTCGGGCGTCATTTCGGCGCAAGAGCGCGACACGTCGTTGGCAACCGTTCAAGCATCGCAAGCAAACGTTAAGGCGGTCGGCGACCAAGTAAAATCGCAGGAGGCTGCTCTCGCATCCGCCGAAGCTAACCGGAAGCAGATCGATGTTCTTCGCAGCCAGATTGCATCCACGCAAGCGCAACTCAAGCAGGCGGTCGCAATGAAGCAGCAGGATGAGGCACAACTCGGTTACACCGAGGTCTATGCGCCGATTGACGGCATCGTTTCCGTGCGCGTCGCGAAGCAAGGGGAAGTCGTACAACAAGGAGCTCCGATCGTCGTGGTCGTGGATATGGACCATCTCTGGGTGCGCGCGGACGTGCCGGAAACTTACATTGATTCAGTGCAGTTCGGACAGACGCTGCCCATCCAGCTGCCTTCCGGCGACATCCTTCACGGCAACGTTTTTTTCAAGGGAGTCGAGGGAGATTTCGCAACGCAACGCGACGTGAGCCGCACTAAACGCGACATCAAGACATTCGCGATCAAGGTTTCCGTTCCAAATCCTCAACACCGGATATTCACAGGGATGACCGCAACGGTCCTGCTTCCTCCGCGGCCGGGAACGCGACACTGGTGGTCGCAAATCTGGAAACCTGCGCAATAGGATCAAACGGATTGAAAAGCGCACGATGGGCGAACAGATGCACGCGATCGATGTCGAAAAATTGACGAAGAAGTTCGGGGACCTGGTCGCCGTGGATTCGGTCAGTTTCACGGTCGAGGACGGCGAAATTTTCGGTCTGCTTGGCCCAAACGGCGCAGGAAAAACCACTCTTATTCGCATGCTCACTACGCTGACGCCGCCGACATCCGGCATCGCGCGCATTGCAGGGCTTGACATCGTAAAGCAGGCAAACGAAGTGCGGCATGTTCTCGGCGTCATCCCCCAGGCATTCACCTCCGATCCCGAGCTGACCGCCGAAGAAAACATGCTGATTCACGCGAAACTCTATGGGGTTCCCGCCGGCCAGCGCGATGCGCTTATCACTCGCCTTCTCGAATCCGTGGAGTTGCAGAATTTTCGCGCGAAGCTGGTCCGCACATTTTCCGGAGGAATGCGACGGCGGCTCGAAATTGCGCGCGGCCTGGTGCACTCGCCGAAGATCATGTTCCTCGACGAGCCGACTACGGGCCTCGATCCCGTCTCGCGGACGAACGTCTGGGAGATGATTCGCAGGCTTCGCGACCAAGAGCACCTTACCCTGCTGCTGACTACACATTACATGGATGAGGCCGATAAGCTCTGCGACCGCATTGCCATCGTGGATCACGGCCACCTCGCCGCTCTCGATTCGCCGACGAATCTGAAGGACAGCATTCCAGGCACCGACGTCGTCGAGGCGGAATTCACTAACGCTCCGGCTGACTGGCTTGAACAGCTCCAGAAACTTTCTCACGTCGCCAGCGCCACGCGCCATGACCCAGTCATTCATATGGCGTCGAACAACGGCCCGGCGACGGTCGCAGCGCTGATGGACTTGGCGAGAGCCCGAAACGTCACGGTGAAGCGCGTGAGCGTGCAAGGCACGACCCTCGACGACGTTTTCTTGCATTACACCGGAAGCCAGCTCCGCGATGCGGCACAGGAGGGCGCTGGCTATGACATTCGCCATCTATACAAATAGCAAGGGAGCAGCCGCACGGTCATGAAATGGTTTCGCATCTGGGCGCTTTGTGAACGTGATCTGCGGAAGTTTTTCCGCAGTCCGGCGCTGATGACTGCGTCCATGGCATTCCCGCTGGTGCAGCTCATCGTGCTGGGGTACGCATTCGGCGGAAAAATCAGGAACGTCAATGTTGCGCTAGTGGACCATGACCGCACGGCTGTGTCCTGGCAAGTGCGGGAAAGCTTCGCGGGCGTTGCTACCGGCCCCCGGATGTTTCACGTGATTGATTATTCGTCCATGCCCGACGCGCTCATGGACCTTCGTGCAGGTTTCATCGGGGGCATAGTGGAAATTCCGGAAAATTTCTCGCGCCGCACTTACGCGCAAGACCGCCCGCGGCTCGCGCTCATTGTTGATAACACTGACCAATTCGTTTCTGGCTCGCTGGAGTCCGAGATGCAAGGCATCGTGAATCAGCTGAACGCTCCAGCGGTGAATCCCCGCCTGCCGGGCAATATTGCGCTGAACGTCGTCGAAGTCTATCCATACATTCCCTATATCAAGTACCTCCTGCCCGGCTCGATCGCCATGGCGATTTTCATCGTGGCAATGATCGGCGGCGGGATCACTTTCATTGACGACAAGGCACGTGGCTTGCACGAAGGCTACCTCGTTACGCCAATCCATAAGGCGGAACTTGTCCTGGCGCTGGATTTGGCGGGCACCGCGAAGGGTTTGATGGCCGGCCTTGTGCTCACGTTCATTGGCGGCCTGATCGCCGGAATTCCCCGGCTGTGGGACCCGGTGCGGTTCGTCATGCTGGTCGGCGTCGTCGCCGTCGCCTCGCTGGCGATGATCAGCTTCATGTTTCTCGTCATGGTTCGCGTGGATGACCCGCTCGTTCCGCGGGCAATCTTTGGCGTACTCAACACACTTCTATTCTTTCCTTCTGGAGCCATCTATCCCACGGCGGGATTCCCCACCTGGATGCGGTGGATTTCCGTGATTGATCCATTCACTTATACAGTCCATGCGCTGCGAAACCTCCTGCTGCGCGATAGCGGCCTTGAAGGCATTTACCTCGACGTGCTAATTTTGATTGGGTTCTCGGTACTGACGATTGGTGGCAGCATCGCCCTGTTTAAGCGTCAAATTTAGTGAGAAAATCGGTGTCTAATGGTGGTTGAGGAGATTCTGTGAGCCTACTCGATGCCGCGGACCAGGCGCGCCCTTCCAAAGTGCCCCGGTACGTCATGCTCGCCGTGCTCGTCGTCCTGATCGCGTGCTTTTTTGTCTGGCGCGCTATTCGATTCAAAGCTGAGGAGCAAACCGTCGAAACTTTTCTCAATGCCGTTGTCTCCGGCAATATGCAGCAGGCGTACCAGCTATGGCAGCCGGCATCGAGCTATACGCTCAAGGATTTTCAAGACGACTGGGGATCCAGCGGCTACTACGGCCCAGTGAAGAGTTTCGAGATCGATTCCGCGTTCGAACCCAGCAAAAGCAGCAGCGATGTTGCCGTGCGTGTTCTCCTCAGCCCCTATCAACCGTTTCCGAAAAATGACACGATCGAGCAAAACAAAACGAAGAATGTCACAATTTGGGTGAACCGTAACACGCATTCGCTTAGCACCGGCCCGCCGGGGATGTAGCAGTCTATTCGCGCAAGGCGTTTGACAGCTCTTCGCATGTCAGTGTCGCTGTTCCGAGTTTTCCAACGACCACCCCCGCCGCCGCATTTCCGAGCACTGCCGCCTCGCGCAACGACGCCCCGCTCGCCGCTGCCAGCGCCATCGTCGCCAGCACAGTGTCTCCCGCGCCCGTCAGGTCGTATACCTGACGTCCGGGTCTCATTTCACGCGCCGGTGAAAGCCCAATCTTGCCCATTGGTAGTTCCTGTTTGCTCGCAGCGACATGAAACGCATGCCGCTCGCCGCGCTCGAACAGATCGAGGCCCTTGTCTCCGCGCGTGATGAGCACCGCTGAGCTCCCGAAATGTTCTAGCAGCTTCCTTCCCGCACTGTTCAAACTGTCTTCCGTTTCTAGGGTTTCTGTAACGAGGAATTCCGCCTCTTTGCGATTCACAGTTACGACTGTCGCGCCACGATACGTCGTCAATCGCGACCATTTCGGCTTGATGAACACCGGCACATCGCGCCGTATGCACGCCGCAAGAATTTGCTCTGTCAGGGAATCCGTCACAACTCCTTTGTCGTAATCTGAGATTACGACGGCGTCGAGTTTCGGCACAATATCTAAGGCGCGTTTTAGAAGTAGCGCTTCGAATTTCTCCGAGAGGGGCTCTTTGTCCTCCCGATCTATGCGTACCACTTGCTGTTGTCGCGCGATGATTCTCGTCTTCACGGTCGTCTGACGCTTCGCATCTTCCAAAATCCCATTCCCCGAAATCCTCAATTCACGCATCCGCTTCAAGAGCGAGGCGCCTGCCTCGTCGCGTCCCGCAACACCAAATCCCTCCACGTGCGCTCCCAGGGCTGCCAGATTCGCCGACACGTTTCCGGCGCCGCCTAAGCAGTCGCTCTCTTTTGCAAAGTCCACCACCGGCACGGCTGCCTCGGGCGAAATCCGGTTCGCTGTACCCCAAACGTAGCGGTCCACCATCCAATCGCCCAGAACACCTAGCCGCCGCCCGCGCATCCTGCCGATGATTTGCCTTGCGCGCTTCCGCGAAATCAATTCGCGCATCCCGCCTCCACGGTCACGAATCCCTCTGAGGGGAATCGCAGATTACTGAATTCTTTTCGAGCCAAGCATTGCTGCATCTATTTTGACATTTTCCGCGCTTGATTCCGCGAGCAGATCCTCGCACGCTTCGCGGACTTGCTCCCACGTCACGGACAATATGCAGCGCGGCTCCGAAAACGCGTAGCAGCGATCTCCCCGGCACGGGTTGCACGGGAAATCGTTCTGCACCACGCGATGGCGCGTCGCCCACGGCCGCCAGTGCACGGAGCTGCTCGAACCGAAGATCGCCACGACCGGCCTCCCCGCCGCTGCGGCCAAATGCGTCGGCCCGCTGTCATTCGCGACGAAGAGGCGGCAACCGGCAATCAGCGCAATCAATTGTCGCAAGTCGAGTCCATCGAGCAGCGCAAATTCCTCACCACATGCGCGACGAACTTCATCCGCGATGTCGGCTTCAGCATTGCCAAGGTTGAATACTGGCTCGATTCCCCGCCTTTCGCGCAGCCATCGAGCAATGGAGATGAATTTCTCGATGGCCCAGCGCTTCGTATAATACTTTGCGCCCGGCCGCAGTACGGCATATTCGTTCCCGGCGGCAATTCCCTTCTGTGCAAGAGTTCGCGCGACTGCCTCTCGTGCGTCAGGCTGCGGGTAGACTTGCGCGCGAGGGATCGGCCCGCGCGGCAGGCCTGCGGCGTAGAATTGTTGGATGCGATGTTCAACAGTGTGCATCGGGCCTGCGGGTTCGCTCGCGAGCACATTATAGATGAATGAAAACTGTCGGCGCTCCCAACACACGCGCACCGGGACACCAATCGCTGCAACGAGCATCGCGCTTTTCGGTCCAGCATGCTGATTAAATACGACAGGAAAGTGCCGCCGCCGCAGTTCCCTCGCCATCGGTACAAAATTCTTTGCCAAAAGAACTTCAGCGACAGCGGGGTTCCCCTCAAGCACTGCTGCGTGCGGTTCTTCGGCAAGCACGCTAAGCTGCAAATCGGGCCGCCAGGCATGCAATGCGGAAATGACAGGAGTGGTCAGCACCAGGTCGCCGAGCGAGCGCAAACGCACAATCAAGACGTCCGCGCCACGGGGCAAACCGGGCAGGACGGAGGATGAGTCACGCAGATTCAACGCGGGCTTCGTCCACAAGCATGACAGGGATGTCATCGCGTATCGGATAAACGCGATAGCACGTCGAGCACTTCAATCCCTGCTGGTCGCTCGTCAGCTTTACGGGCGTCTTGCACAAAGGACAGACCAAGATATCCAGCAACTCCTTCGATACAGCCATGCGGGCCTCCCCAGAGCACTCTAGCAGAGGCGCGTCGCGCCCAGCAACAGTGTCCGCGAATACATCAGCCGAGCGACGCCATTGTGAACACCAGTCGTCCTCTCCACGTCCTGCCCGGCTGGAAAATCACGGACCACATCGCGAGGATCTGCGAGCCTTGATACACGCGCTCGAAACCTTCTTCCGATTCCGAAATTGTCTCGATCGGCGCGACCCAGTAATCCTTTGCGCCCGGCGCCTGAATTGTGACGCGAATCTTCTGCCAGCCATCCGCTAGGCTCAGTACCGACGCTGGCGCGGCGCCTGCCCAGCGCAGCGGCCGCTGCTCGCCAGCCACCTCAATGTAACGATCCGCCCTGTCGGGCGCCAGAAAATTCACGACCTGTTCCAGGCCCACATCCATTTCCCTCGGTCCACTGCCGGCATAAGTTACGGAAAAATCGCAGATGATGCCGAGCTCACTCTTCGTTGGAGCGAACGAAAACCTCTTCTCCGCCGACCAGCCGTTGCTATCGGGGCCCACGGCGAGAGTCACTCCTGCCGGCCCGTATTCGCGCACTCGATACTCGCCGCCTGCCAGCGTGGCATTCTCATCGAGACGCAGATTTTCATAGTCTTCTGCGCTTCGCTGCGCGGGAAACAGAAATAGCCGGAACGAATTCCGTCGCCAGCGGTCGTACTTCAGCCGACGCTCGAGCCCGGCCTCTTTGGCTCGCACTTGCTCGTGGATGGATGCGACTCCTCTAGGCCCCGTGCTCGCCTGCGCCAGTTTTGCATGGTATGCTTCGGGCCGTCGCATAATTGAATTGATCAGCGTCGCTCCAGCCGGACGAAAATCCAGCTCCTCCACGGTGCCGCCGTCTGCCGGCGAGAAAAGCATCGCCGCGCGGTCTGTCGTCAAATAAATTTCCTCGCTGCCATCGCAATCGAAATCAAATCGGCTCGCGTCCGCGAACTGCCGATGCCCGTGAGCCTCCGCATCGGCAAGAGTCTCAGCTCGCACGAGCGGCCGCCAGACCGCCGTCCGCAAATGCGGCGCATACAGCCCGCCAAACACGCCATGCCAATACGCGTCATTGCATTGTGCGCGAAATAGCTCTCTCTTCGCAGCGTCGAATTGTTCCTGAAGCACGTCGTCTTCGCTGGCGCGACTTTCCAACGCGCGCAGTTTCTTTGACACAAGAAGCATTTTCTTGTGCATCAGATTCGATTCCGGATATTTCGTCAGGAAGTTGCGCCAGAATCCGCCACGCAAGAAGAGCCGTAAATCCTCACGACTGGAGAATTCACGTTCGAGCGCCTGAAATCGCAGCCGCGCCGATGTCGGCAGCGCCCACTCCATCATCTCCGCGTAGGAACACGTCGGCAGGTCCGCGCGTCCCAGCGTCGGATGTGAGAGCACGGATTCTCCCGGCGTCGCCGTTTCCAGCCAATCCTGATTCGCCTCTAGTGCCGCCACAAATTTTTCAAGCCAGCCATCGAGGTAACAATGGTTGTATGTCCCAGGCCAGACGCCAAATTTCTCGAGGTCATCGCCCATCGCGGCGATTCCTTCGGGCCATTCACGCGCCGCGTCCCGAAGATACCCCAGCACATCGTCAGGGCTGCGATAGGGGATCAAGTAACGCAGTGCTTTCAATCCAGGAATCAGGCGCACCGTGTTACCGCGATCCTCGGCGACGTACGTCCCATGAAGCTGCTGTGCCTCAAATCCCGCGTTCAAGAAATGATTGTCATCCACCAACGTGTATTCCACACCCGCCGCAGCCAGCAGAGTCGGAAGCTGTGGCTCCCATACTCGCTCCGTGAGCCAAATTCCCCGTGGCCGCTTGCCAAAATGCTCAGCCAAATAATCCGCGAGCAGCTTGATTTGCTCCAGTGCATCGTCTTCAGGAATCGCCACAAGGATTGGCTCGTAGAATCCTCCGCCAATCAGTTCCACTTGCTTACGCAGCGCAAGTTCACGCAGCATTTCGAAATATTCCGGGTGCGCCGTCTCAAGCCACTCGAGCAACACTCCGGAATAGTGCAGCCCCACGCGGAATGAAGGATGCCGGAATAGGAGCTCGATAAACGGCAGATAGGCCTTCTCATAGGCGCGCACCAGCACGTCATCAAAATTTCCCACTGGCTGGTGCGCATGAATCAGGAGAGATAACTGGAACCGGGCCACGTTTCGCTCCGCGAGGACGATTTAGAGGATACCCCGGCTCTGTGCCACTTTCCACTTGTGCAAGAAGTGCTGGCGGCCTCGCGTTCTCACCCTATAAGGGAGCTGCTCACCTGGCGGGTGCCTGCATACATTGTTAGTCGCTTGGCCTGCATTTCCATCGCCGCTTGTACCGTCGCGTCGGATGCGCTTGACGGAGCAAAAATCACCGTCAGCACTTCGGTCACACCTTCTGCAATTTGTGTCCGCGTCGAGTCGCTGATGGGACTGCCAAAAGGTCCCTGGGCGTCTGACAGCACAGGACGTCCCGTCAAATGCCATATTCTTCGCCCGATTCCTTCATACTTTTCTTCTTTCATTCCGTGACGAAAAGAAATTGGTGGAGAAATTGTCGCGCGGTTATATAAACCATAGGGCCAGCCAGTCTCGATCGAGCCAAGGTTGCTCAGATCCACCACATTGGAAATGTTGTATAGACCCTTGCCTTGAACGACACGACGCAGCAGCGCCTCTGAAGATGGCCTGTACTTCGACGGATCCACTCCCCAGCGGCGAAACATTCCCCGCACAGCAGTGACGGCAGGTGACTCTGCAATCGTCTCAACCGTGTACCTTTGCCTCAGCCGCGTGCAGAGTTCATCCATCTCCCGCAAGAGTTCGGCTCCCGAAGGAACGACTTCGGTTCTCTCGGCCTCTACGACGCCGAGCCGCACTCCGGGTAATTCCACCTGAATGATCATCAAGGAGTCCGCTCCAATTCCGATCTGATACTATCCCAAGATGGAGCGACTGCCAGCCCAGGAACGGAATTCAATCACGGAAGCATCGGAATTCGTGAATTTTCTCGGAGGAATTGTCCTCTTCAATTCCGCAGAGTTTTTCCGCGCACATGAAGTGTGGGAAGAAATCTGGCTCACGAGTTCCGGTAGAGACAAGACATTTCTGCAAGGCCTTATTCAATTAGCTGCGGCGTTCCATCATCAGTCGCGAAGAAACATGTCTGGTGCTGCGTCCCTTCTTAAGGCAAGTTGCGCAAAACTCGCGCAACTCCCCAACGAATACTGGGGAATAGAAGTAAGCAGACTGCGAGAGTGCTTGCACGACTGGCTGGAGACGCTAAACGAAGGCAAGGATGCTGCACGGAAGGAAACGCCTCGAATAGAATTCAATGGCAAGTCTGGGAGCTTCGGCCATCAATCGCCTTGCGGAGACGCTACGGATCAACGATCAGCTCGCCCTTCATCCCCATATGCCCGAAACCGCAAAAGACGCAACACTTGAATGGATAGCTTCCCGCCGTTTGCGCCACGAATTCAATCGTAGTCACCTGGTCTTTTTCCAGCCTCCAGCAATCCTTCGGCGTAGTGAAAAGCAATCCGGGTGCGCCCTTCGCATCCGCTCCGTCGGGGTAGATATTGATCTTGAAGCCGTGGACATGGTCCAGCGCAGTGATTCGCAACTGAATCTTCATTCCTCTCTTCACGTGCACGGGTGACGGAGTGAATTTGTATCTCTTCGCCGTCATCTCAAGCACTTGAACGTTCTGGTCTTGCGCCGGCGCTTGAATTGTTTCGTGCGGATATGTTCCGGAACTTGTGAGTCCAAGAAAAAACAGAAGGAAGAGTGCGCGGCATGAAAATCTCAACGGATCATCTCTCCTTGTGGAAGCTGTCGGCCCCGGCTAAGATGCCGTATCGTCCGTCCACGCGCAAGAGAATTTCCGCAGCTGAATCATGAAATGTCACCAGCGCAATAATGCGCCCTCGGCTGCAAATCCCGGTCCCAGCGCCATCAAAATCCCAAAATCCCCTCGCTTCGGCTTGCCCGAATTCACAACGCCTTCCAGCACGAACAACGCCGTCGGCGACGACATATTTCCATAATGGCGAAGCACCTGCCGCGAGAATCCGATTTCATCTTCGCCCAGTCCTAAATACTCTGACGCCGCGTCAATCACCTTTCTGCCGCCCGGATGCAGCACCCAGAAGCGAATGTCCTCGCGGCTCAGTCCGTGGGACTCGAGCAGATCATGCAGGCATTTCTCGATCATCGGTCCGGCCAAATCGCGAATCTCTGGCGCCAGGACAATCCGCAACTTCCCTTCTTCCTGAGTGAATCCCACCTTGTCGAGATTGCCGGGGTCCAGGTGCGACTGGAACGCGATGACTCTCGGAAACTTGTGTTTACTGTCGGAATCGGCATCGCTGTCGCGCGCCCTCTCGACGATTACCGCGGCAGCGCCATCGGCGCAGATTGCGTTCCCAACAACCGTTTCGAGTGAACCGTGATCGATAAAATAAGCTGCCGAGCAAATCTCCACGGCGACGGCGAGCACTTTCCGTCCTGCGTGCGCTAATGCGAAGTCGCTTGCACGCTGAAGAAGTGGCATCGCACCTGCACAGCCGTGCCCCAGCAAGGCAGCCCGCTGCACATCGGGCCTTAATCCCAGATGCCCTACCAGGCGCGACGCAAGGTCCGGGCACACATAGCCCGTGCAAGTCGCCACGAAAATCGCTCCAATTTCTGCGGGATTCGTTGCCGAGGAACTGATCGCCCTTCGTGCTGCAAGGCACGCCAGGTGCATCGCGCCATCGGCATAACGCGCGTACCGCTGGTCCGGCGTCTCTTCCGGCGTGAACGTGTTTGGATCAGCCCAGAAGTGCCTGTATTCAATGCCGCTATTCTCAAATATCTGGAGTACGCGGGGGTTCGAATAACCAAGCAGGTGAAATACTTCCTTCTGTGTCAGCCGCCGGGGCGGCACAGCTGTTGCGCACGAAACGATTTGGCACGCTCCCAAGAGAGCTCCCTTCGCGGAATTGGGAATTGAAAGTAGGATGCGAGGATATGCCGATAGGGTGCAAATGGAAAGCGGAGAGAATTCATTCCGGAAGAACAGAATCTGCACCCGCATCAAACTTCGGAGCGACCTTGCAAAGAGGGCGAGGCAAGTTGACACTCTCAGCGGCGTGTGAAATCCTATTGTTCGTAGGCAATAAACCCCGCCATGCGAATCAGCGCTAAAGGCGAATACGCTGCCAAAGCCGTCCTGTATTTGAGCTTGAAATACCCCGCGGTCGTCACCATTCACGAAATTGCGGAGAACCACAACATTCCGCTCAAGTATCTGGAGCAGATTCTTCTGGTGCTAAGGCGGGCGGGGCTGCTTGAGAGTCATAGGGGAGTTCGCGGGGGGTATACGCTGGCGCGGAGCCCGGAGAAAATATCCATGGGCGAAGTGCTGCGCACGGTGGACGGCAAGTTCTCTCAGTCGAGCTGCCTGGAACTGGACCTTACGAGCCACTATTTGTGTCCAGACGCGAATGCCTGCGGCCTCAAGCAAGTCTGGCAGGATGTGCAGAACGCCGTGGAGAAGATCCTCTTCGAGACCAGCTTCGACGAACTGCGGAAGCGGACGCTCGCCGGGGTCGCCCGGCAATCGGGCTACGTCGCCTACGAACTCTGAAGCCACTTCCTGAAAAGCAAAAGCGGCGAATCCTTCAATTCGCCGCCTCAAAATACTTTGCAAAATTATCTTGCGCTACGCTTTCGCTTTTTTCGTCTTGTACCAGTCGGCATTGATCGCCGTATATCCCGACCACTTCTCCGGCAAATCCTCCAGAGCGAAAATCGCCGTCACCGGGCACACGGGAACGCACGCGCCGCAGTCAATGCACTCCTCGGGGTTAATGTACAGCATTTTTTCGTTCTCAAAATCGGCCTCGTCTTTGCGCGGGTGGATGCAGTCCACCGGGCAGACGTCCACACACGCCGAATCTTTTGTTCCGATGCAAGGCTCCGCGATCACATACGCCATTTAGCTATCTCCGAAGTCAAAGCTACTCTGCATTTTTATACCACCAAAAATCCGCTCCTACAAGCCTGGTCGTTTCGGCTCTCTGCTGCCACTTGGTTTTTCCATTCGCGCAAGTTCCGTCTCGGCCCCGACGAAGCCCCAAGCGTTCCAGGCGTAGCCGGTGACGACTTGCTTGAATAATTCCACCGCCCGAGCGGGCTCGTGATTGTAGAGGTGCCAGTTCCCGACGCCATAGGTGACGGTGTCGAAGGACAGCTCGCCCTCGACGTCGTTCGGATCGGCGGGCTTCGCTGGCAGCACGTCTTTTTCCGATTTCGCGCCCTGGTAAAAACGCAAGAGCTGCAAATAGAAAAACAAATGCGGCTCCGTATTCTTCATCTCCGGACTGATCCTCTTCAGCGCCTCCGCCGCTTCTTTTTCTTTCCCGGCGCGCCGCAGTGAAACGTACAGCCAATTCGAGCAGTCAATCACGCTGTCGTTGTTCTGTGCGAGAGCCAGCGCCTTTTGGAACGAATCCGCAGCGGCGCTGAACTGACCTTGAAAATATAACGCCAGACCGAGATGGTAGAAGGCATCCAGTTTCCTGGGATCAATCGAGGCCGCGTGTTCCAGGTCGCGCTGGGCGCGCGCAAACTCGCGCAAACCGAGTTCGCGATGCCCTCGCTCGATGTAAAGATCGGCGTTGTCGGGCGCAATAGCCAAGCCTTTCGTACAAGTGGCGACGGCTTCGCGATATTGCCGGCCGCCCGCTTCGACCTGGGAGAGCGCGAGAAATAGAGCCGAGTTTTTCGGGTCCGCGGCCAGTTTTCGGCGCGCAGCGACCACCGCGTCATCATCGGGCATCGCATAGAGCTTCCGGCCCAACGCCGACGTAACCTCCAACGCCCCTCGAATCGCCGTCGCCTGAGCTTCGGTTTGCGCCTTCGCCTGAACGCTGGCCCTCGCAAAATCCTGAGTCTTCGCGTGCCCGCTCGTCAGTGGCAACATTAGGCACACCGAAATGGCCGCTAATCCAATTCTTGTGTATCTCATGTGCTTTCCTCCTGCTCTGCCGAATTTCGCCGCAGTCTATCGGATTCACCATGCTGTCGCAACGGCACGCTGCGCAATATCCCGCCAACCGCTGGACCAGTGCGGGCAACCGTCAGAATAAGTTCCGGGTGGCTCGTCATCCATTAGTTGAGATGATCTGCTCAGCCAGCCGGTGCAACTGAGTTTAGCCGGCTTTCGGCAGCACGAAGCGCCTCGAAATGATTTTCCACACCTCGTCAAAGTTCGTGCGGATCGCCTGGTTTCTGCGCGCTGAGACTCCCTCGGCTCGCGACAAGTCGTAGACAGCTTGGTGGACCGAATATGCCCCGCCGTCAGAACGGTGCCGGAAGTCAAGCAGCTCAGCCCAGCTGAAGTCATTGGCCGAAACATAGGGTAGGACCTCCTCCAGTTCGTTGATGGACATCATGGTCACGGGCTGGATACAGGACCCGATCGGGACCACTTTTTGGAACGCTTCGTTTGCATAGTTTGTGAAGAAAAATGTTTCGACGCCAGGCTCATCGCTCACGCAGACCGGATAAATTCTCGCTGGCCTTGCCGCCGTTAAGATCTTGCGGCTCGCGACCGCTTTGCAGGATGCGGCGAGCTGCAGAAGAGCCTTCGGGGCACCCTTCTGGTTTTGGACGAACTTCCGCTCGAAATCGAATACGAACTTCGAGGCGTCACCGCTGCGCTTGGCGGCTTCCGTTAGTAGCGAGGACTTGATCTCGAAGACGACGACAACGTCTCCGAAATCAAGAAGTGCATCCACTTGGCCGCCATCGTATTTCTGGTCTGCCGTGAGAATTTGGGAACTTCCCGGGTAAAAGTCCCTCAGCAAGTCCACGGCGTAGATTTCAAAGAGACGGCCCCAGAGCTCTCGGAACGTTTCCCGCCGGTTTGCCGGTAGGCTGTTAAAGATGTTCCAGTAGACTCCGGCTGTCAGCAGCTCGGCGAGCAATTCAAGGTCGAGAATGAGCACGCGATTCGCGTCGAGTTTCATCAGCGGATATTGCCGGAATAAAGCGAGGCTTCCCGTCAGGAACGACCGACGCCGCAGCTCCTCGCGGAAGGCTTTTTGCATGTGCGAAGAGCCGATACTCAGGCGGTGCCGGAAAGCCGAAGGCGTCAGCGCGCGATCCCGCACTAGTATATTTAGAATAGACGGTGGAAATCCTACTTTCGAGAACACCTTGCGTACGTCGAAAACTGCGAAATCTGGACTCGAAACGTTGCGCCCGTACGCGAACAGACCGAAGACGGTGGCGACAAAATCGTTCAAGTGCAGTCGACCGACCATGATCGAGGAGGTATTGATTCCAAGTTTGGCGGCAAGTCTCCCGACTTCCGGATCGGTACCCGGCAGAATTTCCGTGAGTATCGTGTGCATCCGAGTCATGGCGTATGCCAAATCGCGCGGATTGTGGACGTCCCATATCGGCAGAAACGACAGAAGCATCTCCAACGTCTGAGGCTTGGCCGGATTTTGGATTGCTTTGGAATGGTCAAACTCGTTCGCCAGCAGTGCGAGTTCACCAAGCGCCTTGTCGTCCGGTGCTGGAGGTTTTAGCGAGTGATTCCCATAAACGAGTAGATGCCGCATGAGCTGGAGGCAGCCGATCCGAGTAAAAACTCCGAACGCGGGCCCTGCGGCTCTCTGCTCCGCGACTCTAGCCGCAAGGCTCTCTGTCAAGAACCTCTCACCCAGAATCTCGTGAACGTCGCGATTGAGTGACCGATGCTCGGAAAGAAGCGTGTTAATCGAGGCGAGCACACCGACGCCGCCCTTCACCGGCACTTGCCGCAAGAGACTCCAGTATCGGTCAACAATGTCAGGCGTTCCCGGCAGCATTTCAGAATGACGTAGATAGACGCCCACAGCCGGGCCAGAAGGACGTCTCGCAGCCGCGGCGCCGGGCGAAACGGGTACCATCAAGCCGCGTTGCGGGGCAATTTCGGTGAAGATTCTGTTAAGTTCCTGCTCGCTGTATCGCCGCATGTCTTATGACATCACACCGATATTTTAGGACGCCCCGACTAGCAGGGCAACAAAGCGAGGAACGCGGATATTAGACCTAGGAGTGAAAAGTGTGGCTCTAAGGAATCCGCCGACGGGGTTCCGGGCAGATAGTCGGCAACTGGGAAACTATCCGAAAACGAGAGTCTCCAATTAAAACTAACGGACAGGCACCACTGGCAATTAACGGGCAATCCACAAGACCGGCTCAGTACCAGAAACCTCTTGCGCTGGCTGTTAACTTGTGATATATAATTGGAGTGATTATGCAACCCGCGCCCGCCATCCCGACCGCCGTTTTCCGAGGCCCCCGGTGGAGTTTCGCCTCGGCCTAACCTCCCACCCCGCCGATTCTCGGCGCCTGTTAGCCAAATCGTTCAAATTTCTAATCGAAAATGAAATGCACAGTCGCGAAAACTCAAGTGCTTGCAAACAAACGACTTATCAATTTCTAATCGAAAATGAATTTCAATCGTGCAGCACCGCATTTCTTCGCCATTTCCCAGTCCTCTCCTTTTTGGCGCCATTGTCGCCTAGCGCCGCGTGGCATATCATTCCCTCCCGACGGAGGGCATCATGCTAGAGACTCGGGGGAACAAACTGACGTGGCTGGGGCACGCCACATTCAAAATCACGACGGCGAGCGGAAAAGTGATCCTGGTGGACCCCTGGCTGTCGAATCCACTGTGCCCCGAAGCAGAGAAGAAGCTGACGCGCGTGGACACGATGCTGATCACGCACGGGCACTTCGACCATATCGCGGACGCGGTCGAGCTGGGAAAGAAGTTCAAGCCGCAAATTGTGGGCATCTATGAGACGTGCGCGTGGCTGGAATCGAAGGGCGTGAAAAACACTTCCGGAATGAACAAAGGCGGGACGCAGAAGGTCGGCGAAATCGAAGTGACGATGGTGCACGCGGTGCACTCCTGCGGGATTCAGGACGGCGACAAAATCATTTACGGCGGCGAGGCCTGCGGGTACGTCATCCGGCTGCCGGGAGGGATGACGATCTATCACGCGGGAGACACGGCCGTGTTCGGCGACATGAAACTGATCGCAGAACTCTACGAGCCGGAGCTGGCGCTGTTGCCGATTGGAGATTTCTATACGATGAGCCCGAAGGAGGCGGCAAAGGCGATCCGGCTGCTCGGCGTGAAGCATGTGATCCCCATGCATTTTGGGACATTCCCTGCGCTGACGGGCACTCCGGATGAATTGAAAAGGCTGACGCAAGATATCGCGGGGCTGGAGATTCACGCGCTGAAGCCGGGAGAAACCATTCCGTAGCAAAGACAAGTGACCCTTCCTGTGAAAAGGCAATCGAATGACTCCAACTGGCGTACCGACTCAGACGGATTAGAGGATGAGCAGCGTAATCTCAGAGTTGGCCAAATGGGACAGCTTCTACGAAATCGTCGGCTCGGCCGCGGGCGCCCTGATCGGATTGCAGTTCGTCGTTCTGACGCTCGTCGCCGGCCGGCCAGAGCTGCGTGGCCGCGAGGTCGGCGCCGCGTTTGCAACGCCGACGATCGTTCATTTCGGCTCCGCTCTCCTATTGTCCGCGCTTCTGTGCGTTCCGTGGCAAACGATCACGGTGATTGCCGTACTTTGGGGCATCGTGGGCTTTGGCGGAATAGCATACGCGCTGAACGTAGCGCGACACATGCGGGCGCAAACTCTATACCGACCAGAATTCGAAAACTGGTTGTTTTATGTTGCGCTGCCTTTGGCGGCATACGCATTGCTCGTGGCGCCAGCATTCGCGGCTCGCTCGCATACGGGCGCGGCGCTGTTTGGCGTCGCCGCCGGGACGCTGCTATTGCTCTTCGCCGGCATTCACAACGCCTGGGACAGCATCGCCTACCTTGCGTTTGGCAGTAAGCGTGACGCACATCGCCATTCAGGAAAGGCTTGACGGTAAGGTTGTCGACTGGCTAGAGCAGGTCAGTGAGGAGCAATACAGGGCGGCAAAACGAACGGGAGCCTTAACTACAAACAGGAGGAGCGTGAACGAATATGGCTGGGGAGATCACTGAAGCGACCGTTGAAAAGTACATGTACAAGCTGCTGCCGAAGCGCGATGCCGTGGTCGCTGAGATGGAGCGGTATGCGGAAAAGCACAACGTTCCGATTATCGGGCCGGCGGTGGCGCGCATGCTCTATCTGTTGGCGCAGATTTCCGGCGCGAAACGGATTTTCGAAATGGGGTCGGCGATCGGATACTCGACAATATGGCTGGCGCGCGCGGCAGGGCCGAAGGCGGAAATTTATTACACGGACGGCGACCTGCAAAATGCGCTGAGAGCGCGGAATTATTTTCGTCGAGCGGGCGTGGAGAAACGAATTCGCGTGCTGACCGGCGATGCACTTGAGCTGATTGACCACGTGCCCGGCAAGTTCGACATGATTTTCATCGACGTGAATAAGCACCAGTATCCGGCGGCCTTGCGGAAGGCGTTGCCGCGGCTGAAATCGGGAGGGCTGCTGCTAACGGATAATACTCTGTGGTCGGGGCTCGTCACCCGGAAGGCGAAAGATGCAGCGACACGAGGCGTGCAGAAGTTCAACCGCGAGATTTATGCTTCGAAGAAATTGTTTCCGGTAATTATCCCGCTGAGAGACGGCGTGGCGGTGTGCAGGAAGCACTAGACTAGTTGCAGATTTCCCGCTGCATTCTGAATGAAAGCCGACCCTTAGCCGATTGTTGAAAAAGGATGCCTCAGGCCTTCAGGGGTTGAAACCCCTGAAGAAAAGGCGGCCTTTATGTCGTGGCTAAAGCCACGACCCACAAATTTCCAAATTTTTCAGCATCTCGTTAGGAGCTGCGCTTTAGCTCCGGCGGAAAAGATTGGAGAGGAAGAATTTCAGGTTGGCGGGGCGTTCGGCGAGGCGGCGCATGAAGTACGGGAACCAGTCGGAGCCATAAGGGACGTAGACGCGCAAGCGATAGCGTTCGCGAGTCAGTTGCGCCTGCAAGTCGGTGCGAATCCCATAGAGCATTTGAAACTCGAATTTGTCCTTCGCGATTCCCTGCTCCGCCGCGAAACGCTTGGTGGCTTCCTGCATGTTGGGATCGTGCGTGGCGATGGCGTGGTACTGGTCGCTTGAGAGCAGGAGCTTCATGACGCGGATGAAATTCGCGTCGGCGTCGGATTTCTTCGGGTAAGCGACGGCGGACGGCTCCTTATAGGCGCCCTTGACGAGGCGCATGCGAATTCCGGCGGCGATCAGATCCTTGGCGTCCTGCTCGGTGCGGAAGAGATAGGACTGCACAACCGTGCCGACAGAGGCGTGTTTCGCGTGAACGCGTTTGCAGAGATCGAGCGTGCGCTGCGTGTACGCGGAGGACTCCATGTCGATGCGGACGAAATTATTCAATCGTTCGGCATGGGCGACGATTTCGGCGAGGAGGCTTTCGCAGAGCGCGGGATACGCGTCGAGGCCGAGCTGCGTGAGTTTGAGCGAGGCGTTGGCGTCGAGGCGCTCGGCGGCGATGCGATCGAGGATGGAACGGTATGCATCGGCGGCGCGGCGCGCTTCGGCTTCGGTGGAAACGCTTTCGCCGAGATAGTCGAAGCTCGCGGGACAGCCCGCCTGGTTGATGGCGCGGACGGCGGCGACGGCGTCGTCGAGCGTTTCGCCGGCGACAAACCGGCGAACGACACGGCGGCTGGTGGGATTGTGCATGACGAAACGAGCGAGACGCCGGCTCTCAGAGAGATTCAGGAGAATGGCGCGCAGCATCAGTTGAAGCTCCGCATCGATTTCGAGGATGCTCGGTTCAACGGAAACGATGGCGTCGGGTTGGAGTGCGAAGGACTCAGCGGGAGTGAGCCTCCAGAAATTTTTCGGCGTCCATCGCGGCCATGCAGCCGGAGCCGGCGGCGGTGACGGCCTGGCGATAATGATGGTCCTGAACGTCGCCGGCGGCAAAAACGCCCTCGACATTCGTCCGGCTGCCGTGATGCGTGATGAGGTAGCCGTTGGAATCCATGTCGAGCTGGCCGTGGAAGATTTTCGTGTTGGGTTCGTGGCCGATGCCGATGAAAAGGCCCGCCACGGGCAGAGTCGAGGTCTGTTTCGTTTCCAGATTGCGAAGTTTGAGGCCTTCGACCACTTGCTTTTTGGCATCGAGGACATCCTCGACCGCGACAGGCGTGAGGAACTTTATTTTTTCATTTGCGCGAGCGCGATCTAGCATGATTTTCGAGGCGCGGAATTCGTTGCGGCGATGAAGAATCGTGACCTTGCTGGCGAAACGCGTGAGGAAATTCGCCTCCTCCATGGCGGTATCGCCGCCGCCGACGACGGCGATTTCGCGGTCGCGGAAAAAGTAGCCGTCGCAAGTGGCGCAGGTGGAAACGCCGTGGCCGACAAGCTGCCGCTCGGATTCGAGTCCCAGCATGCGCGCGGAAGCGCCGGCGGCGACGATGAGCGTTTCCGCTTCGAAAGATTCCTTGCCGGCGGCGACTTTGAATGGACGCTTGGCCAGCGCGACTTCCGTGACAGCGCCGGAGCGAAATTCGGCGCCGAAGCGCTGCGCCTGCTTGCGCATGTTTTCGATCAATTCGGGCCCGAGAATGCCATCGGGGAAACCCGGGAAATTTTCGACCATGGTGGTCAATGTAAGCTGGCCGCCCGGCTCGTAACCGTCGAGGACGAGAGGCTTGAGATTGGCGCGAGCGGCGTAGATAGCGGCGGTGAGGCCCGCGCAGCCGCTCCCAATGATGACGACTTTTTGCACGAACAATACCTCAGAGATTGGATGGCGTCACAAAGCGCAACGACGCAAAGTGAAAAGCAAAGCATTCTAACATCACCATCGCGGTTCGCCAGAGATGTTCTTTGAAATTTCGGGGCGAAGCGCGAGGCAATCGGGAGGCAAATCCACATCGAGAAGCGGCGTTAACCATCGGACAAGAGGAAGTATAAGGAGATTTGCATTGGGAATTGCGCGGGGGAAAATGGCTACGAGGCCAGGCGAATGCCGCGCGTCGTAGTCCACAACGGAAGCGAAGCTACAAGCGTGCTGGAGCTGATCGGCGACCATCCTGTGGTAATTGGGCGGGCGAAATCCAGCCGGTTGATGCTGGACGATGAAAGCGTGTCGCGCATGCACGCCATACTGCGAACGACACCGGAGGGCCGTTGGCAGATTGTGGACCGCGACAGCGCAAACGGCGTGAGAGTGAACGGCGTGGCGACGAAAGAAGCCGTATTGCGCGGGAACGATGAAATTACGATCGGGATCTACAAGCTGCGGTTCGAGGATTCCGCGGGGCGGAAAGTGACGAGCTACGGCACGACGGAACTCCCGAAGCGATTCGTCGAGGCGATCAAGAAGTCGGGATATTCGGGCTCGGCGGCGCCGGTTACGTCGCTGGGAGCGGTGGAAGCCGCAGCGGGACCTGGCGGTCACAAGGCCGCGCTAGAAAACGAGAGGAAGCTCATGGAGCTTCTCCATCGCGTGAATCAAGGAATGGTCGAGAAGAAGGCCCCGGAGGAGCTCACGGAGCGGGTGCTCGATTTCGCGCTGGAAATTCCAGGCGCCGAGCGGGGCTTCTTGATGCTGCTCGACGAAGAAGCAGCGGGAAAGGACGAATCGGCAAAGGGGAATTATCATTTTCTGCCGGCAAAGATCCGCTACCGGAAGAAAGCGACTGGGTCGAAAAATCTCGCGGCGCCGCAACTTGCGATTTCGCAAAGCATCATTCGGAGAGTGATGGAAGCGAAATTGCCGATGCTGGTGACGGACGGGCAAGCGGACGCGCGGTTCGCGGCAAGCCTAAGCATCGTCAAGGCGGGAATACAGTCCGCGATGTGCGCGCCACTGGGAATGGGCGACCGCATTCGCGGATTGATTTATGTGGATAACCTGTCGCAGAAGGGGATATTCACGGTGGAAGATTTGAATGCGTTCGCGGTCATCGCGGTGCAGGCAGGACTGGCGATTGACCGAGTCCGAGGACGCGGAACGGCCACGGGAAAAGACACAAAGTAAACCTGCCGGGGCAATTCCGCGTAAAACAAATCCCTCCCTTAGAATCCGACCACAAGACTGGGTGATTCTTGATTTCCGAGCGGCACGGAAAGAGTGCAGCTATAATCCGCGATAACCCGGGCCCGAAAACTGAGCTGCGGTCAGCAAGCAGCACATGAAGAGGCCGGAGATCGAGCGCAAGGAGGAGGACGATGCTGAAAGAATTCAAAGAATTCGCGATGCGGGGAAACGTGCTGGACATGGCCATCGGGATCATACTCGGAGCGGCATTCGGGAGGATCGTGTCTTCGTTTGTTGGCGACGTCATTATGCCGCCGATTGGAGTGCTGCTGGGGCATGTGGATTTTTCGAGCCTGTTCCTGAATCTATCGGGGAAATCGTATTCGACTCTGGCGGAGGCGAAGGCCGCGGGCGCGGCGACGATCAATTACGGCGTGTTCCTCAACACCGTGATTGATTTTCTGATCGTGGCGTTTGTAATTTTCCTGTTTGTGCGGCAGATCAACAAATGGACGAAAAAAACGGAAGCGCAGACGGCGCCAACAACGAAGGATTGCCCGCTCTGCCTGTCGTCAATTCCGCTGAAGGCACTGCGGTGCGCGCACTGCACTGCGGATTTGAAAGCATAAGAGCGCTGGCGACAGTCAGGTTTGTTCCGGTGAGTTCGCTCAATCCAAACGGGAGCGGCGGTCCTTTATCTCGTTCAGGTGCTGGCGGAGACGCTCGATGACTTCACGTTCCTGCCCCTGGGCGACTTCGCGCTCGAGCTCGGTGAGCGCAAAGTGGACGATATCGTGGTGATGCAGTTCCTGCCCCGGAAGGTCGCCGCTTAATTCCAGCCAGATTTTATGGAGCAGATCAATTTCCTTGGGAGTGAGCCGGGGCGCATGCGGGCCAAGGTAGAAAATCCGCTCATTGCCAGCCGCGGTGATGATTTCGAGCGCAAGACGAGGATGCGGTTCGGGCAGACGCTCCCAAGCCTTGCCGATTTCGTAAGCTTCTTCAGTTTCCGACATTTTCGCCGAACTGCCAACGATGATCGTGCGCGATTCGAGATTGGATGCAGTGCGGAGAATTCCATCCCATAGGTCGTTCGCGGCGGCGACAGCCAGGCGAACCGGCTTGCCTTCCTTTTCGGCTATGGCCAGGACTTTCGTGAAAAGCAATTGTTCAATCGTGCTGAAAAGTTGGTCGGGACGGAGATCATATTCGCCGGAGGCGGCACGGCGGAGAAGACGAACGTGGAGAACGACGACGTCCTGCTCCTCGGTCCGGAGGCGGTGGAGGGCCGACTGGAGATGATAAAGCGCGTAATAGTTGCTGACGGGGACGAGGACGTTGCCGGGACGCACGCCAATGGTCCCCGGCGATAAATTGTCCTCTTCGGCGAGATTGAACTGATCGAGTTCCGCGTGAACCCCGCCAATTTGCTTGCGAACCCTTCTCTCTGACAAGCTGAATGCCATGAACAGAAGGACCGAGAAGAGAACGCCGGCGATAGTAGCTTCGGGCTTCGTGAACAGATTGACGATGGCGATGCACAGCAGAATCAAAGTGATGAGGCCGAGGCCGAGCGGGATTTCCTTCCCCGCGAGTGTGAAATTGAGCGGGACGCGGTATTCGCGATCCTGCGGGTGGGTGTAACGCAGGACGAGGACTGCGACGCCCTTCATCACGAAACTCCACGTCACGCCGAAGGCATAGAGGTTGCCGATAAGCGTGAAATCGCCGCGGCTGACGAGGATGACGATAATCTGAAGGATGGCGACGCTAGTGACGATGCGGTATGACGTTCCGTAGCGTTTGTGAGGAGCCCGGAACCAATCGGGAAGCACGCCGTCCTCGGATACGCGGCTGAGAACACCGTTGGATCCGACAATCGCGGTGTTGACCGCTCCGGACAGAATCAACATGCCAACGATGACGACGAAAGCGTGAAACACGAGCCGCAAAGAAACAGGGCCGGCCAGATTCATGGCCAGGCCGCCAATCAGGTTTTCGTAGAACCGGGGGCGAGTGGAATCGGGGATGATCATGACCGCGAAAATCGTGACCAAGGCCGTGAAGACTAGGCTGTAAACCACGATGAGGAGAGCTGTCTTCTTGAGGTTAGGGAGCTTGGGGTGCTCCATTTCGCGATAGACCTGCGCGAGCGTTTCTTCGCCGCTCATGGCCAGGATGGAGTGGCCGAGGCCCACGAAGATGGCGATGAGCGTGACGGTGTGCGCGAAACGCCAGTGGAACATCCAGCCGAGGGAAGTCTCGTCCAGAGCCATGTTCGCGGCGACGGGAGCGGGAGGCCAGTGAGCGCCGCGAATCCAGATCGTGTACGCGCACCAGCCGATGAGAATAACGACCATGACAGTGGTGAAATACATGATGCGAAGGGCTTTTTCGCTGGAATCGGAAATGCCCTTCACGTTCTGCCACCAGAAATAGACCGTGACGACGACGGCGACGAACAATGCAGTGGAATTGACGGGCAGCACGATATGCATGTGCCGGTACTGGAACAGGTCGTTCAAAAGCCCGGCGACATATTGCCCGGCAGCCACGCCGCTTGCGGGGCCGGTGAGAATATAGTCGAACATCAGGGCAGAGACGGAGAACTTGGCGAGCGTGCCGCCCATGGCTTCCTTGACGACGCGATAGACGCCGCCGCGGACGAACATGCTGCAGCTTTCGACGTAAATGAGGGATACGCAATACGCGAGCAGCATGACCGCAAGAATGAACCAGGGGGCCGACTTGCCGATGACTTGCTCAGCGTCGCCGCCAGCGTAATAAGCGGACGAGGCCAGGTCATTGAGGACGATGGCGCCGGCGCGCCAAAAGGAAATGAAGCTGAGCATCGCCGTGGTGGCGACGAGAACGTTGACGGCAGGGCGAGCAGGATTCTGAGGCAGCCCGGGCGGTGTGGGATTCGATGACATGAATGAAATTTTGCGGAGAAAACTATAGGGCCTATCGAGCCTCGTGTCTATGGGCGGATTGGCGCGGTGAGACTAAGAGGAAACGGCCTTGGTAAGACGATCTTCTGTCCCGGCTGGCCCGCAGCGCCTGCACAGTGGATACGCGCGTGCTGCAGCCTCTTCTTACAACTTTCTACCGAAAGCAAAAACTTATTGCTGAGATGTGGCCGGCGGAGCAGCGGCAGCGCTAGTGCCGATGGCCTCGCCATTGACGACGATTTCCACACGGCGATTCTGCTGGCGTCCCTCCGCCGTATCGTTCGAAGCGACCGGGCGCGTCTTGCCGAATCCAGCGAAGGTGACAGCATCCGTAGAGACGCCTTGCGCAACGAGATAATCGCGGACGACGCCTGCGCGTTGGTCGGAAAGGCGCTGATTGAATTCGTCCGTGCCCACGCTATCCGTATGGCCTTCGACCTGCAATTTCAGTCCCGGATAGGCGAGGAAAATGCCGGAGACTTTCGCGAGCTTTTCGCGCGCGGCCGGGCGAAGCGTATAGCTGCCGGTGTCGAAAAGCACGTCGGACATGTTGACGATCAAGCCGCGGACAGAATCGCGGGTCTGAAGAACCATGTTGAGCTGCTTAAGGAGCCGGGCACGCAGATCAGCCTTGTCGGCCTCGGCTTGCTGGCGCTGGCGCTCGGATTCTTGCGCGGCAGCCTGAGCTTTCGCGGCTTCATCGGCAGACTGCTGCGCGGCGGCTTGAGCGCGCGCCGCTTCTGCTTGAGCCGCTTGCTGCTGCTGGAGGGCGGCAGCCCGCGCGAGCTCGGCGTCCTGCTGCTGTTTCAGAGCGGTGGCGCTGGCCGCTTCTGCCTGGGCTTTCTCTTCGGCTAACTTTTGCGCGTCGGCCTGGGCCTTCAGCGTGGCGGCTTCGGCGTCAGCCTTTTCACGCGCCGCGCGTTCGGCGGCGAGTTCCGCTTCGAGTTTTGCGCGTTCGGCGTCGGCGGCCTGAGCCTTCGCTTGCGCTTCGCGTGCTTGCGCGGCAGCCTGCTCCTGCGCGAGCAACTCTTCATTGTGGCGTTTCACGGCGATCGCGCGGGAATCTTCCGCGGTCTGCACGGATTCGCGCGCCGTCATTTCGAGTTGCTTCATGTCGGATTTATGCGTGAGATAACCTTCGGCGTCCTGAAGCAACCGGGATGCCTTCTGGAAACTGTCGCTCGCGTAATGATCGGCGCCCATGGCTTTCGCAATCTGCACCGCGTTCCTGGCTTCATTCATCGAGAGAGGCACACCGGGCTGCAGCTTCGGCGCCTGATAATCGGTGGAAAGGACCGAATACTGGTCGCGGCGGAGAAGGTCGAATTTGGCGTCGATCTCCTCGACGTTGCCGACTGTGTCCGGACGGACTTCATTCTCCATGACGACAAGCTCGCTCGGCTGCATTACGGCGAAGTAAGGCTCGGCAGTGACGATAAGCGCAAAGGCCTGAAGCTGAGCAGTGACCTCGAGCTTGCCTTTTCCGTTGGGCGCCAGGATTTCGCCGAGATTCGTCGCACGCCCCTCGGGGCTGATGGCCCACAAGACGTAAGTGAGGTACTGCGGGCCGAACTTCGTCGCGGGGAGCAAACCGGAGAATTTCGCGTGAATCTTGACGGCGCCTTTCTTCGATTCGACGTTGGCTTCGCCCTTACCGTAGGGGAGAAGCGGAGTGCCCTGGAAATCGATCGGCGTCGGGCCGTTGCTGTGGAGATAGTTAACAGCCTTCGTCGTGCGCCCTTCGAGCGTGATGCTGTAGAGCGGGGCGGACTTTTCTTGCTGGGACTGGGATTGCTGCCGCGCGGAGACAAGAGACGCACCGCAAAGCAGGAGCACGGGCAAGGACAAGAATGCTTTTCTCATCGAAGACTCTCCATCAACCTTTCCACTGCATGAAATTGAACCGGCGGCAGTTCCGCCGAGGGACTCGGTTGTTTTACCTTGATTTCATGCTAACGCGGAGGGCCGAAAAGACAAGCGAACGGGCGGGAGGACTTGTCGCGACGATTAACAATAAGCCGAATTGCATAAGCTGTACGGAAGGACAGGAGCGGAGAGCCGGCCTAGCTCTTGGCTCGGAATTCGCGGGCGCAGGCGTCGCAAGGACAGATTTCGCGGAGATGGTCGAAACTGTAGATGCCGGTTGTGTGACCGTCGGTGAATTCGATCTGGATGGCATAAGTGCCGACGGCAGCGGCGGCACGAGCCGTGACTCTAGGCTTGAACATAGGCAAAGCACTGGGGTCTTTCTCGGAAGCAGCCTCCTTGCGCTTGCCGTGGCCTTCCCTGCACGTCGCGCAGGGGCAATGCCCACGAAGATATGCAAAATCGTAGTGGCTCGTGTGGGCGTCTGACCATACGATGTCCACGCCGGCGCCCGTGGAGACGTGGACTTTAACCTCGATGGGCTTCTTGCGGATGTCTAGCGGGATTGGCATGGAAATCCTTGCTCTAACGCGCTCATTTCGAAGTGCAGCAGGGGCCGGGAGGAATGGGATTGCCGTGAGGGCACGTCTTTGGATGGCCGAGGAAGCGGCAAATGCGCTCGTCGAGCTCGGGACTGATGATGTGCTCGAATTTGCAGGCCTGTGAATCAGCTTCGGCGTTGGCGACGGAGAATGTGTCAGTGAACAGACGTTCGGCGAGCCGGCGGCGGCGGACCACGTCGCGGGCGCGGCGCTGGCCGGGATCGGTGAGATCAACCTCGGAATTGCGAACGGTGACGAGGCCAAGGACGGAGAGGCGTTGCAGTGTGCGCTCGGGGTCGGCATCAAGGGAATGGAAGCGAGTGAGTTTCGCGCGCTTGCCAGACTCCGCGCAAAGCCAGAGTTCCTCGAGGACGTGATCGAAGCGGGCTTCGTCCTCGGCGGAATAGATCGTAATCTGCGCGAGGCGGCCATGAGCCAGTTCGATGCGGCGATCCGCAAGGCCGCCCATCGAGGGATCGTGCGTCACCATAAGGATCGTGTGACCTTCGTTGTGGAGATCGCGGAAGAGGCGGATGACAATTTCCTGATTGGCTTCGTCGAGGTTGCCGGTAGGTTCGTCGGCAAGGATGAGCTTGGGATGATTGATAAGCGCGCGGGCGACGGCGACACGCTGCTGTTCGCCTCCGGAGAGCTGCGAAGGAAGATGCGCGAGACGATCGCCAAGTCCGACCCGGCGAAGAGCTTCAGCGGCTTCGGATTCGTCCGTGGCGCTGTGAAAATACTGGGCGAGCATCACGTTTTCGAGCGCCGTGAGATACGGAACAAGATGGAATTGCTGGAAGACAAAGCCGATTTTTTCTGCGCGAAACCGCGTGAGGCCGGCTTCGTCGAGGCGACCGACGTCAACGCCGTCCACAAGCGCATGGCCGTCAGTCGGCGTATCGAGGCCGCCGAGGATGTTGATGAGCGTCGTCTTGCCGGAGCCGGAAGGGCCCATGATGGCGATCCATTCGCCAGCCTCGACCGCGAAGGAGATGCCATCGAGCGCGCGGACGTCGCCGAAGAATTTGCTCAAGCCCGTAATTTCAACAAGCGGCATCGACTTCATTCACCTCGCAAAATGACAGCCGGACGCACATTGCCGAGCAAACGCAATGGCAAAGCACCTGCCAGCGAAACAAGGAGCATCAAGGCGACCGTGACGGGAAGAACTTCCCACCGCGGCGAAATGCTCGCTCCGAAGACGCGATGCCCCATCCAGACGGAAAGCGCCATGCCGAGGGCGTAGCCGAGAAGCCCCCCCATTGTTCCGAGAATGCCGACTTCGGCGAGGAAGAGGCGCACGACTTTTTGAATCGAGCCGCCGAGAGCTTTCATGAGGCCAACGTCGCGGCGGCGCTCCATGGCGAGCGCGGCCATCGTCGCGAGGATGCATAGCGCGGTGAGAACGAGAATCAAGATGCCGGTCGAAATTATCAGGAAGCGAATGCGATGAAGAAGCGTGCCCTCGGCTTCCGTGATCTGGCGGATGGGGCGAACATCTAGCGCCGGGAGCGCGGCGCTAAGGCGAGCGGCGACGCTGCGCATTTTGTCGGCGGAGCCGGAGACGCTGAGCTGGATGAGCTGGATCTTGCCGTCGAGTCCGGCGAGCTTCTGCGCGACGGGGAGACTGACGAAAACCTGATTGTCCTCCGAGCCGCCTGCATCAACTACTCCAGAGACAATTAATCTTTGGGAGCGGCCTTCGAAATCCAAGAGAAGTACGCTGCCCGGAGAGACGTGAAGGCTGCTAGCAGCGTTGCGGCCGATGAGGCAATGTGACAAATCGTCGCGCGAGAGTTTCGTTTCGCCGGTAATTTTCCACCAGGGATCGAGCTGTGTCGCACGATCCAGCCATGTGCCAGCAACGACGACACTCCCGCCGGAGTCCGAGGAGGCATGAGCGATGAGGTAAAGATAAGGCGCCGCGGCTACTCCAGGAAATTGCATGCGCTCGATTGTCTGAAGCGCGGAATCGTCCATGAGGCCCGGAGCGTCGGAGGCAACGGCAACGGACTGGGGCGCGGAGATGACGAGATTTGCGCCGAGAGAGCGAAATTCCTGAGTCAGTTTGCGTGTCACGTCCAGATCGAGGTTGATCAGAGCGGAGACAACTGCGCCACCGCTAGTGAGCGCGAGAAGTGCAACAGTCAAGCGAACGCGATTGCCGCGCAGGAGATGGAACAGGATGCGGCGAAACATTATTCGCCCCTCAGAATGGGCGCGGGAGAGAAACGCGCCGCGCGATAGAGAGGAACCCAACTCCCCGCTGCCGCGACAAGGATGGCGATCGCGATGATCACGGGGAGAAGAATCAGCCGCGGCAAAGTCGGCACGCCGAAGACGGTGAGACCAAGTTCGCGCGCGAGACCTGCGCCGATGAGAAATCCGAATGCCCCGCCGACTACAGCGATGAGCAACTGCTCGGAGAGAAACAGCAGGCCAACCAGAAAATTCGTTGCGCCGAGCGCTTTCATGAGGCCAACTTCCGCGCGCCGCTCCATCACCGTGGTGGCCGACGTCGCTGCGACGGCGAGGCAAGCCGCGATTAGCGCGGCGATGGTGACGATCCAGAGCAGGAGGCTGACGCGGGAGAGGACGCGGCCTTCAGTCTCCGCAACGCGGCGGATGGCGCGGACTTCGGTGCCCGGAAGAACCTGTCCGATCTGGTGGCCGATAGAAGTGATGTACGGCGAGCAATACCAGCGATCGTATTCCGTCGGTGTCATCTTGTCGGGATCTTTCGCGGCCAGCGCGTCGGCGGGCTTGGTGAGCGCGCTGACGAAAAGCTGGCGAAACGCGCCGGGTTTGTCCGACAAATTTTGCGCGAGGCTCAGGGGGCAGAGTATCGCATCGTCCTCCGCGCCGCCTGTTGTGACAATCCCCGTGACGGTTGGCGTTGCCGAGCGGCCGCCTGCGCTGAGCTTCAGCGTGTCGCCAACGGAGATGCGGTTGCGCGCGGCGAGCGATGAACCCACAACGCACTGATTCGAGTCATCGGTGAACCATTGGCCGCGAATCTGCCACCAGGTGTGCGTGGCGCTCGCGCCAGTGACGAAAGACGTGCTGTCTGAGAGAGGAACTGCGTGGCGATACCATGTGCCGATGAGCGTGGCATGGATTTCGACGGCGTCAGGTTTAGGCGAATTTCCGATGGTGAAGCCGACGGGAACATCGAGGAATGGCGTGAAGCCGAGAATGTTGTTGCGCCAGAAGATCGTCTTGAGTTTGGGCAGGTCCGCGACTTGAAGATACGCGCCTTCGCTTACAGGACGGTAATCCACGCCGCCGATTTCAATGGGGAGCGTGTCGGATTGCGGCGTAACAAGGAGGTTCGCGCCGAGGCTGCGAAATTCGCGAGCAAGCTGTTCGCCGACGCCGACTGCCACGGAAATTGTTGCAGTGGCAACAGCCATGCCGACAAGCAGAGCCGATGCGGTAAGCAGCTTGCGACGCGGATTGCGGGAAATGGATTCGCGAAGGAGCCGGATGAACATGATTTATGCGGGCTTAGCCGTGCACTTTGGCGTTCGCGGCGGCCAGCGCCGAAAGGTCCACTACGAGATTGCCGTCTTCGACGTGCGATGGAAACGCAACAGGATTGCAGCCGCCGGGCTGGCCGATTGAAGGGATGTTAATCGCCGCGCCGCAATTGCGGCAGACCATCGTCGAGCCATCCTGGCGATAGCCGATGCGCCCGCAGATTTGGCAGGCGTCGAGGGCCGTGGCATAGCTGCCGTCGCTCTTGCGTATCACGAGAAAACGGATGGAAGTGTTCTGCACATCGGCGGAATAGAAATGCAAATTCGAATCTGCCAAATTTGTTAGAGGTATGCGGATGAAGTTGCCAGCGGCAGCGAGAGTTTGCGCCGGAGGAGGCGCTGCGGAAGCGCGAGAGTAAATGAATTCGGTGGTGAGAGATAAAATGACAGCGATACAGAGGAGCGCGGCGGCAAAACTCCATATGCGCTGACGGCGGTGCTCCCACTGGCGCAGCCGCTTTTCCGCTGGATTTGCAGTCGATTCGGCGGCGGCATGGCGCAGCGCCAGCCATTCGCGGAGCACAGCAAGCGCGGCGACGCCGAGGACAACCACGAAGAAGAAGTATTCGTTGCGAACCAGCGGCCCGACGGTGGCCATTTCCTGCTTGCTTGAGGGAATCCACTGGGCCTCGCTCAATTCGTGGAGGCCGGTGAGGCCGAGCTGGAAAGCGATGACCATGAGAATCGTGCTGGTGGCCGCGAAGAAGCGGCCGAGGGGAATTTTGAGCGTACCCTGAAAGAAAAAGAGGCCAACAGCGACCGCCACGGCGAGGCCGATTCCGGTGCCGATCCAGACCTGCACGCCGGTGATGGAGAGCTCGACGGCGCGAAGAATCAGGACAAGCTCGGCGCCTTCGCGCAGCACCATGAGGAACACAAACAAGCCGATGCCGAGCCCGGCGAAACGTTCGCCTCGCTGGGCATAAGTCTCGACGCGCTCCTCGATGTCCTTGCGCAAACGACGCGCGATGCGGTTCATCCAAATAATCATCGAGACAACCAGGGCGCTGGCAGCCAGCATGAGGACGCCCTCAAAACCGTCTTCGCTGACCTGCCAGCGGTCGAGAAGGATTGCGGCGATGAAACTGCAAAATACGGCGAAGGCTACACCGCTCCAAACATAACGCGCCAGCGCACGTCGCCCCGTGCGGTTGAGGTACACTAAGACGATGCCGACGACGAGGGCAGCCTCGACGCCTTCCCGAAGAGCGACTAAGAGGGCTGAAAGCATGTGAAAGTTAGTTGAAACATTGTATCAACTAGAAAGAACAGTGTATCTCGCCTTTTTCCAGTCGTCAAGGGAAATACCCTACAAGTAGTAGACATTTGCAAAGGTGGTTGAGACTGAATTCACTGATCAGGATTGCCTGAGTTTGGCCTTGATTTCGGGAGACGTGGCGCGAAGATGCGCATCCGTCTCATCCCGATGGCAGCAATTCTGGCAATTGCTCCGGCCTTGGCAGTGCGAACTACGTATCAATCCTTCTTCTTGTTGGACATCCTCGCTTCAGTTCAAATCGCTTTCCATATCAACCGGAAAGAGAACATCGGTGCCACCCTGATTCGAAGCATAGCCCCCTCAGTGTTGACTACGGTTAGCAACGATGCGCAGGCGCCGGTAATCCATGATCCATTGCGAATCGCGGAAGAGGGCAGGCCGCGCTTCTTGTTCGACCGCAGCTTTGAATTGTTCGCGCTGTGAGCTGGAAAGCGTCTCGACAAGAGTGCCGACGAACATCTCCATCCAGTTGCGGAGGCCGCGCTCTCCATCTTCCAGGGGTGTAGGGCGATCGAAGAGACTTGCATGGGTGACTTCGAGCCCGTGATTCTCGAGAAGCCCTGCGTACTCGGCGACGCTCGGATAAAACCAGGGATGCGGCATTGTGGCTGGGAATTCCAAACGCGACCATGCGCGATCGGCGGCTGCCAGAAATTGGGCGATGTTGCCCTTGCCGCCGAATTCGGCGACGAAGCGCCCGCCAGGGCGGAGGGAGCGGGCAATTCCTGTGATGACGCGCTCTGGCTCTGTAATCCAATGAAGAGTGGCGTTGGAGAACACGGCGTCAAAGGACTCGGGGAATGCGATTTCGCGAGCGTCCATCACATGAAATCGCAAGTCCGGATACTCCTGTTGCGCCCGGCCAATCATTTCAGGGGAACGATCCACTCCGGTGACGTGGGCGCCCGTTTTGGCAATTTGCGCGGTAAGGTGGCCAGTGCCGCAGCCGATATCAAGGATGCGTTCACCCGGTTGAGCGGCAAGAAGATCGATAAGACCGGTAGCCATCTTCCAGACGAAGGAATGCTTGCCGTCGTAAAGGCCAGCGTTCCACATTGTTTGTTCCTGCATATCAGCTTCTTTCCGAGTCAAGCCGCTGCAAGCACTTCAAACCAACTTACCGCAATGAAGCAATCGCGATGATCGCCAGCCACGGTACAGTAAGCACATCCCGCGATGCAGGATAACCGTAAAGAATGCGGCATGCCTAGTGGCAATTCGCTCCGGCATTAGCTGGAGAGTGGTTTTGGAATAGCTCGGAGGGCAGGTTTCTAGGGATCCTGTCATTCTGTCAAGATCGGAATTCTACTTAGCCGAAGTGAACTACCTGGCTTCAAAAACGGCAACGAAGGATTGTACGTTTATTCCCTTCCCAGACAATGTGTGTGGAGATTTTCGGCTGACTTTAGGGTCAATCGAACGGCCGTGAAAGCTTTGGCTTTCAAGGCACAAGCGCAAGCAACGTCATTCATCAGTCCGTAATCTCTATAAGATGGTCTTGAGAGACTGAATTTGAGATTGAGAGCCATCTTCGCAGCGTCTTGCCTGGCCGCTATCGCGCCGAGTTTCGCAGCCGCACTGTCCGAAATGAAACAAGCGAAGCCCCTCGCACAGGCTTCCGCGAATCAGGCGCCGCCAAAGAATCAAACCGAGCAGCCAAATCCGAAAAAAGCTGTGGAGGCGTACGGACGCGGCTTGAAGGCGGAGAAAGCAAAGAACTGGGCTGCGGCATTCGCCGCTTATACCGAGGCGGCAAAAGACGACGCGAGCAGCCGTGAGTACGCAATGCGTCGCGAAATCGCGCGAAGCCAACTGGTGAACGAGGCCGTGGAGCGGGCGGAACGAGACGCATTGATGGGACAAGACGAGCAGGCGCGCAAGGAATTGAATGGCGCGCTGGCACTCGACCCGAGCGACCAAATCGTGCGCGAGCGGCTCGCACAGCTTGCGCCTGCAGCAACAGCAGCGCTGCACCAAATGTTGGTCCAACCGGCTGGAGCGGTGCGGCTGGAGCCTCTAACGGGGACGCGCGACTTAAGATTCGACGGGGACACGATGGGCGCGTACGAGGAAGTGGCGCGCCAGTTCGGCGTGGAAGCATCGTTCGATGTGGACCTTGTGCGGCGACCAGTAAGGCTGGATCTTGAAAGCGTGGATTTCATGACGGCTATGCAGGCGCTCGGAGACATGACCGGCACATTCTGGCGGCCGCTGACGCAACGGCTGTTCTTCGTCACTTCGGACACGCCGGAAAAGAGGCGTCAATACGACGTGTCGGTGGTACGAACGGCGCAGCTTCCCTCTTCGGTGACGCCAGCCGATATGACGGAGATGCTCCGCGTGGTGCGCACCATCGCCGGGATCAACCGGGCGGATCTGAACCAGGCGACTCGGGAGATCACCCTGCGAGCCACCCCGCAGGCGGTCTCAGTGGCGAGCCGGCTCCTCGACCAACTGGAGCAACCTCAGGGCGAGATGGTACTGGAAATGGAAGTGCTCGAAGTCGACCGCACTGCGGCGCGGCAGCTGGGAATCACGCCGCCGGAGTCGGCGACAACATTCAGTTTGACCCCGCAAGAACTTCAGACGGCAGAGCAGTCCGCGCAGGGCTTGATCTCCGTGATTCAGCAATTATTTGGGTCGACGAGCGCGACTTCGGGTTTGAGTGCAAGTCAAATTGCAGCGCTTGTCAGTTCCGGGCAGCTTTCGCTCGGGTCGCTGATTCCGCCGCTTGTGGCATTCGGCGGGGGAAAGACCACGTTCCTGGCCACGCTGCCGGGCGCGGCGGCTTCGTTTGCGGAGATGCTGAATGTGGTGCGCAGCGGCAGGCGAATCCTGCTACGCGCGCAAAACGATAAGCCGGTGACGTTTTTCGTGGGAGAGCGTGTGCCGATTACACTGGCAACGTTTTCCGCAAACCTCGGAACTTCGCACTTCGTCCCCACAGTGACCTCGGATCTCTTCCCCCGAGTGGATACGCCGACTGGCATTGATCCGCTAGCCGTGGCTGCTGCGGACTTTAACAGCAACACCGACGAGAATGAAGATTTGGCGGTGGCGAATCACGGGGACAACACAGTTACGATTCTGCTAGGCAAAGGAGACGGAACGTTTAGCATTGGGACGCCACTGACAGCGGGAAATCAGCCGGTGGCGATCGTCAGCGCGGACTTCAATGGCGACGGACATCAGGATCTTGCCGTGGTCAACCAGAAGGACAACACCGTCTCCATCTTCCTCGGAAACGGCGACGGGACATTCACCCTCAAGACGACGCTGTCAACGGGGAGCAACCCCGAGGCGATTGCGACTGCGGATTTCAGTGGCGACGGGATTGCCGATCTCGCCGTGGTGAATCAGGGAACAACCGGTGCGCCCGGAAATTCCGTTTCCATTTTCCTGGGGAATGGAGATGGAACATTTACGACGGGAAGTGTGCTGACCACGGGCAGGACGCCATCGGCGATCACTGCGGCGGCGATGGTGAGTGGCAGCAATGTTGTGGACTTCGCGGTGGCGAATCAAGCCGACAACACCGTTTCTGTTTTCCTCGGGAAGGGCGACGGGACATTCACGCTGAAGAGCACGCTGGCTACTGGGAACTCTCCGGCCGCGGTCGTCGCCGCGGAGTTCCATAGCGCGACCAGTTCCAACATAGACCTTGCGGTCGCGAATCAGGCGGACAACACTGTTTCCGTTTTTCTCGGAAATGGCGACGGAACATTCGGCACGGCAACCAATTTCGCGACAGGAACGAGTCCGGTGGCGCTGGCGACCGCGGACTTCAATATAGATGGCCAGGCCGACCTCGCCGTGTCGGACCAGACGGCGAATACGGTTTCGGTGTTCATCGGCAATGGCGACGGGACGTTTGCGCCGCGGCTGGATTTGGGAACAGGGACAGGACCGGCGGGGCTGGTGGCGACAATCTTGACAAGCAGTGGCAGGCCCGATCTCGCGATCGCCGACTCGATGGCAAACACCGTGACTGTGCTGCTCAACAACGCGAGCTTCACGTCGCCGGGCGGCGGCCTTCCCTTGAACTTGTTTCCCAATGCGGAATACCAGGACGTGGGCCTGAAAATCAAAGCCACTCCTCACATGAACTTGAACGGAGAAGTGACGATCGAGATGAATTTCGAGCTCCGAAGCCTGACGGGGGATAACGTCAACGGAATTCCCGTCATCAGCGACCAATCCGTGGACCAGATTGTGCGCGTGAAGGACGAGGAGACTACGGCTCTTGCGGGGATGCTGGAAACGCAGCAGATGAACACCATCACAGGCACGCCCGGGCTGGCGGGCCTCGGGACGCTGGGGCGCATCGCGAGCAAGCACAACAAGCAGGAAGATACGACGGAGCTGCTCATCCTGGTGACGCCGAGAATCGTGCGATTTGGGCCGACGACGGGGAAGCCCATATACGCGGGCCGCGCGCCAGTCGGTGGCAGCGGAGCGTTCACGCCTCGGGCCGTTCGGCCGTAGCCTTGATGCGTAGACAGGTTGGCCGCAACAAATCTCTGAACAATTCAATTTGCATTATCGCAGTTTTCCTCCGCGATACCCCTAAGAAGCAGCTTCGAGGACGACGACGGGTTGATATGTGCGCGGCACAACGGCCTGAGCGATGGCGATGAGCTGATCCTGGCCGTTGAAGACGCGAAGGCGCGCCGGCTTCCACTCACCCGAATCGAGCTCGGCAGGAGCTTCTTGCGCTGCGGTGACGTGGCCGGGCTGAATCTGCGCAATGGGGATATTGAATTTCGCGCCGTGTTGAATACGGCGCTGGAGAACGGGGAGAACAGTGACGCGCGGGAGGTCGGACAGAAGTCCGCGCAGGGGAATGATGCAGTCCTGAACACGGCCGCTTCGCGCCGCGGCTGCAAGATCTTCTAGCGCGATGGCCTGGTCGAGTGTGAATTCACCGACGGCCGTGCGGACAATCTCGGCGAGATGCGCGCCGGAGCCTTCGAGCTTGCCCAATTCGTGCGCGAGTGAACGAATATAGGTGCCGGAGCCGCATTCGACGGTGAAGCGCGCCAGCGAGCCTTCTACGGCCGTCAGACGAAATTCGTAAACTTCCACTTCGACAGGCTTCAATTCAACAGGCTTTTTTTTTCGCGCTAATTCATGGGCCGGACGGCCGTGGATTTTCTTGGCAGAAAATGACGGCGGGGTCTGCAAAATGCGACCAACAAATTTCGCGGCAAGATCCTCAATCTTGGCTCTATCGAGCGCGGGCGCCAGATCGGGACCCTGCGGCTCGCCATCGGCATCGTAAGTGTCCGTGGCAAAGCCAAAACGCACGGCGCACGTGTAACGTTTGCGGCGGCCGATATAGAACTGCGCGAGCCGCGTGGCGCGGCCGAGAAGAAGAACAAGAACGCCTGTGGCGAGCGGATCGAGCGTGCCGAGATGGCCGATCTGGCGGAAGCCGAGAAGTTGGCGGACCGCTTCCACGACGTCGTGCGATGTTCTCCCGCGCGGCTTGTTGATGACGAGCGCGCCGTCAATGGCTGCGGATTTTGAGGTTCGTGGCATGGGAGCGATGCGGACATTGAATTGCGCGAATGAATCAGGGCGCTTCGTGCTCCTTGGTTTTTTTCAACAAATCCTCGATGTGCTGGGCATATTCCTCCGTCTGATCCGGAACGAAAAAAATTTCCGGAGCGCGGCGAAGCCGCAAGCGTTCGACGAGCTCGTGGCGGACGAAACCGGAAGCCGCCGCAAGGCCAGCGATCGTGTCCTTGCGCTCTTCCGCTTCTCCGGCAACCTCGACGTACACGCGAACGTGTTTTAGATCCGGAGTAACACGCACTTCGGTGACATTGACGGAATTTGAGAGGCGAGGGTCTTTCAGCTCGCCCGCGAGCATCAGGGTGACTTCATGCCGAATCTCTTCTGCGATGCGTTCGTAACGATGTCCCGCAACGGTCATGGCTAATGATCCTAATTGAGGTTTGGTGTTCACGCAAAGATCAAACAGAGATTGGCGAGGCAAAGAGACAAATCAAGGAGGGGAAGCAGAGAAGAGACGAAAATTGAAAAACGCAAATTGGGGACGATTAGAAATGGGTGCGATCGTTTGTTTTCTGTGACTTACGGGCGTTTCTAATCGCGGAGAGGGACGATTAGAAGTCGCTGCCCATTCGGCTTCGCTCAGGGTCAACTCTTCGAGTTGAGGGGCCGGAGGTTTGAGGTTGGAGGTTCGATCCGCCTTCGCAACAGGTCGCTGCGGCGGACGTCGCAGAATACTTGCTCCGAAGTTATCGATTAGAGAATGTGATGTGGTTTGTTTGCAACAACTTAGCTCAAAGTCTAATAATTTTGAGTTGCGATTAGAAATTGGCTCGTTCGGGGGTATCTTGTCTGCGGAAGGCTTGTTCCGGCGTTGGCCCGCCACGGCGGGCGCACTTGCGTTTGCGTGATTCCCTGTCACGCGGCTCCTGTAACGCTGCAAAAGCATTACTACCTTAGCACTAGGCCTAAGCAAAAGCAAGGGAAAATTGCTAGTGTCCTGATTTGAGTAAGAACTCACGGTCGGCGAAGTAGCAGTATCGCCCAAACGATCACACTTGTGAGCCCGAGGGCGATTGCGAGCAGGATAATGTGGGCAGCGAACACCCTCTCGAATTCCGCCAGCCTAGAATCAACTACGGTAGGGCGCACTCTAGGGGTTCGCCGAGAATCAAAGTCGAGGTAGACGAGATCCCGAGAATGCTTCATACCGAAGAGTCCAATCACCAATAGGACGGCGGCTATAATTGAGGAAGCCTTGGCTGCAAGCGCAAGCTTTATTCCGGCCAGAAAGATCGTAGCTGCCAAAAGTACGAAATATGCCGAAATGATGTGACCGGACATCTTTTTGGACGTCGTGTGATTCCTCTTCGCTTGCCACGCAAAGCCGAGCCCAATGAGGATAAGTACGACTTCCGTCGCCGCTGAGAAGCTCATTTCGCATCCTGGAAGGTATGGGATAATTGCGGCGGACACCATTGCAGGCTAGACAGGAGTAAGAGAATCATGGTTCAGAAGAAGCTATCAGAAACCACTGTTCTTTGCGAGAAGTGCGCCCCGGTTAGGCAGACCTTGGAACAGTCCGAACATCCCGGCCCGAACGGCTGGCACTGCCCCAAGTGCCGAGCTCTTGTCAGGGGTGGGTCACAATCAGGCGCGATAACCCTTTGCTCAAATTAAGAAATTGCCTGCTTGTCGAGGCAGGTTCAGAGTGAAAACTTCTGATATACAAGACGTACGAGATGAAGAACAAGGTAACACTGAAATTTAATCCTACGACGCTGGAAAAGACCTGGGAGTCAAGTTGTCGTGATGTTCTCAATTTGTTCTGCCTGCCAGACCGCCGCATTCTGTGTGGGTTTGATAGCAAGGGTGAGCTGTCGTTCGAACACCTGGGTTACGGAAATGCGCGAGCTTTCCATACCCCGACGAATGGATTTAACTCATGGCCAGTCTTTTTGGAAAACGTTCGGTGCGACGACGAGGGTCCGGTCGATTCACTCATTTATGTTCGCCTGGTTCCGCCGACGGATGATGCCTTAATTTTTGCGGTCACCTTCGCCCATGAACTGCAACACTTCGTACAAGCGTGGCAATCACCAAAGTTTTATGCAGCGAGCGGTTTCCTCTCCGAAAACCTACCCTCGTTCGACCTGGGAGCCAATGCCTTTGAGACATGGAGAGTACCAATCGAACGTGACGCTATGATCAGGTCGAAGCAGGTTGCGGAGGCCAAGTTCGGGCGAGCCTTTGTCGCCGCGAGAGTACATTCCCTAATAGCGGATGGCACGAGCTTGCTGGAAGTTGAAGAGTGGAAGTACTTCGAGAGCCTATCCCCAGAATCAGTTTGCGATTGGCAGAATGAGACTCGGCATTTAATAGAAGAGAACCTTCAGGCAGTAATGACACTGAGGCCCAAGTGGCCCAGCGAAATCGATTTCTCTAAGAAGGAATGGTTCTTGGATTAACTCTGACCGAAAAATCCTCGCAATTGAATGGGGCGCAGAAAGGCGCCATGCGCAATGCCTTTCGTAATTCGAGGGATCGCGGGGGGACCTTCCTTCGTCCCTTAGGATTCACTCAGGGCAGGCAGGGTAAACAAGCAGCGCCTCTACGGTTCTGGAAGCTTGAGGCGCGAAGATAGAGGCTGGAGAATCAATGGCGGCTCGCCACGGCGGGCAGGCGTGAAGAGGCCTCTACGGAGCCGACGCCGCGACAGCGATTGCGAGCTGCGGAAAGGCAAAGCGGCGCGGACCGCCGCACTCCCAAAGCGACTGCTGCGCAGTCGCGAGAGAGGCGGGTCAGAAGTACTCGATCTCATGCGAGACGAGATCGCGGCCGAGGACATTTTCGGACTCGGCGAGCACGGCCGCGAGAGATTGTTCCAAGTGGCTCGCATCCGAGGAAATGGTTACGACGCCGACCTGGGAGCGCTGCCAGGTGTCCTGATGGTCCAGCTCCGCCACCGCGACGTTGAAATGGGCGCGCAGCTTGTCCTTCAGGCTGCGAAGCACCTGCCGCTTGTCTTTGAGCGAGCGGGCGTCAGGAATATGAATTTCCAGGGTGATCAGGCCAATCGGCATTCCGACCTCCGTTGCGGAGGATCCGCTCAAAGATTAGAAGTTAGCTGGCGGTCAGGCCGCAGTAATTCTGTCATGACCTCAGCGGCTGAAGCCGCAATCATCTCGCGTCGGTGACGGCACGGCTAAAGCCGTGCCCTTACGAAACTCAGCCCGGAAAGGCTTCAGGGGCTTCCCGACAAATGCGTCGGGACGCACAGAACGCGAAAGCCCCTGTTTTCGCTGTCTTTATGTCGGAGCTAAAGCTCCGACCCCCTAGAAAACAGTTTGTGAAACAGTTTCTCATTCGCATTGCTGTACTTCAGCGGCTAAAGCCGTCGTGAATCGGAAGGCTTTATGTCGCGGCTGAAGCCGCGACCCACAAGGAATATCGAGTTGCCACACAGACTCTAAAACCCCTGACTCTCCCGCCGTTTTCGGCACGGCTACCCTTCGAGTTCGCCCGCCACGGCGGGCAAGCTCAGGGTAAAAAGCCGTGCCCTGATGGGAACCATTTGTGAGACAGCCTCTGGTTCGCACAGCAAACTAAGCGGAAACGCCCACGGGAGCCGTCTTCTCAACCGTGAAGGATTCGAGCACGTCGCCCACTTTCACGTCGCCAAAATTCGAAATCCCGATGCCGCATTCGAATCCGGAGCGAACCTCGGCGACGTCTTCCTTGAAGCGGCGAAGCGAACCGAGGCGGCCCGTATAAATCACGACGTTGTCGCGAAGGACGCGCACCTGGGAGTCGCGCTTGATGATTCCCTCCTGCACGGAGCAGCCGGCGATCATGCCGACGCCCTTGATGCGGAACGTGTCGCGGACTTCGGCGCGGCCGAGGTAGGTCTCCTTGACCACCGGAGTGAGCAGGCCGGACATCGCTTTCTTAAGCTCGTCCACGACCTCGTAGATGATCGTGTGCATGCGGATCTCGACATTTTCCTGCGCGGCCATGTCGGAGGCTTTGCGCTCGGGCCGGACGTTGAAGGCGATGATGATGGCGTTGGAGGCGGAGGCCAGAAGGACGTCCGTTTCGGAAACCGCGCCAACGCTGGCATGGATGATTTTCAGTTTGACGCGGTCATCGGAGAGCTTCGGCAGCATTTCGCTCAAGACTTCGACGGAACCTTGAACGTCCGCCTTGATGACGATGGGAAGCTCCTTGACTTCGCCGGCCATGAGCTGTTCATGGAGCTGGTCGAGCGTGAGACGCGACGTGGCGGACTTGGCGAGCGACGCCTCGCGCTGTTTCGACTGGCGGTACTCGACAATATGGCGCGCCCGGGCTTCGTCGGCGACCTGGAACTGGTCTCCGGCGTCGGGAACGCCCTGCAAGCCGAGGACTTCGACGGGCGTCGAAGGACCGGAGTCCTTCACGGGCTGGCCCTTGTCATCGAAAAGCGCGCGGACTTTGCCATAAACCGCGCCGCAGATGAAAACGTCGCCGACATGCAACGTGCCGTTCTGCACGAGAACAGTCGCAACCGGGCCGCGGCCTTTGTCCACGCGGGATTCGAGGACTGTACCGCTCGCGGACGATTCGGGGCTTGCCTTGAGATCGCGGAGATCGCCGACGAGGAGAATCATTTCCAGGAGACGGTCGATATTTTTCTTGGTCTTCGCCGAGACTTCGACCATGACCGTGTCGCCGCCCCAGTCTTCGGGCATCAAACCATGGTCAGCGAGCTGGCGCTTGACGCGCTCCGGCTGCGCGTCGGGCTTGTCGACTTTATTGAGCGCGACGACGATAGGAACCTTGGCGGCGCGGGCGTGGTCGATGGCTTCGAGCGTCTGAGGCATGACTCCGTCGTCGGCGCCGACGACCAGAACGACGATGTCGGTGACTTTGGCGCCGCGGGCGCGCATGCGCGTGAACGCTTCGTGGCCCGGAGTGTCAATGAAAACGATGCGGCGGCCGTCCACGTGGACCTGGCTAGCGCCGATGTGCTGCGTGATGCCGCCGGATTCGCCGGCGGCGACTTCGGTGGAGCGAATCGCGTCGAGGAGGCTGGTCTTGCCGTGGTCCACATGCCCCATCACAGTGACGACGGGAGCGCGATGCGAAAGAGCCTCAGGTTTCTTCTCTTCCCTGCCCACTTCCTCCTGCGCCATTTGCTCTTCGAAGGAGACCACGTGGACGACGCCGCTGAAGGCTTCCGCGAGACTTGTCGCAGATTGAATATCGAGCGCCTGGTTGATGCTGGCGAAAATGCCGCGATCGAGGAGAGTCTTGAGCAATTCCTTCGCGCGGACGTCGAGTTTCTCGGCAAGCTCGCGCACGGTGATGCCTTCGGTGATAGTGATGTCGCGCGGCTCGCGGGCGACCGGCGCGGCCACTGGCTCCGCGTGGCCGGCGCGCCCGACAGCTGCTCCAGCGCGCGGGCGGACGGGATGCAGTTTGCGTTCGCCTTCAGCGAAACGCTTTTCGATAGTAGGCCGGGCTCGCGCGGGTTGCTTGCGAGCGTAGAGCGGCTTGCCGGGTTCGGCTTTCGTCGCAGGCGCGGACGGCGCGGCGAGCCTTCCGCCGGGCGCTTGACCGGGGCGAACGCCAGGCGCTTGTCCTGGCGCGCCACTGGGGCGCTGGCCGGGACGCAATGGCGCGCGACCGGGCCTGGGTGCCCCTCCGGCTCCCGCTGGCCGCGGGGCAGCAGTGGAAGCGGAGACGCGCGGCCCGGCATGCCCTGAGTAAGGAGTTGGAGGCGCAGGAGGCCTGGGCAGACTGACGAGTGGCTTGGATGCGGCCGAAGCTGAAACACCGGGACGAGCTGGCGCGGATACTGGCGGCGTGCCTGCCGCAGCGGGCCTGGCGGCGATGGGTGCGCGAGTGCCAGCAGCCGGCGCACCGGGTTTCGCAACCGAAGGAGCCACAGGATGCGGCGGAATTGGCGTTGGAGCAGGCTTTGCAGCAGCAGCCGGAGGATGAACTGCGGATACTGCCGGAGGCGCGGCCGGTCGCACAGCGGGAGCAACGGGATGCAACGGAGTTTTCGCAGCAGCGGGTGCTGGTGCAGGAGCAGGCGCGGGGGCAGCGGGCTTTGCGGCAGGGCGCGCCTTCGCTGCGGCAGTCTTTGCCAGCTTTTCGGCCTCGGCGGCGGCTTCAGCAGCAGCTAGATCGCGGAAGTGCTTGCGCACGCGTTCGGCCTGATCGTGTTCGAGCGAGCTCGAATGCGTCTTCTTCTCGGCGATGCCCAACTCGGGCAGATGCTCAATCAAGACCTTGGCCTTGATCTCGAGTTCGCGAGCGAGCTCGTTAATGCGTATTTGGCCGGCGTCCGACACCGCTTAAGTCTTATCCTCCTCGTCCGTCAGATTCGGTTGCGCGACAGAGCCGGAATCTGAGGACTCAACGGAAGCGTCCTGAGATCCTGAATTCTCAATTTCGGAGGAATTCTCAGCTACATCTCCCTGCCCCTCCGAGGTTTCCTCAGATGCTTGATCTGGACTGCTCCCTGCGCCAGACACTTCTGAATCAGATACCTGCTCGCTGGCAACAGTTTCTTCACCAGGAGCTTCGCCCTCGGGCGCCACCGCCTGCTGCGATTCAAGGGCCTGGAAGTGCGCTTCCAGCGCAGCGCGAATCTTTTCGACCATCTTTTCGCCAATGCCTGGAATTTCGATGAGCTGCTCAGGGGTCATGTCCGCGAGCTTCTCGATGGAATTGATGCCGTGTTCCTCCAGCTTCTCGATCGTCTTGGGACCAACACCTTTCAATTCCGCGAGCGACGTGGTGGCGACGGTCATCTCCGTCATCTGCGCTTCGATCTCGCGGCGCTTTTCTTCCTCGCTCTTGATGTCGATGTTCCAGCCGATGAGCTTGCTGGCGAGACGGACGTTCTGGCCTTTCTTGCCGATGGCAAGCGAGAGCTGCGTATCCTCGACGATGACTTCGAGGCGTCTCTCCTCCGGGTCCACAATCTGCACGCGCGTGACTTTCGCGGGACTCAGCCCCTTCTGGGCAAAGACGAGTGTGTCTTCATTGAAGGGAATAATGTCGATTTTTTCGCCGCGCAGCTCACGGATGATGGACTGCACGCGCATGCCCTTCATACCCACGCATGCGCCAACGGGATCCACATCCTTGTCACGGCTTTCAACGGCAATTTTCGTGCGTTCGCCGGCCTCGCGCGCGACGGCGCGGATCTGAACAGTGCCGTCGTAGATTTCCGGCACTTCCATCTCGAACAGGCGCTGCACAAGCACGGGATCGGCGCGTGACACAACCACCTGCGGGCCCTTGGCCGCCTTTTCCACGGCGCGAATGGCAACGCGCAGGCGGTCACCGACGTTATAGGTTTCCAGGCGCGATTGTTCGCGCTTCGGCAAACGCGCTTCGGTGCGTCCCATATCCACAATCACGTCCGGGCCGTCGAGCCGCTTGACGATGCAGTTGATGAGCTCGCCCACGCGCGTGTGAAACTCGTTGTAAATCGTGTCGCGTTCGGCTTCGCGAACCTTCTGCAGGATCACCTGTTTCGCGGTCTGCGCCTGAATGCGGCCAAGGACATCAGTGGCGCGAGCCTGGCTAATTTCGCCTCCTACTTCAATCTCGGGCTGAAGCTTTCGCGCTTCGGCAAGCGAGATTTCACGCAGCGGATCCGCGACGTCATCCACCACAGTGCGAACGGAATACAACTCCACCTGACCTGAGTCGGGATTGAATTTGGAGCGGAGATCTTCCTCGGTCTTGTAATACCGGCGCGCAGCCACGACCATGGCTTCCTCAATGGCTGCGACGATGATCTCCGGTTCAATGTGCTTGTCCCGGCTGATCTGCTCGATTGTCTGGTAGAGCAAACTTGCCATTCGCTACTTCTCCCTAGAACTCGACCACCAAATTCGCCTTGCGAATGTTCGCGAACGGGAACGAAATCACGCGATCCCGCACCGACATTTGCACGGCTCCGTCCGCGATTCCACCAAGCCGGCCCTCAAAATACTTCTGGTTCTCAACGGGTTCCGAAAGCCAGACGCGCACCAATCGCCCCGCGAACCGCGCAAAATCTTCCGGCTTCATCAGCTTACGGTCCAGCCCCGGCGAACTGACCTCCAAAACGTAGCCGGGCCCTGGAACTAGTTCCTCAACGTCGAGGATGACGCTCAACTGATTGCTGACTGCTTCGCAATCACTGTGGCTGACACCAGAGCCGATCTTCTGCTCCGGCAGCGGCGGGCGGTCAATATACAGCCTCAACAGACGCTGCTTCCCGACCTTCCACTCGACGTCCACGACTTCCACGCCGAGAGAGCGTGCGACGCGCTCCGCTGCGCCACGAATCTTTTCCAAGTCCATCGACACGCAAAACCCGCGCCTGGCCGGCCCTGCCTGTTCTCGCCGGCGCTAATCCAAACTTGCCGCCAACAAAAAAGTGGGCTCGCGCCCACTTGAACCTTCGTCCAGCTTCAAGAGATTACCAGTATAGGCGGGAGTGCCACGAAACGCAAGCCAACGAACGGGCAATCATGCAGCGCCCCGGAAGATGAAAATGGCCCCTCAAGGAAGGAAGGGCCATTGGTCTGATTACCCTTAGTTTTGGGACGACGGCTTCGGCGCCGCGGGCTTAGCAGGAGCCGGGGTCGCTGCCTTCACGGGATAGGCATCGTCATACAGCTTGATGATCTGCTGAGTGATGTCCGCCTGATTTGCGGCGTACACTACGGGCGTGTTTTGCGCCGACTCATCAATAACAACTCCATAGCCGTTGGTCTTGGCGAACTTGTCGAGAACCGTCATCATCTTCTGGCCAATCTTATTGACCGCTGACTGCTGCGCGTCGTTGCCGTCGTCCGTCAAGTCCTGCTGCTCGCGCTGATACCGGCGAGAGAGAGCCGCATATTCCTGGGAAAGGCGCGCTTTTTCCTCATCACTGAGAGTGGTGGTGCCGGCCTGCGCCCGCCGCTGAATGTCTTCGATCTGCTTCTGGAGATTCTGCAGATCCGTTTGGCGCGGGGCGAACTGAGCGCGGAGCTCCTGAGAAGCCAGCTTGCCCTCGGCAGTGCCAAGGATAGCGGCTTGAAGGCTGATCACGGCGACCTTTGAAGGCGCCGGTGCAGCCGCAGTAGCGCCAGTCTGCGCCCAAAGCGCCGGGGCGGCCAAAAGGGTGGCCAGTCCGGCCAAGACAATGTTTCGCATCTTCATCATAGCTCCTCAATCCAGGATTCCGAGCGGATTGCAAACTTGAAATTATAGCTACTCCGCAGACGGCGGGTCAAATGGAATCGGCCCTTGCCTCCCCCGTATGCTTTAGCGATGCACGGAATGCTGCTTTTGGTTGGCCGACAGGAAACCGCTGCCGCCAGGTCATCGTGGAAGCGGAACCAACAACAGGCGGCCGTTAGCCTGATCAACCACCGCTGCAACGTTGGTCATCGGATTGATCGCCACGGAGAATTCGTTCGAGCCTCCCATGGGGAGAATCTCGCGCACTTGACGACCGGAGAATGTCAAGGTGCCGTTTTTGTTGGTCGCCAGAAAATCCAAGACCGACATGGTGTTCGTGGCGCGATTCACCGTGACTGCCGTGCTGCTCTGGAAATTATAGGCGATAGCTGTTGGGTTGATGCCGGCTTGAATCGGGGTCGCGTCGAAAGTCACCGGGTCAGCAACTCCAATGTTATTGGCGAGGCTGTTGGCCACCAGGAAGTTGCCCGTGATCGGGTCGAAGGAAGCATCGGTCGGGTTCTGGAAATTGTTCAGCCGGCCTGTTATGAAGCTTCCACTCAGACTGACGATGTCCACCGTGTTCTGCGTGGCGGCAGTCACAGCGAGCAGGTTGTCGTCGGGGTCCACGCTGAGGCCGACCGGACCTTGATCCACGAGAATTGTTGAGGGATTAGAGGCGACGCCGAAGCTGATTCCAAACACGGAAAGAGTATTGTCACTAAAATTAGAGATAGCGACAGTGGAAGTATCCGGCTGGACGGCGACTCCCATTGGGCCATTACCGACCGTGACCGTCGAAAGCACAGCCTTGTTGACGTAATCGAGGACGGTCGCATTGTTCGAGCCGTTATTTGCCACGACGGCGAGATGGAGCCGGGGCGCCACAGCGACTCCTTCAGGACAGGTGCCAACGGGCAGAGAGCTGATGACAGATGGAGTGGCCATGTTCACAAGAGAAACTGTTCCCGGAGCCGCGCACGCGCCTGTGCTGGGATCGATTGTGCCTTGAACCGTGACCAGCGCCTCATTGAGCGTCGAATCTACCGCTACGCTCATCGGATTCAAGCCGACGGGCACGGCTCCAATCACAGTAAAATTTTCTTCATTGGACGTCGTGACTCCCGCTCCCGGATTCATCACGTCCAAGGCGAAGCGACGCGGCGCATTGAGCATACTGTTTGGAATCGTTGCAGTCGCCTGGCGTCCGTTGGAGCTCACGGTTGTAGGAACCGATGTGCCGTCGAGACGTACAGATGCAGGCGATGCACCGGATGCAAACCCGAAGCCGTTCACGGTCAGGGTGAACGACCCCGAGGATGAAGGTGGAACCGTGAATGTCGTCGGCGAGCTGATCTCGGTGATTTGAGGGCTCAGTAGCGGGCCCAATTGCAGGATCGAGACTGTGTTGTCTCCCTGGTTGGCAATGACCGCCACGTCCTCACCAGGATCCACGGCAACAGCCATTGGAGAGCTACCCACGGTGACGCTCGTGATCTTCTGGAGAGTCTGCAGGTCGACCACGGTGGCTGTGTTTGTCAAGCTGTTCACCACCACGCCGACGTCCGTAAGCGGATTAACTGCGGAAGCAACTTCGTTGATGTCCAATCCAATATTGCTAACAGTCTGATCCAGATCGCTAAACAGGGTCAGGCTCGCCTGCCTGGGGTCCGTAAAGAGGGCCCGATTTCTCTCGGTATCAATGGAGACGCCGCGAGTGGTGGTTGTCAATGTCAGCGTGGCAATCACGTTGGGAATCCGCGCGACCTGGCTCGCCGTGACAGTTGTGCCCAAGTCCACAAGAGAAATCGCGCCGGCTCCGCCCGGCGTCACGATCGCCCAATTCAACTGGGGATCCACGGCGACTTGCGGAGCAGTCCCCGTGCTGACTGGGCGCGTGTTGCTCAGGGGAATTGTCGAACAATTCTTGGGCATGCTTGGATTCGAGCCGCCAAGGATGCACACGACTTGATTGGTCGAGAGATCCACGACGGTCGCAATGTTCGTGGACGAATAGGCCACCAGGGCGCGATGCGTTAGAGGATTCACGCCGATGGAGAACGGCGGAGGTATCGGCGTGGAAGGCGCTGGCGAGGTCGCCGTCGGATTGCTGGGCAGCGGGAACGCTGGGCCCACCAGGGTTTGCGTCAGCAGATTGATGATGGAAAGCGTGTTGTCTGCGCTATTCACCACGGCCGCCAAGTGCAACTGGTCATCGACGGCGACACTCGTCGGCATGTTTCCAACGGTAATGGCCGATCCCATGAGTGCGGGCGGATTTGCGTCCAAATTGATCAGTGAGACAGTGCCGGGGCTTCCTGGCGTGCCTTGATTCACCACCACAGCTATGCCCAGGGCTGAATCAATAGCTACTGCCGTGGGACTCGTGCCGACCAAGACCTTTGTCGGCGACGACTGAATCGAGGAAGCGGCGGGCGGCACAGCCACATTTAGAGAGGAAAGCGACGGGGCGCCTGATGGAACATCGCTATTCTGAATCAAGATAGGTTGCAATCCCGGCGTGGCCGGGGCGGGAAGACTAAAGCTCAATTGGCGGCTGTTCTGAAGATTTGTTAGGAGAGATTGACCCTGGGATGTCGCCACGGTCGAAGTAGAAAAGTAACCGCCGATGAGATTCACGGGACCCCCCGAGCTCAATGGAAGGCTGTCAGGGACAAACGAAGCAATAGCCGGCCGGGTGGGCGCCACCATGAAAGGAGCGGACGAGTTGCCCCCTCCCTGATTCTGCACAGTGATTGTGAGCGTGGATGGCGACGCATTGGAAAAGAATGTAGCGGGAATTACCGCCCGGATATTGTTCGCGCCGAGAAACAAGGACGGAACGAGCGTGCCATTCACGAAGACGAGGTCGGTGGAGAAAAAGCTGCTGCCGCTCAGATACACGTCCTGCTGCGCTGACCCTTCGACGCCGGAGGCCGGGAACAACGGGTTTGTGGAATTGAGAATCGGATCTGTCGCCACAGTAACACTAACAGTGGAACTCCCCGATTTCGTCGTGTCGGCCACGGAAGTGGCGCTGATAGTGATATTACCCCCCGACGGAGGAGCTGATGGAGCTGTGTAGCAGGCGACACTGGTGCCGGGAGCGCTAGGTGGTATGTTGGGGTTCGGAAGGGGCGGTGGCTGCGTTTGCGTGCAAGCGCCGGGCATAATCGTGCCAACAACATTCGGTGGAGTATTGCTGCCGCCAGCGATGCCGTCTACGGCCCACGTGACCGCAGCATTCTGATTCTGTGTTCCCGTCACAGCCGATGTGAACTGGAATCCCTCGCCAGTGCCGATGGTCGCCGAACTCGGGCTCACGCTTACGCGGATACCGGAATCAATATTTACATTGACTACGGCGAATACCGTCGTCACTGCCTGGCTTGTTGCTACGATGCTGACTGTAGGCGGACTGGGAAGCGTAGCAGGGGCGGTATATAGCCCAGACGTATTGATATTTCCAAGCGTCGCGCTGCCGATCACGCACCCGGTCGGCATCGTAATTGTGGAGCCGGATCTGCCCGTGGCGTCTGCAGGATTCGCGGCGTTGCACACTTGCCAGGTGACGGCAGTATTTTGGGTTCCGCCGACGCCAGCATTGAATTGCTGAGTATTCGTGAGCAGAACCACAGCTCCGGTCGGAGAGAGCGACACAACCACACTTGGCGACGACTTTCCGCCGCAGCCAGCAGTCGCCGCTGCCAGCATCAAGATCGCTGCCCATCTGCACGGTCTCATCCAATCTCCCTCAAGCCTTCGCAAGATAAATCCCCTTGTGCGCGACCTGTTCGCTTGTTTTGGCGTCATCGATTGATTCTCCGCTTGTGCTCGGGGCTGCATACCATGCACAGCCGCGTAATTCAACGCTACCTCGCTCATCGCTCAGAAGGTACGTGCCACTGTGAACCGGAACGTGCTGCGCGGTTCGACGAGGCCCGTGGGAAATCTTTGGACCTGCAGATTCAGAGTATTGTTCAAAAACGGAATGATTTGGGTTTGGAGCACGCCCGGCGGCAGAGACGCGATGAGTCGCGGACTCAATGAATACGCGCCAGCGGGGCCCGAAATAAGCTGATCCAAACGCGTCGGATTGTACGCATAGTAGAAACGGAATGGCGCGTTTATGATCGGCAGAAAGACGACAACTTCCACGCCGGTCGAGGTGCGCGGATGAAAATTCGTTCCCGAGATAATCGGGAGTCTGGTCGAGATTGTGGTATTCGGAAAAAAGGGATTCGGGTATTGCGTTCCCAGCAGTTGTGCGGAAGTCGGGCTGAGCTGCAGCTGACTCGTGCGCGTGATTCCGTCTATGCCCACGTCTCCAAATAAGCTGAAATTCACCGGGCCGGCGATGGGAATCCGGTATTCAATGTTGCCCACCGTCTGAAAGTCACCGCCGGGGCGGGTCGCAAAGTATTGGAGAGTGGGGACGCTGATTGACGACGGCGTAGGGCTGCCATTCGGACCCAGTTTGGTGGGATCCAGAAAAGGAACAGTGGTGTTGCCGGGGGAGGGGATGAACGTCCACGGAGAAATGTTAAAAAACTCAAATCCGCGGACATCCGTCTCGCCGCCAAGGTAATAACGCCCATACGGGGGAAGAACTTTTCCGCCATAGCCTGTCGTCCATGCGGTCTGCAGGCGCATGGCGATGACATTGCGCCTGTGGTACGTGGGACGGAAATACTTCATCAAGAATATGTTGGAAAACGTGTCCAAGTTGCCGCCGAGCGGACCGCCTTCCAGGCCAAGTGAGTACTCGAAACTCTTGCCGGCCGTTGGATTTAGCGGGCTATTGACCGTGTCATAGGAAATGGAAGGCGTGATCTTGCTGGAGACAATCCCATTCAGCGTGGAGCTGCCAGCCAGAGCGTTTGTACTGCTGAATTGCAACGACTGAAAGAGCAATTGGGACGCCTGGCTGATTGTATTGATGTCGCTGCTGGTCCACCCATAAGTGATGGACACGCGAGTGAACGCATACTTGTGCAACGGGTAGCTCGCGAAAATCGTGAAGCCCTTGCTGTTCTGGCTGTAATTCTGCGCGAGAGCCGGATTGATGGCTATGTTCTGGCCGGCGATGATTGAGAGCTCTTTTTGCTGGTTGAAGTTGTACCGGTTCGAAAAAAGCGTGAAGCCTGAAGATATCGGCCGATCGAACAGATACGGTTCGGTGAAGCCGAATAGGAAACTGCGCTGAATGCTCCCGAAATCGGCGGAAAATGAGAGCGTTTCGCCCAAACCCAGAAAATTATTGGTCTGGTAGGCGAGCCCAAGGAAGCTTCCGGCGAGGCCGCTCACGCCGCCGGAGAAGCTGACGGACTGTTTGCCTTTTTCTCGCACTTTGAGATTGATGTCAACCGTACCTGCCTTCACATCGCGTTTCAGGTCCGCATTCTCTTTCTTGACCGTATCGAAGTAGCCGAGCTGGTTGAGGCGCAGGATGCTCAGCTCCCACAGGTGGTCATTGAACAGGCTGCCCTCGTCGAGGAGCAGTTCCCGCCGAATCACCTTATCCCGCGTCGTGGTGTTTCCCTGAAATTCAATGCGCCGGACAAAAAACTGCTTTCCCTGGTCGAAATCGAGAGTCAGGTTGACGGTTTTCGTCGCGTCGTCCACATCGAAATTCGGGTTCACGTTGAAATCAATGAAACCGAAACCGCCATATAGTTTCGTGTAGTCCTCAAACGATTTGCGGATCTTTGCCGCGGAAAAAATCTGCCCTTTCCTTATGGGGAAAGCGCCCTCGAGGAATTCCGGCTTGAAATACAGCTGCTCGTCGGGATTCCCGCTCCGGATGATGAGCTTGCCCATGCGGTATTCCGCGCCTTCTTCAATGGGGAGAGTGATGTCGGTGCGGATCCCGAGCCTGCGTCCGACGAAAGGAACTCCGCGCGGAAATATTCCCGTATTGACTTTGTAGGTGTGGAGAATCGGGTCCCCGACGTTGACCTTGAAATATCCATGGTCGCGGTAGAGGCCGACGACGCCGACGGCGATATCTTCGTCAAGTTTGCTGCGGTCGTAGGTCTTTGCAAACACATTGATGGTGGCGAAGCCGAGTGGGATTCCCATGGGCCGGGAATGCCGCATCGAGCGAACGATCCGGTTGGACGAAAAAACGCGGTTTCCCTGAATCACAACGTGACCTACTTTTACTTTTGGCCCTTCATCCACATTGAAAGTGAGCTCCACGGCGTTTGTGGCCGCGATGCGCTGGTAGGTCGGCTTTACAGCGGCAAACATGTGGCCGCGCTGAGAAAGCAATTGCTCGATGATGATTTCCGCGCGCTTGATCTTGGTAGGGTCGAACTGGCTCTCCTGCGTCAGTGAAAGTTTGCGCTCCTTAAACGCATCAAGAACATCCGACTCTGTAATTGACTTGAGGCCTTTGTAATTGATATTGCGAATCGTCGGCCGCTCGGTGACGTAGTAAACCAGGATTTTGCCATTCGGCTGGTCGGGACTGTCTTCCACTTCCAGCCGGATGTCCTCGAAATAGCCGGTATTCCACAAGAGCCGAAAATCGCGGCGGGCTGCGTCTGCGCTGTAAGGATCACCAGGATGAGAAAGGATGCGCGCCAAGAGCGTGTCCCGCTGGATGCGGCGATTCCCCACAAATTCAATTCGTTCGATGATCCCTTGTTGCGGCGCGGCGGCCGAGGATTGTGGCTGAGGCGGCGCAGTCTCCTGAGCGCGAGCCGATGGCGTGGCAAGGAAGGCGAGCGACAGGCACACCAGAACGACAGGCGATGCAGTATGAAGACAAAATTTTCTGCCTGCGGCTTGATTTTGAGTCAAAGCCGCGCTCCGCCTTCCAATGTTTTGCACTCCCCCTGCCAGTCCCCCGACGGCTGGCATGCGCGTGTAGGATTCCCTAGTGGGCCACTGGGGTTGCTTCGACGACCGGACGGAAGGCCAGACCATCCGCCGAGAGAAAAACCTCGATGGTGGCCGGGCGCTGAAGCCCGCCTTGAATCAAAGCCTCTGAAAGCGGATCCTCGACGTATTTCTGGAGCGCGCGCCGCAACGGCCGCGCGCCGTAATTTCTATCGGTGCAGGTCTTATCCAAAATCCACTGCCGCGCTTCCGGCGTCAGATGGATTTGCACCTGGCGATGGATCAGCGTGTCGTTGATCTGATTCACCAGCAAACCAATGATCCGCAACAGATCATCGTCCGTCAGCGCGTTGAACAGGATCACTTCATCGAGCCGGTTCAAAAATTCCGGATTGAACACTTTCTTCACTTCGGTCATGACAACGTCGTCGAGGCTTTTTGCCTGAGCTTCTTCGGCGCGAGAGCCAAAGCCCAGCGTGGACTGTTTCTGAAGCTGCCGCGCGCCGATATTGGAAGTAAGAATCACAATCGTATTGCGGAAATCCACAGTGTTTCCGAGGCCGTCGGTCAATTGGCCGTCTTCAAAGACTTGAAGCAGAATGTTGTAGACGTCGGTGTGCGCTTTTTCGATCTCATCCAGGAGAATCACGGAGTATGGCGTCCGCCGGACCCGCTCTGTCAGTTGCCCGCCTTCTTCGTAACCAACGTATCCCGGGGGGGCGCCGATGAGTTTTGACACGGAGTGCTTTTCCATATACTCCGACATATCGAAGCGGATCAGAGATTTCTCGCTTCCGAAGAGGAACTCGGCAAGGCGGCGCGCAACTTCCGTTTTCCCGACGCCGGTGGGACCGAGGAACAAGAAGCAGCCGACCGGACGTCCTGGCGCCTTCAAGCCCGCGCGGCTGCGGCGAATGGCGCGCGCCAGCGCGGTGATGGACTTGTCCTGGCTGATGATGCGTTTGTGGAGCTCTTCCTCGATGCGCAGGAGTTTCTGCTGCTCGTCCTCTTTGATCGACGTAACAGCGATGCCTGTCCATCGCGCAACGACCTCTTCGATGTCATCGCGCGTGACCGTGCCTGTCGAGGAGTCGTCAATTTTCAGTCTGACACGCAAAGTCCGGAGGTTTTCCTTTTCCTTGCGTTCCTCCTCGGAGTAAAAGCGCGCCTTCTCGAATTCCTGATTGGCGATGGCCGTTTCCATCCTGTGCGCGATGAATTTCACGCGCTTCTGCGCTTCTGCGACTTCGTCGGGAAGCATCGCCTGGCGAAGCTTGACGCGAGCGCCCGCCTCATCGATCAGGTCAATCGCCTTGTCGGGCAAAAAGCGATCTGGAATGTAGCGGTTCGATAGGTAAACCGCATACTGAATGGCCTCATCGGTGTACGAAACGGCGTGAAATTTTTCATATCGGTCGCGAACGCCCTGCAGGACGCGGATGGCCTCTTCTTCATTTGGCGCGGAAACCTTCACAGACTGGAATCTCCGCTCCAGCGATCGGTCTTTCTCCACGGACTTGCGATATTCCCCGGGCGTCGTCGCGCCAATGCACTGGATTTCACCACGGCTCAGCGCCGGCTTCAAAATGTTCGCTGCGTCAAGCGAACCTTCCGCCGAGCCGGCCCCGACCAGCGTGTGCAGCTCGTCAATAAACACGATGGCGTTCTGGCTCTCCATCAATTCCTTCATGATGGTCTTCAGGCGCTCCTCGAACTGGCCGCGATACTTCGTGCCCGCGACAATCAGCGAGAGGTCAAGCGACAGGATTCTCTTGTCCGCCAGGAACGGCGGCACGTCTCCGTCCGCGATGCGCTGCGCCAGGCCTTCCACAATCGCCGTCTTGCCCACGCCGGGCTCGCCGATCAGCACAGGATTGTTCTTCGTGCGGCGGCACAAAATCTGAATGGCGCGCTCGAGCTCGCGGTCGCGCCCCACAAGCGGATCGAGCTGCCCATCCATCGCCGCCTGAGTGAGGTCGCGGCTGAATTCCGCGAGAAGAGACGTTTCCTTCGGTCGACTCACCGGGACTTTTTCGCCCGCCGTGCGCACTAGCTCTTCTCGAACGCCCGGAAGCCGAAGCCCGCGCTCCTGCAAAATCTCCGCGCCGAAACATTTCTCCTCGCGCAGAAGGCCCAGCAGCAAATGCTCGGTGCCGACGTGCTTGTGATTCAGCCGCTCCGCCTCTTCGGCGGCGAAATTCAAAATGCGGCGGCACTCCTGGCTGAGAGGAACGTCAACTGAAGTAGCGATGCGTTCGCGCACTGTGATGCGCGATTCGATTTCCTTGCGTATGGATTCGATGGAGCCGTGAGAGCGAAGGAAGCGGTTGGCAAGCGCCTTGTCTTCGCGAAGCAGCCCAAGCAGCAAATGCTCGGTTTCGATGTACGGGCTGCCGTACTGGCTCGCCTCGTATCGCGCGAAGAAGATTACCCGACGCGCCTTTTCTGTATAGCGTTCAAACACGGGTCACCCGCGTCCTCCCGGGGCCGAAGATTCCCCTGGAATGGCGCGCTGAGAGGTACGCGCCACAAATGCTCCCTGGTCGGCGACAAGCGTGCCGTGCTCCAGCATCAATACACGATCCGCGCGCCGGGCCAAAGAAAGGTTATGGGTTGCAAGGATCGAAGTCAGGTGATGAGTCCCGTGGATCCGCTGCATGAGTTCGAAAATCGACTCCGTGTTCCGCTCGTCGAGATCGCCCGTGGGCTCGTCGGCCAGCAGAAGACTCGGCCGGTTCACCAGAGCCCGTGCAATCGCAACGCGCTGTTGTTCGCCTCCGGAGAGCTCACCGGCGCGATGCTGCAAACGGTCAGCGAGTCCCACTTCGCTGAGCCAGTCGCGCGCCACACCAAGCGCCTTAGCCATTGCCATTCCCCGGATGAGTAGAGGCATGGCTACGTTTTCCGTAGCCGTGAAATCCGGCAGAATTTGGTGCCTCTGCCAGATGAAACCAATCGCACGGCCGCGAAATTCTTCTCGCTCGTGCTCAGTGATCGCCCCCAGCGAACGCCCAGCGAAGTATACTGTACCGCTTGTTGGCGTGTCCAGCCCGGCCAGCAGATGCAGCAGCGTGCTTTTGCCCGATCCGGACGGGCCGACCAGAGCAATCATTTCACCGCGGACCACGTAAAGATTCGCATCCGCTAGAGCAATTACCTGAGAGTTACCGGAGTGGAAAATCTTAGTGAGTTTTTCGGCGCGCAGAAGTTCCCGAGATTCATCCGGGGATGCTATTTGCCCCGTATGGCTAATTTCAGTTATAGAGGCCTGGCTTACCATCGGTCTCGCCCGCCCTATTCCTAGTCAATCCGAGTGCCGAACTGCCAATCTCTTACTACTTTTGTTTCTTCATGATACCCCGGCTCTCAGATGAGTCACCTGTTCCGATCCCAAACTCCTTCACATTTTGGATGCGAAATTTCCCTTTGCGAATCACAGTTCTTGGTGTTCCCAATCGCTCATCTCCATCGTTCTCACATCTTATTCTAACACGCAACAATGGTACATCGTCGCGGATGCAGATGCCTCTTGCAGTGGCCGTACCTGTACTTCCGTAATGGCACTCCGCCCGACGCGCGCCGGGGAAATGGAAGTGGCCATCTCGACGGATAAAGATTCGGCTGAACCAGTTTGTGTTGCCTATTCGGCGCGGAGGATTTCGACGGGAAGAGTGCGAGCGGCGGCGCGTGCAGGGTAGATCGTCGCGGCGACGCAGATGGCCAGCGCAGCGGCGGCGATCCAGGCGGCGTCCCATCCGTTCGAGTGAAACGGCACGTAAGGAACTGCATAGACTTCCGGATTCAGAGGAACTAGTTTCCAGTGATTCGCCATCCAGGAAAGCGAATACCCAAGTACGAGCCCAATTCCCGTGCCCGTCACGCCGACAAGAAATCCCTGTAACACGAAAATGTTGCGCACCTGGTTTCGCCGGGCGCCAATCGTCATCAGCACGGCAATATCATGCGCCTTTTCTGTCACGGTCATCGCCAGGACGACCAGGATGTTCAGCCCGGCCACGAAAGTAATTAGGCCAATGAAAATTGCGGTGACGAGTTTTTCGAGGCTCATCGCCCGGAAAAGCGCGCGATTTTCGTCCATCCAGGTAGTGGTGTGAAAGCCCTGCCCTGTTTCACGGCCGATGGTCTCGGCGATTTTTCCGGCGTCATCCAGGTCGCTGACGCGGATTTCGAGCAGGCTGGCAACATCGCCGACTCCGGCGAGCGATTGCGCTTCGGGGAGCGTGATGAAGGCCCAGCCGGAATCGTAATCATAGAATCCAGAATCGTAGATTCCGGTGACGCGAAACCTCCGCGAACGAGGAAGCATCCCGAATGGCGTCAGGCTGCCCTGAGGACTCAGCAGCGTGACGTAATCGCCCACGGAGATTTTCAAATCATCCGCCAGAATCCGCCCGATGAGCACAGCGGGAATTCCAAAATTGTCCGGCGCGAAAGATGCGTCGCCGGAAGCCACATGGTGCAGTGCGGAATTCCATTGTGTCTCAAGATGCGGGTCAATCCCCTTGAGGACAATCCCCTCGGCTTGACTTCCGGCAGAGAGGAGTACGCGGTTGTAAACGGCCGGAGTAATCGAGAGAACTCCCGGCGTCGTGGAGAGGCGCGCCATCAGCGCGCGATAGTCGCGAATCCCCTCGGTCCCATTCGGCTTGAGGTTGATATGCGCCGTAACTCCCAAGAGTCGGTCGCGAATCGCATGGCTGAAGCCTGTGTTCATCGCCAGAGCGATGACCAGCGTGGCGACTCCCGCAGCGACGCCCACAACGGATAGGATCGTGACCAGACGAAGAACCGGAGGCTTATACTTGGTTCGCAGATATCGGCGCGCGACGATCCATTCGAAGCTCATTGCTCCTCGGCGTTCGCGGCCGCCGCTTCAATGTCAGCGTCCTTCCGCGGCCGCAGCGTCGGGAACAAAATCACCTCGCGGATCGAATGAGAATCGGTCAGCAGCATAACCAGACGGTCAATCCCGACACCTTCCCCCGCCGTGGGAGGCATCCCGTGAGCCAGCGCCCGAATGTAGTCCCAATCAATTTCTTTTGGCACGTCGTGGCCGCCGCGCTCCACCTGGGCGCGAAAACGGCGCTCCTGCTCTGCCGGATCGTTTAATTCCGAAAAGCCATTGGCCAGCTCCATCCCATTGATGAATAGCTCAAACCGCTCAGTGAGCGATGGGTCATCCTTGCGGCATTTCGACAGAGGCGAAATTTCCGTCGGAAAATCGTAGATGAAAGTTGGCTGGACGAGATGTCCTTCGGCAGTCGCTTCAAACAGCGCTCCGGTCAATTCCCCGGGAGACAGCTTCTCGATTTCGGTAATAGAGTCACCACCTTTCGCGCGCGCGTAAGCGTTGAATCGCTGGGCGACTTCACGCGGACCGCTCGGCTTTGATAACTCATCCACAGTCGGAGCGCCACCAGCCTCGGCGGGCCAGAACTTCACTATCGCTTCGCGCATGGAGAGCGATTCAAAGTGACCGAAATCGATTTCCGTTCCCTGATACTTGATTTTCGTTGTGCCGCAAACGTCCTTTACCACGCCGCGGAACAATTCCTCCGTCAGTTTCATCAAGTCGCGAAAATCGCTGTACGCCTCGTAGAATTCCAGCATGGTGAATTCGGGAGTGTGGATGGCGTCCACTCCCTCGTTCCGGAAATTGCGGTTGATTTCGTACACGCGGTCAAAGCCGCCGACGACCAGCCGCTTCAGGTAAAGCTCCGGCGCGATGCGCATATAAAAGTCGGCGTCGAAGGTGTTGTGGTGCGTCACAAACGGCCGCGCCGTCGCTCCGCCCAGAATCGGATGCATCATCGGAGTTTCAACTTCAAGGTATCCGCGGGCATCGAAAAACTGGCGGATGTGGCGAATAACCTGCGCGCGCCGGACAAAAATGGCACGGGCGCGCTCGTTGGCAATCAAATCGAGGTAACGCCTGCGGTAGCGCAGTTCAACGTCGGCGAGTCCATGCCATTTCTCCGGAAGCGGCAGAAGGGCCTTCGAGAGAAACGTCAACTGCTCGACCCATACAGTGAGCTCATTGGTTTTCGTCCGGAACAGGTGTCCGGCAACGCCAATCACATCGCCCATATCGAGAAGTTGGAAGAGCTGGAAAGCGGGCGCTCCGACCGCGTCAAGCTTCACGTAAATCTGCAGCTTCTCGCCTTGGCCCTGAATGTGTGCAAATCCCGCCTTACCGTGCAGCCGGATCGTGAGGATGCGTCCTGCCAGGCGGACGTTTATCTTTGAGGCCGCAAGCTCTTCGGCGGTTTTTCCGCCATAATGCGCGACGACGTCCGCGGGAGTCTGCTGCCAATCAAACTTGGTGGGGAAGGGATCGAACCCGAGCGCGGCAATCTGTTCTAGCTTCTTCTGGCGCTGGATAAGCTGGTCGCGCGGCTCAAACTCCAAGAGATTTCCTTTCCGGATGAGACGTGCGGCAGTATAGCGAGCCTGTTCGCCAGGGGTCAAGAAAGCGACGGAACTTCCCTTCTCTGGTATAATCTCCCAGCATTGGGGTCATCGTGTTCTGGCAAACAGGGCAGAAAACAAGAGGTATGCGTCGTTCGGTCCAGGAGGACTGGATCGCGTGGCTTCCCGCTGAGAAGCGCCGCCTATACGAGGAAATGACGCGGCGCTGGGAAGAGGCCTACGCGATGCTTTCCGTTTCGCTGAATGATGCGCTGTCTTTCCGCGAACGTGGCGAGCTGGGGCACGCGCTGGAAAATATCAGAGTGTCGGCAGGTCTTGTCAGCCGCCTTGCGGAACCTCTTCTCGTTGCCTGCCAGGTCCTTGAAGCGAGGGGACGCCATCTTTCAACATCTCCTTCGGTAGCGCCTTTGAGTCCCGCCAATTTCCGGACTCAGGTTGCACGCCACGCTGCCGGCTGGGACAATTTGCTGCACCGGATTCTTTTTGCCAGCCGCTCGCGTTACGCGCACAAACTGCGTTCTCTCCAGTTCACCATCTCCACGCTCGCCGAGGAGTTCATAATCTTGGCGGAGGACCTAGGAGCCGGCCTGCATACTCACCCGGGGGAATGCTGGCTGACTCTGGATTCCCTCCACTACGATTTGAATACCTGTCTGCGTGAGACACTGGTCTTGTTAAAATCCTTTCTCCGCGCCGTCCCTGACACAACACTGGAATCTGTCTGCAATGAGCTGAATGCCTGTGAATCCCCGGATGTCTTTCAAGCGCGCCCGCGGCTGTCCCGCGCTTCAACCCACTAGTGGCGTCCCAGCTTTTCGAACCTGAGCATAAAGTACCGGTGCGCGCAGGCTCTGTCCTGGTCGTTTTTCCCGCGTCCGCTGAATAAGTTGGAACGGCACTAGACGCGCAGCCAGATTCCGAAGAGAATAGACTTGGAGTTTGCAGGACCGCCCCGTTGCGGCGGCGAAAGCGGATGCCTGAGCCCACCTAATCCGGGCGATGCGTCCCGGGAACTGCGAGTACAACTTCTGGAGCAAGCGGCGCATCGCAAGATGTGGATGAGCCGCGACGGGTATCGTGGCCCGAGCGAGGCGAATCCAAGATACGGAGTTGCCGGAGGCGGAAGCCATCCGGCGGGCGCAACAGGGTGACGCGGCGGCGTTCGAGCGGATCTATCAGCTCCACAACCGCCGGGTCTACTCGCTGTGCTTGCGGATGGTTGGAAACACCGCGGAAGCCGAGGACCTGACTCAAGAAGCTTTCCTCCAACTGTTTCGCAAAATCAGTACGTTTCGCGGAGAGTCCGCTTTTTCGACGTGGTTGCACCGGCTGGCCGTCAACGTGGTTCTGATGCGCCTGCGGAAGAAAACGGGCACGGAAAGTTCGCTGGAGGAAGTGACCGAGCCCGATGAGGAAAGCGGCGGCCCGCGAAAGGATTTCGGGGCGCCGGACCTGAAGCTGAGCGGTTCGATTGACCGCGTGAATTTGAAGCGGGCCGTGGATCAGTTGCCCGCGGGTTACAAAGCGATATTCGTCCTGCACGATGTGCAGGGCTATGAGCACAACGAGATTGCGGATATTCTGGGCTGCTCGATCGGCAATTCGAAGTCGCAATTGCACAAAGCGCGCATGAGGCTGCGCGAGCTGCTTCACGAAACTGAACGCGACAAGGCCCGGGAAGAACGACAGGCATTCAAGCGGGACGCTGCAGGCGAGGATTGAGGAACATGGGAATGACACGGTGTGAGGAATTCTGGAATCGAAGCGAAGCGTGGATGGAGAATGAGCGCCATCCCGAGGACTCCGATCATTTTGCCGCCTGTCCTCGGTGCCGCGCGCTCATCGCAGACCTCGAAATGATTCGCAAGGCCGCGCCGCTGGCGCTGCCTGAGACAGAACCTTCCGCACGCGTATGGAGTTCGCTTCGCGCTCAATTGGAAAAGGAAGGCCTGATTCGGGCGCAGGGCAGCAAATGGTGGCAGAATCTTCTGCCCACGGGAGTCTTCCGCCCGGCTCTCGCCGGAGCTTACCTGGGGCTGGTGATCATCGCATCTGTCACCTTCGGCTGGCGAAACCATTCGAAGGAACTTGCATTGATCCATGATGCGTGGCTGGACCGCGCGCAGAACGCCATGGCTCCGTTGCAGGCGCAGTTGAATTCCGCCGAGGCCAAATTGGTTCCTGCAGCGCAGACGCAGAATTCCGATGTGACCGCCACGTTGAACCGCAACCTGGCGATTGTTGACAATATGATTTCGATGTGTGAAAAGAGCGTCCGCGACGATCCGCAAAACGAAATCACGCGGGATTATTTGTACACTGCCTACCAGCAGAAAGCCGATCTTCTCGCCACGATGGCGCAGAGCGGAGCCGAGGGCCGATGATGATGAGACAGACGACGGGAAGAACTTTAAGTGCTTTAATGATGGGCTGGCGGGCCGCCGGAAACATGGCGGTGATTTTGCTTTTTGGCGCTGCGTCTCCGGTCTACGCGCACCACCTGCAAAAACAGTTTGACGTGCAGTCTCATCCTCTCATCACCTTCCACAATCCCAGCGGCAAAGTCACCATACTCTCGTGGAACAAGCCGCAAGTGCTCGTCGTCGCCGATCACGATAGCCCCAAAATTGAAGTCGACGCGGAACAAATGGGCAATCGCATTGACGTCTTGACTCACCAGCTTGCCGACCAGATCAATCCCGACGAATTGCGTGCGAATTACACCATCACGGTTCCCGAGGACGCGGAGCTGCAAATCCATAATGACTCCGGCGAAGTGACCGTCACGAAGATTCTCGGCGACACCAGTGTCGAAACCGTCGCCGCTGGCGTCGACGCGCAGGATATGGGCGGATATTTCGTCGTGCAGACGGTGGGCGGCTCGTTTGAATGCGCCCGCTGCAGCGGACGCATCGAAGTCCACTCCATCAGTGGGAATCTCCAGTTGGTGGATGATCACAGCTCGAGCATTTTTGCGCAAACCTCCACAGGCGATATCTTGCTCGATGGCGATTTTCTTCCCAATGGCGTATACCGTTTGAAGAACTACAGCGGCGCAATTGATGTCAAATTCTCTCACCGCGATTCATTCGATGTCAGCGCCACCTCACTCTACGGCAAGGTGGACAACCAGGCCAAGCTGACGCCGCCTTCTCATTTCAGCACGCGCCCGCCCAAATATGCCCGCAGCTTGTTTGGCAGCTTCAATCAAGGCCGCGCCAAGCTCGAACTGACGTCGTTCAATGGTACAATCAGCATTCACAAGCGTGACTGACGTTCCCAGTTCCAGAATTTCATCCTCTCTTCATCCGGTGACCTCTCCGCGCGCTCACTCTGCCTACAAACAGATCGCGCTCACGGGCTTCATGGGTTGCGGCAAATCCACTGTCGCGCGCCTTTTGGCCAAGCAGATTGGCTGGATACATTCCGACCTTGATAAGCGGGTCGTCGAGCGCACTGGCCTCAGCATTCAGGAAATTTTTGCACGCCACGGCGAAGCCTCATTCCGCAACATGGAGCACGAGGAATTGAAGCGCATCCTCGGAGAAGCGCGCGAGTTCTCCAAGCCGACCATCGTATCTCTGGGCGGGGGAACGATCGTGCAGGATAAGAACATCGAATTGCTCCGCCAGGCCGGCTGCCCGATCATCTGGCTATACTGTAACGTCGAGGAGCTGCTCCGCCGCTGCTCGCATATCACGAATCGGCCGCTGTTCCGGGACGAAGCAAGTTTTCGTGAGCTTTATGCGCAGCGGCTGCCGTTCTATGAACGGGCGGACTATCGCGTGGAAAGCTCGGTTGAGCCATTGCGCGTGGTGCAGCAGATTATCGATCTGAAAATTTTGGAAGGAGTCCCCGCGTGAGATATCTGGCAAAGGGCGTTCGGCGCTGGGTTCCTGCGCTGCTAGCGGCGTGCTTCTTCCTGTGCGCTCAAATTTATTCCGTGGCCGCTGCGCCGGCGTATCGCGTTCAGATGGCAGCCGCTTCACCCCAGAGTTTGGCGCCAGACAAGGGCAAATTCCACGACAAGGTGAACGGGCGGCAGGTCGGCACAGAAGAGTTTGAAATTGCACCCGAAGGAGGTGGCTGGGTTGCGCGCGCCACTGCTGTCGTGAAAGACGATAAAGCTGTCTCGACGCATATCACGTCTCTCCTTCGCCTCCGCGCCGATGGCACGCCTTCGCATTATGAATGGACCACCGATGGCCCGAAGAAAGCTTCCTCCACGGTTGATTTCGACAACGGCACGGCGACGATTCAGCTTCTGCTCCCCGGAAAGCATCCGTTCACACAGCAACTTTTCTTCAAGACCCCGCGCGTCGCCATCCTGGACGACAACCTCTACCACCAATACGCCATCCTCTCGGCGCTATACGATTGGTCGAGGAAAGGCGCGCAGGACATCTCGGTCCTGATCCCTCAGGAAATGACGCCCGGCAGCGTCACGATGGAAGCTCTCGATCCCCAGGAAAGCGGCGGCAAGAGCCTGGCCCGCCTCCGCGTTCATAGCCAGGATTTGGAACTTACGCTGTATTTCGACGGCCCCAGGCTCGTGCGCATTTCCGTCCCCAGCGCAAACGCGGAGATTGTCCGCGAGTAGCCCGTTGCGCCAGCCCTGAGAGGCTCCCGCTAGAATCAAAAAGGCCCCGCGATCTTCCGCAGAGCCTTTTCGCATTTTCGTGAAAGAACTTTGCCCTTCGAACTAGAGTGTCGCGCTGCGCGTCGCCACGCGGTGCCGCGTGGGGGGAGGTTCAATCGCGACGCTGATGGTTTTCTCCGCGCCTTCGCGGACAATCGTCAATGTGACGCTTTTCTGGTCGCGCTTCTCCCGCAAATTGTCACGCAGTTCCCCAAGGCCCTTTACCGCCTTGCCGTCCACCTTGGTGATTACGTCTCCAGCCTTCAGGCCTGCTTTCGCTGCTGGTGTATCCGTATTGACTTCGCGGACGAGAACCCCTTCGCCGCCGGGCACATGAAAGTACTCGCCTAGCTGGCCGCTGAGGTCTTCCGCCTCAATGCCAAGCGCCGGAGTGTGCCCAGGCATGAATTCCGGCATCGTGAAATTGAAGTTGAACGGGCGCGACGGCATCACCATGCGCAAACGGCTTTCCATGTTGCGTGCGTTGTCGCCCACCTGCACCGAGAGCTTCGTTTCCTGTCCGTCGCGCACGACGGTGAGGTTGACCGTGCGGCCTGGAGGCGTTTCGCGCACGAGCCGCCGGAACTGCACCGTCCCCTCCACGGGCGTGCCGTCGTACTCCATGATGACGTCTTTCGCCTTGAGTCCCGCCTTCGCCGCTGGGCCGTCGGCAACCACTTCGGAGACGAGCACGCCGCGAGTCTCTGGCAGTTTCATGTCCTTCGCTTCGTCGGACGTCACTTCGCCGATTTCCAATCCCAGCCACCCTGTGTCATCCCCCCATTCGAGGACGTTTGGCGACTGCGCGAAAATCTGCGTCGCCTGTTGCGCCTCATCCTGCGCGCGCGCGGCAAACTCCTTTACATTCGCTCGCAATTGCGCGCTCATCTTTTCCATATCTGCCTGGTTCGCCAATCCGTTCGCGGTCATTTCCTTTGCCACCGCCGCACTCAGCTCCTGCGCTTTCTGACGCCCTGCCTCCGCCATGGCCTTGGCCTCCTGCGCCCATTCTGAATTCCGCGCCTGCTGTATCTGCGTTCGGAGTTGTTCGGTCTCAGCCTGCATTCCTTGCCGGAGCTTTTGCATCTCCTTCTGCCATTGCGCCCGATTGGTTTCCCACGCCTGCCAGTCGCTCGAGTCTTGAGTTCCTGCCGGCTGCGAAGATGCTGCCGGATTTGTTGAGGTGGTCTGCGGCCGTGAACTGCTGGGCATCGCCGCCCACAAAAGCGCCCCGAGGCTCATATATCCGATATACGTTGCTACACGCATTTTTGTTCTCCCCTTTGCACCGATTGGAAATCCGGTCAGATGACCGGCTTCCCTTGCACCACACGAATTGCTCCGTTCACTGTCTTGAGCAAAATCTCACCGCCGCCGCTCCCCAGTTCCCCGCGAAACACGCTCGGGTTGTATGCCCCCAGCGAGCGCAGCGGAAAATCGGAATGAAAATCCCCATTTCGGCTGACAACGTTCAACTCTGCTCCGGCATCGCCCGGCAGCGACAGAATGACTGAGCCGTTCACGGTTGCGAGTTGCATTGGCCCGCCCCTCGCCAGGCCCTTCAATTCCAGCCGGACATCGCCATTCGTGGTCTTCGCGCTGAATCGCCCGGTGCTGTTCGACCACCTCCACGGCGCCGTTGACGGAGGCCAGTTCCCCCGCGCCGGTAATCCCGGCCACGTGCATATCGCCATTCACGGTTTCGATGCCGTCAAGCAGAACTCGCTCCGGCACGTGAATGCGGTAGTCCACTGTGACCGCGACTCCATTTCCTTGCGGATAGATCGTGTTGATGGCCGCGCTATCGCCGTCGGACTCAGCATCAATCGTCACTCGCTCGATATCCTGTGGATCATTCAGCGCCGTCTTGACCGCGCGGATCTCCACTTCCTCCTTGTCCCAGCCCTCGATCTGCACGGAGCCGTTGACATTCGTCAGCGACAAAGCGCCTCCAGCCCGCAGCGGCAACGTTCGCTCGAAAATTTTCGTCGTGGGCGCTGCGCTCGCAGGCGCGGCGCAAATAATTGCAATCGTCATCAACGCAAGGAGGATCAGTCCGAATCGCTCGCTCCGTTTAATCACGTTTTTCTCCATCAACGGCCTCCTCGCCCGAAAGTGCCGCTTGCAAATTTCATGGTTGGTCCGGCGGAGGCGGCTTGATTTGTAACTTCAGCAATTCCATCCCCAGCTGCTTTCGGAGCTGCTCCATCTGCTGCTGCAGCAGTTCCATCTGCTTCTTTTCGTTTTCCGCGTCATTCACCATCAGGTGGATGTTTCCCGAAACCGTGCGCAACACGAGAGTCTCCCCGCCGCCATTCAATGCGCCTTCCGCGCGGACCGCGTTGTTCCCTTCGTCTCTGTCGCCGTAAGTCACCTTGAGCGCCAACCCCGGGTCCACAATCACGCGATGATCACCGCCCAGCTCGATTTGTGCGTCCACCGTGATCGCCAGCAATTTCGGCAGGTAAACCACGAGGTCGCCTTCGCCGGCTTCCAGCTTGCACGGCCCGCTCAGCTTCGCGCCGCGGCCGAACCACGCGGTGATGCCGCCTGCGCCGGTCGAGGCGCGCACTGCATTTTCGGCCTGCGTCAAGTAAATCGCCCCGCTTCCCGTATCGAGGCGCGTTGGGCCGATGGACCTCACGATCCGAATCCCTCCGCCGCCGGTCTGCGCGCGAACGATTCCAGCGGCTTCTCCCACTTCAATCTGTCCGCCGCCCGTCGAAACCCCCAGGCCAGCCGCGGAACGTCCCACATAGATATTGCCGCCTCCGGTTTCAATCCGCCCGATTCCACCGACCGACCCAAGCCTCACCAATCCCCCGCCAGTTCGCAAAACCGCCGAGCCGCCGACCGCTCCCGCGCTGATATCTCCTCCGCCCGTCGTGGCGCTCAAGTCTCCCGAAACATTTTTCAGAGTGATGTTCCCGCCATCCGTGGTGATTCTCGAGCTGCCGCCAAGGTTCCCGCCCGTGATGTTGCCGCCATCCGTCGCGAGGACCGCGTGCCCATTGACATCGCCGAAGTCGATATTTCCGGCCGCGGTAGACACATCCACGTTGTAATTTTTCGGGATGGAGACTTCGAATGTGACCCATAGCCTCTGTCCCCAATGCCTCCCGGGCGCGCGGCCCGCGAGAACCACGCCCTCTGGCGTACTGCGCGCAATCACCTCAAAATCGTCGAGCAATCGCTGCGCATCCGAGCCTCCGGACTCCGTCTCCAGGTGAACGCGGTAGTTCACCGCCTCCGCGTCCTGCGTCTTGATTTTTATGTTTCCAATATCTGTGACCAGGTGAAACCGCAGGCCGTCGCGCGTCGCGAGCGTTCCGGTTTTGTCCGTCGAGATGTGATTCGCATCGCTGCCCGCATGTCCATGGCGCGGGCCCTCTCGCGCAAGCGCCGGAGAAGCAGCCAGCAGCGCCAGCCCCAGCGTGCAAATCACCGAAAATGAAAATTTGAATCTCACGATACGCGGCTCTCCATTTTATTGTTGCGGCGGAGCGGCCGACTGCAACACAGCCGCGGCGCTTTGCAACCGGATGTACTTATTGCGATCATTCTTCATCAGCCCTCGAAGAACTTTGACGGCCTCGGGGTCGGAAAGTAATCCGCCGCGCGAAGAAATGTTCCCCAGCGAAGTCATCGCCGCGATGCGCACGCCCGGATTCGTATCCTGCACCAGCGCATTGATCATGGTCTGGATTGCCGCGGCATTCGGCGAACTCTGCCCCAGCGCGTCGAGCGCCATCAGGCGCACCGCGGGATTCTGGTCGCTCCGCGCGGCCTGGCAAAGCGCCTGCTCCACCTGCGCATCGCCCGCCTGGCCCTTCAACAACTCCACGGCGTTGATGCGCACATCCGGGCCGAACCGGTGGTTGTTGTGGAGCACGTACGTCAGCACTTTCTTCACGTTGGTGTCATTCACCGTCCCTTGAACGGTCATGGGTTTTTCCGTCGTAAGCTGCACCTCAATTTGCGGCGGACGGTTGTCTTCTGCCGGCGTCCAGTTGATTCCGGATACGTCCGCGGTGCGCAGTTCCTGCTCATTCAGCATCGGCGAAAGCACTCCAGCCTGCTGCATCGGCGAATTCGGGGGTGTCCGCTGCTGCGCGCGCCCTGGCAGGAAGGCCCCGGCGGAGAATCCGATGAAGACCAGCAGCGCTGCGCTCGCCGCCGGATACATCACCAGCCAGTGCGCCGGGAAGATGGACTCCGCCCAGCGCGTAAACAGGCTGCGGTGATCGATTTCGTCAATCGCGTCTTCCAGGCGATTGCGGCACGAGGCGAGTAACGCAGGCGCTGGTTCGGGACGTTCCTGCGAGGAGATCACTTCCAGCAACTGCCGCTCCGCATCGAGCGCCGCCATACACTTCGCGCACTGGTCCAGATGCTCTTCAAAGCCGTCGCGTTCCGCGCCTTCCAGTTCCTCCGCGGCGTAGAGCATGATCTGCGTTTCGTATTCCGGACAACCCGTCTCGCCGGAAAATGATTTGAATTCGTCTCTCATGGCCTGCTCCTTGCTACCTCATCCCGTTCAAACTGGCGCGCAACTTCCGCGTCGCTCGAAACAGAGAATTTTTCACCGTTTCTTCCGAAGTCCCGAGCATGTCTCCGATGACGCGCAGCTTCAGTCCCTCGTAATGTTTCAACTCAAACACCATGCGCTCGCGCGGCGAAAGCCCGCCCAGCGCCGTCGCGATGTGCCGTCCGAGCTCCTGCCCGAGCAAATGTCGTTCGGGATTTGCCGCGGGGCGATGTTCCATTTGCTGATCAAAAAAATCGCGAGTCGTGCCGTCGCTCTCTTCGGGTTGCGGCGCCTGATCCTCGCGCCTCGTGTTCTTGCGCCGCAAATGATCCAGGCAGACGTTCGTCGCGATCCGGTAAATCCACGTGTAGAAACTGCATTCGAAGCGGAATCGGGTGAGATTTCGGTAAGCGCGGAGGAAAACTTCCTGATAGATGTCGCGGGCATCTTCGTTGTGCCGCACCAGACTGTAAGCGAGCCGCAGGACGTCCCGATCATATCGAGACACCAATTCCTCAAACGCGGGCCGGTTGCCCGTCTGGGCCTGCCGGACTAAGGCCTGTTCGTCCGCCTTTTGCACTGCCTGTCGCCCCGCGACTCCTTCGAGCGCGGCGCTCATCCCCATGGAGTTCATACTTGGATGCGCTTCGTCTGCCGCCGGGCTCGCTGATTCGTTGCTCGCACCAGTTCTGTCTTCCCCGCAGGCAAATGATTCGAGAATCGACTCACATCTGTTTTAGACGTTGGCCAATGATAGGGGTGAGCACCGTTCTCCAGTGCCTATCTTATTGATTTCGCGCCAAATACGCCACACTCGAAGGCCGGCCTGCACATGCGTGCCAGATTCACGCTGGGGTTTTGTTCGTCGGCGCCCCGGTGCCGATAAGATACTCAGTTCCACAGGTGGGACGTGTTGCGCCGCGTCTTGCTCCATGCTAGCGTCCGAATTGTGATGGGCAACTTGTCCACAATCGAATTTGTTGCAGGGCTCGCTCGTCGAGCTTGCTCGTCGGGCTTCAAAGCGAACATTGGTCAGATTCCCTGCCGCGAATCAAAGGGCTTGGCGTTTGGCAGGCCGCTTTACAGACTGGCTAATGAGGAAGATTGCCCACGGCCGGCACGCATTTCTAATCGACACACTCTGGGATTAGAAATCGAGCTAAGTTATAGAAAACAAAAGCCCGAACCCATTTCTAATCGACACAAATTCGCAAAATGTAAAATAACCCCTGCTTTCGAGTTCCGTTCCCCTCTTCGTGAGCGAGGATTTTTCTAATGGCGCTGACGCTGGAAACTCCTCTCGTCTACCTGAAGGGCGTCGGCCCGCAGCGGTCTACCATCCTAGCCGAGCGCGGCCTTACGACCGTCGCCGACCTCCTGTCCTACCTCCCCTTCCGTTACGAAGACCGCATCCGCTTCACGCCAATCGCCGAGCTCGTGCCCGGCCAAGCTTCCACCGTTCGCGCCGAAGTCGAAAGCAGCAGCCTCGTGCGCTTTGTACGCCGCCGCGGCGCCATGTTCCATTTGCGTGTGAAAGATGCAAGCGGCCAGCTTGCTGTGCGATTTTTTCACGGCGCATATTTCGAAAAAACGTTCAAGCCAGGCCAGCCTGTTGTTCTTCACGGCAAAGTCACTCAGGATCCCAACCGCCCCATGCGCGTCGAGATGATTAACCCGGAATTCGAGTTGATGCATCAGGGGGACGGCCCGGCCGACTCCACTGAAGTCGGCCGCATCGTGCCGGTATATGAAGCCATCGGAAATGTCACGCCGCGAATGTTGCGCCGTCTCATCTATAGTGCGCTTCAGCAATTCACGGGCGAGGTGCCCGACCCACTTTCGCTGGATATTTTGCGCCGTTACGCTTTTCCCTCTCGCCGCGAAGCTCTCTCCGCCGTCCATTTCCCTCCGCACGACGCCGCCGTCGACTTGCTCAACGAATTTCGCAGCCCGGCGCAGGTCCGCTTCATCTTCGAGGAATTCTTTCTCTACCAGCTCGGCCTCGCCGTTCGCCGGAAGCATGAACAGCTGCAGGTCGGCATTGCCATGCGCGTCCGCGAAGAGCCAATTCGCGAAGCGCTCAAGCGCATTCTCCCGTTCAAACCGACCACCGCCCAGAAGCGCGTCCTCGCCGACATTGCCGCCGACCTCGAAAAGCCGGCGCCGATGAATCGTCTCCTCGAAGGCGATGTCGGCAGCGGCAAAACAATCGTGGCGCTCGAGGCGGCGACTATCGTCATCGAAAACGGCTACCAGGTCGCCCTCATGGCTCCCACGGAAATTCTCGCCACGCAGCATTACCTTTCCGCGCGACGCATTTTTGCCCCGGCGGGATACGGCGTGGACTTGCTCGTCAGCGGCTTTGCCCCGCGCGAGAAATCGGAAATTCTCCGTCGCATCGAAACCGGTGAAGTGAAATTCATTGTGGGTACGCACGCGCTCATCGAAGATCCCGTCCGGTTCGCGCGCCTCGGCCTGGTCATCATTGACGAGCAGCATCGCTTCGGTGTCCTTCAACGCAAACGGCTGTCGGAAAAGGGCGCTGCCCCTCATATCCTCGTCATGACGGCGACCCCGATTCCGCGCACGCTCGCGCTCACGCTCTACGGCGACCTCGATTTATCCGTGATTGATGAAATGCCCCCCGGACGCACGCCAATCGTTACTCAATGGCGCGCCGAAGAACAGCTTCCGGGTGTCTGGGATTTTGTCCGTCGCGAAGTAGCCGCCGACAGGCAGGCTTACGTTATCTATCCCGTCATCGAGGAATCGAAGCAGGAGCTGAAAGCCGCGACAGCGGAGTACGAAAGGCTGTCGAAATCGGTCTTCCCGCAGTTGAAAGTCGGTCTGCTCCACGGCCGCATGCCCAGCCAGGACAAAGACGAAGTCATGGAGCGCTTCCGGCGCGGCGAACTGCAAATCCTCGTCGCCACAACGGTCGTCGAAGTCGGTGTGGACGTCCCGAACGCGACCGTGATGGTCATCGAGCACGCCGATCGCTTCGGCCTCGCGCAGCTCCATCAGCTGCGCGGCCGCATCGGGCGCGGCTCGGCAAAGTCCCATTGCATTCTCATCGCGCCGAAGAACGTGACTGGAGAAGCGCGCGAGCGTCTGGAGATTCTGGTCTCCACCTCCGACGGTTTTCAAATCGCCGAGCAGGACCTCAAGCTTCGCGGCCCGGGAGAGTTTTTCGGGACCAAGCAGCATGGCGACACCGCGTTTCATTTCGCTCATCCGCTTCGCGACCACAAGGTCCTCGAACTCGCTCGTGGCGAAGCTTTCGCTCTCGCCGAGGATTCCGCGCGCGCCTCGGAGCTGGAAAAATTGCTGTCGTTTCTCGGGCCGGCTTGGCAAAGACGCTACCGCCTCGCTTCCGTGGGATGAATCATGCGGGTCATTGCGGGAAAATTCGGCAGCCGGCGCCTGCGGACGTTGCGTGGCCTGGCTCTGCGCCCCTCAAGCGACAGGCTCCGGGAAACACTCTTCAATATTCTCGGCGCAGAGGTCGAAGACTCTCTCTTCGTGGACGCCTTCGCCGGCACGGGCGCGGTGGGCATCGAAGCGTTGAGCCGCGGCGCGCGCGAAGTTGTTTTTATCGAGAATCATCGCCCCGCCGCAAATCTGATCCGAGAAAATTTGCATTCCCTGGAAATCACCACGGGCGCGGACATCCTCCCCATGGATGCCATCCGCGGCTTCGCGCAACTGGCCGCCCGCCGCCTGCTCACGGATTTTATTTTTCTCGATCCGCCTTACGCACAGACTTCCGATTATTTCGACGTCCTGAATTTTCTCGACGGCTTGCGTCTTCTCGCGCCGCGCGGCTTGGTGATCGTCGAACATCGCCGGAAACTGGAGCTACCCGGCCGTTTGCAGAAACTGGAAGTATCCCGCGTCGTCGAGCAGGGCGATTCGGCGCTCACATTTTATAGGCTCGCACTCGCTGCCTGAACCAACATGCGCGCCGCTCTAGGAGGACAGCACGGCAATCAGCCGCGCGATGTCATTTTCCGTGTTGTAGAGATGCGGAGAAATTCGCAGCGCGCCTTCGCGCAGGCTGACGTAGATTTGCTCCTCGCGCAGTTTCGCGTAGAGTTCGCTCGTCCGCTCCGGCTTGCGCGCCGCCACGCAGATCGCCGCCCCGCGCTTCTTCGCATCGGCCGGGCTCGCCAGCGCGCAGCAATCCCTCGGCAGACGCTCAATCAAAAAATTGACGAGCCGGTCGGTGTGTGCTGCTATCGTCTCAATTCCCACGCGCGAAATGAATTCCAGCGACGCCTCCATCGCTGCCAGATTGGTGAAATTCGCCGTTTCCGGCGCGTCCCAGCGCCGCGCTCCGCCGATCGGATGCGGATTCTCGAGTCGCAGCGAATGGAAGTTCCTCGCGCCGTCGAGCGCCGTCCAGTAAAACGGCCCGGGGCGCAGTTTTTCCATCGCCTCGCGCCGCGCCCAGAAAAATCCGGTGCCATACGGGCTCAGCAGCCATTTGTATCCGGAACTCGCCGCGAAATCGGCGCCAAGCGCGGGCAGATCCATTGGAATCCCACAGGCGCACTGACTAATATCGAGCAGCAGCACTGCCCCTGTATTGCGGCAGGCTTGCGCGAGCTTCGGCACATCGATGAGCGACGCATCTTCGAACCGCACCATGCTCACCGATACCAATCGAGTCCGCGGGGTCATTTGCTCGATGAAATCCTCCGCTGCCATAAACCGTTCGCGCGCCGCGACAATCTTCAATCGGACCTGATGCGCCTCCTCGAGCGGCGCGAATGTGGAAAAGTGTGCCGGAAATTCCCCTTTGCCGATAAGGACTTCGTCTCCCGGCTTCCATTTCATCCCCGAAGCCACCGCGGCCATTCCTGCGCTGGCCCCCGAAGTGATCGCAAATTCCTCCGGCTCGCCGCCAAGCAGTTTCGAGAGCAGGTCGCGAACCCGGTCGGGCAAATCGAAGTACAGGGTATCCGGAATGCGGTGCGGCAGCTTCTTCCAGTCGAGCGAAGCCTGCGCTGCCCGCGTAGCCAGCAGCGGCATGGGCGACTCCCCGGCCACGTTCAGATATGCCACTCCCTCGAAATCAGAAAACTCTGCTCGGTAATCCAAGGGGATCCTCCCGGATTCAATCGGTTAGAAATGACTGCGAAGCTCGCGAAAGCTGGAAACGAGAATCAGTTTCCCGGTCCCTCGCTCGATTTCAGCGTGTTCGAGCGCCCACGTGGCCGAATGCGGGATGAACACAGCGTTCAGCCCCGCGCTCAGCGCCGGATTGATGTCACTGCGCGGACTGTTCCCCACCATCCAGCCATGCGATTTCACGATCTTGAATTGATGCACCACGCGCTCATAAGTTGTTTTGTCTTTCTCGCTGACAATTTCAATCGATTCGAAGTACGTCTGCAACCCAGAGCGCTCGACTTTCCCGGCTTGCTCCGCAGGTTCGCCTTTGCTCAAGAGAATTAGCCGGTGCCTTCGGCTCAAATATGCCAGCGTTTCCGGGACGCCTTCCAGAATCTTCGGCGGAGTCGCCTCCAGCGCCGCAGCCATTTTGCCAATCTCCTGCACGACTTCGCGCCGCGCCATGCCGCCCGCCAGTTTCAAGTACGTATCTTCGAGCGAGCGTCGGAAGCTCCTCACACCATAGCCGTGTTGCCGGATGTTGCGCCGCTCTGTCTCATTCAAAATGTGCCGGGAATACTCGCGCGTGTATCCGAGCGGGTCCAGATGCGCAAGGAACTTATCAATCGTCTGCTCGAAAAAAATATTGTTTTCCCAGAGCGTATCGTCCGCATCAATCAGAATTGTTTGTCGGGGCATCCCAAGCTTCCTCTATTCGCTATTGCGATTCCATTCCTGCAGGTTTGAGGGCTTTCTCCGAAGTGCTTTCCTCGCGGCGTGAATCCTGTGTCCGATGGGCGGCGGAAGATTCGAATGTCTCCAATCCTGGCGCTCAGGATGCTTTTCGCGACCCGGCGGCGAGCCGTTCCAATATGCTGCGAGCGACACCCTGCAGCTGGCCGAATTGCGTCAGGTACTCCTGAAAATCCCGGTTCAGATCAAGCGCAGCGGCTGCATCGAGCTTCGTGCGCAGGATCATATCGCGCAAATGGACGGGGTGCGGCAAGACGGCCTCGTCGCGCAGCTCATCGAGCGCCAACAAAGGATCGTAGTGATACATCTCCCCTCCTTCACACGAAACTATTGTAACCCCGATGTCGTGCGTTCAGGCGGCCGCAGGCAGGAATTCGTAGCGGTCGATCCGCGCGGCGACGCCGAGACTGTCGTCGCGCTCCTCCACGCGGATCACGCTGCCAAAGCAGCGAATCCTCACATCTCCGGCGAGCGTAATCTGTTGCGGCAGCGTCAGAACCAGTTCGAGCGGGATTCCCGTTTCGACGGGCGTGTCCGTCAGGAAGTAAACGCCGCGGAAGCTCACGTCGCGCGTCTGCGCGGATTGTTCGCGATTTGTTCCGTTGTTCATGAAACGCACTTGCAAAGGCAGAGCCATGTGGAAGCGGCGGGCGGTCCGGCGGTCATTCATTTCGTCGGTCATAGTACCCCCGGGAAACTCACAGGAATTTTCATAACCCTAGCACTGTGCGCCACCGGGTGCAATCAATTTTCTTGCTTCACTTGGCAGCGCCGGCCGCGGCCGTTAGACTCTTTGTTCATCATGGCGGAATCCTTCCATCGGACGCTTTTTCTGAATGGCCCTGCTGGCCGGCTGGAGGCTATGCTCTGGACGGCGCCGGCCGCAGAGGCGCCTCGGGTTGCCGTCGTCTGCCATCCTCATCCTCTCTTTGGCGGCACGATGCACAATAAAGTTGTTTTCCAGGTCGCTAAGACTATGCATCAGCATGGCGTACCCGTCTTGCGGTTCAACTTTCGCGGCGCGGGCCTCAGCGAGGGGAAGCATGACAAAGGCCGGGGTGAGGCAGGGGATGTTCGCGCCGCGCTCGACTACCTGGCGAAGGAATTCCCTGCAACGCCGATTCTGCTCGCCGGTTTCAGCTTCGGCTCCTATGTCGGACTGCGCGTGGGCTGCCAAGACTCGCGAGTCATAGAGCTGGTCGGACTCGGAATTCCGGTCAATGACTCGGATCTTTCGTACCTCACGGAATGCAAGAAGCCGAAGCTCTTTCTCCAAGGGGCGCGCGACCAATATGGAGCGCGTGAGCGCGTCCAAGCTCTCTTCGCGAAAATGCCCGAGCCGAAGAAGCTTGTCTTCGTCGAAGACGCGGATCATTTTTTCGCCGGCAAGCTCTCGCAGATGGGCCGCGCGCTCGCGGAATGGCTGGAAGAAAGAAAAATTCCGCCAGCGCACCATTCCTAATTCAGTTTTTCGCCCATATCACCTCGCTGCGGCGAACATCCTCCGGAATTGCTCCTGTCCGGTTGGGGGAATTGCCACCAGCTTCAAATTCGCCCTCACATGCTCGACGCGCTTCATGCCGACGAGCGCCGTCGTAATGCCTGGCGCGGAGCGGACAAACTGGAGCGCGCACTCAAGGTCGTCCTGCAATCCAATCGTGCTGTGAATCATCGCCGGAACCTTGCCCGCGAGGTGAGATTGCAGCAACGAAGCGCTGGCAATCAGCGTGACTCCCAGCTCGCGTGCGGCCTGCACCATCGAGACTGTCTTCCCATTCACGATTTGGTTCGGCCTGACCAGCGCTTCCGGCATCACCAGATTGAACGGCAACTGAACGAACTGAAAATGATGTTCGTTCCCGCCAGCCTCGCGTGCAAGCGCCATCATCTCCGCTAACGACAAATAATCCGGGGCATGCGGATCACTGCGAAACGCATTCCAGGTCGCCAGTCCATACGCCCGAATTTTTCCCTTGGCCACGGCGGATTCGACCGTTCGCATCGCCGCCAAGAGTCTGCGGTTGAACTCCTCGCGCGGCACCTCTCCCAATTGCGTTTCCGGATTGTGCAGATAGAAGACGTCAATGCATTCGAGGCCCAAATTCCTGCGGCTGCGTTCGATCTGGTCTTCGATGTATCGAGGAGCGAGGCAGTGGCATCCTGCCGCAATATCTTCAGGCGAGAAAATCTCCTTCGCGATGAACTCGCGGTAGAAATAGTCGTTCGCGTCAGAGGGCATCTCTCCATCCGGAGTGAGGAAGCCAGCCTTCGTGCAAACGATAAGTTCCTCGCGCGCGAATCCAGCGGAGAAAAGTTTTTCCAGGGCTGCTCCGACAGACCGCTCGCTGCGCTGAAGCCTATAATTGATCGCAGTATCGACCAGGTTGATTCCATTCATCACTGAAGCTGCAACCGACTCCGCATAGCCACGGTCCGTCGCCGCATCCGCGTCGCCCAAATAAGTTCCAATCCCAATCGAGGAACACATTAATCCCCGACGCTCGCGAAAATGCCCCGGCGCAACATGTCCGGCAAATCGCGCCGCATAGCGGCGGGTTCCATCCGGAGTTGCGAACCCCGGCTCGAGATTTGCAGGTGAAGTCATCGTGTCTCGCCGGCAGGCAGGCTCAATTTGCGCGGGCAGTATATCAGAAGGCGAGGCACTCACCTGCGCTGGGAAGCGCCCTAACGAGAATGAAAGCGCAGGAGACAAGAAACAAGGAGGCCAACTGCCAGAGGAGGAGGAGGAGGCAAAGGAAGCACAGGAAAAGGCATTCGGATGCGGATCGCGACATTGAATTTCATTTGCGATTAGGGAGTACAGTCGAGAGTTGAGAGCGAGCCGCCTTCGCGAAGACATGCTTCGGCGGGCAGGTCCGCCTCGCAGCCATTCCTGCATCAGGGTGAACAGGCTGCTTCGGCGCGGCGAGGGGCAAATTACAAAATGCAGATTTGTGTCGATTAGAAATGAGTCCGATCCATTGTTTTCTATAAGTTATGGTCATTTCTAATCGCGGAGTGTGTCGATTAGAGTTCCTAGAGGCTGGGGGCTTGAAGCTGCCCTTCGACAAGCTCAGGGTCAACCCTTCGGGTTGAGAGGCGGAAAGGAGGATGGAAGCGGCGTGAGAGCATGGGGAACATAGAGTATTGAAATTCGTCCCGATTAGAAAATTGCAAGTGGCGAACTGTGAGGCACTTAGCATTTTTTAACTCGATTTTGAGTTCCGATTAGAAGGCAGTAGTGAGTGACGAGTGGTGAGTGACGAGCGAAACACCTTCGCGCGAAAAACCATGCGTGGGCAAGCCCGATTGACGGCGGACGGCTGCCCTTCGACAAGCTCAGGGTCAACCCTTCGGGTTGAGAGGCTGTGTTCATCGAGGAATGGTAGCAAGAGGTGGGAAGGAAAAACTACTGGTCTGGGGGCCGAAAAGGGGACAGGGCGAAAACCCGTCCCAAAACTGTCCTAAGGACAGGTGGGGAGAAACAGTGGTTTGACAGATCCCCCAGGCTCGATTAGCCATCGACCTGGGATGCCCCTCTTGCGCCGAGGCTACGGCGGGCAGGCGCGTGATGAGTGAGGAGATGGCGCGAGAAATTAGAGGGAGGCCAGCATGAATTGCCGACCGCCCGCGAGGCACAGAGCAGTGGCATTCGTCGATAGCAACCGCAGGTGACGAAGTGCAGGTGGCCTAAACCGTAGTGACGCTCCAGCAGGTGTTTCCTCAAGTCAAATTCCGCAATCTTTGCATAAGACGCAAGGAATGCGGCGCCCGCCCTCTTTTCGGCCACGCCTCGACGGAAGGCGCGTGTGGTATCATCGCGTAAGCCGTGATGTCAATGGATAAACGTTACGAATCGCAAATGAGTGCGCCACCTGCCAGCTCACTTCTGGACCGGGGGAATAAGGCATGAGCCACACGGCGGAAATCAAAGTCGAGGATTCAAAACGGAAAACAATCATTGCCGTTTGCGAAGAATGTGGTAGGGAAACGGTTCATGCAGTTTTGACAGATGTCAGTTCTCTCGACAAAAGCCCTGACGATGACATCCACGTCTGGGATGACTACCTGACGATAATGTGCAGAGGATGCAAAACGTTGAGTTTTTGCCGCCAAGCGGGGAGTTCTGAGGACATCGATAGTGACGGTACGCCAATCACTACGACGACCTTGTTTCCTAGTCGCATAGCGCGACGGCCTCCGCTGCCTGATCTTTATCATCTGCCGTCAGAATTGCGGCAGGCTTACCAAGAAACCAGGTCGGCGTTGATGAACGGCCTACCGATCCTGGTGGGCATCGGGATTCGAGCAATAGTAGAGACCGTATGCAACGAGAAACGCTGTTCATCGCGGAATTTGGAACGGAAGATTCAACAACTTGTGGACACTGGCGTCATCACCCGAGTCGATGGGAAAATTCTTCACAGTTTGCGATTCATGGGCAACGAGGCTGCGCACAAGGCGAAGACGCACACGCAGAATGAATTGAGTGTCGCCTTCGACGTGGCAGAACATCTCTTGGACTCCGTTTATTTGCTGCCGAAACGCGCGAAGCACCTACCCGATCGGGCACGAACCTCAAGACGGCTCTCTGAGGGGGAAGACGTGTGACCCGTCCGAGTTCAGAAAACGGTGAGACGGGTGGCTCAGGCTCTGGGCTTTGTCTTTTCGGGGTGGCGGGTGCCCCTCGATAAGAGTGTGGGGATTTCGTTCCGTTCTCTATGTCGATAGATACAGTTGACTGCGAAGGTCTCGCCGTCGCATTCCTCGGATGTTGACCCTAAAGAAGAAGCGCGCCCGGAGGCCCGCCCAAGGCGCGGAACCTCCGACACTCTGCTTCAAAGGGTCGCCGCAGCGACCTCTATCCAACTGAGCTACCGGCGAGAGAGAGTAGTCTACCCAAGGTTCAAGAACATTGCGAATGGCATGTTGAAGTACGACGAGCGGGGTCAAGAGTTCTTGGGGAGAACTGCCAGCGGGGTACCTCAGCGGCTGAAGCCGCAATGAGTTTTCGGCAGTTACGGCACGGCTAAAGCCGTGCCCTTACACTGCAGATCTTGGATGTCGCGGCTGAAGCCGCGACCCACAAAACGCAAGAGCAGATTCCCCTCCAGGGGCCCTTCCTACACCAGGGTAAACGGGCAAGCTCGTCGTGCCGCCTTAGTCCATAAAATGCAAAAGCAGATCCCTCGTCCCGTAAAGCCATCCGGGACGCAAAAGGCGCGTCGTCCCGATGAGAGGCATCGGGACTCGCTCGGGATGACTGCACACGACAGGAGGCACATGGGCAGCAGTGCGGAAGGCTACTGGGAGGCGCGGGCGGTGATGGTTTCGGCGGGCTCGCCGCCGGCCATGCCTTGCGCGATGAGCAGCTCGCGCGCTTCCACGCGGAGCTTCGGCAGATTCCGCGCGAAGACGGCGGCTCCCGCGATCGCGCCGAGGCCGCCAATTGCCAGCGTCCAGGGCGCCCCGATTTTCGCCGCGAGTCCGCCGGCGAAAAGCGAACCCATCGGCGCCATGCCCATGAACATCATCGAGTAGACGGCCATGGTGCGCCCGCGGAAATCGTCGGGGACCATGGATTGAATCAGCGTGTTCGACGACGTCATCTGCAACATCACGGCAAAGCCCACGGGGACGAGAAGCAAGATCGAAAGGAAATAATTCCTTGAGAACGCGAAGCAGATCAGGCTCACCCCAAAACCGGCGCAGGAGAAGGCCACCCAGCGGGTCAGTCCCTTCAAACCGCGCTTCATCGCGAGCGTCAATGCGGCCATCAAAGCGCCAACTCCCGCCGCGCCCATCAGCACGCCGAGAGCGCGAGCCCCGCCATGGAGGATGCGGTCAGCGAATATCGGCATCAGCACGGAGTAAGGCGTCGCCACCAGGCTCACGACTCCCAGCAGCAGGAGCAGCGCCCAGATTGGCCGCGTGCGATGCACAAACTTGAAGCCTTCGACGATGTGCTCGATGGGAGAACCTTCCTGCCTCTTTTCGCGAATGTTCAGCCGCATCAGGAGCAATCCGGCAATTACGGCAATGTAGCTCACGGCATTCGCGAAAAAGCACCAGCCTTCGCCGATGCTCGCCACAAGGATGCCGGCGATTGCGGGGCCGATGACGCGCGCGCCGTTGAACATCGATGAATTCAGCGCGATCGCGTTCATCAGATCGTCCCTGCCGACCATGTCGGCCAGAAACGCCTGCCGGGCAGGAACGTCGAACGCGTTCACGGCGCCTAGCATCGCCGCGAGGATCATAATCTCCCAAACGCGCACGGTCCCGCTCAGAGTGAGCCACGCGAGAATGAACGCCAAAATCATGGAGGAGGTCTGCGTGCCAATCACCACGCGCTGGCGATTCCAGCGGTCCGCAACCGTGCCGCCGACAGGCGCGAGGAGGAAGATGGGAATCTGGCCGAGGAATCCGACGAGGCCGAGCAGCCAGGAAGATTGCGTCAAGCGATAGACGAGCCACGCTTGCGCAATCGTTTGCATCCAGGTGCCAATCAGGGAGATGAGCTGTCCGCTGAAGAAGAGCTGGAAGTTGCGATGCCGCAGGGCGCGGATCATCGCAGGCAGCCGCTCGGCGCGCTTCGGCCCGGTTGCCCTGTACGATTCTCTTTCGGTCACAGCAGTTGGACCCGCTTCGGTCATCTGCTCCTATTATGCAGGATTCCCCGCGGCGAGCACGCGCGCACAGGCGCGCAAGATTCTGCGGTAAGGCCAGTCGCCTTCGCGGAACAGGATTTCACCATCTCGCGGGTTCGAATAATACCAGCGCGCCAGAATCGCGAGATGCTCTTCGCGTTCCGTTCCTTCATCCTTCGGCATAGGCGCCGCGCCGGGCGGCCCTTGTTCATCGGAACTGAGCTCTTCAAAATGGCGGCGAAGAATTTCCTCAACCGAGCGCGGCTCGCTTGCCTGCTGGTCAAAATTCAGAAAAAGCGGATCAGAAATTTCCCCGCCGACCACTCCGAAAATTGCGACCGTACTCTCCGCCGCGCCGCGCTGAATCACTACGGCATGCAAATTGTCCACGCGCCGCGCAAGTTCGGGCAATCCGCGCAAGACGCCGCTCACTTTTTCAATTTTCTTGTGCAGTGTTGCGGCCCGTTCAAAATCTTGCGCTTCGCTCGCAACTTCGCGCTCGCGTTCTATTCCGCCGGAAAGCGACGCGCCCGCCGATTCGAGCGTCTCGACCACGCGGCTGACCTCGCGGTCGTACTCTTCCTTTGTGCAGCCCGCGAAGCACGGCGCCAGGCACATCTTCATCTCCGAATAGATGCAGCCCGGAAAGGCCGGGTCGCGGCGGATCTTGATTTGACAGCGGCGAATTTTGAATAGATCGAGGAATTGATTCGCAAACGATTCCGCCTGCTGCCGCGAAGCGAACGGCCCGAAATAATATCCGCCGTCGCCCAAAATCCGCCGCGTAACATAACAACGCGGATATGAGGTCCTAAGATTGACCTTCAGCAGCGGCACCGGACGCAGCCGCAAAAAGCCGCGGTAGTTTGCTGGAAAATGTTCCCGCGCCTGCTGGTAGATTGCCAGCGACTGCTCAAAGCGCGATCCCGTCAGGCGATACCGGAATTTTTCCGCGACTTCGCGCAGGTTCAGCCGCTTCGATGTTCCATCGGGAGGCCGCAGCAAACGCTCCGCTGCGCGGCGCAAATCCGCTGTCCGTGCCAAGTACGGCTGCGCAGCGGCGCTGCCTGGCGCGGCGCGCGTTTCGATTAAATATATTCCGGAGCGCTGCGGAATCGCAGAGAAGAACTGTTCTTCGCTTGCAGGCGTAAATTCCAGTTGGACATCCAGCGGCAGCACGGAAAGAGAATACAACGAAGCCCAATCGCAGCAGAACTCATTCGCTTTTGCAGTTCAATATGACTTCAACACCCAGGAAGCGATGACCAGTCGCTGAATTTCACTCGTGCCTTCGTAAATCTCCGTGATTCGCGCGTCGCGATACGCGCGCTCCACCGGATACTCACGGCTGTAGCCGTAGCCTCCGTGAATCTGAATCGCTTTATGCGCCACGCGCGTCGCCATCTCCGAAGCGAACAGTTTCGCGATCGAAGCCTCCATCGTGAACCGCGCGCCGGAGTCCTGTTTCCACGCCGCTTTTCGCACGAGGAGCCGCGCTGCGTCAATTTCGGTCGCCATGTCGGCGAGCATGAATTGAATCGCCTGGAAATCGGCGATGGGATGGCCGAAGGCTTGCCGCTGCTGCGAGTAAGCCAGCGCCGCCTCAAATGCTCCCTGCGCGATGCCCGTGGCCTGCGCCGCAATCCCGATTCGTCCGCCATCGAGCGTCGAGAGCGCCACTTTGTACCCGTCGCCCTCATTTCCGATGCGATTCGCTGCAGGCACCTCGCAATCGGTGAACGAAAGCTCGCAACACGCTGTCGCGTTGATGCCGAGTTTCTTTTCTTCCTTCCCCACACTGAATCCCGGCGTTCCCCTCTCTACGACTAGCGCCGTAATTCCTTTCTCGCCTTTCTCCGGATGCGTGTTCGTGTAAACGATCGCCGCATCTGCAGCGCCGCCATTCGTGATCCACGCCTTCGTGCCGTTGACGATGTACTTGCCGCCCTTCAGCACGGCCTTCGTCCGCAGCGCCGCGGCATTCGATCCCGCTTGCGGCTCCGTCAGCGCATAGCAGCCAATTTTTTCGCCGCGCGCATACGGCACGAGGAATTGTTTCTTCTGCTCTTCGGTGCCAAAGCGATGGACGGGGTCGCAGTAAAGCGAATTCTGCACCGACAGGATCACGCCCGTCGAAGCGCACACACGCGATATTTCCTCAATCATGATGGCGTAGCTGATGTGATCCATTCCGGCGCCGCCGCAATCCTCCGGAAATGCGACGCCGGTCAGTCCGAGCTCGGCAGCCTTGCGGAAAGTCTCGCGCGGAAAATGGCCTGTCTCGTCAATCTCCTTCGCCAGCGGCTTCACTTCCGATTCCGCGAAGTCGTGCACCGTCCGCTGCAAGAGCCTTTGCTCTTCCGTCAGTCCCAGATCCAATTTCGCTCTCCGTATTCTTTCGCTTTCGAGTGGACAGTCATCTTACCGAGACTTCGGCCAAGTGTCAGCGGTGTCGCGTCCAGATTGCCGTGGATTCTCTATGCGCCCAGCGCTTTGCGGAGCTTCTCGAACGTCTGCGAGAGATCCTCGGGCTCGAGCCGCGTTTCGCTCACGGCGCTCATGAAATTCGCGTCGCCAATCCATCGCGGCAGCAAATGCAAATGAACATGACCGGTCACGCCGGCGCCGGCGCACCGGCCAAGGTTCATTCCCAGATTGAATCCCTGCGGGTGATAGACATTGGCCAGCGCCTTCTGCACGCGCTGCGCCTGCTGCATCATTTCCGAAAGCGCTTCTGGATCGCAATCGTACAACTCCGCCACATGCGCGTACGGCACAATCATTACGTGGCCGCTGGTGTATGGGAACCGGTTCAGGATCACGAAGCAGAGCTTGCCGCGAAGAACAATCTGGGCTTTAACGTCGTCCTTTAGCGCTAGGGCGTCGCAGAAAACGCACCCTTCATCCTTGCGCGCATCGGCAATATAGCGGTAACGCCACGGAGTCCAGAGGAAATCCATCTCCGTCGGCCGGCTTAACTTTGCGAAGAGCTTCCGGCCGGCGAAACCGGCGCAGCGGCGCTCCGGCGGTGGTTGACGAAATCCTTCAGTTCCTTGCTCGCCTTGAAGAACGGGATGCGCTTGGCCGGCACTTCTACCTTCGCGCCAGTCTTCGGATTGCGGCCGGTCCGGCCTCGTCGCTCGCGCGTCCGGAAGCTGCCAAATCCGCGGATTTCGATCTTGTCGTTCTTCTGCAGTGCATCAATGATGCTCTCGAAGACCGTCTCGACGATTGTCTCCGATTCCTTGCGCGGCAACTCCGTCACGCGGATCACTTCCTCAATCAAATCCGCTTTCGTCACCGTGCGTCCGTTGTCATCGGGCTTACCCGCAGCGCTCGCCATGGGTCGACCGCCCTCCTCTTACAATATGTCATGTCTCGACTGGGTTCGAGCCGGAACTTGCTAACACACTCTAGTTGGCCGCGCCCTATCGCAGGCGCAGCACTTGGCCGCTCTTGCATATCACCATCGGCCCAAAACGTAAATAACTTTCTGCCGTGGTTCCCCGAAAACCGCCCCGGCCAGCCTGCGCGCGGAAATCCGTTCTACGAAGCCTGCCGCTTCGCCAGTATGGCGTCGCCGATCGTCGCCGTCGGAGATGATTTCGCCGACGCCTTCGCTTCGTGGAAGGCTTCCATTTCCTTGCGCTCTTCCTGCTTCTTCGCCGCGCGATAGCTCAGGCTGATCTTCCGGCTCTCCGGATCCAGCTTGATGACTTTGAAATCATACTCCTGCCCGGGCGTAAGCGTCGTTCTTGCCTTCGTTCCTTTTGGCTGCCGTTCGCCGTTCTCTTTCTTGCTCTTGCGATCCTCAATTTCGGAAATGTGGCACAGACCCTCGATCCCCTCGGCCAGCCCCACAAAGGCACCGAAAGTCGCGTTGCGCGTCACCTTCCCCTTCACCACGTCGTTCAGCTTGTGTTCGGCGAACCAATTGCCCCAAATATCGTTGAGTTGCTTGATGCCAAGGGACAATCTTCGGTGCTCACTGTCAATTTTCAGGACTTTCGCCTGCACCATATCGCCCTTCTTGAATTTGTCGCCCGGATTCTTCACTCGCTCCGTCCAGCTGAAATCGCTGACGTGGATCAGCCCCTCAATCCCTTCTTCCAGTTCCACGAACGCGCCAAATTCCACCAGGTTCCGCACGCGTCCGCTCACCACGCTTCCCGCCGCATACTTTTCCGCCACGGCAGCCCACGGATCCGCCATGGTCTGCTTGAGCCCAAGCGAGATGCGCCGCTGTTCAGGCTTCAAATCGAGCACGACCACCTCGATCTCGTCTCCGTTTTTCACGACTTTCGAGGGATGCACCAGGCGCTTCGACCAGCTCATTTCGCTGACGTGCACCAGCCCCTCGACTCCCGGCTCAATCTGCACGAATGCGCCGTAATCCGCCACGCCGACCACTTGCCCGCGCAGCCGCGTCCCTGCGGGGAAGCGCTCCGGCACCGTCGCCCAGGGATCCGGAAGCAGTTGCTTTCTCCCCAGCGAAATTCGCATCTTCTCTTTGTCGAATTTCAGAACCTGAACTTCGATGTCCTGCCCGACGGAAACCGCTTCGGACGGATGCTTGATGCGGCCCCAGACCAAATCACTGATGTGCAGCAAGCCATCGAGTCCGCCGAGATCCACGAACACTCCGTATTCCGTGATGTTCTTCACTTTGCCCGTGACCACAGAGCCTTCGGTGACCGACGCAGCCACCGCTTCCCGCTGCTTGCGCTGCTCTTCCTCAAGAATTGCGCGGCGGCTCACCACCACGTTTCCGCGTTTGCGGTTCACTTTCAAGACGCGGCATTCGATCTCTCGATCTTTCCACGAATCCAGGTCGTGGGTCGGCTTCAAATCGAGCTGCGATGCGGGCATGAAGGCTCGCACGCCAATGTCCACAACAAGTCCGCCCTTGATGCGGTCCGCGATCTTGCCCGTTAGCGTCAGCCCGTCGCGATGCGACTTCTCAATTTTTTCCCAGAGGCGGCGGCGTTGCGCGCGCAAATGCGAGAGGACAACGTAGCCTTCCTTCTTCTCGTCCAGCCGCTCCACCTCAATCGTGTCGCCGGGCTGGAAAGGAATCCCGCCTGTCTCCATGAACTCCTGCGCTGGGATCAGGCCCTCGAATTTCGCGCCGACATCGATCACCACCCCAATTTCCGACACGGCAACCACTCGTCCTTCAAGAATTTCGCTTTCCGGTGCGGCGGACTGTGGAACCGCAAACTGCTCGATGAGCTGCTCCATCGGTTCTTCGCTCGCGGGAGCATCCGCAGCCGGCGCTTCACTGCTCACGGCTGGATTTTGCCCGGAAATTTGTTCAGCAGAGTTTTCAACGGATATTGTGCTTGCGGGGAGTTCTTCCTGAGAGCCGTTGGAACCTGTGTCCACGCCGGTGATAGACGCTTGCTCCGGCGCTGGCTGGTCGTTCGCAGCGGCCGCAGCGGGCGGTTCGGCCGTTGCAGCATTTGCCGCGGAGATTTCGGTTTCTGGGTGTTCGTGCTCGCCCGGCATTTCAAGGGCCTCCGTGGAAAATTCGCCCTACTGTTCGAGAGAATTCCTCGAAAGTTCCACCCATTGGGGAAGAGCGGAAGAGGGGATGCAGCGGCCCTTAACGCGCTGTATCACAAGGATGATACGCGCCAACGATTTGCATTGTCAACTGCGTCCGCGGCGCGGAATGGCCGCGCATTGAGCGTCCCACAAGGGCCCGCGCACTCAAAACTCAAGTGCGAATCATTGTGGCGCTCACGGTTTCAGCGTGACGTGCTGCGAAACGATCGTTGCGTCGCCATCCTGCGATGGAATCGTCGTTCGCGGGCGCGCCGCCTCAAGGAATCCGCCCTCCTGGGGCAATCCGAAGCTCTTGTCGAGGAGCAAAACACTCACGGGCTTGCTGCTCGGAAGCGTGAACTGCAATTCGACACCCTCCGCGGGAACCGTGTCGCAAACGTATGCGTGCCAGTCGTGCGTATAGAAGAGCATCTCTGGCCTTTGGTTAGAAATCGCGTGGCCGTTCATCGAAACTGAATCCACATCAGACCTCGGCGGGAACCCGATGACGATTTCTGGCGCGCCGCGAGGCGAGCGCAACAGCGCTTGGTACTCAACCTTGCCTTGTGTTGACGTGGCTTTCTCGATCGTGAGCGTCGGCGGAGGCAGAGCTATCCTCGGAGCATCAGCGGTGAAGGCCTTGCCCATCAGCGGCAGCAAAGTTTCTTCGCTGCTCGAGAACGCAGCGGCCGTGCGCAAGGATTGCGGCAACATTCCTGAATTCGGCGTGGCAAGCCAGTGCGCCTTGCCGTTGTCAGCGTCCAAGTAATAATCGAAATTCATTCGCTCAGGCGAAGACGCCGAATAAACCGGCATCGCCAACGCCATCACCGCATGAACCGCAAACATTACGAACGCAAGAACGGGAAGCGCCCACCTCGCGCGGCCCGAAGTGTTGCCCATCACGGGCACAAGAGGCGTCAAGAGCAGCGCGACAAGCAAGGTGATCCCCGGCAGAGCGATCGCTCCCAAAGCATCGTACACAAACCAAATCTGCGCGAAGCCCAGCACTCCTGCGATCAAGCCGGGAATGACGACGGCTGCTCCCCACCTCAGACTTCCTCCTCTTCCGCCAAACACTGCCCCGAATCCGAAGAGAGCGGCGGCGAGAGTTGGGAGCACGAAAACGTAGCTCACTCCGGGCGCGATCAAGGCAAGCACGAGCGAATTGAGTGCCCACCAGATCCAGGTCCCGCACCAGAGCCCGCGGAATCCTGTCCCGCGCCAAAACGCCAGCGCCAGCAACGCGGTCGAGCAGATTCCCAGCGCCCAGAACGCAGTTAGCATCGGCGCGGGATCTGCGACCCAGCTCACAGGCAGCGCACCGCTTTTGCGCAGAATGAAATAAAAGCTCCCGCCGAAAAATCCCGCCGCGACAAGGATCACGGGCCAGCTCAACACTCCGAGCAGGAATGCCTTCGCGCTCAATTCCTCGCGCCAAATCACCATCGAAATTTCAATCGCTAGAAGGATGAACGCGATTCCGGCAAATCCAATGGTCCATCCTGCCGGCCACCAGACTGTTTTCCAGCCGAAGAGGTCGAAAAAAACCGCCTCCGAATCGCTTCCTGGATTCAAATCTGAATTTGCCAGCGCCCGCAGCGCCGCCAGCGCGCTTTGGCCCTGATGCTGGATGCTGCGCGCATCAGCATTCGCGACATTGTCGAGCGGCGTGTGGTAGTGCGCCACGTCACCGATGAACGCAAAGTTGAATCCCTGGTAGCCCACGCCCGGACGTTTGAACACAGTGAAGTCCGTATCGTTTGGCAGAAGCTTGTAGATGGTGTAGTTGATCGAGCTCGTGCTCGGCCGCGTTACAGCGTTCGCATACAATCCCATCAGCCAGCGATTGGCGCTTCCGGTTTCAAACATCGCGGTGGGCCCCGATGTCCCGCGCGCCTCAACGTTCACCACCGCGCGCACGTCCTTTGCCCACGGATTGCCCCCCACGAATGCTTCGGCGCCGAGCAGCCCCGCTTCCTCGCCTTCGTCAAACAGCAAGATGACGCTATGGCGCAGCGGCGGCGAAGCCTTCAGCGCGCGCGCAATTTCGAGTTCCGCCGCAACTCCAGCTCCGTCGTCGCTCGCTCCCGGCCCAGCGGGAACAGAGTCATAGTGAGAAGCCATCATCACGGCCGGGCCGGACTCACTCCCGCTCAGCTCCGCTTCGATGTTTCTCACCTCGGTGCACGTTCCCCATTCGTCGCAGGCAAAATCCGTATCAACCCTGGGCTGATAGCCAAGCTGGAGCAGGCGGTCCAGGATCCGTTGGCGCACGGCAGCGTCGGCTGCGCTGCCGACAGGATGAGGCACGCCGTCGCCAACAAGCACCTGCAGGATATTCTTCGCTCGCGTGCCGGAGAATTCACTCGCAGGCGCATCAGCGGATTTCGCCGCCGGCGGTCGGCTGCGGATTGCCGTCAGGCCAAGAACCAGCGCATAGAGGACAAGCCCCGCGACGAGCGTCCCGCCCCTCGGTAAATTTTCTTCTGAAACCACACACCCTCCCTCAACAGCTCGATTTGCGCGACATCCTATTTCGCCCAGTCCCAAGAGTCAACGCGGCGACTTCCTCGTGCGCAGAATTCGCGGTTGACGAACTGCGCTCACGTCAATACATTGTCGCTTCGCAAAGGAGCCATCATGAAAGCCCGCCGTCTTGCCATGACATTCACTTTCTTGCTTCTCGCATCCTCTGGCGTTCTCGCCAGCCCTTCACAAACTTCGAGTTCCTCCTCCGGCCAGCGCCTCACGCCCGAGCAAGCGCTCATGATGTACCGCCCAGCCGATTTGCATATTTCGCCCGATGGCTCGCGCCTCGCCTTCACCGTAATGGAGCCGCCGAAAGGCGCTGAGAATCCACATCACATCTGGATTCTCGATGTCGCCACGCACGCGGCGCGCCAGTACACATTCTCTCCGAAGTCCGATGATTCACCGCGCTGGTCGCCCGACGGCAAATTCCTCGCCTTCCTCTCCGAACGCGACGACACGCGCCAACTGTTCCTGCTCCCCACCGCGGGCGGCGAAGCTTACGCCATCACGGAGGGCAAGCGCGGCATTCACTCGTTCGAATGGTCTCCCGATGGCAAGCAACTCGCCATCGTCGCCACCGACGCGCCCACGGAGGATGAGGAGAAGAAGCAGAAGGACAAAGACGACGCCATCGTCGTGGACCGCGATAATAAACATTCCCGCATTTGGCTCCTCGACGTTGCCACGAAAAAAATCCGCGCCCTCACAGACGTGAAATGGGACATTCACGAAGCGCAATGGGCGCCGCAAGGCGATCGCTTCATCGTTACCGCCACCGATCATCCCGAATCCGACGACTTCACCGACCGGATATTCTCCGTGGACGCATCGAGCGGCAATCTCACGCTCCTCTACGCGCCAACAGGCTTTTTCAGCAATATTCGTGTGTCGCGCGACGGCACGCAAGTCGCCTACATCGGCTCGCGTGTAGACGCCCCTGTGCCTGGCGACATTTATGTGCGTTCGCTGAGCGCGCCGCCCAATGAGCCCAGCCGCAATCTCACTGCGAAAAGCGTTGACCGCAACATGAACGAAATCGAATGGCGCCCCGACGGCTCCATTTTAGCTGCCACTGAAAATGGCTTCCGGTCCGTGCTCTATTCCGTCGCTCCCGATGGCACGGCGAAAATCGTTGACGGCCTCGGCCCCAATCCTCGCAGCTTCGCAATTTCATCTTCGGGCACAATTGCCTTTGTCGGCGGCACTTCCACGCTGCCTCCCGAAATCTATCTCGCATCCGCCGGCGGCCAGGCCGCGCGCGTCACCAATCTCAATGAGAGTTGGGGCAAGGTCACCCTCGCCAAGCCTGAATTTTTCCACTATCGCAGCTCCGACGGCCTCGAAATCGAAGGTTCGCTTTTGAAACCGCTCGACTATGACGGCCACTCTCGCGCCCCGCTCGTCGTTCTCGTTCACGGCGGGCCGACCGGCGCATGGACAGACTCGATTGAAACCTGGGGCCAGCTCCTCGCCGCGAACGGCTTCGCTGTCACGTACTTCAACATTCGTGGCTCAACCGGCTATGGCGAAAAATTCGTTGAGATGAACCGCGCTGATTGGGGCGGCGCCGATTTCAAGGACGTCATGGCTGGCGTGGATTACCTCGTCAAGCAGGGCATCGCTGATCCGGATCGCCTCGGTATCGGCGGCTGGTCTTATGGCGGTTACATGTCTGAATGGGCCATCACGCAGACCAATCGCTTCAAAGCCGCCATCTCTGGCGCCGGCATGGTGGACCTCATCGGGGAATTTGAAACCGAAAATGGCCCGTTCTACGACAAGTGGTTTTGGGGCCTGCCTTATGACCGCCAGGAAGCGATGCTGAAGCACTCGCCGTATCTATATTTGAAGAACGCGCACACGCCCATTCTGATTCTTCAAGGCATCAACGACACCACCGATCCGCTCGGCCAGAGCACGGGCCTCTACCGCGGCCTGAAGTTTTATGGCGCGCCCGCAGTGCTAGTCGAATATCCACGCGAAGATCACCACATCCAGGAAGAGAAGCACGAACTCGACCGCCTCAACCGCATCGTCCCCTGGTACAAAAAGTATTTGAAATGACAGCGAGAACTCCGCTTTTCTGTCTTCAGCTTCTCAGTGAACTATTTGCACATTCGCACCTCGGGCGCTTTACACGCCCCAGTCCGCGTGCTATCGTCCCCTGCATCACCGCCGAAGCGCCAGGCGGCTGGGCCCGCGTTGTGCGACCCACCGAATTTTTGTCTCGAAATCTCCAGCTCGAAGGTTAAAATTCAAGCTGCTTCCGCATCTAAACTAGAAGCAGCGGGCGATCAAAAGGGACAAGCGTGCTCAAACTGCGCAAAGTCGAGCTTCTGGGCTTCAAATCCTTCTGCGAGAAGACGCACATCGTCTTCAGCGGCAGCGGCGTGACGTGCATCATCGGCCCCAACGGCTGCGGTAAATCCAACGTCGTGGACGCCATCTCGTGGGTTCTCGGCGAGCAGAGCCACAAAATGCTGCGCGCCGAGCGCATGTCCGACTGCATCTTCAACGGCACCGCCAAGCGTCCGCCGATGGGCCTCTCGGAAGTTTCGCTTACGCTTGTGGACCCCGAGCTCGCCGCCGCGGTTACAAAAATCTTCGGCGACGGCGCCGAAAATCCGGAAGCTGCTCCCGCCGCGGGACATCTGGAACAATTGGAAGCCGGTGCGGCTGAATCTCATGAACAAACGGCCGCGGAATCGGAAACCTCGGAAAAATCCGGCAAGCCCTGGAAAAAGCGCGCAGCGGACAAGCCCGCGCACGCGGCCAAGCCCGGCGAAGTCGTCGTCGGCCGCCGCCTCTATCGCTCCGGCCAGAGCGAATATCTCATCAATGGCCGCGTCGCACGCCTTCGCGACGTCCAGGAACTTTTCATGGGCATGGGCCTTGGCCCCGACTCTTACGCCATCATCGAACAGGGCCGCATCGGCCAGGTTTTGAATTCGCGTCCGATGGATCGCCGCGCGCTGATCGAAGAGGCCGCCGGTGTCACGATGTACAAGACGAAGCGCCGCCTCGCCGAAGCCAAGCTCGAAGCCTCAAAAACAAATCTCTCGCGCGTCAACGACATTCTTGTCGAAGTCGAAAAGCAGCTCGCTTCGCTCAAGCGCCAGGCCTCAAAGGCTCGCCGCTATTCAGAGCTTCGCGACGAAATGCGCGGCCTGATGCGCACTGTCCTTGCGAGCAAAGCGCGCCAGCTCGATTCCGAGGCCGAGCGCCTCGAAGCCGCACTCCGCGAAATGACGGACGCCGAAAATCGCGAAGCCACTTCGCTCCATGAACTCGAAGCCGAGCAGGAACGTCTCAGCGCTCGCAATTACGAACTCGAAACCGAACTGCGCCAGGTCCAAAACCTCTTGAATCAGTCCGCGCTCGAACTCGACCGCGCCGAAAACCGCATCACCTTCAATCGCGAGCAGGCTGCGCAGACGGAATTCCGCGTCGGCCAGCTTGCCGCTGAGATAGCTCAAGCCGAGGCGCAGGCCGAACAAGTCGAGACGCGCCTCGCCGCTCATCATGAAGGCGTCGCCGCGCTGCGCGTCGAATCCGAAAGCCTCGACAACGAACTGCAAGCCTTCGCCGGGGAAATCGAATCCAGCGCCGCCGAGCAGCTCGCTCTCGAGGAGCGCATCGCGAGCCTGCGCGAATCCGCTTCTCGCAGCGGCGAAGATTCCGTCCGCGCGCAGGTCGAATCGCTCCAGGCTGAGGATTCCGTCGCGCGTCTTTCCGCCGAGCAAACACAGCACGAGGAAGCGTGCAGCAGAATTACCGCGGAACGCTCCGCTCAAAGCGAACGCGCACAGGCCGCCGAGGCAAACCATCATCAAGCCGAAGAAACCTCGCGCAATCTGCAGCATCTCGTCCAGGCAGCGCAGGAATTTCTCGCGAGCCTCCGCCGCGCGCACCAGGAATCCGCTCAGCGCAATGAAAAGCTCCGCGAGGAGCTTTCCGCCGCGCGCGCCCGCCGTGGCTCGCTGGAACAAATTCTCAACGAGCGCGCTTACACTGCCGAAGCCGTGCAAAAACTCTTCTCCGCCAACGCGGGAGCCGGCTCGAGTGGCTTCCGTGCCGTCGGCGTCCTTGCGGATTACGCGGAAGTCGAAGAGCAGTACGAAGGCGCCATCGAGCAGTTCCTTCGCGACGAACTCGAATACGTCGTCGTCGAGACATTCGATCACGCTCGCGCTGGCATTGCCCTGCTTCGCGACGAAATGGGCGGCCGCGCCACGTTTTTCGTGGACTCGCTCCGTCATCTCAAGTACGAACCGAAAGACGACTCCGCGCCGCTCACCGCGCCCGGCGTCGTCTCTCGCCTCGATCGCCTCGTGGACTTCCGCGATCCTCTCGGCCCCGCGGCGAAGCAATTTCTCTCGAAACTTCGCGCCGCGTATCTCGTCGAGACCGCCGCGGAAGCCGAATCGCTCGCGCGCGAAAATCCTCAGCAACATTTTGTCGCGCTCGACGGCACTTGCTATCACGGCCGCATGGTTACCGGCGGACGCCAAGGTGAAGCCGGCCCGCTTGCGCTCAAGCGCGAATTGCGCATGCACGAAGCCGAAGCTGTGCGCCTTGAACGCGTCACCGCGGAAACGCAAGCCGAGCTCGCGCGCATCGAAGCCGAGCAGCGCCGAGTCGAAGCCGAATTGCAATCTAAGCAGACCGAGCACGTCGAAGCCGAAAAATCCCGCGTCGGTGCCTCGCACATATTGCAGCAGGCGCAGGAAGAGCTCGCGCGCCTCGACCGCCAGCTCGAAGAATCTCAGCGCGAATTCGCGCGCCTCCAGTCCGAAACGAATGAAGCGCGCTCCCGCGCCGCCGATCTGCGCCTTCAGAGCGAGCAGGCGGTGCTTTCCCGCTCATCCGCCGAGCAGGAAGCCACGCAAGCCGTGGAAAAGCTGACCGCATTGCGTGAAAAAGTCCAGTCGCAGCAATCCGACCTCGCCGCGCGCCGCGAATCCCTTGCCGCGATGGCCGAACGCCTCGCGAATGCTGAGACGCTCGAGCAGCGGCTGGCCGAAGAGTGGAATCAGTCCCGCGAACGCATCGCCGCACTCGCCGAGCAGCGCGATGCCCTTCTCCGCGAAAAATCCGAGCGCGAGGAAGCCAGCGCGCAACTCGTGCAGCAAGTCGAGCATCACCGCGGCGAAAAATTGCAATATGAATCGCGCCAGTCGCATCTCGACGAATCCTGCAACGAAGTCCGTTCGCGCATCGCTGCCGCTGAAGACGAACTCCGCTCCAAGCGTCAGGCTCTCGACGACTTGCGCTCGGCTCGCAACCAGCGCGAAATCGAAAAGGCCCGCAACGATTCCGACCGCGAGCATCTCCGCCAGACTTGCGCCGCCGAAGCTGGCGCGCAGCCGGAAGAACTTCTTGCCCAGCAGGAAAATCTTCTCGCCGGGGAAGAACTCGCCGCCGCTGAAGCCAGTTACACGCAGGCTCGCGAGCGCATCGAATCCATGGGGCCGGTGAACATGATGGCCCTCGAGGAATTCCAGGATTGCGAGCAGCGCAACGATTTTCTCACGCGCGAGCGCGACGACCTCGTCGAATCCATCGCCAACACGCAGCAAGCCATCGCCGAACTCGACGCTGTCACGCGCCAGCGCTTCGAGGAAGCCTTCACGATCATCAATCGCAATTTTTCCGAAGCCTTCCGCACGCTCTTCGGCGGCGGCAATGGCGAAATGCGCCTCACGGAACCCGACAGCTCCGGCGATTGCGGCATCGACGTTGTCGCGCAGCCGCCCGGCAAACGTTTGCAGAACATATTGCTGCTCTCTGGCGGCGAAAAAGCGATGACCGCTCTCGCTCTTCTCATCGCCGTGTTTCGCTTCCAGCCAAGCCCGTTCTGCATCCTCGACGAAGTGGACGCGCCGCTCGACGAAGCCAATGTCGGCCGCTTCAATCGCATGCTCACCGAGATGAGCGAGCAGACGCAGTTCATCATCGTCACGCACAATCGCAAGACGATGGAGATGGGTTCGGTGCTCTACGGCGTCACGATGCAGGAGCCGGGCGTCTCAAAACTCGTTTCCGTCCGGTGGGAAGAGGCTGCCGCGAAGGCGCAGTCCACCGCCGCATAAATTGCTCGCGCAAAGTTTTGCGCATGCGAAACTTTTTTCCTCAGCCCTCGCCTTTCGCCGTTGACAACTTTTCTCCCTGCGCTACAATGTCGCCCTCTTTAATGGGGCGAAAAGTTCTGTGGCTTCTCCGGTGGCTCATCCAGTAATTTCTCAAACAGATCTTCCCGGCCTGAAACTCATCGGCCGCGGAAAAGTCCGCGACATCTACGATCTCGGCGATCGCCTGCTGATCATCGCCACGGACCGCCTTTCCGCCTTCGACGTCATTCTCCCGACGCCGATTCCCGATAAGGGCCGCGTGCTTACGCAGCTCTCGCTCTTCTGGTTCGATAAACTCGCGGACATCGTGCCTCACCACGTCATCACCGCGACCGATTTTTCCGGCCAGCTCGCGCCGCATCGCGCCGCGCTCGAAGGCCGTTCGATGATTGTTCGCCGGACGCAGCCTATCCCCATCGAGTGCGTCGCGCGCGGCTATATCTCCGGCTCTGGCTGGAAAGACTATCGCGCCACGGGCAAGATCTGCGGCATTCCTCTTCCCGCTGGCCTGCGCGAGTCCGATCGTCTCGCCCAGCCGATTTTCACGCCCGCGACGAAAGCCACAACGGGCCACGATGAGAACATTTCCTTTGAACAGGCGGCCGAAACCATCGGCCTTCCTCTCGCCACGCGCCTGCGCGACATCACTCTCGAAGTCTATCGCCGCGCCTCCGAGTACGCCGCCGCGCGTGGCATCATCATCGCCGACACGAAACTTGAGTTCGGCCTTGCTGGCGGCGAATTGATCTGGATTGACGAAGCGCTTACGCCTGATTCTTCGCGCTTCTGGCCCGCCGCTTCTTACGAGCCGGGCAAGGCGCAGCCGTCATTTGACAAGCAGTACGTCCGTGACTATCTCGAGCGCATCGGCTGGGCCAAGCAGCCGCCCGCTCCCGCGCTGCCTCCGGACGTCGTCAGCGCCACGCGCGCGAAGTATCGTGAAGCCTACGAGCGATTGACCGGGCATTCGCTCGATTGAGATTCCTGAAGTTTGGGTCCCGAGTCAGACCCTGCGGCGAAGCAGTCGGGAGGATGGTGTCGTGAAGGATCAGCTCGAAGCCCTGGTTGGCCAGATGGTGGATCGTGGCATTCTGCTCGAGGAAGCTCTCGCGGAATTTGAAAAGCGATTCATCAAGCGCGTGATGGATGGCGCCGAGGGCAATCAATTCCGCGCCGCCAAGGTACTCGGCATCCACCGCAACACTCTAAGCCGCAAGCTGGAAGAGCATAAGATCGACCGCAACGGCCGCCGCCATTCCTAGTAGCATGTCGCCGAGAAAGATCACCCCATAAAAAAAGGGCCGCCTTCTGGGGCAGCCCTGAACTCCCATTCCTTTGCGATTTCTCCCTAAACCTTAGCTTCTTCCACGCTCCGTCGCGCCCGGTTTCTTTTTTCCCGGGACCTTTTCCTTTTTCTCTGTCGGATAAGAGGAAGGATCCACTTTGACCTTGTCAAAATACACCAGAAGCGGCTGCGCGTCGAATTTCTCGAGCGTGCCTGTGAACTTGATCTGGTTGCCCTTTTCAAGCGTCGCCGCTTCCGGCTGACCTGTAACCGCCAGGTCAAGATTCGGCGTCGTTCCTGCCAGGATCGCCTCTCCCGTGGCCGCCGTAAACACTTTGATGTCTACCGAATCGGTTCCTGGCAGGACATCAGTCATCTTCCCGACCACGTTCGGGAATTCCTGCCCGCAAGCCGCAAGCCATGTCATCTTCGCTTTGTCGCCGCCCGCCTGCAAATCGCCCAGGATGGAAATCAGGTTGCTCGATTGCAGCACTTTCCCAAGGTCCGTTGCGCTCGGGATCGAATACGTCGCCGGGCGCGCCGGTGCGTTCGTCGCCAGTTGCACCAGTTCGTCCATCTGCTGGTCCAGCAGCGGCCCGCACGTCGGCTGCTCGTAATTGAACATCTGGTCGTGCAGGTACTTCCTCATCTGCTCCGCGTTTGGCGTTTTCAAACCGATCGACCGCGCGATGGCCCAGAATCCATTCATGTAAAGATCCGTGGATTGCTGCTGCCCTGCTGGGTCGGCCGCGGGAGCGCTTCCCCCGCCCGACGGCGGCTGTGGGGCCTGCTTCGCTGCTAGCTGCACGTAGGAGACGCCGAGCTGTGAATAGGTAGCCGCGTCGGTCGGATTGTCGGCCAGTTCGACCGTGAAGTAATCAATCGCGCTCTTGTAGTCCTTCAGCTGATACGAGGTGGAACCCGCCGTATAATTGAATCGGATGGCGTAAGGTTTTTTTGCCTCCGCGAACTTCTCATCCGTCACACTCGCAGGCTTCTGGAGTTCACTCAGCAGCTTCAAGCCCTCCAGGGCTGCCGCACGCGCCTTTGTCAACTGATCTTGTAAGTTTGGATCCTTTGGGTTTAGGGATTCTAGGAACGCGCCAGCGCGGACATTGAGCGCTTCCAGCTTTTTCCCCGTCGCCGCCTCTTTCGAAAGGCCGACAGCCGTGAACTTGTCATCGGGAATGGCCATGAACTTATCCACTGCCTCGATCACTTTCGGATAATTCTGCGCCTGGTTGTAACCGGTGTAATACAGCTCATCGATCAGGGGAATCAGCACTGAAGTCGGAAACTTCGCTACGAAATCGTCGCAAGCCTGGATTTTCCCCTGTCCGTTCGTCTGCCCTGCTGCCGCCTGGAATGCATTATATTCGGCGAGCGAATACGGCGGATTCGCCGCCTGTTCCTCGGCCCTCGCTGCCGCTGGCGGGGAGGCCATCGCCAGCAGCGCTCCCAAGATCAAGATCGTTCCACACCCCGCGATACACTTTCGCATCATTGTCTCACTGCCTCCTCGCTCAATTTATCTTATCGGCTGGCATGCAGCCGGTTCCCAGATTGCCTCTGCGGAGACTTCAGACCCCACGCAAACTTACAAATTATAGGGAAAGCTCTCCGCCTCCGCAACTCCACTCTCATCGGGTGTCACCTTTCCGTGACCCCGCTGCATACATGCTAAGATGGTGGTCGGGCTGAAAACGTCGCCCAAGGCTTTTCGCATGACTCCCGATTCACCTCTCACCGGCCAAACCGCGCTTATCACAGGCGCCAGTCGCGGCATCGGCCTCGCTATCGCCCGCCGGTTGGGCCAAATGGGAGCGCGCGTTGCCATCTGCGCGCGTGACTCGAAGCGCCTAACCGAAGCCTCCGCAAATCTCACGCTGGAGGGGATCCAGAATCTGGCTCTTCCAGCAGACGTAACCAGCGCCGCCGGCGTCTCTGCCATCGTCGAAGCCGCCTCTAAGTCCTTAGGAGCGCTCAACATCCTAGTCAACAACGCCGGAATTGGCCGCTTCGCCCCAATTCACGAATTCACCGAAGCGGACTGGGACGCGTTGTTGGACACCAATCTCAAGGGAGTGTTCCTGATGAGCCGCGCCGTCATCCCGGGCATGATCTCGCGCGGCCGCGGCCACATCATCAACATCGCCTCGCTCGCCGGCAAAAATTCCTTCGCAGGAGGCAGCGTCTACTGCGCCTCGAAATGGGGTCTTCTCGGCCTCACCTATTCCATGGCTGAAGATCTGCGCGGCTATGGCATACGCGTCGCCGCGATTTGCCCCGGCTCAGTCGCCACAGAATTCTCGCCGCATCCGGGCAAGAACGTGGACAACATCCTCCAGCCCGAAGACGTCGCCCACGCCGTCGCCATGGTCCTCACCGAGGCGCCGCAATCCTTCATCAGCGAAGTCCTCCTGCGCCCCACGAAGAAGCCCTAACGCCAGTATAATGACCGCCTTGGCATCCTCGGAATCGGAGTAACGCTTCGTGCATCCAATAGTATCTATCTGAATAACGGGAGATTCCGATGATCACCCTTCGCCCCCGCAACGAGCGCGGCCACAACAATCTCGGCTGGCTCGACACCCACTTCACATTCTCTTTCGACCAGTATTACGACCCCAACCACATGGGCTTCCGCGCCTTGCGCGTCATCAACGAAGACGTCGTCGCGCCGGGCAAAGGCTTCGGCATGCATCCTCATCGCGACATGGAAATCCTCACGTGGGTTCTCGAAGGCGCGCTCGAGCATCGCGACTCGACCGGCTCGCGCGGCGTCCTTCGGCCGGGCGAATTGCAGCACATGACCGCCGGCACGGGCGTCATGCACAGCGAGATGAATCCCTCGCCGTCGGAGCCGGTTCATCTGCTCCAAATCTGGATTCTCCCCGAGCGCAAAGGCCTCCAGCCCGCGTACGAGCAGCACAAATTTCCGGAGAACGCCTGGAACGGAAGTTTCATTCCGCTCGCCGGGAAAAATGCGCCCGTCTCGATTCATCAGGACGCGAATCTTTACGCCGCTCGTATGAAAGCTGGCGAGAAAATCTCGCAGCCGCTCGAATCCGGACGCCACGCCTGGGTACAAGTCGCACGCGGCACGGTCCGCTTGAACGGCAAGGAACTCGTCGCCGGCGACGGCGCCGCTGTCTCCAACGAGAAGCGTCTCGATTTCGAAGCGAAGGAAACTTCTGAGGTGTTACTCTTCGACCTGTCGTAAACTCGGCCCGAAATTCATCCGCAAAACTCACAAGGAATCATCATGGAAAAACCTGCTGAGACTCGCTATCCCATTCACGAAATTCTTCGCCGCCGCTGGAGCCCGCGTGCCTTCGCCGACCGCGCCGTCGAGCCGGAAATTCTCGGCAGCCTGTTCGAAGCCGCGCGCTGGGCGCCTTCTACCAACAACGCGCAGCCGTGGCGCTACCTCGTCGCGCGGAAAGAGGAGCCCGCCGAATTCGACCGCATGTTGCAGTGTCTCGTCCCGGGCAATGCCGCGTGGTGCAAGGACGCGCCCGTGCTGATGATCTCCGTCGCGAATGTTCGCTGGGACAATGGCGATCCCAATCGCCACGCTTGGCACGATGTCGGCCTGGCGAGTTCTCAGCTCACTGTCGAAGCCGTCTCGCGCGGCCTCTTCGTGCATCAGATGGCCGGAATCCTGCCGGACAAAATCCGCGAGACCTACGCGATTCCCGATGGTTTTGAGCCCGTCGCCGGATTCGCTCTCGGCTATCCGGGCGATCCGAACAACCTGCCCGACAAATTGCGCGAACGCGAACTCGCCCCGCGGAGGCGCAAGCCGCTCGAGTCTTTCATCTTCTCCTCCCGCTGGGGCCAAGCCTCTCCGCTGCTGAACCCGTAGGGTTCACCCTGCCTGCCCTGCCTGTCCCGAGCGTCGTCGAGGGAAGCGCAGTTGACGGCAACCTGGTCCAGATCGTCTGCGAGAGGTCAAACCGTCGCGTGGCCGGCTGACTCCTCCGACAACCGCTGGGAACGCGCGCCATAAAAAAGCGACCTTGACTCTGGACTATACTCCAGGGTCTAAGCTTGGCGCAGCGCGTTGAGGTCGGGAAACTTCTTTAACGAACGAGCGAAACATGTCCACAACACAACAGACGCCAGACGCGGCCGGCTCATCGGGAACAGGAAACTCTTCCTACCGCTGGCTGGAGTATGCCATTTTGCTCGTGGCAGGCATCGGCGGCTATGAGATGAAGATGCCGTTCGGGCGCCTGCTGTACCGGATCATGGGAAAGCCCATCCCCGCCTTCCATTCTTTTTCAGGATTCATGCGTACCCAGCTCTTTCAAATCATTGTAGTCGTGATCTTCGCGAGTTTGATTCACCGGCGTACCGGCCTTCCTGCCGCGCCATGGCTCGAAAGAGCTCTCTATCGGACGCGGCACCACGGTGAAAAGCAGATCTGGTTGCGAGGCGTCCTCCAGGGGCTCGCCTATTTTGCCCTAATCGGAATCGCCATGGTCGTCGTTGCCCAATTCGGCGTATCGTCGCCGCTGGCGACGAAATTGAATTTTTCGAGCCTTCCTCAAGGTACGGCCGGGGAATTGCTCCTGCACTATCCTGGCGCCGTGGTCGGAGCCGCGCTCTCGGAAGAAGTGCTCTTTCGCTTTGGATACATCTCCATCTTAGCTTGGCTGACGTGGATGGTCGTCCCCAGGAAGGGAGGCTGGAAGGCTTTTGGTTTTTGGCTCCCGATCGTTCTGCAGGCTCTGCTGTTTGGATGGGGGCACGTGCATGAAGGGCTTCTTCAGCTCGCCGCGGGCGGTGCGCTGCTGCAAGTCATAATTGCGCCGCAGACATGGTCAGGAATTGTGTTTGGGTATCTATATAGCAAGTATGGGCTCGAAGCCTCGATGGCCCTGCACGCGGCGACAGATGTCATAGGCTTCATTCCTTTTTTGGCGGCAGCCTTCAGCCATGTGCATCCTTAAAGATGGAACGGCCTCTGCGTTGCCCTTTGCGCACGGTCATGCTCAATTCGCCTCCCCGATGCGCCTGACTCCCTTCGCGAACTAGAAAACCCCTCGAATCCTTCTTTTTCGTTTCATCCCGTACTTGAGCAAGTTCTGTCTTTCATTGTATTCAACCGTCCTTTCCTTCGACACGTAACTTGTAACAGGCAAATGGGTTGGGTGCTGCTTGGAGGTTTAGCTTGACAAAATGACCAGACTAGATTAACTTGCTAGATGTTCAGCTAATATGGGCGCATCCACACTCTCCCTCAAGCGCAATCCTGATAAGTCTCGCCAGGATATTCTCGCGGCTGCTGAAGACATGTTCGCCGAGTACGGCCCTGACGGTGTGTCCTTGGCCGCAATTGCTGTCCGTGCTGGGGTCTCGCGGGGGCTCCCGTCCTATTTCTTCTCAGATAAGGAAACCCTCTACCGCACGGTCATAGACCGCGCCGCCGGGGATTTGAAAGGCGCAATCTTGGAAGTTATGCGGTCGGAGGAGGGCACGCTCCCCGCAGAAATACTGTTGAAGCTGATTGATTGTTATATGGACTACCTGGCGGCGCACCCGAGCATCGTTAGGCTCCTTCAATGGAATACCCTTGAGAGCGGAGCTCAGCATAAGGCCGCTTGGACTTCGGGCATCCCCCGTTCTTTACTCGAAGAAACTATCCAGTTGTTCTCAAAGCGAATCGGCGTGGATGTCATTGGTGGAGTGGATGTTCGAGATCTCTTTGTAAGCCTGGTGAGCATGTGCCTTTTTCCGTTCCAAATGGGACTCGCCACTCAGGATGAAGTCTCGCGCAGAAAACGACACATAGGACTTATCGTGCTCCGCGCCATCGGAGGACTTTGATGGATCGGCTGTCAAAGGTGGCTTGTATGTTTTGCGGGGCATTCTATTCATTGACCGGCGGACTCCTGTTCTTGGTTCCGGGCTTTTTCTTTCATGCCGTTGCCCCCATCGGGCCTTACAACCGTCATTATGCCGTGGATCTCGGCAGCTTCCTTCTCCCGCTCGGCGTCTTTTTAATAGTCGCGGCATGGAAGGCAGAATGGTCGCAACCTGTCGTTGGACTCGCTGCCTTTGGCAGCTTTTTGCATTTATTGAGCCACTTGCGCGACGCTTCCCTTTCGTCAAGGGCCATTGCCGCGGACGTATTTTTCATGGTCATTGCTGGTCTGTTGTTTGTTGCGTTTTGGACCTGCGGAAGACAGGCGTCATGAACGGGTTTGCTAGGACATGGAGTAGCAGCATACAGTTCCAGGAGGTCGCGCGATCATGAAACGAGCGGCGTTTCTCGCACTATGGTTTACTCTCGGCATCGAATGCGCCTATATAGTCTGTGCGCGGCTCAACTTGCATGCCCGATGGCAGCATTTGGCGCAGCCGATATTGTTCGTCGTCCTGTTCGGTTGCTTGGCTCTTGCGCGTGCACGATTCGCTTGGTTGACCGCGCTGCTTCGGGCGATCATCGGCCTGGAATTTGCGCTTTCTGTTTCTGATCGGTTTGGACTTCTCGGCCCGCCCGGGGGGAATGTTTCTTGGGGCGACTTCGCGCATTTTGTCGTATACACCCGGCAGGTCAACTCATTTCTCCCCGCCAGCTCTGCTTTTCCCCTTGCAATCCTGGCGACGATCTGCGAATTCACCCTTTCTCTTTCCCTCATCTTCGGAGTCCGCCTCCGCTATAGCACGTCAGCGGCAGCCGTGCTGCTGTGCCTTTTCGGCAGCGCTATGATGGCTTCTGGCATGATCGAATCCCAATTTTTCTATGCCGTTTTTGTACTCGCTTCTGGAGCGTGGGTCATGGCGGCCACGGATGCATCCTGGATGAGCGTGGATCGCCTTATCGCACGCGCCATATTAAAGAGGCGTGCCCGCTCGTCCGCCTGAAATCTGTCGCTTTCTTTTCTGCTCGGCCTGGCGGACTTCATGTCTCATGCCGGGGCCGAATGAGTCGGCCCACGAAGACACTCAAAAATCTCTTGACAACCTATTAACTCTCTGTATAATATAGCTCGTGAATATGAGGCAGCTCTCAGTAAATGCAATGGCTCCTCACCGAGGCCCCCGGTGGAGTTTCCCCTCGGCCTGACCTCTCACCCCAGCCGCCGTGCCTGCCTGCCGCAGGCAGGGCGGGCATCCAGCAGCAAATTCGCGCCAATATATGATTTTTTCAATCGAAAATGGGATGCACAGTCGCAAAATGCTAAGCGCCGCAATTTCAACAACATAACAATTTCTAATCGCAAACGAAATTCAATTGTTTCGCCTCACCTTTCGCCCTCACCTTCCATTTTTTGTAGACCCGGCGCAGGCCTAAATCTTGGGGAGGACGATGCCCTGCTGGGACTGGTATTTGCCTTTTTTGTCCTTGTAGGAGACTTCGCAGGACTCATCCGACTCGAAGAAAATCACCTGGCAGAGGCCTTCGTTGGCGTAAATTTTCGCGGGGAGCGGCGTGGTGTTGCTGATTTCGAGCGTGACGTAGCCCTCCCATTCCGGCTCGAACGGCGTCACGTTGACGATGATGCCGCAGCGCGCGTAGGTGGATTTCCCCACGCACAGTGTCAGCACGGTTCGCGGGATGCGGAAATACTCGACTGAGCGCGCCAGCGCGAACGAGTTCGGCGGAATGATGCACACCGGGCCTTTGAATTCGACAAACGAGCGCGCGTCGAATTGCTTGGGGTCCACGGTGGTCGAGTTCACATTCGTGAAAATGCGGAATTCGTCGGCGACGCGCATGTCATAGCCGTAAGAGGAGACGCCGTAACTGATCACGCCTTCGCGCACTTGGCGGTCGGCGAACGGCTCGATCATTTTGTGCTCGCGCGCCATCTTCGTTATCCAGCGATCCGACTTCACCGTCATCGCATCCTCCGTGACTGTCCGATTTCAACTAGAGCAGAAAAAGCTTACAACGACTGGCCTCAGCGGCTGAAGCCGCCTTCAATTATTGCAGCTTACGGCACGGCTGAAGCCGTGCCCTTACAAAGCGAATTATTCTCCCCGCGCCGCGCGCAAATTTCAAAAGGCGCGGCATGTTATTACAGCGCGCGCGGCTTGACAACCTGCAACGCGGCGTCTAGCATCGCTTCCTGTCTGCCGCGTGCGGACCAGAAGGAGCAGTCCTCGCCCATGATCAAACTCGATATCGTCAATAAAGTGGTGGAACGCACGAACATGCCGCGCTCAAAGGCGGAGCAGGGCGTCGAGACCGTGTTCGACACGCTGAAGAACGCCCTCGTCCGCGGGGACCGCATCGAGCTGCGCCGCTTCGGCGTCTTCAACGTGAAGCCGCGGAAGACCGGCATCGGCCGCAACCCTCGCACGGGCCAGCAGGTGCATATCGAGCCGGGCCGCGCCGTCCGCTTCAAGCCCGGAAAAGAATTGCAATCGCTCTAGGCAGCGCCTGCGCCTTCGATTTTTCGCCGAGAAATTAGCGTCGAGCCGCTGGCCGCACCATCGCCCGCAGTGTAGGCTATAAAGATGGACTCCGGCAACGGCAGCAGCCGCCCACCGATCGAACTGCTTGACGACGTCCGTCCCCGTTTCCTCGACCCAACGCAGTTCGCCGCCGCGCGCCGCAAGCGGCCATTCGCGCTGGCGCTAATCCTGTTCGTGCTGACTGTCATCTCCACGCTCGCTGTCGGCCGCGAGTTCTCCCTCTCATACGCGCAGAACCGCGCGCCCTTCGCCGGCCTGGAGAATCCATTTGCGCCGACGTGGCAAGCATTGATGCACCCGCAGCTTCTTCTTCAAGGCCTCCCCTTCTCCCTCACGCTCATTTCTATCCTCCTTGTCCACGAGCTCGGCCACTTCTTCGCGTGCCGTTACTACGGGATAGACTCCTCCTACCCCTACTTCCTTCCCGCGCCAACGCTCATCGGCACCTTCGGCGCGTTCATCCGCATTCGCTCGCCGATTCTGAACCGCAAGGCGCTGTTCGACGTGGGAATCTCCGGGCCAGTGGCGGGATTCGTGCTGGCGCTGCCGATTCTTGCAGCAGGGGTTTATTTTTCGAAAATTGTGCCAGGCGCACAGAGGGATGCACTCGTGATTTTCGGCAATCCGCCGCTGATGAAATTGTTTATTGCGCTATTTCATCCGGGCGTGAAAACCAGCGATGTGCTTCTGACGCCGATGGCGCTTGCGGCGTGGGTGGGGCTGTTCGCGACGGCGCTGAACCTCTTGCCGATGGGGCAGCTCGATGGCGGTCATATCGTGTACAGCTTGAGCAGCGAAAAGCATCGGCGCATTTCTCAAATCGCTGGAATCGCGCTATTGCTGATGGCCGTTTTCTTCTGGCATGGCTGGATCGTGTTCGCAGTGCTTACATTCTTTCTGGGCTATCGACATCCTCTGTTGCTCGATTCCTGGACGCCACTCGACCGTACCCGGCGTGCATGGGCGACAATCGCGCTCGTCATTTTTCTTTTGTGCTTCACGCCAATGCCAATCAGCAATCCGCCGCTGTAGAATTCGACGGCGCAACGACTGCTTCTGCGCTTTCTGGTTCGCGACGAAACCTGTATGATGTGCCGCAATCCGCGCCCCGCGCGGCTCACCACGTGACCACACTCGTCCGCACGCTCGGACTTCGCGATCTGACACTGCTGGTTATCGGCATCGTGATCGGCTCGGGAATTTTTCTCGTGCCGGGACTGATCCTGAAGGATGTCGGCGGCTCCGTTGTACTTTCGCTGCTCGTCTGGCTCGCAGGAGGCGTGCTGTCGTTTCTGGGCGCGCTGACGTTTGGCGAACTTTCGGCGATGGATCCCTCGACCGGAGGCATCTACGTCTATCTTCGTGGCGCGTTCGGACCAATGATTGCGTTCCTTTATGGATGGATGCTGTTTCTGGTGAGCGCCAGTGGAGCCGTCGCCACTCTTGCGGTCGCGTTCAGCACGTATCTTGGCAAGATCGTTCCGCTAAACGCGGTTTCGGCGAAATTTGTTTCCGTCGCGATGATCGGCGTCATTACCTGGGTGAATGTTCGAGGCACTCGGCGCAGTTCGGACCTGCAGAATTGGACGACAGGGATAAAAGTCGCGGCAATATTCGTCATGAGCGTCCTCCTGCTCAGCCTCGGCCATCACGGAGCGGAGACGCGGGCCATGCTGTGGCCCGAAGACACTCGCGGAGTCCTCGCCGGCTTTGGTATTGCGATGATCGCCGTCCTTTGGGCATACGAAGGCTGGCAATATGCCTCGTTCAGCTCAGGAGAAGCGCTGCATCCGCAAAGAGATTTTCCGCGCGCGTTCTTCTTTGGCACTCTAGCGCTCGTCACGATTTACGCGGTCACGGATTTCTCGTACCTCATCGCGATTGGGCCTAAAGAGGCTGCGAACACGATGACTATTGCGGCCACCGCGGTTTCCGCAGTGCTGATGCCAACAGCAGGAAAATTCGTCGCCTTTGCGATTCTCATCGCAACATTCAGTTCCGCGAACAGCATCCAGCTCACCGCGCCGCGCGTATTTTATGCCATGGCCGAGGATGGGCTTTTTTTTCGCAAGCTCGCCGAAATCCATCCGCGATTTCGCACGCCGGCAACAGCGATCATTGCGGGCGGGATCTGGGCGGCGATTCTTTCGTGCATCGGGACATTTCAGCAACTGCTGACTTACGCGATATTTGCGGCCTGGATTTTCTACGCAATGGCTGCGGCGAGCGTATTCGTGTACCGTGTGAAAAAACCTGACACGCTGCGGCCATATCGCGTGCCGGGATACCCGCTTACTCCTGCGATTTTCGTCCTGGCTGCGGCGGCGCTCGTCGTAAACACAATTGTTTCTCGCCCGCAAGGCGCGGCTGAAGGCTTAGGAATTGTCCTCCTCGGCTTGCCGGCGTACTTTTACTGGCGCTCGCGCAGCGCCGCAACGAAAACCTAAAATAGGCTGGCCGGGTCAACGTCCACAATCACCGCGCTCTCAGGGATTTCCTTCGCCGCACAAAAACGCAAGCAGCCATCGAGGAGCCCCGCGAGCAACTTGCGGTTCGGAGTTTTCAGCAAGATTTGGAAGCGATGTTCATTGCGCAATCGCGATAGCGCCGCAGCCGCAGGTCCCAGCACCTTCAGTTCGGGGAACTGCCGCGAATTGAAATAACTCGCCAGCGCGCGTGACCACCGAATCGCGTTCTCGATTTTCCGATCGCGCACCAGCACGTTCGCGAGCGCGATGAACGGCGGATAGTGCATCATCCGCCGGAAGTGAATTTCCCGCTTGTAGAACGCGCTGTAATCCTGGCTGAGGACATGCTGAATGGCGTAGTGCTCGGGATAGTAGGTTTCGATGAGCACTTCGCCGGGCAAGCTTCCGCGGCCAGCGCGCCCGGCAACCTGAGTGAGCAACTGAAACGTGCGCTCAGCGGCGCGAAAATCGGGACGTCCCAGGGCCATATCTGCTGAAATCACGCCCACAAGAGTAACGCGCTCGAAATCGTGTCCCTTCGCCACCATCTGCGTGCCGACCAGCAAGTCGAGTTCGCGTCGTGCAAACGCGCCCAGGATTTTCTGGTATTCGCGCTTCGTTCGCACGGTGTCGCGGTCGAGCCTGCCGATGCGCGCTTTCGGAAATTGCTCGCGAAGAAATTCAGCCACGCGCTCCGCAGCGTCGCCGACGAAGTAGAGGTACTCGGATTTGCATTTTGGGCAAATTCTCGGCACAGCGGAAGAAAAGCCACAGTAATGACACTCAAGGCGGGCACGCCGCTTGTGGTAGGCGAGCGCAATGCTACAGTTGCGGCATTCGATCCCCGAGCCACAGCTCCGGCAAAGGACGTACCAGGAATAACCGCGGCGATTGATCAGCACCATCGCCTGCGTGTTCTTTTCAAATTGCCTGGCAATCGCTTTCAGAACCGTGGACGAGACTGGCGATGCGTGGCGGAAGTGTTTAAACTCCTCGCGCAGATCCACGAGTCGCACCGCAGCGAGCGGGCGATTTTCGACGCGCGTGGTCAGTTCGAGCAGGTGATACTTGCCTGACTGCGCGTTGTGGTAGCTTTCGAGCGATGGGGTCGCTGATCCGAGCAGCGCCACTGCGCCTTCGAGCCGCGCGCGGAAAATTGCCGTGTCCCGGCCATTGTAGCGCGGCGATTCTTCCTGCTTGTAACTCGACTCCTGCTCTTCATCAACGATTACAAGACCGAGGTTTTCGAGCGGCGAGAAAACCGCCGAGCGCGTACCGACGACTACTTTCGACTCGCCACGCCGGACGCGCCACCATTCGCGCGCGCGCTCGTTGTCGGACAATCCGCTGTGCAAGACGGCAACAATTCCGCCAAACCGCGCGCGCACCAACCGGCTCATCCAGAGAGTCAGCGCGATTTCCGGGACGAGCACGATTGCAGTTCGTCCTTGGGCGAGCGCCGCCCCGATTGCAGCAAGATAAACTTCAGTCTTGCCGCTTCCCGTGACGCCGTGAAGCAATCCAACATTAAACGCTCTCTTTTCGAGCCACTCGCATACTGAAGCAACGGCGCGCTCCTGCTCCGAGTTCAGGACATTCGAAGGAGGAATAAAATCCGCCTCCCATTTGTCTTCTTCCTGCGATAACGGTTCTTCCCACGAAATCAATTTGCCTTTCTTTTCGAGCTTTGCCGCGACGGCCTGCGCGATTTTTTCTTCCAGCAGCACCGTTAAAGGCAGCGGGCCACGCTCTGAGGTCAGAAGCCCGTGCAGCCTTTCTTCCGTTTCGTCCTGTGCCACGGCTGAGGGATTCCAGGAGAAGATTTTCTGCACACGCTCGTGTGTGCGATGGATGCAGTCGCGCGCTTCCACGCATCCAAGGCGAACCAAGCGTTCAGCGGCAGCCTCGCCGCCGGTGAGCCGGCGAATCCGAGCGGTTTTCACCGACTTGTTCTGACGAGAGAGCAGCTCAAGGATGGCCAGGTCGGTTGATTCACCCGCTTCCACAGGGCCGCGCTCCTGCAAGCCCTCAAGGAGCTTCCGGCCCTGCACTGTGATTTTGTATTCGCGGTCCTGGCGGAGTTCGGCGAGAGGAGGCAGAAGTGCGCGCAGCGTTTCACCGATAGGCGCGACGTAGTAACGGCTGACCCACAATCCCAGTTCGATTAGCTTTGGCGGCAGAGCGGGGATCGCGTCGAGCAATTCGGCGATTTCTTTCGTCTTTTTTCCCGCAGGAGGCTGCACACCCACGCGGACAACGACACCGACCATCGGGCGATTGCGGAATGGCACAACCACGCGGCTGCCGACAAGCTCCGCCGAGTTCAAATTTTCGGGAATCGCATACGTGAACGTGGTGCGTAGCGGAACAGGGAGCGCAACCTCGCAGTACCGCGGAGTCATAGGCAGCCTAGTTTAGCAGCAACGACAGGGTGACCAAACGAACGGAATCCGCGACGAATGCAACCCGAATCGCGCGGAAGAATCAATGGGAGTCTGTACGATCACATACTGACAAGCGCAATGCCCAAGAAAATCAGCGCGACGCCGGCCCACTGCGTTTTCTCGAGCTTCTCGCGCAGGAATACGGCGGCGAGGAGAACCGTGACAGCGCCATAGAGCGATGAAAGCACGCTGGCGATGGCGACTTCGGCATGTTTCAGGGCGAGGTTATTGGCTACAAAAGCGGCGGTATCCATGAAACCGATGCCGGCAATGAGCCAAAGCGTCGAACCTTCGGGAAGCGCGCGCGACTGGCGCAAGGGAAAAACGAGAATCGTCAGAGTGCCGAACGTCGTGAGGCGGATGAGCCACACCGAGGCGAATCCGCCAAACACAGGCATGACGCGGAAACCGAGTACCCAAAACAAAAAGCCGAAGCCGACTGCGGCGCCGAGCGCCCATGGGACTCCCCGCAAGAGACGTTTGCGATGCTGCATGCCAGAGGCGTCAAGTCCCGGTGTGCCCGAGGGGACAGGCGACGAGAACGTGACAGCAGCCAAGATGACTCCTAGAATTGCGGCCGCGACGCCGACGGCATGCGGAGTTGTGAGCCGTTCGCCGCTCTCCAGCGAAAGCATGACGGTGAGTACGGGATAGCTCGCCGCAATGGGAGCGACCAGAGCGAGTACGCCGACCTCGAAGGAGCGATAGAGCGCGAGGCCGCTAAACGTGTTGACCAATCCGGCAAGCGCGGCCCAAGCCCAAGCGTCGCGCGCAGCTGCGGGGAAATAACTGCTCCAGTGGCCAGTCGCTGCAATGCAAACGGTCACCGTGATGAAACCGAAAAACTGCATGTAGTGCAGCGTGCGATAGGCGCCTGCGCGACGAGACGCGAAACGCGCCATGAAGTCTGCCACGCCCCAACTCAGCGCAGCCGTCAACCCAAGAAAAATTCCGGAATGCATTTTCCTCCGACCTGAATATGAACGTGAAATTCGCTGAACGTTATGGCTGCTGAGCGCATAAGTGTAACAGGAGGGCGGACTCGAATGGGGAGATCGCGAGGATTCGATCAGCGTCTGGAGGGAGGCTTCAGGCCGAGATGGGCGATGACTTTTTTCAGATCCTCCCACACTTCACTCTTGGCCGAAGGGTTCCGCAAGAGATAGGCGGGATGATACGTCGCGAGAAGCGGCATGCCGCGAAAATCGAGCCATTGTCCCCGCAATCGCGAGATGGATTGTTTCGCTCCCAGCAAGGATTGGAAGGCGACGGCGCCGAGGCAAACAATCACCTTCGGCCGAATCACGTCGAGCTGGCGAAAGAGGAAGGGCGAGCAGGTCTCGACTTCGTCAGGCTCGGGAGTGCGATTTTCCGGTGGGCGGCACTTCACCACGTTGCAGATGTAAACGTCGTCGCGGCGCAGGCCCATGGCTTCGATCATCTGCGTGAGAAGCTTTCCCGCGCGGCCGACGAACGGCAAACCTTGGATATCTTCATCGCGACCCGGGCCCTCACCAACGAAAATAAGCTCCGCGCGCGGGCTGCCCGCGCCGAAGACAATGTTGGTGCGTTTCTGGCACAGCTTGCAGCGCTTGCAGTCGCCGATGTCCCCACGAATGCGTTCGAGCGAATCGTTTTCGATGCGCTCGCTGGCCTCGAATAAGGAAGCCGACTTAATCACCGGCAGAACCGGAGGTGATGGGCGCTGCGAAGGACTGGAAGGCGCTGAAGGCTCCACGGTACTCGGCGCAGATGAAACCGCGGCGGCAGCTGCAGTGAGGGCAGTGGTGGAGGAGACGATATCAGCATGGGATGCGCCTGAGGCGCGATCGACGTAAAACGAGGAAATGCCTAAGTCATGAAAATAGCTGAGCCACGCTTCGGCACGTTTCAGGTTCTCGGAGGTCATCGACTCAGTGACCGACAACGCTTCATTTCACGCCCTTCCGCAATTCGGCAACGCAATCGAGGATGCGATTCGCGATGTCAAACTTGGTCATTTTGGGCGTTGGAATCTCGCGGCCATCGCGCAAATACATTGTCACGATATTCGTATCCGCGTCGAAGCCGGCGCCCTCTTGTGTGACATCGTTTGCGACTATGATGTCCGCATTTTTCGCCGCGAGCTTGTGGCGGGCATTCTCCGCGACACGATCCGTCTCCGCCGCGAAACCGACAAGAATGCGCGCACCCTTGGCGCGCCCGATCTCGGCGAGAATATCGGTGGTAGGCTCAAGTTCCAGCGTTAAATGCCTTTCAGTGCGCTTGATCTTTTTAGTTTGCACGGCAACGGGACGATAATCGGCGACGGCTGCGGCCATAATTACAACGTGCGCTTCTCGCTCGCGTTCCCGAACGGCGCGATGCATCTCCTCTGCCGAGCGCACGGGCACCCAGTCCGCTTCCGCCGGGGGATGAAGTTCGGTCGGACCGCTGATGAGGATAACGCGCGCGCCGCGCCGGATGGCTGCTTCGGCGAGCGCGTAGCCCATCTTCCCAGACGAGCGGTTCGTGAGAACGCGCACGGGATCCACGTCTTCGACTGTGGGACCGGCGGTAACAAGGATGGTGATTCCAGCGAGATCATTGCGCAGGCCGAGGACTTCACGGACTGCTGAGGTGATGGACTCGACGCTCGCGAGCCGACCAGCGCCAGTCATTCCGCAGGCGAGGTAGCCTTCATCCGGGTCCACGACGCGCACGCCGCGCGCGCGCAAAACTTCGATATTTTTCTGCGTGGCGATGTGCTCCCACATGTTCACATTCATTGCCGGAGCGACGATCACAGGGGCCTTGGTTGCCAAATACAGCGTAGTGAGAAAATCGTCCGCGATGCCGCTGGCTAGTTTCGCCAGAATGTCCGCGGTCGCAGGCGCGACAAGCAAGAGGTCAATCCGCTGGGCAACGGCGATGTGCTCGATTGCGCTCTCGACGTTCGCCGGAGCCGCATTTTCACCGAAGAGTTCGGTGATGACTTTCTGGCCCGTCAACGCGGCAAACGTGAGCGGTGTGATGAACTCCTGCGCTCCGCGAGTCATCACGACCTGAACGTCGAGCTTCTCCTGCTGGAGACGGCGCACGAGTTCCGCCGCCTTGTAGGCTGCGACTCCTCCCGTAACTCCAAGCGCGACGCGCATCACCCCTCGCGATGAAAACTAATCACCCTTACGCGGCTTTTCTTCCGTGCCAACAGCTGAATCCGGCATCTGATATTCGAGCAGTCCCTTCTGCACCTCTTCTTCCGCGACGCGCGTGTATTTCAGATTTTTCGGATTATCAATCAACGGACGGCCTCCGGCCATGAGCTGCCGCGCACGCTTGGCCACAAGCACGACATAAGCGAACTGACTGTCTGGTGGCTGATTTAAAACCGCCATGAGAGCGTTATCCTCCAAAGGATTTCAATATTTCCCGGATGCGAGCTTCATTATGAACGGTTCGGCAGCGAGCCCCCTGAGCGATGGCCTTCACGCTGCGACCCGCCTCGGCCAGATCGTCGTTTACGACCACATAATCGTAATCTGAATAGTGCTGCATCTCCAAGCGGGCCCGGTCCAGCCGCGTGCGGATTTCATCGTCTGAATCCTGGCCGCGCGCCCGAATGCGCTTTTCAAGCTCCTGACGCGAAGGAGGCAGAACGAAAATACTCACAGCCTCAGGAAGCTGGCGCTTCACCTGATCCGCGCCCTGAACGTCAATCTCCAGCACCAAATCAAGCATCTGCGCGCGGGCTCGCTGGAGCCACTTTTTCGGCGTGCCGTAGCTATGCTTTCCAAAAACGCGGGCGAATTCGAGGAATTCCCCGCGGTCCGCCATGCGCTGAAATTCCTCCTCTGACACAAAATGATACCACTGGCCGTCGTTTTCGCCCTGCCGGGGAGGGCGCGTGGTTGCCGATATAGACAGCATGGTTCCCGGCAATTCGAGCAGCATCCTGACCAGCGTCGATTTGCCAGAACCAGAGGGGCCAGAAACTATCAGAACCAGCGGTTCATGGGATTCAGCCATCACTATTCGATGTTCTGCACTTGTTCGCGAAGTTTTTCGATTTCGGATTTCATCTCAAGGCCAAGCTTTGTGATTTCGAGCCCTTCGGTATCCAACCCATTCGTCTTCGATAGTAGCGTGTTGGTCTCCCGCTGCATTTCCTGCAAGAGAAAATCCAGCCTCTTGCCGACTTCCCCTCCTGAGTCGAGCAGGCCGCGAAACTGTTGCACATGGCTGCGCAGGCGGGCAAGCTCTTCAGTGGCGTCGCTCCGCTCGGCGGCAAACGCGGCTTCCTGCGTCAGACGGATGGGATCGATGCCGACGTTTCCGAGAATTTCCTTCAGACGCGCGTCGAGACGCTTCGCATAGGCGGGGCGAGCGCGCTCGCTGAGAATCTCGATTTGACGCGCATGCTCGGCCAAAGTCGTGAGCCTGCTCGATAATTCTTTTTCCAGCGCGCGACCCTCGGCCTGCCGCATCTGATCCAAGCGCTCGATTGCCTGCGCCAAGCATTGCCGCACCAAAGCACTCAATTGCTCGATCTCTTGCTCTCCGGGCGCACCGATCGAGGTGACTCCCGGCAAGCGCATAATGGCTGCGAGGTCCGGATCGGATTTCACACCAAATTGCTGGCCAAGCTCACGGGCAGCTTCAAGGTAGGCAGCGGCGACGTCCTTATGGATTGAAACCGAGTTTCCCTTTGCTGCCTCGACTTGCAGCGCGACGTCCAGATGCCCACGGCGGACCTTCTCCCGCATGACCTGGCGGATTTCAGACTCAAGCGCATCCCAGCCTTCCGGCATGCGGATGCGGACGTCCAAGAAGCGATGGTTCACGCTGCGGAGGCTCAACTGCACAGTCCAGCCGCACTCCTCCAAGCGCGCTTGCGCGTATCCGGTCATAGATTTCAAGGCAGCCTTCGGCATTTGTACAGGGGCAGACATCTTACACGGCTCCGGGAGACATAGACGACTGAATTTCCTGGAATTGCAAATTATAAAACCGCGCGTAGGCGCCGCCGAGGGTGAGCAACTGCTCATGTGTGCCGCGCTCGCAAATGGTGCCGCCTTCGAGCACGACGATCAGGTCCGCGCGACGGACAGTGGAGAGCCGGTGCGCAATGACAAACACGGTCCGATTCTGCATCAGATTATTCAAAGCGCGCTGTACGAGCATTTCTGACTCGGAGTCGAGTTCGGAAGTCGCCTCGTCCAGGATTAAAATGGGAGCGTCCTTCAGCAGAGCGCGCGCAATGGCGAGCCGCTGTCTCTGGCCGCCGGAGAGCCGCTGGCCGCGATCATTGATCCTCGTCTGATAGCCCTGGGGCAACTGCGTGATGAATTCATGCGCCAACGCAGCTTTCGCCGCGGCGACGACTCGCGCTTCCGGCAAATCGGGCCGGCCGTAACAAAGATTGTTCCAGACCGTGTCATTGAACAGGATTGTTTCCTGCGTCACGATCGCCATTTGCTCGCGCAAGGAGCGGAGATTGACGTCACCTATGTTTTGTCCGTCAATCAGCAGCCTACCCTCCGTCGGACTGTGGAATCGCGGCAGCAGATTGACTAAGGTCGTTTTTCCTGCTCCGCTCGAGCCCACAATTGCCACTACGGTCCCCGCGGGAACCTTCAGATCAATCTCCTGCAAGACGATCGGGCCGCTCTCGTAGGCGAAACCCACGTGGTGGAACTCCACCTCTCTTGAAAATCTCGACAAGGGAATGGAACCCGGTTTATCCGTCGCCTCTTCCCTGAGGCCGAGGAAACCGACCACCTGCGTGGACGCTCCGGCGGCAAGCTGGAATTGGTGGTACAGGCTTCCAATCCTCTTAACAGGCGTATATCCATTGAAGAGCGAGTAGATAAAGCTCACGACCATCCCGAGATCCATAATGCCGTGCCGAATCTGGTCGCGCGCGTAGAGCAGGAGCACAGCGAACACTACCGCGCCGAGCAAGTCCATCAACGGCGAAGTCACAACGTATGCTTTCACCCAGCGCATGTTCTCGCGAAGCAGGCGTTGTGCAGTCTCGCGGAATTTTTGAATCTCGAAATTTTCCATTCCGAACGCTTTGACCACACGGTTCCCGCTCATCGTTTCCTGCAAGATCTGGCTCAAGTCCGCCACGCGCGAACGGCTGCTTTGCATCGAGCGCCGGATTCTGCGCCCTAGCCGGTTCACGGGATAGACAACCACGGGAATGACGATCGCCGAACCCAGCGCCAGCCTCCAGTTCAGCCAGAGCAAGACGGTCACATAGGCAGCCAGAGCGAATACCTGTTGAAAGAAATCGGCGAGATTTTCGGACAAGGCGGTGCGGACTTGGTCGACGTCGCTGATTGCGGCAGACATGATCCGACCTGTGGGGTTGTGCTGGAAGAATCCGATTGGCTGGCGGACCAGCTTTCCATAGACCTGATTGCGCAAATCGGTGACGCCCGCGTGCCCCGCATATTGAATCAGAGTGCTGCCAAGAAATTCGGCAACCGCCTTCAGGAAAAATGCGGCGACCAGGCAGATGGCAAATACGGTCCAAACATAATGGATGGAAGAGGGCAGGAAGGAATTCAGATAGATAGCGCCATGGAGGCGCGAGGCCGGTAGCAACGGCACGCGACCGGCGGCTTTGCTGGGATCAAGAATGGTGTTCACCGCCGGAATAATCAGCAGTGCGATGAATCCCTGGCAAATTCCGACCACCGCCAGCAATACGACGCCGACGAAAAGACGAATACGATAGGGCTGGACAAACTGGAACAGGCCACGAAATTCGTCGGAGAATCTCATGCGTCGAAAGCTCTATTCTCTTTCAAAATGCAGAAGCCGATACCTCAGCGCCAGCATCGCTCGGCGGATGAGTCAAGATGCAGAGCGCTCCAAGTCCCGATGTTCGATTTTGACAGTATATCCGCGTTTTGCCAGGGCTGTGCCGACGGCCTCCGCAAGCATCACCGAACGGTGACGTCCCCCCGTGCAGCCGAAGGCAATCGTAAGGTAACTCTTTCCCTCGCGGATGTAATGCGGGATGAGGTATGCAAGGAGGCCTTCGATGCGGCGGAGGAATTCGCCTGTTTGCTTGAATGAATGAATGTATTTGGCAACGCGAGGGTTCTTGCCGCTAAACGGGCGAAGCTTTGGGACAAAGTGAGGGTTCGGCAAGAAGCGCACATCAAACACAAGATCCGCGTCCACGGGAGGGCCAAATCGAAACCCGAAACTCATCACAGAAATGAGAAGCGACTTTTGCCCTGCTTCCTGGAATTTTCGAACGACGAACTGCCGCAAGTCGTGAACTGTGAATTTCGTGGTGTCGATGATTACATCGGCCAGCGCCCGGACCGGCGCCATCCGCTTGCGCTCAAGACGGATTCCCTCGGCGATGGATAGATCACCGCCGCCCGGATGAGGGCGGCGGGTCTCACTGAAGCGTCGCGCCAAAACTTCGTTGCTCGCCTCCATGAAAACCAAAGTGGCGGGATATTCCCGGCACAAACGCCCGTAAACTTCGGGCAGCCGCTTCAATTGCTCGCCTTCGCGAGCGTCGACAAGCAAGACGGCGCGCTCGAATTCTCCTCCACCATCCATGTACATTTGCGCGAACGAGGGAATGAAGGAAACGGGGAGGTTATCGACGCAGTAGAAGCCGAGATCCTCAAAAGTTCGGAGAACTGAACCTTTACCAGAACCGGAAAGCCCAGTCAGGATGACCAATTGCCGGCTGTGTTCGCTGCGATGTGGCGGCACGGGGCTCGCTCGTCAGTTTTTCTGCCGGCGCTGATGGGTGCTGGGAATGCGCAGGTCTTCCCTGTACTTCGCCACGGTGCGGCGAGTGACGTGAATGCCTTCCTCGTCGAGTTTCTTTGCGATCTGCTCGTCAGTGAGAGGATGAGTGGCGTCTTCTTCCTCGATCATTTTCTTGACGCGACGCTTGAGCGAGAGCAATGACATGTCGCCGCCTTGCGGCCCGTTCACGGATTCGGAGAAGAAATACCGGAGTTCGAATACCCCCTGTGGCGTATGCGCGTACTTATTGGCGACGGCGCGGCTGACTGTCGAAGGATGGACTCCGACTTCTTCCGCCACTTCCTTGATCATCATGGGCTTCAGGTGATCGACGCCGAGGTCAAGGAATTCCGATTGCCGCCGCAAGATGACGTGGCAGACTTTGACAATCGTGTGCTTCCGCTGCTCGATGTTTTTCATCAACTGCACAGCGGCACTGAATCGTTCCTTCACGTAATTGCGAACCTCGCGGTCTGCGGCGTCGCGCGCCAGTAAACGACGGTATACGGGGCTCAGACGAAGCTGCGGCAAGTCATCGTCATTGAGGAAGGCCTGCCACTCACCATCCACCTTACGGAATTGCACGTCTGGTTCAACCAGGCGCGGCTCTGTCTTGTTGTAGCGGAGGCCGGGCCTGGGATCGAGGCGCTTCACAGCGTCTACTGCGCGCTTCACAGCTTCGATTGGACGGTTCAACGCCCGCGCGATTTCCTTGAGCTGGTTATTTTGGAGCATCTTCAAATGGTCGCTGACGACTTGCTGGGCCAGCGTATTCTGCGGATCCACAAGTCTTAGTTGGAGGAGCAAACACTCGCGCAGGTCCCGCGCCGCGACGCCGGGAGGGTCAAACTCCTGCACCACGGCCAGCGCCTCCTCAACGTCCTCTGCAGAGAATCCGCCAGATTGCGCAATCTCTTCGAGAGTAGCTGTCAAGTAGCCGTTCTCATCGAGATTCCCAATGATGACTTCGGCGGCCTTTTGTACCGTCTCGCTGCAGATGCTCACGCTCAGCTGCCAGATCAGGTGGTCAGCAAGATTTTGAGAAGAGGAGAGAAATTTTTCAAAGGAGGGCTTTTCGTTGTCTTCATGCTCGGGAGCAGGAGTTTGCGCGCCGGTGTCCAGGTACTTCGTAAAAAAAGATGCGACGTCGAATTCATCGAAGGGGTTGGCCTCAGCAGTTTCGGGAACTTTCTCTGTCTCTTCCTTCACAAACGTCTCGTCCGCATAGCTCTCGGCGACCACGCCGTCGTCTCCAAGGACTTCGAGCATGGGATTCTCCATGATCTCCTGATTGATCATTTCCCGGAGTTCCAGACGATTGAGCGCGAGCACGCTCACCATCTGCACCAGTCCCGGAGTCAGGACTTGCCTCTGTGCGAGCCGGAGATTGAGTTTGGGCTGGAGCCAGTTCATTTTCCTGCTTCAAACCTCAGTTCAACTGGAAATTTTCGCCCAGGTAAACGCGACGCACTTCAGAATCGTTGCTCAGTTCCGCCGGGGTCCCAGTGCGAAAGATTTTTCCGTCGTGAATAATGTACGCCCGATTCGTCACAGCCAGTGTGTCGCGAACGTTGTGGTCCGTCATCAAGACACCGATTCCCGCCGAACTTAACTCCTTAATGATTCGCTGCAAGTCGACGACTGTCAGCGGGTCAATACCGGAGAACGGCTCGTCCAGCAGCACAAAGGAAGGCCGCAGGGCAAGCGACCGCGCAATTTCCAAGCGGCGGCGTTCGCCTCCCGAGAGCATGTAACCCTTGCTGTTCCGCAGGCTTTCAAGCCCCATTTCGGCCAGCAACTCCTCGACGCGATCACGCCGCTGCTCCAGAGTTAGCGGCAGTATCTCCAAAACGGCGAGAAGGTTCTCCTCGACGCTCAGCTTGCGAAATACAGAAGGTTCCTGGGGAAGGTAGCTTATGCCGCTGCGGGCACGCAAATACATAGGGAGGTCGCTAATGTCCTCGTCATCCAACATGACGCGGCCAAAATCCGGGCGCGCCAGTCCGACGAGGATATAGAACGTCGTAGTCTTACCCGCGCCGTTCGGCCCGAGCAGCCCAACCACTTCTCCCTGCTGTATTTCCAGACTGACATCATCGACAACCTTCCGCCCTCGATAGCTCTTGCTGAGTTCCGCGGCTTGGAGTTTCAACATGCCAGTTCATTTCTCAACCCGGTGCTTGGTGACAGTTCGCAAGTCTTTTTGAGAGTCCACTAGAATCGTATCATTCGCTAAAAAGAAGGTCAATTCGTGGCCAGTTGTCGTGTTTCCTAAGGCGTCAGAAAGCGTCGGCTGGCCGCCGGAAAGCACGAATTTACCGTCTCCGGACGTATATTCACCATGTTTTGCCGTGCCGAAGCGCCCGTTGGCTTGAATTCTGACATTTCCATCGGCAGCAGCGCGCTGGAGGCGCTGCTGATTCCTCGAATCGGGCGCAATTACGACCTCAACTGCTTCGCCGGATAGCGTTCCAATCGCGGACTGCGCCTGAACTCCTCCTGTGAGATCTATTCTCCCCGCATCGCTCCAATACTCCAGCCTCGGCGCACGAACCTGCCAGAGGACTGGAGTTTTATTCTTTCGGGTATCCTTGGAAACTTCCGGAATGAGGGCACAGGCGTCGCCGCGGGCTTGCAATTTCTTCTGAGCACGCCAGATTTCAATCGTGTCTGAATTCAGCGCCGCATCGTTTTGCCACAAGCGAGCATGACCTGAATATGTCTCGCTGCCAGTCGAATTCGATGCATCGAGGCGATCGGCTGAAATGTGTGCCGCTCCAGCGCCAAGTGAGACTGGACGCGCGCCCGGTGCGCCAAAATAAGTGGAGACGACGGAACCAGTCGCATGGATCTCCCTGGTTGCTTGATTCATTTCAATGTGCGCAGCCGACGTACTCGAAGCAGAGTTTCTGATTGTGGCATTTCCGTCGAGTACGATTTCATTAGTCGCTCGCGTAAGTTCCACTCGATCGGCCATTCCCGTTTGATCACCTAGCTGGAATTTCACGCTACCAGTTTCGTCAATTGCCGCCCAGTCTTTCGCACCCGAGAAAATTGCAGTCAGATTCTGTGCGGAGGTCACTTGCGCAGATTGAGTTCCGATTTGCCGGCTCGTGTCGACGCCTTCAGCGCCAGTTAGCTTCACTAATTGTCCCTTTGGATTGAATTCCGCCGAGAATTTTCCGGCACGAATGCGGTCAGTCTCACCAGGCTGAATGACAGTAATTTCTCCGGGAGTTTGCGTATCCGCGTCCAGGATGCGAGCACTACTCCCGTTTTCCATTGGCGCAAACTCCACATGCAGGCTGGTTGTCGCAAGGTGTCGGGTCACTCCCGCTTCCCGAGTTTCAGCTTGGATGTTCCCACTTGCCTGGAGCTCATGCGGTTCGTTTCGGCCGTTGCGGTTGAACGTCGTGAGTTCCGCATGCTCGGCGGAAAAGAGTTCCTCACCAGCCTTGGTCTTTTGTTCGGCATGAACGTTTCCATCGGCAATGATCCGTTGTATTGCGTTTTCCAGGCCAAGAATCACTTGCATGTTCCGGGCTTCGAACGAGACGGGCCCGCGGGCAGGCGCGTCCGTGATTTTCACTCCTTGGCTTGCCGCAAATCGCATAGGAATCATCTGAGAATCGAGCTGCACCTCAAGCGCGCCCGTTCTGATTTTCACGCCACCTTCCTGGGCGGTCACGGGACCGGAGAGTTGCATCAACCCCGTACTTCTTCGATATTCGAGCGAACTTCCACTTAATGATACGGGCGTCGCGAGCCGGCCACCAGACCGCCCGAACTGCCATCGCACATTGCTTTCGAACTTCACGACTTCGTTTTTCGTGTCGTAGTTGACGCCAGTGGCCCGACCGCGGCCATCGGAGACCTCAAGTGAGATGTCATTGGGAGTCGAAACCTTTTCGCTAGCGGGGTCAAAGGAAATGTCTTGGGTCTCTAAGTGCAACCCTCTTGCGGCAGCACTCCCATTTGCCGGTGCGTTCTTCAGGTCAATCTGCACTTCTCCCAGACACTGGATCCGGCCTGTCACGGGCATATAGCTGCATTGGTGGGCGGCGATAGTGTCGTTGCGGTCGCCATTGCGGCCGTAAATCGTAATGAGCACTTCCTGGAGGGCTGTGTGGTTTTGGTCCTTATACTCCGTCGCCTGCGACGCGTGCACGGTGAACAGAGTCCGGTTGCCGATTACTTTCGAGTACGAGAACTGCGAAGACTGCTGTTCGACGTTTGCAGGCACAGGAGGAGGCGCTGCTCGACGTGCTCCTCTTTCCGCGAATTGGCGACGCAGGTACACGCCTGTCGCAAGTACCGTAATGGCGATCGCGATGGCGGCGGACCACCGAGCATATCGCGCCGCTTCGCTCCTTTTCATCATTCTTAGGGCCATTAATACCTTAGAGGCGAATTATATGCGATAGGTTTGAAGTCCACGGCAACACATGAGGTAAGTACGCCACAGAGAATGTCTCGAAATTCCCAAAGGATGAGGATGAGAGAGTCCGGCTGACAAATCCAGGAAAACAGGAATCAGATCTCCGGGAGGATGCCCATGCTGGCGGCCGCGACGCGATCGCGCGTCGTATTCTTGACCAGGTACATCGCATCATCGGCGAGATGTAAGAGGCCCGCCTTTTCTGCCGAATCTAGGGGGTAAGCGGCTACTCCAACGCTGGCGGTGATGTGCACATTCAAACTCGAATCCTTCAGCCAGACCGTGTCTTTAATCATTCGGTGGAGCCGGCGGGCGACGCGGCAGGCATTTTCTTTCGATGTCTGCGGCAGCAACAGCACAAATTCATCGCCGCCGTATCGGAAAGCAAAATCGATCAGCCGGCAATTGTTCTTGATCATCGTCCCGATTTCGCCGAGCAGCTTCGAGCCCATCAGGTGGCCATGGGTATCATTGACGGTCTTAAAGTGATCGAGGTCAATGAAAATGATCGAGAATTCGTAACTGTATCGGTGAGAACGATAGATTTCCGTGTCGAGCATGAAATTGAGGTGGCGAGCGTTGTATAACGTCGTGCAGTCGTCGGTGATTGTCAGCTCGTGGATACGCTGCACGTGTCGGGCATTCTCGATCGCGATCGCCGCATAGTCCGCCAGCGCCTCGAGCAAAGCCAGTTCGCGAGGGCTGAATCCTTCTTCTCCGACGCAGTTGATCAACTCAATCACGCCGAGGCATTGATCCCGGAAGCGAACGGGCACGGCAACAATCGAATGAGTGTTTACCTTCGTCTTCTCATCCACTTGCGAAAAGAAGCGTGAATCCTGGCGGGTATCGGGCACGACCACGACTTCGCCAGTTTGAGCCACCCAGCCCGCGATTCCCTGCCCAACTTTTATGCGCACATCTTTCAGCGCATCCGCGCCTTCGCCCGTGGCGATTTCGAAATAGAGCTCATTTTTTTCGGGATCCATCAGCAGAAGAGACCAGGTATCAGGGCGAAGCACCTCATTGATTTTTTCCATGATGGTGCGGAGAACCTGATCAAGTTGCAAGGAAGAGGTGAGAGCTTTGCCCAATTCGTGGAAAACTGCGACCTCTCCCACGTCGAGTGGTTGGACAGGAGCCGCAGGGTTACGGCGGCGTTCGACTCCCTGAAAAGATTTGGCTTCCGGCACTTTTGTCATCGGGGCCGCGAGAGCACTCTGGACATTCGCGATTCGCTCTCGGGCAAGCTCGCATTATAGGGGCGCGAGTTAGCGACTGCAACCGCAGGCGGAGCCCTCGTGCGTAATAGTTAAATTTTGCCTAATGGCGCAGTACTGGCGACACCGTTTGCAACAACTCATGGCGACACTGCACACGCCTCGCGACCATTGATTGACACCCTTCGCATGCCCGCCTATATTTTTTGTCGAAGGCATTTGCATGAAGTCACACCTCTTCGGCGAGCATCTAAAACGCGAACGCGAGATGCGCAACGTCTCGCTTGAGGAAGTGTCCGCGGCTACAAGAATCAGTGTTCGTTTTCTCGAGGCGCTAGAGGATGAACAGTGGGAGCGATTGCCCGGAGGTGTATTCAACCGCGGATTCATCCGCTCCGTGGCGCGATTCCTCGGCCTGGATGAAGAGGGTTTGATCGCTGAATATGCCATGGAGACGCGCGAGCGTCCCGAAATTGCCGTCTGGACTAAGGAGCCGGTTCATCCGCGACCGAATTGGTCTGCAATTATTGGTTCCATTATAATGCTGCTCTTCCTATCCGCAGGAGGTTGGTTCATTCATGCGCGATACGGGCCTGCGATCAGCGCCTGGCATGAATCCCACCCGGTGATCAAATCGATTCTGAACCTGTTCCATCGGCAGAGACCTGCGGATTCGAGCAAGTCATCTGATGCGAGTATCGCTGGAACGTCTCAACCGCCTGCGCAAACGCCTCCTGGCGGCACACCGATCGTTGGCGCCAATCCGGCAATGGCTCAGGCATCCGGGCAACCGCCAAGTCCGAAGACGACTTATGCAACGGCTCAGACTGCGCCGGACGCTCCCCTAGAGTTAAAGGTGGAGGCTGGCGAAACGTCGAACGTCATTGTGATCGCTGATGGGAAGTCAGTTTTCTCTGGACGCCTTGAAGCGCTTCGCTCACTCAGTTTCCACGCGCAAAAAAGCTTTACGGTCACTTCAAGCAAATCCAGCGCTGTCCTCCTTGAACTCAATGGCCACACAGTTCCGCCCCTCGGGCCCCCGGGCGAGCCCGGGAAAATCACTCTGACGCGAGACAATCTAAGTCCTGGACCGGGAGGAGAAGATTAGCGGAGATATACGAGCAGAAATTCTGTCCGGGAAGAGCCGGCCGGAGCGAAAACTGGCGATTTGCACGGGAGGAGTCTCGCTCACGCCTGCAGAGCGTGCCGAAATCTTCACGGTGCTCGCTCTCGATCCCGAGGAGGGTATTGCGCAGCGTGCTGCCTCTGCGTTGTTGAACGTACCGGTCGAGAATTTCCTGGCCGCGCTGGAGCGCGAAGACGCCGCGTCAGCCCTCTTTGCGTATTGTGCAGATAATTTAGCGGGCAAGCCCGGTATCGCTGACGCATTGGCAAAAAATCGAGCCTGTCCGACGTCAATCCTGGAAAGGGTTGCGTCAAAACTCTCTCCTGGCGGGATCCAAACTCTGCTTGATCATTTGGAACGAACCACAACCTCTCCATCGCTGATTTCGGCGCTTACCGCTTCCGTCAGCGTGACCGCCGAGCAGCATGAACTGCTTGCCGAATTGCAAAAGGGTGCTTTATCGGAAAAAGATATCGAAAGTGCCGTGTCGGATGCGATTGTGGAACCGGAAAAACGGAAAACTCTCATTCAACGGCTCGCAAAGATGAATGTTGTCCAGCGGATCCAGCTGGCGCTCCTCGGCGGACGAGAAGAGCGCATCGCTTTGATTCGCGACCCCAATAAGGTTGTGCAGCGTGCTGTCCTGCAGTCGCCCCGCCTTACCGAGTCAGAAGTAGAAAGCTTTGCTGCGATGACTGTCTTATCCGTCGAGATCCTCCGCCAAATTTCCATCAACAGGCTCTGGATGAAGAATTACAGCATCGTCCGCAATCTAACCACCAATTCAAAGACGCCTTTGGATATTTCTCTCCATATGCTTCCGCGTCTCAATCCGCGGGACCTTAAAATCCTTGGCACAAATAAGAACGTCCCCGAAACCCTGCGCACTATGGCCGCGAAAATGAGCGTCAAACGGGAATCCGCGCACAAGGAGTCATAGCGAGAATGGAAGACAGCACCTCTACAGATGGGAAGAATCGAACGGCCGAGGCAAGAGCGTTCCAGAGCGCTCGCGTTCCACTCTCCCCCGCATATTTGCAAGGATGACGGGAACATCGCCGCAGAATTCCCAGATGATCTGCCGGCACGCGCCACACGGCGGCGTCAACTCATCGGTGTCAGCGACGACTGCGATCGAATCGAACTCGCGCTCGCCTTCTGAAACGGCCTTGAAAATGGCGACGCGCTCAGCGCAAATTGTCAGTCCGTAGCTCGCATTTTCAACATTGCATCCGCCAAAGATTCTCCCCGACTTGGTTCTGATCGCCGCCCCAACGCGAAATTCCGAATATGGCGCGTGCGCATGCTCGCGCGCCTGGCGCGCCGCGGCAATCAATTTCTCTTCTTCGCTCACTCGACATCCTTTGACGCGTTTAATTCAAATCTGCCGCGATGCGAGGGAGCATGGCACGCAGCAGCGCCATGAATTGTCCCTTCATCCGTTCACCCGCCTCCAGGACATCTTCGTGATGAATCGGCCCTTCAAAAATTCCTGCAGCCATGTTTGTAACACAAGAGATGCCCAGCACTCGCATGCCCATGTGCCGGGCCGCGATGACCTCAGGCACAGTGGACATCCCCACCACATCAGCGCCGATTGTTCGCAAAAATCGAATCTCTGCTGGCGTCTCGTAGCTCGGCCCCGCCATCCCTGCGTACACGCCTTCATGAGCCACAATGCCAAGACGCTTAGCCTCTTCGAGCGCTGCTGAACGATATTCCTTATAGTAAGTGTCCGTCATATCAGGAAATCTCGCTCCGAATCGCTCGTCGTTCGGCCCAACCAGCGGATTGACTCCCTGCAAATTAATGTGATCGCGAAGCACTACTAGAGCTCCTTGCTCGAAGTTCAGATTGATGCCGCCGGCAGCATTCGTCAAGATGACGGCGCGTATCCCGAGGCGGCTGAAGACACGCATCGGAAAGATTACTTCTTTAAGGGAATAGCCTTCGTAGAAATGAACGCGGCCTCGCATTACTGCAACTGGTACGCTTTCGCTTTTCCCAATCACCAAGCAGCCGGCATGTCCGATTACAGTCGAATGCGGAAAATGCGGGATGCGTTCATAGGGGATTCTTACAGCGTCTGACAGCTCATCGGGAAACGCGCCGAGGCCTGAACCCAGGACCAGCGCGATTTTCGGCCGCAACCGCGTCTTTGCAGAGATAAATTTGGCAGCGCATTCTGCCAGTGTGAATTCCCCGCCGGTAACTGCTCCGGATTTTTTCCGAGGATTCACTTCAGCATGATTCCCGCGATGGAAGCGGACATCAGATTCGCCATTGTCCCGGCCAGCATCGCGCGCATTCCCAACCGCGCAAGCTCATCTTTCTTGTTTGGCGCCAAAGCCCCGATGCTTTCTATTTGAATTCCAATCGAGCTGAAATTTGCAAACCCGCAAAGTTCGCTTCTAAGTTGTAAAGCACTGTACATAACGCTTCATTGGATTTCACTGAATCGCCAACCTTTTTCTCGAGATCGATTCCGACGGCCGGATCAGATCAATGGCGCGCATCAGGGCGGGCGATGTGCCAGCCGTCGAGAGGAGCGAATCGAAACTGCTCGGTTTCAGGCTTGCGACTTGGCTCTAAAACAAAGTGCGGGATTTCAGAAGGGCAGCCATACCGCACAGGCAATACGACTGTGCCAATGCCGCGGCTGACGTAAATCTGGGTTGCGCCGAGCGAATCGCGGCCGCATTTGAATCGCGACCGCTTGCCCGAACGCCCGTAGATGGAACCCACAATTGGCAGGCGCACTTGCCCGCCATGTGTGTGACCTGAGAGGACAAGACTGACCCCCAGCCTTGCGGCCGCGCCAACAATTCTAGGATTGTGTGACAGCAATATCGACGGCGCGGTTCGGGGGATGCCACGCATAGCTCGTCCCAGGTCTGCGCGATAACGAAAATCGTCAATTCCGGCCAGGAAGCACGTTTGTCCGTAGCGGCGCAATTGCGTGTGGCGATTCCTGAGAAGCTGGATGCCATGTCGATCCAGCGCCTGCGTGAGCTGGTCCGCGCCTACTCGGAAATCGTGATTTCCTAGCACGGCATAAACGCCCTCGCTGGCCCGCAAGCCCCCCAGAATCTCTGCAGCGGGTTCGATATACGCACGTGAATGGGTTACAAAATCGCCTGTCACAGCTACCAAGTCAGGCTCAAGCTCATTGGTTAACTCGACTACTGCTTTTAATGTCTCCGCGGGAAAATAGACCCCATGGTGGATGTCCGTCAGATGGACGATCCGGAACCCGCGAAAGGATTCGGGCAAGTTCTCCAGTGCCATTCGATGTTCGGTCAGTTCAAATGCGGCATGAATGCGCAGACGGCGTAATTGGAGGATTGCCCGAGACTGCCCAAGCGGATATTCCTCCACGCCGCCGTTGCGCCACCTGCCGGTCAGGCGTGCCCAAGGCTCAGCTAAACTGGGTCTCCTTCGTGGCTGTTCTAGGACATGTGCGTAAGACATTTTGAACTAGGCCCAAGTGGGTAGTGCGCAGGCTATCACTTGGTTATAGACTGAGTAAAGCTGGAAGTCCCCCAATAGTGCGCGCCGGATAACCTGTCCGTTCGGGCAATCCGGCAACGGGTCTCCGTATCTAGCTGATTCCGATAATCTTAGTATGCTTATCCAACGCTTTCCAAATGCCCGATTGCTCTCCGCGCCTTGATTTCCGAAGCTAGGGCTCTCATTTCTTCGTGGACGAGACCATTTGAAGCCAACAATTCAGGATCACCTGGACTATACGGCTGCCCGGAAAAATCACTGACGGTCCCGCCCGCCTCTCGAACAAGCAGCATTCCTGCTCCTGTGTCCCATGGCTTCAGGCCAAATTCCCAGAAACCCTCAAACTGCCCACAAGCCACCGAACACAGGTCCAGCGCGGCAGAACCTGCGCGGCGGACACCATGCGAGCGCAGCGTGAACTCCCAGTAGTAGTGAATATTGGGATTCTGCGTTCGTTTGTGACTGGGGAATCCCGTGGCGAGCAAGCTCTTCGAGAGTGTCCCGACGGCTGAAACATGGATGCGTTTCCGCCCGCGGTACGCACCTTCACCCCGCATTGCAGTGAACATCTCTCGCGTCACCGGATTGTACACAGCGGCAACGAGCGGCTCGCCGTTTTCAAGCAAACCGATCGAAACGGCAAAGACAGGAAACCCGTGCGCGAAGTTCGTTGTCCCGTCCAGGGGATCAACCAGCCACTGATACTTCGCCGCGGTCGTCCCCACGGCCCCTCCCTCTTCACCAAGGATGGCGTGGCCGGGGAAATGGCTGCGCAAGCGTCCAACGACCAATGCTTCTGATTTCCGGTCCGCCTCAGTGACGATGTCCACTTCACCTTTGTAGGAGAGCTGCTGAGGCCGATCAAACTCCTCCATCAACAACTCCCCAGCCTCGCGCGCGGCATCGACGGCAACATCAAGAAAGTGGATTGGGCTGGTGCCATTCATTGGCCGATTCCTGTGGCGATGTAACCCTTCCGGTAGTGCAGCTTGTAATTCCCGGAAGAAATCCGCAGTTCGATCCGGCAATAGACTCCGGCCTTCGACTTCGGATCGGGATAGTAGCTCAGCAGGTACTGCGTCCTCAGCTCGCGGTTGATCTTTTCAAACATGTCGTCGAGTTGCGACAAATCATCTGGATAGTACATTGCGCCGCCGGTCGAATCCATGATTGTCTCGATAGCATGCTCGCCGCCCGTGTACCGTCCGCTCTCACTCTTCACCGGCCTGATAAGAATTGTATAGAGCAAAGCTTCCGATTGGATTGCAGCCCTGCGCGCCATCTCAAAAGTGTCCGCACTGGTCGTCTCTCCTGCGTCAGTCACTAACACGATGACGCGCCGCCTTCCCGCTGGCGTCTTCTCAAGAGCCTGCGAGCCGAGGACGATTGCGTCGAAAAGCGAAGTCCCCGCTCCTGGCGTGATCTTTTCTGCGGCAGTTTCGAGCAACGGGACGTCAGGAGAAAATGGGGAAAGCTGAAACACTTCGTCGGAAAACTGGAACACCGACAGAAGATCTCCCGGCCGCACGACGAGGCGGATGAATCTCGCCGTCGCTTCGCGTTCAAATTTCATTTCCTTCAGCGCGCTCAGGCTCGAATCCACCATCAACGCCAGCTCAAGCGGGCGATTTGTCTGTGTTTCGAACCTGTCGATTTTCTGAGGCACTCCATTTTCGGATAGCGCAAAGACCGACTCCGGCAAATCAGCGACAGGCTTGCCATTCGGGTCCAGGACTGTTGCCGGCACGTTTACCAGGTCGGTTTCGACGCGAATGCGCGCCCCAGTCCTCGCGCCGCCCTGCGCGCCCAACGCCAGGCCGCAAGACAGGATCGTTGTCGCAACCATCGCGCTAACTCTTCGGAATCGTTTCATCTAGGGTGTAGATGATTTCGGCAAAGAAAAGGCTTCCGGGGATGGTTTTTCGCCTTCGGCCCATACGGCGCCGTCGGCGAAATACTCTTTTTTCCAGATGGGCACAATGCACTTCAGCGTGTCGATCCCATAGCGGCATGCATCGAGCGCTGCTCCGCGATGCGCCGCGCTTACGACAATCACCACACTGGTCTCGCCGATTTCCAGCCTCCCCAAGCGATGCACTATCGCCACGCGATCAATTGCAAATTGTTCGCGGATTTTTGCACCAATCTCTCGCATTTTTCCCAGCGCCATAGTCTCGTATGCTTCGTACTCGAGATACAGTGTGCGCTTGCCTTTCGAGTGATTCCGTACGATGCCCTCGAAAACTGCTACGGCGCCATCCTCGGCAGCCTTCATTGCGGCCACAATCTCTGGGGTTGCAATTTTCTCGCGCACAATTTCGAATAAATCGCCAGCGACTTTCGTTTCTTGCCCACCGCTCACGGGCGGCAAAAACGCGATTTCGTCACCGGCCCGCAATCGCGCATCCCATGCCGCGTAATCCTGGTTGATGGCCGCGGCGACTGACGCTCGAAATCCCCGCAGCACCGGAAACTTCTCCGCGTAACTCGAAAACAAATCCTCCAGCCGCCAATTATCGGGAGCAAGACAAGTCTCTTCCGCCTTCCCGACGATTTCCTTTAGTTGTCCAAAGAAAAGCACGCGCAGAATCATGACTTTCATTCTATCTCGCCCGCGATTTCGCCGCCATGTAGTTCATCGATTTCGATGAGGATTCAACTGGTGAACTCAATGACATTTCACGGCTTCGCTTGACGAAGGCCAGCTCTCGCCGTACCGTTAGCTCGTCGCTCTTACTCGGGTGTGATTATCTCGCTAGCGGAATCGTCATGAAGATCCTTGTAACTGGTTCATCTGGCTTCGTTGGCACGGCTCTCTGCAGATCCCTGCGCGCCGACGGCCACACTGTCGCGCGGCTCACGCGCTCTGGCTCCGCTGCGCATACTGGCCAATCAGCTGAAGCCATCCGCTGGGAGCCGCCCACTGGCTCGCTCGATCTCGCAGCCATGGAAGCCGCGGACGCCGTAGTTCACCTCGCCGGAGCCTCAATTGCACAGGGCCGTTGGACTCAAGCGCGCAAGGAAATCCTCCGCTCAAGCCGCGTGGATTCGACGCGTCATCTTGTTAGCGGTTTCGCGAAACTCAAGCAGAAACCGCGAGCATTCATCTCTGCATCCGCCATCGGTTATTACGGCGACCGCGGCGATGAGACGCTCACCGAATCGAGCGCTCCAGGGAATGACTTTCTTGCGCGACTCTGCCGCGATTGGGAAGCCGCGGCCGGGGAGGCGGAGCGTCTCGGCATCCGCACGGTGATGCTGCGCTTCGGGATGATCCTCGATGCCCATGGCGGCGCGCTTCCGCGCATGCTTCCTCCTTTCCGCGTTGGCGCCGGTGGTCGGCTCGGCTCGGGAAAACAATGGATGAGCTGGATTGCCTTGGAGGATGCCGTAGCCCTCATTCGCTTCACGATTGAGAACGCTTCCGTGCGCGGGCCGGTGAATGCAGTCTCGCCCAACCCCGTTATAAACACCGGATTCACACGGACCATCGCGAAAGTTCTTCACCGCCCCGCTCTGTTCCCTGCGCCGCGTTTCGCGCTGCGTATTGCCCTCGGCGAGATGGCTGATGCCCTCCTATTTTCAAGCCAGCGTGTTTTGCCGCAGAAACTTCTCGCGCTTCGATATGCGTTTCTCCATTCCGATTTGCGCGAAACGCTCGATAGCATTCTCCACTAGGTTTTGAGGGCCGATTACCGTCCATTTGGCGCGAGCTTCCGCCGCGCTTCAGTTCCTTGACTTTGGGCAGCCCTTTGCTAATATCCGCATCGATGGCTATTAACCATCGCTTTATTCGGCGCGAATATGGCGGGAGCAGGAAGCCATGACGTTCCGCCAAGCGCTTGCGCTTTCCCTGTCTCTTCTCCTCGCTACACCTCTCTGGGCTGGCGTCACCGTTATAGGATCAGTCCAGGTCAGCAAACTCGCCACTTTGCATGGAGCGAATCTCGTCGCGGGCACGACAATTTGCGATGGTGACACGATCAACGTTGCGCAGGATGGCAGTGCCTGGGTCAATTTGCCGGGTGGGGGAGCTGTGCTCATTGGTCAGAACAGCGAGGTTTCATTCAATAAGTCCTCTGAAGCAGCAGGATTCGAGATCGAGTCCGGGCAGGCGAAATTCCGTTCATCAGATATTTCCCCCCTGCACGCAATCCTCGGTGATGCGATGGTCGAGCCGCTGAAAGGCGCTGCAATCGGCTACATCACCATGTATGGACAGACTTCCGCCGTCATCGGGGCCGAGAAGGGCGACATCCTCATCACACTTGCCCACGATGGTTCAAGCAAGACGATTCATGAAGGCTCCGCAATCGCTGTCCGCCTGGTTCCTGACCCTCAGGGGGAAGATAAGAATGTGATTCCGGGGATGAGACGCAAGCACCGCGTCCTTCTCTGGGGAGCTGCAATCGTCGGCGGCGGAACAATCGTCGGCATTTTCTTGAATGACGACGAAAGGAATGTTAGCCCTTCGAACTTTAAGAAACCATAGGTTTCATAGCGCTGAAGGAGAGGGCGCTCCCAAGAGAAACGCCCCCTCACGACATACGAGACTTCCTACTTCACGATGTGAATCGTAACACTCACTTTGAGCACGTGGCCGTCGAACGGATCCGTTGCTGAAATTCCTTCCCCTGTCTCGCCATCGCGCAGCCCCAGATCGAACCCGGAATTGAAGCTTCGTAGGATCGGGTGTGTTCCGTTGACATGAACTTGATCGCCCCCGCCGCCTCCCTCATCGGGAGAATAGAGCGAGGAACGGTCGATCTTGACCTCAATTCCGTAACGCCCATCCGCCTCCGCTGAAGCTGAGCAATCGATATTCGTCCCTACCGATTCATAATTGAACTGCGTGCCCTCACCGTTCGTCGCCACGGGAACGCGAACTCCCATCCGTAGGGACTGCCACTGACGCGAATGATTTGCTTCGCCAACACCAACGTTAATCGTGTATGGCAGGCTGCTAATTTTCTTTTCGCCGCTGTATTCAGCAAGGACAAGGTCCGCTCGAAGATGCGTCATCGCCGGCGCCTGCGCGGGGCTCGTCTGCTGCTGTGCACGCACGACTCCGGGGACTAAGAGCAGTCCCACCAGAAATCCAGCCAATCGCGATCCGAGTCTCATGCCTCTGCTCCTTTCAGGTTTATGGCGCAATTTCTTGAGTCAGTACTCTGCTCACGACGTTCTTACGTTCACCGTTTCCCCCTGGTCCAGACCCAGCATCATCTGCTTGCGGGGATGGCTCGAGCGGCGGAATTACGAGTGGCTTAATCTCGATTAGCTGATCGGTTCTGTTTAGATCTGCCAACAATTTTCCACCATCCAACTTCCCGCTTTGCAATACATCGGCTAACTGCAACAGCGCTCTTGTCTCGCCCGGAGGAATGATGACCTCGGGCCCGTTTTGCTCATGCTTTGTTCGTCCTCTCCTCCGCATTGCCGCCGGACGAGCAGGTCTAATGGCCTCAATTTCCCTCGGGGTAGATGCCACACCGCTTGCTGAACTCGGCGCTGAATGATTCCCTGCCATTGAGGAGACACTTGCGGGCCCTGTCTTCACGACTCGGCCCGGCTTCAAGTCCCTCGGCCACACCAACCACATCGCCATTGCGATGATGACTACTGTTGCGCAAGCTGCGGCGGGAGCCCACCATCCCCAACGTGGATGCGCAGGCGCAGACTCCGCGGCAATCCTTATCCGCACTTGCCGTATGAGATCTGGCGATGGCTCGGCGGTGGCTTGCGTCATGACGCTGCTATCAATCGTTTGCAGAAGAGCCTGCACGCGCCCAAACTCCTCTCGGCAGCTGCCACACGCTTGAATGTGACTCGCGAATTCCGCCTGTTCTGGCAAGGAGAGCGAATCCATTGCCGCGTCACTCATCCACATTTTGCATAGCTCGCAATTCATCGCAATTTCTCTACAAGCCGCGCGCGTGCCAATCGCATCCTAGATTTCACTGTTGCCTCGGGCAGCCTCAGTAGTTCAGCCACTTCGCGCGTGTTGTATCCCTCGATTCCAGCCATCACCATCACAAGCCTCAATTTGTCCGGCAACTCATCGAGCGCTTCGCCCAATCGCCTCTCGAATTCTCGCGACGCCGCGACTTCCTCCGCGGACCGCGTGGTTGAAGCCGATTCGCGAGGATGGTTCATCGCCACATCCTGCTCGCGATTCATCCTCCTGCGCCCCGCGCGCTGGTGATCAATCGCCATCCGCCAGGCAATTCGGATCAGCCAGGAACGAAACCGTTCCGGGTCGCGCAAGCGGTGAAAATTTCGGTATGCCCGCAACATCGTATCCTGCGCCACATCTTCGGCCTCTGCACGATTTCTCAGGACTCCCAGCGCTACCCGGAACGCCAGCGTCGAGCACTCCATCAAGCGCTCTCGAAACTCGCGTTCGAGCGCTCCCCCGCTGCTCACCGCCATTTCAGCATAACTGACTGCCACCGCATCCATTACCTTCCCATTACACAAGACGCCGCGGACGGGGGTTTGGATCAGTGGCCTCATTCAACTCCTCCGCTATGTGCCTTGAGGTGCTCTACTAGGATACCGCCTGAGGGTTGGGCTTGATCCTTGCATTCCCGAAATGGGTGTGAATTCCAGAATCTCAGTTTCATAACGAAACTACATGCATGCCGTAATCGCCGTAGTATTTTCGTCTGCCTGCGACGTGGCTCGCGGTTGATGCAAGTAACTCTCTTTTTTACTTATACATACGTGATTTACACGAAACCAAAACATCCGTAACTCAAAGTGCACCGATGTGGAACATCGCGTGCCCTGCTGCCCTGGGCAAGGAGGTTCTGGCCAGATGAGATTTGTTTCTCCGGCGCGACGCAAACGAGACACAAAGCATCGGCTCAGTCATTTCATACCTTATACCTCGTGGCGAAGACGCGGCATTGCGCCGTTCATAATTTTCTCCTCCTTCGCCACGATCCTTCAGCCCACAGGCTGCGCTCTCTCCTCCTCGCAAAATCTTCCGCCGGTGAAAGTTACCCTAATGCCAACGACCGCTTCTGTGTTCCTCGGCCAGATGCAACAGTTCACTGCTACGGTTACAAACACCACCAATCTTGCCGTGAATTGGAGCGTCAATGCTGTTCCGGGTGGCAATTCCTCCGTCGGCACGATCATTCCGGCAACTTTCGGCGCCGATACTGCCACATACACAGCGCCGCAGATCCTGCCGTTGCCCGCAAGTGTCACAATCACGGCCACAAGCCAATCCGGCCCAACCCCAAGCGGCTCAGTCACCGTCCAGATTCGGAGCGACGTCGCTGTCAACATCGCACCAACGTTGGCGAGTCTTGCGACCAATGCATCGCAGTCCTTCACAGCAAATGTTTCTGGCACCGGCAGCCCCGACCTCGCTGTCACTTGGAGCGTTAACGGCACCTCTGGAGGGAATTCAGCCGTCGGCACTGTCGCCCCCACTGGCACAGACGCGGCAACTTATATTGCGCCGCCCGTTCCCTCGTCGCCGCCAACCGTCAGCGTCACTGCCACCAGCATTGCCGACCCATCGAAATCTGCGACCGCTAGCGTCACGATCACATGCGCGTCATCTGGTTCACTTTCACCTCCCGCAGCTAGCATGCAAGCCGGCGCGACTCAGGTATTCAGTGCTTCCTTGTGCGTCCCTCCCGGCACAGCAATCGTTTGGGACGTCAACGGCGTCGTTGGTGGTGATTCGACGATCGGCACGATAATTCCATCGAGCTCGAATCCATCTGTCGCCATGTTCATCGCTCCCGTCGCCGTGCCCGCATCAAATCCGGTGACCATTCAAGCGAGCGCCAGCGGACAATCGGCTTCCGCGAAAGTCACGATCAACGCTCCACCGATTGCAGTCACAGTTTCGCCATCATCCGCCTCAGTTGTAGTCGGTCAGCGTGCAACCTTTGTCGCTGCGGTGTCCGGCACGTCCAATCTTGCTGTCACGTGGACTGTCAACGGCGTCGCCAACGGGAATTCCGCCACCGGCCAAGTTTGCGCTCCTTCTTCAAACCCGTGCTCTCCACCGACAGGCAACGAGACCAATGTTGATTTCCTTGCCCCATCAAGCCAGCCGCAACCAAGCACAGTCGTCCTTGTTGCCACTAGCGTTGTCAATCCTATGAGCACGGGAAGCGCGCAAATCACCATCACGCCACCACCGAAGGCCACTGTCAGCGTCGCGCCTTTTTACACTTTTCTCGACCCATCGCAACAATTCCAATTCTTGGCTACGGTCTCCGGCTCCGCGAATCAGTCCGTCACATGGGGCGTCTCATCCGCCGTGCCGGGCCAGGGCTGCGTCGGCATTTCGTGCGGCGCGATCGATGGCGCAGGCAACTACACCGCGCCAGTCATCGCTCCTTCGCCGAACGCGATTTCGATTATCGCGACGAGCGCCGCCGACACTTCCGCTTCCGCCACGGCCACCGTTGCGCTCCTTTCGGGCCCGGTGATTGAAACAATTCTTCCGTCAAGCGTCCTCGCCGGCGCGCCAATTGGTTTCCTCCTCGCGGTTCAGGGCCTCAATTTCACTCCTTCTACTTCCACAGGTTCGTCGCAGATCCTCATCAACGGGTCGCCGCGATCTACAAACTGTCCGATCTCGGGACGTTGCACGACAACACTCGGGCCCGCAGACGTCTCCACTGCGGGCATCATTTCTGTGCAGGTTGCGAATCCGGGAGTTGTTCCCGCGCTTTCGAATCCTGTTTCAGTTGTTGTGCTAGCTCCCACAAGCTCCCCCGGCATCATTTCGCTTATGGGTTCTTTGCCTCTCGCAACAGGCGAGAACATCATCGTCACGGAGCCCACTACGGCAGGCGCAACGCCTTCGCCCATCAACGTGGATTTTGCTGGCCCGATGAGCCCAGACGGCACGACATGCACGATTCAAGGCTCGCCGATCATTGTCACGCGCCCCACATCTGGTTCGGCTACCACAAGCATTTGCGTTCACGGCAACTATCTCGACCCGACTTTGACGTACGCCTTCAGCGCGCCTAGTACTGGAGGTGACATCGGCGTTGTTCCTTCGGCGCTCACCGGACTCTTTCCCAATCTCATCGAACTCACTCTCACATTTTTCAGTAGCACGGTCCCGGGCGTCCGCGCCCTTTTCATCACCACGCCCAATGGTGACACCGCCGTTGCCACAGCCCTCCTTGAGGTGAAATAACTATGAAACACACGCATTCTTGTTCTCTTCTCGTCGCCTCAATTCTGATTTTCTGCACTGCAGTCGCACTGCATGCTACGACTCTTGCCCAACTATCGCTCGAACAGCTCACTTCCGCTGCCACCGTTATCGCGCGAGCAAGATGCACTGGCTCCGAGTCGCGCTGGCGTGACGGTGAAATTTGGACCGTCACCTCGTTTCGCGCTGAAGAAATCTGGAAAGGGAATCTGCCATGGGAGTTTGAGGTATGGATTCTCGGCGGCCGCTCTGGATCGGTTACGAGTTACGTCCCTGGTACGCCACACTTCCAGCCGGGAGAAGAAACGGTGCTCTTCCTCGAGCCCGCGCGGTCCGGCACGCTTTCCATCACCGCATGGGACGAAGGAACGTTTCGTGTTCGGCGCGACCCACTCACCGACGAAGTGCGCGTCACGCAAGACACAGCTTCATTGCCCACGTTCGATTCGATTGCGCGCCGTTTTCGCGCTTCCAGTATTCGCGATTGGCCGCTGGAAAAATTGAAAACACGCGTCCAAGCCGCCACAGCCGGTGGAGCGGACCAGCGGAGGAAAGAATGAATCGCTTCCTTGTCTCCATTCTGAGTGCAGTGCTCTTATATCAATTGCTCGTCACTCCAGTGTTCGCTTACACGCGCAATTACACAGTTCCACAAGCGGGTGGATGTCCAGTTCCCAACCTCCAGAACATCGGCTCTGCGGCGCCGCCCCTGCCGCGTCAGTGGAGCACCTCCCTCCCCACCCCAATCCAGCAAACAATCCTCACCGTCGCTGCTTCCGGGACTCCCGCGCAGCTCACCGAAATCGAAGCTGCGATTACTCAGGCATACGGCATGTGGACCGGCGTCTCCGGTACGCTCCTCAACGCCGCGAATTTTCCCACAACGCTCGCGCCGCTTGGCCGTACGTCCGTGCAGAATGCTTGCACCAATGACGCGCTCTCCAACGCCGACGGCATCAACACCATTTGTTTCAACCAATCTTCCGCCGCATTCACCACCGGAGTGCTTTCCTTCACGCGCCTCATCATCGCCGATGCACCTGGGCTGTTTTTCGGCTCCGCTCCGGCGTCCCTCTTCGCTGGCCAAATCGTTGACGCCGACATCTTCATTCGCAACGATGGCCAGGCTACCTTCGCGACTCCCGGCGCTCTCGCCACTTCCGCTGGCGCGGGCGCTTACGATCTCGAATCCATCCTCGGCCATGAACTTGGCCACGTATTTGGCCTCGACCACTCAGGAGTGTGGCGAGCCATTATGTTTCCCGTCGCGGCCCCGCCCGGAACGTTCTTTGGCGACCGCCCAATGGCCTCCGCCCCTGACGCGCCGCTTGCCGACGACGATCGCGTCGGTTTGCGCTCGCTCTATCCCGATCCTGCCGATGCGCTCGATATCGGCTTCATCTCTGGCCGCGTTCTTCCCGCAAGTCCATTCGCGCTGGCGATCCTCCCAGCCACCGCACCGCACGAATACGTCACTGGGATGGTCGGCGCGCAGGTCGTCGCGGTTGACGATCTCTCTGGGTCTGTGGTCGCCGCGACGCTCGGCGGCTGGTCGTGCGATCCGGCGAATCCTCCGGCGCGCTTCGACGGCTCGTACACCATAGGTCCGCTTCCCATCGGCCATAGTTACCAGGTTTACGCCGAGCCTTTCGTGGGCATCGTTTCGCCCAACGATATTGCCGGCGGCCTTGTCACTTTGTGCGGTTCTGCTGCAGCACCCGCCTGCACCGTACCTGCCGTCAACACCAATTTCAATCCAGGCCCTCGTTAGTTTCCTTAAATGGTTTTTCAGGCCGGAATTGTTTATCACCGACCGGCCCCGAAGCCTATTGATCCATTGCGGATTGGAGGGATGCCTTCAGCTTCTGAACACCGATAAGAATTTGCTCGTCATTTGCACCTCCGTAACCAAGAACAAGGCCGCCTCGCGCCGGAGATTTCAAATAGCAAATTGACAATGGCATTGCAGCCACGCCGTTCTGTGCAGCCCTTTCCGAGACGGCATTGTCGTCCATGCCCGCTGGGAGGAAACCGGCAAGATGCATTCCCGCCCCTGCGCTGACAATCTGGAACATGTCCCCAATTTGGTCATGGATCGCCTCCACTAACGCGTTGCATCGATCCATGTAAAGCGTTCGCATTCTGCGAACGTGACGCGCGAAATGTCCCTCTTGGATGAAATCGGTCAAGACAACTTGATAGAGTGTGGAAGAAAAAACATCCTGAGCCTCACGAACGGCGGAGAACGCAGGCACCAAATCCGAGGGGAGTGCCAGATACCCCACGCGCAGGGCAGGAAACAGGACTTTGCTGAATGTCCCAACGTAGATCACCCTTGCGTCGGCATCGAGGCCCTGCAGAGCAGCAATGGGCCGGATGCCAAAACGGTATTCGCTGTCGTAATCATCTTCGATAATCCATGCGCCTGAGCGTGATGCCCAGTGGAGCAACTGCATGCGGCGCGAAGCGCTCATGGTCGTGCCCAGCGGATATTGGTGGGATGGCGTGATATACGCGGCCCGTGCTTTGGGGCAGCGGCGGATCCCCTCCTCGACAATCAACCCTTCATCATCCACCGGAACAGGAATCAAGCGGGCCCCGACTGCCGCGAACGCCTGGTGCGCTCCTGGATAGCCTGGCTCTTCCATCCAGATAGGTTCACCAGGATTCAAGAGTACTCTCGCCGAGATTTGCAATCCTTGCTGCGAGCCGGCCACTACCATTACTTGTGACGCATCGCATCGCGCCGCGCGTACTGCGCCGAGGTACTCCGCAATAGCTTCGCGGAAAGGCGCATATCCCATCGGGTGCCCGTTTGCCATGAGATTCTTCGTTGGCTTTCGGGCGTTGCGCGCTACCAGACGCGACCAGATGCCAACGGGAAACTGATCGAGCGCAGGCAAATGCATGCGAAAAGCGCCCAGGAGGTTCGACCAGGGTTGTGGCGCGCCTGCCTTCAATGCGAGGCAGCCGCGCGCGATTTTGCGCGCTCGCCTCTTGGGTGGTGGCGGGTTGAATTTCTCGGCCGATTTCCGCACGGGCAGCTCGATTGTTTCTTGCGGAATCGAACTTGCCACGCAAGTACCTGCTCCCACGAAGGTTTCGAGATATCCTTCGGCGTGGAGCTGCTCGAAAGCATTTACTACAGGAATCCTCGAAACGTTCAAGTCCGCCGCCAACGCTCGGGTCGAAGGAACACGCTGCCCAGGCCGCAACTGGCCATTAGCGATCGCGCGCTGGAACCAATCGTAGAGCTGACGGTATATGGGGCGCTTGTGGTCGCGATCAAGCGCAATCGGCGGAAGGAAACTGTCGGAAAGTCGCTTCATTTGACCATCAAAGTGGCTATATCAAGAACGCCAGAGTGGTTATTGCGTCAGACCACCGCCATTATCCATGATTGACGCTAGCCGAACAACGTTAGTGCTCAGCAGGATTGAGTGCAGATGTGTTGACTCGAAAAGGAACAAATAATTATTTGAACTATATGGCTCGTCGGCCTCCAAGACCTAACAGGCGCGTTCCTTGCTATGGATGTCGAGGGGCAAAGGGCGCGATGACTAGCAGATAAAGTGGACATCAATTGATGGCATTGCTGCCCGTCCCCGACGGATTGTTAATGGGTTGTCTCGGTTCGGGCGCCATTTCCTTTTGTTACATCAATGATTTGGCGATGGATGAAGTTTGTGTCGAAGGGTCAGAGTACTGACTTCCGTTCGAAGGCGCTATGCCACATGGAGTGGCGAATGAGTTTCTGGAGAACGATCCATGGATTACTGATCGTGCTGGTATCGGCGGCAGCGCCCTGCTTGGCGCGCGGACAGGATCTGGCGTCGTCTTCATCACAGGGATCCTCCGCGTCGCGGCAGGCGCTGAGCGATGCGTGGTGGACGGGGCCGCTGTTGGCGAACGGGGCCGCAACATTACCTCGCGGACACATGCTGATCGAGCCTTATGTCTACGATATAGCTTCTGCTAATTCGAACACCTACGGGTCTCGTGCGTATGTGTTCTACGGACTGGTGAATGGATTAACAGTCGGGCTTATTCCCATTGTGGGCTATAACACGGTGAGCGGTGGCCCGAGCAGCTCCAGCCTTGGGATAGGCGATTTCAGCTTTCTCGCTCAGCGCCGGATTACACAGTACCATGAGGGCCGTTGGATTCCGACGACCGGACTCATGGTGCAACAAGCGTTTCCTACCGGGAAGTACGATCGACTAGGCAACCGGCCGGCCGACGGCCTTGGCCAGGGATCGTACACCACCACGTTGGCGCTCAACACCCAGTGGTACTTCTGGATGCCAACGGGCCGCATTCTACGCATGCGTTTCAATGTGTCGCAGGCATTTTCCACCAGCGCGAACGTGCAAGATGTGAGTGTCTATGGCACAACAGCGGGGTTCCGCGGGCACGCTAAGCCCGGCAACTCTTCCTTCGCCGACGCAGCTTGGGAATACAGCATGACGCGGAGATGGGTACTGGCGCTCGATGCTACGTATAGCTATAACAGCAACACCCGCGTGACCGGGATTAATATTTTGAATTCGAATCGCGTGCAGGATTCCAACTCCGGCTCCAGCGGCGCGTTCGGTTTCGCTCCGGCGATCGAATACAATTGGAAATCGAACTTGGGAGTGATCTTCGGCGCGCGCATAATTGAACTCGGCCACAATACAACCGGCTCGATCGCCCCGGTAATGGCGATCAACTTCGTCCACTAATTATCGCCAAAGAGAATGGGGAAGATTCCATTACTCCGTCTGACTTCAAGCGGTCCTCGAAACTCGGTCAGAGCGCAGGGACTCGCAAAACCATTCATCAATCCTGCCGAGCGCCTGCCGAAGCTCCGCTGCATTTCCGCCAAATCCGATGCGCAAGTACCCGGGCATGCCGAACAGCTCCCCAGGCACGAGGAGCACGCCTTTCTTCGCGCGCAATGTCTCGGCCACATCCGCCGAATTCTTCATTCCCCGCAGACCAACCCACGCAATTGCTCCTGCGCGCGGCGGGATGTGCGTGAACTGGTCCTTATGTGATTCGAGCCACTGTCCGATCACCGGATAATGTTCGCGTAAGATCCGGCGTGTCCGTTCAATCAGTTTCCTGTGCCGCGCTGGCTCGAGAGCGATCGAAGCCAGCCGATCCGTCAGTAGCGTCGCGCTGATGCTCGTGTAGTCGTGATAGCCCCACAGTTTCTCGGCCATGTCTGGCGGCCCGATCACCCAACCTGTCCGCAGCCCGGGCAATCCGTACGCCTTCGATAGCCCTGCCGTGCAGAGAATGCGTTCATATCGCCCCCAAAAAGTCGGCGTCGTCTCGCCGTCTAACTCCGCGCCGCGATACACTTCATCAGCCAAAATCCAGGCGCCGCATTTTCCTGCAGCGGCGCAGATCGCCTGCATCGCCGTCTCGCTCAACACAGCCCCCGTGGGATTATTCGGATTGCAAATCGCGATCAGCCGCGTCTTGCTCGTGACCATGCGGGCCAGCTCATCCGTATCGGGCGACCAGCCAAGTTCCTCGCGCAGCCGCAGCGGTTTCACGCTTGCGCCAAAAGCTCGTGCCAGCCCCGCAACCTGCATGTAATTCGGCTGCATGAAAATCATCTCGTCACCCGGCTCCGTCAGCGCCCACGAGACCAGATAATTCGCTTCCGCGGCGCCGCACGTGACGAGCGCGTTTGCGGCTTTCGCTCCCGGATAGAGCGCCGCGATTCTGGTGCGCAGCTCCTCGCTGCCGTTCGTCTGCGGATATCCCAGCCGCACGTCGATCAAGCGATCCAAGTCCGCGGGGTCCCCGGCTAATTCCCTTACGGTCAGCGGCTCGACGCCGCTCTCCGCGATGTTCAGCTCCACGCGGTTTTCCCAGACCGACTGCCAGCGCTCCAAGTCAAATGACTCGATTCGCATTTCGCACCTCAATTGAATGCAGCGGATTCAATCAACTATCAGACATGCCATTCGAAATTCAAGCGGAAAGATAGAAGGAGCCAAACCCCGCGAAGGAATTCCCTGTGCACGAATCCAAGTAGCGAGCGAATCCTTGCTGGATTTATTTCGGGTTCGGAATGGCCATCGGCGGCCGCGCGCACAGATCCTCGATCGGCTCTCCCGGCTTGTATTCGAGCTTCTTCGGCGGCTCGCAGCCCTGCTCGTGTTGCAGCAAGAGGCTGGGCTTGCCGACTTCTTCCTTCTCCGCTGCCGCCGCGATCGGCGTCAGCTCATTCTTCATCGCCTCGAATGCTGCGGACTGCACGACGAGATTTTCCTTCTTCGGGAGAAACATGATTTCCCGCTGCGTCTCCACCATCCGCATGTAAAAAGGCGGATGAGTCCGGAACCAGCTCACTCCGTTGACGTATCCCTCTTTCGTCGCCATTTTGTCGAAAAATCGAGTGAAACCCGTCGGATCGTAGCCCGTATTCCATGCGTATTGCACGCCAAGTTGGTCCGCCTCGAGCTCATAATCCCGGCTGACCCCCAGCAATTTCAAATCCAACACCAATCCCAGGCCGTAAAACCCATACTGCAGAGCGTAATACATTCCGATGCCCGCCACGCCGCCGGTCAGCACCACCGCCGCGATCTGCGCTGCCTGATAGAGAATCCCAGCAATCGTCGCGCGCTTCATGAGTTTGTTGCTGTGTCGAGCCGTGTCGTGGGCGATTTCATGCGCTATCACGCCAGCCAGTTCCGACTCATCATCCGCCGCTTCCAGCAAGCCGCGTTCGATGAACAGATATCCTCCGGGCAGCGCGAACGCGTTCACTTCGCGCGATTGCAAAACGGAAACATGCAGCGGGACTTTCAGGTCGGAATGCTGGGCAACTCGCTGCGCCACCGTGTTGATGTACTCCTGTATCTTCTTGTCCTCGATCTCTGGCGGCAGCATGCCCGATCTTTTTAGCTCTTCAATCGCCTGCTGGCCCTTTTTGATGTCATCCTGCTGCCCCGCGGCGATTTCTCGAAATCCGATGTCCTTCACGTCCCCCCATCGCCGCTTGCTGTACGCACCACTGGCGATCTCCTGCTGCGTCTGTCTGTAGAGACCGGGCCATTTCTGGATGATGTCGAGTTTCGCGTTGAGATTGTCATAGGCCGTCGGAATTGCCTGCCCGGATAACACTTGCGCTTCTGCCTTCACCAGTTCCAGATTCTGAATCGAGCAGTGCGCTTGTTTTCGTTGCTCCTCGGTGATTTCCGCCGTTTTCTTCTTCAGGTTTTTCTGCGCGGCTTCGATCTGCTTTCCATAAGCCTTTGCATGATCCTTGAATTGTGTCACACAGAATTTCTTGCCCTTCTCCAGGGACTTTCTCTGTGCCTCAATTTCAGTGGCGCTGAATTCCAGCCTTGGCGACACTTCGAACAGCTCCAAGTATGGTTTCTGCAGGTAACCTCGAAGTGTGCTTGGCTCAGCGGCGGAACTCGCCGGGGCTGCTTGTGGATGACCGCCTCTCGCAGTTGCCGGCAGGAAAATCAAGAATTCACACAGCCAGACTGTCAGCGCTTGTCGGAACAAGACTCTCATCGAAGCCCTCCCATTTGCTGCGCAGAACTTTGTTTTCTGCTACTGCCCTGTTCCGGCTGCCGCGTTCAGCTTGTCCAGCGCCGCCTTGAACGCTTCCCGATGTCCCATCTCGTCGTGCCGGATTTCCTCGAACCGATCTGCTGCAGCCTGATCTCCCGCGGTCTTTGCCTGGTGCGCGAATTCGAAATACATGGTCTCCACTTCGTAGGATTCGCCCTTGATGGCGTCCTTCAGGTTGTCGGCATCGCTGCCAACCAATCCCAGAAGCTCAGCTTCTTCCACGAAATGCTGATGGCGCTCGGTCAGCGCGGCATTTTCGAAAAGGTCCGCTATCTCGGGATGATGGGCGGCGCGGGCGTGCTGCGCATAAAGCATGTATTTCGCATACGCGAATGCCTCGCCACGCATCGCGGTCTGCAAATTCTCCGCCGTCTTCGGATTGAGTTTTGTGCGGGTATCTGCAGTCGTCCGGCCAATCCCGAAGGAGACAGCAGCAACAATCAAAAGTCCTAGACCGACCTTGAACTTCATAACCCCCTCCTCACATGCTGCTCTGCTTTCACGAAGTCACTTGCTTTCTTCTATTCCTCCGAATTGGCGTGAGATGTGACCTACCTCACACCTGCGAGTGACGCCCCGCGCGCTCCATATGAAATGCATGAACTATTCTGTCCGCTTTGAGCCTTGAACTAGAAGTAAGATGGGCTGACCTTACCTCTGAATTGCTCCGCTCGCAAGGTTCCTAAGAATCGCTTTCCCCGTTGCCGCCGAGAACCAGTTAAGAGAAAATGGCGCCCGCCTTCAAGTGTCCTTATAGCTGAGACATTTCGTCGGAATCTTTCGGAGGAAACATGCTGCGTAGGCTATCGGTCTCTCTCACTGCGATTTTGATTGCAGGCGCATGGACATTCATGCTCCCCCGTGTCCGCGCGCAACAGGCCGCGTCACTCGCCGACGGTGTGCGCGAATTCGTCAAGGTCAGCGCGCCCGTCATTGCTCTCACTCACGCGCGTGTCATTGATGGCACAGGCGCCGCTCCGCGCGCCGACCAAACAATCATCATCGCCGACGGGAAAATCCGCTCCATCGGCGACAGCGCTGCAGTGCCGACGCCCGCAGGCGCTCAGGTGCTCGACCTCGCAGGCAAAACCGTAATCCCCGGCATTGTCGGCATGCACGATCACATGTTCTACCCCTCCGGCCGCGGTGCCGTCGCGATTTACAACGAGCAGGGTTTCAGTTTCCCGCGGCTCTATCTTGCTTCAGGCGTAACTACGATTCGCACCACTGGCAGCGTTGAGCCTTACACCGATCTCGAACTGAAGAAATTGATCGACGCTGGCCAGCTTGCCGGGCCGAAGATTCACGTGACCGGGCCGTATCTCGAAGGCCCAGGCTCCTTCACGCCACAAATGCACGAACTCACCGGCCCTGAAGACGCGCGCAAATTAGTTGATTACTGGGCCGAAGAGGGCGCCACGTCCTTCAAGGCCTACATGCACATCACCCGCGCGGAGCTTTCCGCCGCAATCGAAGAAGCCCACAAGCGAGGCATCAAAGTCACCGGCCATCTCTGCTCCATCGGTTTCAAAGAAGCCGCCGCCCTGGGCATTGACGACCTCGAACATGGCCTTATGGTGGACACGGAATTCGATCCGGGAAAATCACCCGATGCCTGTCCGTCGCAACAACTCACCGCGCAGACTCTCGCTCAGATTGACGTCGAAGGCGCACCCTTGCAGGACACGATTCGCGACCTCGTCGCACGTCACGTCGCCGTCACCTCCACCATGCCCGTCTTCGAAACGGATGTTCCGGGCCGCCCGCCGCTCGAAGCTCGCGTCCTCGACGCCATGCTTCCCGAAGCGCGCATTTCTTATCTCTCCGTCCGCGCCATCATCGGGCAGAATCCCAACTCGCCTTGGCCGGTTTTGCTGAAAAAGGAAATGCAATTCGAGCGCGATTTCGTGAAAGCCGGCGGCTTGCTTCTTGCTGGAGAGGATCCGACGGGCTACGGCGGAGATCTCGCCGGTTTCGGCGACCAGCGCGAAGTCGAATTGCTTGTCGAAGCGGGCTTCTTACCCGTCGAAGCGATTCATATCGTCACCGAAAATGGCGCAACATTTCTTGGCGAAGACGGCCGTATCGGAACACTCGCAGCGGGCAAGGCGGCCGATCTCGCCGTGATTGACGGCGACCCTTCCGCGAAAATCGAGGACATCGAGAAGACCGCGCTCGTTTTCAAAGATGGCGTCGGCTACGACTCCGCAAAACTCATAGATTCAGTCCGCGGTGCCGTCGGCCTTCATTGATTCAATCGTTGGCAGAAGCCAATTCGTGACCGCAGCAAACTCTTCCCTCATTTACATGCTGCGTTCGGCTCAGAAGAATTCAGCTTCAGGCTAAAAAAGGAGCCTCATGCAAACTGAAACCACAATTCGTAGCGTTCTTCATGTCACGACGCTCAGTCTTGTCGTGCTCTCTGCGGCGCTTCTACTCAGCGGCCCTGCCGCCGCGCAATATGACCTTCAATCACAATCTCCAAGCAGGCGAAGTTCCTGGCTCTTCCCCAAGAATTTCATTCGCGGCTACACGGAATTCGCCGTCGCGCCTCCTCACAACGAGCCCGACCTCGGTCGCTGCGGCCAGACGAACACCTGTTCGGCCTTCGCACGCTGGGTCCTCGGCGGATACATAGAGGTTCAACCGTTCGCGCGCAGCCCGCTGAAGCACGTCTATTTTTTCTACGAGCCGCGCTTTTTCTTCGGTGACAACATCCCCCAGGTGCGCTACACGGCGTCGTTCAATCCGCTCGCCATGGAGCGCACGCTCGGCGCCGCCATCGAGCTGCCGAAACATCTGGAATTGCGCATCACAAATCATGGCGTAACATCTTTCGACCCATTTGATCGCATACTTGGCCCGGACGATTCCGGCCCCGACAAGGAACCTCTCGGTATTTACACCACAGTCGGCGTGCGTTGGTATTTTGGCGGCTACGGCCACCAGAGTGCTTCGTGGTGATTTCCTGAAGTTATTGCGTCTTCCCTGTGCCGAAAGCCAGTGTGAGCAGCGTCTTTTGCTCCAGCTCATGCGCCTTCGCTGAGCCCGTCGCAGGGCTGGCGCTCGCCGAACGCTTCACGGATCGCAGTCGTCTCCCATCCAGCATTCGTTCCAGCCGCGGCATCACGAAACTTCGCGCGCCCATGTTCGCCGGCTCTTCCTGCACCCACACGAATTCCCGCGCCTGCGCGTAGCCGCTCAGCGCCGCGTCTAGTTCCTTTTCTGGAAACGGATAAATCTGTTCGAGGAACACAATCGCCGTCGTCGTGTCTTCTCGTCGCTTGCGCTCCATCGCCAGCTCATGCCCGATTTTTCCGCTGCAGAGTAGAACTCGCTCCGCTTCGCGCACTTCTTCGTCCGGCAGCACAGTCTGAAATCGCGGCGCGGAAAAATTCGCAATCGGCGAAGCCGCCGCCGGATGCCGCAGCATGCTTTTCGGCGTGAACACGATGAGCGGCTTGCGCCACCGCCGCAGCGCCTGCCGCCGCAGCAGATGGAAATACTGCGCCGCATTCGACGGCTGGCACACCTGGATATTGTCCCGCGCCGCGAGCTGCAAAAATCTCTCAATTCGCGCGCTCGAATGTTCTGGTCCTTGACCCTCGTAGCCGTGCGGCAGCAGCAGCACCAACCCCGAGTGCAAATGCCACTTGTCCTCACCTGCGGCCACGAACTGGTCAATGATCACCTGCGCGCCGTTCGCAAAGTCGCCGAACTGCGCTTCCCACATCACCAGCGTCTCGGGAAAATCGCGGCTATACCCATACTCGAATCCCATCACTCCCGCTTCGGAGAGCGCCGAGTTATACGCTTCAAATCGCGCCTGCTCCGGCCCGAGATTCGCCAGCGGGATGAATTCACGCTCCGTCTCCGTATCAATTAGAGCCGCATGACGCTGGTTGAATGTCCCGCGCTTGCTGTCCTGCCCGCTCAACCGCACCGGAACGCCTTCGAGCAGCAGCGACCCGAACGCCAGCGCTTCCGCCATTCCGTAATCCACCGGATGCTTGCCGCTCGCCATCGCCGCGCGCTGTTCGAGCAGCTTCTTCACCTTCGGATGAATCGCGAATCCTTCCGGGTAACTCGTCAGCTTCGCCGTAATCTCCTGCAACTTTTCCTGTGGCACTCCTGTGTCCACCTCGAATTCCGGCTTGTATGGCCCGCCCTCGAATTCGCTCCAGTAACCGGGCAGTTGCCACATCTGCGGCCGCTTTTCGAGCTGAGCAGCCTGTTTTTGCGCGGACTCAAACTCCTGCTTCACTTCTTCGACGGTCGCCGCCGCGTCGCTTCCGACTCTCTCCGCGTAAATCTTCCACAGCGGCGGGTGCTGCTGAATTTTCCGGTAACGCAGCGGCTGCGTGATTGTTGGGTCGTCCACTTCGCTGTGCCCGTATCGCCGGTATCCAACGAGATCAATCACCACGGGGCTCGCAAACGCGTATCGATACTCCACCGCGATTCGTGCCACCCGCACCACCGCGTCCGGGCCCTCCGCATTGACGTGGAATATCGGCATATCCATCCGCTTCGCCAAATCCGAGGCAAATCGCGACGTGTGGCTTTCTTTCGGCGTCGCCGTGAACCCGATCAAATTGTTCACGATGATGTGCAAGCTCCCGCCCACGCTGAATCCCTCGATCCCCATGAAATTCAGCGTCTCGGCCCAGATTCCCTGTCCCGCAAACGCCGCGTCGCCGTGAATTAGGATCGGCAGCACTTGTTTCGCTCCGTCAACACCGCGACGCGTCTGCTTCGCTCGCGCCCGCCCCAACGCCACTGGGTCCACGGCTTCCAGGTGGCTTGGATTCGACACAAGATGAATCCCGATTCTCTTTCCCTCGCGCGTTTGATACTGCCCCGTCGCCCCGATGTGATATTTCACGTCGCCGCCGCCCATCACGCTGCGCGCATCCACGTCTTCGAATCGCGCGAAAATATCCGCCGCGCTTCGTCCCACGATGTGAATCATCACGCTCAGCCGCCCGCGGTGGCTCATCCCCAGCAGGACTTCCTCCGCGCCGCGCTCCGCCGCGGTCTCCAGCGCCTCGTCCAGCAGCGGGATCAGCGACGTCAGCCCTTCGAGTGAGAACCGTTTCGTCCCCAAATAGCGACTTTGCACGACCTGTTCAAAAATTTCTGACCGCACCAGCCGGTCGAGAATCCGCGCGCGGTCCGGCTCTGCTGCCGGTGATTCCATCCTCTCGGCAATCCATCGCCGTCGCTCGCCGTCGGCGATATGCATGAACTCTGCGCCGACGGAGCCGCAATAAATCCGCCGCGCCTCATCGGCCGCTTCGCCGCCAATCTGCAATTCCGGAACGGCCTCTGGCTTGAAATCGCCCAGCGGATCGAGCTCTGCTTCGAGGTATCCCCAGCGGCGAAACTCATCGAAGATCGCCTCGCGGCTCCCGTTCGTCGCCACATTCGGCTCGATAACTGCTCCCTTGTCCTTCACTTCGTTTCCCTTTTCCTCTCTCAGTACGCCGCGGTCCACGCTCCCTGCATTCTTCGCAGCAACACAATCTGTCCCAGGTGATACGCGTTGTGGCTCGCGAGGACCACCGCCTCCCGAAGCACCGTCTGCCCGTCCCCGTGCGGAATCCGGCCGAAGAGGTCCGTCCTGGGATTACTCACCAGCTCCCTCATCTCCGTCAAGTCCCTCTCGAACGCCTTCACACTCGTCTCCCATGCCGTAACGCTTGGCGGCATCTCCGTCGCTGGCCAATACCCCTGCGGAAATTCCGGCGAGACGTGCTTCGGATTCCTCGAAAATTCCAGGATGTCCCACTGCGCGATGCGAAGATGTTCCAGCAATTGCCACGCCGTATGCGGCGCGCGCGGCGGCTTCGTGCCGCGCATCGCTTCGGGGATGCCGCTAAGAATGTCCCGCCAACTGGCGTGCGCGCTTCCTTTGTCGAGTAGATCAGCCAGTTGCTCTCCCAGTGCCTGATCGCTGCTTGCAGGTCGTACCGTCTTCGTTGGAGTCTTTTTCTTCGCTGTCGGTTTTCTTCGCTTTGTTGTTTTCAATATTTTTCGCGTTCGTTTCATGTGTCTATCTTAGGTCGCAGCGTTTCCCGGGTCAATCCAGCCCCCCGCTTGCGCCTTGTCCTCGACGGGCGGATAATCCCGCCAGTAACTTCAGGAGGGTGTGATGACTGAGAACTCCTCGCAAAGCCAATTCACGCGCCGGCAATTTGGACGCTCCTTCGGCGCGGCGCTCGCCGCGGCTGTGGTTTCGCCGAACCTCATTCACCAAATTGCTGGAGGGCACAGCGACGCCCACATGCCCTCAGACGCCGTCTTCATCAATTTCAACGAAAACCCCTACGGCCCCTCGCCCCGCGCCATCGAAGCGATCACAGGCTCGGAAGCCGTCGCCGGCCGCTATCCCGACGGCGTCTACTCTCGCCTTGTCCAGGCTATCGCCGAATTTCATCACGTAAGCGCGGAAAACGTCGCCCTCGGCTGCGGCTCGACGGAAATTCTCCGCGCCTGCGACGACGCTTTCCTCTCCTCCGGCAAAAATCTCGTCATCGCCGAACCCACATTTGAAGCCGTCACGCATTACGCCGAAGCCTGCAAGGCTTCTGCCGTGAAAATTCCCCTTACTTCCGACTTCCGCCACGATCTTCCGAAAATGGCCGCCGCGTGCACCGATGCCACCGGTCTCGTTTACATCTGCAACCCCAACAATCCCACCGCCACCATCATGACTCGCGACGAATTGGCCGACTTCATGAATCGCGTGCCTGCCTCCACTCATGTGCTCGTGGACGAGGCTTATTTCCACTTTGTCGAGGACCCGCGCTACACGAGCCTCATTGACTGGACCGCGAAATATCCCAATCTCGTCGTCGCGCGTACGTTCTCGAAAGTCTATGGCATGGCCGGCATGCGCCTTGGTTACGCCATCGCGCAGAAAGAAACGACCGCGGCGCTGCGCAGTGAGTTAACGCAGCAAAATGGAAACGCCGCTGTCCTCCCTGCGGCCATCGCCAGCCTCGCCGACCCGGAAGTCGTGCCCGTCAACAAGAAGCGCTTGAATGACACGCGCAAATGGGTCACCTCTGAGCTCGCCAAGGACGGCCATCGCGTAATGCCGTCCGAAGCGAATTTCTTTATGGTGGACGTCGGCGGCGACGTTTCGCCGGTGATTGAGGCCTTCCGTCAGCGGAAAATTATGGTCGGCAGGAAATTCCACTCTTTGGGCAACTGGCTGCGCGTCTCAGTTGGCAAGCCCGAGGAGATGCAGAAATTCCTTGCCGCTTTCCGCGAGGTCGTTCCCGCGAAAAAATCAGCTCAAGCCGCATAAGGCGGGCACAAAACAAAATCGCCTTCGCTCCGGCATTCATGCCGGAGCGAAGGCGAAATAATCGACAGAATTATCGACGAATCCCCGAGTGCCTCTATAGCAGACCGGTCGGGTCGCTACAGCCTGCCTTCAGGCCCCGACAGCTCCCGTCGCGGTTGCGTTCCCCATCGCTCGCCGCTGCTGGAAGCATTCGCGGCAATAAACAGGACGCCCCTGCGTCGGCTTGAACGGCACGGTGGTTTCCTTGCCGCACTGGGAGCAGACGGTCTTCGTCTCGACGCGCTGCACGCCCGACGAGGCAGTTCCGCTGTTTCCCTGCGCCCGCGCCGACTTACAGGCCTTGCACCGCTTCGGCTCGTTCTTAAAACCCTTGTCGGCGAAAAACATCTGTTCGCCGGCTGTGAACACAAACTCCGCACCGCATTCCGAGCACTTCAACACCCTATCGTGGTATTCCATCGGCCGCTCCGGGGAGTAGCTGGGTCCGGCTGGGATATTCCTCGCCCATCGCAAAAATCGCGAGAGGATGCCCGATATCGATGGGATTCCTTGCGCTTCCCCATTGAAGTCCGGCACTCATCTCGAAGAAAACTCCCAAAAATTCCCCGCCTGGACTAATCCTGCTCTCGGCGCTGCTTTTTCCGGAGGCGCTTGCGTGATAGGGCTTCCTTGGCCCGGCGTTTCTCTCCAGGCTTCATGTAGTAGCTGTGCTTCTTGATTTCCTTGATGATGTCTTCGCCCTGGACTTTCCGTTTGAAACGCCGGAGAGCATTCTCCAATGACTCGCCCTCCTGAATTACGACTTCCGCCACGCAGATTCACCCCCGTTCAATTTTGACGCCATAGATATGCTGATGGAGTGGGTAGATTGACACGAACCCCCGCCACAGGACACATCTTATCAGGCACTTCTAGCGAAGCCCACCCCCTAAGTCAAGTATTAAATTTCATAGGCGGAGATTTGGCGCTGAATTCCCGATTTGCGCATTCGCCGGGCATGGCCGGCGATTCTCGTCTCTCCGCAGGGGATTCATGCCCTCGTTCGCTTGGGTCTGCGCCTCGGTGTTGCTAGAATGGCATCCGGCGGCGCCTTAGTGTCCTTGATGAAAAGTGCGATCGGAGTGCTGCTGGCCGGAGGCCAAGGCGAGCGCTTGTGGCCGCTGACCCGCGATCGCGCCAAGCCCGCGGTTTCTTTTGGCGGAATTTTCCGCATCATTGACGTCACGCTTTCCAACTGCCTCAATAGCGATCTCCGACGCGTTTTCGTCCTCACGCAATACAAGGCGCTCAGCCTGAATCGTCACATCCGCCGCGGCTGGTCGTCGCTGATGGGCGTCGGTGACTACATCGAAACCCTTCCGCCGCAAATGCGCGTCTCCTCTCACTGGTATCAGGGCACTGCCGACGCCGTCTACCAAAACATCTATTCCATCGGGAGCGAACAGTCGAGCTACGTCATCATCCTTTCCGGCGACCACATCTACAAGATGAACTATCAGAAGATGCTCTCGCAGCACATCGAGAGCGGCGCCGACGTTACCGTCGCCACTATCGGCATGGAAGTCTCAGACGCCGCAGACCGCTTCGGCGTAATCGAAACGGACGCGCAGGGGCGCATTGTCGGTTTTGAGGAAAAACCGGCGCAGCCGAAGGAATCGCCGCGACATCCGGGCAAATGCGACGCCTCGATGGGCATCTACATCTTCAGCACGCAATTCCTGTTGCCCACTCTGATCGCCGATTCCGAGGACCCGAACTCCTCCCACGATTTTGGCCGCGACGTCATCCCGCGGATCATCGGCAAGCAGCGCGTCTTCGCCTACGACTTCCAGGACGAGAACAAGAAAGAAGCGCCCTACTGGCGCGACGTCGGCACGCTGGACGCCTACTACGAAGCCAACATGGACTTGGTCGCCGTCTCGCCCGTGTTCAACCTCTACGACAAAAGCTGGCCGCTGAATACCTGGCAGCAGCAATATCCTCCCGCGAAATTCGTTTTCGCCGACCCGGGCCGCACCGGCACTGCGCTCGACTCCATCGTTTCGAGCGGCTCGATCGTGTCCGGCAGCCGCGTGAACCGCTCAGTGATGGGCTACGACGTTCGTGTCAACAGTTTCTCCGAAGTCGAGGATTCCATCATCTACAATCACGTGAAGATTGGCCGGTATTCGCGCATTCGCCGCGCCATCATTGACCGCCACGTCATGCTGCCCGAGCACACCGAGATTGGCCTCAATCTGGAGGAAGACAAGAAGCGCTATCACGTCACCGATTCCGGCATCGTCGTCGTCGTCCGCGATGAATCCATGATCGAGGAGCCGGAATAGCGCTCCCTCACCGCGAAGAATTACTGCGAGGCGTTCCCTTCACCGCAATGTAACGGCGTTTGGCGTGCAAAGTTCGTATTGGGGAGCTAACGCGAGATCTTCAATGGCTATGGACCGGAATCTTCACGGAAAAGAATGCCTGCCATCTGCCGTTCTTCCAGACGAAAAAATCCGCGTATGAGTTGGCAACTTGCTTGCCATCAGAGGTTGTTGTCGCCATCCCCTGGCCGTGAGCCGTGGCGACATTTTCGTGCAACTCCACGTTTGGATCGGGCAGTTGCGGCATCATCAGGTTCTTGTCTCGATTCCGCGATGCCATGCCGATCTCCTCGGCGAAATACTGCAGCTCGCCTGAGCGGGAAATCTCCGTATAATTAGGATCCAGGAGGCAACTCATGATCTTCGTGTTTCCCGTCAGGAATGCTTCTGACCATAGGTTCTCCAGCCGTCGGATGGTTGCCGCATCCTTCTTTTGATGCGCCAGCTCGGGCAAATCGCATCGCGTTTTCGCGCCTGCTTGCGATGCCCAGAGCGCGGCCAAGAGCAGACTTCCCATAAGGATGCGGGCTTTTCGCAAGTGCATCGGTATCTCTCTCCCTCTGATAAGATCAAAGGGGAAGACGGTCGGATGCGAGCCCCGTCAGTGGAGTTGTCCGGCAAAGCCATCTGGAACCGGAGAAGACTGAATCCGTGGCCGCAAAATCCTGAACCAACTGGGCAGTCAGCGAGCCGGTTCGCGCAATTCGCATTCTTTCAAATCCTATGAGCTTTCAGCTCAAATTTGGCCAGGCCGCCGATGAATTTCAGCGCTACCGCCCGGAATATCCTCCCTCGCTCTTCGAACGCATCCTTTGCGAAGTCCCTCCGGATCGCCGCCACTGCGCAATGGACCTCGGAGCCGGCACGGGCAAAGTCACGGGCGAACTCATCGCCCATTTCGAGGAGGTCATCGCCGTCGAGCCCGATCCCCTCATGGCCGCGAAAATCCGCGAACAATTCTCCGGCGTCGTCCTGCGCATCTCCACCGCCGAAGAATTGACACAGCCTCCCTCCACCGCTGATCTCATCATTATCGCCACAGCATTTCACTGGATGGACGGCCCGCGCGTTCTCGCCAACGCCGCGACGTGGCTTCGCGCGGCAGGGATTCTCGCCATCTTCGATCTCCCGTTCCCCACGATGCCCGATCCTGTGCGCGTCATTGTGAAGAAGGAATTGAAGGAGCGTTGGGCCGCGTTCCGCGATCCGCGCCTCAACAAAGCGGGCCGCTGGCAGGATGTCGTCCGCTCGGCTACGGGATTGGACGTCCTTGAAGAAGGTAAATTCGCGAACATCGTCCCAATGAGTTCGAGCGACCTCGCAGGCTTCTGCCGCTCCACGTCCTACGGCAGCGCCTTCGCGCGCTCGCTGCCCGATCCCGAATCCTATTGGCGCGAACTCGAATCCCGCTTTCGTGCCGCCTGGCCAGACGGTATGATTCCTGTGGACTTCAGCCCAACGCTGATCCTGGCGCGGAAGATCTAGCAGGGGAGTTCGCGGATGTTGCTTTCGTAGGGGCGCTGCTTGCTTGTCCTGAGCGGAGCCGAAGGGCTGCGCCCGCGGCTGTGAAGCAGCCGATTTGTGGCGGCGGTCACATTCAGACGAAACTATATTGTCGATATTAGGAGCCTTCTCGCCATGCCCTCAAAACCCTCGCGCAAAGCCCCAGCCAAATCGCGCCGCGTCGTCAGTATCGCTTCCCGCGAAACTTTCGGCGGCATTGGCAAAAGGGCCGACGCGAAAATCTTGCACGTCATTGGGCGCGAAATTCTCGATTCGCGCGGCAATCCCACCGTCGAAGCCGACGTGGTTCTAGCGAACGGTCTCCGCGGACGCGCCGCGGTTCCTTCCGGCGCTTCCACCGGCGAGCACGAAGCCCTCGAACTCCGCGATGGCGATAAATCGCGTTACCTCGGCAAAGGAACTCGCACCGCCGCCGCGAACATCAGCGGCCCCATTGCCCGGGCGGTTCTCGGCATGAACGCCGCCGATCAGAAATCCCTCGACCAGCGCATGCTCCAAGCCGATGGCACGCCGAATAAATCCAAATTCGGCGCTAACGCGATTCTCGCCGTCTCCATGGCCGCCGCGCGCGCCGCTGCCGCCGACGCCGGCCTGCCTCTTTACAAATATCTTGCTCGCTATTCCAGCGCCGGCCATGCCTCCACGCTCCCCGTCCCCATGATGAACATTCTCAATGGCGGCGCGCACGCCGATAATTCCGTGGACGCGCAGGAATTTATGGTCATGCCCGTCGGCGCGCCAAATTTCCGCGAAGCTCTTCGCTGGGGCGTCGAAGTTTTCCATAATTTGAAAACCGTGCTGAAGAAAAATGGCTACTCCACTGCCGTCGGCGACGAAGGCGGCTTCGCGCCCAATCTCAAATCCAACGAAGAAGCCATCGAGCGCGTCCTTGAGGCCATCACCGCCGCCGGTTACAAGACCGGCGAGCAAATCGCCATCGCCCTCGATCCCGCCGCCAGCGAGTTCTACGACAAATCCAGCGGCAAATATATTTTCAATAAATCCGACAGGTCCCAGCGCACTTCCGCTGAAATGGTCGCCTTCTGGTCCAACTGGGCGCGACAGTATCCGATCGTCTCTCTCGAAGACGGCATGGCCGAGCAGGACTGGCCGGGCTGGCAGCTCCTCACGCGCGAACTCGGCGGCAAAACTCAGCTCGTCGGCGACGACATTTTCGTCACCAATCCCAAAATCTTCTCGCGCGGCATCCAGCAGAAGATCGCCAACGCCATTCTCATCAAGCTCAATCAAATCGGCAGCGTCACCGAAACCATCGAAGCCATCGAGATAGCGCGCAAATCCGGCTACGCCGCGATCGTCTCGCACCGGTCCGGCGAAACCGAGGACACTTTCATCGCCGATTTCGTCGTCGCCATGGGCACCGGCCAGATCAAGACCGGCTCCGCCTCGCGCACCGATCGCATCGCGAAATACAATCAGCTGTTGCGCATCGAGGAAGAATTGGGCAAAGAGGCCAAATTCGCCGGCCGCAACGCCCTTGCGCGTCATTAGTGCGCCTTTCAGGGAGATGCTGTGTGAGGGCACGGCTTTAGCCTCGGCTTGTTCTTGCGGGATTTTTCTGTACGATGTCATCCCGAATCCCCGCGCTTCATGCGGGGTGAGGGATCTGCTTTAGCTTTTCACGAGCGGCATCGATACATTAGCTCATTGGCTTGAAGAATTTGCTGTGGGTTCTCCGAGGAGAAGCCAATTCGCACTTTCAACCTCGCCCTCATCGGCTTCGGAAACGTCGGCCAGGAATTCGTCCGCCTGCTCGAACAGAAGACCGACGTCCTGCGCGACGAGCACGGCATCGCCTGGCGGCTGACTGGCGTGGCATCGCGCCGCATTGGCTGGATTGCCGATGCTGGCGGAATTGAACCCGCCTCCGCGTTCCAGAATAACTGGCCGCAAATGCACGAAGGACACGCGCCTCAAAACGTCCGCGAGTGGCTCGCCGCCGCGCGCGCCGACGTGCTCTTCGAAGCCTCTTCCCTCAATCGCCAGACCGGCCAGCCCGCGATCGAGCACATTCGCGCCGCGCTCGAATCCGGCGCGCACGCCATCAGCGCGAACAAAGGCCCCGTCGTCCACGCTTATCGCGAGCTTCGGGATCTCGCGGCCGCGAAAGGCAGAAAATTCTTTTTCGAATCCGCCGTCATGGACGGCACGCCGGTTTTTTCTCTCTTCCCTCACTCGCTTCCTGCGGTCGATTTGCGCGGTTTTCGCGGCATCCTGAATTCCACCACGAACGTCGTCCTCACGGAGATGGAGCGCGGCTCCAGCCTCGACGAAGCCGTAAAAAAAGCGCAGGAGCTCGGTGTCGCCGAGACGGATCCCTCCGATGATCTCGACGCCTGGGATCCTGCCGTGAAAGTCGCCGCGCTCGTGATTGTCTTGATGGGCGTGCCAATCACGCTCGATCAAATCGAACGCGTCGGCATCCGCGACCTCACGCCTGAGGAAGTCCGCCGCGCTCGCTCCTCCGGCATGCGCTACAAATTAATCTGCCGCGCCTCGCGTTCGCCCGAAGGCGGCGTTCTCGCCAGCGTCCGCCCGCAGCAGTTGCCGATGAACGATCCTCTCGCGCTCCTCGAAGGCACCACTTCCGCTCTGCGCTTCGACATGGACGTTTTCGGCCTCACGCTCATCGAACACAAGCCCGGCGTCGTCGCCACAGCCTACGGACTGCTTGCGGATTTCATCCGCGCAGTGAAGAATTGAGATTCGATGATTTCAAGATGGCGAAAAAGAGCAGATCTTTGTGGGTCATGGCTTTAGCCATGACATAAGCTTTGCAAACTGCGAGCGGCTTTAGCCGCTGAAGTACAGAATTCTAAATTATGGCACCGCTACCTGAACCTGAGGTTGATCTTGGAAATTTGGGTGGTGGGTCAGTTTGAATTTTCTTGATCGTGACACCCGAGCGCCACTGCGCCGCAACTCAGGCGCGTGTCGCTCGCCGGGGCCGCCCAGGTCGCGCATAAAGGGCCTCCCAAGTCGACGGCTAGTCGAGCTTGGGGGATCGTCGAGCCTGGGGAGGAAATGAGTCAAAATTCAAACTGACCCATTGCCGAAATTGGCAGCACGATGTTAGGGAGCCTTGAATGACCGCGCCTGTCGCCAGCCAAAATTCGCACACGGAGAATCTCGCGCCCCTGGACATCAACTGGGTTCGCGCGCAATTCCCCTCCCTGCGCCAAACCGTGAACGGCCATTCCGCCGCGTTCCTCGACGCCCCCGCCGGCACGCAAGTGCCTCAGCGCGTCATCGACGCCTTTCGCGACTATTTCGAGCAGTCGAACGCGAACACCTGCGGCGCTTTCGCCACCAGCCGCCGCACCGACGCAATGATCGCCGCCGCTCGCGCCGCCATGGCAGATTTTTTCCATTGCGATGCCGATGAAGTTTTCTTCGGCCCCAACATGACCACGCTCACCTTCGCTCTCGCACGCGGCGTTGGCCGCGATCTCGCTCCCGGCGATGAAATCGTGGTCACCACGCTCGATCACGACGCCAACGTCGCTCCTTGGCGCGCACTCGAAGAGCGCGGCATCGTCATCCGACAGGTGGACATCCGCGAGCCCGAATGCACGCTTGACATGGACGACCTGCGCCGCAAAATCACTTCGCGCACGAAACTCGTCGCTGTCGGTTATGCCTCCAACGCCGTCGGCACCATCAATCCCGTCGCGGAAATCATTCGCCTGGCCCACGCCGCCGGCGCGCTCGCTTTCATCGACGCCGTGCATTACGCCCCGCACGGCTCGATTGATGTTCGTGCCCTCGATTGCGATTTCCTCGCCTGCTCGCCCTACAAATTTTTCGGCCCGCACATGGGCTGCCTCTTCGGCAAGCGCGAACAGCTCCTCCGCTTCCGGCCATACAAAGTGCGCCCTGCGCCCGAAATGCTGCCCGATCGCTGGGAAACAGGCACGCAGCTTCACGAAGGCCTCGCCGGCGTGATCGCCGCGATTGATTACCTCGCCGACCTCGGCCGTCACCTCGCGCCAGAATCATCAAAAGATCGCCGCGCCGCTCTCGAATGCGCCTATCGCGCCGTGCTCCAACCCGCGGACATGCAGTGTAAGGGCACGGCTTTTTACCCTGAGCAAGGCCGAAGGGCAGCCGTGCCGTATAGCGCCGCAAACTCAGGGGTTTCAACCCCTGAGGTTCCGCAAAGTTCCAACACCCGCCGCGCCGCCCTCGAATCCGCCTATCGCGCCATGCGCCAGCATGAAATGACGCTCGCCACGCGCCTGATTTGCGGCCTGCTCGAAGTCCCCGGACTCCGCTTCTACGGCATCTCCGATCCCGCGCGCTTCGCCGAACGCGTCGGCACCGTCGGCGTGCGCCTCGGCAATCTGACGCCTCTCGAATGTGCGAAATTCCTCGGCGACCGCGGGATTTTCACCTGGGACGGGAATTACTACGCGCTGAATCTGACCGAGCGCCTCGGCGTCGAGAAAACCGGCGGCCTTCTACGCATCGGCGTCGTCCACTACAACATCGCCGGCGAAGTCGATCGCCTCCTCGCCGCCCTCCGCGATCTGGCCGCGTCCCGCTGACGCAAACGGCTCGCCTCGCAGTTCCGTTTTCCCTCCGATTCCGTGTATCCTGACGCGCTGTGGCCAAGCGTCCCAAACCAATCGTCCTCACCGTCCTCGATGGCTGGGGCTACCGCGCCGAGACTCGCGGCAACGCCATCGCGCTCGCACTCAAACCCAACTACGACGCGCTGCTTAAGATATTCCCCAGCACGCTGATTCATACTTCCGGCCCGTACGTCGGCCTGCCCGAAGGCCAGATGGGCAATAGCGAAGTCGGCCATCTCAACATGGGCGCGGGCCGCATCGTGCAGATGGACATCACCCGCCTTGACGCCAAAATTGCTTCAGGGGAATTTTTCAAAGAGCCGCTGCTGCTGCAGGCCATGGAGCGCGGCCGCGCGCGACAACTGCATCTCATGGGACTGGTCAGCGATGGGGGCGTGCATTCGCACATAAATCATCTTTTTGCGCTCTTAGAAATGGCCAAGCGAAACAAAGTCGAGCGCGTTTTCGTACACGCATTCACCGACGGCCGCGACACGCCTCCGAATTCCGGGCTTGGGTTTCTTCAGCAACTCGAGAAAAGAATGGCCGAACTCTCGGTCGGCCAGATCATCACCGTCAGCGGCCGCTACTACGCGATGGACCGCGACAATCGTTGGGAACGCATCCAGCGCGCCTACGACGCCATGGTTCACGGGCGCGCCGAATTGAAATACGCCGGCCCGCTCGCCGCGCTGAAAGCCAGTTACGAACGCTTGGTCACAGACGAATTCGTTGTGCCTGCGGTAATTACCGTCGATCCCGCGCATGGCGGCCCTTCCGCGCCCCGCGGCGTCATTCGCGACGACGATGCCGTGATCTTTTTCAACTTCCGCGCCGATCGCGCGCGCCAGATGACTCGCGCTCTCGCCGAACCGAGCTTCAAGGAATTCGCCGACGATTCGCGTCCCAAAAATCTCTTCTATGTCGGCATGACGCAGTACGAAAAAACTTGGCCGTGGTTGCGTTACCTTCAGGGCTCTGAAAAATTGGAACACATCCTCGCGCAAGTCTTTGGCGACATGGGTT
>DASYXV010000079.1:0-1759 GCA_035934545.1 Candidatus Acidiferrales bacterium
GAAATCACAGACAGCTCCTGTGGATAACGAGTCTGCTTTAGTCGCGGCAGCTAAGGCCGGAGACGTCGCAGCATTCGAGGCGCTGGTCAACCGTTACGAACGCAAAATCTTTCGCCTCACCCAGCACATCACGCAGAACACGGAAGACGCGCAGGACGCATCGCAGGAAGCGTTCCTGAAGGCATTTGAGCACCTCGGGGAATTCCAGGGCAATTCGCGGTTTTACACTTGGCTGGTGCGCATCGCCGTGAATCAGGCGCTGATGAAGTTGCGCAAACGGCACCCGAGAGATATTTCCCTCGACCAGGACATCGAAACCGAAGACAACTTCATGCCCCGCGAAATCGAGGACTGGGGTCCTTCGCCCGAGCAACGTTATGCTCAGGACGAGCTCGCGGGCATACTCTCCCACGTGATCGGTGAACTGGAACCGTCTTTCAGGACCGTCTTCCAACTGCGCGACATCGAGGAACTTTCCACGGAGGAAACCGCTGAAGCCCTCGGGCTGTCCGTGCCGGCTGTGAAATCTCGGCTGCTACGTGCACGCCTGAAGCTGCGAGAGAAATTGAATCGGTATTTTCGAAGGGGTGTGGCCCAATGAACTGTAGAAGCGTGGTCAGAGAGCTTTCGAATTATCTCGACGGAGAACTGGACCTAAATCTGCAGCAATCCATCGAAATTCACTTGGAGCATTGCGAAGATTGCCATTTGTTGGTGGACACGACAAAGAAAACAATTCAAATTTTTTGCAAGTCGGAACCTTTGCCGCTTTCGGATGACGTTCGCAACCGTCTGCATGACGCCCTGGTCAAGCGCCTGCACAAACCTCGCAGCTGACTGCTGTTTTGTGCCGTTAATCTGGGGATTCCGTTTTCCACAGTTCCACGTTGCTCCCAATCCCCCTCTCCAGCGCCAGTTCGTAGACTCTTCCAGCAGTCACAATATCCTCAATCGCGATTCCGTTGGACTTGAAAAGCGTTATTTGTTCTGGCGACGTGCGCCCTTCCACGCGTTCCGCAATCAAATCGCTAAGTTCCTTCACCTCGTTCCATCGCGAGTAGTCTCCCTCGAATGCCTGGATCAAATCCCCCGCCTCCAGTTTCGATTGGTCGCGTGAATCGGCGAAAATCACATCGGCGCGGCTCACCGCATCAGCGTCAAGCTCCGCCTTCTCCGGGAAATTCGCTCCAATCGCATTGAGGTGCATCCCCGCGCGCAGCCATCGGCCTTCGACCACTGGCTTTGAGGCCGTAGTCGAAGTAATCAGGATATCCGCGTCATGCACCGCTTCCTCCGCTGAAGCGGTGGCTTCGACCGGCACGCCCAGCTTTGCACTCATCTCACGCGCAAAACGCTGGCGACGCTCCGGATCGCGTCCAAAAGCGCGAACGCGCTCGATTTTCCGAACGGCTGCCACAGCCTCGATCTGCGTCTCCGCCTGAAGACCCGTGCCGATGATTCCAACCGTCCGCGCATCACGACGCGCCAGCAATTTCGTGGCGACGCCGCTCGCCGCGCCGGTGCGCATCTGTCCCAGGTAACGCGCTTCGATCAGGGCCAGCAGTTCGCCAGTCTTGGCCTGAAACAAAGGAACCAGAAACCGCAACCCTTCGCGGGAACTTGTGTAGATTTTCATGCCCATGTATCCGCCGGTTCCGTCGGCGGCAGCCATGTAGTGGAGATACGAATTGCCCGGCAGATGCAGCCGCTGGCGGGAGTGAAACTGCGCGCTGCGATCTCCCAGCCGCCGAAATGCATC
>DASYXV010000025.1:0-3543 GCA_035934545.1 Candidatus Acidiferrales bacterium
CGCGTGGCTCGAACGTGCGTACCGCTATGCCCGCACAGACTACGAGCAGTGGATTTCTCCGCCGCATCTGGCGGGTGACACCGGTCTATCGCGTTATTTCGACCACGGCGACGGACCCGTGCCGGAAATCCTGGGTGATCCAAGCCATTATTACCGCGAAGTGGCGGAATATTTTCTGATGCATCCCGGCGATAACCACGGCCAAATGGTCCGCGTGAATGCTGATGATTCAGCACAGGCGGTTTCGGTGACCGGACAGATTTACGACTTGTTCGTATGCGGTTCGAAAGTAACAATCTCCCCCGATGCTGACGCGAAGGATTGCCGGAAAAATCGCGTGGCGCTTACGCCCGAGTATTACAAGGCCGACCGCAGCATGCGCGAATCAGGATTTGACGTAACGTTTCGCTTCGGGCCGTACGGGGATGAAACGCAGCGCTATGCGCCTGTTTGTCTGAATAGCTTGCTGTATAAGACGGAACTGGATTTGGCGCGAATCAGCGACTTGCTCGGGAAAAAATCGGAAGCCACGCAGTGGAAACAGAAAGCGAAGCAACGCCGCGCGAACATAGACACCCATTTGTGGGACGCGAAGGCGGGACTTTTCTACGACTATAATTTTGCGATGCGAACACGTTCGTCGTATGACTTTGTCACCACATTTTATCCCCTGTGGGCGGGACTTGCGACAAAAGCGCAGGCGAAAGCCGTCGCTGCGAAGATTTCCCTGTTCGAACAACCCGGCGGCCTTGCCACCAGTCGAAACGACAGCGGCGCGCAGTGGGATTATCCCTACGGCTGGGCGCCGCTCCAATTGATCGCGGTCGAAGGATTGCGCCGCTACGGCTACAACGCCGACGCCGATCGCATTTCTTACAAGTTTCTCAGCATGATCCTTGCAGATTTCGAAAGCGAGAAGCACATCCGCGAGAAATACGATGTAGTTACGCGTGAGTCTGTAACGCATATTCGCGCGGGCTACGTCACCAATCAAATAGGTTTCGGCTGGACCAACGGAGTGTTCCTCGAATTGCTGCACGAACTCCCGCCGAAACAGCTCGCCCAGCTGACGAACTGACTCAACTGAGGAAACCGCGCCGATCCCGAAAAAGTGTCCATTATGTGTCACGTTTATGCGGCACGACTAGTCTAATCTCCGGCTCTAGGATTCGACTTCAGCGTGACAGGAGAGGTTCATGTTACTGATCATAATTATTCTGCTGGTGCTTTTGTTTGCTGGCGGTGGAGGCTATTACGGATATTCAAGATGGGGAACGGGCGGTGGTTTGGGCGTGGTAGGCACCGTTGTTGTGATTTTGCTTATCCTGTACCTGCTCGGCGCACTTCGGTTTTGAAGAGTTCAAGGCGTGCCGACACCTATACTCCTTACGCTGGTGGCCGAATCGTCGAGGTGTTTGTTCGCAATTCCAGTCGCAACAGGCTCACGCATTTGCACGAGAACTCTTTGGCGCGGAACTTCCTTTCGCCAAGAGCTCCTCGACTGCGTCGATTAACGCTTGCCCGCTGCCAGGTTCCTTTCTGCCCTACCCTGACTTCTTAATGGGACGACCGATTCACCTCTTGCATCAGAAACCGGGCATCAGTTGGTCTTGCGGGCGTAGGGGTAACGCGAAGATTTTTGCGAGTGCGCGCTGCGGTATTCTTCGAGGTCTGTATCCGAGATGCGGTAACTCGATTCCGAGGGATTGTTGGCGTGGCCGGCCAGCTCGCGATGCAGCTTGGTTGAACAAATCGATGGAGCATCCTGAAAACGCGCGCGATGCGCGTTGAATGCTTCATTGGAAATCGACAGTTTGAACGCGCGAATTTCACCTTCTGAGACGTGCACGTTAAACGTGTATTCGCGGTCGAACGCTTTGACCTTGAAGCCGACATACTGCACGAACAGGTTATCGCTCACAGAGAAGCTCCCTTTACATATGGCAACGATTGCGTTGCGTTTACATCTGATCGTTACCGCCGCCCACCGCGATCACTGCCACCGCGATCTCCTCCGCCGCGACCCCCACGGCCGCCTCCACCGCCCCCACGACCTCCGCGGCCGCCACCCGCGCCTCCGCCACCGCGATTACCGAATCCGCCGCGATTTCCGCCGCCTTCGCCACGCGGCGCTTGCGGACGCGCTTCGTTGACTTGCAAGGCGCGGCCTTCCATCATTGTTCCATTCAGTTGCGAAATCGCGCGCGCGGAGTCCTCTTTGGGCCCGAGCTCGACGAATCCGAACCCGCGCGAACGTCCTGTGCCCATATCTCGCACAACGCGCGCAGATTGCACTTCAAACCCTTGACCGCTAAACATTTGTTGCAGGCTTTCGTCGGTGACTTCAAATGGCAGGTTCCCTACGTAGAGCTTGGCCATGGAGGGGACTCCTTAAACTGCAACTCCTACTCCGCAGAGGCTTGCCCGGATCCGCACACCTAGAGAGGCCTTCCGAGAAAACGCCTGCCAAACTTTTCCATTTGGTACGCTTACGGGTGCTGCTGGTGGGCCGCGGCTTAATTGAGATGCTAGCGAGAGCCTGCGCGTGGCAAGCTCCCGCTAATTTTGGTCTACTGACTAGAGGCTAGTTACGTTAGCGGCCTGCAAGCCCTTAGGGCCTGACACGACGTCGAATTCGACAGCTTGTCCTTCATTCAGCGATTTGTAGCCTTCCGACTGAATCGCCGAAAAGTGAACGAAAACATCTTCGCCCGACTGACGCTGGATGAATCCAAAGCCCTTGCTCGCATTAAACCACTTTACTGTTCCTTGTTCTTTTGACACTTGTGTTTCCTCTTCTTTATTTTAAGCTATTTGCGCCTCGCGACCGCCTCCAGCCGTAAAGCAAAAAAGGCTGCAAGTTTGTACTTGCAGCCCCTTTAATCGAATCTAGGGGTTTTACAAGAGCAACAAACGCAACGTCAGGATACCATAGTTGACCCTGTACGGCTAGCAAATTCGCCAGCGCGCCGGGGGCCAAATGTCCAACGGGCGACACAAATGATTAGCTCCTGTTTCCCAAGATTGCGGACCTCCCGCGCGCCTTTGTTCCTGTCAAGTCATTTCCCTTTTTTTAGTGTTAACCGTATCGACAACTAAACTGACAGGTCAGTCTAGTTTAAGGCCTTTTCCAAACCGCCCCTCAAATCATCGTCCTGACCCCTTATTCTGAATGAATCACTGCAGTTTCTAATCTCGCGGCTACCGGTTAGAAACCAGCGATGGGCGTGCTTATCGCTGGCCTAATTGTCAATTTTCAGGCAAATTCCTTCTGTGAACTTTTTCCTTCGCGAACTTACGGAGGCACTCCCGGATGCGCGTTCAGCCTGACGGTTTTAATTTTCTTGTCGGCGTTGTGCTTTTCTGCCTGCTGAGTTCTTCTCAGTCCGGCAAGGCCGTGCAGCCTCCTGCTGAGAAGCAAATTGACACTATTTTTTCTGGGATCACATCGGCGCAGGAGCCGGGCCTCGCCGTGGTCGTGCGACAAAATGGCCGCACCGTATTTCTTCGCGGCTACGGCTTGCGCGATCTGCGCTCGAATCT
>DASYXV010000048.1:0-4471 GCA_035934545.1 Candidatus Acidiferrales bacterium
GGCAAGAGTTAGCACTTGCCGTGCTTTAGCGGTTATCCTGATGCGGATACCAATCGTGATAGTGCCTTCCGTTACGGTCAATACCGCGGTCTACGACGCCCATATAAAGGGGCCGCTCAAGGCGAAACGTTAGAATAGAACCGCGGGGAATGTGCACCTCGCGGCCCCGAACTTCTTCGCCTCGGACTGCTCCAACAATGGCGCCAACCAAACTGTCATCGCGCCGAGCTTCAGCGCGGGTTGGCTCCGTTCTTATTCCGTATCGCTCACCATTCGATGTCACGGACTCCAAATCGATGACTAGATCGTTGTCCGGTTCAGTTCTGACGATTAGCTCGACGGGCGAGCCCCTAAGGATCGCCAGCCGGCCATCCTCGCCGCGAACCTCCTAGTCTACTATTCCGCGATAGATTTCGTTGTCTCTCCTGTCGGATTCAATGCCCTCGGTTGTACGCACAACAATCACCGTGCCGGAATCGATGCGCGTCACCCGGTCACGATCGCGATCTCTGTCACGGCCTTCGTCCTGGGCCAAGATCGCTCTGGGAATACATAGCGCCACCAAAACCGCTGCTGCTCCGAGGAGCCGCACGGTCAACCTCACTACATCTTTGGATCTCCGTCCATAAACCATTGCCGTCTCCTTAATTTTTAGGTACGTCCTAACCCAACGTCTCCGGTGCTTCACGTTTGGTTTCGGACGTCGTTTTCGATAGCAGGCGGCTGGGGACTGCATAAATACTATTCCGACGCGAGCGCCCTAATCTATAGGTCAAAAGCTGTATTCGCTGTGGCGGGGAAACCGTAACTGTCGGGGACAATTTCACTTATGGCGCGGTCGAATTTGGTAATGTGCTGCGAAGGCTGGCTGCTACACACGGTGAATCTCGTGTGCTTGCGCTACGGGATTGTACTTCTGGAAAGTGGTGCGCCCGGAGAGATTCGAACTCCCGACCTTCTGGTTCGTAGCCAGACGCTCTATCCAGCTGAGCTACGGGCGCTAAAGGACTTAGCGATTTTATTTTGCATGCTCTTTGCATACTGGAGATGCAAAAGCGTCGACTCCAGCTTTCGGATTCGAGCTTTTTTGATCTCGACATTGGCTAGTTCGGTCGACCGTCCGCATTATCGAACAGCGCGCTCACTTTGTCCAGCGCCCTAACCGCGGCTGCATCGATCGATTTTACGTAATATGCCGTCAATGCCTCAGCGATTTCCGGCTCACGCCGTGCTCGCGGTGAATTGCGGCGACTAAGGCCACAGCTTTGCCGCAACTGAAATCGCGCAAGATCACATTGCAAGTCTGCAAGCCAGGGTGCTATGCTCCGCGCCAAGGTCCGCCGGAATTGAACGCGGAGCGGATGGCAGAACGTAAGACCGGCTGGCTCGAGTGGGGAAACACGTATCGAAAGCTTTCGCGTGGGCTGGCCGGGAACTAGCGCTGAAGAGTTGATGGCAATTAGGGGGACGCACATGCGCAATGGGATTCTCAGCATCGCCGTCATTGTTGCTGCAGTCGCTTGCTTAGCCGCCCAACAGGCGCCAGCGCCTCCACCAGCGATGTCCGATAACGTGTCTGGCTATCATCTTTCCGCTTCCATTCCGTTGCCCGATGAAGGTTTCTGGGACTACCTCGGGATTGACGAAGCGAACCATCATCTATTTGTTTCCCACAGCGATGAGATTCTGGTGATCTCTACCGATACAAATCAGGTCGTCGGCAAGCTTGCGCCGACTCCGCGCAGCCACGGCGTCGTCATTTCTCGCAAGGACAATCACGGTTTCACCAGCAATTCCGGCAATAGCAGCGGACAGCAGGGTGTAAGTAGCTTCACGGAGTTCGACCCGAAAACGCTGGCGATCATCAAGCAGATCATTTTGCCCATAGGCGGCTCCGACGGCATCGTCTACGATCCTGCTTCGGATCGCGTCTTTGGCTTAACACACGGTAAGAAGGATGTGGCCGTAGACGCCGCTACGGGCAAGGTCGCGGGCGTTGTCGACATCCCCGGCGCGGCGGAATCCGCTGCCGCGGACGGCAAAGGGCATCTGTATAACGTCATGGAAGACCTCAGCGTCCTAGTAGACATAGATACCCACGCGCTCAAAGTCGTCAATCAGTGGCCCTTGGCGCCGTGCGAAGGCCCTTCGGGAGTTGCCATGGATACGGAGACGCGGCGCATCTTCATTGGTTGTCATGGCGGCGGTGAAAATAATGGCGGGGTGATGGTTGTATTCAATCCGGACGCCGGAAAGGTTGTCGCCACGCTGCCCATCGGCGGCAGAGGCAACGACGCTGTGCGTTTTGATCCGGGACCTAAACTAGCGTTTGCGTCCGAGGGCGAAGGCGACATCACTATTGTGCACGAGGATTCGCCTGACAAGTTCACCGTGCTGGGCAACGTCAAGACCGACATGGGCGCGCGCACAATGGAGTGCGACACGTCAACGCACACGCTCTACTCGGTGACGGCCAAATTCGGTCCGCCGCCTCCGCTGCCTCCCAATGCCACGGAACGCGAGAGACGGTTCCGCCGCGGACCAATGATCCCCGGAAGCTTTACGCTGCTAGTGATTCCGAATCACTAACCGACTTCATTTCGCTCTGTTTTTGGCGCATAGCGTGTAGCCTCTCGCGCGCTGTCGCCGCACTCAATTATCCCAACGTCGTGACGGTCTAGTCGGTCGAGGAATCCGATAACGTCCGCTTCGTCACCATGGAATTGATCGAAGGGGAGCCGCTTGATCGATTGTTTCCTGCGAATGGCTTCCCGGTGGAGCAAATCATCGAAATGCGCGATTGCGGAAGCGCTCGCCGCAGCTCACCAGAAAGGCATTGTACACCGCGACCTAAAACCCACGAATGTAATGGTGACGAATGAAGGCCGGGTCAAAGTTCTGGATTTCGGTCTGGCCACGGATGCAGGCGCCGAAAGATTGAATGTTCGATTCAGAGGTTTAGCCGCGAGACGTACCGGGGAGAAACCGGGTAAAAATCGACGGCTGTGGTATATTTCCTCGCCGCGACTCCGATAATGCAAAAGTCGAAAAAAAGTAGAGAACACAAACGCGCGAAGAGGAAACCGGCCCGCACAGGCGCGCTGCGGGGAACAGACCCAAAGCGCGTTCGCGCGATACTCTCAAAACTTGATGAAGCATATCCGGCCGCGACTTGCGCGCTGCGGCACGAGAATCCGTTTCAACTGCTTATCTCCACGATTCTCTCGGCTCAATGCACCGACGAGCGCGTCAATATCGTCACGCAATCGCTTTTCCCGAAATATCCGACGCCGAAGGATTTCGCCTACGCAAATCCACAGGAACTGGAGCAGGACATCCGGCCCACGGGGTTTTTCCGGAACAAGACAAGGTCAATCATGGGCGCGAGCAAACGCATCATGGAGGAATTCGGCGGCAGCGTGCCGCGAACGATGGATGAATTGTTGACGCTTCCCGGCGTGGCGCGCAAGACGGCAAACGTTGTGCTGGGTACGGCCTACGGCATCGCGTCGGGTTTGGTGGTCGATACGCACGTGCAACGCGTGTCAGCGCGCCTCGACCTGACGAAGAATGCCGACCCGAAGAAAATCGAGCAGGATCTCATGAAACTGATGCCGCAGGAGCACTGGATTCTGTTCTCGCATCAAATTATCTGGCATGGACGGCGCGTTTGCCAGGCGCGAAAACCTCGCTGCATCGAATGCAATTTGGAACAAATCTGCTACTCGAAGGATAAGACCGTATAAACGCTTCACTGAAATTCTCCCCTTGAGGGACGAGAAGCGCGACCGGACTGTAAGAAATGGTCCGACGCCGAACTAATTTTGGCGCAGCTCTGGCACAGCCCACTCATCGGGGATAGAACTCGACTCGCAATATACGCTAGAATCAAAGCTCACTCTGTCGGGGCGTAGCGCAGCCTGGTAGCGCGCCTGCCTTGGGCGCAGGAGGTCTCGAGTTCAAATCTCGACGCCCCGACCACTAACTTACTGAAGCAGTTGCGCTTCTTTCCGTGTTGTACCTTCGAACTTGGGAACATTTGGGAATAATTGATCCTCAAGCAGCATCATGGGCGTCTCTCTGTGCGCTCACACTGGCATGCGTGTAGATTTCGAGAGTCGTCTTGCTGAACATCGATCTGCGTTAGCTCGAAACGCTCAAGAAGAGGGGCGATTTACTCCCCTTCTGCGTACGAGGAAGACTTCCACAATGTTTTTGCCGAGCAGGCGGGCGAGAACCCACTGAAAAAGCGAAATTGCTCAAAATGGTGCTTTTGAACTGCGCTGTCGATGCTGCAAGTGTTTATCCCACATACAGAAAGCCCTTCGGTCTGATCTTTCAACATGGCAAAAATGAGGAATGGCGCGCCCGGAGGGATTCGAACCCCCGACCCCTAGCTCCGGAGGCTAGTGCTCTATCCATCTGAGCTACGGGCGCGCATGGGCAGACGGAAATTCGTCTGAGCCGATCT
>DASYXV010000055.1:0-5692 GCA_035934545.1 Candidatus Acidiferrales bacterium
TTCAGCGAACGGGGCTGGCACTCTTCGATGCGTTTCCACAAGAAATCCTGCGGCACGCCCGTGTGAAGGATAGCATCGACGAGCAAGACGTCGCGTCCTTCCAGCGTGGGAGGCGTCGAGAAGAAAACCTCGGGCCTGCTAAAACCTCCAAGGTCGACCTGGCGCAGTTCCGACCTCACAAAATGACAAACGACAGGCTGTGAAATCTCGCGGACCAAATCAGCCGCGAACAAGAAAGAATTCTCAAGGATCGCCACCACGTGCAGAGTGCGATCGCTGTAATCGTTGGAGATCGTCCGGCCCATTTGGGCCACCCGCGCCGCCAACTGTTTGCGGGAGTATGCGACCTTCACGCCTGCCTCAAAGGACCGTCGACGTCGACGACAATCCACAGACCGGTTCGCGTGGCGTCAGTTGTCGAGAATTCATCTGCCACAGGCATCCGATCCGCCCAGGCGATCCGACCAGCACTGGTCAGCACAGGCCACAGGGCTCTTTCGGTGACACCCACGCGGCCACGAACGAACATTCGCGCCAACTTGCGCGTTTGCCGCCGGCCAGAGGGCCGATAAGCATCGCCCGGATTCCAATTCCGAAACACCAACGGCGCGGCCAGCCGTTCCGCGTCTAGGACGACACCCTCATGCCTAGTGTCGCGCTGCGCCGTGGGCCAGTCAATCATTTTCAAAGAGAAGGAACGTCCGAGTTCCGGGATGGAAATAGCGGTCGGACCGCTTTCCGGCAGCGTTACCTGATACTGATAAGAAGCAATCGCTCGGGAGTTTTTTTTATCGGACGTGAGCCTGTTCGTGCGGCTCGAACGTTGGAAAATCAGTCTGCCGAATTCGCGTTCGACGGTGACTCCGCCGGGAAGCTCCAATTTCCGTCCGCTTGAGCCGTGCGCTGCCAGCAGGACCACTTGTTCGACGTGGTTGCGGGTGAGCTGGCCTTCCGTTTGAGCCACGTCCGCGTATAAACGGCGCACGAGTCGTTGCGTCAAAGCATGGCAGGGATTAGATGCCGCACCTTTTTGACGTGGCAAATCTTGGATGGGAAAAAGCAGATCATTCACATCCACCGAAAATCCCTTTGAGGTACGTAAAGCGAGCCGTTGGTGGCGTTCTTCGACGAGCGCGGACCAGAAATCTTCTTCGTCGCGGGCCAGCGACGCCAAATCGCACAGCCGATCCGTGATGGACGGGGAAAAATTTGTTTGGAGTTCTGGCAGTAACCCGTGGCGCACGCGGGCGCGAAGGCGTTGCGTGTCGCGATTGGTGGCGTCTTCACGCCATTCCTGCTTGCGCTCGGCAAGGAAAGAACGAAGATCGTCGCGACGGATTTCGATAAGGGGGCGGATGATTTTGCCGCGGACGGGATGGATGGAAGAAAGGCCGGCAAGTCCCGTACCGCGAATGATGCGCGCAAGGATTGTTTCGGCTTGGTCGTCAGCCGTGTGCGCAGTGGCAACCCAGTCCGCCACACCCCGCGAAATAATTGTGTCGAAAAACTGGTAGCGCAGGCGGCGCGCAGCGTCCTCCAGATTCCAGCCACGCTGCTTTGCAATTGCGGACACGTCGGCAGTTTCAGTGAAGCATTCCATGCCCCGAGCGCCCGCGAGCGATTTCACGAAAGCTTCGTCTGCGCCGGAATCTGTTCCGCGAAGCTGATGGTTGAAATGTAGCACGCAGAGCGTGATTCCCAATTCGCCGTGAAGCTCTTCAAAAAGGCGCAAAAGTGCGACTGAATCAGCGCCTCCGGAGACGGCCAAAGCGAGCCTGTCCCCCGAGTGCAACGCTTGGCGGCGTCGGAGCATATTGAAGATGATCCGTTGAATCGGAATTCTCATAACGCGGGAAGCGAACCTATGGCTATCTTAGCAGGGGGAGGAAGGCGCGTACAGGCGAGTGTCTAGCGGTCGGACATTTGCTGCGCAAGCAAATCACGGCTATAAGCGATTCGTCGGTCCAGCGCGACTGCAACAAAATAGGCGCAGCCGGCTCGTTCGCGTTCAGCCCACGAAGTGATACGCGGTGCGAGTTGGCGCGCGGCCGAACGCACAACACCCATCATCCAATAATAGACTCCAACGACTTTCAGATCCGTTCGGTCATCGCCCTTCTGCGGGCACAGGCGGACAAGCTGCACGAGCCGCCCAAATTGGTCGCTGTTCACTTCCTGCCCTTCTATTCCCACGACTTCCCGGACTTGCTCGGAAAGCTCCGACTTGCGGTACGCGGCAATGATCGAACGAGAGTAGGAGATGAAGAATTGCAGGAACGCTGCAACGGAAATTACGCAAATAAGCGCGGCAATCATGAGTGTTGATGCGCCGCCATTCGCGGTAAGGCCACGCGAGCCGTTTCGAGCCGTGCGTTCTCGGAAATTTTCGTGAAAGTGTAAGCCCAGGCCAGCGGCAGGAATAATCCCGCGAGTGGAGGCACCCATTTCAGGAAATTCGCTTCGAGACCAGGAAAAAGATTGCGGAGCGCATAACATGCCGCATCGGCGCTAAAGAAAATTCCCAGCGCAAGAACGAGTTGAATTAGGCGCGTTCTCGTCTCGCGCAGTTTGACGACGGCGCCCCAAAGTAAATAGGTCAGCACCACGCCAACGAAATAGAGGTTCTGGCTCATCTCGACGACGAAACGGCTCGTCAGGTGATGGTTTGGCATTCGGCGAACAATCAAATAGGAAAGCAATGCGGTGCCGGACAGCAGAAGAACCGAGGCCCATCGAACGTACTTGCCGACGCTCATCTGCCGAAAGACCTGGTGATAAAAACTCATAATGACAAAGAAGAGCGAAATCGTCAGGAGGGCATCCGTGTAGTAGTAAACGTATGCGTACAAGGGAGATGAAACCCCGAATTTGAGGAGGACAACGTCTTGCCCAATGGTGATGCCTACAACCGCTAACATGTAGACAGTCAGGGAAAAGTAGCGGAGAAAACTATCTGAGAGGCACAAGCGAACCACGACGTACGCTTCGGTTAAGAAGCCGAGCAGCGCAATAACGTAATCAAACGAACCAAGCATGAACTCTTTTTCTGAGGCTTGGCCCGAGATAGTAGCCCGCTTACGTTCGGGAAAGCAAGCTTTTAACGCCCGTCGGGCATCACTGGCACGGGATTGGCCGTGCTTGCCGCCAAGTTATCGGGCATCACCGGTACCGGATTGGCTGTGCTCGCAACCTCTTGACTGACCATCTGATTGGCCGTTAAGTTGCGTAGTCCAACTGCACTCGCCAGTACCAATAGCACCAACACCACCAGCATCATGAACTTGTTCATAGGACCCCCCGAAGTTTTAGGAACGGGGGGATTCTATGTGGTTTGGTGCCGTCAAGGGGGAAAAGTTTAGGCCATGTGCCTAAACAGTACACCCCTCTCTATCCCTGGGTTTAGCCAGAGCCTCGATTCAATTGTCGAGGCTAGAGTAGCGGCTGCCTTGAAACGTGTAAATGGTACCTTCGTACCCTCTAGAATAGACCGCTGGGCACGCGAGTTATCTGATGGAGATGCCTGATCGATGCGGCGGTTCGCGTCTCAGTGTAGAATAGCGTCCGACCATGGGCCACCCGATGCCCGCTGTCCCGTTGGAGCCTGTCGAAACTGCTGCGCCGCGCGTCACGTTGCGAAACGCGTTTGCGCACTCGTACGATTCGGCCATTGCCGCGGCGCGCACATGCTACTCGGCGCGAATTATCGCCGCGGAGGAAATCACCGAGAAGCAGCGTGTAAATATCGGGGCAGCCACTTTTTATAGCGGCCATCACACTGTTTATCAGCACGCGCATTTCGAATTTGGCCTGGAGAACGTCAGCCGGCAATTTGTCTGGTCGTTTCTGCACGCGCACCCTTTTTACAATTCCGAGCAGCAGAGCCAGCGGTACGTGCGTCTCGATCGTGCGCATGCGTATGTGCCGCCTGAAGGCGAGCGTTTCAGCGCGGTTGACCGCACCCGTTATGAACATGCCATTGCGCGCGCTTGGCTGCATTACCACGAACTGGCGAGAATATTGGAACCGGGAGCCAGCAAGATTCTGAACGATATTTGGCACATCGGGCCGATGTCGCATGTGCGGAGGATTGAAAAAGTAAAGGGCGCCGCGGGGAAGCGCGCGATTGAGATCGCGCGGTATGTTTTGCCCGTCGCTGCATTCACGACGATGGTGCACACGCTTTCGGGCATCGTGCTGCACCGGCTATGGCGGATGCAGGCGGCTTGCGATACGCCGTCCGAGTCGCGGGCCATCCTGCAAGCGATGGTCGAACGCGTGCATGAAAGTGACCCCCAGTTCTTCGATCGCTTTCAGACCGAGCCGATGGAGGATTTGCCGGAGTGGTCCGCTGCAAGGAACGCCGCGAATGGCGAATCATTCGCCGCGGAATTCGATGCGCACCTTTGCGGCCAAACTTCGAAGCTTGTGGATTATTCGCCGCGCGCGATGCAAGGTGTTGGCGCCGCCTATCGCGCCGTTGTGGGTCTGACAGAAAAAGAGTGTCCCGACGCGGAAGCGCTCGATCGGCTGCTCAATCCCGCGCGCAATCCGTATCGCCATGAAACGCTGAATATCGGAGTGCATGCGCCGATGATGCGCGCGCTGCAGCACGCGAACTTCACGTTTGCCAAGAAGATCAGCCATACGGCGGATAGCCAGGATCAGCGCCATCGCATGATTCCCGGCTCGCGGCCCATCCTCAAGCTAGCCGACACACGTGCCCCGGATTACATCACGCCGATGCTGATCCGCGACGATCCCCGCGCCCGCGAAGTCTACGAAGCCGCCATGGCCGAGGCGTGGAACGCGAAAAATGAATTACTCGACCGCGGCGTGCCCGCTGAAATCGCGCTGTATCTCTTGCCGAATGCTCAGGCAATCCGGCTGATCGAATCAGGCCCGCTGCTACACCTGCTGCACAAATGGACGATGCGCACATGCTTCAACGCGCAGGAAGAGATCTATCAATCCTCCATGGAAGAAGTGGCCCAGGTTCGAGCCGTATTTCCCGAGCTTGCGCGCTATATCGGGCCGCCCTGCTATCTTCGCGCCGGCATCACGACCCCGATTTGCACCGAAGGCTCACATTTCTGCGGAGTCAAGGTCTGGCAGGATTTTCCCCGCATCCAGCGGCGAATATGACGCGTCAAGGAAGCCTGGCGTACTACCTGGCCGCGTGGGTTTGCGGCTGTTTGTTTATGAGCTCATTCGTCTGGGTGCGGGGTGCGATCATGCGCTCACCAGAGATAGCTGATTTGGGCATTGCGTTCAGTTTTCTTATATTTAATTTTTACGGGCTGATGCTTGGCGCGCCCACAGCGCTGCTTGTGGCGTTCCTGCTGCGACGTGTCGCTGACCTCGCAAGATATCAGAAATCCTGGCAGTGGATGATTGTGGGTTCGGCGTTGAGCACGGCGCTAATCGCTGCATTTTGGTTTCTGGACGGAATAAATATGACGGGTCGCGCGATGGTGTCGCGTGCGGTCGGTTTTTTGGGAAGCGGCCCGCAGATCGTTGTGAATTCCGGCTGGTGGCTCGCCGTTCCAGCAGGGGCGGCGACAGCGTGGGTGTTGTATCGCGTTCAGCACGCATTCGCATTCCCAATCGATCGAGCTCGCGAGACTTGAATCTGTAGCTGAACCTTGCCCGATCTTGCATAGATTTCTGTGGTGCATGGCCCGCGGGAACGCCG
>DASYXV010000029.1:0-4156 GCA_035934545.1 Candidatus Acidiferrales bacterium
CCGGCCCGCTCGCGATCTGCGCGCGTCCATCCACCACTTCAACGCGCGAATCTTTTGCCGGCGTCATCGCGCCGCAATCGCCGCAATGCCAAATGGGAATGCGATGGCCCCACCACAATTGCCGCGAAATGCACCAATCGCGAATATTCGTCAGCCAGTCGAGAAAAATCTTCTTCTGATTGTCCGGCACGATTGAAAGCAGGCCGTCCTCGACGATCTGAACACCCGGCGCAGCCAATGGCTTCATCTTGCAGAACCATTGCACGGAAAGTCTGGGCTCGACGATCGTTTTGCAGCGGTCGCACAGACCAACGGACATCGCGTGGTTCGTCACGCGTTCGAGCAGGCCCTGCGCCTTCAGGTCCTCCACGATTGTTTCTCGCGCCGCGAACCGATCCATTCCCGCGTACGCGCCTGCCGCGGCGCTCATGTGCCCGTCCGGAGTCATCACGTCAATTTCCGCCAGCTTGTGCCGCTGGCCCATCGCGAAATCGTTCGGGTCGTGTGCGGGAGTCACTTTCACCGCGCCCGTGCCGAATTCGCGATCCACAAAATCATCGGCAATGATTGGGATTTCGCGATTCATCAGCGGCAGCACCGCCATCTTCCCGATCAAGTGTTTATAGCGTTCGCCATCCGGATGAACGGCGACAGCAGTATCGCCCAGCATTGTCTCCGGCCGCGTCGTCGCAACCGTTATCGTCTCGCGCGAACCTGGGATGGGATAACGAATGAACCACAATTTCCCTTCGCGCTGTTCGTGCACCGTTTCCAGGTCGCTCAGCGCCGTCTGGCAACGCGGGCACCAATTCACCATGTAGCGTCCGCGATAAATCAACCCTTCGCGATAGAGCCGCAGAAACGCTTCCATCACGGCTCGATAGAGTGGCGGGTCGAGCGTGAATTTTTCGCGCGTCCAATCGCACGAAACTCCCAAGCGAATCATTTGCTTCTTGATGTTTCCGCCGCTCTCCGTTTTCCATTGCCAGACGCGCCGCTCGAATTCTTCTCGCCCGATCTGCTCGCGTTTCAGCCCTTCCTTCGCAAGCTGTCGCTCCACCACCACTTGCGTGGCAATGCCCGCGTGATCCATTCCCGGAAGCCAAAGAGTTTTGTTGCCGCGCATGCGGTGCCAGCGCGCCACGATGTCAATCTGCGTGTGCTCCAGCATGTGACCGATGTGGATCGAGCCCGTAACGTTCGGCGGCGGCAAAACGATCGAAAACATTTTGCCCGCGCCCTTCGCGTCGGCGTGGTAAAGCTTCTCGTCGAACCAGGTCTGCGCCCAGCGCCGCTCGATTTCTTGAGGTTCGTATGCTTTGGGGATTTCGCTTGCCATTGTGATCCGCGCTTAACGGCTTCGCCGCGTCCCTGCGCGTTTTTTGGAGACGCGTGAAACCACCAACTATACGAGGCAATCGTGGCGTGCGTCAAATAGAGGCGAGTCAATCGGGAAAGTTGCGGAGTTACTTCTTATCGCGTTCGCGATTCAGGATTTCCTCGACCAGAGGACGGAGAACTCCGCTGGAGAGGGCTTCGTGGATTTGAGGCTGCAGCTTTTCCAGCAGCTTCGCCACGACATTGTCAATCGCAGCCGCATCCATTTTGGGGTTCTTGCCGGCCGCAGCGGACACCTCTTCGGAAATGGCTTGCTCCGTTGATGCCGCATGCGTCGTTTCCATCACCGGCTCGCGAGACTCTTCGGGAATTTCTGCGTGCGTCGAAGACTCGGGAGCAGAAATTTCCACCGCCGGTGCTTCGTAATGTCCTTGGGATGGCGCGCTATCCGATTCCGCTAACGCAGCGCTGATATCCTCGACCGTGTACGACGGCGCAGCATCGGACGTTTCTTCCAAGACAATATCCGCGGAAGTCGTCTCTTCCGGCGTTTGCGACGCCGGGGAAGAAGACTCCATGGGTGCCGGGAAGGGAATCACTTCCGCGGGCGGCGCGGGCCACTCCGTTTGCTGCGCGCCATGCTCTGGCTCCGGAGCATTCTGTTGCGGCGCCACTTCGCGCGACGCGTAATTCGGCGCATCTTCCTTTTCTGTGATTGCGAACTTATTCGCCGCCCCGTTCGAAGGTTCGCTCGAAACCGGGCTTGCGGTTGCCTCTTCCTGCAGGGGAGCCGCGGCTTCTTCCACATCCGGCTCAGCCGGTTTGGACTCCGCGATTCCCATCATGTCTATCCACTTGGTTCGCGCGCCCGTTGAACTCGACTCGATTTTCTCGGGGACGTTCGCGCCGCTAAACGGCACGTGCACCTTCGAGTGAACGCTTGTTTCGAGTGTCTCCGAGTCATCCGGCGTCATTTTTCCGCTGGCGAGTTTTTCGACCATGCTTGCGGACTCGGATGCCGGAATTTCATACTCCAGGGTCTTGCGCCGCCGCGTCCATTCGCTTGCCGTCTCTTCGTCATCATCCCCTTCTTGAACGTGCTTTGCTTCTGGAGTAGCGACAGGCTCGAAATCCCTCGAGGCCGTGGTGCCAAATGCAAATTCCGGCGGGACGCCCTCTGGCTCCTCGAATTCCGGAATGGGCGGACGAGGTTTCGGCATCCATGCCGGCGGCTCGGGAATTTCTTCTTTCGGAGGCGCCGACGGCACGACGACCGGCTCGATCTTCGGCAGGAACGAAGTGACCATCGCGACCAGCGGGTCAGGCGGCACAAACGGTTTTTTCAACACGCCGTTCGCTCCCACCCGATGCGCTTCCTTTTCATCCAGCGGGTCGAATGCGCCGACCAGCAAAATTACGGGAATGTGCGCGAATTGTGAGTCTTGCTTAACGAACTCGCAGACTTCATAACCATTTCGCACCGGCATAAATACGTCGGCCAGCACGATGTCGGGGCGCACCTCAGGTATCTTCCGGCAGGCGGCCTCTCCATTGCCTACCGCAACCACACGCATGCCTTTCTCTTCGAAGACGAGCGACACCATCTTCTGAATGTTGCTGTTGTCGTCCGCAACCAGAATTGTAGGCAACGTCTATACCTCAGGCACGCTTCCGCCGTGTGGGCAGGAGGCGCCGTTCCTGCCACTATTGGAGCATCCGTCCGGAAAGGCGTCAACGGCTTCGAGCGAAGCGCGTGCCGCAGAAGTGACGTGTGCTTTCGAGGGCGCATCAGTCTTGTGGCGGAGGGCCTTTTCCTCACTGGTGCGCTGACAGATTCAACTCGCTTACGGTCACTATCGCCTGTCGGTTCCGGAAGCGACCAATGCTGGCAACGGGCGAACTTCGCGCTCGACTTTTCTCTCCTCGCGGTCGCGCGCAATTTCCAAATCGTAGCGCGTCTGAAGATTGAGCCAAAACTCAGGTGTCGTACGGAACAGGCGCCCCAAACGCAGCGCTGTGTCGGATGTGACGGCTCGCCGCCGGTGAACGATCTCCGCCATTCGCGTCACCGGAACGCGCAGTTCAAGCGCCAAGCGATTCACGCTCAGGCCCAGCGGCCGCATGAATTCCTCGCGCAGTATCTCGCCGGGATGAACCGGCTTCAGTTTCGTAGGCATTCTTTCCCGTCCTTAGTGGTAATCAGCAATTTCGACTTCATATGCGTCGCCGTTTCGCCAGACGAAGCAGAGGCGCCACTGGTCGTTGATCCGAATGCTGTGTTGACCTTGCCGGTCGCCGCGCAGCGCCTCAAGACGGTTGCCCGGCGGCGAGGCCAAGTCTTGTAGTGTCTCGGCGGCATCCAGCATCGCTAGCTTTCGCTGCGCCGATTGCTCGATACTCTGGAATTTCCCCACTCGCTCTCTATTAGAGATGCGCTCCGTGAGCGGCGAGCGAAACGACTTGATCACTCGCCAATCGTATAACGCGTGGCGTTACATGTCAAGAGGTAAAGCTACTTCCGGTGAAAAACGTTCTTGCGGATGTCCGGCCAGAATTCCTGGAAGACGTGGTTGAGGACAGCGGATTCCATCTGCACTCCGAAGTTCACGGCGGTTTGACTGAGGCCGCGCTCCTGTGGCGGGTAATAGGCGTTGGACAAGCCAGCTTCCAGTGCGTTGCCCCCAACCTCGGACCAGTTAAAGGCCTTGCCTCCAGAATCCGTCTTCGTGACGAAAGCACAGGATATCGCGTAGGCCGTTCGGTGAAAAAAGCCCCCCTTACCCAGAGTGTAATAGCGCGGGTCCTCGTGCGTGATCGT
>DASYXV010000050.1:0-3340 GCA_035934545.1 Candidatus Acidiferrales bacterium
AGACAATACCTGGTGGATCAAGGGCTCGATACCGATTCGATCACGGCCACGGGACTCGGCATGAGTTCGCCGGTGGCGGATAACGGCACCGCGGCAGGGCGCCAGAAAAATCGGCGCGTGGAAATCGTTATCTCCGGCGAAGTGATTGGAACAAAGATCGGAGCGACGCCGAATCAGCCTCAGCAGTAAAGCGGCTGCGAGACTCTAACAATTTTCTATTTTTGCGTCAGCCAGCCGTTGCGGAAGCCCGCGCGGCGCAAGCTTCTCACTATGTAAGGACAGCGCTGCATTAAACGCCACGGAAAGTCCGCTCTGTAATTCTCGAGCAGCGACACCCGGGAAGTCGTTTATCCAACACCACTGCGCCGTCCGATAAGGATATAATTTCCCCTGGGGGAGCGCGCTTCTATCGGGGGCTGCAGATTTTCGAAATAGAATGGGAAGCTGCCGCCGTAAACTTCACGAACGTCCTTTAGGCCCATCGAATTTCTAGAATGAAAGAGAATCATCCATTGATCGCGACGCTTCACGAAATTGCGGAACCGATTCGCGCTGAGCTTTTCAGCTTAGAGCGGCTGGAACAGCACGCCGAAAGTCTGGCGGCGGCGCAGATTGTCGCGAGTAAAACGATGCGCGGCCGTCCGCTGATACCTCGCGTGAGGGAAAACGGACGCGTCCTGCTTGATTCGTATCGAGCCACTTCGCTTGCCATTGAGGAAGGCTATTCCATCACGCCAGCGGCTGAATGGCTGGTCGACAACTTCCATATTGTGGATGAGCAGCTTCGGGAGATTCAAGACGATTTACCGACCGGTTATTACCACACACTTCCAAAACTAGCTTCGGGACACTTGGAGGGATATCCGCGAGTTTATGGAGTGGCGTGGGCGTTCGTGGCGCACACCGACAGCCGCTTCGATCCGGAAACGCTGCGTCGTTTCGTATCGGCGTATCAGCGCGTGCAACCGCTGACGATCGGCGAGCTATGGGCCGTGGCCATCACGCTTCGCGTGGTGTTGATCGAGAATCTTCGGCGGCTGGCGGAACGAATTGTGCGCAGCCGCACGGCACGCCGGGAAGCGGATCGTTTGGCCGACCTATTGCTTGGTGCGAGCGCCCGGCCCGAAGCTTTAGCGGCAGCGCTGGCCGAATTTGAAGATCGTCCAATGGAAGCAGCCTTCGCTGTGCAGTTGGTGCAGCGTTTGCGCGATTTGGACCCGAAAGTCGCGCCGGTGTTGCAATGGCTGGACAAACGGCTGGCCGATGCGGGCACAAACGCGGATGACGTGGTGCACGCGGAACACCAGGAGCAGGGCGCTTCGAACGTTTCGGTGCGAAATATCGTCACCAGCATGCGTTCGATTTCGGCATTCGACTGGCCAGAATTCTTCGAGGCGGTCAGCCTGGTCGACGAAATCCTGCGTCGGGACACGGATTTTGCGGACATGGATTTTGCGACGCGAGACAATTATCGTCATGCGATTGAAGATCTTTCGCGGGGATCGAAACATTCGGAAATAGAAGTCGCCAAGCGTGTCGTTAGAAAAGTTCTGCAAGCCGCTTCCAAAGCTTCCGACAGTTCGCCTAACGGCGGTGATCCCAATCTCAACCGCAAAACCGAACCCGGTTATTATCTGATTTCGCGGGGACGTCCCGCCTTTGAGCGAGAGCTCGGTTTTCACGTTTCGTTGAGGCGCTGGTTGCTGCGTTTATATATTCGGGGCGCGGTGCCGGGCTATCTGGGCACGATTGCTTTGCTCACCGGAATCCTGCTGGCTTTGCCTTTGTTATTGAGCTTTGAGACTGGCGTGGGTGAAAAGAGCCTTCTGCTGCTGGCAGTGTTCGCAGCAGTGCCCGCGTCGGACCTGGCGATCGCGCTTATCAATCGTGCAGTCATGGATTCGCTGGGTCCGCGAAAGCTGCCGCGGCTGGAATTGCGCGAGGTGCCTCCGCAGTTGCGAACCATCGTCGTTGTGCCAACGCTGCTGACTACACCGGCGGATGTCCAAGAACAGGTTGAGCGCCTCGAAGTGCATTATCTGGCGAATCCGGACGGAGATTTGCGTTTCGCGCTGCTTTCCGATTGGGCCGACGCGCCGTCCGAAACCCTTCCCGGCGACGATGATTCACTGGCGGCCGCGGCAGAGGCCATATCGAAGTTGAATCAGCATCATGGGCCTGCACCGGGAGGCGGCGAACGCTTTTTCCTTTTCCACCGCAAGCGCCTGTGGAACGAACGCGAAGGTAAGTGGATGGGCTGGGAGCGTAAGCGGGGGAAATTGCACGAGTTGAACCGACTGTTGCGCGGCGCTACAGACACAACATTTATCCCAAACGGCCAGGCTGTAGAAGACCTGAAGAGCGTGCGCTACGTAATCACGCTCGATGCAGATACTCGTTTGCCACGCGGAACGGCTGCCCGCCTGATAGGAACGATGGCGCACCCTCTCAACAGGCCCAACTTTAGCGCGCGGGACGGGCGCGTGATGGAAGGATACGCCATCGTGCAACCGCGGATCACGCCGTCGCTTCCCATCGGCCGCGAGGGTTCGCTCGCTCAAAAAATATATTCCGGCCCGGGCGGGATTGATCCTTACTCGGCGGCTGTTTCGGACGTGTATCAGGACCTATTTCGAGAAGGTTCCTATACCGGCAAGGGAATTTATGACGTCGACGCTTTTGAAACTGCTTTGGCCGGTAAAGTGCCGGAAAACTCGCTTTTGAGCCACGACCTTTTTGAGGGAATTTTTGCGCGAGTTGGTCTGACTACGGATGTTGAATTATTCGAAGAATTTCCGTCACGCTATGCGGCGATCGCGGCACGTCAAGACCGATGGGCGCGCGGAGACTGGCAACTGTTGCCGTGGCTTTTGGGCGTGCATCGTGTGGCGCCTGGAAGCAGCGAATCGATCAAGATTCCAGCAATCGGCCGCTGGAAGATCTTCGACAATCTGCGCCGCACGTTGTCCGCTCCGGCGACACTGCTGACTCTGGTTGCCGGCTGGGTATTGAGACCACCCAATCCGTGGGTGTGGACGCTGTTCATTGTAGTAGCGCTGGCGATACCGGTATTACTGCCATGGCTTTTCGATTTCATTCCGCGGCGCAAGGGCATTTCGTGGCGAAGCCATTTTCAGGGCCTGTTCAGCGATTTAATGCTGGGAGCATCCCAGATTGGATTGACGTTAACATTCCTCGCATACCAGACATGGCTGATGTCGGTGGCAATCATCCGGACTATCGTTCGACTGGTGGTTACGCGCAGACGTTTGCTTGAATGGGTTACCGCAGCGCAGGCCAAGGCCCAAGTGGACTTGACATTCATGGGCACGTACAAGCG
>DASYXV010000067.1:0-89551 GCA_035934545.1 Candidatus Acidiferrales bacterium
ATCCCGCACATGCAAAGGCAGCAGCGCCGCTTGTTCCGGATTGTACTCTTGAAACGGCATCGATCCTCACCTCTGCCCTCTTTGTGCACCATCCTTCGCCGCTTTGCAATTCAAAAACGGCCCAGTTGCGACACAGACTCTGAAGCCGTGCCCTTACGAATCGCCGTTTTTTTTAGCATCCTGCTAAGAGCCTGTGCCACGACCGCCCTTCGACTTCGCCCGCCAGGGCGGGCAAGCTCCGCGTAAAGGGCCGTGCCCTGACGGAAACCATTTGTGAGATGGCGGCTAGTGCTCTGGGCGAATGGGGATGGGCGCGGGGGGAGGGCGGCGAGTGCGGATGTTGTCCATGCGCGTGCGTGCGTAGTCGGCCCAAGGGCCCTGTGGCTGGAAGCGCAGGTAGTTGATCCAATGCTCGAGCGCGAGCTGCTTCTGGCCGCTCTTTTCGTATACGGAGGCGAGATTGAAGTGGGCGTCGGCATGGTCAGGGACGAGCTGGACGGCTCGGGCCAAATGCACGGCAGCCCCGTCGAGATCGCCAAGCTCGTCGAGGGCGCAGCCCAGATTGAAATGCGCGATGGCGTGGTCCGGGAAAATATCGAGCGCCTTGCGAAATGACTCGCACGCCTCTTCGAGGCGGCCCACCTGATATGACAAGCAGCCGAGATTGATATGCGGCTCGAGCCATTCCGGCCGCGTGGCGATCACTCGTTGATAGATGCGAATCGCGTCTTCGATTCCGCCGGGGTCGGATTCGCGAGCGATGGCATGCTCGAAAAGTTCCTCCACGGTGCGCGAGTCCATGGCGCGGATTTTCTGCGCGCTTGAGAAGGCGTGGAAGGGAAGCAAGAACTGGCCCGTGAGGGGTTCGATGGCGCGGCTCATGGGGCCGGGAGAGATCGCGGCAATCGTTCGGCCGCTGGCGAAGAGTTGCAGTTCGCCGATGGAGTAGCCGTCCTCGCCAATCCTGCGCATCAAAGCGACGGCGCGACGCACTCGTTGCGCGGGAATTCGCCGTTCGGTGATGGCTTTGATGGAACGGAGCGTAACCAGATCGCCAAAATTATAAAAGCGCTCGCCCCAGCGCGCCTGGGGACTGATGAGCCGAAGCTTCTGCCAGTATCGCAGCCGCCCGGGTTCGACGCCTACGATGCGGCTCACTTCGCTCTGTGTGAAGCGTTCCGGCAAACTTGTCTTTGCCCTCGCGAATCCCGGCGCCCCGCCGAAGTCGTCGCTCGCGCTTCCTCTGATTATGCACCTCGTGTCAACTCGCATGGATGAAAATTGCGGGAGCACGAGCGCCGCTTCCGTTACTGGTAAGCACGGCGGCAGTTGCTGGAGGAGGCGAGTGCGGGCGGGCTTGCTAAAATTTTACAGGGGGTAGTCCGGTAACCTCATGCCGTCCGCGCCGTCCGACAGGCTCTGGCTCGAACAACTCGTGAACGGTGCGCGCGCAGTCGCGCTGCTGCTGGCGCTGCTTTCGTTGAGAGAAGCGACGCCGAGCGCCGACGGGCGCTGGGCAGTCATCTATCTCGCCGCATACATGGCTGTCGCCGTGATTGTGGCGATTGCGGAGCGCATTCCGCGGTTGCAACACATCCCATTTCCGCCGGAGATTGATGCGGTCGCGCTGGCGATATTCCTGCCGCTGGCGCCGTCGCTGGAGGCGTTCTGGTTTTTCTTTTTGTTTGCTGTATTCGGGCTTGCCGCGCGCATTCGCAAACTGCGCAGCGGCGGCGGGCCGAATATCGAGCTGCGACCCGGCCATTTGCTGATGAACGATGGCGCATGGCTGAGCGCCGGCGCGGCGATCGCGGTCTTTGTTCGAGAAGCATGGCTTGCGCCGACCGGCTCCGCAGATTTTTGGCGGTGGTTTGGGCTTGCGACTGGGACGTACCTCTCCGGAATGGCGATGGCATGGCTCGGGATGCGCGAACGCGAGCGAACGCACGAAGACCGGTTCATCGAATCGCTGATCGCGATGCTGCGCGTCGAAAAAGGCCTTTCGGAATCGGTCCGGCTGGCGCTGAGCGAGCTATCGCGCGAGTTCAACTGCGAACGAGCGTTTCTGGTCGTGTGCGACGAAGAAATGGACCGCATGTTCGTGTGGAAAGGCGATCAGGACAGGCGGCACGTTATTTCCCCGGAGACATTGCCGCTGACGCGCGCTGGCACCTATCTTGCCGAAGATCTCTCGACGAATGTCTGCTGGAGTTCGCTCGAAGGGGCGGGAACGGCGTTTGGCTGGCATCGCGAGACTGGAGCGCGACCGGGCGAATTTGAAGTTCCACCGGCGACTGCAAAGCAGGAGTTGCAAGCGCACGCGGCCATGGCCGTCACGCTGATGTCTTCGGGCCATCCGACGGGCCGCGTGCTGCTGATCAATCCCCGGCGTCCATTTGCGCGGCGCGATCTTCGATGGCTGGAGCGCATCGTGAGGCACCTGAACGCGCCACTGGAAAATGTGTTTCTCCTGCGCAGTTTCCGCGCGCGCGCGGTCGAGGCGGAGCGCAGCCGCATTTCGCGCGACTTGCACGACGGCATCCTACAGACGCTCCTGAGCCTCAATATTCAAATCGGCGTGCTTCGGCGCAAGCTGCCTCCGGCGGCGGAGCATTTCGGCGGCGACCTTGCGACTCTGGAGAAGACCTTGCGCGAGCAGGGGGATGAGTTGCGGCAGATGGTGAAAGACCTGCGGCCGCTGCGCGTGGAGAGCGCGGACTTGCGCGAGATGATGTACAGCTTCGCCGAACGCTACCACACCGAATCGGATCTCGCGGTGGATTTGTTCCTCGCGGAGAACGATTTGCGCGCGCCGGACAGGATTTGCCGCGAAGTCTTCCAGATATACCGTGAGTCACTCAACAACATAAAAAAGCATGCGCGGGCCAGCCACGTCGTGGTAAAACTATGGCAAGACGACTCGAAAGTCTTCCTCGTCGTCGACGACAACGGCCAAGGGTTCAGCTTTGGGGGGAGATTCACCAGCGAAGAGCTGGATCGGCTGCGCCTAGGACCAATTTCGATTAAGGAGCGGACGCGAAGCGTGGGGGGTGTCCTGACGGTGGAGTCCAACCCGGGGCATGGGGCGCGTCTGACGATTGAGATCCCATTAAACTGAGATGACTAAAGGGAAACCGCCTGTTCGTATTTTGATTTCCGACGACCACGCGATCTTTCGCGATGGGCTGCGCAAGCTGTTTGAGGGCTCCGACGAAGTCACGATTGTCGGCGAAGCCTCGAACGGGAATGAATGCATCCGAATGCTGAACAAGCTGAAGCCGGATATCCTTCTGCTGGACTTGCGCATGCCGGAAAAAGACGGCCTGGCCGTCCTGGAGGAAATCAATTTCGATTCCATGCCCACGCGCGTCATCGTGCTGACCGCCGCTGAGGATGACCGCGACGTCGTCCGAGCCATGCGTCTGGGAGCGCGCGGCGTGGTGCTGAAGCAGTCAGCGAGCGATCTCCTTTTGAAGAGCATTCGCAAGGTCAGCGACGGCGAAATCTGGCTCGACAATCGCATGACGGCAGAAGTGATTGACGCCTTCAAGCGTTCGGCGGAAACAGGGCAGCGCCGCGACAAGCCTCTGCTCAGCGACCGGGAGAAGGAAATCGTCCAGCTTGTGGCGCAGGGATTCCGTAACCGCGAGATCGGCGAAAAGCTGTTCATTAGCGAACAAACGGTGAAGAATCACCTGCACAACATCTTCGATAAACTGGGAGTATCCGACCGCCTGGAACTAGCGCTATACGCCATCCATCATCGCCTGATTGACCAAACCTGATTTTCTGCCGTGCCCGCAGCCTAGTACTTCCGTACTACACAGGATTTCCACAAATTGGGCCTTGCGCACTATTGAGCCGATTTCGGACAATGCGTATCCTTCGTGTGTCCCCGGAGTGGAGAGTGTCCTGTGGCCCAGAAAGAACGCCGGTCTTCGCGCCGGTTTCAAATGAAATTGCCGCTGAAAGTTCGCTGGACGAGCGATGCTGCACCAGCAGAAGCTTCCACGGAGACTCATGAAGTCAGCTCGCGGGGAATCTATTTTTTCCTGCCCAGGGATCTGAAGAACGGGTCTCCGGTTGAGATCGTCATGACGCTGCCACACGAAGTCACGCTGGCGGGGCCGGTGAGAGTGCGGTGCCTCGGCCACGTGGTGCGCACGGATTCCGAGCGGGATCAGGATATAGGCATTGCCGCCGCCATCGAGCGCTATGAATTTCTGCGCAACGGCGAATCGGCTGCCTGACAGGTTCTTGCCCAGCCCTTTCGGAGATGGGTGAGATACGCCGGCGGACGCGGGTCCCTCAGCCTCGTTCGCCGGTCAATTTTTGCGCGTCAATGTCATACTTTGGCACAAGTCTTGCGATGTGCGTCTAATGGAAATGACGCTGCAATTCTGAAGCGTATTTCCTCCCTAGCGGCGCTCCATTCTTCTCAAGCCATTCGCTAAATCGTGTTGTTCCGTTTGACGCCGCATGCGAAACAAGCAGATTGGCCAGCAGACCCTGGATTTCCTCGCGCGTCAGGATTACGTCGCGGACGCAGAATCCCATGAGCCGAGTGAGGAATAGCGAGAGTTCCGGTGGGACATGAACCAATCGCGCGGGGCGACCAAGCTGTGCAGCGATCCTCTGGACCAGTTCGTTGAAAGTGAAAACTTCGGGGCCAACGGCGTCCAGAATTTCGCAGTCATTCCGCTCGCTTGCCGCGACGGCTAGCGCAGCCAGGTCTTCGGCGAAAATAGGCTGCACGCCGTACTCGCCGCTTCCCGGCACGGCGAAAAACGGAAAATGACGAAGCATCCACGCGATGTTGTTGATGAGAATGTCCTCTAGTCCGAAGACGACAGTTGGGCGCAGGATCGCATAAGTCAATCGCGAACCGCGAATCGCCTCTTCGACTTCTGCCTTTCCGCGATAGTAGGGAAGCGGGGAATCAAGCGACGGATTCGCAATGCTGATATGAACAATTCGCCTCACGCCCGCGTGTTCCGCCGCGTCGATCAACCTTTTCGTGTTGGCCACGGCTTGCGCGAACGTCGTGCCGCCGTGTTCGAAGCGCACCCAGTACGTATTAAAGAGAACCCTTGCGCCTACCATGGCGTGTGCGAGCGCCTCGAAATTGCCGAAATTCAGAGGCGCGACGCAAACCTGGCGGCCAAACGGATTCGGATGCTCGGGATGATTCGTCAGCGTCTTTATATTCTTCCCGTCGGCCAGCAGTCGATGCGCAATGTATTTCCCTGTATAGCCAAACGCGCCCGTAACAACATTGAACCCATCCCTGACCGAGCCCATGGCTAGCGCCCTTGCTGCAATCCTGCGCGTTCCGGAGTTTGCCCCGTGCTTGCAGTATCGTCCCGCCTCAGCCGAATGAATCGTCCGATGATGATTCCTACTATGCCGATGGCCAAAACGAGACCCAGCAGCGCCAAAGAAATCTGATCGCTCATCGCATAAATCAGCGTTGCAAGCGTTCCGCTTTCCGGCTGAATGCGGAGGGCGAAGATCAGGGGCGTCAGAAAGAGCGTTACGTTCGAGAAGGAAGTCCAAAAACGCGCGCGCTCTTCGGTTCCGCATAGCTCGATCAAGATGGTTTTCATGTGCGGCTGCAAGTATCGCAGAGCTGCTGTCGTGACGAGGATCGTTACAGCAAGGCCCACAAGAAACATAGTGATTTCATTCATGAGTGGTACCTCCTTCGTTTTGTACTTCTGTTATTTCTGAACTAACAGAAATCTCCGTCCAACAAAAAAAGGCGGTTGCCAGCCCCGCAATCAGCCTCGAAACAGCCTCCGCACCTTACCGCGCAGCTTCAACACGCCCCGCGCTGCCGCCGAAGGCAAGTGCCGGAATTCGTCGTAGACGCTGCTCATCGTCACCATGAACGCCAGCAGCTCCTCCATTCGGTGACGCGCATAAGCGTCCGCTGGGCCGGCCTTGCCAGCTTCAGCTAGGCACTCGCGCACCACTGCAATCGTAGGATCCACTTCGCGCTGTTTTCGTTCCTCGAGTATTACGCGGAACATTTCCCAGGGGTCCTTCATGGACTCGAAATGCTGGCGCCGGTCGCCGAGTACCGGCGCGACGCGCACGATCTTCCACGATTGCAGTTCGCGCAGGCTAGTGCTCACGTTGGAACGCGCCACGCAGAGCGTTTGCGCGATTTCTTCCGCATGCAGAGGGCTGGGCGAAAGAAACAGCAGAGCATGGACCTGCGCCACAGTGCGGTTTACGCCCCAGCGAGTTCCCATTTCGCCCCAATGGAGGATGAACTTCTGGGCCACGGGGGAGAGAGGCGAGATTGGCTTGTCACTCATTTCTGTCTGTACAGAAACTACCACATGGACAGGATGCAGTCAAGGTCCCTAGAGATTCCTTCATTTCAGGGGAATTTCGTGGAATGGCGGCCGCAGGATTCGAAAACTTCTAGAAGATGAGTCAAGCCGAGTAGTTCCCGCACGCGTTGATTGAAATTGACGAGCTGCAGTTCGCAGCCAGTCCGTTTCGCAGAGACATAAACTCCTACAATCGTGCCGAGGCCCGCGCTGTCCATGTAAGAGAGATCGGTCAGGTCGAGAACAATACGCTGCGAGGCCGGCATCAAGGACTTGACTTCATTCTTGAGCGACGCAGCCACCTCGGCGGTCAGCCTGCCGCTGCATCGCACTATCGCGACACCAGCAGAAACGGTTGTTTGCAAATTCAGGCCGTGCGGCCGGGCGCTGGATGGATTGCTCGACATAAATTTATTCTCCGCGAATGACGTGGAAGTCCAAATCAATCCCCGTGCACGCTCGAAAGCCACTGCATCACGACTTTTCTCTGCTCCGGATCGATTTCTGTAAATGAGATTCCCATTCCGACGTTGGGTTGTGAGTGGGCGACATTGCCAACCGCGGTGAATTTCGTATTTTCGTGGATGATGGTGACGCGCACGTTTGAGGCGGTAGGGAACGGGTTCATCGTATCCACGTAGCAGCCATGAAGGCTCAAATCGCCGGTTCGCGCCTGAATTCGCACGTCGCCCTGTGTTTCGAGCAGCTCGATGGTCGCGAAAAACGGTTGCCGAGGTTCGCGTCTGCGCTCCATTGGACTCCCCGGGAAAGAACTTGTGGCAATCTATGCCGCGGCTCATTGCGAGTCAAGGATGATCGAAATCGAGATCAGCTTTCAACGTAGCACCTACTTACTTTCCGCCAATTTCGACAACCATTGACATTTTCGTTCCCCCCCTCCTTACCGATTGAACCTCTTCGCGAGAAATTTAGAGGCATTTCCGAACATCTGTGGGATACTAGCGACGGGTCGGAATTTGGGATGTGAGATTCTCGAAGCGCGCCTCATACCCCAAGGCTCAATCTAGACCGAAAACTTGGCTCTGAATTCCGGAGCGATTGAAATCACCGGAAAGTGCGCGGAATCGAGGGGTCTTATCGGTTCCGACATTGTGGTCCTGGAGAGGGAAAAATCAGCAGCCCCGTGAACCAACCCGAGAGATCCATAATAGAGTCCCCGATGCGAAGCTATCCCGAGCAGTTCACCCGTACAGGTTCCCCAGCCGAAGTGGATGATGCGAGCAACCCTGAGTCTTCTTCAGTGGATTTGGGCAGGGGGAAAAAGGAAGTCCGAATGAACCTCAGAGTCCTTGGGAAGTCGAAGACCAACGAAGACGGAATCAACTGGGTGACATCCATTATCATGATTCTGTTCCATCTCGGGGCCCTTGCTTCTGTTTTCTTCTTCACGTGGAAGGCGCTGCTCGTGGCGGTTGTGCTGTATTGGGTTTCCGGAAGCCTAGGAATCGGAATCTGCTATCACCGACTGCTGACTCATCGAGGCTATAAGACACCGAAGTGGGTCGAATATGTCTTAACTGTTTGCGCCACGCTCGCCCTTGAGGGCGGGCCGATCTTCTGGGTCGCGACGCACCGAATTCATCACCAATTTTCAGACAAGGAGGGCGATCCGCACTCGCCTCTGGATGGAAAGTGGTGGGCGCACGTGGGATGGATCCTGGTCGGCAAATCCATGCACCACGATGCGTCGACTCTGGCGCATTACGTTCCGGATCTGGCCAAGGACAGATTTCACGTCTGGATCACCAAATTCCATTATGTTCCGATGATTGTTCTCGGCTTTGCCTTGCTTGCCATGGGCGGCTGGCCATTCGTTTTTTGGGGAATTTTTGCGAGAACTGTTTTCACTTTGCATTCGACCTGGCTGGTGAATTCCGCGACGCACGTATGGGGCTCGCGCCGGTTTGCCACGCACGATCATTCGACGAATAATTTTCTGGTGGCGCTGTTCACGTTTGGGGAAGGCTGGCACAACAACCATCATGCTCATCCGGTTTCAGCCCGCCACGGTTTGAAATGGTATGAGCCGGACTTCAACTGGTATGGCATCTGGGTGATGAAGAAACTTCGGCTGGCTCGCCAGGTCTACTGCGCCAAAGTTACCTCGAAGCTTCCACACGCCGACGTGGCCGCATCGAAATCGCGCAACGAAATGGCTTCCGCGGAATCGTAGTACGCGGCTTCAAGATTCAAACCTCGCAGCAGCGAATTGAGAAGCTGCTAAGTTCCACGGATAAATCAGATTCCGAGAGGCGTAACTCAAACGATTTCACTCCGTCGGAAATACTTCTCCCGCGAGAAGATTTCACTTAGGATAACGGCGAAACACTCCATCATCGTATCTAAAAAGACATCATGAATCGGCGCACCGGGCTTTGCAGGCAAGCCCGAAATTTTATTCCTGGAGGATAGCCTTGCGAAGAGTATCCCAGCCCCTTGTTGTGTTGCTCTGTATTTGCGCGGCGCTGCTGTTGCCGGCTTCCGGTTCTGGCCGGTCCGTGAACGACACGATTGCCGCGCAGAATGTGATTTCATCGCTCCCCTTGAATCAATTCAAAGGAATTTCTTTGTACAATGCAAATACCGAAGTGGCCAGTTCTGTGCCCCTAGGCAAATTTGAGTCATCCTCCACCGCACTCATGCTTGCGACGCCTCCTCCTCCGCCAAGAGGCAAGAACCGGAAACTTCCCCGCTTCGGAGTCCAATTCACTTCCGGGACGCTGGGCTTTGGCGGCCAGGCGGCAACGGCAGTCCTGCGGCGCGCGAATATCCGAGTGGGCTTCAACTATTTCAGTTACACACTTCCTACATTCAACAAGGACAACGCGAGTTACAAGGGATCATTAAACCTCCGCTCCTTCCAGGCGGACTTTGACTATTACCTCTTCGGGGGATTCCATGTCAGCCCCGGCGGGCTTTTGTACAATGGCAACAAAGTTGACGCCACTGCCTTCATCCCGAACGGACAGTCCTTCACTCTTGGCGGCACGCAATACACCGCGGACGGCAATATCACGGGAACGGGTACCTTGCCGCTCAACCGCGCTGCGCCAACGGTAAAGATTGGTTTCGGAAACCTGCTTCCCCGCAGCCGTCGTCACTTTACGTTTAACTTTGATCTCGGCGCGGTCTTTCAGCAGGCACCTAAAGTGGGAGTCTCCCTGGTGGGTCTGGCCTGCCCCGGCAGCACCAGCCCCTGCGCGACTCCACTGAATGTCGCTACCGACCCGACGGTGCAAACAAACATCGCTTCAGAAGAGGCGAAGATCAACAAGGACCTGAAATTTTTCCGCTACTATCCGATCATTTCTTTCGGGTTTGGCTGGAAGTTTTGATCTTGGGAGGAACTCCTGAGATTTTGTGATCGGTCGCCTGCAGTGAATGGATAAGCCGGGAGGAATGGTCGGGGCGTCGAGATTCGAACTCGAGACCTCCTGCGCCCAAGGCAGGCGCGCTACCAGGCTGCGCTACGCCCCGACGTTCTTCATATTGTGATTATAGGTTACCTTCGGCAGGGAATCATTCTGAATTGTCTTCCGCCAACGATTTGCGTTTACGGGAGAGACTATCGCCGTGGCGTCCTATTATTGCCACCAGCGCCGCCGCGGCTTTTTTGACTCAGGCTTCTCTTCTTCGGCGACTTCCACCCCGCTAAGCGGCATTCCTTCCAGGCGGTACACCCGGATTCGCGAAGTTCGCGCGTTGTCCTTGAGCTCCAGGTTCAGCGCGCCGACCTCGATCATCATTTCCATTGGCTCGATTTTTCCCCGCAGCCATATCGTCGCATGAGTGCCGCCGGCGCGCAGCAGCCGCTCGTCCGGCTCTAGAACTGCAATCTCGTCCTCGGCGAGCTCCAGTGTTTCGTTGAATTCGACAAAATAATTCCCGCGGCCCAGCCCCCACCACAAGTAGCGGTCTTCCGGGCTCCTTTTTCGCGTCGCCAGCGCCACGCGTCCCGCGGTCGCATATTCTTTCCCGCCGAAATCCACGCGCCCAGTCGGCTCAATTTCGAACACTCTCTTCACGGTCAGGTACACGGAGTACCGGTGGACCTGATACTTCGCGTTGATCATGCCGTGAACGCGCGCCGCCGCCTCTTTTCCCGTTACCAGCTCCATCCTGCCTCCTCGGCCCGCCGGCAAAAGCTCCGCTCACTATAGCCCGAAGCGCAGACCTGCGCTCAGATTTGGGGGAGCCGATGTAGAAAATGGCAACGTTATGAAATCAAATAGTCTTGTCTTTCGAGAAACACAGCCGTTCGAGATTGCACTGGACGCATCGCGGCTTCCGCGCCTGGCAAACGCGCCGTCCGTGCCAGATCAGCTGGTGGGAAAAGAGAATCCATCTGTCTTGCGGGATAATTTGCATCAAATCCAGCTCGATTTTCTTCGGATCTGTGTTTGCGCTTAGGTCCAGCCGCCCCGCGAGCCGCTGCACGTGCGTGTCCACCACGACACCCGAAGCGATCCCGAACGCCGATCCGAGCACGACATTCGCTGTTTTTCGCGCCACGCCCGGCAGCGTCAGCAATTGCTCCATCGTTTGCGGGACATTGCCGCCGAATTCCTCCACAATCTTCTTGCTCGCGCCCATGATGGACTTCGTCTTGTTGCGGAAAAATCCCGTCGGGCGGATATCCTGCTCGAGTTCCTTCGGATTCGCATATGCAAAATGCTTCGGCGTCGGATATTTCGGGAAGAGCAACTGCGTGACCTGATTCACGCGCTCATCGGTGCACTGCGCGGAAAGGATCGTCGAAATGAGGAGCTGAAATGGATTGTCGTGCCGCAGCGCGCACGTTGCCGCGGGATAAGCCTCGTCGAGTTTTGCAAGAATTGCTGCGACGCGCTTTGGGCTAGTCCGCAGCGAAACCTTTGGGGTGTTCCCTGCAACTGTTGAAGGTTTCTTGCCTTTCGACTTTGCGCGAACAGCAGACTTTTTCGCTGACTTACTTGGTTTTTTTGCCATCGCGATAGGGCGAGAAATATATCACAATGCCCGGTGTGTCTCGACCCGATCGCTTCGCCTCGCTGCCAACGCTACTCCGCGATGAGCAAACTCTGCGCGAAAGGCCATTCGTAGTCCACCCATTGCGCCTCGCACCGAAATCCAGTCCTCTTTCCCATCTCTACAACTTCCTCGCGCCGGTACTTGTGCGAACTCTCCGTCCAAATGGTTTCTTCCTCACGGAACGTGACCTCCATGCCTGCGCGAGGAATCCGCACCTTTTGCCACGACAACGCGCGCAAGTGCATTTCGATTCGCCGCTCGGCCTCGTTGTAACGGACCTCGTGAGCGAATCGCGTCAGATCGAAATTGGCGTCGAGCTCGTGATTAATGCGACCCAGCAGATTGCGGTTGAAGGCGGCCGTCACACCTGTCGGATCGTCGTACGCAAGTCCCAGCTGGTGGACGGGCTTTTCCAGATCCGTCGCGAGCAGCAGCGCGTCTCCCGGACGCAGAATCGCATGGACGTCACACAGGAATTTGTCTGCCGCATCCCGGTCGAAATTCCCGATCGTGCTTCCGAGGAAGAGCACTAACAATCGCTCGCCCGGCTGCCGACGCGAAGCGACGTCGAGCAGTCCATCGAGATACGCGCGTTCGAACCCCACGATGCTGACGCTGTCAATCCGGCCCAGCTCCTGCCAGCATCGCGAAAGCGCAGTGCGCGAAATATCTATCGGGTAATACGAGACGGGTTGCCGCCGCGCCAGCGCTTCGAGTATCCATCGAGTTTTCGTCCCGCTTCCGCTGCCCAATTCCGCGACCACGACCGGCTGCGGCAAGCGATCAATGATTTCCTCCGCATGCCGCTTCAACAGCCGTGCCCCCGCGCGCGAAAGCCCATACTCTGGCAGCAGGCAGATCACTTCGAAAAGCGCCGAGCCGAGTTCGTCGTACAGATACTTTGACGGCAACTCCTTTTGCCCTGGCTTGTTCAATCCCGCTCGCACGTCCGCCGCGAAATCGCTCAGCGATGTTCCGGCAATGCTCTCGATATGCATTCGCGCCGCAGTTGCCATGACTACACCTCCACCGTGCGGAATTTCGCGTACACGTACGGATAATGCGGCTGGAACCAGTTGCGGAACGACCGCCGCAGCATGCAAGCCGCCGTGCGCGACGATCCGCCTTTCATCACAAAATGCTTGCCGTCGAAGAAATTCGCCGAGTAGCCGGGATAAAACGAAAACGGCTCGAATCCCGGGAATGCTCCAAAGGGCGTCGCAGTCCACTCCCATCCGTTGCCGAGCAGATCCTGCGCGCCGAAAGCGCTCTGTCCGGCGGGATGTGTGCCGACGGCCGTCGCGTCCCAGTGATGAAAATCGAAATTGCCTCGCTCTGCGTCTGGCGCGTCATCGCCCCACGGAAACTGCCTCTCCTCGCCATCGAGTGCGCCGTACGCCGCGCGATGCCACTGCGCCTCCGTCGGCAGCGATTGGTTCATCCATCGCGCAAACGCCGCCGCCTCGGCGTGGCTCACGTAGACTGGCCAATTTAGCGGCAGAGGAAACTGCGCGAACATCCCGCGATACTCCCAATCCTCGCCGTTCCTCGCCCAGAACAATGGATGCGAAATGCCAGCCGCATTTTTCCACTCACAGTCTTCCGCGCTCCAAAGACTCTTCTCCTCGTATCCGCCGCTGCGCATGAATTCGAGAAACTCCCCATTCGTCACGGGAAACTCGCGAATGCAAAATTCAGGCACTCGCACGCGATGCTCCGCGAATTCGTTGTCCCAGCCGAATCCGTCGCCGTTTCCACGCAGTATCCCCAGCGTCGCTTCGCCCGCAGGGACGCCGCACATTCCTTGCAACACGAGCCCATTCGCATGCGCGGAATCTTCTGGATTGCCTCGCGATTTGATGTCGGCGGTTTTTTTCTTTTCGTAACTCAGCTGGTGAAACAGGTAAGCAAGCGTTTCTGCATGCATCAGGCGATGCTCGATCGCGACATTGAGCAGAGTTCCATCGACAATCAGCTGCGGCAATTTCTCGCTCGACTCGCTCAGGGCCGCATCGATTTTCTCGCGGACTCGCGCATTGTATCTGCGGACTTCCTCCGATTTCGGCCACGCCGACGCCGGTTCATTCGGCAATTTCCCGTCCACCGGATCAATTCCGAAGGCGAACAGCTTGTCGAATTCCGGATGAAAGCTTGGCAGCTCGAGCGTGCCGCGGCCGAGCAAATTCCAGTCGAATGCTTCGACGTGCCCAAGATAAAAAATCAGCCGGTGACGCTCGGGAATTGGACGGTCGTGGAGCGCGCCCTCGCGCAAGAGTGTAAACAGCCCGTCTGTTCCACACCGCGCTTGTGCAAGCCTCGCTTGCAGTGTGGAAAGAAACTCCGGCGCCATCTTTGCGGTAGCCATGGAAACGTTCCTCAAGAGCGGGTGCTACCCTTCTACTCCTCCTTGCCAACTTTCTCAACCTTAGATTAAATTTGTCTGAGGATGGATTCAGCGAAAAAGTCTGCGCGAATCGTCCGTATCCTAGCGATGCTTCAGGGGGTTCTCGTCGTGCGGTCAGCCGGAAGGTGTTCGAGCAGTTTGCGGAATGCCTTCCCGCGATGGCTCACTTCATTCTTTTCTGGCTCGCTCAACTCAGCGAATGTGCGCTTTTGCGCCGGGAAATAGAATACCGGATCGTAGCCGAAACCTGCTCGCCCGAGAGGCTTTTCAGCAATCACGCCTTCTGCGGAATCAGAGAGAACCGCGAGCATTCGCCCTTGCCGCGCCGCCGCAATCACGCAAACGAATTTTGCGGCGCGTGCATCGCCGACCTTTCCCCGCATTTCGTCGAGCAGTTTCGCCATGCGCTCCGCGTCGTTCGCATCTGCTCCCGCGTATCGTGCCGAGCGGACTCCGGGCGCGCCGCCGAGCGCCGGCACGACGAGGCCCGAATCATCCGCGAAGACTATTTCCCTCGTGAATCGGCTGTAGTGCAGCGCTTTTCCCGCGGCATTTTCCGCAAATGTTGGTGCGTCTTCGGAGAATTCAGGAAGGTCTGAGAATCGCGGCAGTAAATCAATTTCGATTTCGCGCCCCGCGCTCATCGCGCGGTACTCGCGCAGTTTGCCCGCGTTCGAAGATGCCAGCAACAGCTTAACGTGCGCGCGCACGGAATTCCATGTGCAGCAACTCCTGTTGTGCTTCTGTGACTTGAAGGATCCCCGTCGCCGCCAGCTTGAGCAGTTGCTGCATTTCGTCCGAGGAGAACGGACGCCCTTCGGCTGTCGCCTGCACTTCGACCAGCCGGCCCGTTCCCGTCATCACTACGTTCATATCCACTTGCGCCTGCGAATCCTCCTCGTAAGCGAGATCGAGGAGCAGTTCGTCCTTCACGATTCCTACGCTCGTCGCGGCCACGGAATCCTCCAGTGGAATCGCGCGCAGGATGCCGGCCGCTTTCAAGCGCTCAAATGCCAGCGCGAGCGCGACGAATGCGCCGCTGATGGAAGCCGTGCGTGTTCCGCCGTCCGCCTCGATCACGTCGCAATCAATCCACACCGTCCGCTCGCCGAGCGCTTCCAAATTCGTCACGGCGCGCAGCGCGCGTCCAATCAGCCGCTGAATTTCCTGCGTCCTGCCGGTTTGCTTCCCGCGCGACGCCTCGCGCGGCGTGCGCTTGTCCGTGGCGCGCGGCAACATTCCATATTCGCTCGTCACCCAGCCTTTGCCCTGGCCTTTTAGGAATTGCGGCACGCCGTCGTCAATCGTCGCTGTCGCGACCACGCGCGTCCGCCCCGCCTCGATCAGCACGCTTCCTTCCGCTGTCGAAACGAAGTCCGGCGTGATTTTGATCGGCCGAATCTGAGTTGCCGCGCGCCCGTCAGCTCGCACATTCCCCCCGAAGTTGCAGTTTGCAAATACTTCCGTAGTCCGCCAAACAGCGAACTCGCATTTCGCGCATCAGTCTGGCGTTTCCTTTTCTCGCTGTCAATCGTTTCGGTTGTTCTTATTGCCCGCTGTTTTTCACGGGTGTGACACTTTTTACCTTGGATGATTTTGCCTTCATTCCAAACAGAACTTCGTGCGCTTGAGCTGTCCGCAGAATGGCAAACGGCCGGCAGTGTCCGCTGCCGGCCGTCTGAAATCAACTCATTCTAGGCCCGATTGTTAGTGGCGTCCGCCATGTCCATGATCTCCATGGCCATGTCCATTGCCGCGACCTTCTCCGCCATGGAATCCGCCGTTTCCGCGGAACCCGTGATCGCCCCCACGAAATCCACGGTCGCCGCGGAAGCCGCGCTCGCCGCGAACGTCACCACGCCCGTGGAATTGGCCGCCGCCGTCGAAGCTGCGGAAGCCGCGGTCGCCGTGAAAATCCCGGCCGCCTCGGAAGTCGCGGTGATCATCTCCGCGGAATCCTTCGCGGCCTCGGAAGTCTCTCCATCCGTCGTCGCCGCGATGCTCACGCCACCCCTCGCCGCGGAAGTCGCGCCAACGGTCTCCGTCGCGAAAGTGTCTCCAGCCATCGCGGTCGTGAAAGTAGACCCATCCGGGGTCATCAAAATCGAAATCTCGGCCGCCATAAAATGCAGGGCCATAAAATCCGCGAAACCACGGACCCGCCCCGATGAAAACACCGCTCACGAACCACTCCGGCCCGTAATAGCCGTATGGCGCGCATGCGTAAGGGGAGTAAGGATAGTAGCCGTAGTAACAGACAGGCGGCGGGCCCGCATACACGGGCGCGCCCACTCCAATCCCGATTCCAATTCGCACCTGCGCGTCAGCCGTGCGCGTCATGCCTCCGAATAGCGCGACGGCTAGTCCGATCACTGCGGTGTATTTAAGGATTCGCATTTTGTGACCTCCTTGCCGCATTTGCCTCTGCCACGTCATACCGCACTTACTAAGGCAAGGGGTCTGCCAATCGGGTCAGTCGCAGTCAAATTCAGCTAACTCGCGCAGTTCCCATGCAATACACGGCACCGCCCTCGTTGCTCCTATCTTTGCGCGCTGGCCAATCTCAACCACTCTTGCGCGATTTCCACCACTTGCCGGGACGGCAACCAGCAGCTTCTCATTCGTGGGCTACGCACCGATCCCGATTCAAATTCCGCTCACCGCCCTGCTCCAGTTTTCGCTGGCGCAGTTACGGGAGCCGCTACTGGCGCGATGGTTGCCGATGGATGGAGATCAAAATATCCCGTCAAATCCAAATGTCCCGCGAGCGTTTCCGCTTCCTGACCGTGAATCAGGATTTTCAGGCGCGTGACTCCTACCACATTTGTCTCCAGCGTTTTTGCGATGGATTCCACTGCCAGCCATTCGCTCAAAATCCCGGAAGGTAATTCCGATGCAAGCGCATCGGAAAAATCAGCGACAACAGTCCCGTCGGATAAAATGTAGAAACCGAGCAACGTCGCTCCCGCGGGCAGAGTCCGCTGCGAGGACGTCGGCGGATTCGAAATCAATGCGCCGATGAGTTGCTTGCCTCGTTGCACCGGATCGGCGGAGAGCGGCAGTTGCACGTTCACTGAGGCCAGTTGATCGGGCTGTGATGCCGAAATCCAAAAAATCTGCGCTTTGACGTTAACATCCGTCGGTGCGGAAATTGGCGGCGCAATCACTTCGCGCCGTTCCTGTTCTTCCGTCGCGCGCGTCTGTTCGAGCTGCGTGACGCGGCGGTGCAGCAAGCGTGCGTAAATCAGCCCGCCGATCACGGCGATCATCAGCGCTACGATTGCGAGCTTCTGCCGGCGCTGCATCAGCGGCCTCCCGGCGGATAAATTGTCTTATACGCCGCGACGGCGCGCGCAATTCCTTGCGCGAGCGGAGTCGCCATCGCTTCAAGCTGTTGCGGATTTGCCGCGACGCTTGAAACTTCCACATCCACCGCTGGTGCAGTCACGGAGCGAAGTCCATAGATCGGCGCGCTCCAGGAAACCTCGGGAGAATTCTTGAATTTCTGCGCGAGCTCGACCTGCAACAAATCGCCGAGTTTCCGGCTCTGCTCGACAAACGGCTTCTGCGCTTCTTGCCACATCAAGAATCCTGATGGAGCAACGGTTGGCGTTGCCGGCCTTGAACTCGCACTCGATACAGCGGCGACCGTCGCGGGGAAAAGATATGTGTACGTTCGCACGGTGTTGATAGGGCCCGTCGAAGCGACGTGCAAGCTGATGAAGATGGTGCCGCTCTCCGCATTTGCAATTGTTGCCCGGTCATCGCTCGACGGATCTGTGTCACCTTGCCTCGTCAGAACCACCTTGAATCCTTCGGCTCGCAGTGAAGCCGCGGCCTCGTTTGCGAATTCCAGCACAATATCTTTTTCCGCGACGCCATTCGCGCCACGCGCTCCCGTGTCCGGCCCTCCATGCGCCGGATCGAGCACGATGGTTTGCAAGGTTTGCGGCGGAGGAGTCGGCGCTTGTTGCGCTGGAGCTGTGTTTTGTGGTTGAGGCTGAGCGGGCGCCGCTTGCTGTTGCGTCTGCGGAGGACTCTGTGATTGTTGCGAACTTTGTGCCGCCACCAGCGCGCAAGTTCCGGCAAAAATTAAAATACATACGAAAATCAGTCCGCGTCGCACGCGGGAAAGAATATCAGAAATAGCCGCAAGAGATTTTTCTTGCTCCGCGTGTGCTTCCAGTCGGTCAGGCATCCTCGCGACCGGCGCATTCGCATTTCTTGCCACGGTCTCAGGCATCACCGATGCGTCGGCGATGCGCGCGCGGTTTTTTGCCATGTTCTGCTCGTGGATATTCTCGATAGCTGCGGGAGGAGGGGCGTGGTCACTGGGAGCCAAGCGAGGGATGCTCGACTAGCTGCGGCAGCCGGAAAGCGGCGGACAAGTTTATTGGGCGCCCATTGCCCAAACCCAGGACCTCGTGGCCGTAGTCTAGGCACGAGAATTGAAGGCTCCGAGGAGGTAAATTCACAAGACTTCGACTCCCTACCTAGCATTCTCAATAGGTATCATTTCTACCCAAGCAGCAGGGGCCTCTTGAGTGGGCCTTGCTCCATGAAAACGTAAGCCTTGTAGTATCAATATATTAGACGGAGGCATCGATTGGCTTGCCGCCTGCACTATAGGTGGGCAGAAGAGATGCGGGTGCGCACCTGACGTTATCTGAGAAGGCCAACTTTCAGCAGGCAATTAGGAGCGGGGAAGAGCAATGACGAAAGAACGAGACGAGCGCCCAAAGCGGAAGGCCGAGATAGGTTTCACGCTAATTGAGGTCACCGTAAGCGTGGTCGTGATGATGATCATCGCGGCGATTGCCATTCCGTCGATCATGCAAGGATGGAATTCGTACCGCCTGACGAGCGCGGCCGACAGCGTGGCGGGACTCTTGGAACGTACAAGATTTGAAGCCATACACAAGAACGGCCGCCTCTCCTGCGTCGCCGCGCAAGTAGGTGGGCTTTGGGTTGTTGCAATTGATGAGAACGGAAATGGACAACCAGATCCGACAGAACCCCAAGTGGACTTGCCCGGACCAGCAACGTTTGTCGGAGCCGGAGTCGCCCCAGGCCCGGCGTCTATGGGGCCCTCTTACGCGGCTGCCATCGTTCCGAACGGGTCATTGACGTTTGATGCGCGAGGAACAGTTTTTCCCAATCCCGGCGCACCCCCTCCTTATGTCACGTATATCGGCATCCCCAATCAGCCCACTTACGGCTTTCGGGCTGTGACTGTCACAGCCATGGGCCAAGTGAAGGTGTGGCAAGCCGCGGCCAACGGAAGCTGGGTAGCACAATAGGAGCGGAGCGATGCGAACTGTACAGGCGGGAAAAATGCGAAACGCAGGGCAAGAGGGATTCACGCTGATCGAATTGGCGATCGCGACGGCCGTGCTGCTGTTCGGCGTGGTGGCCGTGATGCAGTTGGTTCCTTTTGCCATTAAGACCAACACTGCGAATCGCTACGACACCACATCGGTGGTGATCGCACAACAGCTCCTGGACGAAATGTCGGCGCAGCCTCTCACTAACGCTACTGTGACTGATCCGATTTGCGGGGCGATGTCGCTGGGCGCCGGCGCAGCGGGAGGTAGCGTGGAGTCTCCCACTGCAAATTACTTAACCATGTTCAACGGGAACGCGACGGTGGATTTCACGCAAGCGGCCGTCGCGGGATACAACTGCAACTATACGAATCCGAACAGCGCATCCAGAGGCACATACCAGGTGCGTTGGGGAGTGGTTGTCACCCAAAGCGCAGCAGGCCAAGTGGCGTCTAAGCGATTTGTAGTGGGAGTTCAGCGAACGGGAATGCAATTCCGATTCCCTGTGAACGTGGAAGCGACGGTGCAGCGATGAGAGCCATACAGCTTATAAGGCAAAAGGGGTTTTCGCTGATCGAACTGATGGTGGTGGCGGCTGTGTTCACCATCATCACCGGCGCCGTGTTCACGGTGCTGATCGTAGCGGAACAGCGCTACAAGATCGAATCCGAAGTGCTGAATTCCTTCAATGGAGCGAATGTGACGATGGACCAGCTCACACGCGACATCCATCAGGCTGGATATCCTCCGGCAAATTCGTACGCGGCGGCGGGGGTCCCGGCAGCTGTGACGGCAACGAAGGTGGCGGTGCCATTTGCGTGGGCGGCAGGGGCCGGATATCCGGCGGCGGCATGCACGATGGGAGCTACTTGCGCGCCCGCGCCCGGAAATTTCGACATCATTATCGAGGAAAATCCCGATCCAACTAGCTTTGCCGGCGCGCAGTGGATTCGTTACCAATTGCCGGCCGGAAGCCACACGTTATTGCGCGCCATGGTGCCAAAAGTGGCAGGAGGCGATCCTGCGGCGGCGACCACGGGTGCCACCACCCTGGTGCCCTATCTGGACGGAGTGATGAACAACGCAACGGCCGCGGAGATAGCAAACATACAGCAATACTATCCGGGTATGTTCCCCGGAAACGCCCAGGTGCCGATTTTCGCATATTACTGCGATTCGGCGGCGGGACCGGCGCTCTGCACGGCAGCCAATGGGCCTTCGGACATCCGTGAAGTGCAAATCACCCTGATTGTGCAGACGTCCGCGCCGGATATAAGAAACCGTGTACCACGAATTGTTACTTTGACAGGCCAGGCTGAGAGGATTAATCCGAACCAGTAACTGCGAGGAAACGACCATGAGAGCTATTCGAACCAACAAGAATCAAGAGTCCGAAAAGGGAGTCGCGCTGTTGATCTCGATTTTTGCGCTGATGCTGATCAGCGCGGTAGCGATTTCGCTGGTGCTGATGTCGGGCACCGGTTCCGCGATTGACTCCAACTACCGCAATTCGACGAAGGCGTTTTATAACGCGGCCGCTGGGCTGGAGGAAGTACGCGGCCGGCTCGCGCCCGGGCGCGCGACCACGATTCTTAACCTGCTGCCAAATGCGCCCAATCCGATGTTGGTGTCTCCGACAGTCCAAGTGCAATACATCGTCAACCCCGCGCCAGGCGACAACGTCACTCCGACGGTGGCAGGCAGCAAGTATGCGGATACCGAGTTCGCGCAGGAATGGGGGTCTCTCGCGGCCGCGACTGAGGTCGTGGCGCCGAACATCAATTCTGATTTCGCCGCGGCCCCTGGGGGGACGCTTGCCGGGCTGAACGGGCCGCAGTGGAAATGGGTCCGCATCACGGGATTGACCGAGGCCTCCTCGGGAAATGTGCAGGTGGACGGAGACGGCCTCATAGACTCCGCGAACCCCATTTTCTATGCAACCGATCCTATAAGTGGGACCAGGCATCGATTCGTGGGCACAGCAGCGAATTTGTTGCTGCCCCAGTTCGCCAATGCAAGCCAGGTGCTTCGCCTGACGTCCCTGTCGGTGCTGCCAGACGGCAGCCGACGGATGCTGCAGTACGACGTGACGATGAACATTCTCAATTTCAATCTTCCGTCACCGCTGACCATGCCCGGCACAATCAAACAGTTCAAGGGAGCTACATCAACTCCGTACAAGGTAAACGGCACAGACGGCTCCGGTACTGCCCCCGCCGTTCCAGGCTGCACTCCGAATCCCAATACTTCGCTGCCGGCGATCGGCACGACGGATGCTTCGGGGCAGAACACCAATCAACAGACCGTGGTGAATGGCATTCCGTCGAATCGGTATGGCAATTATACCGGCGGGAATCCTCCTCCCCCGAAGGGGCAGCCTAGTGTGAGTGACGTGACCTTGACCTCTCCTTTCGACAATCCTGCAGACTTGGATAACGCTCTGCAGACGATTCAGCAGAACGCCAACGTGAATTTGGGCAGCCCACCCGCCCCCGGAAATCCCCCCCAAAACTACACTTTTTCCAACGTCGTGAGCTCGATGCCTTCAGGCACTTGGTCAAACACGTCGCCGTCATGCACGGGTTCGACGACCTGTTCGGCAGACAATCCACAGATTGTCTACGTGGACGGCAACTTTGACCTGGGCCCCAACACCGGCTCGGGCATCCTCGTGGTGACCGGGAACTTCACGTACCAGGGAAATTCCGGCTGGAACGGGCTGGTTCTGATCGTTGGCGAGGGCACCACGACGTTTCTTGGCAACGGCGGCGGCAGCGGGCAGTTCGACGGCGGTATTTTCGTCGCCACGACCAAGGACTCGCAAGGCAATCAGTTGAGCAGCTTCGGCCAGGTCAACTATGACATCACCGGTGGAGGCGGAAACGGCATTTACTACAACAGTTGCTGGATTAACAATTCCACGAATTCTCTGAAGAAGTTTCAGGAGCTCTCGTTCCGGGAAATCCTCAATTTCTAGTTGGGCTGAAGGGAGCAATACATGAAAGCAGTCAGGAATCTGTGGCTGGGCGCCGTGATGCTGGCGCTGTATCCCGCGGGGGCCGTAGCTCAGCAGGCTGGGCAAAGTTCCTCGGGGCAGGCGGCCCAGCAGCCTGCGGCGAAGCAGGACCAAAAGACCAAGCCCGCGCCGACAAAGACCGCCAAGGTTTGGACGGAAGACGACATATCTTCAGTCCGAACGCCCGCGGACGACTACATGGATGTGGAGCGGACTCAGACTCAGGCTGCCGCTGGAGCCGCTGCCGATGCGGCAGCAAAACAAAAGCAAACTGCGGCCACGAACCCTCCGCAGAAGGGAGCGCCGACTGCACTGTCGAATCCGAAGACGACCGAGGACGCCGACAAGATGATTGCATGGGAACAACGCGACATAGATTCCCAGCAGGAATACTTGCAGAAACTACAGGATCAGCTCGCGACTGCGCCGGACGACCAGAAGGCGCATATCCAGGCGTGGATCGATCAGGAAATCAAAACCATTGCGGATACGAAGAAGGAACAGGCAGGTCTTGAGTCACAGAAAAAGGACCTTGAGAAGAAAGCTGCCCCTGCGAGCGGCGGCTCGGCACAGCAGCCACAGTCACAGCAGTAGCAGCCAAAAAGACGCGCTGAATGGATCTCCGCATGTCTCCAACGAAAACTCTATTGTTTGGTTTGGGAAACCTGCTGGGCAAACGTAACGAAATGGCCCGCCGGATCCTGAACCGCGAATTCGCGCATGCCATAAAAGGCTGTGCGTTCTGCCATCACCTTCTTGACGTCCTTTAGCGCTTTGAGGACATCGTCTAAATTATCCACCTCGATGTAGAGGTACGTGGGGCCCTTGCGTGCTTCGGCGGACATTCCCGCAGGCGCATCTTTTTCCACGCTCGAGTAAGTCTGGTACATGACTTCTGCCGGGCCTTTCTGAAATGCAACGAAACCGATCTTGTTCCCGTCGGGAACTTCAATGGTTTTGGTGAAGCCCAGGCGATCGACCCAGAAGGGAATCACCGGTTCGATTTCGTCCACGAGCAGCACAGGCGTAATTCTCTTGACGTTCATGGCCATTCCTTCCTCTCGGCTTGTGCCGCATCTGCGGTTAGAAAACCACTGCGGCAGAACGGGCGAAATTCAAGGCGGCATCGCCAGCCTGATCGGTGACGACAAGAGCGGTCACCTGGTTCGTCTCGAAGCAGGCGAGATGTTCGGGACCGACAACAGGGGTATAAAAATTTCGGCCGTCCTCTTTTGTTGATGCCGACCGAGGCAGCGCGGCAGCGCGCGAGCAAAGGAAGAGAGAAACTTCGTGATACTTGTCGGGCGACTTGCTTGCGGCGTTCGCGACAAAAACCAGATGCAGGAACGCATGGTCATTGAGACGGCAAACCCTGGCGCAGCCAAGATGATATCCGGCGGGCGCGAGCGCTGTGACAGCGGAGGGAGAAATGCCGTGTTCACGGGCAAGGGAAGCAATGGCTGCCGGATCGGACAGCCATTTGCGGGATTGCTGATCGATGATTTCATCGTGATGATCCGCGGCGGCATCGGCGTAGACGGGAGCAGGATGGCCAACGAACAGCGCATAGCCGACGCCGACGACTAGAAGAAAAATGATCGCTACGGCGACCGCGACGAGGGCGCGACGTGGAACAACACGAATCGGATGCGGTTCCACTTCGGCGGAGATGCGTTCATGAACGCGTCGGTCGAGCCCGGCTGTGGAAATGTGTTCCGACAGAATCGCCTGACGGAGAAGATTGTCGAGGTCCGCGTGCATTTGGAGTTGCAGAGCGCAGGAAGCGCACGTCGCGAGGTGCTTGGCAATGGCAGCGGAGCGCGACGGATCGAGCTCGCCGGAAAGATAAAGGGATGAGAGGGAATTGACTTCAGCGCAGTTCATCAAGCTTCCTTTTGCGCGCAGCAGGCGCGAGGCCCGGATGCAGCGCGTGAATTGGATGCGGCCGGCGCAAGCTGGACACGCAGCGCCTGCCGGGCGCGACTGAGACGCGACATCACTGTGCCGATTGGGACTCTCAAAATTCCGGAAATCTCCTGGCACGTGAACCCTTCCACGACGCCGAGCAAAAGCACCGTGCGATGCTCCTGGGACAACTGGCCAAGTGCTTGCGAAACTTCGGCGAGATCAGCGAGCGGCAGGCTCGCCGTGCCGGCAGGCTCTGCACCCGAGGCGTCAGGCGCGTCGAGGGAAACGAGCGGCGGCACGCTGCGGAGCTTGCGCCCCTGGCCGTAAAATGCATTGAAGAGGATGCGAAACAGCCAGGCGCGCGCATTCGTTCCGCGCTCGAATTGATGGAAGCTGCGCCAGGCGAGCAGAAATGTTTCCTGGACCAGGTCCTCGGCTGATGCGGAATCGACGGTCAGCCGGAACGCCACACGAAGCAGAGTTCGCGAGTGAGGCAAAGCGACTTCCTCGAATTCGTCCTGCCGATTTCGCACAGCGCCGTCGGCTCGCTCCCAAGGATTTGACAGGCGAAGCACCTGCGCGCCTGCTTGAACTATAGATACCATTATCGGGGCCGCCTCGGCTACTGGTTCGCTGCGCCGCTCAGCGGAGCGGCGCAGACCACACAAACTAGAACGCGGCCAGGCAGGCGTTTCATCCGTAGTATCTGGTTCAACGTTCAATTGGACCGGCCATGTATGCAACCATCCGGCGCGAGATGCCGTCGCAGGAGCTGAGGGTCGGGAACGCGGAACATTTTGCTTGCATCGGTGTTTACGACTAGGGAGGCTTTCCCATGAGGATCAGAGCTCTTATTGGTGCGGTCATTTTGCCGGTGTTGCTGCTGGCTGGCGCGGCAAACGGGAAACCGAAATCGCCGAAGCCGCCGCTGAAACTCATGATGTCGCCGGCTTCGACAGTGCCGTCAGCGGACCTCGTGAAGAATCTGCGGGAGAAGTGCCCCAACGTGACCATAACACTCGATTCAAAGGAATCCGACTTCATGCTCGAAGCGGGCGGCTGGTCCGGACGTTACAAGTTCACCGTGTTCCGCAAGGGCGGTGACGCTGTGTTCTCAACTTCCACGATACTGCTGAGCAACGCAGTGAAGGACGTCTGCAAATACGTGGACAATCCGAAGTAGCTTCTTAGGCGAGTAAATGACGAGCCGCGAAGACGCGGCCAGAGCCCGTCTCAAGGTATCTTTCAAAGTTGACGGCAAGCTCTCTGTAAGGGAACGCGACGCAAACTTCTAGTTTCCATGGCTTGAACTTGTTGGTGTGGATTGATCTCCCCGAGTTGTGCTGCGCAAGACGTGTTCGCAAATCATGGGTAGCGCCAATGTAGGTCTCGCTGGGATGACTCTCGCTCCGGAGTATGTAGACGTAGTGAATCTTGCCCGCCTTCGCGCATCGTTCTTGCCTGTCTGGGAACTTGCGGCATCATTTCCACAGGTTTGCCTGCCATAGCGCGCTCTTTGCGCGAAGGCAGGTGGAGGCGGGGGGAGTCGAACCCCCGTCCGAGAAGCCTTGCCACCAGAAGACTACATGCTTATCCCGTTCGCGCGCGGCCTAACCTTGCGGCAATCCGCTTGTTCGCCGGCCGCGGTCAGAGCGGGCAAGAAACGCAGCCGGCTAGTCCGGTGCTCTCGCCGGTGCGTTACGGACCGAAACGCGCCAGCCAGCCCACATTGTGACGCCTCATCCCTCTCGCATGGGCGACAGGAGGGGAGACGCGCTGCCTAGTTTTTAATTAGGCTGCGTAAGCCAACTGCGTATTGGCAGTTGTGTTGTTCCACCCGATTGCGGGCAGGTGGCGCCCGGCATGCCTTCGGGCCGCGACAGCTTCCGTCGAAACCGTTTCGCCCCCGAGGATTGACTCGAACTTCATTTTAGCACGCTGGGGTTCTTGCTGCTTGCCTAGATCAGCGCCAGACAACTCGGTTTGCAAGCGATGAGGACGAAATTGTACGTCGACCAACGGCCCGAAATATGTTGCTTGTAATTGACGAGAATGATATCTTTGCGGCAATTCCGTCGGAGGGAAAATATGAAAAGAAGCCTCGCCCCATCGGTTCTTGCATTTCTCCTCTTCGCAACTCAAATGCCCGCTGCTTTCGGGCAAAACGCTCAAGATCGCCTGATCATAGTCAGCAGTACAGGGACAGTATCCGCCAAAGCGGACTTAGCCATCCTGACTCTGACGATTCGGTCCACCGCGCCCCTGGCGTCCGACGCTGCTGCACAAAATGCGCGAAAGACGAAGGACGTTCAAGCAGCTCTTGCGACTCTCGGCTATTCTTCGAATCAGTATAAGCTCACCTCGATCACCTTCGCACCAGCTGGAGGCGCGTATTCCGTGCTGACTCAAAACTCGGTCACAGGAATCCAAGCCTCCCAGTTTTTGTACGTCTTCTTCGAAGGTTCCAGTTTGAACGATGATTCCAAGTTCACTCATGATGTGGCTGTTGCAATTGACGCTCTCGGCAAAACGGGCGCAATGCTCGGCGCTGCTCCGTTTCCGTATTCCGCGATACAGCAAGGCTCGGCGGTTACTTACACCATTAAGGACCCGGATTCGTACGAAAAGGAGGCCGTGCAGAAGGCCACTGAAAGCTCGCACGCAGAGGCTCAGACCATCGCGCAGCAGATGGGAATTCACATCTCTGAAATGTATCGCGTTTCAGCCAACCTCGTTAGAGCCACGCGACAACAACCCGACTTTCGGTTGGAGGAATTACCGGATCTGCCCTATCGGTACTTCTCGGCGCAAAGAAACGCAGTCGATATCTCAGAAACCGCCACAGTCAATTACGCCTTCAAATGAACCCTTAGGTTACTGCCTCTTGACGGCGGCGGATGGTTCTACGGGCACGATCGAGGTTGCGTGGATCGTGTCGCCAGTCATCGTGCCGGTTACTTTGACTTTCTTTGCGGCGTACTTTGCCGCCTCAGATTGTGGATCGAGGACGTACACTTTGTTGCCCGACCACAAGCCGTATTTCGAGCCGCGCTTGACGCACATCTTGATGCAGTGGAGATCCGGAGTCATATTTTTCGTCACCTGGCAGTTCGTTCCGCAATGAGTGTCGGTAACGAAGCCGGTCCATGTCTGCGCCTTTTCTCCCGCAGAAACGCGCCAAGTGAATGTGTCCGCAGCTGCAACGAAAAACACTGCTGCCAGAAGATAAATCAAGAGTGTTTTACGCATGGGTATGACCTCGCCGCCATCGAGCTCCTTGCATGGAGTCATGGCTTATTTCAAGCCATATCATAACGCTTGAATTGTCAGTTGTGGAGTGTATAGCCCAAATTGGCAGGCATGCAGTAGAAGATGCGATCGTGCGCACTGCATGTGTCGCATCGTAGAATTGTGGAGTCATGAGCGGTGGAACATGGGCGAGATGCAAGTAGAACCAGTGACGCTTGAGGGAGCGCACGTCAGACTTGAGCCGCTTTCGCTATCTCATCATGAAGCTCTGACTCACGTCGGGCTCGATGAAGATTTGTGGCGATGGATTCCCACTTCCGTGCGCACGTCCGAAGAGATGGCCGCGTACATCGCGAAAGCGCTCGATGAGCAAGCGCGGGGCGTTTCGCTCCCATTCGCTATCATAGAGAAGGCATCCGGGCGAGTGATCGGCTCGACGCGCTACGCCAATATCGATTGCGAGCATCGCAGAGTCGAGATTGGCTGGACCTGGGTGGCGCGCCAGTGGCAACGCACCGTCGTCAACACGGAATGCAAATACCTGCTCTTGCGCCACGCTTTCGAGACGCTGGGGTGCATTCGGGTCGAACTGAAGACGGATTCTCTCAACGAGCGGTCGCGCGCCGCGATCCTGCGTATCGGCGCAAAAGAAGAAGGCATTTTTCGCAACCACATGATTACCTCAAGCGGCCGAATCCGCCATACCGTGTATTTCAGCGTCATCGATTCCGAATGGCCAGCGGTCAAAGCGAAGCTGGAAGAAAAGTTGAAACGCGAACCCGCCTGAGGCGAAATCACGCGGAATCGCCTGCCTTGCAAAATCGTCCTACCATCATCGTCGCGCCGGAGGTATGATGCGCCTCCGTGAATTGGACGTGAAACTTTCCAACATCTCTGTAAGGAGCATTCTTATGATGCGGATGTATCTTCGAGTTTTATTGATTCTCGCCGTGATGACTATTGCTGCGCCGGCGATCTTCGCGCAGGCCGGACCTGCCATTCAGTTGACGGTGGACGCATCGCAAGTGTCTTTGGGCATCGTGCGCACACACATGGTGGTGCCAGTTCACGCTGGGCCGCTCACCCTCTATTACCCGAAGTGGATTCCGGGCGAGCACGGGCCGGACGGGCCGATCTCCAATGTGACGGGCCTCAAGTTCACCGCGGACGGCAAGGCGATTCCGTGGGAGCGCGACAAGCTCGACGTATTCACGTTCCACGTTAATGTTCCCGAGGGAGCGACGAGCCTCGACGTGGACTTCGATTATCTCGAGCCTCTTGCGGGAGGTTTCGCTTCGGGCGCGCCGTCCTCGTCCGACAAGCTGGTGGTGATTAGCTGGAATCAAAATGTTTTATATCCAGCGGGGAAGCCGTCTGACGCGATTATGTTCCACGCGAAATTGAAGGTTCCGGCCGGATGGAAGTACGGCACGCCGTTGCCAGTCGAGAATTCCTCAGGAAATGAAATCAACTTCAAGCCCGTGGCGCTGGATCGGCTGGTGGACTCTCCGGTGCTCGCGGGAGAGTATTATCGTGCCATCGATATTACGCCGCCGGGCGAGAAGATTCATCACGAGCTAGACCTGGCCGCCGACAGCGCGGCGGCGCTCGATATCAGCCCCGACGCGATAAAGAAGATGACGAACTTGGTGGCGGAGTCCGGCGCTCTTTTCGGCGCTCGCCATTACCGCGATTATCATTTCCTGCTCACGCTCAGCGATCACGTCGCGCATTTTGGTCTGGAGCACAATGAGTCCAACGACAGCCGCATGGTTGAGCGCGAGCTGATTGGACCAAACGCGGAAATGGCTTTGGGCGGCTTACTCTCGCACGAATTCATGCATTCGTGGAACGGCAAATTCCGCCGCCCCGCGGATCTGGCCACGCCGGAATACGAAACTCCCATGCAGGATGATCTGCTGTGGGTCTATGAAGGTCTGACGGATTATCTCGGCCCCCTCCTTGCCGCGCGCAGCGGACTTTGGACTCCCGAGCAGTATCACGAGTATCTGGCCAACATTTCTGCGCAGCTTGGTCCTGGACGTCCCGGCCGCACTTGGCGCGACTTGCAGGACACCGCGACCGGCATTCCCGGTCTGGCTGGCGGCCGAGGATGGCTCAACTGGCGGCGCGGCGCCGACTATTATCCGGAGGGCGATTTGGTGTGGCTCGAAGTGGCGACCATCATCCATCAGCAGAGCCACGGCGCGAAATCCATTGACGACTTCTGTCATCTGTTCCACGGCGGCGTGAACAATGGCCCCGAAGTAAAACCGTACACCTTCGAGGAAGTAGTGAGCACGCTCAATCAGGTTGCGCCGTATGATTGGGCAAAGTTTTTGCACGAACGGGTGACTTCTCTGTCGCCAGATGCGCCGACTGGTGGAATCGAAAACGGCGGATGGAAAGTCGCATTTTCGGATAAGCCGATGCTGTCCGGACTGCGCGGCGGCAATCCTGGGCAAGCCTATTCCATCGGTTTGATTCTCGACAAAGAAGGCATGGTAAACGATTCGATCGTAGGCAGCCCGGCTTACAACGCAGGGGTCACTTCGGGGATGACCGTCGCAGGTGTGAACGGTCGCGTCTTTACGGAAGACGTCCTCGAAGATGCCATTAAGGCGGCAAAGGACAGCTCCGAGCCGATTCAGCTGCTCGTGATCGACAACGACTATTACAAGACCGTCTCAGTCAATTACCATGGCGGCGAGCGCTACCCGCACTTGGTCCGCGACGAGAGCAAGCCCGACTATCTCGACGAGCTGATTAAGCCGCGCGCAGGTAGTTAGCGGGCCCTTTGCTCTTTGCCGCATGATTTCGGCGAACTTCGCCTCCCAATCGAGCGGAAGTCTATAAAAAGGAATTCGACACATCCTTCAGGAAACCGTGTTGACTCTTTTTCTTCGCGTTTCCATAATCATTCTGGGGGCGCTTTCATAAGACATGGCCGAGTCAAGAAAAGCCCGGGAACGCGCTTTGGATGAGGCCGTATCGCGGGCCGTCCGCGACAGCCTTCCTGCGCTCCAGCGCTCCATCGAGGAGTTGCACCAGGCGCTTGCTGACCTGGTCTCGGCTTGCTCGTCCGCGCGGCCCACAAACACTCTTCCGGCCATGCTGCGCGCGCAGACGAATTCCGCCTCGCTGTCTGCGAGTCTCTCAGTGCTCGCATCCTTCATCACCTCGGCCGTGCAGCGCCGTGAACATGATTCCGACTTCGAAGATTCATCGGAAGACATCCGGGCCGCCGGCGTTACGCTTCCGCCCCCGGAACGCCGCGAGCGTCCTCCTTTGCCTCACACGCCGGCGCCAATGGCGTCTCGGCGCGCGCCCGTGGTCGAACCCGAAGAGGAAGTAGCGCCAGAGGCAGCCCTGGAAGAAGCGCGGCGCGAGCGTCTGAGAGAAGCCGCCGAAGTAGAGCCGGAGGAAATCGCCGCGGAGCCGGAAGAAGTTGCCGAACCTGAAGCAGCAGCGTTTGAAATTGCCAGCCTCCCGCGCGACGAGCAGGAAATGCACAAACGCGCCGATCGCGTGGCCAAAGTTTCCATGCAAGACATCAAAATGTTGAAGCCGGAGGATGTGCGCAAGGGCCGCGAGAACAAGGACATTTGCAGCCGTCTCCGCGGCGAACTCGACAAGGCCCGAAAGGAATATGACCGCCGTTTCCAGAAAATTCTCGACCATCCAGTGGACTATTTTCATCACTGGATGGTGGAGGTCCTGGGCGGTGGCGACCCGGAAGCCCTCGGAGATTATCCCTATCCCTCGCCGGTTGTGCGCCGCTAATTTGAAATTTTTGAGAAGGCCTATGCGTCTTGCCGTATTTCTCTGCGTCGGTCTCTGCGCGCTCATGTTTCTGAGCGCCTCGCCGTTGTCCGCGCAGACAAAAAGGCCATTGCCGAAGCGCGCTTCACAACAGGCATCTGCAAGTCGCTCGGAAGCTGTCAGTGCGGCTCGATTCGCCGCGGGGATAAAACAGCTCACCGCTCTTGCTCGCGCGCTGAAGAACGAAACGAAGCCCGGCGCGGCGTATCAGCGAATGGCATCCTTCGCCAAAGCCCGCGCCAAGGACGAACTCGGCGCCCGCGCGGCCCTCGCGCTCGGCGTTTATGATTTCAACTTGGCGCGCTACTCGCAGGCGCGCGCTTGGCTCGACCGCGCGAAGGCGGAGACGTTGCTGGGCGACTACGTCCTCTACTGGAGCGCGCAAGTGGACAGCAGCCTGAACAACAACGCCAGCGCGCTCGATCAACTCGAAATGCTTCGGCGGGATTATCCGCAGAGCGTCATCACCAATCTGGCTTTGCAGGCGCTCGGTGAGGCCGCCATTGCTGCAAATCAGCCGCAGCGCGCGCTCGACGCATTCGCTGCGGCTCGCGACATGGTCGAGGCGACTCCGAAGCTGATTCTTCTTCGCGGCCAGGCGCACGAGCAGGCAGGAGACAAAATCGCCGCGGCGGGCGACTATCTGACCGTCTACGATCATTTTCCTCTCGATCCGCAAGCCGCCGAAGCAGGCGACAAAGCCAGCTACCTTGCCAGCGTGCTGGGAGATTCGTTTCCAAAGCCGACCGTCGCGGATCAACTGGCGCGTGCGAGCGCGCTTTTTGACGCGCGTCATTGGCAGGATGCGGCGGACGCTCTGACGAAGCTGCTGCCATCGCTTGCAGGCGATGACTTGAAGCTCGCGCAAGCGCGCATCGAGGATTGCCACGCGCAACTCGGCGTGCAGCCGGCCGCGTTCACGCCTTCGAATATGCAATCCGCGGAAACGGCTGCGCAGCGCGATTTCTATCTCAATCAGGCCTATCGCACCGTGAACGACGAGACGGACATGCTCGCCTCTCTCAGCGATGCTCTCTCCGTCGCGCCGAAGAGCCAGTGGACGGAGCGGACTCTCTTCTGGACAGGCAACGATTATTGGGTGGAGCTTGCGCGCGACAAGGCTTCGAGCTTCTATCAGCAAGTGATTGACCGCTTCGGCTCCAGCGCATCGGCGAACGGTGATGTCGTCAACTCGCGCTGGCGCATCGCTTGGACCTCCTACATGGAGCAGCATGACGACGCCGCGAGCCTGTTGGAACAATTCATTCAAGATTATCCCGGCGCATCCTACGTTCCGGACGCGCTGTATTGGCTTGGCCGCCTTGCCGAGCGCACTGGTAAGACAGAAGATGCGCGCGCGTACTTTCAGAAACTGCGCGAACGCTTTCCATCGAACTATTTTGCAGCGGAAGCAGCAGCTCCGCTCCGAGCCTTGAAAAAGGGAACTGCATCTTCTTTGCCACTCCTCGATGCCATTCCCCCGCTTGCGCCGGAAGAGGAATGGGGCCCGCAGGAGCCGACCGAGGCGTTGCCTTGGGTCGCGCGAAGCTTCGCCCTAGAGTCCATCGCGTTCGATGACGATGCTGTCCTCGAACTGCATGCAGGTTATTCGGCCATGCACGCCCCCGCATTGCAGCTCGCCATCGCGCGCGCTTCGATCAACGCCGAGCATTACAGCGGCGCGATTGTCTCCATTCGAGCGATCTATCCTGAACTCGAATCTCGTCCCATCGGCGGCGACATGAAGGAAGCCTGGCATCTTGCCTACGCCCTGCCGTATGCCCCCGATGTTCGTATCTCTTCGCGTCGCGCGGGTGTGGACCCGATGATCGTTGCCGGGCTTATTCGCCAGGAATCGGCATTCGAAAAAAAGGCCCTCTCAAACAGGAATGCTTTCGGGCTTATGCAAGTCCTGCCGAAGACGGGCCGCCTCATCGCTCACGAGCTCCGCATGCGTTATTCCGACGACCGCCTGTTCGATCCCGTGTTCAACATTCGCGTTGGGACGGTCTATTTCGCCGGTCTCATCAAACAATTTCACGGCGTGGAAGCGGCGCTGGCGGCGTACAATGCGGGCGAAGACCGCGTGACGGCGTGGCAGGACGGGCAGCATTACGCCGAGCTGCCCGAGTTTGTCGAGTCCATACCGTTCACTGAGACGCGCGAGTACGTGCAGATCGTGTTGCGCAACGCCGCGATCTACCGGGCGCTGTACGGAGGCAAGCGATGAATCCTGTTGCCGCAGGGCGAATCTCAGCCGATCCGCGCCTTTCCGCCAAGGCCGCGCAGTTCACCGAATCCGTTATCCGCGAAATGACGCGCCTCGCCATCGCCCACAATGCCATCAATCTCGCGCAGGGCTTCCCCGATTTCGCCGCGTCCGAGGAAATCAAGACCGCCGCGCGCGACGCCATCGCCCGCGACGTGAATCAGTACGCTATCACATGGGGCGCGAAGTCGCTTCGCGACGCCATCGCCGAGAAATTCCAGCGCACGCAGGGCGTCACAGTGGACCCCGAACGCGAAATCACCGTTTGCTGCGGCTCCACGGAAGCGATGATGTCTGCGATGATGGCGGTCATCAATCCGGGCGACGAAGTCGTCGTCTTCGAGCCGTTCTACGAAAATTACGGCCCTGATGCGATTCTGAGCGGCGCTTCGCCGCGCTTTGTCCGCTTGCGCGCGCCCGAATGGACCTTCGACCCTGATGAACTCTCCCGCGCCTTCTCGAATAAAACGAAGGCCCTGATTCTCAATACTCCCAATAATCCCACCGGCAAAGTTTTCACGCGCGCGGAAATCGAAACGATTCGCGATCTCTGCATCCGCTGGAACGCCTTCCTCATCACCGACGAAATTTACGAGCACATGCTCTACGATGGCGCGCAGCACGTTTCTCCCGCTTCGCTCGAAGGCCTCCGCGACCGCACCATCACCATCAACGCTCTCTCGAAGACCTACAGCGTCACCGGCTGGCGCGTCGGCTGGACGATTGCACCGCCTGAGGTCACTTCCGCGATTCGCAAGGTCCACGATTTCCTTACGGTCGGTGCCGCCGCGCCGCTGCAAGAAGCGGGTGCTATTGCTCTTCGCATGCCGCATGCCTACTACGACAAACTAGCCGCGGATTATCTCGAGCGCCGCAATCGCATGTTGGGGATTCTCACTCAGGCGGGCTTCAAATGTTTCACGCCGCATGGCGCTTACTACATTATGACCGACATTTCCGCCTTCGGTTTCGCCAACGACGTCGAATTCGCGCGGTATCTTGTGAAGGAAATCGGCGTCGCTGGCGTTCCGGGCTCGAGCTTTTATCGCAATCCCGCCGATGGCGCGCAGCAGTTGCGCTTCACCTTCTGCAAGAAGGAAGCAACGCTCGCCGAAGCCTCCCGCCGCCTCTCCAAGCTTCGCCCGTCAGTCAGATAGGAGTTTTTTTTGAAGAGAGAAGCGGGGCGGGGAACTGGTCGGTTGCCCTGTGGTGGTCGTCCCTCGCCCTGTGAGTGGTGCGTTATGTTTGGATACTTAGATCAAGCCGATCTCGAAATGGTTTTTCAGGCTGCAAAATTCTTCGCCGGGAAATCCTGGCAAGACAGTTTTGAAATTAGGGCAGCAGGTCGAAACTATCCCCCAGCGCCGGAATTGTCACTGGCCAGTGGAACTTTTGCTCGACGATTCCCTTGAACGCCTGCAGCGCCGGCGGATCGCCATGCACCATGAACGCGCGTTTCGGCGCCGTTGTGAATCCCGAAAGCCATCGCGCGAGCTCGCCGCGGTCGCCGTGCGCCGAAAACTGACCCAGCGTGCAAATCTCCGCGCGCACGGCAATCTCCTCGCCGTGAATCCGCACGAATGGCGCGTGGTCTTGCAACTGTCTCCCGCGCGTCCCCTCGCCCTGATAGCCCGCGAGAATCACGGCGCTGCGCGAATCAGGCAGCCGCTTCGCCAGATGATGCAGCACGCGTCCGCCGGTGCACATTCCGCTCGCCGAAATGATGATGCACGGCGAGACAACATTGTTGATCTTCTTCGAATCTTCCACCGTGCGTGTCATGTGAGCTTCCCGCATGTTGAGCGGATCGCGGTCGCCCGATTGCTCCTCGCGCGTGAACTCCAGGCTATGGTCCTCGTGGTGACGCGCGTATAAATCTGTTACGTTGATCGCCATCGGGCTATCCACGTACACGGGCAGGTGTGGAATCTTCTGCTGCTCCTCGAGCTGCCGCAGGATGTACATGATCGTCTGCGTTCTCCCGACCGCAAACGCCGGAATCACCACCACGCCGCCGCGCTTCGCCACGCGATTGATGATGTCCGCCATCGCATCGAACGGCGAACTCTTGTCGTGGTCGCGGTCGCCGTACGTCGTTTCGCAGAGTACGTAATCCGCATTCGCGATTGGCTCCGGGTCGTTCAAAATCGGCTGATCGTAACGCCCAATATCGCCTGAAAACGCGACCACGCACGATTTCCCATTTTCCGTAATCGTCAGTTGCAGCGAGCTCGAACCCAGAATGTGCCCCGCGTCCGTCGGCTTCACGCTGAATTGCGGGCTGATGACGAACGGGTCTTTCCGCGGAATTTCCTGAAAGCGCTGGAGAGTCTCTTGTGCTTCCTCCACGGTATAGAGAGGCAGCGGCGGCTTGTGACGCGAATAGCCCTTCTTCGCTGCGTATTTCGCGTCTTCTTCCTGCAGGTAAGCCGAATCCGGCAGCAGCAACTCGCACAGTTCGCGAGTCGCCGGATTCGCGTAAATCGGTCCCCGATAGCCCCCGCTGACGATTCGCGGCAAATACCCCGTATGGTCAATGTGCGCGTGCGTCAGCACAATCCAGTCAATCGCCGCCGGATCCACCGGCAGCGGCTTCCAGTTGAGCTGATTGAGTTCGCGCGAACCTTCAAAGAGCCCGCAATCCACCAGCAATTTCTTGCCGCCGGCCTCGACCAGGTATTTCGATCCTGTGACCGTCCCCGCCGCGCCCAGAAATGTAATTTTCGCCATGCCCCGCGTATTGTATCGGAAAGTATCGGTCCCGACGCATTTTGTTGCTTCAATCTTCGAGGTGGCGTCCTTCGCGTTGCATGTTGGGGCGCGAAAAGCATTGTGGGTCGTACCTTTAGGTACGACATAACGCGAGTTGTCACATTTTATTTCCTTTCGCGCGCGTCTGGGGCGCGGCGACGCTGTTCGCCGTATCCCCGCGTGCGACCTCCCTAGCGTCCGATCCGGGCGAATTGAATTTTGCGCATCTCCGAGTAACTTGCTAACCTATCGCTCTTCGATACTTCGATTTCGTCTCGGAAGTCGCATGAAATTTATTTCTGCCTCGCTCTTGCTACTCCTCTGCGCTTTCGGCGCGAGTGCGCAAGGTTTGCCTTCGCAATCGCTGACGAAAGGCACATGGGAATTTCAGCCTTTTATCGGCGGCGGAACAGGTCTGGGCAAATCTTCGACGACGCAGCTCGTCATCGTCGGCGCGCGCGTCGGCCGCATCCTCACCGCCGAGCATCTCCACAATTTCCTTCGAGGCAATTTCGAATTCGCCGCCGACTTCATGCCCGTATACACCGTCATCCAGCCGGGCGGCGCCGTTTACGGTGGCAGTTTCAAGCCCGTCATCTTCAAATGGAATTTCACCAGCCGCCAGCGGATCGCGCCCTACGCTCTCATCGCCGGAGGAATCGTGTTTTCGACCGCGAACGTCCCGCCCGGAAACACTTCTTATGTGAATTTCTCTTCGCAGGCCGCGACGGGCTTCCATTTCTTCACGCGACCCAAACGCGCCTGGGACTTCGAAATCCAGCTCGTCCATCACTCCAACGCCAGCCTCGGCCATCTCAACCCAGGCCTCAATGCCAGCCTCCTCTTCACCCTCGGCTACAACTGGTTCAAGTAGTATCACGGCTCGCTCACGACTCAGAATTTCCTAGAGATCAAACTTTCCAGCACTGAGCCCTCCGCGCAGGCAATCTCTCTACTGTCCCAGGGCCAGTTTTGAGACAGGTTTCTTACCTGTCCTCTTTTCGGACCACAGACCAGGTTACTTTTGCCCTCCCTTTCTACTACCCTCCAAAAGTGAACGCAGCTTTCAAGGCGATTTTCTTTTCCCGACCGCTAAAGCGATTCATCGCCATGGCGGATCCAGTCTCCGGCTTCGGGCCTCCAGCTTCTCAACTCGAAGAGTCGACCCCGAGCAGGGTCGAAGGGCAGACGATTTCTAATCGAAACAGTCCGGAATTAGAATTTGGCCTAAGTTATAGAAAACAAAGGATCGGACACATTTCTAATCGACACAAAATCGCATTTTGCAAATTTCGCCTCTTGCAATTTTCGAAGTTAATTCGAGTCCATGAAGCGGGCTCCATCCCTCCCGCGAAATTATCAGACTCCGAGCTAACTGTAACAAAACAAACCACATCTCAATCTCTAATCGATAACTCTCAACGACTTCATCGAGAAGTCGTTGACCCTGAGCGTAGTCGAAGGGTCGAGCTCCTTGCGCCGAAGCATGCTTCTGCGGAGGCGGCCTCTCGACTGCCTTTCCTGATCGCAAACGAGACGCACAGTCGCAAACCGTCAACTATTTCAAAACAAGCCACTTACGAATTCCTGATCGCAAATGAATTTCATTTGCAGAATCCTCCCAAAAGACGCTCGCCTGCGCTTGCGCCTCTGCATCCCCCAGTGGTAGTTTCTCCCCGCTCCGCACGGGAGCAAGGAGGCCGCATGACCACAATTCTCCGAAGCGCACTCGCCTTGGTCGCACTATGTATTGCTGCCATCACGGCAAACGCGCAGCAAAGTATCACGGTCGGCACAGCAACTGCCGCGCCGGGCCAGAAGGCCAACGGATTCATCGAAGTTCCCGCCGGAGTGGACGCCGCGCTCCAGATTCCTGTTGTCGTCGTGAACGGCGCGAAGCCCGGCCCAGTCCTTGCCATCGTCGCCGGCTCGCATGGAACCGAATACGCGACGATCATCGCCGTCGAGCGGCTGATCCATGAACTCGATCCAGCAGAAATTTCCGGCACAGTGATTCTCATTCCGCTCGTCAACGTGAATTCTTTTCTTCAAAAAGTCCCGCATCTCAATCCCGTGGACGGCAAGAATATGAACCGCATGTTTCCGGGCAAGCCGGACGGCACGCAAACGGACCGCGCCTCGTGGCTCATCACGAAGGATGTGGTCGAGCAAAGCGACTACATGATTGACATGCACGGCGGCGACCTCGACGAAAATCTGCGTCCGTACAGTTATTGGCCGCGAACGGGCAATCCGAAGCTCGATTCCGTGACGCGCGAAATGGTCCTCGCCTTCGGCCTGGACAACATCATCATTTTCGACGACCGCCCGACGGATCCCAGCAATTCCCGTTACCTCGACAATACGGCGATTACGCGCGGCAAGCCGGCGATCATCGTCGAGGCCGGGTATGCAGGAAATGTGGATACCGATGACGTCAACCGCATCGTCCGCGGCTGCCTGAACGTCCTGCGCGACAGGAAAATGCTTCCGGGCGAGGTCGCGCCGGTCGAAAATCCCGTGTGGTATTCGCAAGCCGTGACGCTGACGAGCGAGCAAAATGGAATTTTCTATCCGCTTGTGAAGCGCGGCACTTATGTGCAGCAAGGAATGCGTATCGGCTACGTCACCGATTTTTTCGGCAATCGGATTGAAGATGTCCGCGCATCGGTAAGCGGCGTCGTGCTCCATATCTGTGCTTTGCCTTCAATGAACAAAGGCGACAATTTAATTGATATCGGCGTAGTCGCGCCGCAAGCGCCATGATTCGATCTCAATTGGGGGCTTGAATTGGATTTGCTGCGAAAAGCGAACTTTTGGTGGAGCCGATGGGATTCGAACCCACGACCTCCTCGATGCCATCGAGGCGCGCTCCCAACTGCGCCACGGCCCCACCGACGGAGAATGACTCCTTTCGTTTATAGCATTCCGCTGCGGGAGCGTCAAACCGCCGGTTTCTATGGTGCAGGATATAACTGGTCAGGCGGCTTGTTTTTTCCAGGCGCCGAGAATGGCACCCATGATGGTCATGCCCACGAGGCAGTAACCAAAATTGATCAAGAAGAGGTGAAACGGTCGGCCTTCGAACTGGTAGCAGGCCAGCGTCGTGGTAGCGACGAAGCCGATCCACAAGAGGACTCCGAGAGATGCGCCTTTCGAAGCAGAGTCCACTTGCCGCCAGAGGCAAACGCTGGCCAATACATAGGCCAGGATGAGGCCGGTAGCAAATGCGATGATGTACGGAATGATGGGATTCATCTGCTCCGCCCGGGCGGCCGTCATACCTTCCAGGGCCATCCAGGGCTTACTGAAGATCATGCCAAACCAGAGTCCGCCGAGAAGCCAATAAACAATGGCCGAGACGATGATTGCCGCGGGGTTGAGCTTCATAATTCTCTCCTCTTCGAAAGATGCCTCGGAATGGCCGGAGTGTGGCTTGGGCAAGGATGAAAGTCAAGGGCGCGATCGCGTGCGGCCGGCAGAGGCAGGCCGTTGGTACTTTGGTACGCGTGCCGGGCAAGGTAGTTTTTGGTATCCTAGTTGGGGAACATATTTGGTAAGTCCGGTGTCTGAGTATTGTAGAAGCTTTCCTAGCCCAAATGGCAGGAGTACCCGGGTGGAAAGCGGTCGGAACCGGAAGAGGCCAGGCGCAAGCGCCTGCGACAGGTGGCAATCGGCATGTCCGAATTGGCACAAACTCTAGCCTGGGGCCGAACTGAAGCGGAGCTCGTGACGAGTCTCCAGTCCGGCTCTGATGCCGCATTCACCTGGGTTGTCAATTATTACCATGCTGCGGTTTATAACGTTGTATTCGGAATCCTTGGGGAGCGCAACGACGCAGCGGATGTCACGCAGGAAGTCTTTCTGAAAGCTTTTCGAGGAATTGGCGGCTTCCGTCAGGGCTCCTCCTTGAAGACCTGGCTGTACCGGATCGCGGTTCGGGAAGCATTGAACCAGCGGAGATGGTGGCGCCGGCACCGCAGGAATGAGATTTCCATTGACGCGCCTGCGGACGAAACCCATGCCCCTATCGAAATTGAGGACGTTGATGCAACTCCGTTTGAGTTGCTTGCGACGCGAGAGACACAGTCGGCTGTTCGCGGCGCGCTGAGCAAGTTGCCAGAAGCGTACCGCAGCGCGGTGATCCTGCGTGATCTCGAAGGGCTGTCGTACGAGGAAGTGGCTGAAGTACTCGAAATCTCCGTGGCAACAGTGAAGACGCGAATCCTGCGCGGTCGCAGAACACTGAAGCAGGTTTTGGAACCATTTCTGCATCCGCAGCAGGAGGCAAGAACAGAGAACGCTGTGGAGAGACCGCTACCCATTACGGAGCGCCGCGCAGCGGCTTCGGTACTCTCGTGTAACAGGGGAAGCGAGCCGAGATCCGCGGCATCATACGCCGTCATTTCTGGGAGGCGAGAGCGAGGAGGCTGGCAATGAGATGCCGTGAAGTGGGGCGTCAACTGGCAGGCTACCTGGACGGTGCGATCGCTGTAGAGAATCACGCCAAGGTGCGCGCGCATCTGGAAGAATGCGAAGCATGCCGCAACGATTTATATCGGTATGAACGGCTGGCGCGAGTGCTGGCGGATGTAAAGCCCGTGGAGCCTCCGGTAAATCTGGCCGCGCGGATTCAAGAAGAAGCATCGCGCATTAAAGTGCGCCTGGAGATTGCAAATCCTTTCTGGGGCCGAGCGTGGGTGTTTTTCGAAAATATTCTGGAGCCTCTGGCAGTTCCGGCGACCGGCGGACTGCTCACCGCTGCGTTCTTCTTCGTTTTCCTCGCGCAGAGTCTTTTTCTGGGACTTCCCATTGGCGCGGTTACGAACGATTTGCCCACGAACTTGATTCAGCCAGCGCGAGTGGTAAGCCTAGCGTCATTTCCTGTGCCGGCGATCGTTGCAAACGACGATTACTCTCATGCGGGTGTGCTTCTCGTGGAAGCCACGCTCAATGCAGAAGGCCAGGTGGCCCGGTACACGATTCTTTCTGGACCCGCCAGCCCCGTGATGCGGCGACAGATCGATCAAATTCTTATTTTTTCACGCTTCCGCCCGGAGATGTTCTTTGGAAGGCCAATGGCGGGGGGCCAGGTGATGCTGAGCTTCAGCGAAGTTCACGTCAAAGGCTAGTCCGGGCTAACGACGATTCCTCAGTTACCTTGACTGCGCACAATCCGCCCGATACAGTTGAATTTCAACCAGCGCGGACCACACGCTGCAGCATTCTCAGCGGCCTTGCCTTGCAAACCGAAGTCCGCTTCGAGGCATCTAGAATAAGAACGGTGGAATATGGAGAAGCCCACTATCCGGAAGATACGAGGTCTGGCATGTCTTGCCGCTGCCTTGACTTGCGTGCTGATGTCTGCACTGGGGGCGGAAGAAGCTCGTGCTCAGGCCCACGAGGGAAGTCCAATCAGCGTGGAGACAAGTCCACAGCTCTTCGCCACGATGTGCGCGCTGGATGCCGCCGGATTTGACGCGAATGCGAACACGCTTGAAATCTATCCGGCGTCGGCGGCGCTGAGAGCCAGGCTGCTTCAATTGAAAGGCCCGGCGACGGAGGCTGTGCGGGAATTCTACAAGCAGCATCAATTCGTGAACACGGATGAGACTCTTTCGCCGTTCCTCACATTCTCGTTGGTTGCGGGTCCCCCTCCAAAGTTCGATTACATCGTGTCGCACGCTGAAATGCCGCCCGCGGTTCTCACGATTGAAGGATTCAACGAAGTCCTGAGTAATTTTTATGCCGAGGCCCATCTCGAGCGGGACTTGGCCACAGTCGAGCCGGAAGTGGATCATGAGGTCGAGAGGGTGACAAGTCCGGTGCGCCAGATTGTGTATGAGACAACTGGGTACCTTCGCGAGATCTTGCAGCCGTCAGGGAGCCGGACATTTACCGTGCTAGTGGAGCCGCTGGTCGGCAACCGCGTGAATTTCCGCAATGTGGGCGACCATTACGCAATCATTGTAGGCCCGGGGCCGACGCTTCCTCTGGGCGACATCCGCCACGCCTTTTTGCATTTCCTGCTCGATCCCCTTGTTCTCAAATTTCAGCAGACGATTTCGACGCGCCGCGAATTGCTGAACATTGCGGCGAAGGCGCCCCAATTGCCACGGACTTATGAGAACGATTTCGTGGGATTGTTCGACGAGTGTCTCATTCGAGCAGTGGAGCTGCGTATTCGCAAGCTTCCCATCGATCAGCTTGAGGCAGTTTTTTCCGCGAACGACCGGACAGGATTCATTTTAGTGCGGCCGCTCTACCGGCAACTGGTGCTTTTTGAGCAGTCGGAGCCGGCGATGTCGTATTATTTTCCGAAGCTTGTCGAGGGAATCAATGCTTCGAGCGAGGTAAAACGTTTCGAAGATTTCAAGTTCGCGGGCCCCTCGGAGCCGGTTACTTCTGGTGGCATTCACGGCGAAGATGCGACGGCAGTGGCGGAGGCGGAATTGAATCAATCGCTGGTGCGTGGCGACCGGCAAATAGCGATGCAGGATGCGGCGGGTGCGGCAGCGACCTTTGAGGGCATCCTGGCGCAGCATCCGAATCTTCCTCGCGCGGTTTATGGGCTTGCACTGGCTTCAGTGCTTCAACAACAAGCAGACAAAGCCGAAACCCTTTTCGAGCAGCTCGTGAGCCCGACGCCAGCAGGCCCGAAGGCGGTGACGCCACGGAGCCCCGACATTCTGGCCTGGTCGCACGTCTACTTGGGACGAATTCATGATCTTCGAAGAGACCGGGACGAGGCGATGATTGAATATCGAGCAGCGCTATCGGTGAGCGGTGCTCCAGAGTCCGCACGGTTCGCTGCAAAGCAGGGACTCGAAGCGCCGTACCGTCCGGCGATCAAGGGTCAATCGAATTAGACATTCGAATCGAATTAAACGACGGGAGAGGTCGCGACCTGAATTCTCCCGGGAGAATATGAGGAGAGGAAAAATGATTCAACGAGTTGGTAAGGCTGGTTTCGTCGTGCTGATTTTGGCGTTTTTTGTTGGCGCAACGCAAATTCGTGCGCAGGGATCGCAGACGCAACCGCAGTCACAATCCCAGTCCCAACAGCAGCCTCCTGCACAGCAGGGGCAGAAACCGTCTCTACAAAACCCGCTCACGCCAGCGGTGGCGCCCCTTCCGACGCCGGTGGACCCAAAGGAAGTTGCAGATTACAAGACCATCATGGCCATGAATCCGGCAAGCGCTGCGGACGTCGACAAAGAGGTTCAGGCCGGCGAGGATTTTGTCAAGACTTACCCAGCTAGCAAGCGCCTCGAGCCAGTTTATTCGCGATTGTCGAATGCTTATTATCGGAAACAGCAGCTCGACAAGATGTATGAAAACGGCGAGAAGGCGCTGGCGCTCAATGGAGACGACGTAAGTGTCTTGGCATTGCTTGGGGAGCAGCTTCCCCTCGGGAATGTGAATGATCCTAGCTTCAAGGATAAGCTGGCAAAGGCGGAGCAATACGACAAACACGCCCTGGACCTCCTGCCCACGATGCCAAAACCAGATGGTGTCACGGATGAACAATTCGCAAAGTTGAAGGAGAGCGTAATCACCGCCACTCACGGGAGACTGGGAATCGCACTCTTTCGCGAGGGCAAGGCGGCGGATGCCGTGCCAGAGTTACAGAAGGCAACGGATGGGGTGACAAACCCAGATGCGGTGGACCTCTTTGTTCTGGGAATGGCCTTCGACAATTTGCAAAAATATTCCGATGCGGCAAAGGCGTTTGACGGGTGCGCGCAAGTCACGTCGTCGCTTCAGGACCGTTGCAAGCAAGGAGCTTCGGAGGCCAAGGCGAAGGCTGGGAATCAATTGCAGCCTCCGAAGCCCTAACGCAGCATTGAGGACCGAATTGGCGAATTCGGATTGCCACACAATGGCTTGCTCCCCAGCCCATTGATTCGTCTCCCATGACTGAAGAGGAAAAGCACGAACTAGAAGAAATGCTTGGCCATCGATTCCAGCAAATCGCATGGCTAGAGCGCGCGCTGACTCACCGTTCGCGCACATTTGCCTCGGACTTGCGTCATAACGAGCGACTCGAGTTCATCGGAGACAGCGTTCTTGGACTTGCTGTAAGCCGCGTTCTGGTCACGCGATTCACCGATTGGGATGAAGGGCAATTATCGAAGGCACGCGCGAGGCTCGTGAACGCAGCATCCGCCCGGGAAGCAGCCAGCCGCCTCGGACTCGGCGAGCATTTGCGGCTGGGGCCCGGCGAGGAAAAAACGGGCGGGAGGAGCAAGCCAAACCTGCTGGCGAACGCATACGAGGCGGTTGTGGGGGCAATCTTTCGCGATGCCGGGTTTGAGGCTGCCGCAGCTTTCGTGGAGCGCTCGCTTCTTGGCCAGACAACCTTGGCGGAGGGCCAGCTTGCAGAATCGGATCACAAATCCATGCTCCAGGAATGGCTGCAAAGCCGCGGTATGGGGCTCGCCGAATACCGCGTCGTCAAAGAATCCGGGCCGGAGCACCAAAAAACATTCCGTGTCGCCGTGAGAGTGAATGGCCGGCAATTGGGTGAATCGGAAGGCCGGAGCAAGAAGGCTGCGGAACAGGCTGCTGCGAAGGAGGCACTGCAAGCGCTGCGAGAGAAAAAAGAGAGCCTTGCAGGAGTAAACCGGCATGGCTGAAGCAGCAGCGAAAACTGAGACCGTAGACGAAGGCGGGCCGGCGGCGATTGCGGCAAGAGAAGGGAACCTGCAGGGGTATCTGGAATCTCTGGTGATCACCATCATTCTCGCGGTGTTCGGAACAACATTCATAGTCCAGGCATTCAAGATCCCTTCGGCGTCCATGTATCCGGGCTTGCAGGTCGGCGACTACCTGCTGGTGAACAAGTTTATTTTCGGTGGGGATGCGGCATGGTACGACAAATTCCTGCCGTACCGCGCAATTCACCGCCAAGACGGGGTCGTTTTCAAGTATCCTTTTGAGGATCACCCGTATTACGTGAAGCGCGTAATCGGACTACCCGGCGACCGGATACGAATCGCCAATGAACGAGTGTACGTGAATGACAAATTGCTGGACGAGCCATACGTCGTCCACGATTTGTCACATGCGGATCCCTATATGTTCGATTTTCCACCGAAAGAGCTGTACGTGATCGAGAGTGAAATTCGTCCCGAATGGACCGCGGAGCTTCGGAAGGATGTCCGGGATGGAGAACTGATCGTGCCGGCCGAACAGTATTTCGTAATGGGCGACAACCGTGATAATAGCGCAGACAGTCGCTACTGGGGTTTTGTGCCCAGAGATGCAATTGTCGGGCGACCGCTCATTATCTACTGGTCTCTGGATGAAGACACAGATGATTCGAATTCGAGGAGTCTGGCTAAGGAACTCGAGGACATCGGCAGAGCCATTCTATATATTCCGACTCGTACACGCTGGAGCCGAATGTTCCGCGAGGTCCACTGATGGCAGCTCCAGCCCCAGCTCGAATCCCCGTTACTGAAGCGCCGCAGCCGAAGAGCAAACCGTCCGTGATACTGCGGCCGTCGGAGCCGCGCCCGGTGGTGCGATCATCTCGATGGCTGCGAATAATTCTAGCTGCAATCGCACTCCTGCTCGTGTTCGATTACGGCGTTTCGGCAATCCTCCGGTCCGGCTGGCTTAACGCTCGCTTCACGCACCGGCTGGGAGCGGCGTTTGGCCGCCCTGTTGAAGTTAGCAACTACAGTTTTAGCCTGCTGAAAGGGCCCCGGTTGGAAGCCAACTACATTACGGTTGGTGAAGACCCTCGATTCGGTAGCGAATATTTCCTGCGCGCGGACCAGCTCGCCGTGGGCTTGCGCTTGACCGCACTGCTGCGTGGCCGGATTGAACTCGGCACGCTCTCTTTTGTAAACCCCCATCTCAACCTTGTGCACCTTCCGGATGGCGAATGGAATTTGGAATCCTGGCTGCCTCGACCCCCGGGAGATATGACCGCGAGCGTGGTGGCAATCGCTGGATCGGCACGGCCCGGAAGAATCGAAATCTCTGGCGGCCGCGTGGACTTCAAGAGCGACGGCGACAAAATGCCTTTCGCATTGGTCAACATTGACGGAGGTGTTGAACAAGCAGCACCAGGAAGCTGGCGACTGGACTTGCAGGCGCAGCCGTTCCGGGCTGCGGTCGCCGTGCAGCAGGCCGGCGAATTGCGCCTGACGGGCGTCGTCGGAGGAACTTCGTCGCGGCTACGCCCGGCGAATCTCCATCTCGACTGGAGCGACGCTTCACTTTCTGATGTGCTACGCCTTGCGCGAGGCGCAGATTACGGGATTCGCGGGCTTCTTGCCATTGAAGTGGCGGCACAGACCGTTGGAGACGGCTGGCGATACACCTCCCGTGCGGAGTTGAGTCAAGTGCACCGCTGGAATCTGCCGTTGCGCGCGGATGCTCCTGCGGTAAACATCCAAGCGGATACGCGCTGGGTGCCCGGCGAAGGGCAGCTACGCTTGACGCAGGCTCTCATTGAAACGCCCAACTCGAATATCCGCGCCACAGGCGGAGTGGAATGGAAGTTCGATCCGCGTTCATCGCGGATTGCCGTGAAGAATACGCTGTTGGAGTTAACTTCACCCGGCATCCGGCTGGGAGACCTGCTCGCCTGGTGCCGCGCATTTCATTCAGGAGTCGAGGACCATATTGCGCTTGCGGGCATGGCCGGGGTCGATTTGGCAATTGCGGGATGGCCGCCACGAATCGAGAACGGATCTATCGCCACTGAGGGCGCGACACTGAGCGGCGCGAGTTTGCCTGACCGTTTTCAGTTGCATCGTGCCGTGGTGGAGTTCACGCCGAAGAGAATTTTGATTCCCGCGACGATGATTTCGTCGGCCGACGGCGCACAATCGTTTCACTTGCGCGCAATTCTGGATCGGCGCGCACACTCACATTCCGAATGGACGCTGGATGGCACGAGCAGAGATGTACAAACACTGTTTGCGTCAGCTTCAGCGCTGGGATACAAATTGCCGCAAGGCTGGCTGCTCGATGGGCCAGCGCAGTTTCGCCTTGAGTGGAAAGGCGCTGCGTGGCCAGCCATCGGCCGAACGCAAGGCAGTATTTCTCTCGCTGGCTTGAAGATTCGCGCGCCATTTCTGAACCGTGAGATTACGCAAGTCCGGGGAACAGTCAATCTATATCCGAGCGGACGAAGAATTCAGCTCGCGTCCGCGGATGCATTTGCGGCAAATTGGAGCGGCACACTGGAGCGCAAGAATGCGGCAGACGGCTGGCAATTTGCGCTTGCGGCTGACTCGTTGGACGCAGCGGAAGTGAATCGCTGGCTGAACCCTCAGCGGCGCGAAGGCCTGCTTGACCGAGTGTTTCCATTCTTCGCTTCAACGCCACGGCCAGCGGCTGTTTCTTCGTGGTTGAAAGGCGATGGAACGATTGTGCTAAGTGAATTCACGCTGGCGCCCTTCGCTTTGCATCGTGTGCGCACGAATGTGGCTGTGACAGGACGCAAGCTTGAGCTTTCCGATTCGCGCGCTGAATTTTATGGCGGGGCGCTGTTCGGCTCGGCGAATCTCGACTTGACGACTCAGCCTTCTTACCTCGTGAAAGCCAGTTTTCGCAATGTGGATCTGAGCCGCATGGCAGCCGGCAAGGTTACCTTGACTGGCCTTTTCGGGGGATTCGCCACAGGGGTATTGCAAATCACCGCGAATGGGCTTGGACGAGATGAGCTGCTTCATTCGCTGAGGTGCCAGGGCGATGCACAAATTCGCAAAGCTGAATACGAGACAATAGATTTGGCCCAATCGTTCGGCGCCGGTGAGCGCGTGCCTGGAGCCTCGTCGTTTCCGGAAGCCTCGGCGGAATTTGCTTGTGCGAATGAACAGGTTCATTTTTCTTCCCTGGAACTCTCCGGAAAGCATGAAAAGTTCACTGCCAAAGGTTATGTGGATTATCAGCGCCGTATAAACCTGGAATTTCGAAGTTTGCCCGCCGAAGACGCGAAGGATTCTCCAAGTGCGGCAGCGAATCCTCCGGCGATTTTTCATCTGGCCGGAACGCTCAAATCTCCAGTGTTCACGCGCATACCGAGCCGCTCAGCGCCGAAGTAGAGGAATTGCACGACGTGTGACGCTGTGCTAGCGTCGCAAGTTGATGGCTGGTTTCCGGACGCGCGGACGAGTTCTACTCTTGTTTGGGCTGGCGCTCGGACTTTGTATCGCGTCATCTGCGAGTGGGAAGCATTCGAGCAAGAAAGAACTGATTCGTCTAATCCCGCGATATTCAACCGGCCAAGTGCTTCGTTACAGTGTCCAACTGCGAATGAAGACGACCGCTCGTGCCACTGGTCCCATCGTTGATCCCGAAGGCGCAACGCGGTTCAGTCAGTCCGTGAATGTGATTCTCCGGCTAGAGGTGATTTCTGTTGCGGGAACGACGAATGAGCCAGCGCGATTGCGAGCGACTTATGAGACAGTCGCTGCAAGCGGCAAGGGCGACTCTTTCGATCCCGATGCCAAGGCGTTCGAGCAGGAGTATCAAAGGCTCCAGGGACGCTCGATCGAGTTTACTCTCCACCCAAACGGCAGAATCACGGACATCACAGGCCTTGAAGATGTGGCCACGGACCCTTCGCGCGCTCTCGAACTGAATCAATGGCTCAGCCAGATCACACTGGGCGCATCCACGCCGCAGCGGGGGATTGCCATCGGCGCAAAATGGTCATCGGAGCAGCCGGTTGCTGGTGCACCGCTGGCTGGCGTGGTCTGGCGGACGAAGTCGGCGTATCAGAGGAATGAGCCTTGCACTCTCTATGGAGCGAATTCCCGCTCTGACAGCGGCCCGGGGCGGCCAGAGGCTGCATCTCCCGCGCCGGAAGAATGCGCAATTATCCTGACGCGCTCGGGGACGCGCGAGAGACCGAGCGAAAGAGATCGGACGCCGCCTGTATATGAGAAAAACGGACTGCGCACGTCGGGCGAATGGAAGGGAACCGGTGAAACTCTGACGGCGATATCGCCGCGCACCGGAATGGTCGTGAGCGTCACGCAGAGCATCGCGACACACATGGATTTCACTGTCACGGCGGCTGCCACAGGAAATCGCGTCCGTTACATCGGCGACACGCAAAGCCAGGCGCAAATCACGCTCCTATCGGTGTCGCGAGTCCCCTAGCGGAGCCAGTCGCACATGGCATCTCGGAATGAGTTAAGATTAAAGTTTTAGCCTGATGCGTGGAACGTATCAGAGAGGCCTGTAAATGGATTTCAAGCTCCACAGCGATTATCAACCGCGCGGCGACCAGCCCGAAGCGATTGAGCAGCTCGCAAATGGCGTGCGCGACGGGGACAAGCACCAGGTGCTTCTGGGCGTCACGGGTTCGGGCAAGACGTTCACGATCGCGAAAGTGATCGAGGCAATGAACCGGCCCGCGCTGGTGCTGGCGCACAACAAGACGCTGGCGGCACAGTTGTTTCATGAGTTTCGTGGATTTTTCCCTCGGAATGCGGCTGAATATTTCGTCAGCTACTACGATTATTACCAGCCGGAAGCGTACTTGCCTTCCTCAGACACGTTCATCGAAAAAGAAGCGACGGTTAACGACGAACTGGACAAACTGCGCATGAGCGCGACGCGTTCGCTCTTCGAGAGGCGCGACGTGATCATCGTCGCTTCCGTGTCGTGCATCTATGGCCTGGGGTCGCCCGAAGCCTATTACGGGATGATGGTGATGCTCGAAAAAGGGCAATCCACCTCCCGTGACGCGATCCTGCGGAAGCTCGTCGAAATCCAGTACGAGCGCGGTGAGGATCTGCGCCGCGGGACCTTTCGCGTGCGCGGCGACACGATTGAGATTCATCCGCCGTACGATGATCTGGCGGTGCGCGTCGAGCTGTGGGGCAGCGAGATTGAAGCGATACGGCGGATCGATCCATTGACCGGCGAAATTCGCGCCGCGAGCGAGGAAATTTCCCGCCTGCCGATTTATCCGAAGACACATTACGTCCTGCCCGCGGAGCAGAAAGAGCGCGCCATCGAGAGCATCCTCGAAGAGCTGGAATGGTGGCGCAGCGAGCTGGAACGCCAGGGGAAAATCGTCGAAGCACAGCGAATCGAGCAGCGCACGAGATTCGACATCGAAATGATTCGCACGATCGGTTATTGCCACGGCATCGAAAATTATTCGCGGCATTTGTCCGGACGACTGCCCGGGGAGGCGCCGCCGACGCTGCTTGATTACGTCCCAAATGATTTCCTGCTGATTGTGGACGAGTCGCACCAAACCGTGCCGCAGCTTCACGCGATGTATCACGGCGACCGGTCGCGGAAACAAACTCTGGTGGATTACGGATTTCGCCTGCCTTCGGCGCTGGATAACCGTCCGCTGACATTCGAAGAATTCGAGCACCGCGTGAATCAAGCGATCTATGTCTCGGCGACGCCCGGGCCTTACGAACTGACGAAATCAGGAGGCGTAGTCGCAGAGCAAGTGATCCGGCCGACGGGACTGGTGGACCCGGAAGTGGAAGTCCGGCCGATCAAGGGGCAGGTGGATGACCTGCTCGAAGAAATTCGCGTGCGTGCGGAGCGCAGCGAGCGCGTGCTCGTGACGACGCTGACCAAACGCATGGCCGAGGACCTTTCAGAATATTTCGGCGAAGTTGGCGTGCGCTGCCGTTACCTGCACTCGGAAATCGAGACGCTGGAACGCGTGCGCATCCTGCGCGATTTACGCCGCGGTGAATTTGACGTGCTCATCGGAATCAATCTGCTGCGCGAAGGACTTGACCTGCCGGAGGTCTCGCTCGTGGCAATCCTCGACGCGGACAAGGAAGGCTACCTGCGCAGCGCGACGTCGCTGATCCAGACAATCGGACGCTGCGCGAGACATCAGGAGGCGCGCGCAATCCTCTATGCAGACGTAATGACCGATTCGATGCGCCGGGCGATTGGAGAAACCAGCCGGCGACGAGCGAAACAAGCTGCGTACAACCGCGAACACAACATCACGCCACAATCCATCTCGAAGTCGGTGGACATGCAACTCGCCGCCATCGTGGAGGCGGATTACCTGACCGTGGCGGCGGAAGATACTGAAATCGGCGACATTCAAAACGAGGAACAATTGCTCGCAGCGATCGCGCAGCTCGAAACGAAGATGCGAGAAGCAGCAAAAAAGTTCGAGTTTGAGCGCGCGGCGCAAATTCGGGATCGGGTCCGCTCGTTAAAGCAACGTGATCTGGGACCGTTATTCGATGCGGATGCAGGCGTGAATGCCGAGCCAAACGCAGAAAGTAGTATGAGTGCAACGGCCGATGCCCCCTCTCCGGTATCCTCTGCCGCTCCGGCAAAGGCCCGCAAGAAATGAATGGGCGGATTACACGATGCCGCGTTTCAACTGATCGAGAGGGTAAAACGTATCGCGCCATACGATGCCCCCGCGCGCGAGTGTCACGACCATCGAACGCAAGATGATGTAAATCACGATGAGAGCGCCGAGCGGATGAGTGAGCCCATACCAACGCGAGGCGCTGGCGTGCGGCATCATCCCAGCCTCAAATACGATGGCGGCCGTCGCGGCGATTCCGGCGGCGATTCTGGCCGTGCCCGCAGCAACGAAGAGTCCCGCGAATGGCAGGACGCTGATGCAGAGAATCGCAATTACGCTGACCAGAACTGCCCACACTTTGAATTCAAATCCGGCAAACATATTCTTTGTCATGCCCTTGATGACGTTTCGGATGCCCTCCTGCCAGCGGATTTCAAGGAACGAATCGCTGGGCGCGACACCAGACCGATAGCCGCCTCGCTTCACCATTTTTCCAAGCTTCATATCGTCGAGGACTTCCATGGCCAAGCGGCGGTGAGTGCCAATGGCTTCGTACACCGAGCGGCGGATCAATTGAAATGCGCCGACGCCCATGTAGGCCTTGGATTTTGGATCGCTGGTCGTCCAGGGACGCGCGCCCATCGCGAAGCACACGCCCAAATAGCCGACTGCAGTCGGCTCCCAGAAGCCCCGCAGATCGAGCGCGGAGAGCAAAGTCAAATGGTCCAAGCGTTTCTCTTGCACGATCGCCAGCGACCGGCCAAGCAAGTCGGGAGCAAAACGAACATCAGAGTCGGTGAAAACGAACCAGTCGCCGGTCGCGGCACGGTATGCTGCCTCGAGAGCGTGAGGTTTGCCTAACCAGCCCGCCGGAAGCTCCGTAATGTGGATGACCTTGACGCGCGGATCTCTTCGGGCGAAATCGTCGAGGATCTGCGGCGTGGCGTCACTTGAGCGATCATTTACACCCACGACTTCGAAATTCGGGTAATCGAGCGCGAGGAGCGAAGAGAGCGCAGCCGGCAGTTTTTCATCTTCATCGCGCGCGGCAAAGAGAATGGAAATGCAGGGGAGATCCGCGCCCGCGGCGGGATTCACGGCCGAGAGACGTGGAAGCCGCGACATGCCCCTGCGAGCCGCGAATCCCGCAACAATCCAGAGGGCGGCAACTAGCGTGAAGAAAATCGTGGCGAAGAGGTGCAAGTCTAATTTTTCCGAAGCGTCTCGTAAACGAACACGATATCCTATCACGCAGCATGGAACATACGATTGCGATTGTCGGAGCCGGCCGAGTCGGACAAGCGCTGGGCCGGCGATTGCGGCAGCTCGGCTGGGAAATTGGCACGGTAGTCACACGATCAATGGCGACAGCGCGAAGCGCAGTCCGCGCAATCGGCGAAGGACTTGCGCAGGATAAGATCGTCCGGCATGTTCTCGACGCGGAAGTAGTCCTCATCGCGACTCCCGACGCTGAAATCCCGAACGTTTCGAAACGCCTCGCGCAAATCGGGCGAGAAGAATGGCGTGGCAAGGTCGTGCTGCACACGAGCGGCGCGTTGGATTCTTCCGCGCTGGAACTCCTGGCACGCTGGGGCGCCGCAACAGGCTCAATGCACCCGATGCAGACATTCACAGGTCGCGGGGCGCCGGCTCTGGAAGGAGTTGTGTTCGCGGTTGAAGGCGATCGCAAGGCGCAGCGCGTGGCGCGCCGCATCGCTCATGGACTCGGCGGAGTCGCGGTGACAATCCGCGGGAGCGTGAAGCCGGCATATCATGCCGCAGGCACGTTCGTCGCCGGCCATGGACTCGCAGCGATAGAGGCTGCGGTCCGTCTGCTGATGCGCGCGGGATTTTCACGCAGACATGCGAAAATGGCTTTGTTGCGGTTGACCCGGCAAATGCTCGAGAACTTCGAAAAACTCGGAGCCAGGGAGGCGTGGACAGGGCCGATTTCGCGAGGCGATTTTTCGACCATTGCGCGGCATCGGAGCGCGCTCGCGGACTGGCCGCCGGAATATTTGCAAGCTTACGCAGCTCTGGCGCGGCTTTCTGCGCGCGTTCTGGATTCTCACCCCGACCAAACGATAAGACATCTCAATCGAGTTTTGCCTAAAAGCTAAGGAGGGAATTTGCCTACGTTACAGGTCCCCGTGGAAGAAACGACGCTCGCGAACGGACTGCGCGTGGTGGTCTCACCAGATCATTCGGCGCCGTTCGCGACGGTTGGCGTGTACTACGGGATTGGATTTCGACTCGAGCCGCGAGGGCGCAGCGGATTCGCGCACTTGTTCGAGCACATGATGTTCCAGGGGTCGGAACACGCCGGGAAAATGGAACATATCCGGCTGATCAATTCCTCCGGCGGCGTCTTGAACGGCTCCACCTCCTATGACTTCACGAATTATTACGAAAGCATGCCTTCCAACGCGCTTGAGCGGGTGCTGTGGCTCGAAGCGGACCGCATGCGGGGCCTGAAAGTGGATGAAGAGAATCTGCGCAACCAGCGCGACGTGGTGAAAGAGGAAGTGCGCGTCAACGTGCTCAATCAGCCGTATGGTAGTTTCCCGTGGCTGGATTTGCCGCCGGTCGCGTTTCGCAACTGGCCGAATGCGCACAATTTCTACGGAGACTTCTCCGATCTGGACGCGGCAACGCTCGAAGATGTTCGCGCGTTCTTTCACACGTATTACACGCCGAACAACGCAGTGTTGCTCATGCTGGGCGACGTGGATGCAAAGCAAGCCTTCCCCCTGGCCAAGCGCTACTTCGAGGATATTCCGTCTCCTCAGGCGCCGCCGCAGGCGGACACGAGCGAAACGCCGCAACGAGAAGAGCGGCGCGGCGAAGTGGAAGAGAAGTTCGGGCAGTTGCCTGCGCTGGCCATCGGATACCGCGCGCCGGACCGAGGAAACCTTGATTGGTATGCAGCGGCGATTCTCGATTCCGCACTTCACGGCGGGCGCGCCGGGCGAGTGTACAGAAGCCTGGTGCTCGAAAAACAAATCGCAGTGGAAGCTTCCGGCGGAATCCACTATTCCGTCGGCGGCCTGTTCGACTACAACGGACCGACCCAGATGGTGACGAGCATTTTTCACAAGCCGGAGTATTCGCCGGATGCGACGATCGCGGCGTTCGATGAAGTCCTTTCCGAGGTGCAAGAGAAACCACTCGGCGCGGATGAAATCGAGCAGCTCAAGGTGAAATTCCGGTCGGACTATTTTTCGATGCTGGAGAGCGGGCCAGTGCCGCGATTCGGGCTGATGCATGCGCTGGCCTGCTTCACGCTGTTCGATAAAGCTCCTCAGCGAATTAACACGGTTCTGAACGACTTTCTCGCGGTTACGCCCGCGGAGGTGCAGACAGTGGCGCAAAAATATCTGACACGGGAGAAACGCTCGATCGTGATTCGCCGGCCTGCCGGCGGAGCTTCCGCGGGAGGTAGAAAACAATGAGCGCTACGACGCCCGGGACCGTTCCTGATACTGGCGCGAATTCCGTTCCGCCGGCGCTTGGCCCCGAACGCGCCATCGAATGGCCGCGGCGGACGGTCCGCGCGCTGGCGAACGGCATGCAGGTCGTGCTTGCCGAGCGACACACGTTTCCCAAGATCAGCGCGGAGCTCTTTTTCCGTTCGGGGAACGCCCTGGTCGCGCACCGCTCCCCGGATCTGGCGGAATTGGCAGCGCGTGTAGTGCGAACGGGAACGCAAACACACACGAGCCGGCAGATCGAGGAAAATTTGCGGGGCATGGGCGCGACCCTGGGGACGAGCGCGGGCGCAGATACAAGCGCAATCTCAATTTCAGGCCTCGCCGAGTTCGCCGAAGGTTTGCTCGCGATGATTGCCGACCTCGCGCACAAGGCGATATTTCCCGAGGGGGAATTCGAACGCGAGCGCCGGCAGAAACTCGAAGAACTGCGAATCGAGCGCACCACGCCCGGATTCCTGGCGGGCGAGTGCTTCCGGCGCGTTTTGTTCGGCGAGCATCCCTATGCCATCGTCGCGCCGAGCGAGGCTCAGGTGGCAGCATATCGCCGCGACGATCTGGCCGCTTATTACCACGAGAACTATGTTCCTTCGAATGCGCTGCTCATCGCCGTGGGCGATTTTTCAAGCGATCGCATGATGGAAGCGGTGGAAAAGATTTTCGGCGGCTGGAAAGCCGGGCCAGCTCCTGTGCTGGAGGGTGCGGAGCCGCCAGCCGCTCGCGGGCGGACGGTGAACCTGGTGCACCTGCCCGGGACCGTGCAAGCGGAGATTCTTCTCGGCAATCTGGCGATTAACCGGCTGAGCCCGGACTGGCATCGCGCCGTGCTCGCCAATGCGCTCTTCGGCGGAGCGTTCAACTCGCGACTTGTCACGAACATCCGCGAGCAGAAAGGCTACACGTATAGCCCGCGGAGCGCGATGCATCCGCTCAGGCAGCATGGATATTTCAGCGTGCATGCCGCGGTGCGAAATGAAGTTGTCGCGGCGACGCTGACCGAGATTTTCTACGAACTGGATCGCATCAGGTCTCTGCCCGTCAGCGATGGAGAGCTTGCCGATGCCCGAAATTATCTGAGCGGCGTATTCTCTCTCGGCATTGCCACAACGGACGGCATCCTGGGGCAGCTTTCTACAGTCTATCTTGACCGCCTGCCGGAAGATTATCTGGAGACATATCGTGAAAGAATTCGGAGTTTGACAGCAGGCGATATTCTGGCCGCCGCGCGGCGGTACTTCGATTCGGCGAATGCAAGAATTATCGTTGTAGGGGACCGAGAGCAAATCGAACCGCAGGCAGCGCTTTTTGGCGGCGTCACCGTTTGGGATGCGCAGGGGACTCGGATTTGATCTCCAGAGAACGTTCTGCGGCGCGAAGCGCAACCATTGTGGCGGTATCCATTGCTGCGGTTCTCATGTGCGCAAGTCTTGCTTGCGCTCACCCACACAAGAAGAAACTGCCTTCGCATCCGATTGACTTGAACACGGCGACAATGGAGCAGCTCGGGGAATTGCCCGGAATCGGCCCGGTGACCGCCAAGAAGATCATCGAATTCCGCGACAAGAGCGGCCCGTTTCGCAAAGTGGAAGACTTGCTCGTTATACCCCGCATCAGTAAGGCTAGGCTTGAAAAGCTGCGGCCTTATGTGACAATCAAGCAAGGGAAGCCGACGAAAGAACTCCGCTAAAGCGCCTGATGCGAGGCCTTTGCAGGTTTCAAATGCAGAGGAGCTTGCTCGGCAATTTCGAGGCCGTAGCCTTCCAGGGCGACAACTTTGCGTGGATGATTCGTGAGGACGCGAATGCGGCGCAGGCCGAGGTCGATCAGGATTTGCGCGCCGATACCGCTTTCGCGCTGCACGAGGCGTTGCCGACCGAGATCCTTATCGATTTCCGTCCGCGTGTGGAAGAGGATGCGAGGAAGAACCTCATTTTCTTCCGCGGGCGGAGCGATGCGAAACCCGCGGCCCGTATGATGCAGATAAACGAAGACGCCGCGGCCTTCCGCGGCAATCGCTTCGAGCGAGCGATCAATGATTTCGCGGCAATCGCAGGCAAGCGCGCCGAAGACGTCGCCGGTGAGGCAATGAGAGTGGACGCGCACGAGAGGTGGATGGCTGCCTGACAGATCACCGCGAACAAGCGCGACGTGGAGTTCGTGATCGGACTCGCTGGAATATGCAAGCATGCGAAAGTCGCCGAAGCGCGTGGCCAGTGTCGTCTCCGCAATGCGCTTGACATACCGCTCGTGCTGCATGCGATAGCGAATCAGTTCGGCGATCGTCAAAAGCTTCAAATTGTGGCGCTGGCAGAACTCGGTTAACTGCGGTACACGCGCCATCGTGCCGTCGTCGTTCATGATTTCGCAAATCACGCCGGCTGGTTCGAGACCTGCGATTCGCGCCAGGTCCACGGAAGCCTCGGTCTGGCCAGCGCGCACCATCACGCCACCACGCTTCGCGCGCAAAGGAAACACGTGGCCGGGACGGGCAAGGTCTTCAGGATGCGCGTCCGGATTGGTCGCAGTGAGAATCGTGGTCGCTCGGTCGGAGGCGCTGATGCCCGTCGTCGTGCCGCGGCGGGCGTCAACGGATTCGCAGAATGGCGTGCCAAAAGCGGAGGTGTTGCGCTGCGTCATTGGAACCAGGTTGAGCGCGTCGCAGCGCTCTTCAGTGAGCGCCAGGCAAATTAGGCCGCGGCCCTCGCGGGCCATGAAGTTGACCGCTTCCGCCGTGACCTTTTCCGCCGCCATAGTGAGATCGCCCTCGTTTTCGCGGTCTTCGTCATCCACCAGAACAATCATGCGTCCGTGGCGGATTTCTTCGAGAGCCTCTTCGACGCTTGCGAATGGAGATTTTTGTTCGGCCATCTGGTCACCCACTCCGAGTGTACTGCGCTCTAGTGTATCAGATGCGCGAACAGGTGATAAAAGAGCGCGCCCATGAGGCCGGCACCCGGAATCGTGAGGACCCAGGCCCAAACGATGCGTCGCGTGACGCCCCAGCGGACGGCGGTCAGGCGGTTCGAGGCGCCGACTCCGGAAATCGCGCCGGTGATGACGTGAGTTGAGCTGACCGGAATGCCGGCGGCGGCGGTTCCAAGAAGCGTAATCGTTGCTGAAGTCTCAGCGGCGAAACCGGTGAATGGTTGCAGCTTTGTGATTTTCTGCCCCATCGTTTTCACGACGCGCCAGCCGCCCGCCATTGTCCCGCCCGCCATGGCCAGTGCGCAGCAAATGATGACCCAGTCTGGAACGGCGTAGGTGGAGAGGAGGCCGCTCGTAACCAGAGCCGCGGTGATGATGCCCATGCTCTTCTGGGCATCGTTTGTGCCATGGCTGAAGCTGAAGGCCGCTGCGGAGAGCAGTTGAAGCCGGCGAAACCAGCGATCGACTCGGCTGGGCGATTGCCGACGGACAATCCAACTGGTGAGCACTGTGACAAAAAGTCCGGCAACGAGGCCGATGACAGGCGCGACAAAAATGAAAATGACTGGTTTTGTCCAGCCAGACCACACAATGGCACGAAAGCCCGCCGCGGCGACTGCCGCGCCGCCATAGCCGCCCATCAGCGCGTGGGAAGAGCTGCACGGAATGCCAAGCAGGATCGTGGCGTAGTTCCAGATGATGGCGCCGAGCAGGCCAGCGAGAAGAACGTGCTGATTCACCACATGAAGGTCAACCAGACCGCTGCCCATCGTCTTCGCCACTGCCGTTCCGAAAACGAACGGCGCAACGAAATTCCAAAATGCAGCCCAAACCACCGCCCAGAGTGGACGAAGGACACGAGTCGAAACGACAGTCGCGATGCAACTCGCGGCGTCGTGCCAGCCGTTGGTGAAATCAAACGCAAGGCTAATAAATACGATGATTAGGAGCAGATGAAAACCGTTCAAATGCAGCGCTCCACTCGAGAGCGACGGAATAACATACGGGAACACAGCGGGCGGATGGTAATGAACGCGTTCATGCGCTCTTCAAGGTGATGGTTTCGATGACGTTGGCGACGTCTTCACACTTGTCCGCGGCGATTTCCAGGACTTCGATGATTTCCTTCCACTTGATGATTTGGATCGGGTCTTTTTCCTGCTCGAAGAGATTGGCAATCAGATTCCGGCAGAGGCGGTCCGCTTCGTTTTCGAGGCGGTTAATCTCGATACAGTGATCGAGGACGTGGTCGCGCTTTTCGGGGACTTTGACCGCAGCGACCAGCTCATCAGTGGCTTCCTTCAAAGCGCGCGCCAGGTCCACGACACCCGGGCGGATTTTTTCGATCCGGTAGGTTACAAGGCGGCTGGCTGCGGCGTCGGTCAGGTCAAGGACGTCGTCAATCTTGCTGGCGAGTTCGTGAATGTCTTCGCGGTCGAATGGCGTGATGAAAGTTTGATTGAGTTTCTTGATCAGGTTGTGCGTGATGGTATCGTTGGCGTGTTCCAGGTCCTTGATCTTCTCGGCGTCCGCGGTTGGATTCGAGAAATCCTCGAGCATGGCGACCATGGCTTTGGCGGCCAAGGAGACATTCTTGGCAAGCTCCACGAACATGTCGTGAAAGCCTTCTTCGCGAGGCAGAATCTTCCGCAGTAGTCCGGGCAATTTATGGCACCTCGTGACCGTCTTTCCAATCCGGCAAGCCCCTCAATATACCGGATGGACGTTAGACGGACAAGGAAGCGTTTCTCGGAAGGAGTCAGGTGAAAGGAACGCAAAGAAAAAGGGCGCCCCTGGAAACTCAAGGCGCCCTTCCCGTGCGGATCATTTGCGACTAAGGCTGGAGATTAGTACATCCCGCCGCCCATCCCGCCGCCCGGGCCGCCTGCGCCCGCTGCCTTTTCGTCCTTTTCCTTGATGTCGGCCACCAAGGCTTCGGTTGTCAGCATCAGTGCCGCGATGGATGCCGCGTTCTGCAGCGCCAGCCGCGTGACCTTGGCCGGATCAATGACGCCCTCTTTTACGAGGTCGCCAAATTCGGCGGTATCCGCGTTGAAGCCGAAGTTGTCGTCCTTCGACTCACGGACACGGCCGACGATTACAGCGCCTTCTTCGCCAGCATTGTGCGCGATTTGCCGCATGGGCTCCTCGAGCGCTCGCTTGACGATATTTACGCCAATGAGTTCATCGCCGGTGGTCTTGATTTTGTCCAGCGCCGGGATGCAGCGAAGCAAAGCCGTGCCGCCGCCGGGGACAATGCCTTCCTCGACAGCCGCGCGCGTGGCGTGCATGGCGTCTTCGACGCGAGCCTTCTTTTCCTTCAGCTCGGTTTCAGTCGCCGCGCCCACCTTGATGACGGCTACGCCGCCAACCAGCTTCGCCAGCCGCTCTTGCAGCTTCTCCTTGTCGTAGTCCGATGTGGTCTCATCGATCTGCGTGCGGATCTGCTTCACGCGGCCTTCGATTTCACTGGTCTTGCCACCGCCTTCGACGATCGTGGTGTTGTCCTTGTCGATGGTCACTTTCTTGGCCCGGCCCAGGTCTTCGACCTTCACGTTCTCGAGCTTAATGCCCAGATCTTCCGTGATGGCCTTTCCTCCTGTGATCGTCGCGATGTCCTCGAGCATGGCTTTGCGCCGGTCACCAAACCCCGGCGCCTTGACCGCGGCGCACTGCAACGTGCCCCGCAGCTTGTTGACGACCAGAGTGGCCAGCGCTTCGCCTTCCACATCTTCGGCAACGATCAACAGCGGCTTGCCCATCTTCGCGATCTGCTCGAGCATGGGAAGAAGATCCTTCATCGAGCTGATTTTCTTCTCGTGGATCAGGATGCGCACGTCTTCGAGCACGCACTCCATCCGCTCGGGATCGGTGACGAAGTAAGGGGAGAGATAGCCGCGGTCGAACTGCATTCCCTCGACGACTTCGAGCGTAGTCTCCATCGTCCTGGACTCTTCGACCGTGATGACGCCATCCTTGCCCACCTTCTTCATCGCCTCCGCGATGATGTTCCCGATCTGCTTGTCGTTGTTGGCGCTGATCGTGCCAACTTGCGCGATCATGTCGCCCTTGACGTCCTTGTGAAGTTTCTTGATTTCATCAACCGCGACTTCGACGGCCTTCTCGATGCCTCGCTTGAGCGCCATTGGGCTCGCGCCGGCCGCCACCGTCTTCACGCCCTCGCGGAAGATGGCCTGGGCCAGTACGGTTGCCGTCGTGGTGCCGTCGCCGGCCACGTCTGACGTCTTGGACGCGACTTCACGGACCATCTGCGCGCCCATGTTTTCGAGCCCGTCGGGCAGCTCGATTTCCTTCGCCACGGTCACGCCGTCCTTGGTGATGATCGGCGCGCCGAATTTCTTCTCGATTACCGCGTTGCGGCCCTTCGGGCCGAGCGTGATCTTCACCGCATCGGCAAGAATGTTGACGCCCCGCAGAATCGACTGGCGCGAATTCTCACCAGTCACAATTTGCTTTGCCATGAGACCTTAACCTCCTCAATTTCTCGAACCTGCCTGTCGCAGACAGGTGAATTTTCCCTGTGGATTGCTCCGCGGGGGGACTTACCGTTTGCCAGAGGCCGCCTTGGCGGCTCCGCTGAGTTTGGCCAGGATTTCGTCTTCCTTGAGAATCAGATACTCCTGGTCGTCAATCTTGATTTCGTTTCCGCTGTATTTCCCGAAGAGGATGCGGTCTCCCGCCTTTACGTCCATGGGGATCCGTTCGCCTTTTTCAATGCGCCCGGCGCCAACGGCGACGACTTCTCCTTCTTGGGGCTTCTCCTTGGCCGTGTCGGGGATGATGATTCCGCCCTTCACGACCTCCTTCTCTTCCAGCCGCTTCACGAGCACTCGGTCGTGCAGCGGCGTGATGTTCACTGCCATGTTTCATAACCTCCGGTTGAGGACTTACCCGCCTCAGGCGGGTTTCAGAATTGCCGCGAAGGTGCGCAGGCAAGTCATTAGCACTCCTCGACGGCGAGTGCTAATATAGCAGAATTCTGATGACTGTCAAGCGTAATCACCTCATTCTCATGGGCTACAGGCTCTCTTCTGAATCTAAATAAGCCCTTTATTTTATTCATATTAGCTACTGCCTGAATTTTCCGACACTTGGTTATTGAGTTGCTGCCCAAGCATCTTTAGAATCCGCGGAGATCTTTGATGGTCATTTCAATCTATGCGCGCTTGATTGTGCTCACTGCGGGGGCGCTCCTCTGCCTCTTCTTGCTGGCTCTAATCATTGGCCACCGCCGACCCCGGCGCTTTGAACGCGTTTTGTTCTTCTTAATTTTGGCGCTATTCCTTTTCTACGCTGGCGCGCTGCTCGCTGTGAACGCAGAGATTCATTACGGCGTCCCCCCCCGCCGCCACGGAGATGTTTGCCAACGGTCTGATCCTCGTAGGAGTGGCGCTGCTTCCGGGTCTGCTTGTCCACGCTGAGGCGGAGTCGTCAGCGGCAACGACGCAAGATCGAGCTATCCCTGCGTTCTTTAAACTTTTGATTTTCGCGGCTTACCTGCCACTAATTTACTTTGCATCCAGAGTCTTCCCTCTGCTTATGGGAAGCCCTAGTCTGGATTTCCTATGGAGGAGGGGCCAAGGAACCGAATTTTTGGGGATTTGGCTGGGACTTGCGCTGGCGGTTGGCACAGGAATGGAGATTCGGGTAGCCCGCAAAAATGAGCGCGATGATTCCGAAAGAATCCACCGAGTCCTAGCCATAACGTTAGGGCTGCTCTCCATACTTGTACTCGGGACATACGGCCTCGGGGTTCCGCGTGACCCAATAGAATTCTCTCAAGTTGCGACCATTGTACTTTTTGCCGGTCTTGCGCCCGGCGCAATACTTGGCTATTTCACTGTTCGACGGAATTTCCTGCAGATCGGGATGCAGCGCAATCTCGTTTACGCTGTTTCGGCCGCGTTTCTTGCACTTCTTTATCTTGCTCTGGTGCGACGACTGTCGGGCTGGTTCGAGCTCGTCCTGCCACCTGAGGCGACCGCCGCAATCTTGCTCTTTCTTCTGGTCTTCACCTTCGAGCCTCTAGAACGCGTCATCGGTCGCACGTTGTACCGCTCCTTTCAGGAACGGATGGACAGCACCCAAAAACTTGTCATGGAATTGCAAGCCGATGCACAGACCGGCGACCTTGCGAAGTTCATCTCCAGCGCGGAGCGACGCATCCGCGAAGGGTTCGGTCTTTCCGTCGTGCGTCTTTCGATTCCAACGCCGCCAGACTTGGTACCCCTTCGCGCGCCGGGAGGGCTGGGACATTGCGTGCGGATTCCATTGAAGAGCGGCGACGCTGAAATTGGACTGCTGGAAGCCTGTTCGACAGGGGCAGTCCTGATTGGAGAGACAACGGTCGCCGTGGAATTTCTTGCCGAGCAGATTCCGACGCTCGTCCGTCACTGTCAGCTCATTCAGGAAAAAGTCATTCTCGAGCGCGAGTTCGCGGAGCGTGAAAGGCTGGCGCTGGTTGGCCAAATGGCGGCAAGTATCTCGCACAATCTCCGCAACCCGTTAGGCTCGATGAAGACCGTATTGCAAGTGCTGCTCGAAGACCGAGCACTGACGCCCCGCGTCCGCCAGGATTGCGAAATTGTAGTGAACGAAATCGACAGATTGTCGAACAAACTGACACAGTTGCTCCAGTATGCAAAACCGGGCCTTCGCTCCGGCGAGAAGCCGCATAGTATCGAAATTGTTTCTCTGACTGGGCAAACCGTTTCCTTGCTGCGTCATGAAGCAGCGAGGCGAGGAGTTGAGCTGGAGTTTCATTCAAGCGCGCAGAAGATTTCTGTTCAAGGTTCTGAAGATGCTTGGCGAGATGCGATCTCGAACATCGTGGTCAATGCCATCGAAGCGCAACCTACAGGCGGACATGTTTGTGTCGCCGTTGCCGGGTCGGATTCCACGGCAAGCGTGGAAATCTCGGACGATGGTCCGGGCATACCGGCCGATTTGCGCGCCAAGATTTTTCAACCCTTCTTCACAATGAAAGCAAGCGGAACCGGGCTTGGCCTTGCCATCGCTTCCCGGCGCATGGCAGAGATGGGTGGCGAGATTCATTGTGAAAGTCCTGTGAGGGACGGCCATGGTGCAAAATTCACAATTACTGTGCCTGCGGGCGACGCAAGATTCGCGGTTGAGAAAAGGGAAGCATCCGCATGAGAACGATACTCATCGTGGACGATGAACCAGCCGTGCGGTACGGATTGCGTCGTGCGCTTGAGGAATCCTACCGCATCATTGAGGCCGATTCGGTGCAGGGAACTCGGGAAGTCATTGCACGCGAGACACCGGACCTGGTGCTCCTCGACATCGTCCTTCCAGGTGAAGACGGGTTGTCATTCCTCCGCGGGATTCGCGGCGAAGGTTTTGACCGGCCGATTATGATCGTCTCCGCGCTGGACACAGCCAAGACCGCCATCGAAGCACTGCGGAGCGGCGCGAACGACTATATCGTTAAAGGATTCGAGGTGGCTGAGCTTCGCCAGCGTGTCGCCAATCTCGTGCGCCTCGCCGAGTTGGAAGCGGATAACACTCGGCTGCGCCGGCAACTGGTTTCCAACGGCGAATTTGGGCGCATGCGCGGCGCCTCTGCGCAAATGCGGCGCGTTTTCGATCTTGCTGCACGCGTCGCCGCTTCGGATTCGACCGTTTTGATCCGCGGCGAGAGCGGCACGGGGAAGGACTTGCTCGCGCAGGAAATTCACGACCGTTCGCCTCGGGCAGGAAAACCATTCATTGCCGTGAATTGCGCGGCTCTGCCGGAACACCTTATCGAATCCGAGCTCTTTGGATACGAAAAAGGCGCGTTCACGGGCGCGTCGCAAATGAAAAAGGGCAAATTCGAGCTGGCGTCGAGCGGCACGCTTTTCCTCGACGAAATCGGCGACATGAATCCCGTGACGCAGGCAAAAGTGTTGCGCGCGCTGGAGAGCCGCAAAATCGAACGCTTGGGCGGGACGCAAACCATCACGGTGGATGTCCGCGTGATCAGTGCGACACATCGCAATCTGGAAAAGGAAATCAGCGAAGGGAAGTTCCGCGAGGATCTGTACTATCGCTTGCGTGTGGTCACTCTTGAATTGCCGTCCTTGCGCGAACGCAAAGAGGACATTCCCGCATTGGCCGCTGACTTTCTGAATCAGTTGGGCGCGCGCAATAATCGTCATGCCCAACTGACGCACGGGGCGGGCGAGGCGTTGTTGCGTTATGACTGGCCGGGCAATGTTCGCGAACTCAGGAATGCGCTCGAACGCAGCCTGGTGCTTTCCACCGGAAAAACTATTGACGTCGAGGATTTGCCGGAAGAGATCCGCCGCGGTGGGAATTCGCGTGAATACGGCGCGGCTGCATCTTCTGACGAAATCCTCGGCGAGGTGGATTTTCGTGACGCCAAGCGCAAATTTGAAATCGCTTATCTGAAACGGAAGCTCGTGGAGTATCGTTGGAATGTCTCGCGTACGGCTGCGGCAGTGGGGTTGCATCGCCAAAGCTTGCAAGAAAAATTACGCGAACTTGGTATCGAGCGGCCGGGTAAAGAAAAATGACCGAGCGAGGCCCGATCGGCGGATTCATACTGGCGGGAGGCAAGAGCGTCCGCATGGGCCGCGCGAAAGGCCTGCTGCCATTTGCGGGAAAGCCCCTCGTGAAGCATCTGGCGCAGCTGCTCGAAGTCGCTACGGAACCGCCGGTTATCATCGGCCCGCCGGGAGATTACGCAGGCTTTGGCCTTCGCGTGGCCGCGGATGATCGCCGCGATGCCGGCCCACTAGGTGGAATATGCACGGCGCTTCGTGTTTCTGATTGCGGATGGAATCTGATCGTCGGGTGCGACTTGCCGTTTTTGACGACCGAATGGTTGTCGCACTTGATCCAGCGCGCCGCGGATTCGCCCGCCGAGGCGATTCTTCCCCTGAATGACCGCGGGCTTGAGCCGCTTTGCGCGATGTATCGAAAACGCATCCAGCCTGAAATGGCTACTGCTCTCGACCGCGGCGTACGCAAAATCACCGACGCGCTCGCGAATCTCACCATCGAGACAATCGCACCCGCGGAGTGGAAACGATTTGACCCTCGCGGCAGGCTGTTCAAGAATATCAATACGCCAGCGGACTACGACGACGCAAGCAGGAGCTTGGACGAGGGAATCATTCGGTGAGCGAGCATTACATCGAGTTTCAGGGTGTATGGAAATCTTTTGGCGACCAGGCGGTCCTGAATAACGTCAGCTTCCACATGGACCGAGGCGAGACGGCTGTCATCATGGGGCGAAGCGGTGTCGGGAAATCCGTGTCTCTCAAGCTCATCATGGGTTTTCTAAAAGCGGATCAAGGGCGCGTGATCGTCGCCGGTGAAGACATTACCAAATTGAGCGAAGAGCAACTCGCGCCGATTCGCCGCCGCGTCACGATGGTTTTCCAGGCGGGAGCTTTGTTCGATTCGCTCACCGTCGCAGAGAATGTTGCATTTCCGTTTCAGTCGCTGGCCTTAGTTGACCGGGACGTGGTTGATGACCGCGTCAGAGAGCTCCTTGAGATGCTCGAAGTGTCTCAGTTCTCAGATCGCTTGCCGGCCGACCTGAGCACAGGGACGAAACGCGCAGTCGCCATAGCGCGCGCGCTGGCGCAGGATCCTGAAGCGATTCTTTACGACGAGCCGACGACGATGGTAGATTCCATCATGGCGGCGCACACGGCAAATCTGATCCTTAAACTGAAGGAGAAATTCCACAAGACGTCGATCGTCGTAACGCATGACACACATCTGGCCCGGATTCTCGCTGACCGAATGATTTTTCTTCAGGACGGCCGCGTCTCGTTCTTCGGTACATGGGAGGAGTTCGAGAAATCCCAGGATTCGTTTCTCCGCAACTTTCGCCTTCAGGATGAACTGATTCCCGCGCTGGATGTCCGCGTGTGAGCACGCCTCGATGAGCACTGCCGCACCGCAAGACCCGAAACGGCAGTTACGCCGAGTCTTGGGATTCTGGGACGTATTGCTATTCAATATTGCGACGGTCCTGGGCCCGCGATGGATCGCTGCCGCCGGGCACAATGGCACGTCGTCCATCAGCCTCTGGATTCTCGCAGCCTTGTTGTTTTTCGTTCCTACTGCATTTGTCATAACGGAACTCTCCACGCGCTTCCCTCATGAAGGGGGTCTGTACGTTTGGTCCAAGGAAGCTTTCGGCGACTTCCATGGTTTCGTTGCCGGATGGACTTATTGGATTTACACGGTCTATTACTTTCCGGGATTGTTGCTCGCCAGCGCCTCGATGGCTGCATATATCGGAGGCGCAGGGAATGCGGGCCTCGCGCAGAATCGCGAATTTCTCCTTATCGTTTCGTTCATTTTGTTTTTTGTCGCGGTTTTCTTGAACATCATCGGGCTCAATATCGGAAAATGGCTGCAAAATGTAGGCGGTCTCTCGACATACCTTCCCCTGCTGATTCTAGTCGGAGTGGGCGCGTGGGTCTGGCATGTTCACGGCCCAGTCGCACATTTCACAATCGCGAGCATGATGCCGCAATGGAATATGGCCACAGTGAATTTCTGGCCGCAAATTGCCTTTGCTTTTACGGGACTCGAGCTTGTTTCCGCGATGAGTGAAGAGATTCGAGATCCCCGCCGCACTTTGCCACTCGCGATTTGGGGCGCCGGCGTCGCTACCGCCTTGATATACATCGCCGGAACGATTGCCGTGCTTGCGCTTCTCCCACCCGCGCAAGTGGATCCGTCGAGCGGAGTATTTCAAGCGATTACGTCCGGATCAACCATTCTTAGGATCGGATTCCTTGGCGTCCTCGCTGCAGTTCTTGTTTCAGTCGGCAATGCAGGCGGAGTTGGCTCGACGGTGGCAGGTATTGCGCGCGTCCCGTTTGTAGTGGGGATAGACCGATATTTGCCAAAGGCGTTTGGCAAGATCCATCCGAAATGGCGGACACCGTATGTTTCAATCTTGGTTCAGGCGATTCTTTCCGGCGGCATCTTGTTGCTGGCGCAAATCAACGAGACTGCGCGGTCAGCGTACCAGATCCTTGTAGATGCCGCCGTCATCCTCTATTTCATTCCCTTTCTTTATATGTATGCGGCGTCGATCAAGCTCGCCTACAGACCTGACCGGACGTCGAGCTCGCAGACTGTCCTCATCCCGGGCGGAATTCCTGGAGTTTGGATTGCCGGCTCGCTGGGATTTCTTGTGACGCTATTGGGAATCGTCCTCTCGTTTGTTCCCCCGGGAGAGTCAACAAACAAGTTCACGTTCTTCCTAAAACTGACTCTCGGCACGGCGCTCACGGTTGCGTTTGGCTTGGTGTTGTACTGGCGGGGAGCGCGAGAAAAGTCTCGAGCAAATATTCCGCCTTAAGCCACAGCCGCCGCGCCGCACGACGGCACGATGTCGAAAAATCAATAGACTGCGCGCGCCTGCATTGTTTCCTTGGTCGCAAGGGAGAATCTCGGTTCCGTCTTGCCGCCTTCAAGCAGGAGCCGTGCGACGTGCTCGCCGACCGCAGGGCCATGCTTGAAGCCATGGCCGGAGCCGCCGGCGACGAGCCACACGTTGTCCAACGCCGGATGCCTGTCGATCAGGAAATCGCCGCTCGAGGTATTTTCATATTGACAGACGCGCGTTTCGATTACGGGAGCGTCGCGAAGGGCAGGGAATCGCAGGCGAAGATAGGTGCGAATGTGTTCCAAGGTCTCGCCAGCCAGCCGATCCACTGTGTCAGGATCGACTGTGCCGCCATGTTGATCACTCGCGATTTTGAATCCGCGGGCCTCTACGTCGGGGATGCCGTAGATCAAACATCGCTGGTCCAGCCATGCGGGAAAGTTTCCGCTGGAGTAACTTCGATCGCCCGGAGGCACGCCAAAAAAATAAACCTCTTGTCGTGTTGGGAAGATTCTCTTGTCAAGAACTTCAGGAAAGACCTTCGGCAGCCATGGCCCGCAGGCGAAAACGTAAGTCCCGGCGGAAAGAGTTTCGCCACCCCAGGTTGAAATCGAATCCAGCCTGCCCTTGCCGTTAGGCGGTTCCACCTCGGCAATCTGGAATGTGCCTCCAGCTGCTTGAAATTCCTCGGTCACTTTTTGCACGGCCCGCCGGGCCATCAAGATGCCGCTCTCGGGTTCGTAAATCGCAGTATCTATATCCCCGCAAAACATCTGCGGGAAACGCCTTTCAATCTCCGCGCGCGACAGTTTCTTGTGCGGCACGCCAACTCTGGCCAAAGTCGCGAGAGTTTGCATCGCGATCGGGTCGCCGTCTCGGGCAAGCCAGAGCACGCCAGTGCGAAGAAAAAGACGCGTCGCAGTCTCTTCGCAAAACTGTTGCCAAAGCTGGAGCGCACGAACCGACAATCGCGTGTAAATCTCATCCGCGCCGTAGCCCATGCGGATGATGCGCGTTTCGCCCGCGGAGCTGGCCCGGCTATTCCCCGCGCCGTAAGCGTCAAGCAGCAGAGTCTTCGCGCCCGCCCGCGCAAGTTGATACGCCGTCCAGGAGCCGAAGACGCCCGCACCGACTACCGCAAAGTCATAGGTTTGTTTTTGGCTCATCCTTCCAGTCGTGTATCGTTCGCGTTCTCAGAACCCTTCTTCAACCAATTGTTCGATCGTCCATCGCCCGGCGACAGCGCTTCGGTCCCCTTTGAGCAAACTCTCCACGTACTTCGCCAGAATGTCGCACTCGATGTTCACGGCATCGCCTGATTTAGTGTCGCGCAAGTTCGTGTTCGCCTGAGTGTGCGGGACGATAGCGAATTCAGCGATGCCCCCATGCCAGCGAGCCACGGTCAAGCTGATGCCATCCACCGCAAGCGAGCCCTTCTCCGCCACATATCGTTGCAATTCGATAGGAATGCCCACGCTTAACCACCAACTCTCCCCGCGCTCCACCATTCCCTTGACGTGGCCGACGCCATCAACGTGGCCCTGCACGAAATGCCCTCCAAGCCGCGCTCCTGCGGAAAGTGGCAGTTCCAAATTCACCATGTCTTCCGCTTTCGCTTCCGCAAAGGAGGTTCTCTGTAATGTTTCCGCGGAAAGATCTGCGCAAAAAAAATCGCTGCCAGCTTCCACAACCGTCAGGCAACAGCCATTCACCGCAATACTTGATCCGATTTTAAGATCCGATGTAATCGTGGATGTTCTGCCGAGTCCGATGCGCAAGCGCCCGCCCGCGTCGGTATGCTTCAGAGATTCAATTCTTCCCAGGTGTTCAATGATTCCGGTAAACATCTCGAAAATACCCCTCCACCATGAAATCGGAGCCAAATCGCCTCAGCGTGAGATTCTCCAGCGGGCGAATTTTGTCGATCCTTTCAGGCCGATGCTGCGCTACTGGCACGGTCACGGCGCCTAGAATTTTCGGAGCATAGAACAGAATCACTTTGTCGACTAGTCCGGCCTGGAGCATTGCGCCGTTCAGCGAGCTGCCTGCCTCCAGAATTACGCCGAGAATTTCCCGGCGTCCAAGTTCGCGAAGCATCTCATGCAAATCCACGTGTCCTGCGCGGGATGCTACCTGCAGGACATCAACGTTCGCCTTTTCAAGGTTGCGAACTTTAGCCGCCCTCGCTGATTGAGTGGTGACGACGAGCACGTCTCTTTCTTTCGCGGAATTCACAATTTTTGATTTCAGCGGCAGTCGCAATCTGGCGTCGACAATGATGCGAAGCAGCCTCTTTCGCCGCGGTAACCCTGTGCGATCCGACATGCGGGGATTATCGGCGAGCACGGTGCCGATGCCGGTCAACAGCCCGTCGCTGGCGTGGCGTAATCGCTGTACCTCTTCGCGCGAAGCTGGCGAAGTAATCCACGTCACTGTTCCGCCCGGCGCGGCGATCTGCCCATCGAGCGTCAGCGCGGATTTCATCGTCACGAAAGGCAGGCCTGAAGCGATCCAGCGCGCGAATGATTCGTTCAGTCGCTGCGCCTCCGCCTGATGTACTCCGACGGTGACTTCCAGTCCCGCCCGCCGCAGTTCCCGAATTCCGCGCCCGGCGACCTTTGGATTTGGGTCCTTCATCGCGACCGCAACACGCTTCACTCCTGCGGCGATGATGGCTTTCGTACAAGGTCCGGTTCGATTGGTGTGGCAGCAAGGCTCAAGGTTCACGTACAGGGTGGCGCCGCGCGCTTCGCCGCCGGCAGCTTCGAGCGCGAGAATTTCCGCGTGTTTGCGGCCTTCGTAGGTGTGGTATCCCTCGCCGGCAACCTGGTCATTTCGAACGACGACCGCGCCAACCATCGGGTTCGGATGCGTAAGCGCGATGCCACGATGCGCGAGCATCAGCGCGCGCGCCATCCAGGCGCCATCTGCCGCATCAGCGCGACTGCGCTCAGTCGAAGAGCGAATTGACATAAGTTTGCGCGTCGAAGGGAACCAAATCGTCGATTTGCTCCCCGGTGCCGACGTATCGAATCGGCAAGCCGAGTTCGCGCGATATCGCGACCACGATTCCGCCTTTCGCGGTTCCATCCAGCTTGGTCAGCACGATCCCCGTCACGCCGACGTGCCCTGTGAATTCCCGGGCTTGCGCCAATCCATTCTGTCCCGTGGTTGCGTCCATCACTAAAAGGATTTCGTGAGGCGCACCGGGAACGATTTTCGCAGCCGTGCGTTTCATTTTCTCCAGTTCAGCCATCAAGTTTGACTTGGTATGCAGCCGCCCCGCGGTATCTACGATTACAGTGTTCACGCCTCTTGCGCGGGCCGCGGTAATGCCGTCGAAAACCACCGCAGCCGGGTCCGCCCCCGCTTTCTGCTTGGTAATTTCAACCTTCGCGCGCCGCGACCACACCTCCAGTTGCTCGATTGCGGCTGCGCGGAAAGTATCCGCTGCGCAAAGCATCACTTTCTGCCCTTCCGATTTCAGCCGGTTCGCTAGCTTGCCGATGGATGTGGTTTTCCCCGTCCCATTTACGCCAACCACGAAAATTACGCGCGTCTCACCGACTCGGCCATCTCCGCTGCTTTTTGCCGACGATGAGGTTGCGGTTAGAATTCGGACCAGTTCGCCTTTCAATGCCAGTTTCAATGACTCGGAACCGGATAGCTTTTGCTCCGTCACCTCCCGTCGCAGCGCGGCTAGCACCTCTTTCGTCGTGGCGACGCCTATGTCTGCAGCGAGTAGTGCTGATTCGAGTTTCGCCAGCAGTTCCGGGTCAACAGGCCGGTTGCCGGTGAGCAGCTGTTCCACGCGAGCCGAAAATTCGCTGCGCGTTTTCGCTACGGATCTCTTGAGCCGCTCCAGCAGCGACCCGCCTGATTTTTCGAACATGGCGCACATAAGGTTCTGCACTAAGGAAGCAATCGTTCATTCTAGCAGAGGAACATCTTTCGATGAGGGGGAGAGCCCGAAGGAAAAGGTTTGCCAGCGGAGCTAGACTTCAACGAGCGTTGCGCTAAGCCGCAACTTGCCCGTGGCGACGGCTCTTTCAATCGCTTTGACGACCTCAGGATCGAATTTCGGGCCGGCGAGCTGCTTGATGCGGTCCATTGCATAATCCAAATCCATGGCCGATTGATAGGGGCGGTTCGTCGTGATTGCGTCGAGTGTGTCGGCGACGGCGATGATGCGAGCCATCATCGGTATCTGATCTCCTGCAAGGCCATAGGGATAGCCGCGCCCGTCCAGCCTTTCGTGATGCAGCTCAATTCCCGGCAGGACCTCCCTCAGCTGCGCCACAGGCCTCATGATGTTCGCGCCCTTCACAGGGTGCTGCTTCATCAACTCGAATTCTTCGTCCGTCAATTTTCCGGGCTTCTTCAGGACATGATCGTCAACGCCGATTTTGCCCACGTCATGCAGAAGAGCGGAAATCCTCAGCTTGTCCAGCGCTTCGGCATCGAGACCCAGTTCCTGGCCGATAAGCAGGGAGTACTTTGCAACGCGCCCGGAATGGCCTCGCGTATACGGATCCTTTTCGTCGATGGCGGCGGCGAGCATGCGAATGGAGCCCATGAAGAGCTCGCGGTTCTGAGTCGCGGCGAGCTGCAGGCGGTCAATGTATTTCTCGATGTCGCCAGCCATGCTGTTGAATGTTTCGGCGAGCTCGCTGATTTCCGCGGCGCCATTTACTTCCGCTCTCTGATGGAATTCGGCTCGCGCGATCGCGCGGGTGGAATGCACCAGGCCTTGAATGGGCCGCGTGATTCCCAGCGCCGAGAGATACCCCACCAGCAAGGCGATCAGCGTGACGGCGAGAACGAAACGCGTCGCTTGCGCATTGAGCTCCTGAACGCCGGCGTCCACGCGCGCTTTCGCAAGGCTCCGTTCCGCAATCACCGCCCAGTGAAGTTCCTGAATGGGACTGTAAGTGCCGATCATTTCCACTGGAGTGCTCTTTTCATCGAGCGTGAATTGCGTAGTCTCGGTGGAACGAAGCTCGCGTGGGAGATGGATGAATTGATTGACCAGAGGATTGGAGCTAAGGTCGCGCCCCGGCACCATGTCCCCGGTTTCCGGGTGCACGATTACACGGCCGTCACTATCCACCACAAAGACGGTGCGGTCACGCACACTCGCGTCTCTGAGCCGCGCCAGTACGTGATCCAGCGAGACAACCGCCGCTAGCATGCCAGTGAACTGGCCGTCAGACATCAGCGGAACGGAGATCACCATCGCCGGGCGGTTCTTTGAGCCGAGTGCAAATGCGCCGCTGACGGAAATGACCCCCTGAACGCTGGCTGTGAAAGCGCGCTTCAGGGCTGCATCCACAAATGGGTCCTCATCGGCTCGCACGCTCCCGGCCGATTCACCTTTGGCGTCCTTGCCCACTGCCGTCACGTACAGAATGTCGGCATTGTTTCCGACGAAATTCTGGAGCATTCGGCTGAGTTGTGGTGCGTGTGTTGGGTCACCGGGATCCTGAATCCATCCTGTCAGAGCGAGCATTTGCCGCTGGCTTACCAATTGTTCCTGGAGATTAGATTCAAACTGCAGAATTTCGCTGGCAAGGGACCTGGTAATCTCCGACTGCTGCAGGCGCTCAGTGTCCTGCAACTTATCCTCGCTCAGTTGAAGAACTTGACGGTGATAAAGCCACAGCGGCAGAGCGCTGGTCAGAAGGAGAGCGCCCAGGACAATCCAGAGAATTTTCAGCCGCCGCATCGCAACAATCCCCCGTCGGAGTCGAAAAGCAGACCTGTGCCGCTTCAGAAATCGTATGGGATGTAGCACACCGGGACAACTGTCCGAAAGTACTGCCTATTGGCAGATTGGGAACGCCGGGTGGTCAGCCAGTTGGGTCCCAGAGGGCATTACGATTACAACGGATTGAGGCTTGTGAACTTCTTGCCACCGCTTTGGGTCTGAGTCTGCAACGCAAGGGTCGTAAGCTACTCTGGCTTGAGTTTTCGTTCCATCAATTCTCGAATGGCATCCCGTGGTGCGCGCCCTTCGTAAAGGACAGAATACATCTGTTCCGCGATCGGCATCTCAATGCCGACTTTGCGCGCCAGGGTTCGGGCCGCGGCGGTGGTTCCTATACCTTCAGCCACTGTACGCATGACCTTCAGTATGTCTTCTAGCTTCTTCCCGCGTCCCAGCTCGACGCCGACAGTCCGGTTCCTGCTCAAATCTCCAGTACAGGTCAAAACCAGGTCGCCCATCCCGGACAGGCCTGCGAGTGTCTCCCGCCGTGCGCCCATGGCCGTCCCCAACCGCGTCATCTCCGTCAGCCCGCGCGTGATCAGCGCCGCAATTGTGTTGTGGCCCAAACCAAGTCCTTCTGCGACGCCCGCGGCAATTGCGATGACGTTCTTCAGCGCCCCTCCCATCTCCACCCCTATGACGTCATCGTTTGTGTACAGGCGCAGCGTCGGTCCCGAGAATTCCTGCTGCACTTCGGTGGCGAGTTGGCGGTCAGCAGAAGCCGTAACCATCGCTGTTGGATCGCCGCGCGCCACCTCCTTCGCGAACGAAGGTCCGGAAATCGCCGCGACTCGTGGCCGCAATTTTGACCCCAGGGTTTGTTCGATGACCTCAGTCATGCGCAGCAGCGATTCCGTTTCGAGTCCTTTCGCGGCGCTCGCGAATGCCATGGTCGGTGTGAGGAAGGGCAGCATCGCAGCGCAGGTCTTTCGCATGTGCGCCGTAGGGATCGCAGTCACCACAAGCTCAGCCTCGGCCAAAGCTTCGCCGAGATCGCCGGTCACTTCCGTTTCTGGAGGAATCGTGAAGCCCGGAAGGAAAACGGGGTTCTTGCCTTCGGTTTTGAGAGAGGCGCAGATATCCTCTTCGCGCACCCAGAGTGCGATCCGATGCGCTGCGCGGCTCCGCGCAAGCACGATGGCTAGCGCTGTGCCCCATCCTCCTGCGCCGATAATGGAGATCTTTTTCATTCTACTGAATGGTGAAGCGATCTCTACTTGCTTTTGGTCAGTCGGCTCTCCGTGCCGGCAAGGAGTCTCCGTATGTTTTCTCGGTGTTTCAGTATCACCAAAACCGCGATCAGCGTGCTTCCCAGCGAGACGGCGAATGTTGGCGCGTGTCCGGGGGAGTAAAGCAAGTAGATCAAGATGGGAAACGCCGCCGCTGCGACGATGGAGCCGAGCGATGCATACTTCCAGAACGCAACCACCACGATCCAAATGACGAGGGCGGCTGCCACAGCCTCACGCGATATGGGCAGGAAGACTCCCATCGCTGTTGCAACTCCTTTGCCCCCTCTGAACCTGAGCCAGCAGGAAAACATGTGCCCCAATACCGCTGCCAGAGCAGCGGCCATCATCCATCGAACGCTTCCGTGCGCCCAGCGAGAGGCGATCCATACGGCCAGGTAGCCCTTTCCAGCGTCGAGGGCAAGCGTGACGACTCCGGCTGTTTTTCCGGCGACTCGGCCTACATTCGTCGCCCCTATGTTCCCGCTGCCTGATGCACGTACGTCAGCGCCGCGCGTCAGCTTGACAATCAAGTAACCGAAGGGAATCGAGCCCAGAAAATATGCCAGGATGAGTATCGCCCAGGCCGTGCTCATTCAGTTCCTCTGGCGAAAGCGAAACTCGCGAGCCGAGTATATTCCGCGCCGCTCCGTTTCAAAACGCTTTGATAGAGATGAAATTCTCGTGCGGTTGTTCTTCCCAGTTCCCGTGTCGCATGTCCTTGTATCATTTCTCGCAGCTTTGGCAAGCCTTCCAGGGAATTGAATCTCGCCAGCGTCAAGTGCGGACGGAAATCCTTTTCTTCGTGAGGAATTCCCAGCGACTGCAGCTTCGCGTCGATTTGCCCCGCTAATTCAGCCAGCGACTCATCAGCTTTCATGCCCACCCAGAAGACGCGGGGACGTCGCTCGTTCGGGAAAAAGCCGAATTGCCGGAATGCAAATTCTATGGCGCCCGCGGAACTCACCTCGGCCAGTTTCCCTTTGATCTCAGATAGCCTTGCCTCCTCCGTTTCTCCGATGAATTTCAGTGTGACGTGCACGCCTTCCGCGCGTACCCATCTTGCTCCCCTGCAAACTTCTGAAAACTGATGGATGAGACTGGCAAGCGCATCGTGGGTCTCTTCTGGTACGTCCAAGGCGACGAAGAGCCGCACCGCCTAGGCCTTTGCCCGCGATTCGTAAAGAAAATGACGCCGCACCATATCGAGTGCCGCTTGCGACGCCTGGCGCCGAATGCGATCCCGGTCGCCAGGAAAATGGAAAGCGGACTCACGTGGCCCGTTTTCATCCGCAATCGCGATATGCACTAGTCCTACCGGCTTATCGGGGCTTCCTCCGCCAGGCCCGGCTATTCCTGTCACTCCCAGCCCGAGCGTCGCGCCAGTCCGCCGGCGAATTCCATCGGCCATTCCCATTGCCACTTCGGGGCTCACAGCGCCCTTGGCGTCGATTAGCTCCCTTGGCACATCCGCCCACGCGGCTTTCAAATCGTTGCTGTAACTGACCACGCCTCCAAGGAAATACGACGAACTCCCCGGCACATTCGTCAGCCGTTCCGCCAGCATGCCTCCTGTGCAGCTCTCCGCGACTGCGATTGTTGCTCGATTGTCCTGCAAGTAGCCCGCGACCACTTGTTCCAGGGTTTCACCTGAAGTCGAGAACAGTTTCTCTCCCAGGGCCAGCGTGAATCGTTTCACCATCTCATCGAGCAGTTTCGTCGCTGCGGCTTCGTCTTCCGACCAGACGCGGGGGTGGAGCTGAATCTCCCCGGGAGAGGCGAGAATTGTTGTCTCGGCAGCGGAATACTCTGCGTAAATCGGAGCCACGCGTTGGTCCACGTCCGATTCCGTCAGCCCTGTGATTCGCAGATCGCGCGTGTAGAGGCGCAGCTTTCCGCTGACCCGTGCGAGCCGCGCCCTTATTTCCTTCTGGAATATTCCCTCCATCTCGGCCGGCGGGCCCGGCAACAGGACAATCAGCTTGCCTGCAGCCTCTATCCACAGACCGGGGGCTGTCCCGCGAGAGTTCTCCAGAGGTACGGCTCCTTCCGGCACCATAGCCTGTCTGACGTTGATCTCCGGCATGGCCCGCCCGAATTTGCGGAAGCGCTCCTGGATGCCGCGGAGAATCTCGTCGTTGCGTTTCAGGCTTCGTCCGAGCAGATCGGCAACGGCCTCGCGCGTCAAGTCGTCCTCGGTCGGCCCAAGCCCGCCGCAACTGATGACGATGTCGGCGCGCTCCAGAGCCAAGCGGAAGGCATCGCGCAGATGCTCGCGGTCGTCGCCCACTACTGTCTTTCGCACGACGCGAATTCCGAGTTTATTCAACTCGCCCGTGAGAAACAGCGAGTTTGTGTCAATGCGGTATGGCGTCAGCAGTTCCGAACCAACCGCGATAATCTCCGCGTTCATCGAGAACTGTTGTACCCGATGCGCCTCGCGCCCCGCAAGTCTCGCTTTGCCCTCGCCGCTCGATCCATCGCCTCTCGCACCTGTTCCACCATTTCAACATGGGATCCATTGTCCCAAGAGACGCGTTGCACGACCCTCGCTTCCCTCATTCTTCACCTGTCCGAAGGACAGTTCTATAACTGTTCCCCGGTCGGCCCAAAGGTCAGGTGACTTTTCTCCGGGTCTCTTGCTACCCTCTGTGAATGGAAGACGCCTCCAACTGGGTTATCTCCCACACGCCGTCGAATTCGTTCACCACAGAGAGGGATAGACCGTCACTTGCTTGCCCTGAGCGGAGCCGAAGGCTCGCTCATCGCTCGCTTGCCCTGAGCCTAGCCGGAGGGCCGCTGCTTTCTAATCGTCAACCCACGGAATTAGAATTGTTCGTAAGTCAAAGAAAACAAAGGGCAGGAACTCCTCTAATCGCCAAATTTCGCCACATGCTGGATCTCAGCACCAGCTCCATGACTCCGGATTTGGCTTTTCCAACTTCCCACTTGCAATCTACAGCATCCACTTCTAATCGACACACTCCGCGATTAGAAATGCTCGTAAGTTACAGAAAGCAAAGGCTCACGTCCCTTTCTAATCGACACAAACCCGCATTTTGTATATTCGGGGATTTCAGCTCCGAGAGGGCCCTCCCAGTCACGCCTGCTGAGCGCCCTGCCGCGTCGAAATTATTAGACTCTGGCTTAACTCATAGAAAACAAATGACAAGACAATTTCTAATCGATCATTTTGAAGCATTGTTCTCGCGGCCCGGGCAGAGAAAACACGTCGCGAGGTCAGATCGCAGGCTGTCGACGGGAGTCAATACGGAGGAAGCACTAAACAGGAAGCGGAATGCCCTCGACATCCCAATCCAAACTGTAGAGTGCGTTGTTTGTCGCCACGTACGCTTGTCCGTTCGGCCGGAGCGCCAATCCGGCGATGTTGTTTCCTCCGAGGACAAATTCGGCGGTACCATCCGCGGCAACCCGGGCTATGCCTCGCATTCCTTCCAGGGACCCAGCGATGTAAAGATTTCCTCCGCGATCGAATGCCAATCCTTGAGGCCGCCCCATGCCTCGGAAAAACACATCCACTTCGCCGGCCGGAGAGATTTTGTAAACGCGGTCGAAACTGGAAGTCGTCGGGCCAGACACGTACAAATCTCCGCTCGGATGAAAGGCCAGATGATAGGCAGACATCGAAGGTTCCAAAGTCGCGAAAACAAATATCTGGCGATTGGCGTCGATTTTGAAAATCGTCCCGCTGCGGTCGCCGACATAAAGATTTCCGGCGTGGTCGAATGCGATTCCCGTCGCGATCCCCATGCCCTCGATCCACTGCTCGCTCTTGCCATCCGCCGTGATGCGATGGATTGTTCCGTCATTCCGGCAAGAAACATACAGCACCCCTTCGCGATCCATCGCCAGTCCCGTGGGATTCATCAGTTGCGTAACGAAGGGTTTCACAGTCCGGCTCGGCGTCACCTTGTAGAGCGACACGGGCACCTTCTGGCCGCGCTGCCCGCTGAACGTGACGTAAACATTTCCTTCGCGGTCCACGGCGGGATTGGCAACCGGATGGAGATTGTCGGCCACCAGCGTGCCGAGGAAAATCGGGAACGGCTGACTCTCTTTTTGGCCGGCGTGAACGCGGACCGCGCTGCCGTCGGCGCCATCCGGGACGCGCGCCCGCAATTCATTTTCCGAGGCCATCACCAGACTACCTTCCGCGCTCCCAAAACGTACAGCGGGGCGCAGGTGATTGCCGTTCGCAAATCCGGCGCCGCGAATCGTGACTTCGCCGCCCGGGATTGCGGCAGCCGGATAAACGCTGTCGATTTTCGGAATGCCGTTCGCTCTCATGCGCAGCGTTCCCAAAACTTTAGAGGCCCATTGCCCTGGCAATCCAAATTCCTATCGCGGCGTACACCGCAGCCATCCAGTCGTCGGCCATGATGCCCCAGCCTCCTGACAACGACTCGGCCTGCCGCACTGGAAATGGCTTCCAGATGTCGAATACGCGGAAAAGTATAAATCCCAGCAGCAGATATTTCCAGTTTGCTGGAGCCAGTGCGAAAAGATACGTGAAAAACTGCCCCGATACTTCGTCGATGACGGCGAATTGCGGATCTTTCTTCGCGGAATACTTTGCAACTTGGCGTGTAACGATCACGCCGACGATTGCGAGCGCGAGACTCACAATTATTGCGGGAACACCGGGAATGAGCTCTCGGATTGGGCCGTCATGCGTGTCCGCGAACGAGACCAGCGGATTCCGTGACAGCAGCCAGAAGACAATGACGCCTACAAGCGAGCCGAATGTCCCCGGGGCTTTCGGGATATATCCCACGCCGCCAGCCGTCGCGAAAAAAAGCGATAAAACTGGCTTTCGCGAAGACGAAGACTCGCTTGCTTCAGTTTTTGGATTCATGGGAATCAGAAAGCTCGTTTGCGCCGGGGGCGGACTCGTCCAGCACTGGCTCGGAGACTCTGTACTTTTCGCTGGCCCAGTTTCCGAGGTCAGTCAGCCGGCAGCGCTCGCTGCAGAACGGGAATTCCTTGCCCGTCTCGGAATCCGTCGACTTCCGGCAAATGGGACATCTCCATTCCATAGCAGGGCTCAGGCGAGAATCGAGAATGGATGCGCGGCAATGGACGCGGCACGAGGCGAAGCATGATTCCTCGAGAGAATCTCCGTTGCGCGTCCCACCAGATCGTAATCCTGGGCTTCCGTGATTTCCACGCGGGCCATCGAGCCCGGCGGAGGCAATTCAGACGCTTCGGAAATCCCGGCGACATCAGTGATGTAGATTTTACCGTCAATCTCCGGCGCCATGCCTTGGAGCCGCGCTTCCCACACGAATTCATTGTTCCTCGAAGGGCCCTCCAGCATCGCCGTGAAAATCCCTCCGGCTTTCGCGCGCAATTTGCGCCGCGAGATTTTTTGCTGGATAGCCATCAGCTCGCTCCGGCGTCGCGCAATCGTCTCCGCGTCCACCTTGCCATCGCAGTGAAAGCTCTTAGCCGTCTCTTCATCGGAATAGGCGAAGACGCCCATCCAGTCGAATTCAGCTTCACGAACAAAGTCGCAAAGCGTCCTGAAGTCCTGCTCGGTTTCGCCCGGGAATCCGGCGATGAACGAGGTGCGCAGCGTGACGCCGGGAATCGCGCGGCGAATTCGCCCGAGCAATTTCAAAAAAGCTTCCGCGTTCGAGCCGCGCTTCATTCGCGCGAGCACGTCGCGGCTCGCGTGCTGCAAAGGGATGTCGAGGTATTTCACCACGCGTTCGTGTTTCGCGATTGTCTCGAGCAAGCGAGTCGTGATGCGGTTTGGATAGCAATAAAGGAAGCGAATCCACTCAAGACCGTTGACTTCCGCGAGCCGTTCGAGCAAGAGCGGCAGGCCGTCGCGAAGGCCGAGATCTTCGCCATAAAAAGTGGTGTCTTGACCGATCAGATTGATTTCGCGGACGCCGTTCGCCGCAAGATTTTGCGCCTCGCGCACAACGGACTCGAAGCGGCGGCTGCGGAAGCGGCCGCGAAGCTGCGGAATGATGCAGAACGAACACGGATGGTCGCACCCTTCGTTGATCTTGATATAGGCGGTATGCCGCGGCGTGGCCAGGATTCGCGGCGTCAAATCGTGATACAGGAATTCGGGAGGCCCGGCGCTCTGTTCCGTCAGGTCCCCTTCACACGCTTCGAGAATTCGTTCGATTTCTCCCGTTCCCACAACGGCGTCGACTTCTGGAATCTGCTCCCGGATTTCGTCGCGATAGCGCTCCACAAGGCATCCGGTGACGATCAGTTTTCGCGCGCGGCCGGATTTTTTGTACTCAGCCATCTCCAGAATCGCGTCCACGGATTCCTTGCGCGCGGGCTCGATGAAGCTGCACGTATTGACCACCAGGACATCGGCATCGGAGGCTTGCGCCGTGATTTCGTAGCCCGAGCGCGCGAGGATCCCCATCATCACCTCGCTGTCCACGAGGTTCTTCGGACATCCCAGACTAACGAATCCGACTTTAGTCATTTCGGCTGCGATCCCTTATGAAAACTCGAATCCAAATCGTAACACACTGGCGGCGGCGCGATTCTGTCTGGAATTCGCTGCGTGGATTTCATTTTCATCTTCCTGCGATGAGTTGTGATGGCGGCTCAAATATGAACTGGCAAGCGAGCGTGGTGGCAGTGCAAGTGATTTCACCGCGCAAGGCGATACTTGCTTTGAAGCCCTCTGGAAAGAGCTGCGGAAACTTCGCGGCCCGCAACCGAGCGCCAAAGGACACCAGGCCTTCATTCCCGGCGATGAATTTGACTTCGCGCACGACCTGCCCGGCCGGCGAGGCCTCCAGAATAATCGCGAATGCCGCTTTCTTTCCGCCCGGCGATTTTCCCAGAGGAACCGTGTGGAGGCGCAGCAATTCTTCTTTTGCCGCCTTGACGCGCGCATCAAGGCCTGCGGCACTGCCGCCAAGTTTCTTGATTCTGTCCCGAGTCTCATCGGGAGCGGCGCCCGCGGCGAGGGCCTGAGTGTACGTGCGAATTGCGAGAGTTTTGTCGCCGCGCTTTTCGAAGATTTGCCCGAGATGGCTGCCGACGTCGCCGCGCAGGTCGAGTCGCCAGGCAGGCGCGACATACGATTCCGCCTCCTTGAGCTTGCCCTCGTGGAAATATACCCAGCCGAGTGTGTCCCAAATTGGCGCGAGATCTGCGATCACCTGGGCCTGCCCCAATGTCGCGTTTTTCAGACTGAGATTATCCAGTTGCGTTTCGGTCGAACGCAGCGCCGACTTCGCGAACTGCTCGGCGCGGTCGAGCGCGACATTGTGTTCCGCGAGCGAGAAGGCGATTTCGTTTTCGACGGCGGCGGTAGGGGAGATTGCCGAGGCTTTGTCAAAGGCCGTGAGGGCCAACTGCGAATCTCCCGCGCCGAGGTACGCCTCCCCTAGTCTGACCTGAACGCCCGTGTCGTGTGGGCTCAGCGCGGCGGCTTTTTCCAGTTCGGAAGCGGCAGCCTGGAACTTCTTTTGTTCGATGTAGACGGCGCCCAGGGAGGAATGTGCGGTGGGATCGAGAGGTTTGAGCGAAATCTGTTTTTGAAATGCGGCTGCAGCTTCGTCGTATTTTTTCTGATCGAAGAGAGCGACGCCGAGCAAATTATTTACGGATGTATCTTTCGGGTCAGTCTCCATTTGCTTGCGAAAGGAAGCCTCCGCATCGATGAACTGGCCCAGTTGAAGCTGAGCGAGGCCCAGATCGTTCCAGAGTCCAGACTGCTTAGGATCGAGCTGTTGAGCACTCTGGAACAGGCGCAGCGCGTTGGAGAATCTCCCGTTCTTCAGAGCGGCGCCGCCTGCCACCATGAGTTCTTTAGCCGAAGCATCCGCTGGAATATCGGGCAGGATGTTCATGACAGCGATTCCCTGGCTTTCGTCAGATTCGACCGCGTGCGCGAACGCTGCAAAATCCTCCGCGCGCGCTGCTGGCACTTCGTGTTTGATGAAACGCAGCGAGCGCTCAGCGGTGACAACGTTGTCCTGCGAGCTGTAGCTGGAATGGTATTCGGCATAATCACGAACGGTTGCCGCGCCGGCAGGTACACGCGCCGAATCCGTGACTGGAAGAGTGAGCGTGAGTTTCGCCGAGACGTTGAGCGGACTGCCGAGTGTGACAGCTTTTGAAGAATTCGACTGGGCATCGGGCAGGCCGAAAGTGGGAAAGGGGAGTGCAAGCGCAAACTGTTTTTGCGACCAGTCGAGGAATTCCGGATCCACGAGGTTGAACTGAAGCGTGAATGGATCGCGAGTTGCGGTGAGGTCGCTCGGATTTACGGAAACAACTTCTCCGCGCAGGCCATCGAGCGTCGTCATGGTCTGCGCCACTTGCTTCCATTGCTCCTTCGGCGAAGTGTAAAACGCCATGCGCAGGGCGTATTCATTGTCGCCCCGAAGTGAGTATTGGACGCGGGCCGACAGAATTCCCAGCGAGCTGACCCGGCCCGTAATCTCCACGCGCTGCGTGGAGAGAAATGGCGGATCGGCGGGGGTTTCCGCGAAATGCGGCGGCACCGCCGTAGAAGCGACGAGCGCCTGTTTACTGCGAAGATTCGGAGTCAGGAAGCGAAAGGGCATGGTGGGCTGGGAAGGATCGAGCCAAATGGTTTCGTTGCCTGAAGCGACAGAGACGAGCGCCTGAGTGAGCACAGCAGGAGTGGGGAAATCCGCGTCTAGCGGGCCACTAGACGACAACAGCGCCATATCACCGTGAAAGCCCGCCGCACCGAGCATAGCCAGAAGCAACGTGCTCTTGTCGAATCCATCTCCATAGCCGTCGCTGAGGACTTTCGCGGCGTCGCGCACCTGATATTCCGCTTCTTCGGGATTTATGGGCGTCAAATGGATTTGCTTGGAGACGAAATCGTAGACTGCCTCAATTTTTTCGAGGTCTGTTTTTGCAGAGCTGGTTAAGGACTGGACTTTATCCGCGATTTCTGGCGATGCAGCAGCGGCGGTTTGCACAGTAGTTGCAAGCCACTTTCCAACGGATGGCCAATTCGCAAAACTGGTGAGCGCCACGTCCGGCGATGAACTCTTAGTTTGCGAATCCGTCCTCTTCAAATTTGGACCGGTTGAATCCATAACGCTGCCCTGTTTCCACGAATAGACTTTTTCTGATCCCTGTGTGGCAATCAAAGGAACGAATTGAGGCGCCCAGCGAATATGGATCGCGCGAGCGGCAGGCACCTCGACGAGCAGTTCCTCATCGGACGCATGTTGTACGGACAAGAAATTATGCGCGTACCAAAATTCTCCGGGGGCGGGAGCCTTCACAATTTTGACGACGACTTCGTAGCTCAACGTGTCGCCTGGCGCCAACGGCGGCGGACTGATTTTCACATCGTGAATATCGGAATACGCCGGGGCGTCTTTCGCAAGTGAACTCGGCGCATCGCTCGCCGCATCCGGCTTTGTTTCGATCAGGCTGCCGTCCGCTTTTTTGACGCGCAGGAATGAGAGAGAGAAAGTCTCGAAGTTCGCGTTGTACCGGAACGAAAGTGTCTTGAGTTCCTGCGCTCCCTCGTCATTTTCGATCCGAATGCGCACATCGAGGTGGCGCTCGCCCGTGCCGTCTGCGTTGAATTTCACGTCAGTGGAATAGAGCTCAATCGTGAGCGGAGCAGCGGGCTTTGCGGCTGCAGCATTCGCTGTCGAGGTCGCTTGGACTGCTTGCGCCTGCGCGGGTGCCAGGCCAGTGGGGATACCTAAGGATACGAGGATTGGGCAGGTAACGAGGGCAGCGCCGTGCCAAGTTAATCGAATAGCTTTGGACAACACGCGGGAAAGCTGGATTCTGGTTGGCCATCCAGCGATCTCTGTTGGACTAGGAACCATGCAAGAAGGGTGTCGCAGAGGCGAATCCTGCAAATGAAACCCATTTGCGATTAGTGTTTTGTAAGTACCTTGTTTTGAGCCACTTGACTTCTTGGGACTGTGCGTTTCATTTGCGATCAAGCTGGCATCATTTGCGATTAGCTCCTCGAGCCTCCCATGCTTCGGCGAGCCTTCCATAACGCTCCCTTGAAACAACAAAGCCGCCGGATCCGGCGGCTGAATGTGACTTGGCTACCCAACTGCCCACATTCCAACTAACAAACTGTATACCACTTTATAATCACGGAGTCAATCGAAAACTGTAGGAATCGCGGGTAGGCGGCCAGATGCGTGTCGAATATGAACGGCGAGCTCAGATATGGCGCCAGCAGGGGCTCACTCGATCCATGCGTCGCATGTGGAATCCCTCCTCCTTAGAGCCTCCGAATGGCCACGAGTTGTCCATCACTCTCATAATAAATAACTTAGTGAAAGTTACGAATGGCCCGGTGACTTAATGCGCGGCTTACCGTCGTTTCTGGAACCGACGGTGTCTTCCTGGATAGGGGCGTGTGAACTCACTCGCGGGACAAATTCGCACAAACCGCGTACGACCGACCCAAATCCCCGGCGAAGTGCATTATTTGTGGTTGACAGTATAGGGGCAATTCCCTATACTTGCCGACTTGTAGGTGGGTTTGCTGTAGCGATTGTGCTGAAAGGGAAGTCTCTCGCCCCGGAACAAAGAATCAAGGAACGGGGTATGAGGGAGCGGCCGAAATGGGGCGCCTGCCCCGCAAAGCCGTCTGAAGTTCTCCGCTGTAGAAGTGGTTGCGTCCTCGTCTTGTGAGTGCGCCCGCGCGGAGTACCTTGCCGGTTCTTCTGGGGCGGTAGCCGGCCCTTTCTGTTCTACCACCTGAGTGGAACTGCGCGGGATTTTTGCGCCCCGCAGGAATTGAAGTTGAGGAATCGCTTCGGAGGATAGGCGTGCCGACGTTTGCGCAATTAGTTCGATACGGGCGGGAGCAACTGAAGACGAAGACGAAATCGCCTGCCCTGGAAGGCTGCCCGGAAAAGCGCGGCGTCTGCGTGCGCGTCTATACGCAGACCCCGAAGAAACCGAATTCGGCGTTGCGAAAAGTGGCGCGCGCGCGGCTGACGAACTCCGCCGAAGTGACGACATACATTCCCGGCATCGGCCACAACTTGCAGGAGCACTCGATCGTGCTGGTCCGTGGCGGCCGCGTGAAGGATCTGCCGGGCGTGAGGTATCACGTGATTCGCGGGACGCTAGATGCGGCCGGAGTGGAGAATCGCAAACAAGGGCGCTCGAAATACGGCGCGAAGCGGCCAAAAGCCGCGCAGAAGTAAGGGAGCGGAAGCAAGATGCCACGCAAAGGATTCGTCGTTCGGCGCAAGATTCCCGGAGATGCGGTCTACGGGAGCGACCTGGTGCAGAAATTCATTTCGAGCATGATGTACGACGGGAAGCGCGCGACGGCACAGGCGATTTTCTATAAGGCGATGGAAAACGTAGCGCAGAAAACGAACAGCGACGCACTGACCACATTCAAGAAAGCCGTGGAGAACGTGAAGCCGCTGCTGGAAGTGAAGACTCGGCGCGTGGGCGGCGCGAACTATCAGGTGCCGGTGGAAGTGAACCAATATCGGCGGCAATCTCTGGCGATTCACTGGCTGATTCTGTATGCGCGGCAGCGGGCCGGCAAGAACATGACGGACAAGCTGACCGAGGAGCTGATTGACGCGGCGAACAGCAAGGGCGGAGCGGTGAAGAAAAAGGAAGACGTGCACCGCATGGCGGAGGCAAACAAGGCGTTCGCCCACTACCGGTGGTAGGCACAGAAACCGATTTCGATGGCAAGGCAATTCCAACTCGACCGCATGCGCAACCTGGGGATCATGGCGCACATTGACGCCGGAAAGACGACGTCAACCGAGCGCATCCTTTTCTACACGGGCGTGACGTACAAGCTCGGCAGCGTGGATGAAGGCACCGCCACGATGGACTGGATGGAACAGGAGCGCGAACGCGGGATCACGATCACCTCTGCTGCCACGACAGCGGAATGGAAGCGCTTCGACCAAGACTATCGCATCAATATTATTGACACCCCGGGTCACGTGGATTTCACGGTGGAAGTGGAGCGTTCGCTGCGCGTGCTGGACGGCGCAGTGGCGATTTTCGACGCCGTCGCCGGAGTGCAGCCGCAAACCGAAACGGTCTGGCGGCAGGCAGACAAGTACCGCGTGCCGCGCATCGCGTTCGTCAACAAGATGGACCGCGTTGGCGCCGATTTTGACCACGCGATTCGCACGATGCGCCAGCGGCTCTCGGCCCACCCCGTTCCCCTCCAGTTTCCCCTCGGCAAAGAAGACAGCTTCATCGGCGTGATTGATTTCATCGACGAGCGGGCGGTTATCTGGAAGGACGAAACGCTCGGCGCGGAATTTGAGTACGTTCCGCTCGATAAATTGTGGGATGCGGCATTCCTCAAGACGCGGCCGGAAATTTTTGCTGCGCTGAAAGCGTCGGCGATCAGCCCGGAGTTTTACCGCGAACATCGGGACAAGGTAGTGGAGTACATCGCCGAACACGACGACGCTGTGCTGACCAAGTATCTCGCCGAGCACAAGCTTGGGCCGGAAGAATTGCGCGCTTCGATTCGCCGCTCGACGCTTTCGCTGAAGCTCGTGCCTGTTCTGGCTGGATCCGCATTCAAGAACAAAGGCATTCAGCCGCTGCTCGACGCCATCGTGGATTTTCTGCCTTCGCCGGCTGATGTTCCTCCGGTAGAAGGCATCTCTCCGGATACCGAGGAGCCGATGGTTCGTCGCGCCGCGGATGACCAGCCGTTTTCAGCGCTGGCGTTCAAGATCATGTCCGATCCGTACGTCGGACATCTGACTTACATCCGCGTGTATTCGGGCGTGTGCAAGACGGGAGCGACAGTATATAACGCAACGAAGAAATCGCGCGAGCGCATTGGGCGGCTGCTGCGCATGCATGCGAACAAGCGCGAGGAGATTGAAGCCATCGACGCGGGTGACATTGCCGCTTGCGTCGGATTGAAGAATGTCTCGACGGGCGACACCCTGTGCGACGAAGACAAGCCGATCGTGCTCGAAGCGATCGATTTCCCGACGCCCGTGATCTCCGTCGCCATCGAGCCGAAGACGAAAGCTGACCAGGAGAAAATGGGCAACGCGCTGGCGAAGCTGGTCCAGGAAGACCCCACGTTTCGCGTGCACACGGAGCCAGACACCGGCCAAACATTGATATCCGGGATGGGCGAACTGCACCTGGAAATCATCGTGGACCGCATGATGCGCGAATTCAGCGTGCAGGCGAATGTTGGCCGGCCGCAAGTGGCGTACCGAGAAACGATAACGAAAGAAGCGGGCGCGGAGGGGAAGTACATCCGGCAAACGGGCGGCCGCGGGCAATACGGCCACGTCAAGCTGCATGTCCATCCGCTGCCGAGCGCGGGCCACGAGGACATGCACGAAATGTCTTCGGATGAGATTGATGTATTGGCGAAGCAAGTCGCTGGCAAGGGCGGGAAGTGGCGCTTCGACAAGGAGCACCGGCTGCTGTTCATCGACAAGCTCGTGGGCGGCGCGATTCCGAGGGAATTTGTTCCTCCAATCGAAAACGGCATCAAGGAAGCGATGGAAACGGGCGTGCTGGCGGGCTACGAGATGGTGGATATTGCGGTTGTTGTGGACGACGGCAGCTACCACGAAGTGGATAGCTCGGAGATGGCTTTCAAGATCGCGGGCTCGATGGCGTTCAAGGAAGCTTGCAACCGGGCGCACGCGAAGCTGCTCGAGCCAATCATGCGCGTGGAAGTCGTGGTGCCCGAGGAATATATGAGCCAGGTGTTCGGCGATTTGAATTCGCGGCGCGCGCAAATTCAGGGCACGGAAAACCGCGCGGGCAGCCACGTGATCCGGGCAGAAGTCCCTCTTTCGGAGATGTTCGGATACGCGACTGATCTGCGCAGCCGCACGCAAGGCCGCGGGAGTTTCACAATGCACTTCTCGCATTATGCGCAGACGCCGGCGGCGGTTTCCGAGGAAGTCATCTCGAAGGCCACGGGCAAGGTCAGTCGGTAGTCAAGGAAGGCGGAACATGAGCGAATTCCGGTTTCACGGCAACGCTTGGGATTTCGAGAAGAAGCTTCGCGAGGCGATGAAGCGGGCGCAGAGTTCAGGGGAATTTCGAGAGCGTTTCGCACGGATGGCGCGCATGGTGAGGCGGATGGAGATTTCAGAAAACGAGCATCCGATTGTAAAGGCAGATTTTCCGGTGAACTTCAACTAAGAGCACGAGCACAATCTGAGGAGCAGAGCAAGCAATGGCGAAAGAGAAATTTGAGCGATCGAAGCCGCACGTGAACGTGGGGACGATCGGGCACATTGATCACGGGAAGACGACGCTGACGGCGGCGATCACCAAAGTGCTGTCGAAGCACAACCCAAAGGTGGCGTACC
>DASYXV010000071.1:0-149321 GCA_035934545.1 Candidatus Acidiferrales bacterium
CAGCGCAGTGCCATTTCCCCGAAACGGCTTTGAACAGACGCTTTTCTCGCGGGTGTCGCCCGGTCCCGGAGGCCTCGCAGTTCCGTTTCTCCTCCGATTCCGTGTATCCTGACGCTCCATGCCGATGCGCCCCAAACCGATTGTCCTCACCGTCCTCGACGGCTGGGGCTTTCGCGCCGAAACTCGCGGCAACGCCATCGCTCTCGCGCGCAAGCCGTACTACGACGCGCTGCTCAAGAAATTCCCCAGCACGCTGATCCACACCTCCGGCCCGTACGTCGGCCTGCCCGAGGGCCAGATGGGCAATAGCGAAGTCGGCCATCTCAACATGGGCGCGGGCCGCATCGTGCAAATGGACATCACTCGCATTGACGCCATGATCGCTTCGGGCGAGTTCGCGAAGCAGCCGCTTCTCCTCGAAGCGATGGACCGCAGCCGCGCGAGGCAATTGCATCTCCTCGGCCTCGTGAGCGATGGCGGCGTCCACTCGCACATGAATCATCTCTTCGCGCTTCTGCGCATGGCGCGCGAAAACAAAGTCGAGCGCGTTTTCGTCCACGCCTTCATGGACGGCCGCGACACACCGCCCGAATCCGGCATAGATTTTCTCCGCCAGCTCGAACAGAAGATGCGCGAACTCGGCTGCGGCCAGATCGCCTCAATCGGCGGCCGCTATTACGCCATGGATCGCGACAATCGCTGGGAACGCGTCGAGCGCGCCTATCGCGCCATCGTCCACGGCGAGTCCGAAGCGAAATTCGCCGACCCCATCGCCGCCATTCGCGCGAGCTACGAACGCGGCGTCAGCGACGAATTCGTCATCCCTGCCGTCATCACCGCGGCCGTTGCTCCCGGCAAGCCGCTGGCGCCTCGTGCTTTGATTCGCGACGACGATGCCGTCATCTTTTTCAATTTCCGCGCCGACCGCGCCCGCCAAATGACGCGCTCTCTCGCCGAACCGAACTTCAGCGCCTTCGCCGATGCGGCGCGCCCGAAGAATCTCTGCTACGTCGCCATGACGCAATATGAAAAGACCTGGCCGTGGCTCCGCTTCGTCCTCGGCCCGGAAAAAGTCGAGCACATCCTCGCGCAGGTGTTCGGCGAACTCGGCTACAAGAATCTTCGCTGCGCCGAGACAGAGAAATACGCGCACGTCACTTATTTTTTCAATGGCGGGATCGAAAAAGCGTATCCGGGCGAGGAGCGCATCCTCGTCCCTTCGCCGAAAGTCCCCACTTACGATTTGCAGCCCGAAATGTCCGCTGCGGGAGTCGCGGACGCGGTCGTGAAGGCCATCGAGAAAGGCGATTTCGACGCCATCATCATGAATTTCGCCAACGCTGACATGGTTGGCCACACAGGAAAACTCGAAGCCGCGATCAAAGCCGTCGAAACCGTGGATGATTGCCTCGGCCGCATCTATCAGTCTCTCAAACCTCGCGGCGGCGCGTGGATCATCACCGCGGATCACGGCAACGCCGAGACGATGATCGATCCCGTCACCGGCGGCCCGCACACCTATCACACCACGAATCCCGTGCCCTTCATTTTGCTCAGCGAAGACGATCGCGTGAAGTTGTGCGCCGGCGGATCGCTCCGCGATGTCGCGCCGACGCTCCTCGGCGTCCTCGGCGTTTCCGCGCCGCGCGAAATGTCCGGCCGCGACCTCCGCGCCAACACAAAATGAGTCGATTCTATTGGCCAATCATCGGACGAATTCCATGAACCGAACAAGGCCCGAAGAAACCACCCTCACCATTTGTGCCTGGCACCGCTTCACTCTCTGGCGAGCGCCCGCGGAATTCGCCGACGCGATTTGCCGCCGCTGGCCGCAAATGAAAGTCACTCATCTCCCCGATTACTCGCATCTCGACGCCGCGCTGCCGGACACCGACATCCTCGTCGGCTTCTCCATTCGCCCCGACCAATTCGCCCTCGCACGCCGGCTCAAATGGATTCACGCGACAGCCGCCGGTGTCGGCCAGCTCATGTACCCGGAACTTCGCAGCAGCGGCATCGTCGTCACCAACGCGCGCGGCATCCATTCGATCCCCATGGCCGAGCACATCCTCGGCACAATCATCGCACTCGCGCGCCGCTTCCCCGATTCTTTGCGTTATCAAATGCAATCCCGCTGGGCGCAGCAGGAACTCTGGGACGCGCCCATGCCGATGCGCGAATTGAAAGGCCAGATTCTTCTCATCGTCGGCTTCGGCTCCATCGGACGCGAACTCGCTCGCCGCATTCAGCCGCTCGGCATGCGCGTCTGGGGCGTCACGCGCTCCGGCACTGGCGACGCATCACTCGCGGAGCGTATTCTTCCGGTCACTGAACTTGCAAGCGCGCTCTCGCAAGCCGACTTCGTCCTGCTCGCCGCGCCCGAGACGCCGGAGTCACGCCGCATGATCGGCGAACCCGAACTCGCTCGCATGAAGCCCTCCGCGTATCTCATCAACGTCGCTCGCGGCACTATCATTGACGAGCCCGCATTGATTGAAGCCTTGCGCCGCCGCGCCATCGCCGGCGCAGCGCTCGACGTCACGGAAAAAGAGCCGCTGCCGCCGGAAAGCCCGCTCTGGAAACTCGACAACGTTTTCATCACGCCGCACGTCAGCGCCGTGAGCGAACACCTGTGGGAACGCCAGGCAGAACTGCTGCTTGAAAATCTCGAGCGGTGGTTCAGCGGTCGCGAACTTCTCAATCAAGTGGATTTGCTCCGGGGCTATTGATCGTCTGCAGGAGGATGCCGGAGAATTAACGAGGGAGAATTCATTACGCTGTCATTCCGAATCCTCGCGCTTTTTGCGGGGTGGGGAATCTGCTTTTTCTTTCTGTGTAGTTATCGTCCCCCGCCAGCAGGCCAGACAATTCTCAGTCGCCCACTTCCGCTTTCGGCGCCTGGTAGCCTTCCCGGGCGTAAATGACCACTTTCTTCATCTTCCCCTTTTTGCCCTCGATCATCAGCGGATTGCCCTTGTCGTCCACCAGCTGGACTTTGATCTTGTGAAACTTGCCGTCGCGCGCGGCGTCCGAAGGCAGAAATCCGACGGAGTATTGGTTTCGAAGAAATGCGACCACGTTATCGAAAATGTCTGGCATTTCGCCTTCGAAACGCGGGAACCATGCGTATCCGCCGGTGTATCTGGCGAAGTAATTCATCTGATTTTTCGCCTGGGTGTAAGTGACGCCTCCCCCAGTGGGGTCGGTGACCGCAAGCTGTTCCGCGGTGCCGATGCAGAACACCGTGACGTTCGTCTTTTTCAGCGCATCGTACGTCTCGTTCAGCGAGTGCTTGCTGAACGTGTCCATCCCCGTCGCGACCACCAGGATGGATTTTTTGCCTTGCACGTCCTTGAGTCGGTCCAGTGTGTCGATCAGAGCGTCGTACAAGTTCGCTTCACTGAAGCCCGGGAACCCCAGCGTCGCGATCGCGCCCTGAATTTCCTGCTTGTTCTTCGTGAAGTCCACCACAATCTTCGGCTTCAAGTCGAAGGTCACGAGCGCAATCCAGTCATTCGGTCCCAGATGCGACGCGAAACCATACGACAATTCTTGCGAGTAGTAAGACCAGACTCCATAAAAACGCGAGTCGTATTCGAGGAGCAAGACCATCGTTATCGGCGCGTCATTTGGCTCGAAATTTGCGATCTGCTGCGGCTGGCCGTTGTCGAAGATCCGGAAATTCTCCTTCTTCAACCCCGTGACGATATTTCCATCCTGGTCCGTGACCACCGCATTCACCTGCACCACTTGCGATTTCACGGTCAGTGAATATTGCGGCTGCTGTTGCTGCGTTTGCGGAGGTTTCACGGGGCCTTGCTGTTGCGGCGCGGCGGCTAAAGCTGCCTGGGAAACGGCGAAAATGGCCGCGAGGCCGATCAGCAGGATTCCGCGATTCATCGTATTTAGTCGCATAGCGCCACTCCGCTAGTACCGTTCCAGCTTTTATTTGACATGTTTGGCCACCAGCCGCGTGCCGTCTTCGTCGGCCAGCCTGTTCCGAACTCCTCCGGCTGGAATAGCTGGAACGGCACTAACTTGGATGACGTAAACAGTGGTGGGGATGGTCAATTCTTTGGTTACACGCTCTTCCGCCGCGCTCCGTACGCTCAAACCCGCATGATAGTATGAACCCAGGTTTCAAGGAAAAAGTTTCTGAACAAAATTGGGGGTCATTGATGCCACGACGATTCGCAATTCTTTTCGCAATCATTCTCGCTTTTCTTGCTTCTGGAGTCGCGCTCCAGTCCGCGTCGGCGCAGACTCCCTCGCAGCAGCCGGCCCAGACGAACATCGGCATGATTTCCGCCGAAGCTACCGGGTGGCTCCAGGGATTGATTCGCATCAATACGACGAATCCGCCCGGCAATGAACTCTCCGCCGCGAAATACGTCGCCGGAATTCTCCAGCAGAATGGTATTCCCTCCGAAATTTTTGAAAGCACGCCGGGCCGCGGCATTCTGATCGCGCGCCTTTCTTCCAGCGCCGTTCCTGATCCTTCGCGAGCCTTGCTTCTGATGGCGCATCTCGACGTCGTCGGGGTGGACCGCTCGAAATGGCAGGTGGATCCTTTCGGTGCCATCATCCAGAATGGCTATCTCTACGGCCGCGGCGCGATTGACGACAAGAGCACGGTCATCGCGAACACCGCCGTCCTGGTCGCGCTCAAGCGCGCCAACGTGCGCCTCAATCGCGACGTCATCATGCTTGCCGAAGGCGACGAAGAGCAGGGCGGCGAATTCGGCGTGCAATTCGCCATCAAGAATTACTGGGAAAAAATCGCCGCGGGTTTTGCGATTAACGAAGAAGGCCGCGTCATTGTGAAGGATGGCAAAGTCCAGTATGTGGGCGTTCAGGCCGCCGAGAAAGTGCCCGTCAATGTCACCGTGATCTCAGGCGGCACTTCCGGCCACGCCTCCGTGCCGCTCGCTGACAACGCCGTCGTGCATCTCGCCGGGGCCATTTCGAAAATCGCGGACTATCAAACGCCCTTTCAGCTCACGCCCGTCACCGAGGCATATTTCGAGCAGCTCTCCCTGGCCGTGGACCCGGACACCGGCAAATGGATGCGCGCTCTCGATATGTCGTCGCGCGCCGATCTCGCCGAGAAGAAAATCTCCGAGGCCAGCCCCATCTGGAATTCCATGATGCGCGACACGATTTCGCCGACGATGCTCAACGCCGGAGTCCGCGCGAACGTCATTCCCTCCGAGGCCCGCGCCACTCTCAACGTCCGCCTCCTGCCAGGAAATTCGATTGAAGCGCTGCTCGCGAAACTTCGCCAGGTCGTGAATGACCCGCGGATTAGTTTTGAAACGGATACTTCCATCGGCGAATCCGCGCCGTCATCTTCTCTCGATAGCGATCTCTACAAGACCATCACGCAGGCCTCGAACGAGGAATTTCCTGGCGCGGTCGTCGTGCCCATGATGTCCACCGGCGCGACCGATTCGGCTTTCTTGCGCTTGCGCAACGTTCAGGCCTACGGCCTTCTTCCCTTCCCGCTCGCCGAAGAAGACATTCTGCGCATGCACGCCGACAATGAGCGCATTCCCGTCGCCTCATTCCAGAAGGGAATCGAATTCCTCTATCGCATCGTGAGCGATTTCGCCGTTTCAAAATAAGAGTGGTGGGTCAGTTTGAATTTTCTTGATCGTGACACAATAAGTCGAAATTCAAACTGACCCATGACCGAATTCCCGGCACTCCTGTCATCCCGAACCTGTCCCCGGCAAATCGGTGTGTGTGAGGCATCTGCTTCTGCCCTTTGTGGAGTGCGGCGGTCCGATTCGCGGATTGCGGTGGAGCGACTTGTGCTCCACCGCAACTCGACGCCGCTCTGCATTTACGCCGATTTACCGTGGCGCAAACCGCGGGCGAACACTCTCAGACTCTGCGGTTGCCCCATCGCTCGATTTGCGAGCGTGGGGCCGTTGCAAACCCTGCAACCTCTAATCTCAAATTTCCGACATCTAGTTCACCCAATTATCCGGCGGGCGCGGCGGCTCGTCTCGATGCTTTTTCTGATACAGCTCGAACTTCCGCATCATCCGTCGGCGCTTCCAGTCCGTGAACCGGTTCCGCGAGCTATAGAGGAAGGAACTCCTTCGCAGGTAAATGTACCCGACCAGCATTCCGCCGAGGTGGCAAATGTGGCTGACATTGTCGCCGCCGACTCCCAGCGTCCCGAAAAACTCGATCGCTCCCATCACCAGGACGTAAATCCGCATCGGGATGCTCACCGGGAACGGAATCAGCCAAACCTGCCGGTCGGGAAACAGAATCGCCGCGGCCAGCAGGACGCCGAAGATTGCTCCGGAAGCGCCAATCGTGGGAATCAGCGAGGGACCGGCGCCGCTCGGGTCCATGATCATCTTTACGAGGACGTTAATCAGCCCCGCGCCCACGCCGCAGAGAAAATAATACGTGTAGAAGCGTCGCGTGCCCCACGCACGCTCCACGTCCACGCCAAACATCCACAGCACGAACATATTGATGAGGAGATGGAACAGCCCGCCGTGCAGAAACAAGTAGGTGAAAGGCTGCCAGACGCGCAATCCGCGAACTGCCGCATAGGGAACCAGCCCGAATATCAGATCGAAGTATTTGTATTCTGCTCTAAATCCGAAGAGCAACGTGACCAATTCCTGCAGCAGGAACACGACGGAGCACACAATGACAATCCGCTTGATTCCCGGCGTGATGTAGCTATTCCAGTTGAAGCGGTAACCGCGGGCGCGTGTGTAATAGGCCACTCAGCAAATTCTAAATGCCCCGCATCTCGGTGTCAAAGCGCGCCGGGCCTCATTTCATTTTCTTCCTCGCGTAATAGAATTGCGACGCCCCCAGCAGCACGAACATCGCCACGGCGAAGATCCGGCTGTTGGCGATGCCTCCGACCACCGAAGGTCCGATTTGCAGGAAATGCTCCGACAGGAAGTGATATTTGAAATTCGGATCGCCGAAAAGATAAATCACGATCCCCAGCAGCCCGAAAATCCCTCCTCCGGCAATGAGTCCGCTCGCGTACAGCGGCCCTGGGCTGATTTCACTTTCCGCCGTGCCCTTCTTCATTCCTTGCTCGGCGAGCCACCGAATCACGCCGCCGGCGAACATCGTCAACGTGGTCGCAATCGGCAGGTACGCGCCCGTCGCAACCGGAAGCGAGCGAATTCCCAGAAGCTCAATCGCGACCACCAGGAAAACGCCCACCAGCACGAGCCGCCACGGCAGTTGCCGCTGCAGGATTCCGTTGATCACCGTCGCCATCAGCCGCGCTTGCGGCGCCGAAGCCTTTTCGCTCCCGATCCCGTGGACCCACTGAATCTCGATCTGATGCGTCGCTGCGTCGTACAAATAATTTCCGTCGGGCACGACGTGCGATCCCAGCGCATTCAGCAGCACGTATGGTTTTCCGCTGTGCATGTAATTCTGATTCTGCACGCTGACGCCCGCGGGCAGTTGCGCGATGTCCACCGCGATCTGCGCGGGCTCGAACTCCTCGAGCCCCGCGTTCATCAGCGTCAGCGTCCCGCCAATCGCGAATACGGAAACCATCGCGCCAATCATCAGCGCGATCTGCTGCTTCGACGGCGTCGCACCCACCAGGTATCCCGTCTTCAAGTCCTGCGACGTCCCGCCCGCGTTCGCCGCGGCCACGCACACGACGCCGCCGATGGTCAGCGCCAGCACGGAATATGCGCTCGCCGTCCATCCCGCCACCAGAAACATCGCGCACGTCGCCATCAGCGCCGCAATCGCCATTCCGCTGATCGGGTTCGACGAGCTCCCAATCAGCCCGCAGATCCGCGACGACACCGTGACGAACAAGAACCCGAACACGACCACGAAAATCGCCGCAATCAAATTGGCCGCGATGCCCGTCTTCGCCCCCGGAATCGGCCGGAACGTCAGCAGCGCCCACATCATCGCAACCACCGCCAGCGACCCAAGCACGACTATCTTCATCGAAAGATCGCGTTCCACCCGGCTCACTGTCGTCACCACCGCGTTCACCGCGCGGCTCTCGCGCACGTTCTTCAGCCCCGCCGACACTGCCGCGAAGATCGTCGGCAGCGTTTTCACCAGCGTGATCACGCCCGACGCCGCCACGGCTCCCGCGCCCATCGGACGGATATACGACCGGTACAAATCGTCCGGCGTCATCTCCCCGATGGGAATCAATCCCGGAAATAAGGCGTGCGGCATCAGCCCGCCGAAAAATTTGATCGTCGGCATCAGCACGAGCCACGAAAACACGCCGCCCGCGAAAAGCAGCCCCGCCACTCTCGGCCCGATGATGTACCCCACGCCCAGGTACTCCGGCGTGATGTTCGCGCGAAACGACGCGCCGGGCAGCCAGCCCGGCTGGTATTCCGGCGTGTCCAGCCAGGATTTCATCGTCCCCATCAGGAACGCGTATGCGCCGCCCAGCCCGAATCCCAAAAACACGCGGCTCGCGAACGACCCGCCTTTGTCTCCGCAGACGAGCACGTCCGCGCACGCCGTGCCTTCGGGATAGAGCAGGTTGCCGTGCTCCTTCACGATGAGCTGCCGCCGCAGCGGAATCATGAACAGCACGCCGAGCCACCCGCCCAGCAGCGCGAGGAAAAACACGCTCCAGTATTCCAGCGGGAAGCCGAGAAAAATCAGCGCGGGCAATGTGAAGATCACGCCGCCGGCAATCGTCTCTCCCGCCGACCCGGCCGTTTGCACGATGTTGTTTTCGAGGATCGACGCTTTGCCGAACGCGCGCAGGATGCTGATCGACAGCACCGCGATCGGTATCGAAGCCGAAACCGTCAGCCCCGCGCGCAGGCCGACGTACACGGTGATCGCGCCGAAAAATATCCCCGCCAGAGCTCCCAGGATGATCGCGCGCGGAGTGAATTCCGGAAGGATTTTCTCGGCGGGAATGTACGGACGAAATTCACCCGGCGGTGCAATCGAACTCCACGGCTTCGTCGCCACGCGTCACCTCCCGCGCTTCGCTTTGCCCTTGTAGCGTCCGCCTTTTCACCCTGAGCAGAGTCGAAGGGCAGGCGGGCAAACTCTTGCCGTCCGGCCTCTCGAACCTCAAATCTCCAACCTCAAGGTTCCGGCACGTTAGCACTACCTTCTCTGTCTGGCAAGCCGCGGCGCGTTTTCGCTTAACTCGTTGCCCCCATGTCGCTTGCCCTATGGAACACCGAGGGGCGCACGTCCCCGCTCCCTGCGCCCAACTCTGTAGCAGCGGGTTTACCCCGCCACGTTCGGTTCCAGCCCCTAGCTTCGAGCCTCCAGCCTCTCGGACTCCGCGCGTAATCGCGTCCCGCGTAGCGCTATCATTCGCCATCCTTCGCCCTACAAGGTTTGCCCTGGCCCTGCACAACCCCCGCGCGGCAGGCGCCGCATAGTAGTGGCCGAGCTTGACCTAATGCGTTAGTTTCCGATTATCCGACTGTACGCCCGCGACAGAAGGATTGGGTGACTTGTACTACTTGGCGAGAAAGCGAGTGAACTACCTAGGCTAGGTCCCTCTAGGATACTTCTCACTACCTCGCATCCTTGCACCGGTCCCTAGCAGGCCTATTCCCCCCGCATGACTCTCCTGGCAGTCTCAAAACCGGTGTCTATCTTGCTCGGGCAGCGGCCTGGCTGAGTCCGCTTTGTGGCTGCTGGCGAAGCCAAGCCCCGATTCCTCCAGCTTCCTTCAATTTCAGGCCCGCTTTATCGCTCACTACCTCCACATCGGCTTCCGAGGCTGCGGCCAGGTCGGGCAAGACACCGCGCAGCGTTACATCATCCCGCTCGCCCCGACAAATGGGGCAAGCGGGGCCAGCGGAAGAGTCAGTCCAGCCGCAGTTTTTACATCTGTGCAGGCGGGCATCGAGGTCACGGAATAACACGAGCGTGAGTATTTTCTTTTTCTGTAGTTGGGCAAGAGTTTCGTCAATTCCTATGACCGCTCCTCGCTCACTGGCAAGTAACTCGTTGACCAGCATTGTTTCATGTTCCCGCTCCCATTTATCAATCTCCGGCTCGAGGCGCTCCTGCAATTCGTGGGGCTCAAATTTGCCGAGATCTTTCTTGACCAATCGAACGCGTTGCTGCAGTCCTCGAGGAAACTCTGCCGTGATCGGTGCTGTCAAACGCTCAGACCCGACTAAGAAAACTGCGGCGAAATGTTCTTTCTCGTGCAGGCGAATTGCTTCCTCGGCGGCCTTCCGAAATAGGCGCTTATACTGCGCATCCATCCGATGGTCAAACACATCCCGCTGAGTTCCATACGTCGTCTGGATGCCCGGGCGGGCTACGTGTCCTAGCTCCTCTTTTTTCCACTGCGTAATGTCCACATCGAACTTCGTCTCTTCTATTAGGGGCATTTCTCGCAGGCGGTAGCCAAAAAAACGTGCGCCGCCACGGTCCACGACCACGATGCAATAAGTTCTATGCTCAGCGGCAAGCCATAGCAATTGGGCTATGCCTGGTTTTGCCCAATGGAGTTCGCTAATGACCTCCACTTGCAATGACACCGTCTCCCACGTTTTGGAACCGGCAAATATCACAAGACTCTTTTCAGCCGGTTTTCGGTTGCGGAGAAATTCTTCGACACGGTGTAATTGTTCGCGGAAGAGGCGGCGCTCAATCGGAGGCAAACTGTCAACAATGGAGTTCGCTTCCTTCTTCAGCCAAGTGAGATGCGGGGGAATCGGGGCGTGGCGGGACGCCTTGGCCGATATTGTGTTGAGGTAAGCTGTCAGCAAAGGCTGCGGCAATCCCGAGAGTGACTGTAATCTTCCTGCGCTTAACATGGGCAATCTCCCTTCGTCGTTAACGTCACTCTTATAGCCGAGCAGGCCTTCCAGAAGGCGTGTCTTCCGTCACGACGACCTGTGGCGTCCACCACAGTCAATTGTAGATAGCATAGCTTAGCCATGCGGTGCCTGATTAACGCTGCGGGCTCAACCGGAAACTGTGTCACCACCCGCTCCATGCAATGAAGCTGTCACTTCGTTCCGCCGCCTTCATTTTGCCACTGTTGGATCCCAGCGGCTCGAAACCTGCCAGCCGACCCAACTTTTCTGTAGTTCTAGTACCTAAATTAGTAATTATTTTCCTTGATATTCTTCTCCCTCCTGTGCTATACATACATCACCGGAGTGGCTTTTTGGAAGTGCTGGTCAGGCGACGCCAAGCCACCGTCCCGACCTACCCTGAGTGTAACCGGACAACCGCTCACTAAACTTCCCTGAAAACTGAATCCTGAGGAGGATACGATGTCAGCTTCTGCTGCCACGCAAGTCAAGCGGTGTCTTCGCGCCAATCCTGGCGCCATCCCAACCCCCGCACCCGTCGGAGATCCTGAGCGTAGTCGAAGGACGCCGGATTTCGAGCGTCATCGGCGCAAGTGCGCCGTTTGCAATCACCCCGAACGAGAGGCCATCGAAGAGCTGTTCATCTACTGGCACAGCGCTGGCTCCATCACGGACCACTTCGACTTGCCCGATTGGTCCACCATCTATCGCCACGCCCGCGCCGCCGGCCTATACGAGCGCCGCCGGCACAACGTCCGCGCTGTGCTCGATCATCTCCTCGAAGGCGTGGAAGGCGTCGAGGCCACGCCGATGAGCATTGTCAACGCCGTCCGCGCCTGCGCGTGCCTCACGGACTCTGGTGGCTGGGTCGAGCCCACCAAGCGCCTCCTGCTCAGCACGACTCAAGTTTCGAGCAATCCCACTTCGCCCGGCGAACCTTCAGATGCCACGTCCCCCGCGCTTGTTCCTGCGGATGCCGCACGCCCTTGCAACTCCGCTCCCGAGAATCGACAGGCCCGTCGTGACACAGTGAGTTCTCATCAAGCCAGTCGCGACGCAGGAAATTCCTGTCAGGGTACTGCGGAACCTGTCCCGCCTGTCCCGAGCATGGTTTCGGGAAGCGCAGCGCGCCCTTTGCTTTCCGGTCGCTCTTGCGGGACCGACGGAGCCGTGCCGAAAAACGGCGGTCGGCGAGGGGCATCAGCCCCTGCGGCTGCTGAAAAATGTCGCGAAGCGCCCGATCTTCAAACCTCTAACCTCCGGCCTCAAACTTCTAGCATCCCTAATCGCCAATCGCCGGAATTAGAATTGCCCGTATCTCATTCAAAACAAACGACGGCGCCCCTGTCTAATCGCCAAATTCCTGCCATCTTCTCTTTTCAAAACGCCTCGCCATCTCTTCGCCAATTCCATTTTCCATATCTAGTTCCTCATTCAGGCTTCTTCTCTGCTTCCCTGCCTCTCTACCTACTCTTCAAGTTCTCCCCGGCGCCGGGAAGCGGTATCATGTCTTGCCGCAAAGAAACGAGCGAACCAGCAGGAAAATCGCGAGAAACCAGTGAGGGATTGCGAGTGATGCGAAAGGCGGAGAGCATAATCACGGCAGAGACGTTCCGGTTCTTCCGTGAACTGGGACGCAACAATCGCAAAAAGTGGATGGACGAGAATCGCGAGCGCTACCGCCAGCACGTCGTCGCCCTGCTCCGCCGATTGCTCGACGCGCTCACGCCTTCCATTCTCAAGCTGCATTCCGGCTTTCTCGTCGGCGGTCGCTCAGGCGAGAATTTTTCGCGAATCAACCGCGACATCCGCTTCGCCAACGACAAGACGCCATATTACACGCAGATGTATCTTTTCTTTCCTCGCGCTGATGCGCTGGGCCGCTACGGGGGGCAGCTCTACGTTGGCCTCTCGGCGGAAACGGTGACGATTGGTTTTCGCATTTACTCTTGGGGCGGCGAGAACACGCTTCGCCGCGTCGGCATTTCCCGTGCCTTGAAAAACGACGCGTGGCTGGAACGGCGCCGAAAGAAACTTGCGCGGAAATACGAGTGCTACTGGTATTCCGCTGAGAAGGGCAAGTGGACGAAACATCCGGGCTGGCCGCGCGAAGCGAAAGAATGGAAGAAATGCAAAGGATGGATCGTCCGAAAAAAATTCGCGCCGGCAGCGGCGACGCGTCCAGGATTCGTCAAGGATGTCGAAAAGATCTTTTGTGAACTTTTCCCATTATTGGCATTTAGCTCTTTGCCGGAATGGAAGCCATGAAGCAGAGTGGATCGAAATGGGGATGAATCGCAACGAAGCGAAAGCCGACCACACGCTGACAACCGGTCACGAGCAGTTCACGGAGACGGTCTATGGCTTGATCTGTTCCACCTGCCACAATTACGTTTTGATTGACCACACCAATTGCCCGGCGTCATGCCGCGAACATGAGACCTGCCGCAAAGCGTACGCCTCATAAGATTGTTTCCCACGCCCTGTGTGCTGCCCTTAATAGCGCCACAAACGCAAGCCAATCATCCCGAACCAGCCCAGCCACCCCGCGATTCCGCAGCAAGCGAACGCGACAAGCAAGCAATGGACGCGGACGATGGGTTTGACGTCGCTGTTTTTGATGGTACGGAGGCATAGAATCAATGAGAGAACGGAGAGCGCGGCGAAGAGCCACGTCAGAATGCAGAACGAAATCGTGTAAACGTTGCGCGTTCCGGCGAGCCAGCCGGGAATCGCATTGAAAACGAATAACGCACCCGCCAGCGCACCCATCGCCGCCAGCGGCAGCCAGCGAATCGAGAGGCTCGGCACATTGCGCATGCGACCAAGCAGCTTTCGCGGAATCCACACGAGTGCGAATGCCCCCGATGTGGCCATCAGCACAAAAGCGAGCGCGACCAACCCCAGGCGAATCACCGGCCAGACGGAACTCATCCGGCGGCCATAGAATCCTTCGGTCGCGTAAACAAGATCACCAGTTCCATCGCGAGCGAAGATACGGTCCGTCGCGGACGCGTTTTTCGCGCGAAATTGATTCGCTGAGACGGGGATGAGTTGCTGCGGCTTTCCGAACAAACTCATCTCGAGCAGCGAACCATTTTCAAGGATGATGCGGCGGCCATTGAGGAGACGATCCAGAAAAGTGAAAAGCTCGTTGCGCGGATTCATACACTCGTAATACCCGACGAAGTTTGCAAGCTGGGCAGAAGTCAGCTGCGCAGCCGCCGGCTCAGGTTTGGTGATGCTCTGCGTCATATATTTCACAAGGAGAACGTCAATATCCTCCAGTGCCGCGCCGGAAGATGAGCTATTGAGAAAAACGACGTCGCCTACTCCGAACTCAGGGAAATAGCGGTAGGTGGAGATGAAGCCGTCAATCCCGCCATCGTGGCCGTGGGACTGGAATCCGGCGACAAACTCAGTGTAATTCGCGATGCCGTAGCCGACGGTCAAGCCATTGCGCGCGGCAAGTGTCGTTTGCGGAGTTTCCATGCGGGCTATCGTTTCTGACTTGACCAGTTGCGTGTCGCCAACTTTGCCGCGATTCAAAAACATCTGCACCAGACGCGCCATCTCCGCTGGCGAAGATTTCAAATCGCCCGCCGGTGAAAGATAAATGTTGTGGTAAGGAACGGGCCTGGGCGGATTGCCTTCATAGCCCTGCGCAATCTCGCCGCGAATGGCGTCACTCAATTGGAAGCCAGACAGGTTCATGCCTAGGGGAACGAGAATCGTGTCGTGAACATACTTGTCGTAGGGCTCGCCCGTGATTTTCTCGATCAAATATCCCGCGATTCCATAATCTTCGTTGGAATACGCCATGCGTTCGGCGGGCGCCCAGCGGGATACGAGAGAGTTGGACGCGCGCTCAAGCACGGTAAGAAGAGGGATGTCGGGAGGATCGGCGAGGTTATACGCTCCATTGGGATGCATGTCGTCGAAACCCGCCGTATGTTCAAGCACGTCCGCGACGCGCACCGGATCGCTTGATTCCCAGGGATTTCGAAAGGGAATCTCGGGAGCGACGTCCCTGAGCCGCGCTTCGAGATCCAGCTTTCCCTGCTCTACAAGATGGAGCAGTGCGAGCGCGACAAACGTCTTGCTGATCGAACCGACGCGGAACATGGTGTCGGCCGTGGCGTTGCGATCAACGGAGATGTCCGCTTTGCCGATGCCGGTGGCCCAGATGACATGGTCTTTTGCCACCATCGCCACGCCAGCGGCAGGCACTCCATCGCGGGCCAGAATGGCTTGAATGCTTTTCTGCAGCTCTTCGATTGTTTTTGGCGGCGTTGTTTGTGTCTTACTCTGCGGCGCGCCGCAGCCGGCGATCGGCAACATAGACAAAAGTGCCACGGATGAGACGCGCATGATCCGATACGAGCTGGACGCGGCCGTTTCCATATGGAAATACGAAGGACAGAGCGGACGCATTCTACAGCTTCGGCCCTTTCGCCGCACACATAATCTGACCGTAGCCTGCGAACCGTGCCTCCCGCAAACGATGCGTGCTGACGTCCTCGGCGAAAATCCAGATCCGCGGCGCGCCCCGCGGCACGCAGGATCGCTTCCATGGAAATCTGAATTCTCAAAGAATGTATAATCGGCAGCGTGATCCCGGCTGATTCCGCGCAGTTGATCATAGAACAGATGAATCCTGTCGACTGGGAACAGGTCCGAACTATCTACGAAGAAGGAATCCGATCTGGCAATGCAACGTTTGAAACAGCGGCTCCGGACTGGGGCAAATGGGACGCGAATCATCTCCCAAACTGCCGCCTCGTCGCTCGCGCGGGTCAAGAACTACTCGGCTGGGCAGCATTGAGCCGTGTCTCGGCGAGGAGCGTCTATGCCGGAGTCGCGGAGGTCAGTGTTTACGTGGCCGAGCGCGCGCGGGGCCAGATGATTGGCTCCAAACTGCTCGCCGCGCTTGTCCAAACTTCGGAGCGCGAAGGCATCTGGACACTGCAAGCGGGAATTTTCCCAGAAAACATCCCCAGCATCAGAGTGCACGAACGCTGCGGATTTCGCATCGTCGGCACCCGTGAGAAGCTCGGCTGCATGAATGGCCGGTGGCGCGACGTGGTCTTGATGGAGCGTCGCAGCGCCGTCGTCGGAGTCGAGGCTATTTCTGCTTCGCGTTGACATGGTTTCCTTGCCCACCTAAGATGACTCGCACGGCTTCTTCTTGGGGGAGGGCGTTCATGGCGTCGGCTCGCTGGAATCTTCTCACCGCACTTCTTTCGCTCGGCGTGCTCATTGTGATTTCTAGTTCACTGGTGCTTCAGGGCGAGAGAATTGCTTCCGCCGAATCGAGGAATGTTTCCACGGCCCTCCCAGCGCTTGCGACCCCATCTGACCTGCGCCTCTCTGGCTCATACCGCTTCGAGCGCGGCGGCTGGATTTATGTACACTTGCAGGGCTCGCCGGATCAGATCGGCTTTCAGCACGGATATCTACTGGCGCCAGAAATCGCCGACGCGCTCGCTACGATCAAGCTCGATGACACGCATTCCACCAAGCGTCCCTGGGAATTTTTCCGCGAGGCCGCTCACAACATGCTCTGGCCGCACATCGAGGCCGAGTATCAAGCAGAGCTAAAGGGAATCACTGCGGGCGTGAATGCGCGTGGCGTCAAAATGGATATTGATGACGTCGTGGCGCTCAATGCTTTCGAAGAACTTCCTGACTACTACGTCCCCTGGTACAACGAGCAGCACAAAGTCGCTGAAGCACCCGACATTAAGACCCAGGGAAATTGCAGCGCGTTTGTCGCCACGGGAAGCTGGACGAAGGACCACCAGATCGTCATCGCGCACAACAACTGGACGAATTACATGACCGGCGAGCGCTGGCGCATTATGTTCGACATCGCTCCGCAGCACGGCTACCGCATGATCATGGACGGCTTTCCGGGCGTGATCACGAGCGACGACGATTTCGGCGTCAACTCCGACGGCCTGATGATCACGGAGACGACGATCACGCAGTTTCGCGGGTGGAATCCCAACGGGATTCCAGAATTCGTGCGTTCACGCAAGGCGATGCAGTACGCCAGCTCGATTGATGATTACGTGAAAATCATGCTCGACGGGAACAACGGCGGATACGCGAACGACTGGCTCCTGGGCGACCGCAAAACAGGAGAGATCGCTCAATTAGAGCTCGGGCTGAAAGCGCACAAACTGTATCGCACGAAGGACGGATATTTCGTAGGAGCGAACTTCACCAGCGATCCGGAAGTCACAAAACTCGACACGACCTTTGACCCCACGAACATGGAGACATCCCCGAATGCGCGCCACACGCGTTGGGATGAACTGATGGAGCAAAACAAGGGCAAGATCGATGTCCAGCTCGCCGAAAAATTCGAAGGCGACCATTACGATGCTTTCGCGAAACGCGATGTCGCCGACCAGCGCACGCTCTGTGGCCACGCGGATGTGGCCGCGCGAGGCATCCCCGTATGGAACTGGGGCCCGCATTTCCCCGGCGGCGCCGTGCAAGGCAAAGTCACGGACAGCAAAATGGCCGAACAGATGAGCCTGATTGCGCACGCCGGACATCCCTGCGGAGCGAATTTCTACGCCAAGCCGTTCCTCGCCGCGCACCCGGAATACGATTGGCAAGCTCCGCAACTGCATGACATGATCGCCGGCCCGTGGACCGAGTTCCGCTCCGGCGAACGTGCGGGACAATGAAGTTCTCAGATTGGGTCGACTGCGCGCAGTAAAACGAGCTAAAAGTCTTCCTCTGAGTCCGTTTTTTTCAATCGAGTCATCTTCAAAGTAAGGCGAATTTCGCGTGAGCGCAGTTCGTTCAGGATGCTACGTCTGGATTCAGCCGAGAGTTGCCCCGGCAAGATTACTCCAGCTTCATCCCGCGGAAAATGCTTGATGAAAAGCGCGGCAATCTGCGCCGTTGCGTACGAAATCGGCGTCGCCATCAAGCCATTCCGCCGGATCTGGTAGAGCGTGGGAAATCCCGCGTCCCAGCGGACTTCGATCGGAGCGTCATCTTTCTTCCCGCGTACAATGACGGCCGCGGCAAACCGGGCATTCAGCAGAACGCCGCGCCGAATCAACGCGGCAACCTGCCGTGGCGTCGGCGTTTTCGGAAATCGCTTGGTTACAATCCCGCGCGAGCGGTTCAGCCTGCCTCGGCGATGCCATCGCCGAAGCTGCTCGATGTCGCTGCCGCCGATTTTCGCGTCCACGTCGCGCACCGCGATGCTTCGCGGAATCGTGCAGACTTCATCCTGCGCGGCCAGATAGACGTTCGTCTCGCCCACAGGCGGAGGAAACCTGAACTTTTCCTTCTCGCCGAATTTCTTGCCGAATGCGAAATGGCCGTGTCGGTACACTCGCGGCCGGGACGTTGCGGCATCGAAAGCGACTTCAGGAGACCACGTAGAGATAGGATCGCGGCTCTCAGTTTCCTCAAAGAGACGGATGCGGGCAGACTCAGTGGAATCGAGGAGCTCCGCGCTGCGTTTCGCGAGCAAATCGGTCAGCCCTGGCGCAACGCCCGTATCGATAAGGGCAGCGCGATTCTTCTGGAGAAATCTCCGGTGGTACGCGAGCTGTTCCGGCTTGAACGGATGGCGCGTCAGCCGCGAGTTCAGGTCCATGTAGTGGGCTTTCAGCCGCAGCGCCGCCCGCATGACGATCTCGTTGTAAACCGCGGGAGAACAGTTCACCAGCAGATGACATCCACGCGCCGCTCGCACGATGGACCACAAGTTCCGGGCATTCACGTCGGCGACTTCAATCGCGCTTTTCTTGCCCAGGAACCGCTTCGCCCGCGCGATGTCCCGGTCCCCGCACCAAACCGTGTGGCCCTGCCGCTCGAGTAACTGAGCGAGCAGCGAGCCCGTGCCACCGACGCCGAGGACAAATATGCGCATCGGCACGGAACTTTATCATAAGCAGTTATCTGGTTGATGTGAGCAGCTAGCAACGTTTCCACGAATGGCGGTGTCTAAATGGGCAGACGTTAGTTACTCTTGCGTTGTTGGAGAACGCTCGGAAGAATCGGCGGCTGGTCAAACTTAGGCGACTTAATTTTCACATTATCAGCATTATGTGAGCTAACTCAGTTAGCTGATCTGGACAGGATTTTCGCGGAGGTTGTTATGAAACGCCTGCACGCCGAAGCATTTGCACTGATGCTTTTCATTGCAGCCTTGAGTGGCACGGCTCGGGCGCAATACCTCGCAGGAGGAGAAATGACGGTTTCCGGACGCGGCCGGGTGATTGCTCCGCCGGACATGGGTATTTTGATTATGGAGATCTACTCTTCTGCGCCCCTCGCTGCCGACGCGGCGGCAGAAAATGGAACGAAATCCCGCGAGATCGTAGCGGCTCTCAATGCGCTCGGATACGGCGCAAATGAATTCAAACTGTCTCCGGTCGTTTTCACCAGAGGTAACGGCTCCGCCAATGTCGTTGGTCAAGTCATAGGCGGAAACTTCGAGGCTGAGCAGTTTATCTACCTGTTCTTTGGCAGCGATGAGCTCAAGAGCCCATCCGATTTGGGCCAGAAATTGGGCGCTGTCTTCGATGCGCTGGCCAAGAGAGGAGCCGTGGCGGCCGAGCCTTACATGCAAGGCCAATACGGATGCCGAGTAAATCTCCCCACAGGGATGGTGGTTTCTAATTCTTACTCGCAGCAGCAAGCACCGATGCTTATTTACACTGTGAGGGATCCTGCCAAATATGAAGGCGAAGCTCTTCAACGGGCGCTCGACCAGGCGCGTGACTCCGCTCTGCATAGTGTGGGAACAACGCTCCAGGGTGTACGCAACTTTGGGGCAGCAACAGGAATCGTCCTTCATCTCACGGGGGCTCTTGCTGACCTCCCTTATCGCTACTACTCGACCTGTGCTGATCAAGTGGAAATCTCGGCGAGTGTGAGCCTCAATTACAGCTTCAATTAGTCCCACGCCGCGGACATTCCGCTCAAATTTCGCTTTGTGACTCTTCGGGAAATTTCGTCTTGCTTACCCGAAGAACGTGGTTTGTCTCCCGTATGCGTTGCTAGCAGTGCCGAAGACGGGTAGAATAATGGTGAATTCTCCGATCTCCGGGGCCTGCGGGAGTGAAATCCCATGGCGCGGGGACGATCCAGCGAAAATGTAACAAAGCTGGAAACGCTTGGGGCGCGCAACCGCTTCTCAGGCGTTCAGGGCACGGGTGGAAACGCCCGCGCCTCCCGTGTTTGGAAAGGAGAAACGCCGAAGAGGCCACGGCCGCTTGCGGCGTCGCTGCCCGAATCCACTCACGGATTTGGGCATTTTTTGTTTTCAGGAACGTCAGGAAAGAATCCAGGCGCCAGCAGTTGGCGTCGAAACTGTATGGAACTTCACGACAAATTCGGACGGCAGATTACTGATCTCCGGGTCTCCGTTACCGACCGCTGCAATTTTCGCTGCGTCTATTGCCGCTCCGCGAATCCGGACAACCACATGGCGGAGCATGAACTTCTCCGCTGGGATGAACTGGAGCGTTTGACGCGCATCCTTGTGGGCATGGGAATCCGCAAAGTGCGCGTGACCGGCGGTGAGCCGCTTGTGCGTCCGGGCGTCGAAGAATTCATCGCGAAGCTCAAATCGCTCGGCGTTCCCGATTTGTCGCTCACCACGAATGGCCAGCTTCTCCCCGAACGCTGCGACCGCCTTGTGGCTGCTGGCCTGGATCGCATCAACATCAGTCTCGATTCTCTTGATCGCGGCAAATTTGAGAAAATCACGCGCACGCGCTCGTTCGACAAAGTGATCGCGGGGATTGATGCAGCACAGAATTCGCGGCTGCGTCCCGTGAAAGTGAATGCTGTTCTAGTGCGCGGGCTGAATGACGACGAAATCGAGGCGTTCGCCGAATTCGCCCGCGACCGCGATTTGATTATGCGCTTCATCGAGTTCATGCCGCTCGATGCGGACCGCACTTGGACCCGCCAGCTCGTCGTGCCCGCCGCAGAAGTCAAACAGCGGATCGAGGCGCACTGGCCGCTGGTCCCGCTCGAGCACGAGCGCAGCGAAACGGCGCGCAAATTCGGATTCGCCGACGGTCGCGGCGAAATCGGCCTCATAGCGCCTGTGTCGCAGCCATTTTGCGGTTTCTGCTCGCGCATTCGCCTTACGGCCGACGGCAAGCTGCGCACCTGCCTCTTCAGCAAGGAAGATCACGATGTGAAGGAATTGTTGCGCACCGGCGCGACCGACGAAGAAGTCGCTGGCGTTATACGCGAAATTGTCATGGAGAAGGAAGAAGGCCACCGAATTAACGAGCCAGATTTTGTGCCGCCCTCCCGCACTATGGTTTATATTGGTGGGTAACACGATTCCATGGGCGACGAAGAACAAAAACTGTTTACCCTCAAGGAAGCGGAACGCACGCGCGCAGATCTCGAGCCAGTCTTGCTGGAGGCGATGGAAGCGCAGCGGCGATTGAATGATGCGGAAGCGTGGCTTGATGCCCTTTCGGCGCGAATCCAGATGGCTGGAGGAATGCGCTTCGATTATGACGAGGCAGCGCGGCGCCGCATGGCACGCAACAGCCACGAAAAATCCATCCAGTCGGCCGTCGAGCGCATTCACGCAACGGGATGTGTGGTGAAGGATCTTGACACCGGGCTGCTGGACTTTCCGGCGCGCTTGAATGATGAGGATATTTATTTTTGCTGGCGCGTCGGCGAAGATCGCATCCGTTTTTATCATCGTCAGGACGAAGGTTTCGCCGGACGCAAGCCGATTGATCCCAGAGACTCCAATTACCACGATCCCATCCAGTAACGCTTCGCCCCGCCGCTTCATGATTTCGCGCGCCCGCATCTACATTTTGCATCGAGGAATCGCGTGAGCGAATCTTCCGCGAATCGCCTGAAAAATTCCGCGAGCCCTTACCTCCGCTCCGCCTCCCATCAGCCCGTCGCCTGGCACGAATGGGGCGATGAAGCTTTCGCTCGCGCCCGCGCGGAATCGAAACCGATCCTCCTCGACATCGGCGCCGTCTGGTGCCACTGGTGCCATGTCATCGATCGCGAGAGTTACGAAAATCCCGAAATCGCCTCGCTCATCAATCAGTTCTACGTCGCCGTGAAAGTCGATCGTGACGAACGTCCCGACGTCGATGCGCGATATCAAGCCGCGGTCAGCGCGATTTCCGGCCAGGGCGGCTGGCCGCTCACTGCGTTCCTCACTCCCGAAGGCAAGCCATTTTTCGGCGGCACGTACTTCCCTCCCGACGATGCCATGGGCCGCCCGGGATTCAAACGCATCCTCGTCGCTGCCGCCGACGCTTTCCAATCTCGCCGCGAAGAATTGGACAAATCCGCCAGCGCGCTCGAAGACGCCGTCCGCCAGGCCGAACTTTTCCTCAACGCGAAGTCCAAGCTTGAACCCGGCGTTGTGGACGCGATGGCCGACGCCATGGTCCGCCTCTTCGATCTGCGCAACGGCGGCTTCGGCCAAGCGCCAAAATTCCCGCATCCGGCCGCGCTGGATCTTCTCCTCGAACGCTTTCAAGCTACGCGCGACAATTCTTATCTCACGGTTGCCGAGACCACGCTCGAAAAAATGGCGCTCGGCGGCGTCTACGATCAGCTCGGCGGCGGCTTCCATCGCTATTCCGTGGACGAGCGCTGGCTCGTGCCTCACTTCGAGAAGATGTCGTACGACAATTCCGAGCTCCTCAAAAATCTCCTTCATGGCTTTCAAGTCACAGGCAAGCCGCTCTTCCGCGAGGCCGCCGAAGGCATCATCGCCTGGGTTTTCGACGTTCTTTGCGATCGCGAGCGCGGCGGCTTCTATTCCAGCCAGGACGCGGACATTTCACTCGATGACGACGGCGACTATTTCACTTGGACTGAGCAGGAGCTCCGTGACGCGCTTTCTCCCGCCGAAGCCCGCGTCATGTCGCTCTACTACGACGTCGGCCCTGTCGGCGAGATGCATCACAATCCGGCGAAAAATGTCCTCTGGGTGGCGACGAGCATCGAGGACATCGCCAAACGCACCGCCATGAATGACGCCGATGTCCGTCTGACCATCGCCGCCGCAAAACGAAAAATGCTCGCCGCCCGCGCCAATCGCCAGGCGCCCGCAGTCGACAAAACCATCTACGTCAGTTGGAACGCGATGTTCGTCTCCGCGTTTCTCGAAGCCGCTCGCGTCCTGGGCAGAGCCGATTGCCGCGCCTTCGCCCTGAAAACAATGGATCGCATCCTCGCCGAAGCCTGGGACGACTCCCGCGGCTTTGCTCATCGCGTCGAACAGGACGCCTCAACCCCGCGCGTCGGCGGCCTCCTAGACGATCAAATCTTCGCGGCAACCGCGCTCCTCGATGCCTACGAAGCCACTCTCGACGCTCGCTACTTTGCCGCCGCCGAGCGCGCCATGCAGTTCGCCATCGCGAAATTCGGCGACACCGATGGCGGCGGCTTCTTCGACCGCGCCTCCGACGCGCCTCCCATGGGCGGCCTCGATGTCCGCCGCAAGCCGCTCCAGGACTCGCCCACGCCGGGCGCGAATTCCGCCGCGGCAATCGTCCTCGAGCGCCTCTACGGCTTCACGGGCAATGCGCTCTATCGCGATTGGGCGCAGCGCACTCTGGAAGCTTTCGCCGGACTCGCGCCGCAATATGGCCTTTATGCCGCGACGTACGCTCTCGCCGCGCTTCTTCACCAGCGCCACTCTATGCAGGTCGTAATCACGGGCCCGCAAGGCGATTCTCAATCGGCCGCTCTCGAATCTGCCGCGAATTCCGTATATCGCTTCGGCAAATCCGTCCTTCGCGTCACGCCGCAGCGCCTCGCGGCCAATGATCTGCCCGCTGCTTTGCGAGGGACAATTCCGAGCATGAATCCCGATCTGCCCCAAGCCTTCGTCTGCTTCGGAACCACTTGCCTCCCTCCGGTCTCTCAGCCGCAGGAGCTGAAAACCCTGCTCACAAACAAAATCTCCGACGCCTCGCGCACCGCGTAGTCAAATCCACCATCGCTTCAGAAGAGTCTGACTGTCCACTCGAGAATCCTTGTGGGTCATTGCTTCAGACGTGGCACAGGCTCTCAGCCTGTGCGGGCATCAGGGTGTTTCGTCAGGGCACGGCTTCAGCCCTGGCTTGCCAGCCGTGGAGGACGAAGTCGAAGGGCAGTCGTGGCACAGGCTCTCAGCCTGTGCGAGCATGAGAGCGTTTCGTCAGGGCACGGCTTTAGCCGTGCCGTTACCGAACCAGAACCTCAGGGGTTTTAAGCCCTGAGGTCAACGGGCCGTACAGACAGGGCGTTTGTGAGATAGTCTAGAGAGCCTTCAAATCGAGGCCATGCGCCGATGACGCCTCCCCTTGAAACTTCTCGCCTGCTCTTGCGCCCGCTCGAGCTCGCCGACGCGCCACAAATCCAGCTTCTCTTCCCCCGCTGGGAAATCGTGAAGTATTTGGCGAATCGCGTCCCCTGGCCCTATCCTGCCGACGGCGCCATCCACTACATCCGCGATATGGCTCTTCCCGCCATGGAGCGCGGAGAGGCCTGGCACTGGACCATCCGGTTGAACGAAAATCCGGAGCAAATGATTGGCTTCATCAGTCTCCTGAAGAGTGAGGAGGAAAATCGCGGCTTCTGGCTCGACCCGCCGTTCCGCGGCCGCGGACTGATGTCTGAAGCGTGCGAAGCCGTGACCGATTTCTGGTTCGAGGTCTTAAAATTTCCCGCCCTGCGCGCGCCCAAAGCTGTTGCAAACGAGGCCTCCCGCCGCATCTCCGAAAAGCAGGGCATGCGCGTCATCTCCCGCGGCGAACGTGACTACGTCTCCGGCCGCCTCCCCTCCGAGATTTGGGAAATCACCGCCGCCGAATGGCACGCCCGCTTCGCAGATCGGAGGACAACATGCAGATAGCCAGCATTGTATTCATCCTTCTCGGCTCCCTTACAGGCTTCCGCGCCGTCTATTGGTGGAAAAAGGCAAGCGAAGTGCCGATAGAACCAGGAGAACTGGCAGAATCCGGCGAGCAAGAAATACAACAGAACGGATGGATAGGGGCAAACACTGAGGCCTTCACAAAATCTGCCGATCTCAATCGAAAAGCCGCAAAGTTTACCGCGGTCTCTTTGGCACTGAGCGCGGTCGGAGGATTGCTTGGTGTCATGACGAGTTGGATCCGCTGAGCGGGTGAGAATTTAGAGCTCGAATGTCTGGTGCTCTTCCGAGCGAATCTTTAGCGTGCTAGTTCGACACTCTTGCCCCTTGAATGAGGGTCTCGATGCGCTTAAGGTCGCTGTAGTGAAGAAGCAGCACGCTATTCGCCGAAGCGAGTTGCTCTGCCGCGGACGTGTAACTGCTGTTTGACACCACTGCGCAGTAGTGCGCCTGCTCGAACGCCCTGGCGGCAACGGCCTCCTGCACAGCTTTGTTGCCTACAGGACTAGAATACAGTTTGCACTGCAGAACGATCCGCCGGCCGCCCTTCTCAGCGATAACATCCACCCCCTGATCTCGACTCCTTTGTGTCACACGAGCATCCCACCCCGATTCCCGCAGTTGTTCACCGCAGAAGACCTCGAATTCAGTTGGCGTCATGCGGTCTGAGAACGTCTCGAACACTCGCCTATCGCGCGTTACGTCCTCAACGTGCCCCATTATCATTTCTACGATTCGTGGCCGCTCGCGTCGCAAAAGCGATTGCTCTTGGCGCGTCAGCGACGGTTCGATATGCTGGCTTATGAAATCATTGATCTCAACGGTCCATTTATCCAACATCAGCTTGCCGTATGCGTCTCGCCGAACCAGTTGTGCCCTCCGTCGCCCAAGCTGCTCCGCATTCTGCTCAATCAGCGCGTTTGCCTTCTCGATGAGATGGCGGCGGGCGTGAGCGGGTATGACAGTCCTCGTCACCACAAGGACGGCCACAACAACAATCACAGGAACGATGATAATCAAAGGGTTTTTCGAAAGGATCCACAGAACCAGCAAGCAGATCCCTGCCATTATAATTGCAGGCTCCTGGGTTGCCCTGCGCCGTCTCCGACGCGCCTTAGGTCGGCGTGTTGCCAACGCGGCCAGAATGTTGTCAAAGGGGGTTCGTCGCTTCATGCCACACCCTGTTGCGAACTACCAAGGAGAATAGCGCGCCCGTTCGCCAATCGTCAATTTTTCCTTGACAAAGTTTATAAATTGGTACACAGTGTTTGTAGCGTGACTTCGGCAGTACCGTTACCGGGGTTACGAAGAGCCGCCGCATAGGCGGCTTTGCTGTTTAACTGGGTTCGTGAGGAAGGGCGCGATGGACGTTGCCGGAACAACTTGGCGGGGTACGTCAGCATTCCGCCAAATTTTTAGTGTGCCAGCCAAATTATTAGACTTTTCTCTAAGTTGCAGAAAACACAGCGCATCTCAGTTTCTAATCGATAACTTTCAACGACTTCATCGAGAAGTCGTTGACCCTGAGCGTAGTCGCCGTAGCGAAGCGCAGGCCCTGAGCGCGCCGAAGGGAAGGGTCTCGTCCGCGCCGCAGCTTCTAGTTCACCCTGCTTGCCCAGAGGGACGCCGAAGGGACGCAGGAAGGGCTGTGAAGCGGGCCTGCCCGCCGAAGCACGTCTTCGCGAAGGCGGGTCCCTCTAGCTCTCATCTCCCAACTGTTGACTCTCGACTGCTTTCTAATCGACACAGTCCGGAATTAGAAATTGAGCTAAGTCATAGAAAACAAAGGATCGGACCCATTTCTAATCGACACAAATTCGCATTTTGTAATTTGTCTTTCGCCGCGCCGAAGCAGCCTGTTCGCCCTGCTTGCCCAGAGGGACGCCGAAGGGACGCAGGAAGGGCTGCGAAGCGGGCCTGCCCGCCGAAGCATGTCTTCGCGAAGGCGGATCGCTCTCAACTCTCGACTGTCGACTGTGGGCTGCCTTCCCTAATCGCAAATGAAAATCATGTGCGGAATCACCTCTCTCAAGTCCATTTCGGTGATTCGGCGAAGGCGAGGGCGGCGTCGGTTGCCGCTCGTGCAGTGCAGTGCGATAATTGCGCTGGGAGTTCGGAACGCGGGCCGCACCAAAGCTCGCTCTTTGTTTGGGGGAATGAAACATGGCTCTAAGAGACGCATGGATTGAAAAGCGGCTGACGACAGCCGGCGTGAATGGGAATCGCGGAGTGAGCGTAGCCGAGCGCGTGGAGAATGTATCGCAGATGCATTACGCGCGCCTCGGCATCGTCACAGAAGAGATGGCCTATGTCGCCAAGCGCGAAAAACTCGACGCCGAACTTGTCCGTAGTGAAGTCGCGCGTGGCCGCGCCATCATCCCCGCCAACATCCATCATCGCAATCTCGAACCGATGGGCATCGGCGTCGCCTTCAAATGCAAAATCAACGCCAATATCGGCAATTCGGCCACCACTTCAAACATCGACGAAGAGCTCGAAAAACTCCATCGCGCCGTCCACTACGGCTCGGACACTGCGATGGATCTCTCCACCGGCGGCGATATTCCCAAAATCCGCCGCGCCATCATCGAAGCATCTCCCGTTCCCATCGGCACCGTGCCGATTTATGAAGCCATCTCGCGTGTTCGCCGCGCCGAAGATCTCACGATTGACGTCATGCTCGAAGTCATCGAAGAGCAGGCTGAGCAAGGCGTGGACTACATGACGATTCACGCCGGCGTGCTTCGCGAGTTCCTCCCCATGGTGCGCAATCGCATCACGGGAATCGTCAGCCGCGGCGGCGCTCTCCTTGCCGTTTGGATGAGCCATCACAAAAAGCAGAATTTCCTCTACGAGCACTTCGACGAGATCTGCAAAATCTTCAAGAAGCACGACGTCAGCTTCTCGCTCGGCGATGGCCTCCGCCCCGGCTCGCTTGCCGACGCCAGCGATGAAGCTCAGTTTTCGGAACTGAAAGTCCTCGGCGAACTAACTAGCAAGGCTTGGGAGCACGATGTGCAGGTGATGATCGAGGGCCCGGGCCACATCCCCATGGATCAGATCGAATTGCAGGTGAAAAAGGAAAACGAGCTGTGCCACGAAGCTCCGTTCTATACGCTTGGCCCGCTCGTAACCGACATCGCTCCCGGCTACGACCACATCACAAGCGCCATCGGCGCCGCGATGATCGGGTGGCACGGCGCTTCGATGCTTTGTTACGTCACGCCCAAGGAACATCTGGGACTGCCAAACGCCGACGATGTCCGCCAGGGCGTGATCGCATACAAAATCGCCGCCCATGCTGCCGATGTGGCGCGGCACCGCCCAGGCGCGCGCGACCGCGACGACGCGCTCAGCTATGCGCGCTTCCTGTTCGATTGGAACAAGCAGTTCGAACTTTCGCTTGATCCGGACACCGCCCGCGCCATGCACGATGAAACTCTGCCCGACGATTTTTACAAGGAAGCGAAGTTCTGCTCCATGTGCGGCCCGAAATTCTGTTCCATGAATGCGACGCAGATCGCCGACGCATACTCCGGACAAGACCAGAACGAACGCCAAAAACGTTTTATTCAGCTCTTGGCGAAAGTGGAGAGCGAAGACAGCTCTTCGGTGAAGGCATCTTGATCGTGAATCTGGGTGCACGAGGGGAACTTTTTGCAGGGCCGATGCGTAGATTCAAGCAAGGAGTGGTTCGTGGAATGGCGCCCTGGGCGCAAGGAGTGGCTCGATGTTCTTCATGCTCTTTGGGATCCTTCTCTACTTCCTGCCGTCCATCATCGGCCACAATAAGCAGGGAGCGGCCGGCATCTTCCTGCTCAATTTTTTCCTGGGCTGGACGATTATCGGCTGGGTTGCCGCCCTCTTCTGGGCTTGCACTGCTACCGTTCGTCCGCAGGTCTATTTCGCGGGAGTTCCCTCGCACTATTGCCCGCACTGCGGCGCACTTTGCGGCATCGCCGGGCGCTTTTGCTCGGCGTGCGGCCGGCCGGCATAACGATGACATTTCTGCGAGCAACTAGTAAGGCCGACATCCCTCCCGGCCAGATCCGGGAAATCCGGTTGAACGGAACCTCAGTGGCGATTGCCAATCTCGATGGCAAGTTCTTTGCAATCAACAGCGTATGCCTTCACCACGGAGGCCCTCTGGGAGATGGAGAACTCGAAGGCAATGTAGTGACCTGCCCCTGGCATGGCTGGCAGTACGACGTCACCACGGGCAAGCTTGTCCAGCAGCCCACCGATGGCGTTCAATGCTATGCCGTCGAATTGCGCGGAGAGGATGTCTTCGTGGACGTCGGAGCATCCGCAGGAGACTAGCCCCGTTACTTTTTCGGACTTCCCGGCCTGAAATCATCACATTTCTTGTTTTTTGAATGGCGAACCCGTGTATAGTGCGCGCGTTACAATTCTTCTATGACACGTCCGACAACCGGGCCACATCACTGGCTGCTGGCCGTTGACCCCCGCGTCTATCACTGGGATACCCTGTTCGTGAAGGGCAAGGAGATGTGGCGGCAGGCGGGAAGCCGTCCGGATGCGCTGCGTCAGCTCAAGCTAATGCGTCGCGGCGACCGAGCCCTTTGCTATCACGGAAAGCCGGAGTATGCCCTCTACGCTATCGCGGAGGTGACGCGCGACCCTTATCCCGACCCACACGACCCCACCCCCAAACATATGGTCGTGGATTTGCGCGCACTTGAGCGGCTCCCCCGCCAGGTTACTTTGGTGGAATTGCGGGAGAATCGCGCACTGCGGAAAGTGAAGTTCCTCAAAAACCTTCGACTAACGATCTGCCCTCTTACGGCGGAGGAGTATTCCGAAATCTTGCGCCTTGCGGGAATCGTCGCTTCGCCGGGAATCCCTCTGCCCTGAAACAAAACGCGCAGCCGATTGTGCTAACTTCTATGTAGAGGAAAAACTTGCCTGAGCTTCCTGAGGTCGAGACGATTGTCCGCGGCCTGCAGGCCGCTTTGCCTGGCCGGAGCGTCATCAGCATTCAACTCGGCAAGACTGATTTTATAGATGATCCAGGAGCGCTCGAGAGGGAGCTGCCGCGCTCTCACATCACCAGTGTAAGTCGTCATGGGAAATTCATTGTGCTGAAGATGCAGCGGAGGGGTGAAGTTGCGACGGACGCAGTGAAATTTTCACAAGACCTGCTTCTGCTGGTTCATCTTGGTATGACCGGCCAGCTTACCGTGAATTCCGCAACTGCCCCAATCCCACCGCATACGCACGCCAGGCTATTGCTGGATAATGGGCGTGAACTCCGCTACACAGACATCCGGCGCTTCGGCAGTATCCGAGTCATTCCGGAAAGTGAGAGTGAAAAGTTTCTTGGCCCTCTGGGCGCCGATCCGTTGGAAATAAGTGAAAATGGATTTTGCGATCTCATCTCGGGCCGCCATGCGCGAATCAAAGGCCTTCTGCTCGATCAACGCGTTCTCCGCGGCATGGGTAACATCTACACGGACGAATCACTCTGGCGCGCGCGAATTCATCCAGCTCGAGTAGGCTGCAGTTTGAAATCGCAAGAGTGTGCACGCTTGTTCCGGGCAGTGCAGAAAATTCTTCGCGAAGCCATTCGTCTTGGCGGTTCTTCGATATCTGACTATGTGGATGCCAGCGGCGAGCGTGGAGGATTTCAGATTCGCCATCGCGTCTACCAAAGAGAGGGAAAGAAATGCTCTCGGTGCGGCTCGCTCATCCGTCGTATCATCGTCGCCGGCCGCAGCAGTTACTTTTGTCCACAGTGCCAGCGTGCGCCCCGGCAAAAGAGCGTTAGAAGGAGCCGGACGCGAGTTCGCAGCCATCCATTCCGACACCAAGAACATGCGACTGCTGCGCTTGATGCGCTCTATCAGCGAAAATGATTTCAGAGCTCTTCGCGTGCGAGAGTAGTCTTCCCAACGCCGTGCGTGCCGATGAGCGCGAGTTCCACTTGGCCATGCCCTTCGAGGTCATTCCTGTTTCGAACACAGTTGGAGCCCGGCGCAAAACTGCTTCCGGGAAACTCGGCATCCTGGCTGAATTCCTGCCCTGCACATTTTCGCGGCAAGGGATTGAGCGGCCGTTCCATGTTGCCTGCAATCGGGCGGCTGGACTGCGTCGATTGCGTCAATAAGAGGAAACTAATATGAGGGCCGTGGTGCAACGCGTGAGCAGCGCTCGCGTGATTGTAAATGGCAAAGTCACTGGCGAGATCGCTGCTGGACTCGTGGTTCTTATCGCGGTTGGCCGCCAGGACACGGCCGATACCGCCGCCGCAATGGCCGAAAAAGTCGTGAATCTGCGCATCTTCGACGACGAGCAGGGAAAGATGAACCGCTCGCTTCTCGATACGAAAGGCGCTCTGCTCGCTGTGTCGCAATTCACGCTCTATGGCGACGCGCGGGGCGGCCGGAGGCCGAGTTTCATTCAAGCCGCCGCGTCTGAACTGGGCAAGTCGTTGTACGAGGAATTTGCACGCGCTGTCGGAGCGCTCGGCGTGCATGTTGAAACAGGAGTTTTTCAAGCACATATGTCTGTTGAGCTGACCAACGACGGTCCCGTGACCATCCTCCTCGATTCCGATAAACTGTTTTGAGAGTCCTTCCCGGAGATAGTCATGGCCATTGCTCGCAGTTCGACGCACATCACCATCCGCACCGCGACTCTCGATGATGCACCGCGTCTTGCACCGCTTTCGGGACAACTGGGCTACCCCTCGACGCCCGGTCAAGTCGCAGCGCGCCTAGCTGCAATTCTGGACGATCCTGAACACGTGATTTTTGTCGCCGAAAACAATTTAGAGGAAATTTCCGGCTGGGCAGATATCTTCGTCATGCGAACTATTGGCGCCGAGCCTCGTGCCGAAATTGCCGGCCTCGTCGTTCACGAATCCTGCCGCTCGCGCGGCATCGGCCGCCTGCTCATGGCCCGCGCCGAGGAATGGGCCCGCGAAAAGGGCTGCGCGGCTGTGACTCTTCGCTCAAACGTCATCCGTGAACGCGCCCATACCTTCTACGAGCGGCTGGGGTATCAACTCATCAAAACGCAGAAATCGTTCCGCAAGATGCTGTAAATTCCGGGTGCGGATTTGTTTAGTGGTTGAACACACCAGCCGAAACTGCTTCTTCCCGTATTCCATTTACATCGCAATACGATATAATCTCCTTGGACATTGAAACCGCGAAGAAACAAGGGAATTGATTACCAGGCGCTCGCCGAGTTCCGCTACGAAATCCGGCGCTTTCAGATTCTGAGCGAGCAAGCAGCCCGAGCCGCCGGCATCGAGCCCCAACAATACCAGGCATTGCTGGCGATTAAAGGTTTGCCGGACATGGATTGCGCCACGGTGGGAGTGCTCGCCGAGCGGTTACAAATCCAGCATCACAGCGCCGCCGAACTCGTGGACCGCCTGGAGGCGCATGGGCTGCTCAAGCGCATTCGCAGTCACACCGACCGACGCCAGGTGATTTTGCGTTTGACCGACCGCGGAGAAGGCACGCTAAGGCAGGTCGCGCTTCCCCACCGAAGCGAACTTCGTTCCGCAGGCCGCGCTCTGCTCAGCGCCCTTGTGGCCGTAATGAATGGCACGGGACACGGAGCACGCTCTCCGAGCAGAAACAATCGGCACAAGTCGATTCAGAGGTCGGACAGGAGTTGAGAACCACTACTTCCGTGGCAGTTCCAGCCGTTCACAATCGCACAGGAGGATTCGTTGTCGACGAGCAGGATACAAACAAAAATTCCCGATCGCATTGAGCCGGGCACATTTCGCATCGGCTACATTTCTCTTCTTGCGGCTCTGATCGGTGTCCTCGCTGGCATCATTGCTTACATTCTTTACGATCTCATCGGTCTGTTCACAAACCTCGCCTATTATCACACTTTGTCATTTCACTTCCGCAGCCCGGAGCACACCCCGCTCGGTATTTGGGTCATTCTGATTCCGGTCGTCGGCGGCGTGATCGTCGGCTTTATGGCGAAATATGGTTCGGAGAAAATCAAGGGACACGGCATTCCGGAGGCGATGGAGGCTGTCCTCACGTCACGGAGTAGAATCGAGGCGAAAGTGGCCATCCTCAAGCCTCTTTCAGCTGCTATTGCCATCGGTACAGGCGGGCCATTTGGCGCGGAAGGACCAATCATCCAGACGGGCGGCGCGTTCGGCTCGCTCGTCGGACAATTCGTCGCCACTACGGCCTCTGAGCGAAAGGTGCTCCTTGCTTGCGGCGCGGGCGCGGGCATGGCGGCCACATTCAATACTCCGATTGCCGGCGTCATCCTCGCTATTGAGTTGTTGCTTTTCGAATTTCGCGCACGCTCCTTCATCCCCCTGGTGATTTCCACGACACTGGCGACCTCCGTCCGCCACATCATGCTCGGGCAGCAATCCATGTTCTCGATGGACCCGAATGTGAACTTCGACCCGGTCCATGGGCTGCCGTGGTACTTGCTTCTCGGCGTGATTTGCGGTTTTGCCGCCGTGTGGTTCACCAAATTCTTGTATTGGGTGGAAGATCTCTTCGATCACCTGCCGGTTGGCGACTTATGGCATCCGGCTATCGGAGCGTTCTTTCTCGGCGTCATCGGGTTCTTCGTCCCCAGAGTCTTGGGCGTTGGCTATGACACCATCTCCGACATTTTGCACAACAATCTCGCGCTCAAGGTTCTGATCCTCCTGATGGTTTTCAAGGCTCTCGCCCTCGTGATTTCGCTGGGCTCAGGGACATCAGGGGGATTGCTCGCGCCCATGTTCATGTCCAGCGCGGCGCTGGGTGGTGTGTTCGCTATGATCATCAATCATTTTCTTCCCGGCGCCCATCTCTCGCCCGGCGCGTACGCCCTCGTGGCCATGGGCGCAGTGTTCGGAGCAGCGGCAAGGGCCACATTCGCGCTGATCGTTTTCGCCTTCGAAATTACGCGCGACTATAACTCTGTCCTGCCGCTTATGATCACATGCGTGATTGCGGACATGATTTCTCTGCGCTATCTCCCAACCTCGATCATGACCGAGAAACTCTCGCGGCGCGGCCTGACCGTCCCCACAGACTATGAGGTCGGCGTCCTCCAAGTGGTGAAAGTCGGCGAAGTCATGCGGAAGGATGTGCGCTCGATTCCGCCCGAGATGACCGTGGGAGAAGTTGCCGACTGCATGGCGCGCGGTGAGCCGGGCTTCAACATGACGCAGGGCCTTCCGATTTGTGACCGCGAAGGCACCTTGCTTGGGATCGTCACGCAGGGAGATCTTCTCCGCGCGCTCGAAAAGGATCCTAGCGGAAAACAGATGGTCGCGGGTGTCGGCGGCCACGAGCTGATTGTCGCCTTCCCCGATGAGCGCGCCTTCGACGCTCTTTATCGCATGCTCCAAAACAATATCGGCCGTCTGCCCGTCGTCAGCCGGGATAACCCGCAAAAGATGATCGGATTCCTGAATCGGTCCGGCATTTTGAGTGCCTGGACACGTCAAATTGAGGAAGAAAACGTGCGTGAGCACGGCTGGCTGGATGAACTCCTGCGCACGGAGCACTTCGAGCAGTCCGAGCAGAGAAAGACTCTTGTCGGCAAAGTCGCTCGTCTCGAATCTCGCTTGCTCCAGCTGGAAATTGCCGCCGAGGGGAAAACTGAAAGAGTGGATTTCCTGTTGGTTTCGCCTCTGCCGGGAATCTCAATAGGAGATCACGTGAAGGTCAGCTACCACGAAGAGAACGGCAGCCGCATGCTTGAACGCGTCGAAGAACTGCGCATGCATTAGGGAGGAATATTCGCGGTTAAGGATCTCCTCGAGTTTTCAAATCCTAGAATCCGCCCCCGCCGCCGCCGCCAAATCCGCCGCCGGAAAATCCTCCGCCGCCAAATCCTGAGCCGCCCGCGCTTCGAGGCGAAGACGCCATGGCCGTGCCTGCCTGTGCAGACATGAAGTCGAGATCGGTGACAAGCAGATATGGCTGGAATCCCGCTCCGTATGGCCCTGAATACCATTGCGGCGGCTGAGTGTAGATCCCCTGGAACGCGCTGACCCATTTCTTCTCGACTCGCAAAGCCATCGCATAGGGCAGGAATTTCTCGAACATCGCCGGCGTTTTTTCCAGGCGCTCGATCTGGTCCTTCTCCACGCGTCCCAGAAAATCCTCAAACCCCAGGACTCTTTCGAGCGCCCGCTCGCCGGAGACGGTTCGCGCGGACATGAAAAAGCCGAAGCCTGCGATAATCGCACCAGTGAAAATCCCCGACAGGATAGTCGTCAGAGACGATACTCCCGTCGCCGCTGAAAGAAGTCCGGCAGCCCAAACCGACAAAAAACCGATGACAACTCCAGCGCCAATGAATCCTTGTTTCAGCTTGTCGGGCCGATGCAAGTAAAAGCCGTCGCTCATCAGCCCATCAAAGATCCGGTTGCGAATCGCCGGCAGGTGCACATAGAAATGGTTCTGCAATTGCGACAATGAGACTGAATCGCCCACGCCCCCGTCGAATAGAGCGCCGAGGAGCAATTGCTCGTGCGGCTTGAGGTTCAGCCATTCCGTCGCGGCTTTTGTCCGGTGGAACACGTACTCCTTGTGGTGCAGAATTCCGAGAAGCTGATCCTTGTCCTTCTGCTCGATAGTCAGTAACCCGCGAACTGCAAGGTCCACAATCGTCGCTGTGATGTCGCGCATGGCGGCTTCATTGTCCACAAGCGTGCCGACTTCTCCAGGCGTCATTCCCTCCGGCGGTTCGTACTGCACGGTAATGGGATTCCGCCTCGGGTCGCGCCCTCTCGTGTACCATAGCCAGCCCATCAAAAAAAATACGCCAATCGGAATGAAGAAAGGCCAGTTGCTGCGCATGAAGAGTATAGCTTTGGCAAACGCGCCCGGCTCATGCGTGAATCCCGTGTCCCAGCCCACCACCGCCGTCAGTCCTTCGTGGTAAAAGAGCGGGCGCTGCATCCGCACCTGGACCACGTTGCCTTCGACCTTCACCTCTGCATCCTGCCCGCGGCTGCCGAATCCGCCCGAGAAAGAAGTTGCATGCAATCCTGTCACGCCGCCGGGCAGCTCGATTCGCGCGGTTGCATTTTCGATCGGAGCTTCCCATTCGTTGCCGGTGATATTCCAATACAGCTCATCATGGTCGGCGAAATAACGAAGCGCGTTAAGCGCCCGATAACGAATCACGACTGTGCGCGTGGCGTTCACCGCATTGGGGACATAAATCTTCAATCGCTTGTAACCGTGTTGCTGGCTCACTTCGTATTTCAGCGGATTCCCATTGTCGTCGGTAACGCCTTCGGGTTCGAGGAAGAGCGTGTAATTGAATCCCTCCGCCGTTCGGTATTCGACAGGAATGGTGCGGTAAATGCCGTTCCAGGAGCCGTCGAATTTGACTTCGAGGATTTCCGTGACTTCGATCGTCGAATCCGGATGGATGTCAATCTGGACGTCGAAACTGTGGATGGTGAGTTGCCGCGCAGTGGCGGGCCAAGCCGCCGCAAGCACCGCAACTAAGAAGATGATCGCCCGGTGCAGCTTGCGCATCGAGTTCTTCGCCCTACTGCGGCGCGCCTGTCTGGAAGCTGACTTTGGGCGCTTCGCGCTCCGCCGGTGCGCTCACCTCGAAGAACTCACGCGGCTTGAAATTGAACATGTTCGCGATGAGGTTTGATGGAAACTCCGCGATCTTCGTGTTCAAGTCGCGCACGACGGCGTTGTAATACCTGCGCGCGTTCTGAATGCTGTCCTCGAGCTGATTGAGTGTTCCTTGCAGTTGCGTGAAGCTCTCGACAGCCCGGAGTTGCGGGTAGGCTTCTGCCAGCGCGAAAACTTGGCGCAGAGCTGACGTGAGCATATTCTCCGCGCCAGCCTTTGCCGCCGGGCCTTGCGCAGTCATGGCCGCATTTCGCGCCGCGATTACGCCTTCAAGTGTGCCTTTTTCGTGCGCCGCGTAACCTTTCACGGTCTCCACGAGATTGGGAATCAAGTCGTAGCGCCGCTTGAGCTGCACATCGATGTCCGACCACGCGTTGTCGCACTGCACGCGCAGCTTCACCAGGCCGTTGTACATCGTAATCACTACGACCACGATGACCGCGATTACCAGCCACAAGATCCACATAGCTCCTCCAGGTTACAGCGCCTACTCTTGTTTCACGGCTCGTTTTCGCGGCCAGCATACGTTTCGCGCGCCAGTTTGTAAAGCAGCGCCAGTTCTGCGTTTTCTTGCGGGGTATGCTCATTCATCGAGTTAAAGAGAGCGTGAGGGCTTTTGCGGAAGATTGCTCTAATCAGAGGGATGCGACACTACGGAGTCGCTTTCGGCTTCCCCATCTCTTGCGAAGTTCCAACCCAGAAGAGTTTGAAATTGGTGTAGTGGTGATAGTTGTGCATGAAGTGGCCGCGATATTGATAGTAGACGTCCACGCTTTCCGGCAACCACAGCTGCACCTTGTGCGTTTGAAACGAAACCGGCTCATAGTCAATCGCGAAATGTTGCCTCATCAAACCAAGTTCTGGCATCGGGCGGGTCAGGTCAGTTTCAAGATGAACTACATGGCCGCCGTTCTCGGAAATCCACGCGCGCCCCTTCAACGGAAGCAAGTACAGCTGCGAAGGCGTAGAGAACCCTGCGAGCACGCTTGTGGGGCGATCTCGTCGCTGGTCAAAATGGACGATCCAAGCTGGCTGATCCTTCCATTTTCCCAAGCCCTCACAATTCCACGCGAAGTCTTCTCGCAAGCTCGGATGGAATGCGAGGACGCGTGCTGGCGCACCCACGTCGCGCAGCAGTCCTGGCAAATCACTTACTGCCGAGCTTGAATTTCGTGACTCCTGGACGTCAAAGAGTTCTGGACGTGGATTCTCGATAAGTGCCACGTAATCGAACACGCGCGTTTCTGGCTTCTCCAATTCCGCGTTTCGCTTGATTTCGACCGACTGGTATTCCTCGGTTGCAGAGAATTCCTGCAAGTCAGTCACGAACTGAACTGCATTTTTCCCCGCAGCTTGCAGGACCTTTGGGAGTGAACAAGCCGCTCCGGAAATTACAAATGGTTTGGCAGCGTCAATATTGGGCGGCGCCCAATTTTCTTTTGGCGGAAGATTCAATGGAGGAACGGATGCAGTGATGGCTATCGGAGCGAAAGCTGCAGCAGCAGGCTCGACGGTTGGAGTCACCCCCGTCGCAGCGGAGTCCAACGATACCGAAGCAACCGCTGGTGCCAGGGGCTGCCTCAGCGCCTGCACGGAGGCTTGAATCTTCGCTGCATTCGGATCTTGAGCGTGCAGCTTGAGATAAGCTTCATATGTATCAGCGGCTTCTTCTCGCTCTCCTAATCCCGCGAGCGCTTCGGCCAATATAAGTTGGACCTGTGCAGCGTTCTGTTTGCCGTTTTTCAGCGCTGCTTCCGCATAATCGCGCGCTTTCGCGTAATTTCGCCGTTTTAGATACGCGTCTGCCAGCAGCCATTCTGCTTTGTAGGACGATGGATCCAATTGAACCGCCTGTTCGAGAACCTGGATTGCACCCTCGTAGTTTCCCGTTTGAAATCTCACTGTACCGAGCGCGAACAGTGAAGGCGGCTGCCTCGGGTCGATGGAAACGGACTTCTCGAGAAACGGCTGAGCTTGGGAAACTTGCTCGGACATCAGATAAACCATTCCCATGACATAGTTCACGTAAGGGTTTCCCGGCGCCATCTGGATTGCTTTTTCAACGTGCTTCCGCGCAGAATCGAACTTTTGCGATCTCAAATCGTTCAGCCCTTTTTGGACTTCCTTTTCTGCCCGGGGTGCAAGGACATACTGTCCTTTTGGCGCTGAAAGTAGGCTCTCTTGGCCGAGCGGCTTCAAGTAAATGATATCGGTAACGGATGAGTCTTCTCCTCGGTCCGCCGGAGGAAGAGAGATCGTTTCCGTCGCGACTTGATATCCGTCAGCCTTTATTACTAATTCGTAGTCTTTGCCCGGCACCAGATGTGAAAAGACCATTCCGCCATCCCCCGTAAAAAGAGGAGTGAAAGGCATGGGCATGCCAGAGCTAAGCGGAGTGACTCTGACCTGAGGGGGGAGTGTGAGCGGCTTCCCAAATTCATCTCGGACGTAAATGGTGATGGAGCCTGTGTTCTGTTGTCTTTGTGCCGGTGCCGGGCTCGAGGAAACTAGAAAGAAAACTGCAAATGTGGCGGCCGCAACTAATCTTTGTTTCATTACCCCACACGATACAACACTAAAGACAAGGTACAGGAATTCAAAGCAAATGGCAACCGGGCAAGAAGCCGGAAGCAGCCGGGGTAGGCGCAACATGAAAGCAAACGGCTCAGGAGCGATTAGGTCGAGGCGGCATCACTCATAGCGAAGCGCAATCGCGGGATCGGTGCGCGACGCGCGCCAGGCGGGCACGAAGCTTGCCACGAAGAAAATGAATACCATGATCCCAAATGCAGCGGCGAAAGACAGCGGATCATGCGGGCTTACCTTGTAGAGCATCTCACCGATGAGCCGCGTCAAGCCCAGAGACGTGATGGCACCGATCGCGGCTCCGGAAAATGTCAGAAACAGACCCTGCGAAATCACGTGCCACAGCACATTGGACCAATCCGCTCCAAGCGCCATCCGCAAGCCCAATTCGCGCTTGCTTTGGGCTACGGAAAAAGTCACGACGCCATAAAGTCCGATCGTGGCGAGAAACAAAGCCAGCCCACCCAAGACTCCCAGCAGACCGACGGCGGCTTTCTGAGATGATGTGGACCGATCGAGCTGCTCCTGCATCGTGATGACTGGATACTGCGCGACGTCCGGATCCATTGCGCGAAGCTGATCAGCGAGCAAAGAAGTCACAGTCTGCGGCGACTGAGACGTTCTCAGTAGCAAACTGGCCCGCACGGAAGGATTTTGAAGAATCGGGAGATAGAAAAATGGTTTCGGAGGCTCAGAGACAGAAAAGTATTTCGATTGTTTGGCCACTCCGACGACCCGCAGCCATTTCCCCTTCACCTGGAATCGCTGACCGACAGGATTTTTGCCGCCCCAGAATTGCCTGACCATCGCTTCGTTGACCACGGCGACGGCAGCGGCTGTTGCGTTATCCGTAACGTTAAAATCGCTGCCGGAGACGAGAGGGATTCCCGCAGTTGCGAAGTAACCGGGGTCGACTGGATTGTAATCGACGACCGGCTGCTCATTTGGCGGCGGGACATATCCTTCGACCACGATCGGGGCTGAGGGCGGGGGAATCAGGCCCAGCTGAACAAACTCCGTGAACGCGGCGGCTTCGATGCCGGGCAGCGCCTGGACGCGCTCAATCAATTGCTTCTGAAAATTCTCCGCGCGCTGCGGGTCGTATCCCGAGCCAAACGTATCGATATAAGTCACGAGCACGCCACGAGTCGTGAATCCAGGGCTCATGTTTTCCATGGCGCGAAGGCTCTGAATCAACAATGCCGCGCCAACCAGAAGAACGAAGCTCAGCGATACCTGCACAAGTACGAAACTCGAACGCAGCCACGATTTGCTCTGGCCGCTGACCAGTCCGCCCATTTCGGATTTCAGCGCGGCGGCGAGATCGATCTTGCTGGTTTGAATGGCGGGAACGAGGGCGAACAGAATGGTGGAAATCACGCACACGCCGACGCTGATGGCGAGTACGCGCCAATCAATTTCCCCCGGCAGATAGGGGACGACATTCGTGCGGGGGAAGAACAAAACGAGAAGGTAACGGCACCAACGGGCGACGAACAGCCCGCCCACGGCTCCGAATGCGGAGAGAATCAGGCCTTCGGTGAGAAGCTGCCTGAGGAGGCGGCCCCGCGCTGCGCCGATTGCGAGGCGTACCATGATTTCGTGGCGGCGCGCGAAGAAGCGAACCAGCAAGAGATTGCTCACGTTCGCGCAGGCAATCAGGAGCACAAACACGACGACGGCGAGCATAATCGCCAGAGTGGGGCGCAATTCGCCTGCCTTATTGAAGGGGGTAAGCCAAAGGGGCAGAAGCCTGACGCCCCGGCCGCGATCGATTTCGGGATATGCAACGGCGAGCCGATCAGCGGCGCCGGAGATTTCAGATTGGGCCTGCGCGACCGTGACGCCGGGCTTGAGTTTCGCAAAGCCCTCAATCCAGCGGGCGCCGCGGTCTTCCAGAGTGTAGTTGCCGCCCTCAAACACTTCCTCCATGGAAGCAGGCACCCAGAACTGAATCGCCCAGCCGACGAAAGTCCCATAGAAGCCCTTCGGCGCGACGCCGATAATCGTGTGCTGCACGCGATTGAAGCTTTGTGTCTTGCCGATGATTTCCGGGTCGCCTTTGAAGCGGTCCTGCCACATCTGATAACTGATCACGACGACGGGATGGCTGTCGCGGCCAACGTCTTCGCCGGGCTGGAATCCGCGGCCGAGGATGGGATGAACTCCGATGGCATCGAAATAATTTGCCGAGACGATGCTGCCGATGGCGCGTTCGGCGCGCCCGCCAATATTGAGCGCGGCGCTCATAATCTTGTCAGCGATCAATGCTTCGCAGAGATTGCAGTTCTCCTGCAGGTCCCTGAAATCCAGCCAGGAGAGATCAGTGTTTCCGGGTTCGCCGGCGGCGGTTCCGGTAACGGCGAGCATTCTTTCCTGATGCGCGACAGCGGGAAAGGGTCGAAGTAAAAGCCCTTCAATCCAGCTGAAGACGACTGTGTTTGCGCCGATTCCCAACGTGAGGCAAAGAATCGCCAGAATGGAAAAGCCGGGACTTCGGCGGAGCATGCGGAATCCGAAACGAACGTCCTGCCAAAGAGTCTCGAAGAATGATAGACCGCGCAGATCGCGATTCGATTCGCGGAGCTGCGACGAGCTGCCAAGGCGGATATGCGCCTGGCGGCGGGCTTCCGCCGGCGACATCCCCCGGCGAACGTTTTCTTCCGTCAGCATGTCCAGATGGGAATCAAGCTCCTGCTTGAATTGCTTGTCGTCCGTATTCCGGTGCCGAAGAGAGAACAAGCGAAGCATCCGAGAGACGAACACTTTTAGCTCAGTAAGCATCGTGCGCACTCCACAACAGACAATCCCGCCACATGAGACAAGAGACTCCCACGTATTCCAAGAGGCTTCTGTTTGCCGCCGCGTCATTCATAGCGAAGCGCAACCATGGGATCAACGTGCGACGCGCGAAGCGACGGAACGAGAGCTGAAATTGCTGCGGCGATCAGCATAATGAAGATGACTCCGCTTAGCGTAACAACGTCAGTGGGCGAAACGCCAAAGAGCATTCCGGACAAAACGCGGCCCAACGCAACTGCGAGCGTCACTCCAACTGCGCACCCGATGAAACAAATCCTCAAGCCCTGCAAGAGAAATCTTGTCGCAATTCGCCCGGGTAACGCTCCGAGGGCCATGCGAAGCCCGATCTCGCGCTGCCGAATGGCGACCGAATAGCTCAGCGTGCCATAAAGACCGAGGCAAGCGAGAGAAAGTGCGGTGGCCGCAAAGAAACCGAGCAGCACCGCGCTTATGCGGTTCTCAGAGAAGGCTTCATCGATGTGGTCGGTCAAGGGCGCAATATCAAATACCGAGCGGGTTGGTTCGATGCTGCGGATTCTCTCCCGAATCGTCCGGGCCATCGTTATGGGCTTGCCGAGTGTGCGAACCAGATAGTAGGGATCGGGCATGGCCCCGCTGATACACCAATACACGGTAGGGCCGGGCGCATGATTCAATCCCTCTTCGCGGGCGTCGCCGACGATCCCGCGAATCTCGCCCAGTGGGGAATATTGGTCGCCCGTCACCGAGAGGTGGTGGCCGATTGGATTTGATTGTCCAAAATACGTGTTTGCGAAACTGCGGTTCACGAGCACATCGGCGCCATTCGGCAGCTCGCGGCACGACCGGCCTTCAAGGAGTGGGATTTGCACGGTCGCGAAATAGGACAGAGAGACGGCGCGGCTGTCCGCCACAATCTTGCGATTTGGATCGATCTGTCCTTCGGCAATCTTGAATTCCTGCGGCCACTCCGAGGGAACGCCGGGCAGCTTGGCGGACACCGCCGTCGAACTCACACCAGGCAGGGCGGCTAAGGAGTCGATGGTGCGGTCGATACGCTGCGTCATGGCCTTCAAGTTCACGGTTTCGCCATACGACGCGCTAATGTGAAACGTCAGGAGGTGGTCAGGCTGGAAGCCGGGCGACACGCGTCCCAATTCCTGAAAACCTCGAATGAGCAGCCCAGCGCCTGCAAGCAGTGTTATAGCGAGCGCTACCTGCACGCCTACTAACAGCCACTGCAACCGGTTGCGTGTTGAAACTTGCGTGAAGCTCGCCTGAGCCAGCGAGACCGCGATGCTCTTGCGCGCCGCGCGAATCGCGGGTAGCAGACCACAGAGAAAGGTCACAATCAGCGAACACGCAAGGGAATACAGCACGACTGTTGCATTTAAGTGAATCTCTTGGACGCGCGGCAGGGTTGCCGCGAGGGTTTGGAAGATCTTCGAAGCCGCTGCCGCGACGATCAGGCCGACAGCGGCTCCTCCCAGGGCGAGCAGAAACGTCTCGGTCAGGAGTTGCCTCATAATTGCAGTGCGAGAGCCGCCCAGGGCGAAGCGTATGGAGATTTCGTGCTGGCGACGTGAGGAACGTGCCAAGAGCAATGCGGCAATGTTCGTGCAGGCGATAAGTAGCAGCAGAGACACGGAGCCAAACAGCATCCAGAAGGATCGCCCGATGCCGCCAATCACGATTTCTTTCAGCGATTGGACGTTAACCGCCAAGTCGGCGTCGGGTTTTGGATACTGTTTGCCGAGTTGTGATTGAACTGTTGCGAGATTGGCGCGGGACTGCGCAAGCGTCACACTTTGCTTGAGCCGTCCGACGATCGTGTACCAGGTTAAATCTCTGTTCTGCGCATAGGGTCCGCCAACGCCGTCGGGAGACCATAGGTCAACGTCTCGGTTAGGAAAGAGAAATGAAGCGGGCATGACGCCGACGATGGCGAGCGAAAATCTTCCGATGCGCAGTTTTTTGCCCAGGGCGTTCGGATCGCCGCCAAAGCGATTTTCCCAGAAGCGATGGCTAATCAGGACAGCGCCGGGGCCGCCGAAGCGTTCTTCTACGGTAGCGAAATCGCGACCAAGAGCAGGCGCAATACCCCACACCTGCAAAAACCGGGGAGCAACGAATGCGATGGTGACTTTTTCCGGCAGCGGGCCAGAAATCTCAGAATCGTCTTCAGCGTAATATCCGGTCATCGCCTGGAACGTGGAGTTCATCCGGTTCCAGTCTTCCAGCCTGACGGGGGCCACAAAAGGATTCGAATTTTTCTCCTTCAGATGATACTGCGAGATTTGCATCAATTGGTCGGCGTCAGGAAATGGCAACGGGCGCAGGAGGATTGCATCGATTGCTGAAAACACAGCACTGTTTGCGCCGATGCCGAGGGCGAGAGTGAGGACAGCAACAGCGGTGAAGCCGGGAGATTTGCGCAGCATGCGCAGGCCGTATCGCAAATCTTGCAGTAGAGTTTCAAGGAAGGGCAAGCTGCGGAGGTCGCGGTTCATTTCGCGGAGCTGTGCCGCGCCGCCGAGCCGGATGTGCGCCTGGCGGCGCGCTTCGGCTAGCGACATGCCGCGGCGGATATTTTCTTCCGTTAGCATCTCTAGGTGGGCGTCGAGTTCATCAGTGAATTCCCGGTCTTCGCGGCGGACGGAGAAGATGCCACGAATCCGCGAAGCGATAACGCGCAGAGAAGCAAGCATAGCTTCACCCTCGATTGGCGAGCTGCAGTACGCGGCCAATCACCCCGGAAATCCGTTCCCAATTTTCGGCTTCGACGGACAGCTGCTTCCGTCCGGCCTTGGTGAGCGAATAGAATCTGGCCTTTCGATTGTTTTCGCTGGCTCCCCACGCCGCGGAAATCCAGCCGCGCTGAAGCAGGCGGACGAGCGACGCGTAAATCGTTCCCTGGTTGAGACTCAGTGCATCTTCACTGATCTGCTCGATGCGGCGCGCGATGCCATACCCGTGAAGCGGGCCCATCGCTTCGAGAGTCTTCAGAACCATCAAGTCGAGTGTGCCTTGCAAAACATCTGATTTGCCGTCGGTCATGAAGCCTCCTGTGGCCTGCACACAGGAGAATGGCATAAGACCTGTGGGATGTCAACAGGGACAATTTGTCCTGAAGCCCGCACCGATGAATCGAAACCAGGGCGCGCACAATCGTGTAGAGTTGATTTCAGGCGGAGTGAACATGCGATGAAAGAGAATGCGATTCGCCGCGAGCGCATCGCGGAGACGGAAGCGCTAATCCGGCCTTATATCCGTAAGACGCCCGTAGTCGCAGCAGATGGCGGCGATTTCGGGCTCGGCCCTGTGCAGCTTTTCTTCAAGCTCGAATCGCTTCAACACACTGGCTCGTTCAAAGCGCGGGGCGCGTTTGCGAATTTGTTGATCCGGCAGGTTCCTACAGTCGGCGTCGTGGCCGCGTCGGGAGGCAACCACGGCGCCGCGGTTGCGTACGCCGCCCAAAAACTCGGTAAGCCAGCGAGGATTTTTGTTCCGCGCGTGGCCTCGGCGGCAAAGCAGGAACGGATACGAAGTTATGGGGCGGAATTGGTCGTCACAGGAGAGCGGTATGCCGATGCTTTAGCCGCGAGCGAAGAGTGGCGGGCGGAATCGGGCGCGATGCCCGTGCATGCTTACGATCAGGTTGAGACGCTGCTGGGTCAAGGAACGGTCGGACAGGAATTCGAGGGACAGGAACCAAACCTGGATACTTTGCTTGTTGCCGTCGGTGGCGGCGGTTTGATCGGAGGAATAGCGGCATGGTATGCGGGGCGGATGAGAATCATTGGCGTGGAGCCGGAAGAAGCGCCGACGCTGGCAAGGGCGCTCGAATCAGGGAAACCGGTTGACGTCGAGACGGGCGGGATCGCAGCGGATTCGCTCGCCGCGAAACGCGCGGGCGAGCTGATGTTCCCGCTCGCGCGGAAATTTGTGAGCCAAGTCTTGTTGGTTTCGGACGAAGCAATCGCGCAAGCGCAGGAAGCGTTGTGGAATGTGCTCCGAGTGGTCGCGGAACCGGGAGGCGCGGCAGCCTTCGCCGCTCTCCTCTCGCGCCGGTACGAACCGAGACGCGGCGAGCGAATTGGCGTGCTAATCTGCGGAGGGAATACTACTGCTGTTGATTTCACCCACGCTGCAAAGAAAACCGCCTAGAGAATTACTTCGTGCCGCGGCTCCCTCCTGAGGAACCGTTCGAGCCCGTTGCGCCGGGAAGGAATTTGCTCATGACGAGCTCGGTGCAGCCGGTGTGCCCGGGATGGACGTCGAACTCATCCATGAAGGCGCGCATGAGGAAGATGCCCCGGCCTGAAGTGCGCAGGAGATTCTCTTCGGCGAGTGGATCAGGAACATCGGCAAGCGTGAAATTTCTGCCCTCATCGAGAATGTGGACAACCATCTTCTTCTCGCTGAGTTCGAACGTGAGGAGAATTTTCCGGCCGCGTTCCTGGCGATTGCCGTATGTATAGGCATTGATAATGCCCTCGCGGACGGACATGCCGATCTTGTGGCAGTCCTCATCGTCGAAACCGGCCTCGCCGGCGATTCGCAAAGCTATTTCCTCGGAGAGGTCAACGCTGTCCAGCAAAGTCTCCAGCGTCACCTCGATGCGCTGCGTCTCTGTAGCCATCCGAATATTGGTGATGTGGGTCTCAAAAACCCGTTATCGCTATCACAGCTGCATTATGGGAGTCAACCCAGCATGCTGCTGACTTTCATGCTAACGCATCCAGACGAATGGCGCTATGCCCAGTAAGTGCGATCGAGCGTGCGGTATTGGATGGCTTCGCTCAAGTGGCGTGGCCCGATTTGGGGCGCGGGATCGAGGTCCGCGATTGTCCGGGCAACTTTGAGGATGCGGTCATGCGCGCGCGCGGAAAGCCCGAGCTTCTGGATGGCGCTTTCGAGAAGTTTTTCGCCTTCAGCGGAGATCCCGCAATACTTTCGGAGAAGTCTTGGCGGCATTTGCGCATTCGCGTAAATCTTCTTCTCTTCGCGATAGCGTTCCAACTGAATTTGCCGCGCGCCGATGACCCGCTGGCGGACAGCCGAGGAGGATTCCGAATCCACCGCGCTGCGAAGTTCCTTGTATTTCACGGCGGGCACTTCGATGTGGATGTCGATGCGATCGAGCAACGGGCCGGAAATCTTCGAAACGTACCGCTGAATCTGTGCTGGAGTGCAGTGGCAGTCGCGCGTGGGATCGCCGAAGAACCCGCAAGGGCAGGGATTCATCGCGGCGGCGAGCATGAAGCGTGAGGGGAAGCTGACGGAAAGAGCGGCGCGCGCGATGGAGACGACACCGTCCTCAAGCGGCTGGCGGAGAACTTCCAGGACATTGCGCTGGAACTCCGGAAGCTCATCGAGGAAGAGGACACCGTTGTGTCCAAGCGAAACTTCGCCCGGTCGCGGGATGGCTCCGCCGCCGATGAGCCCAGCGTCGCTAATCGTGTGGTGAGGCGAACGATATGGGCGTGTGCCGACGAGCCCTCGGGAATCGTCTAGGACGCCGGCAACGCTATGGATGCGCGTCGTTTCAATGGCTTCCTCAAGGGACATTGGCGGCAAGATCGTGGGAATGCGCTTGGCAAGCATCGTCTTGCCGGCGCCGGGCGGTCCGATGAACAGGATGTTGTGGCCACCGGCGCAGGCGATCTCCAGAGCGCGTTTGGCGGATTGTTGCCCGCGAACGTCGCGGAGATCCACAGCGTATTGAGCGGCTTCGCCGAGCAGCTGCTGCGTATCCACAGTGACAGAGGAGAAGGATTCCGGAGAATTGATGAGATCCGCGGCTTGCGGCAGGGATTTGACGCCGAAAACGCGGACGCCTTCGACAACGGCGGCTTCGCGGGCATTCGCTTCAGGGACCACGAGATTTTGAATGCCGCGCTCACGAGTCGCGAGAGCAGCGGAAAGTGCACCGCGGACGGAGCGGACACCGCCATCAAGAGACAATTCGCCGAGAAACACAAATTTATCGAGAATCTTGCCAAAAAACGTGCCCTGGCAGCCAAGTAAGCCCAGCGCCATCGGAAGATCGAATGCGGAACCTTCCTTGCGCATGTCCGCAGGAGCGAGATTGATCGTGACGGTCTGGTGGCCGGGGTACTCGAAGCCGCAATTCTTCAACGCGGCTTTCACGCGCTCGCGGCTCTCCTTCACGGCGATGTCAGGCAGGCCGACGACGTTGAAGATGCCAGCCTCGCCCGGGCCCACGTCAACCTCAACTTCAACGAGGTAGGCGTCGATGCCGTACACGGTTGCGCTGAAACTCTTGAAGAGCATGATGAGAGGGAAACGAGCTGCCCAAGAACACTGGCAAGATAACTTAAAATCTAATTCCTCGCCATCACATCTATTGCCGCTATAGCTATTCATTCTATTACACTCCGGCAGGCCGAAGTGCGGTCGTTTCCCCGCACGTTTCTCGCAGTTGACATTCCGGCGAAATCCATTTATCCATCTTCCTGCCGGCATTTCATTCACGGCGAGGAGCGCGACGTAAACTTGGCTGCCGACACTGCACAGCAGAAGCGCCTCGGGGCCGCACTCTTCTACGGCTTTGTCGCCCTGCTCGCCTACGCTACATTCCTCGTATTCCAACCGTTCCTCGAACCACTCTGCTGGGCTGCTGTTTTCGCCGTCGTCTTCTATCCGCTCAAGTCGCGGCTCGAGCGCCGGTGCGGCAAGTCCGGCTCGGCCCTCGCCTGCACGGCGATTGTGACGCTGATTCTGATCGTTCCGGCGATCGGCCTCTCCATCGCTTTTATTCATCAAGGCATTCAGGCCGCTGCAGCGGTTCAGCACGGCCTCAACAACGGCGGATTTGCATGGGTCGAGCGCGTGTGGACCTGGGTGGTCGCGCACGCTCCTGGGCAGACGCCGGCAAGTTTGTCGGACCTTGCGCACCGCTCCATCGAGACCACTGCGACATTTCTCGCCTCGCGCATCGGCACTCTTCTGCAGCATGTGGCGATTTTCTTTTTCGACCTCGCCGTAACGATCCTTGCCATGTTTTATCTTTTTCGCGACGGCCATCGCCTGATGGAGCGCGTGCGCCAAATCCTCCCGTTCGAGCAATCGCCCCGCGATGAAATGCTGGCGAAAGCCCGCAGCCTCATTTTCGCGAGCGTCACGTCGAGTTTGGTTGCTGCCATCGTTCATGGCCTTTTCGGAGGTTTCGCATTCGCCATCGTGGGCATCGCGGCGCCAGTGTTCTGGGGAGTCGTGATCGCATTTTTCTCTTTGCTCCCGGCCATCGGCGACTGGCCAATCTGGATTCCCGCGATCATCGCTCTTCTCGCGAGGCGGCACTGGGGCAGCGCCGTTTTCCTCGTTATCGCGCTCGTGCTGGCTGGCATCGTTGACAACGTTCTCCGGCCCATGTTCCTGAGCGGCCGTGCGCGGCTCAGTGGCTTGATTGTTTTCATCAGCGTGCTCGGCGGTATAGCCGTTTTTGGCGTGCTCGGCATCATTCTCGGGCCAATCGTGGTTGCCACTGCAGTCAGTGTTCTTGACCTATATGCCGAACAGGCGCCACGTTCCCACGAAAGCACATCCTGATTCCTGCCCAGTTGGGCCGCACCGCATGAGCGTGCTAGAGTAAGCGCCGCTTCCGAACAAGACATGGCTCACAAGACTCCATCTCCGAAAGAGCTGCCGCCGGAGAAGCTCCGCTGGCGCTGCGATCCGTCTGCGGTGCCCTATATACGGTCGGATGAAGCGCCGGCTATCGGCGGCGAAATCGGTCAGGAACGCGCGCTTCGCGCCTTGCGAATGGGCGTCGAAATGACCGCGCAGGGCTACAACGCTTTTGTATGCGGGCTCTCCGGCACGAGCCGCGGCGGGATGGTTGTGCGCATGATTGAAGGCATCGGGCCGAAGACACAGCTCTCGCCCGACCGCTGCTACGTCAACAATTTCAAGAACGCCGACCGCCCGCGCCTTCTGACGCTTCCGCCCGGACAGGCCAACGCGTTTCGCAAGGAAATGGAATCGGGAATTGATTTTCTTCGCCGCCGCATTCCGCAGGTTTTCGAGGGCGAGCCATTCCAACGCCAGAAATCGCGCATCGTGGACCGCTACACGCTGCGCGAAAAGGAACTAATGGACGATTTCACGCGCCGCATCGCGCGCGACCAGTTCGCGCTGGGCCGCATGCAGGTCGGCGCAGTTGCGCTTCCGGAAATTTTTCCCGTCCTCGAAGGCCAGATGGTTCCCATCGAGGAAATCCCCAAGATGGTGCAGGAAGGCAAAATCGAGACGGGCGCTGCCGAAGATCTGGAGCGCAAATACGATCAGTTCCGCCAGGAATTCACTGTGGTTTATCGCAAGACGCTTTCCCTTTCCCGCGAGCTCGCCAGCGAAATGAATTATCTCGAACAAGAGGCCGCATCGGTTCTCGTGGACGGTTTCATCGAAGAGCTGAAGGAAAAGTATCCTGACGCGCACGTCGCCGAATATCTCGAAGAGGTGCGGCACCACATCCTCGACAATCTCGATCCGTTCAAAGAGCATGAGGCCGAGGAAGAGCAGCCGCCGTCGGAAGGCGGCGGGAGCCCGCGCTCCGAGCGCGCGGAACGCGATCCATTTCGCGTCTATGGCGTGAACGTCATTCTCGCGCACGACGAGCAGGAAAAATCGCCCGTAATTTTCGAGACGGTTCCTACTTACGCAAATCTTTTCGGCACGATTCACCGCAGCTATGACGCGCGCGGCGGCTGGAGCTCCGATTTCATGGACCTGCGCGGTGGCTCGCTTCTCCGCGCCGACGCCGGCTACCTCATCATGTACGCGCTCGACACGCTTACCGAGCCCGGCGTGTGGCGTACGCTGAAGCGCACGCTCAACCACGGCAAGCTGGAAATCCAGCCCGTGGACGTTTTCTTCCCTTTCAGCACCGCGGCGATGAAGCCGGAGCCGATTGACGTTCGCGTGAAAATCGTTCTCATCGGCGACCGCGAAATGTACGAGCTGCTTTACAACTACGAGGACGACTTCCGCAAAATCTTCAAAATCCGCGTCGAATTCGACGAAGAGATGAAGTGGGGTCCCGAAGTCATCAAGCACTATTGCGGCCGCCTGCACAAGCTCTGCGACGACGAGGGCCTGCTTCCATTCAACCGCGAAGCCATCGCCCTGCTCATGGAGCACGGCGTCCGCGCCGCCGGCCGTCGCGGCAAAGTGACCGCGCGATTTTTCGACATCGCCGATGTGGCGCGCGAATCCAGTTATCTTGCGCAGCAGGAAAAGAAAGGCATCGTCACCGCCGCGCACATCAAGCAGTCGCTCGACGCGAAAATCGAGCGCCACAATCTCACCGAGACGAAAATCCGCGAGATGATCGAGCAAGGCCTCCTGTTGATCGACGTCACCGGCGAGCGCACCGGCCAGCTCAATGGCCTCAGCGTCCTCGAACTCGGCGGCTACGCCTTCGGCAAACCTGTGCGCATCACGGCGTCCACCGCACTCGGCAAAGCCGGCCTCATCAACGTGGAGCGCGAAGCCAATCTCAGCGGCCGCCTGCACGATAAAGGCGTGCAAATCATCGCCGGTTTCCTCCGTCGCACATTTGCTCAGGATAAGCCGCTGTCGCTTTCCGCCAGCGTCTGCTTCGAGCAATCCTATTCCGGCGTGGACGGCGACAGCGCCAGCTCCACCGAAATCTATGCGCTGCTTTCCGCGCTCGCCGAAGCGCCGATTCGCCAGGACCTCGCCGTCACCGGCTCCGTGAATCAGCAGGGCGACATCCAGCCCATCGGCGGCGTCAATGAAAAAATCGAAGGCTTTTACGACGTCTGCCGCGTCAAAGGCTTCACGGGAAAGCAGGGCGTCCTCATCCCCATCGAAAATGTGGAGGATCTGATGTTGCGCGAAAGCGTCATCGAATCCGTCCACAAGGGCGAATTCCACATCTATCCCGTCTCCACCGTCGAGGAAGGCATCGAAATCCTCACTGGCGTCCCTGCCGGCAAACGCGCCGCCGACGGCAAATTCTCTGAAGCCTCCGTCTTCGCCCGCGCCGACGCCCGCCTCCGCGACATGGCCCGCACCCTCGCCGAATACGAATAAGACTGTTGCAGTCCTTTCCTTTCGCGCGCGAGTCTTTGGTCGTCGCCTTTCTGTGGGCACAGCGCCGCACAGATGGGGCCTCCCAAGTCCCCGGCATAAAGGGCTCCCAGGTCCCCGGTTAGGGGAGCCTGGGAGATGAGTGAGCTTGGGGGATCAGTGCGGCTTGTCCTGAGCGTAGCCGAAGGGCGGTCCGCGCCGCTTTGCCTCTGCGCGGCCGCTGCGCATTGTGTGTCGCGGCGGAACTTGTCCCGACCGCATCGTCGGGAGCCCCGACATAAATGTCGCGTTGTCCATTGCCTTCCTTTCGCGCGCGTTAAGGGGGCCGAGGTTTTCCTCGGCATCTCTGCGCGCGCTCTCGCGAATTTTTGTGCTGCTGAATTGGCCCTGAAAACCGCGTTCTAGAGATTGAATTTCATTTTCGATTTGAAAATCGTAAGTGGCTGTGTTTTCAATCATTTGATTCTCCGTCACTGCGCCCCATTCCGGCCCCATGGCAAAGGGATCGCGACGCGACAAAACCGGAATGGTTAAATCAGTGACAGACCTCGAGGATGACGAAAATAATTCTGCGGGAATGGGCGCAAGTGGTTTTCTACGTATAGATAAAGTTGTCCAAGGTGGGCTAGAAGCTAGGGCCAAAAGACGTATATGATGTTCGCACTTCTATGGTGATGCCTGGACTGCCAGAGAACAAGACGCTTGCGGCAAAGCTTGGAGCCTTGCTCGAAAGCCCTGTGACCTGGGGGGCGATAACTTTCATTCTTGCAGGATACGCGGATGAGTTTCGAAAATGGTTGGTCTTCACCGGCTTCTTCTTCCTTGCGGTTGCAGTCTATAGGGAACACTTTTTTGTGCGCGGACGTTGGACTGTAAGAGTTGTGTGTTATGCGTTGACTCTTGGAATCTTGTTCTTTGTCTGGCTTCGCTTACCGCCACCCTCCGAGCCGCCTAGCGCCTCTGACATAGCAGATAAGGTGGTGACAAAGCTGCGTCCGGGCAATGGCGTCGGTGGCGACAAGAGCGTTCAGGCCAACAGCTCACCTAAAGTTCAATCGCATCCCTTTTTCACAATCGGAAGAATGCCAAGCGCCTCACAAATTGCCGATGAGATAGTTAAGAAACTTCCCTCCAACCAATTCGGCCAAAGGGCAATAAGCGATGACCTCAGGGGCCAGCTTTTGACATTGTCTTTTGGGCTGCTTCAGTTTTCTACTCAGCGGGAGGGTGCCCTGGAACAAGTGCTGGACCAATCTCGCAAGAATGGAGAGGGACCGCAATCTGGGGTCTATAGAGAGCGGATTCTTGAAGGAGAAACGCAGTCCCAATTTAATGGTAATTACTATCCTCAAATCTCAAAGGTATTGGACTCCATTGCTCAGAGGCTCGGGGTGGACGGAGGAGGTGCACCCGCAGAGGGTCTTGATAAATTCCCCGAATTTCGAAAAGCCCGGGACCTTTGCGCACAATGGCCCGCTGAGCAGGTGGAGTCTGGCGGTTCCATAACCGATCTGCGAGCCTGCGCGCGCCAGCTAGAAAAATTGGCTGTGAACTTAACCTTAGTGGAGCGGGAGGCCTTGGATTGAAGTGTAAGGTGGCGTCAATGCTTGCTTTCGAGCTAGGTGGAGGAGTCAATTCCAGCGCGCTCAGGGCTAGCCTGGCGCTTCAAGATGAATAACAGCGGGAGTAGGCCTGACCCCAACAGGATAAAGCTACCGGGCTCTGGCACTGCGGCTGGAATGAATGACGCTACCGAAATTCCTATCGAAACATCAGCCACAGGGATGGGTCCATTGCAAGCATCGACGGTGTTGCCGCCCGTAGTTCCCTGCCCGGTCCCTGCCATCCCGTTGACCTGAGTTATATCTATGTCCGCTGTCCAGTTAAAAATAATAAATTGTGGACTCGCGCACGAGGAGTCGCCACCGACATCCGCCAGAGTGTAGAAGATAGAATTCGGCCCGGGAACGAGATTGCCTTCCATTGAGAACGTCGGCGAAGTGTAGGAAATTGTACCCGCCTCGATGGGACCGCATATATAATGTGAGCATTGGTCATCATAAGAAGTAATGTCAAAGGAAAAAAAGGTGTCGGGTGCGAGTTGCAATGAGCATATAGGGCCCCCGCAATTGTTGAGGGCGGTGTAGAAGGGTACTTGAAAGCTGGCAATGACATCGGCCTCGGCAACCTGGGAAAAAGGGAGAACAAGGGCTGCGGCTCCGATGAAGAAGAGAAACGACCTCAACATGATTTCCTCCCCCGTGACGAGCTCTTATGCTGGAGCTAAGTAAATGAGCAAGCAACATGCCAGCCAGTTGCATTTGAATTTGCCTCATATGATTGCACTTGCGCGAAATTGGGGAGAGGTTTAGTCGATGGCGTACCTAGATAATGCGCACAAGATGCAGGGGATTGCATCGGTTGGAGCTGGCTTGGCGCGCGCAGAGATGTTGAGGCAGAGCCTCAACCCTCTAACCGCGCGCAAAGGAACCACTTATTTCACCCTCATTTTAGCTTGACAGAACAGTTACAAAGTGGTACATAGGAATGTACTTTGAGGCAGGGTACGTTGACTGCCCGGGTCAGAAGGAGCCGCCCCGACGCTTTTGGTCGGGGCTTTGCCATCTTTAAGAGGATGTTATGACGAGCGTTTCAGAACAAGGCCGCCTCGGAAAGCAGGTTGACCGGAATCTCGTTTGGTCCCACCAACACGCCCCCAAATTATTAGACATTAAGCCAACTCGCACAAAACAAAGCACATCTCAATTTCTAATCGATAACTTGAACGGCTTCACCGTGAAGCCGTTCACCCTGAGCGTAGTCGAAGGGTCTCGTCCGCCGCAGCGATTTGTTGCGAAGGCGGGTCTAGCCTCTAGTCTCAAACCTCCAGCTTCCAGAATTTCTAATCGTCCCTGCCCGCGATTAGAAATGCCTGTAAGTCTTAGAAAACAAACGATCGCACTCCTTTCTAATCGTCCCCAATTCGCAGTTTTCAATTCCCACCTTTTGCGCGCTTCGGAGTTTACCCCGGCGCAATGGGTCGGGGCGCAAAGTAGTCGTCGTTGTCTTTCTTCGCGCTCTAAACTCTCAACTCTTGACTGTCAACTGCCCTCCCTGATCGCAAATGACATGCACAGTCGCGAAGAATCAACTATCTGCAAACAAAGCACTTATGAATTTCTGATCGCAAATGAGTTTCATTCACAAAGTCTGCTCTCGCAATGCGTGGACGACGCTAGGCAAGCGGTGAGATTTGCAGTATCTTCGATGGCGAGAGAAAAAGAGTCCGGAGGAAAGAATGGCCGACGACAGTTGCCAGAGCCCGCAGCCAAAGGCGGCAGAGACCGTGCCTGCGGGGACGCGAATGGTGAAGTGCGTGAAATTCGGGAAGGAGATGCCCGGACTGGATCGTCCGCCGTGGAAGGGCGAGCTGGGCAAACGGATTTACGAAAACGTGTCGAAGGAAGGCTGGAAGATGTGGATCGAGTACTCGAAGATGGTGATGAACGAGTACCGGCTGAACCCGCTCGACTCGGGCTCGCAGAAAATCATCGAAGAGCAAATGGAGAAATTCTTCTTCGGCGAAGGCGCGCAGTTGCCTCCCGGATACGTTCCGCAGAAATCGAAAGGGTAACGGCTCCGGAGAACGAGCAGCGACAGGCCTCAGCGGCTAAAGCCGTGATAGGTGCGGCTACTACGGCACGGCTGAAGCCGTGCCCTTACAATGCGCCGGTTGGACGCTAGGCGCTGAGGATGCGGCGCGTGACGGGATGTTCGACGGGCAGGCGCGGCGAAAATGTGAATTGCAGTTTCGCGTGCGCCTCACGCAGAGCGGCTTCGACTTCGGCGGGCGTCGAGGCGCGAGCGAAAATGAAACCGAGATAGCTTGCGCCTTCCGGCCACGCGGCGACGTAGTCCTTCAGGCGCGCCGTAATGCGAATTTCCGTGACGCCCGGCACGCGCTCGGCTTCCTCGATTCCTTCGACGCGCTCAAAAATTCCGCTGCGCGGCACGGGAATCATCATCACGCCGGAAGCATCTTCCTCGCGTTCGAGATTGAATCCATCTAAATCCAGTGCGTGACGCAGAAGCAATTCCTCGAGCGAGATGCGCCGAGGGCCGAAGCGAAGCGCGCGCGAGCAGAGTCCGCCGATGGGTCGCGGCGCGACTTCGAGTACCCACGGGCCGTCGTCGTTGACGCGAAACTCGGCGTGCACGGGCCCGTGCGTGAGGCCGAGAGCGCGTACGGCGGCTGCGGCGCATTCGCGAAGCGCGGACTGCTGCGATTCCGCGAGGCGCGAGGGCGTGACGTAAATCGTTTCCTCGAAGTAGGGACCTTCGAGGGGATCGGGCTTGTCGAAGAGGGCGAGAATGCGGAGATGGCCGCGATCGAGGAGACCTTCGATGGCGACTTCCCTTCCCGGGATGTAATGCTCGACGAGGAGTTGATCAAGCGCGGGCTCACGCGTGGACTGAATTTCCGGCGAGGCGAGAAGCGCGCGAATGCGCGAGACGGCGGCGCGGAATTCCGCGGCATTGTCCGCGCGAATGACGCCCTGGCTGGCGGCGAGCGAAAGTGGCTTAACGACGCAGGGAAATTTCACGCGCGGGAGAATTTTGTCGGGAGCTTCGTCGGCGGGGAAGGCGAAAAATTCAGGGACGTGGACGCCAGCGGCGCGAAGAGTTTCGCGCTGCGTGAGTTTATTGCGGCAGCGCGTGACCGCTTCAGGATCATTGCCTGCGAGGCCGAAGGCGCGAGCGGCGAGAGCGGCGGCCGGAGTGGGGCGGTCGCCGAGGGCGAGAATCGCGGCGGGAGGATTTTTTTCGAAGTGGCTGGCGATTTCGCGCGCAGCGGACTCGGGTTCTTCGAAATGCAGAGGGAGCGCGCCGTCGCCCCAGGGATCGGCGAGTTTGTGGCAGCGGTCCGTCGCGAATTGGACTTCGACGAGGAGCGATGATGCGGCTTCGGCGAAGCCTTGCGTTTGGTAGCCGAGCTTGCTGGCGAGGAGAAGAAGTTTCTTGCGCGGCGAAGTTGTCATGGCGTGAACGACGGCGTCAGACGAAGGCGTCGGCCTGGCGCAAGGATTTTCTCGCTTCGGCGATGGGGGCCAACTGGTCCCCGGTCGGCTCGGCTCAACAATACCAAGGCTCCGTGAGATAGGGGATGGCGGCGCGAGAGACGAGGACGGGCTGATGCCTTTCGGGCGCGTCGAGGCCCGCGGCGCGGCGGGCGGCGATTTCGATGTGGTGGAAAATTTGCGCGCGCGGCTGATTCATTTTTTCGCCGGAGTGAACGACGCGCTGAAGCTCTTCGCAGAGCGCGTCCACCCGTGGATTCGGATGACGCCAGGGATGGACCATAGCGCGTTCATCGAACGTGCCAGCGAGAGCGCGAATTTCGCGGAGTTCGAGGAGGCGCGAGCCGGCCGGAATCAGCAGGCGGATAGCAAGCTGAATGGGCGCGACATTTTCGACGAGATCGTTTTCGCGGAGGCCATTGAGGAGGTCGAGATAGCCTTCGAGCGTGGTCCACGGAGTGAAGGGCACGAACGTGGGCTGAAGAGTTAAGCCGATTTCGCGGAACCGGTGGACGACTTCGAGGAAATCGGCGCGTGTGTGATGCTTTTCGAGCTCTGCGAGGACAGCGTCGTCAATGGATTCAACGGCGCTGGTGACGAAGAGGCAGCCGGTCTCGCGGAGAGTTTGCAGATGCGCGGAATGCTTCAGGAGATGCTCGATTTTGATCGTGACGTCGTAGGTGAGGCGCGGAAATTCCGTGTGCAGAGCCTCGACGAGCGGGATGGCGTGGCCGATGCCGTTGAAAAAATCGGGATCGCCGAACGTGATGTGCGCGGCACCGGAGGCGACTTGCTGGCGAACGTCGGCGAGGACAATGTCGCGTTCGACAATGTGGAAGACTCCGTTGTAAACGGGAACGACCGGGCAATGACGACAGAGATGTTTGCAGCCGCGGCTGGCTTCCGTGTAACCAACGGTGAGGCGCTCGCCGCCGGGAAGCGAAAGGCGCGCGTATTTTTCGAGCGGAACGAGGCCAGCGCGATCGGGGACGAGGAATTCTTGACGCGCGAGTGAAACGACAGGCTCGGATTGCTGTTCCATGCCGCTGCCGGCAACGATGCGCGCGGCGAGATTCTGCAAACCTTCTTCGAATTCGCCGCCAAGAATGGTTTGGACGCCGAGCTTGCGGAGCCACGACTCGTTCATCGGCGCGTACAAACCGTAAAAGCAGATGTGCGCGGCGGGATTGATTCGTCGAACGGCGGGGAGGAGTTCGACGGCGAGGCGAGTGGCCGTGTGCATGGGAACATAGAAAGCAACGAGTGCTACATCGCGGATGGATATTTCATTAAGAGATTCGCGAGAGAGATCAAGGCAAGCGACTTCGTCGCCCCGCGCGCGAAGCCATGCGGCAGGCGAGGCCAGGCCAAATGGCTGGCGGCCAAGCTCGTAGGTTGAAATGAGCAGAATCTTCATGCGTGCTGGAGCCACCTGAAATTATGGCACGCGGCGAAGGGCGGCACAAATCGGCACATAGACCGGGCGAGTGACGCAAAAACGAAAAGCGGGGGCGCGCGATTGCGCTATCATAGATGGTTGCGGAGAGGAGCTGAGGGCCCGCCATGAACGCCGCGTCAAAGAACTCATTCCACACACAATCCGCGCTGAAGGTTGGGAGCGATGGCTTCGAGATCTTCCGTCTCGCGACGCTGGAGCGCGAGGGCGCGGGGAAAATATCGCGGCTGCCGTTCTCGATGAAAATCCTGCTCGAAAATCTGTTGCGCTGCGAAGACGGGCAGTTCGTGCACGCGGACGACATCAAGGCTCTGGCGAACTGGGAGCCGAAGGCGGAGCCGTCGAAGGAAATTTCATTCTTACCGGCGCGCGTCCTGCTGCAGGATTTTACGGGTGTGCCCGCCGTCGTGGATCTTGCGGCGATGCGCGAGGCGATGCGCAAGCTCGGCGGCGATGCAAAGAAAATCAATCCGCTATTCCCGGCAGAGCTGGTGATTGACCATTCCGTGCAGGTGGACCAGTTCGGGACGGCGCAATCGTTTGCGTTCAATTCGGAACTGGAATTTCTTCGCAATAAGGAGCGGTATGCTTTTCTTCGCTGGGGACAAGGGAGCTTCCGGAATTTCAAGGTCGTCCCGCCAGACACAGGAATCTGCCATCAGGTGAATCTGGAATATTTGTCGCGCGTCGTGTTCCACGCGGAAGCGAATGGCAAACACTGGGCGTTTCCGGATTCGCTCGTTGGCACGGATTCGCACACGACAATGGTGAACGGGCTGGGCGTGTTCGGCTGGGGCGTGGGCGGAATCGAAGCCGAGGCGGCGATGCTGGGTCAGCCGCTCTCGATGCTGATCCCGCAAGTGATTGGATTCAAGCTGCACGGGCGGCTGCGCGAAGGCGCGACGGCGACGGACCTGGTACTGACCATCACCGAGATGCTGAGGAAGAAGGGCGTGGTCGGAAAATTCGTGGAGTTCTATGGTGCGGGACTTTCGAGCCTAACTCTGCCGGACCGCGCGACGATCGGAAACATGTCGCCGGAATATGGCGCCACGATGGGATTTTTCCCGGTGGATGCGGAATCGCTCGCGTATCTGCGATTCACCGGGCGCGACGAGGCGCAAGTCAAACTCGTCGAGGCGTACACGAAAGAGCAGGGGCTGTTCCGCACTGACGCGACGCCGGACCCGGAGTTTACGGACGCGCTCCAACTTGATTTGAATGACGTGGTGCCGACGATCGCGGGGCCAAAGAGGCCGCAGGACAGAGTGCCGCTGACGCAATCGAAAGCGGCGTTCGCGAAATCGCTCGCCGCCGAGCCGACGCGCGCGGGCAAGCCAGTCAGCGTACAGAACAATGGCGACCGCTTCGAGTTGCACGACGGCTCGGTGGTGATCGCAGCGATCACGAGCTGCACGAATACGTCGAATCCGTCGCTGATGCTCGGCGCGGGAATCTTGGCAAAGAAGGCGGTCGAGCGCGGATTGCAATCGAAGCCGTGGGTAAAAACGAGCTTCGCGCCCGGCTCGAAAGTCGTGAGCGACTACCTAAACAAATCGGGGCTGATGAAATCCCTCGACGCGCTGCGATTCAATCTGGTCGGCTACGGCTGCACGACGTGCATCGGGAACAGCGGGCCGCTGCCGGAGGCGATCGGCAAAGCGATCAAGGAAAATGACCTGGTCGCTGTGTCGGTGCTGAGCGGGAACAGGAATTTCGAAGGGCGCATCAACCCTCACTGCCGCGCGAATTATCTGGCTTCGCCGCCACTTGTAGTCGCATACGCTCTGGCGGGGCGGATGGATTTCGACATGGCGAACGAGCCGCTCGGCGCGGACAAATCAGGGAAGCCGGTTTTCCTGCGTGACATCTGGCCGACGCCGCAAGAAGTGGAGACGGCGATGCGATCTTCCATCTCCAGTGAAATGTTCCGCAAGGAATACGGCGACGTTTACACGGGCGACAAGAATTGGCGGGGGCTGCCCGCGCCGGAAGGCGACCTCTATGCGTGGGACGCGAAGTCCACGTACATAAAGCTGCCGCCGTTCTTTGAGGGGATGGCGAAGAAGCCGGGCAGCATCGCGGACCTGCGCGGAATGCGCGTGCTGGCCGTGCTGGGCGACAGCGTGACGACGGACCATATTTCGCCCGCTGGCTCGATTCCGGCGGACAGTCCGGCGGGAAAATACCTGATTGAGAATGGCGTGCAGCCGAAGGATTTTAATTCTTACGGCGCGCGGCGCGGAAATCATGAAGTGATGATGCGCGGGACGTTCGCGAACATCCGGCTGCGTAACCAGCTCGCGCCCGGAACGGAAGGCGGATGGACGCTGCATCTGCCGAGCGGCGAAAAAATGACGATCTTCGACGCGGCGGAACGATATAGGGGCGAACGCGTGCCGCTGCTCGTGATTGCGGGGAAAGAATATGGCGCGGGGTCATCGCGCGACTGGGCCGCGAAGGGGACGCTGCTGCTAGGCGTGCGGGCTGTGCTGGCGGAAAGCTTTGAGCGAATTCACCGAAGCAACCTGGTCGGAATGGGCGTGATGCCGCTCGAATTTCAGCCGGGAGAGAACGCAAAATCGCTCGGGGTGACGGGCCTGGAGACGTTTGACGTTGAAGGCCTCGCGCAGAATTTCGCGCCGAGGAAAATCGTGCGCGTGACGGCGCGGGACACCGCGGGGAAAACAAAGACGATCTCCGCCGTGGCGCGTGTGGATACGCCCGTGGAAGCCGAGTATTACAGGCACGGAGGGATTCTGCAGTACGTGCTGCGTCAGATGGCGTGAGAGCACATTCGCCTCGCATTACAAAGCGAGAAACCGCGCAGCTATTTTAATTTTGAGAGATCGAACTTCGCTTCGACGTGCTGGCCATCGGGCGAGGAAACTTCGATGGTGGTCGGAGCAGAGGCGACATTCTTCGGATCAAAGCTCAGCTCCACGTCCGTGCCTCCGGGACCGCGGCCTCCGGCGGATGGGCGGTTGATGTAACTGGTTTTCTCTGGCTCCAGGGTTTGTCCCTGTAAAACGGTTATCGAAAGTTTTTGCCAGAGTTCCTTCAACTGTGAAGCAGAATAGTACGTCGGCGTCGAAAACACCCGGACGCGCACAAGAAAGGGGATGCGGTGTGCACCAAACTCGCTTTCTGCATCCATCGCCGTACGTCCAGCTGTACCTTCGTTTGACCTGAGGACTACCTGCGCGTATGGTGTCAGGATCTGCACGAGAGAAATGTACGGTCCTGTCTTCGGAATTGGGAAGTAATGACGATAAGAGGCGAGAAAACGATCCGTCGCCTCGTCTTTTCGCTGGCCTAAAAAGTAAGCCTCCCTGATCGATTCCGTATCCAGCGGCTGCACCTATGCATTCAGTGGGAGCGAGACAAGGGCGAGGAGAAAGACTACTCGCGCTGCAAAGCGAAATCGTCCGCGAATCGGTGGGCGGCTCATCTGAAGACTCATCTCAATTCAAGCTGACAGCAAGTACTGAAAACCTCTTGAGGCAGAAACTGCTTGAGTCTGTGTGAGAACTATCAATTCGATACTTCAGCGGCTAAAGCCGTCGTGATCCGGAGGGCTTTACGTCGCGGTTGAAACCGCGACCCACAAGGAATATCGAGTTGCTACACAGACCCTGCTTGCCCGCCTCGATGAGCGCGAAAATTGCCGACGCGTTACTGGACGACAATATCGTTCGCAGGCAAGCCGGGATCAAGTCAGGCCCATCCCGTTCGCCGAAAAGCTGCTAGGGATTGACTGTAAACGACGCTGTCGCTGCGCTGAACCCGCCGCCGGGGCCCGGCGTATAAGCATTTAAATTCACTAGGACACTACCCGGCGGAGGGGTCTTGCTGCCGCCACCGCAACCAGCAATGGAAAGCAGAACGATCACGGTTGCCAGAGTGGCGCCGAAGATCAATCGGCGTTTCCGCCCCGCGGATGCGAACAACAAAATGCCAGCTACGGCTGCGAAGAATGCGGCAAGGAGCCAGTACTTCGGGCTTGGCCACGGGCGGCGCGGGGTTACAGGGACCATGTGAGCCAGAGTGGATTGCAAGAGGGTGGCAGGCACAGTTACGGTGAACGACATTGAGCTACCGCTGCCCATAAGGCTTCCGGCGTTCTGTGCCAGGAGCGTCGTGTTGCCATTCTGGCTGCCGGATTGGGGCGTCCAAGCTAGACCGGTATTCGCGGCAAAGTTCGAGCCCATGACTGTGACCGTTACAGGATTGGTAGTGCCAGTGGAGTTCAACGGAGAAACAGACGATAGAGTCGGCACTGGCCCTTCGATGCTGAAATTCAGGCTGCCGCTTGCGCCCGTAACCGTGACGGCCTCTACGCCTGAACCCGTAATCGCGGAGGACGGAACCAAAACGGTAAGCTGGGAACCACTGCCCACTGATGTCAGCGGCGTCGCTCCGAAATTCACATTGGGATTCACGCCGAATCCCTGGCCATTGAGGGTCAGCGTAAAGCTTGACCCTCCCGCTGTCGCGCTAGTGGGCGAGATGCCGGTAAGCGCGCTGGCGGCCAAGCCGCCAAGTTGCAGTTCCCAGTCGCCGCGGCCATGCGTGCCGACGAGGAGGACACGCGCGGTGTTATTCAGCTTGAGCGATGTGCATTCGACGTGGGGCAAGCCGCTCTGGAGAACGGACCACGTTACGTTGGAGCTTGGGCTTGCCTGAGCGTTCATGGTGCCGAAGACACCCACGTCGGTGGCGATGTAAATCGTGTTTTCCGTGGCGTCGTTCGGATCTATCACGATGTCGTTAACGGGAACGTCGGGCAAGTTGCCGGTGATGTCCGTGAACGCGCCGCTGCCGCCGCCGGCCGTGGCGTCGAACTTGAAGACGTGGCCGAGATTGTCGCAAGGCGGCGTGGCGCCAACGCATGAGGAGAATCCAGAGTAAGTGATGTAAGCAGTCGTTTTCGTTGTGGGGCTGACGGCGATTTGGGTGACGACGCGGTCATTCGGTATCACGCTACTTGTGGGCAACGGCCCGAATGACGCGCTGGCGCCCATCCCTGCGGTGGCGGTCACGAACAGGCTGCTCACAATGGGCATATTCGGATTGTTCTGGGGTGTTTCTGCACCTACATAGACGATGTTGGAATCACTCGGCGCAACGGCCATGGTGGTGATGACAAGCGAACCTGGGAACGTACTGGTCGGCCCGGGACAAGGAACCCCAGCCGGGACCGATTTGTCCAAAGCCCCCGAAATGTCAGCCCATGACACGCCTCCCGTCATGGACTGCCAGACGCGGCATGTGCCGAAATATATGTTCTGTGGATTCGCGGAATCGAGGACAAGCGGGGGGACAAAATTCGCGTTGTCGGCATCCATTGCCGGCGTTTCCAAAGCAATCCAGTTTGCGAAGGTTGCGCCCGGCTCTCCGTCGAGTTGGTTCTTGTTGATAACGGGGTTCTGTCCGACCTGCGCGATGTCTTCGCAAGCGGCATAGACAGTGCTGGGGGTCGTGGGATCAATCGCCGTCCATCCGCCGTCGCCGCAAACCGCTACGTTGTGCGTTTCCTGCGGATTCGAGGGATTGAACGTGGGGTCGAATTTCTGCGTGCCATTGTCCTGCGCGCCGGCGAATCCGATTTGTGGGTTCGACGGATGGATGGAATTGCCCGGATAGAACTGCGTAAGGCTCAGGGTGGTGTTCAGGTCGGTCCAGGACTGCCCACCTGGATTGCTTTCCACATTCGAGGAGCTCCAAACGCCGCCATCATTGCCGACATAGACAATCGTTCCGCCGCCGGACGGATGAGCAAAAGCAAATGCATGAGTATCTACGTGAACTGGAAGTCTGGATGTGTTGTCCACGGAAACGTCCCCGAAGGTGGCTCCCCCATTATTGGAAAAAATCACGGACGAAACCCCCGAGCCGGAGCCATCCGCGTCGGGGCCGCCGCCTAGAAAAATATCGCCGGGATTGGCGGGGTCAATGCCGACGGAAATATCATAGAAACACTGTTTGTTGCAGAAGGCATTCGAGTTCCCCGCCGTGAGCAGGCGAAATGAGGATGAAGGCCCGCCGCCATTCGTGCTGATAAACGTCCCGAGCAAAACATCCGAACTGTTGGTGATGTCGGCAATGGCGACGACAATCGTCGTGTTATTCGTGTTGGAAGGGTTCCCGGGGGCAAGGGCAATCGTCATCCGGCCATAGTTGGCAGTGCTCAAACCAGCGCCGGTGACGGCACTATCCAGGTTCGTCACGCGCGACCAGGTAGTCCCTCCGTCCGCTGACCTATACAAGCCGTTGCAGGCTTCCAAGCCGTTCGAGGTGCTGAAGGGGACCCCTAGCGCAGCATAAGCCGTCTGCCCGGTAAGATCGCCCGGGTCAAAGGCCACGCCCGTGCCGTAGTCGAACCCCGCTGCGCACTGCGGAGAGGTCGTAGACGATGGAAGAACCATAGTCCATGAGCTTCCGCCGTTCGTGGATTGATAAACGCCGGAGTGAATCGCCGTGCTGACGCCCTGAATCCCCGCGAGGAGCACCTGGCCCGAGGATACGCTCGTCGCAGGATCAATGGCCAGAGAGCCGATGAACGGGCCGGCGGAATCCACGCTCTGCGGAGTGGCGCTTGGCATGAAGGTCTTGTCCTGCACCCATGAACTGGCGCTTCCACTGCCATCCGTTGAGATCAAAACTCCCGCGCCGTAGAAGCTGTCAAACGAGAAATTCTCTTCTCCAGTTCCGAAGTAGATTCTTCCGGTGTGGCCGCTGGCGCAGTCAGCGAGATTCGGATCGACAGCCAGCGAACCGCCAGCCAGCGAAGGCTGTCTATCCGTGAGCGGGGTCCAGTTCGTGCCGCCGTTCGTGGTTTTCCAGACGCCACCTTGCGCTCCCGCGATGTACACGGTGTTTCCCGTCGTGTCGCAGGGGTCAACGGCAATGGCATTCACGCGTCCCGACGTGAGGTTAAAATTCGGATCCGAAGTGGGCTGCGGGCCAATGGAAGTCCAGTTCGACGTGCTGAGAGCAGGAATCGTTCCGAAGGATTGTGCGGTGGTCTGTTCCCGCGCGGCAAAGCGATCCATCAACGTGCCTTGCGCGCGGCGCATTTCTTCCATTTGCTGGATCGCCTTCATTCGCGCGCCGGCGGGAATGAATCCGAGAGGATAGGCGCGTTGCTTAAAAAACCAATCCGCGCGCTTGCGGATCAGCGCGGCGGAGTCGCGCTCATTCTCACGCGCGTTGCGCCGGGCGTTTTGCTGTCCGACGAGCGGCGCGATGGCGCCCGCCACGAGCAACATCAAAAGCGCGAGCAGAGAAACGCCGCGGTGCAGGGAGACTGCGCGAGAAACGCGAAGAATTTCAAATTTAGCGCGGCTGAACTTCTGGATGGCAAAGCGGATGACGATGCGATTGCTCAAGGCCACGATGTTCCTCCTCAGGTTCGTGCAGAACAATATGGGCTACTACTGCCGTTCCAACGTGATTGGCCAAATTCGGTTGCGAACGCGAAGTCTCGCCTGCTCCTGGTTCGGTCATCGCCATTCGTCCGAAATAGTTGGAACGGCACTAGAATGCGACTGCCACTCTCATGTTGCAATGGCAACAATTCTGGCTGTGGAACAGAAAGTCAACTCTTCCCATGCGAGGCTGGACTCGCCGAGGGTTCTCGATCGCTGCGGCATTAGATGCGGCAGCATGGGCGCGTGTTGGCAGAAAATTCTGAGTTTTTGAGACAAGAGTCAACTGCGCCTCAAGTATGCCAACACGCGGCAGAGACAAGAGTTGCGCGGCCAGGGAAGAAGGATGCTAAAGCAAGTGAACAAATTCGGGAGGAGAATCGTACTAACTTAAGATGGCGCCGATGATTTGCCACGGATCGCTCGGCAGGTTGGCTGTCCGATTGTGGGACAAAGAAGTCCCACAAACGGGCGTGCAAAGGGTCCAAGTTGGGTGTAAAATGGAGCTAATTGCTGAGGGCAAAGGGACTTAGTTAGAGCCGCCCATAGGCATGAGAATTGCGGTTGTCAGTCCCGAGGAGAACCTGACTTGGATATCGTTCGGCCAGAGTTGAAGAGAAAGAAGCGGATCCGGAGAATCATATATATAGCCATTATTGTGATTTTGATTCCTCTGGTTACGTATGGGCTTTCCAAGCTGAAGCCCGCGCCGCCCACAGTGGATGGCTCCACGCTGTACCCGGGAGTGGTGAAGCGGGGGGACATGGTGATCGAGAGGCGCGGCCTTGGGACGCTGGTGCCGGAAGATGTTCAGGTCATTGCAGCGATCACGCAAGGACGCGTGGTGCGGCGTCTGTTACCCGGCGTGCCGGTGAAAGCCGATACCGTGATTATGGTGCTCACCGACCCGCAGCTTGAACAGCAAGCGCAAAGCGCAGCGTACAAGGTGAAGGCTGATGAGGCCGGGCTGGATAGTCTGAAAGCATCTCTGCAGAATCAGTTGATGCAGTACCGCACGACCGCTGCCAACGTGCAATCGCAATACAGCCAGGCGGCGATGAACGCCGATTCCGTGGAGCAATTGTACAAGAGCGGTATCGATGCCGAGATTACGTACAAACAGGCTATCGTGCAAAGAGACGGACTGAAAACGCAGAACGAAATGGCGCAGAAACAGGTGGAGACATTCGAGAGTTCGATTAGCGAACAACTGGCAGTGCAACAAGCGGTCTTGGACCAGGATAAGGCCCAGGCAGATTTGCTCCAGCGCCAGGTGGACCAAGAGCAGGTACGGGCGCGAATCGATGGCATTTTGCAAGAGGTTCCGCCGGAAATCGGAACCGAAGTCACCCCGGGAAGCGAGCTGGCCAAAGTGGCCCAGCAAACGAAGCTCAAGGCAGCGCTTCAAATCGCGGAGACGCAAGCCAAGGATATCCAACTTGGACAGAAGGCCTCGGTTGACACGCATAACGGAATCATCACGGGACATGTCGAACGGATTGATCCGTCCGTGACAAACGGGACACGCACGGTGGACGTGCACTTGGATGGCCCGCTTCCTTCGGGCGCGGTGCCGCAGTTGAGCGTGGAAGGCACTATCCTGATTGAAAAACTGACTGACGTGTTGTACGTTGGCCGCCCCGTGCATGGCGATCAGGACAGCACGATCGGGCTCTTCAAGGTGACTCCCGACGGAAGAGAAGCGGCGCGCGTGAACGTGGAAATCGGGCGCGCATCGGTGAGCAATGTGGAAGTCAAGCGCGGTTTGAATGTGGGCGACGTTGTGATTCTCTCGGATATGTCCGCGGACGACGCTTTCGAGCGAATCCGGCTGAGCCCGGCGATAGCGCTCACGGGTTCGAATTGAAGTAAGATTCCTGGCTTGAAGGAGCGAGCATGAATAGCACGACGCAAGCGTTGATTCACCTGGATGGCGTCAAGAAAGTGTTCTTCACGGATGAAATCGAGACGCACGCGCTCGACGGTGTGCATCTGGAAATCAAAGTCGGCGAATTCCTGGCGATTGCCGGGCCCTCCGGCTGCGGCAAGTCAACTTTGCTTTCCATACTCGGTTTGCTCGATTCGCCGACGGAAGGCCACTACACGCTGAATAATCAACCGGTGGCCAACCTGTCGCTTTCGGACCGGACGCGCATCCGCAACCGGGAGATCGGCTTCATCTTTCAGGCGTTCAACCTGATTGGCGATCTCACGGTGTTCGAGAACGTGGAGCTGCCGCTCACGTACCGCAGCATGGCCTCGGCGGAGCGGAAGCAGCGCGTGCAGCAGGTGCTCGAGCGCGTAGGGATGGCGCACCGCATGAAGCACTATCCTTCGCAACTCTCCGGCGGTCAGCAGCAGCGCGTTGCCGTGGCGCGCGCGTTGGTCGGCCAGCCCTCCATACTGCTCGCCGACGAGCCTACTGGAAACCTGGACTCGAAGAACAGCGAAGCAGTGATGGATTTGCTGCGACAACTCCACGCCGAAGGCGCAACGATCTGTATGGTGACGCATGATCAGCGGTTCGCCGGCGTTGCCGACAGGTCCATTCACCTGTTTGACGGCCGCATTGTCGAAGAAGTGATGCGCGCGCAAACGCAGACGGTCTAAACGGATTCAATTCCCCGGGTATGAATTTGGGACGCTCGGGGTGTGCCCGGACGAACGAAAGACAAGCACGGAGGTGAAATTTGGGAACGCTGCTCCAGGATCTGCGCTATGCGGTTCGTACGCTCTCAAAATCCCCGGGCTTCGCGGCGATTGCAATCCTGACGCTGGGGCTCGGCATAGGCGCGAACACGGCACTTTTTTCAGTTGTGAACGGCGTGTTGCTCAATCCGCTGCCGTATCCGCACCCCGATCAGGTCGTCAGCGTAGCGGACAAAACCTCGGATTTCCCCGAAAGCTCGATTTCCTATCCCAATTTCCTCGATTGGCTGCATCTCAACCATTCCTTTGCCTCGCTCGCTGCTTATCGCCAGACGAGCTTTAATTTGACCGGCCAAGGCGACGCGGAGCGCGTCACCGCCATGGAAGTTTCCGCGAGTTTCTTTCCGCTGCTCGGCGTGAACCCTGTGGCAGGACGCAACTTTTCAACCGGAGAAGATCAACTGAACGGCGCACCAGCCGTAATCCTCAGCGGCGGCTTTTGGAAAAGGAAATTCGGCTCCTCACCCGAAATTATTGGCAAGGCCCTGAATCTGAACGGCACGGATTACACCGTCGTCGGCGTCATTCCTGAAAACTTTTATTTCTGCTGCGAAACGATCAATTTTAACTTGAGCGATGTTTACGTGCCCATTGGGGGGTCCAAGAATCCGTGGATGCTCGACCGCCGAATCGAGCCAGGGATTCGCGCGATCGGACGAATCAAACAGGGAGTGGCGCTTGCTCAAGCGCGCGCGGATATGGACGGTGTCGCCCGCAGTCTGGCGCTGGCATATCCAGAGGCAGACAAAGATGTGGGGATTGTGGTCACGCCGCTCAAGGAAGTGATGGTTCGCGATATTCAGCCGTTCCTGCTGGTGCTGCTTGCTGCCGTCGGATTCGTGCTGCTGATCGCCTGTGTCAATGTAGCGAATCTGCTGCTGGCGCGTTCGATGGGGCGCGCGCGTGAGTTTGCCATTCGCGCCGCTCTCGGCGCAACGCAGGGGCGTGTCATTCGCCAATTGTTGACTGAGAGTATACTGCTGGCGATTGCTGGCGGCGCACTCGGCCTGCTGCTGGCTTCGTGGGGAACAAATGCGGCGCTGGCCGTGCTCCCCAGTGCGCTGCCGCGCGCCAATGACGTGCGCATGGATCTGCGCGTCCTTCTGTTCACGCTCGCCGTCTCGCTTCTCGCCGGAATCTTGTTTGGACTCGCTCCGGCGCTGAAAACCTCCCATCCCGATCTTCACGAAGCGCTCAAAGAAGGCGGCCGCGGAGCAAGCGGCGCTCGTTATCGCACCCAAGGTGTTTTCGTCATCGTCGAAATGGCGCTGGCCGTCGTCTTGCTCGTCGGCGCCGGCCTGACCATTCGTACTCTCGTCGGCCTCTGGAGCGTCAATCCCGGATTCGATCCGCACAACGTGCTCAGTTTCAACATTGGATTTCCTCCACGGGCCGGCGCCGATCCCGCCGCAATTCGCGCCAACTTGCGTCAGTTCACGGAAAAAATCGCCGCTGTTCCTGGCGTAAGCAGCGTCTCGCTGATGGATGGAGCGCTTCCGCTGACCGGGGACAACGAACTACCGTTTTGGCTGGAAGGACAGCCGAAGCCTCCGTCGGAAGAAAACATGTCTTCCGCATTGTGGTACGACGTCGGCTCCGATTATCTGAAAGTCATGAAAATTCCGCTGCTGCGCGGGCGTTTTTTGACCGAACAGGACAACGCTAATTCCCCGTCCGTCTGTGTCATTGACGAAGATTTCGCGCGCAAATTCTTACCCCATCAAGATCCGATCGGGAGACGGCTCAACTTCGACCTTGTCTACACGCAACTTGAAATTGTCGGCGTCGTCGGCCACGTCAAACAGTTCGGTCTGGACGAAGGCCCCAATCCACCAGTGGACGCGCAGCTCTACACGGCACAGATACAGTTTCCTTACGAGCAAATGAAGGCTTTCGGCAGCGCAACGGGATATGTGGTGCGCACGGCAGGGTCACCGCTTGCTGTCGCAGGAGCGATTCGCGACGCCATTCGCGAATTCAATAGCAAAGCTGTTTTCTACAGATCAGGAACGATGGATCAGATTATTTCCCAATCGCTTGAAACGCGGCGCTTCGCCATGATTCTTCTCGCGGTGTTTGCCGTGCTGGCGCTGCTCCTGTCGAGCATCGGAATTTATGGCGTGATTTCCTACGTGGTTGGCCAGCGCACGCACGAAATCGGCATCCGCGTGGCGCTCGGCGCGCAGCGCAGCGACGTGCTGAAGATCGTTCTCGGCCAGGCCACCAGGCTCGCGCTGATGGGAGTCGTCATCGGACTGGCCGCGTCCGCTGCACTGACGCGCCTTATGGCGAAAATCCTCTATGGCGTCAGCGCCAGCGACCCGCTCACTTTTGCTTTCGTGGCCGTCGTGCTGCTCGGCGTGGCGCTGCTGGCGTGCTACGTCCCCGCACGGCGCGCGATGCGCGTGGACCCGATCGTAGCGTTGAGATACGAATAGCGGGTTTGAATAGGCCCACGGAAAAAACATTGATAATTCGTTGGGCGAAGCGAGGCGAAAAATGAACAGCCTGCTGCAAGACGTCGCGTATGCATTCAGGATCCTGAGAAAGGCGCCCGCGTTCGCGGCCATCGCCGTGCTCACGCTGGCCCTGGGAATTGGCGCGAACACGGCGATATTCAGCTACGTGGATGCCTGGATCATCAAGCCGATTCCCTATCCGCAGCCGGATCGTCTGATGGTGCTGCAGGGGCACAATACAAAAAAGGGCTGGACGGAAGACATGGTGAGTTCGGCCGCCGATTTCTTCGATCTTCAAAAGCAGACCACATCGTTCGAGCAGTTGGCGGCGTGGAACAGTACGAGTCTCAATCTTACGGGCGATGGCCCGCCCGCGCTTGTGGATGCCGGGCAGGTTACCTGGAATTTTTTTGACACGCTGGGCGTCAGGCCGCTCATGGGACGCACGTTTGCCGCAAGCGATGACGTTGCCGGCGCGCCGCACGTCGCCATCCTCAGCGAGGGACTGTGGAAGGCGCGGTACGCACAAGATCCGAAAATCATCGGGCGCACGATGACCATCAGCGATGAAGCGTACACAGTTGTCGGCGTAATGCCCGGAAAGTTTCTATTTCCTCTGCTCGGAATCTCCAACCTCTGGACTCCGATGGCGCTCACGGACCAGCAGCGCGCGGACCGCAACAGCTCGTCGTTCAGTGCTTTCGGCAGGCTCAAGCCAGGAGTGACCGAAGCACAAGCGGCAGCTGAAGCCAAGGCCATATGCGCGAGCCTCGAGAAGCAGTATCCGAAGACGAACACCGACATGACCATGCTGCTCGACACCATGGTGAATCAGATCGGCCAGAGCGAAGGTACCCCCGAGGTCCTCATCTGCATGTGGATCGTCGGACTGATTCTGTTGATTGCCTGCGCGAACGTCGCGAATCTGATGCTCGCGCGCGCGGCGCAGAGGACGAAGGAAATGGCTGTGCGCGGGGCGCTGGGCGCCACGCGAATTCGCGTCCTCCGGCAATTGCTCACGGAATCTCTGCTCCTTTTTGCATTTGGCGGCGCTGCCGGAGTTCTCTTTGGCGTATGGGGAATGAATTGGATCGAGGCACAAATTCCGGGCCGCGTTCGGGGTTATTTGGTGAACTACGGGGAAGTCAATCTGGATTGGGTGACATTGCTTTTCGCGCTTGGCATTGCGCTGCTTTGCGGCTTGATTTTCGGCCTTGCTCCAGCGTTCGAAAGCTCTGGGGTGGACTTAAACCGCGCGCTCAAGGAAGCCTCCGGGCAAGCCTCACGCGGCGGGCGCGGCGCGCGAATGCGCCGGATTTTCGTGGCGGGAGAGATTGCGTTGTCCGTCGTCGTGCTGATTTCGACCACGCTGCTGATCAAGAGCTTCGTCATTTCGGTTCGGTCCACTCCGGGATTCAACTCTGAAAATCTAATGACGGCGCAGGTAGAATTGCCAAAAACCAAATACATCAGCGACGCGCTGAAGAGGAATTTCAGCGACGAAACCGTCTCGCGCATCCGCGCTCTGCCCGGCGTGAGTGCGGCTGGCGTCGCGAGCGCGATACCCTTCGGCGGTTTTGGACAGGGCTATGAGGTGGAAGCAGTGGGGAAACCTGCTCCACAGCCTGGTGAGGAACTAGGCGCGACATGGACGGCTGTTTCCCCGGACTATTTCTCCGCCATGCAGATGGTGCTGCTGAAAGGCCGCGGATTCACTTCTGCGGATGGCCCGGGAAACGCAAACGTCACGGTGATTGACCAAACGCTTGCGCGACAATTCTGGCCGAATGAAGATCCCATCGGACAGAAGCTCACCTTTGGCCCGCAGCATATCGTCTGCACGATTGTCGGCGTGGTGAACGACGTCAAGATGTATAACTTGCGCGGCCAGCCCCGGCGCGAGATGTACGTTCCGCTGGCACAGTTTCCCTCCCGCACGCTGGGCTTTGTGGCGCGGAGTGCGGGAAATGCCGGCTCGCTCGCCGACCCGGTTCGCAATGAAATCTGGGCCGTGGACAAGAACCAGCCTGTCTCAGTGTCGGATCTCGGGACGCTGATGGCGACACAGGATGCAGGGAATCGCGTGTTGACGAAACTGATGGTTTTCTTCGGCGTTCTCGCATTGTTCCTGTGCTCGATCGGAATCTATGGTGTGATGGCTCATACGGTGGCGCAGCGGACACATGAAATCGGCATTCGCATGGCGCTGGGGGCGGAGCCGGGGCGCGTGATGCGGCTAGTTATAGGGCAGGGTTTGAAACTCGCTCTCATCGGCATCGTGGTAGGCGTCTTCGCGGCTTTCGGAGTGACGGGATCGCTTGCGTCAGACTTGTATCAAGTCACCGCGCGCGACCCTCTGACGTTTGCCGGTGTCCCGATTCTATTCGCGCTCGTGGCCGTTGCGGCGTGCTACGTCCCCGCGCGGCGCGCCATGCGCGTGGACCCGATGATCGCGCTGCGCTACGAATAGGAGGCGGCGATGCAACAATTTCTCCAGGACTTGCGTTACGGACTGCGCGTCCTCGCGAAGGCGCCAGGATTCACGGCTGTCGCCGTGGTCACGCTAGCCCTGGGCATCGGCGCGTCCACGGCGATTTTTTCCGTGGTAGATGCTGTGCTGCTCCGCCCGCTTCCCTACCCGAACCCGCAACAAATCGTGACCGTCTGGGAACAGGCTGCCAACGGGCACAGAATGCATTTGGCGGATCCGAATTACGAGGATTTTCGCTCGCAGAACCACACGCTCATCGGGCTCGCGCAATACGATTCCGCGCCGGCATCCGTTTCTGGTGGAAGCGAACCGGTACGCATGAATGTCGCCGTGGTTTCTCAGGATTTTTTCAAAGTGATGGGCGTCGAACCATTTCAAGGGCGCGCATTCGCGCCCGACGAGCAACGCCTGCACGGCGCGCCTGCCATGATCGTGAGCTATGGCTATTGGCAACGATATCTCGGAGGCAGGGCAGACTTGTCTCAGGCGCGCTTGTCGATGGACGGCACAGCATATTCGGTCGTTGGCGTGATGCCGCAGGGATTCAATTTTCCTCCGGGCGCATCGGCATGGGCTTCGCGCGAACAATTGTATGAAAGGATTCCCAGCCGCACGGCGCACAACGGGGAAGGCATCGGGCGTCTTCGCGACGGTGTGACCATCGAGCAGGCGCGCGCGGATTTGGACACGATTGCGCGGCGGATTCGCGCCCAGTACGGGGAAAAAGTCGATTTGACGGACGCTGGGGTGATTCCGCTCGCGGAGGCCATGGTCGGAGATGTGCGCACTGCGCTTCTCACGCTCTTTGGCGCGGTGATCCTGTTGTTTCTGGTCGCGTGCGCGAACGTGGCGGGATTGTTGCTGGCGCGCACGTCGGCGCGGCGGAAGGAATTGGCGGTGCGCGCGGCACTGGGCGCTGGCCGCGGCAGGCTCGTGCAACAGTTGCTCGCAGAGTCTCTGGCGCTGTCTTTCGCAGGCGGGCTCTTGGGAGTGCTGCTCGCGGCTTGGACGGCAAGTCTGCTGCCCGCGATACTGCCGGAAAGTTTGCCGCGGCAGCAAGGTATCGCCATCAATGGAACTGTTCTCTTGTTTACGCTGCTGGCGACGGTTGCCGTTGCCGCAGCTCTTGGGCTGTTCGCGGCGTGGCGCACCGGCGGAGCGAATTTGAGCGACGCGCTGAGCGCAGGCTCGCGAAGTTACAGCTCCGGAAGCCAGCGTGCACGCAGCGCGCTGGTGATTGGCGAGATAGCGGCAACGCTGATGTTGCTGGTTGGCGCCGGGCTTTTGGGACGCAGCTTCTTGCGATTGATTTCAGTTAGCCCAGGATTTAGCGGAGAGCATCTGATCGTGCTCTCTTTTTCGCCTCCGGTGCCGGCGCTGGGTAGTTTTGCGGCAACGGTGCGACAGGTTCATTTCGTGGACGACGCTCTTTCCCGGCTGCGTGCTATTCCGGGTGTTCAGTCCGCGGGTTTCACGGGCGGTCTTCCGATCGCCAGTGAGTTCGCGGACGGCGGGTTCCTGATTCTCAACGGCCAGCCCGCACCGACGAATTTCGATGAATGGAACCGCTTCTATTATCAAAATCCCAAAAACATCGGGCACGCTCTCTACTCGGTTGCCAGCGGCGAGTATTTCCGCACGGCAGGAATTCCGCTGCTGCGAGGACGGCTGTTCAATGATCAGGACGGCCCCGATTCCTTGCATGTGGCTGTGATCAGCGAAGCGTTGGCGCGGCAACAATGGCCAAATCAGGATCCCGTTGGGCAAATCATCGACTTCAGCAACATGGACGGCAACATGAAGCCGCTGACGATTGTCGGAGTTGTCGGCGACGTTCGCGCGGACGGGCTCGACAAGCCTGCGAGCTCAATCATCTACGTGGATTACCGCCAGCGTGGAGTGAGCGGCAATTCTTCGCCAACAATCATTCTGCGCAGCGGCGCAGGCACCGGGCCGCTCGTTTCCGCTGCGCGCGGCATTTTCCACGACCTCGCGCCGGATGTTCCAGTCAAGTTCTCCACATTCGTGGACGAGATCGGCGGCTGGCTTGCCGAGAAGCGTTTCCTGCTGCTTCTCGCGGGAGTATTCGCCGCGGCGGCGCTGGCGCTCGCGGCGGTGGGTATTTACGGGCTTGTGGCGCATTCGGTGACGCAGCGGACTCAGGAAATCGGCATCCGCATGGCGCTTGGCGCGCAGCGCAGCGATGTCCTGCGATTGGTGATAGGGGAAGGGGCACGCCTGGCGGCGATTGGATTAGTGATTGGCATTGCGGTGTCGTTCGCGGCAACCCAACTGATCTCGAGCCTGCTTTATGGGGTCAAAGCTACGGACCCTCTGACATTTTTGATTGTGGCTGTGCTTTTGACTGTGGTGGCGCTACTGGCTTCGTATATCCCGGCGCGCCGCGCGATGCGTGTCGATCCCATAGTTGCCCTGCGATATGAATGAAGTTGTTCAATCCGAAATCTGGCCACGAATCCCGGCCCGGCACAAAAGCCGCGCGGGAAGGAGAGCTCCCGGATAGAATCGGACGGAACGTGGGACGGCTGCCACGCGTCGGTTAACGCGAACGGCCGCAGTCCACGATTTCAATCCGGGAGGATGAAATGGGAGATGTCTTTCGCAGAATGATCAAAGCGATTCAAAACCTTGCGAATCCGGCGCTGGTTGCCGCAGTGGCGGCCCTGACGCTGGCCCTGACAGTTAGCCTTGGCGCCCAATCCGCGCAAACTCCGATGCAGGAAAAAACCGCTGCCGAGACCTACAAAAATATTCAGGTGCTCAAAGACATTCCCGCATCGCAACTGTTACCCGGAATGCGCTACATGACCACGGCGCTCGGCGTCGAATGCAATTATTGCCACGTGAATCCATGGCAGAGCGATCAAAAGGAGACCAAACAAACCGCTAGAAAAATGATGCAGATGCTCATTGCGATCAACAAGGACAATTTCGACGGACGTGCGGAAGTCAGCTGCTACACGTGCCATCGGGGCAATCATGAGCCGATCGCAGTACCGAAGCTTCCCGCGGGCGCTGTTCCTGCCGATCTCGTCCGTCCCAGCGAGCCTGTCGCCGCGCCTGGCCAGCCAGCGGCGACTCCCGTGCCTGCTCCAGCGCCGCTCCCGACAGCGGATGCCGTGCTCGCGAAGTTTGCGCAAGCTCTGGGCGGAGATGAAGCGCTGGCGAAGATTACCTCGCGAGAAATCGACGCGGAGCATGGAAACAATGAAAGTACGGCTTCCGAGCAGGCTTTTCAAAAAGCCCCTGGCAAGTTCATGCGGACCTTTACGACTCCTCACGAGTCATCCATAGCGGGTTTTGATGGCTCCCGCGCGTGGAACTTGTCTGATGACGGTGTGGAGGACGCTCAGGATCCGCAAGCCATCATCCTTCGTCGCGAGGCGCAGCTCAATCCGGCCGCGGCTTTGCGCGGCTACACCGGTCGGCGCGTCTTTGGTCAGGCGAAAATCGGCGACGAGATGACCTGGGTGATGCGCGCAAAGGCGCCCGACAGCTTTTCCGAATTCCTGCTGTTCGATCAGCAGTCCGGATTACTTGTCCGGCGCTCGATTCGCTATCAAACGATTTTCGGCAGCCTGCCGCTCGAGATTGATTATTCGGACTATCGCGCAGTGGATGGCGTCAGCGTGCCATTCAAGATCAATTATTGGGTGGCTGGCACTGGCGAAGCCGTGACTGTGAAGAACGTGAAGAACAACGTTCAAGTGGACGATTCGAAGTTCGCGCCGCCGGAAAAGAAACCATAGGCTCCGGAAGAGCGGCGCGCCATGCGCGTTGATCCGATGGTTGCCCTACGCTACGAATAAGGAGATCAACATGAACACGATGCTTCAGGATTTACGACATGGCATGAGAATGCTGGTCAAGTCGCCTGGCTTCACAATCATCGCTGTGTTGACGCTCGCGCTCGGCATCGGCGCCAACACCGCCATCTTCAGCGTCGTGAATGCGCTCTTCCTGCATCCTCCGGGCGTCGCGCATCCGGAACAGGTTGTCGTCGAGCGAGCGCGCTACGCCAAGCTGGGGTTGAACAATATCGTCGTCTCCGCGCCGGATTTTGCGCAAGTCCGCGACAGCAAACAGTTTTTCGCATCGGCCGCGCTCGAAACCCCGGCCACCTTCAACTACACCGCGGGCGCCTACCCGCAGCAGCTTCAGGGCGCGCAGGTCTCCTGGCAATGGTTCGACGTTTTTGGCGCGAAGCCGGTCGTTGGCCGCGTCTTTACGCCGGAAGAGGACCAGCCCAACGCGGACCATGAGGTTGTTCTCGCCTATGGCGCGTGGCAGCGCTGGTTCGGCGGCGATGCGGGCGCAATCGGCCGCACCATTCAATTGAATCAGCAGCCCTATCGCATCATCGGCGTGATGCGCCGCGATTTTCACTGGCCGAATCCTCAAATCGACCTCTGGGCGCCTCTCGGACTCGCGCCCGACGCATTCTCCCCCGCCAACACCTTCAACGAAAGTTATCTTGCCGTGGCGCGTTTGCAACCCGGCGTTTCCTTTTCACAGGCCAGCGCCTACATGAACATCCTCTCGCATCGCGTGATTGACGATCCTCGTTCGAGCTACGCGAAGGACTCGCAGTGGAGCATGTTCCTGATGCCTCTCGCCGATTTCGTCTTCGGCGACCTGCGCGCTCCGATCCTGATCCTTGTCGGCGCCGTCGCCTTCGTGCTGCTCATCGCCTGCGCGAATATCGCCGGGCTTCTGCTCGCCAAGGCTGCGGGGCGTTCAAAGGAACTGGCCGTTCGCGCCGCGCTCGGCGCTTCGCGCGGCCGCCTGATCGCGCAGACGCTCGGCGAAAATACGGTCCTCGGCCTGCTTGGCATTCTGGCGGGTCTTCTCGTCGCGCAAGCCGGAACGAGCGCCTTGCTCTTTGCCGCGCCGCAAGACCTTGCGACTGGACTGACCTTTCCTCTCGATAAATACGTGCTGCTGTTCACTGCAGTCGTTGGCGTCGTGGCCGTCCTGATTTTCGGCATTGCCCCCGCGTGGCACATGTCGCGAACGGATCCTTATAACGCGATGCGTGAGTCAGGCCGCTCTGCAACGGGAAGCCGTGGTCGCCAGCAATTCCGCTCCCTGTTGGTCGCGGGTGAACTGGCGCTCGGGCTCATCCTGCTCGCGGGAACGGGCCTTCTATTGAAAAGCCTCGCGCGCATCGGCGAGGTCAACCCCGGTTTTCAGCCCCACGGCGTGATGACCGCGGTTCTCACTTTGCCGCAACAGCAGTACAACAACAACGACAAGCAGTACGCCTTTTTCCACGCCGTGCTCGGCCGCCTCTCGCACACGGCTGGAGTCAAAGATGCCGGCGCGGGCTTCCCGATTCCGTTCGCGGGCGGGAATCCTTCGGCGTCATTCGGCATAGAAGGCCGGCCTGCGCCTCCGGGCGATCCAGGCCCCCACGGCAACGTTCGCTTTGTCACGCCTGAATATTTCACTGCCTTCGGCATTCCGCTGATAAGAGGGCGCTACTTCACGGATGATGACCGCGAAGGCTCGCAGGCCGTCGCCGTGATTGACGACAATCTCGCGCGCGAATACTGGCCCAATCAGGATCCCATCGGAAAGAGAATTCGCAATGGCTCGAAGAGCCCGTGGGCCACGATTGTCGGCATCGCTGGGCACATTCGCTTCAATCAGCTTGCCGGCGAAGAATCGTCATCGGGCGCTTCGGAGAGCGGCTCCAAAGGCGTCTATTACTTTCCCCTCTATCAGTCCGGAGCGCCCTTCGGATTCTTGATTGCCAAGTCAAATGGAAGCGCGGCATCGGCCGAATCGGCGATCCGCGAAGCCGTGCGGGCCACGGATCCAAATCTGCCCGTCTCCGACATGAGCTCGATGGATGCGCGCATCGCCGAATCGCTTGGCCCGCAGCGGTTCGCCGCGAATCTTCTCGCTGTATTCGCGGCGCTGGCGATTCTGCTCGCCGCAGTCGGCTTGTATGGGCTCATCAGCTACAGCGTGGCGCAGAGGACCAATGAGATCGGGATCCGCATGGCGCTTGGCGCGCGGCGCTCCGATGTGTTGCGCTTGATTCTCCTTCAGGGCGCCAAACTCGCGATTGCAGGCACCGCTGCGGGAGTTGTCGCCGGACTGGCGTTGATGCGCGCGATGCAAAGCGTGCTCTACGGCGTCAGTGCAGCCGATCCGTTGTCGTTCATTGGAGCGGCGCTGCTCCTGACAATCGTGGCGCTCATCGCCTGTTACATTCCTGCTCGTCGGGCCATGCGCGTAGATCCCATGGTTGCCCTGCGCTACGAATAGGAGGAAACATGAACACGCTGCTTCAGGATTTGCGTTACGGCTTGCGAATGTTCGCAAAATCGCCGGGCTTTACGGCTGTCGCTGTCCTTACGCTTGCCCTCGGCATCGGCGCCAACACCGCGATATTCAGCATGATTGATGCCATCCTTATGCGCGCGCTGCCCGTGCAGGATGCGCAAAGCCTGATTCTGCTGAAGTGGAGCTCGCATAACAGGCCCGACATTCACAGTAGCAGTAGTTATGGCGACTGCGTACAGCAGAGGCCTCAGCAAGGCGAATCGTCGAGTTGCTCGTTTTCCGAGCCGTTTTTTCACGACGTCGCTTCGCAGGTCAGCGCATTCTCCAGCGTCGCGGCGTTTGCGTGCGCCGGCCAGCTTGATCTCAGCGGAAACGGAACGGCAAGCGTGTTAAGAGCGCAGGCGGTGTCCGGCGAATTCTTCCCCCTGCTCGGCGTCCGCGCCGCCGCGGGACGGCTGATCGCGCCCAGCGACGATTCCGTTTCCGCGTCGCCCGTCGTCGTGCTGAATTACGGCTATTGGAAAACCCAGTTCGGCGGCTCGCAAGCAGCGATTGGCAAAACGGTTCGTTTGAACAACGTTCCCTTTACGATCATCGGCGTCGCCGATCCGCGGTTCGACAGCTTGAGTCCCGGCCGGGTCCACGATGTCTGGTTGCCTCTTTCTGTTTTGCCTCAGATTCATCCCGATGCCCAGGCCAGGGCGAGACCAACGGACATTTACAGTTGGTGGCTGGTGATCGTCGGACGGCTCAAACCCGGCGTTACCAGATTGCAGGCTCAGGCCGATGTGGCGACGCTCTTCCGCAACGACATGCTGCACGGCGCTAAACCGCTCTCGAAACCGGAGGACAATCCAACCGTTGCCGCGCTTCCGGCGCAGTCCGGGCTGACAGGAACGACCACATACTTGTCGTCGGAGCTGTACGTTCTGATGATGGCCGTGGGAATAGTGCTGTTGATTGCGTGCGCCAACGTTGCTGGACTGCTCCTTTCGCGCGCGACGGCGCGGCAAAAGGAAATCGCCGTTCGGCTGGCGCTCGGAGCGGGCCGCGCGAGAATTGTCCGCCAATTGCTGACTGAGAGCGTTCTTCTTTCACTCGTGGGCGGCGCACTGGGGATTTTGCTTGCCATGTGGGGCACACAAGCAATTGTCTCGCTAATCGCGAGTAGTTCAGACGAGCCGTTTGGATTCAGCCCGGGCATCGACGGGCGCGTGCTGGCTTTCACATTCGCGGCATCGGTGCTGACGGGAATTATTTTCGGACTCGCCCCGGCGTTTCGAGGCACGCGCATTGATTTGACGCCGGCGCTCAAGGAAGGCACTGGCACAGCCGGGCGCGCGGGCGGCACGTGGTTCACTTTGGGCGACGGGCTCGTCGTCGCGCAAGTGGCGCTGGCAGTTGTCGTGCTAGTGGGCGCGGGGCTTTTGGTGCGGACGCTGCAAAACCTGAAAAATGTGGATCCCGGATTCGACACGCGCAATCTGCTGACGTTTAGCCTGGACCCGACGCTCATCGGATACAAAACGCCGCAGGTGGATGTCTTCTACCGCAATTTGCAGGAGCGCCTTGCGGCGATTCCGGGAGTAGAAGAGGTCAGTTACTCCAACAGTACGCTGCTGAGCGGCGATCTGTGGGATACGGGTTTCCATCTGCCCGGCACGCCAAAGGATCAGGAGTCCGAAGCGGATTTTCTCCCCGTCGGCGCGGAATTCTTTTCCACGATGCACATGCAGCTTCTCGCGGGACGAAATTTCAATTCGGCCGATTTCGCGCAGGCGGAAGTTGCGGAAGAAAACGATCAGGCGCGCGAGGCGGCGCAGCACGCAAAGGAGGCCGGCATGGCAAGCCCGAGCGCGGCCGCTTCGATCGCAACGGCGAAGTCCGCAACGTCAGCAGCATCATCAATGAGCGCGGCAAATGAGGCGCCCGTCCCGGTGATCGTCAATAAAACCTTCGTGCAAAAGTATTTTCCAAAAGTGAATCCGCTTGGCCAGCATTTCGGCGAACGGGAAGCCAATCCGGACAAGGGAGACTGGGCGAGTCCAGGCTGGGCGATCATCGGCATGGTCAGCGACGCGAAATATCAGGACTTGCGAAGCGCCATTGAGCCGACGATGTACGTGCCGTCGAGCGGAGGCAACACAAGTTTCGAGCTGCGCACGGCTGCGAATCCAGCAGCGATTACTTCCGCGGTGCGCGGCGTCGTGAGCCAGATGGACAGCAACTTGCCGGTCTTTGCCGTGCACACCCAGACTCAACTGATCGATCAACTGCTTTTTCAGGAGCGCATGATTGCGCGTCTGTCGGGATTTTTCGGTCTCCTGGCGCTCGTGCTGGCGTGCCTGGGATTGTACGGCCTGCTCTCTTACGAAATTTCTCGGCGCACTCGCGAAATCGGCATTCGCATGGCCCTCGGCGCGCAGCCGGCAAGCGTCCTTGCGCTCGTCCTCCGGCAGGGAATTCTGCTGGCCATTGTCGGGGCCGCGCTGGGCATTGGTGTAGCGCTGGGAGTAACGCGGTATTTGAAATCGATGCTGTACGATGTGCACGCCAACGATCCGGCAACAATGATTGCGGTCGCGGTTCTGTTGGCCCTTGTCGCCCTCGCTGCTTGTTACATTCCCGCGCGGCGCGCCATGCGCGTAGATCCTATGGTCGCGTTGCGCTACGAATAATGAGGAATGCATCAGTCAGGAGAGCAACCGGCTTCGCCACGGATTCCACAGATGCTCCCTGTTGCGTGGCGAGCCAGTTTTGAGCATCATAATTACTGTGAAGATCTGGCAGAACGCGCTGAAAGAGGCAGAGAAACAGCTAGTGGGGGGAGCCAGTGATGCCCATTTCTAATCGACACACGCCGCGATTAGAAATCGGCGTAAGTTGTTGAAAACAAAGGATGGGAGTTGATTCTAATCGACACAAAATCGCATTTTGTAATTGGTGCAAATTGGCGGTTTTCGCTTCCCTGGAGATGAAACGTGATCCAAATGATCGATGTCGAAAAGTTCTACGAATCCGGCGCGGGAAAGACCTGGGTTCTCCGCCGCATTAACCTTGACATTCGCGAGGGCGAATTCATCACCATCATGGGCCCCTCCGGCGCCGGCAAATCCACGCTGATGGGCATCATCGGCATGCTCGACGGCACCTGGAAGGGCCATTTCGATTTTGCCGGCCATGAAGTCCACAAGCTCGACAATCGCAAGCGCGTCGAGCTGCACAAGAAATTCATCGGCTTCGTCTTCCAGCAGTACCATCTGCTCGACAATCTCACTGTTTCCGAAAATCTCGACTTGCCGCTTTCCTATCGCGACATCAAAAAATCCGAGCGCGACGGCATGGTCGCAGACATCCTCGACCGCTTCCAGATCGTCGGCAAAAAAAATCTGTTCCCCAATCAGCTCTCCGGCGGACAGCAGCAACTCGTCGCCGTCGCTCGCGCCGTCATCGGCAATCCGAAACTGATTCTCGCCGATGAACCCACCGGAAGCCTTCATTCCAGCCAGGGAAAAATGATCATGGATCTTCTCAAGCGCCTCAATGACGAGGGCACGACGATCATTCAGGTGACGCATAACGAGGCCTGGGCCGCTTACGGCCACCGAATCATCCAGCTCGCCGATGGCTGGATTGTCGAAGGCGCGGCGCAAGCCACCAAAGCCTAGGAAAATTCGATGGGCACACTGCTGCAGGATCTCCGCTACGGCTTGCGAATGCTGGCGAAATCGCCCGGCTTCACCGCCGTCGCCGTCCTGACCATCGCTCTCGGCATCGGTGCGAACACGGCGATTTTCAGTTTGTTGAATGCAGTGCTGATTCGCTCATTGCCGTACAGCAATCCCGGGAGGCTGGTTTATGTCTGGACGCCGGCCCGCAACTTCCCGCAAGTACCCATAGAAGCCTTTGGCCCCAGCAACGGGGATTTCTTCGACATTCAACGCGAGGCACATTCGTTTTCAGCTATCACGCTCTTCAATCAGAATTCGTACAACCTCGCGGCAGAAGGCGCGACGCAGAGAGTTGAAGGTGCGACAATCCTGCCGAATTTCTTCTCCACTCTAGGAGTCAGCCCGCAGTTTGGCCGTGGCATAGAAACAGAGGATGCGGAGCCGGGCCATGAACGAGTTGTGGACATCAGTCACGCGCTTTGGCAAACGGCCTTTGGCGGCAGCCTGAAAGTGCTGGGCAAGAGTTTGACTCTCGATGGGCAGAACTATCGTGTAATCGGCGTGATGCCCACATCGTTCAGCTATCCAAATGCGAACGAGCTGCCTTATTCCGATCCAGGCAAGTCCGATGTGTGGCTGCCTTTGGTGATGACGCCGCAAGATAAGGCAGACCGCGACAATTCCAGCGGCAATGCCATCGGGCGTTTGCAGCCGGGCGCAACAGTGGCGGAAGCGCAGGCGGAAATGGATACCACCATCGTGCCCCGGCTCTATGCGCTGCATCAATCGCATGTGTTTAGTGGCATGTACGGAGTCGTGCGGCCCTTTGTGAGCACTGTGATTGGCGGCGTGCGGATGTTTGTGTGGCTCCTTTTCGGCGCGGTGTGTCTGGTTCTCCTCATCGCGTGCTCCAACGCCGCAAACCTCCTGCTTGCGCGCGCGGCAAGCCGGACGCATGAAATGGGCGTGAGAGCGGCGCTCGGTGCATGGCGCGGACGACTGATTCGTCAAATCCTTACGGAGGCCGTGATGCTTTCCGCCGCCGGGGGCGCACTGGGCATCCTGATCGCTTATGCCGCGATTCGACTGCTGCTGCTTCTCAACCCCGGAAACATACCGCGGCTGAACGAGACGTCGCTGGATCTGCGCGTTTTGTTTTTCACCGTGGCGGTTTCTCTCGCGACAGGCATTGTGTTCGGGATTCTCCCGGCGCTCAGTGTGTCCCGCACGAATCTGACGGAAACGTTGAAGCAAGGAGGCAACAAAGGCGTTGCCGGTGCCTCAAGACGCTGGCGCCAGGGATTGATCGTCGTCGAAGTGGCGCTGGCAGTAGTTTTGCTGACTGCTTCGGGGTTAGTTGTGCGGAGCTACGTGAACTTGGAAAACGTGCCGACCGGATTTTCGGACGCGACGCTCACCATGCATATCTCCTTGGACCAGACTTACAACAAGCCTGAGCAGCGCCGCGCCTTTTTCCACGATGTGCTGGAGAAAATGGGTGAGCTGCATGGAGTCAAGAGCGTCGGCGCTGTAGACGATTTGCCGCTGAGCCACTCGGAGAGCGTGAGCCTGTTCACGCTGGAGGGCTACGGGAATCAGAAGGGCCAATCCGTGAATTCGCGTTCAGCCACGGAGCATTATTTCCGGGCCATGGGCACGCCGCTGATCGCCGGGAGATACTTCACGCACGACGACGAAGCGCCGAAAGCGCAGCGGGTCGTCATCGTGAACGCAGCTTTCGCAAAAGCCTATTTTCCGGATCAATCTGCGATCGGAAAGCACTTTTGCATGTGCATTCCCGTGAAGGGCAACGGAAAAGGCATTGATTGGTCCACGATCGCGGGAGTAGTTGCTGACGTCCGGCACTCGAATCTTGAGGACGCGCCTCCTCCGCAGGTCTATCGACTCTTTTGGCAGACTGACAGAGATAGCGCGTTCATTGCAATTCGCAGTTCAGAGCCGCCCTCGGAAATGATTCCGGCGATACGCGGCGCAGTTCGCGCGATCGACCCGAATCTCGCTGTTGCCAACATCGAGACGATGGACCAGCGCATCTGGAAAGCCAGCGCGCTGCGGCGCTTCCAGACCTCGCTTTTCGCCGTATTCGGCGGCATCGCATTGTTTCTCGCAGCAATCGGCCTCTATGGATTGATGGCTTATTCGGTGAAGCAGCGCACCAGTGAAATTGGAATTCGCCTCGCGCTCGGCGCCCAGCCCGCACACGTGCTCGGACTCGTCATCCGGCAGGGAATGACGCTGACCGTCGCAGGAATTATTGTCGGAGTTTTTGGAGCGCTCGCACTGACGCGGCTGTTGTCGTCGCTCCTCTATGGCGTTGCGCCAACAGATCCGGTAACGCTGGTCGCCGTGAGCGTTGTGCTCGTCGCCGCGTCACTGCTGGCATGCTGCATTCCTGCGCGGCGGGCGATGCGAGTGGATCCCATGGTCGCGTTGCGCTACGAATGAGTACTGGGCAACTGTCCGAAATCGCAACAAGGCATTCCCGCAAGCGGTCGAATTGGGGAACTAGAATTGGCCTCCTCTCGTATAATCTACTTGTTTACAATCACTTACAATGAACGGCTGATGGCAGTGAATCTGCCCTATTCCCATTCGAACGACAGAGGTGCATCGTGGTCTGGGAATCCGCAGTGAAATCCGAATCTGAAATTGGTTCCAACTATACCGGTCCCCAGAAAGAACGCCGCGCCGCCCCGCGCGTTCTTGTGGCCGATGACCAATCCGACATCCTCGAAGCTCTGCGCTTGCTGCTGAAGGGCGAAGGCTACGAACTCGAGCTGGTGAATTCCCCCGCCGCGATTCTGGAGGCTCTCGGACGCCGCGAATTCGATTTGTTGCTCATGGACTTGAACTACGCGCGCGACACGACGTCTGGCCGCGAAGGCCTCGACCTGCTCTCTCAAATTCACAAAATAGACGCCATGCTTCCTATCGTCGCCATGACGGCATGGGGAAGCATCGAGCTGGCGGTTGAAATCATGCGGGAAGGCGTGTGCGATTTCGTGCTGAAGCCGTGGGATAACACGCGGCTCCTGGGAATTGTGCGGAAAGAAATTGAAAGCGGCCGGCGTGCCCGCGACGCGAAACACAGCGAAACGGATGGCCGGCGACGCATCCCCGGCCAGGATGCGGGAGACTGGGAAGAAGCGCAGCGGACACAGATGGGATTCCTGCCGCGGGAGATTCCTCAGATCCCCGGATGCGAGATTTCCGGCGCGTGGCTGCCGGTTCACGGGATTGGCGGCGATTATTTCGATGTCATGCAACTGGACGAACACCGCTTCGCGCTTTGCATCGCCGACGTTGCGGGCAAGGGCATCGCAGCCGCGCTGCTGATGTCCAACTTGCAGGCGGCGGTGCGCAGCCTGGTCGGACAGAATTTGCAGCCCGGCGAATTGGCGGCGCACGTGAATCGCATCATCAGCGAGAACACGGCAACGGACCGCTTTATCACGTTTTTCTACACGATACTGGATTCGAGTACGCGGCGATTGGTCTATACCAACGCCGGTCACAATGCGCCAGTCATCATCAGCAGCGAAGGAACAGTGTCTCGTCTAAGCAGCGGGGGGAAAGCGCTGGGCATATCGCCGGGCGAGCGCTACGATCAGGATGAATTCACGCTGAGCGAAGGCGACCGGATGATTCTGTACACCGATGGAATCACGGAAGTGGCGCGAGGCAGCGAGGAGTTTGGAGAAGGCCGCTTGATCGAAGTCCTCCGCGAATGCCGTAAACAAAACGCGGCCAAAATCCAAGGGGAAATCCTGGGGCACGTCGCGGAATTCGGCGGAGAAACATTTCAGGATGACGCGACGCTGATTCTTCTCGCGGTTGGATAGAGGAGACGCTAGGCGCGGGCGCCGCGAATCACCCGAATGAGTGTCTTGCAGGAGGCAATTTAGGTGGAAACTCTCTGGCACGACGTCCGTTTCGGCCTGCGCATGCTGGCGAAGGCGCCGGGGTTCACTGCTATCGCCATCCTGACACTCGCTCTGGGCATTGGTGCAAACACCGCGATTTTCTCCGTCGTGAACGGCGTTTTGCTGAAGCCGCTGCCCTACCCGGCTCCTGAGCAATTGGTCACTGTGTGGGGGCGATTCACTGGAATCGGCCTCCCCAACGACCGCAACTGGGTTTCCGCTCCTGAATTCCGCGATCTCCAGGAGCTGAACAAGAGTTTTTCCGACGCAGCCGTCATGACGGATGACAGCTTCAACATCACGGGTGGAGGCGCGCCCGAACGTGTCGTCGGCGCCGATGTTTCGCCCAGCCTTTTCTCAATGCTCGCGATTCGCCCGGTGTATGGGCGTGTATTCCTTCCTGAAGAAGCGCAACCCGGACACGACCAGGAAATATTGATCGGATACGGACTTTGGAAATCCAGATTTGGGAGCGATCCGGCGGCGGTCGGCCGGACGCTCACGATCAACGGCAAGCCGATGACCGTCGTCGGCGTTCTGCCATCGGGCTTTGATTATCCGCTGAACGCGGAGATGTGGAAGCCGCTGGCCTTCGCCCCGGCCGATCTGACGCCGGACAATCGCGGGAATCACGGCTACCAAGTGCTGGCGCGCATCAAGTCCAACCTGACGCTCGCCCAGGCGCGCGCGGATATGCAGGCAGTGACGAAGGAAATCATCGAGCAAAACCGCAGTTATCCCTACCAGAAGTTCAATTACGAACTCGAGCTGGTTCCTCTGCTCGAACAAACGGTGGGTGACATCAAAGCAGCGCTTTGGATTCTGACGGCGGCAGTGGGATTTGTTCTGCTGATTGCGTGCGTGAACGTTGCGAGCCTGCTGCTAGCGCGGGCATCGGCGCGCGAACGAGAGATGGCCATTCGTTCTGCCATGGGCGCGGGACGCAAGCGCATCGTGCGGCAATTGCTCACCGAGAGCGTGCTTCTGGCGATTTGCGGGGGACTTGCGGGGCTCTTGTTGACGCCTGTGGTGCTGGGACAAATCATCCGCCTGGGCGCGGAAGCCTTGCCGCGGGCTTCTGATGTGAAGCTCGATGGCTGGGCGCTGTTCTTCACCATGGTCGTCACGCTTGGCACAGGAATTCTCTTCGGTCTTGCTCCGGCACTGAACGCGTCGCGGCGGACGCCGTTTGAGGATCTAAAGGAAGGAGGCCGCAGCGGCACGCCGAATACCGCTTCGAGCCGGTTGCGGCGCATTCTGGTCATTGCCGAGACGGCATTCTCTGTAGTCCTTCTGGTGGGTGCAGGTCTCTTGATACACAGCTTTCTTCGTGTGCTGGCCGTTGATCCGGGGTTCCATGCGGACAATGTGCTGACGATGCGCGTCTCGCTGCCGCAAGAGAGGTACAGCAAGCCGGAGCAGATTCGCGCGTTCTACCGCGAGGTAATCCGGCGCATTGATGCGCTGCCCGGAGTGCAGGCGGCCGGAGCGGCAAACGTCCTGCCTCTGACTGACCAAGGCGGTTCCGGAACCACGAGCGTGGATACACAGGAAGTGCCCCTAGATCGAAGGACACCCGAAACAGACTGGCGTCCAATCACTCCGGGCTACTTCGAAGCGATGCAGATTCCGTTGCTGAGCGGCCGGTATTTTACGGACAGCGATACGGCGACTGGGGCTCCCGTCGCCATTGTGGATGATTCTTTTGTCCGCGCGTATTGGCCCGATGAAAACCCGATTGGCAAGCGCGTGCATCTCGGCGGCACGGGTTCTAAGTCGCCATGGTTGACGATCGTGGGCGTCGTCGGACACGTGCATTATCATGCCCTCGAAGCGCCGTCACGCGCCGAACTCTACTGGCCGGAGGACCAGCGGCCTTATAACACGATGAGCCTTGCCATCCGCACGGCCCAGGATCCTCTCGCTCTGATGCAGGCTGTCAAGGAGCAGGTGCAGGCTGTCGATCCCGACCAGCCCATCTATCAAGTGCGAACGATCAGCCAGCTGAAATCGGAATGGGTATCGCGGCGCTTCTTGACTCTACTGCTGGTAGGGCTGTTCGCAGCGTTCGCCTTGATACTTGCGGCCATCGGAATTTTCGGCGTGATGGCGCATTCCGTGACTCGACGGACACACGAAATCGGCATTCGCCTGGCGCTTGGCGCAAATCCTCAAAATGTGATGCGCATGATTCTCGGCCAGGGCGCTGCCTTGACGGGGATCGGGCTGGCTATTGGACTCATCGCGTCGTTCGCGCTGACGCGCCTGATGAGCGCGATCCTCTACGGAGTCAGCGTGACTGATCCTGTCACATTTGCGGCCGTAGGAGTCTTGCTGATGCTCGTTGCGCTAGCTGCCTGCTACGTTCCCGCGCGGCGGGCGATGCGCGTGGACCCTATGGTCGCCCTGCGCTACGAATAGCGGATCTAGGCATTGCAAGTCTTGGCGATTTGCATTTGAGGAGACACCATGAGGACACTCCTGCAAGATTTCCGTTACAGCCTTCGTGTCCTTGCGAAGAATCCTGGATTTGCGGTCGTCGCGATTCTATCGCTGGCGCTCGGCATTGGCGCGAATACCACGATTTTCACCGTCGTGAATGCCGTTCTGCTGAATCCGCTGCCCGTGCAGGATTCCTCGCGCGTCGTGGAACTGGACACGATCGATTCCAAGACTTCTGTGGGCGCGGCGAATGCAACGAAGCTGGGCATGTCGTGGCCAAACGCTCGCGATTATGCGGAAAAGAACAACGTATTCTCGGCACTCAGCGCCTTCACGATCGCGGGGCTTAATCTAAGCGGCCAGGGGGAGCCAAAGCAGATCACCGGACAACTGGTCAGCGCCAATTATTTCGATGTGCTCGGCGTGAAACCGGTCATCGGCCGCACGTTCTTGCCCGACGAGGACCAGAAACCCGGAGGAAACACCGTCGTCGTATTGAGCCATGGTTTGTGGGCGCATCAATTCGGCTCGGATCGGAACATTCTTGGAAAAACGCTCACGCTAAATGCTGTTCCTTATACCGTGATCGGTGTTGCAGCGCCGAATTTCAAGGGAACGTTTACGTTCCTGAACCCTGAAGAAATTTGGCTCCCAATCAGCATGTACAAGCAGGTGCTCACAGGATTTACTGCCGACAATTTGAACGATCGCCGCGCTCTTTTTGTGCTCGCCATCGCGCGGCTAAAGCCGGGCGTGAGCCTCCCTCAGGCCGAAGCATCGCTCAAGCCCATTGCCTCCGCTCTTGAGAAGGAATATCCGGTCGACAACGCGGGGCGCAGTGTCGCGCTCACGCCGCTCGCTAACGCGGCCATCGGCGCCAACAACTACCAGCAGTTTTCACTTGCTGGTGGAATGATGATGGGCGTGGTGGGTTTGGTGCTCCTGATCGCGTGCGTGAATCTGGCAAACCTGCTGCTGGCCCAGGCTGCAAAACGAGAAATGGAAATGAGCTTGCGAGCCGCACTGGGAGCGAGCCGGGCGCGTCTGCTCCGGCAAATGCTGACGGAGAGCATGACACTGGCGATTTTCGGAGGCATGGCCGGGTTGCTCATTGCGTACTGGGGACGGAGCGTACTCTGGTCATTCCGCCCGCCATTTCTCCAGCAGGATTCCGTTGATTTGGGATTTGATACGAACGTCCTGTTGTTCACGGTTGGAATTTCCTTGCTGACCGGCCTGCTTTTCGGCCTGGCCCCCGCGTTCAAAGCCGCGCAGATAGATTTGGCGGAGGCGCTCAAGGCCGGCGGGCGCAGTGGAACGTTCGGATTCCTCCACAATCGCTTCCGCAGCGCGCTGATTGTCGCGGAAGTGGCCCTTGCGCTGGTAGCGCTAGTCGGAGCGGGACTTTTCGTACGCAGCATGCAGCAAGCGCAGCGCTTGAATCCGGGTTTTGAGTTTAAGAATCTGTTTGTTTTCAATTTTGACCTGGGCGCGGCGCATTACGACCAGAGCCACGGTGAGCAATTCTATCGCGATGCAATCGAGCGCGCACAAGCTGTGCCTGGCGTGGTTCGCGCAACTGTGGCGTCGAACGCGCCTCTCGGCGGTGGATTCTCCCGCACTGTCTTTCCCGAAGGCGAGCCGCAGGTTCCGGGAAAACACAGCATGCTGATTTCGACGGATGATGTCTCGGCTGGTTTCTTCGACACTCTACGGATTCCGATTCTCACCGGGCGCAGTTTCAGCGACTTGGACCAGGAAAAAACGCTTGCCGTGGCAATTGTAAACGAAGCGATGGCGAAGCACTTCTGGCCGGGGGAAAACGCAGTGGGCAAACGTTTCTCTTTTTTCGGAGATCCCAAATTGATGCAGATTGTGGGCGTCGCAGCCGACACGACGCAATTCGCCATCGGTGAAACACCCCAGCCAGAAGTCTACCTTCCGCTCGCACAGGATTATAGCCCCCAGGTTACGCTGCAGGTGCGGACCGAGCGTGATCCTCGGACTGCGCTTGGGGCAGTTCGCGAGCAGGTGCAGAACTTGGACAAGAATCTCGCGCTGACAAACGTCTCCACAATCGGACAAGTACTAGACCGAGGTCTATGGCCATCGCGCATGGCTGCGGCTCTCTTGAGCTTGTTCGGCTTCATCGCTCTAGTGCTTGCGGGCGTTGGAATCTATGGAGTGATGGCGTATGCCGTGGCGCAACGGACTCGTGAAGTAGGCATTCGCATGGCGCTGGGCGCGCGGCCGCTTGACGTCATGCGGCTTGTCATTGGGCAAGGGATGATTCTGGCAGGCGCGGGCATAGCTGTGGGACTGCTTGCGGCGGTCGGCGTAGCCCGTTTGTTCTCCAGCTTGTTGTACGGCATCAGCACGGCAGATCCCCTGACCTTCGGAAGCGTGGCAATGGTCCTGGCTCTCTCTGCTCTGGCGGCGTGTTATTTCCCGGCACTGCGTGCGATGCGCGTGGATCCCATCGTCGCTCTCCGATATGAATAGCCTGGTCCGGATCACTGGGACAACGTCCTTGACGGGTTAGAAGGACAGCAATTCTGCGGCTGCCACGCGCAAAGGCACCTGATTGAAACTCAGCGTTTTCCACACACTCACTATCCGGAAATCGAAAGATTAATACGCTACAGTTGAAATATGGTATATAACTGCCCTGCTTCTGCTCGTCCAAGCGAATAAGAGAGGTTTGCTCCAGCTTAGCAAGCATGAAAATGGAAACTCTTTGGCAGGATCTGCGTTACGGCGCGCGCATGCTTCGCAAAAGCCCCGGTTTCAGTTTTGTCGCAATCGCGACTCTGGCGCTGGGAATTGGGGCGAACACTGTAATCTTCAGTGTTGTAAACGCTGTGATCCTTCGGCCGCTGCCTTACCCGAATCCCCAGCAGCTCGTTATCGTTTGGGAGACCGATAATAACCGCAAGATTCCTCGAGGGTCAGCGCCCCCCGCTGATTTCCTGGACTGGCGCTCACAGAATCACGTCTTCCAATACATGGCCGCCATGCAGATCTCATCTTTTGACTTGACCGGACATGGCTCGCCGCAGCAGCTTTGGGGCATTCGAGTCTCCCCGAACTTCTTCGATATGCTCGGCGTAAAACCATCGCTAGGGCGAACGTTCATTCCAGAAGAAGAGCAGCCCGGCCACGACGGCAGTGTCATCTTGAGCCACGAACTCTGGATGGGGTTTTTTGGTGCGAGTCCAAATGTCATCGGCCAGAGCATCACCATTAGCGGCAGTTCCTATACAGTCGTGGGCGTATTGCCCGCCGGGTTCAATCTCTACGGAAGGAGCACACGATACGACCTCTGGATTCCGTTGTCATTTCCTCCTGAGACCATCCGCCGGGACAATCCCTCGGTCATCGCATTCGCGCGAATGAAACCAGGAGTCACGATCGCACAAGCCAGGGCCGACATGGACACAATCACGAGCAGGCTCGCCTCGGAGTACCCGCAAACCAATCAGGGGGTTGGGGCCCTGGTTGGTTCGATGCATTACGAGATGGCCCGGACCCCGAGAGAGCCGCTTCTAATAATGCTCGGCGCCGTTGGACTGGTTTTGTTAATTGCATGTGCGAATGTCGCGAGCCTGCTACTCTCGCGCGCGGAAGTGCGCCGTCGAGAAGTATCCATTCGGGCGGCGCTGGGAGCTAATCGTCTGCGATTGGTTCGGCAAATGTTGACGGAGAGCATATTGCTGGGACTCGCAGGCGGAGCGGCGGGTTTGCTGCTCGCCTATGGAAGCCTGAAAATCTTACCTTCGATGTTTCCTCCGGCGGGCTCGCTTGTAGAACTGCCGCATGTGGATTGGATTGGTCTCAATTGGACCGTCTTGATTTTTACGATTGCCGTCGCTCTTCTCACAGGAATCATTTTCGGGCTCGTGCCAGCTTTTCAGTCCTCTCGGCCGGATTTAAATGAATCCCTGAAAGAGAGCGGGCGAAGCACGAGCGGGGGTGTAGATCGCCGCCTGGTTCGCAACAGCCTCGTGATTTTCGAAGTCGGAATATCGCTGATGCTATTGGTCGGAGCTGTGACGCTGATTCGAGGATTTCGAGACTTGCTCTTCACGAACCCTGGTTTTAATCCGAAAAATGTCCTTTCCATGCGGGTTTGGCTGCCCTATACGCGGTATCCGAATACGGCGCTGGCTCGCAACTTGTTCCAACACGTCGTCGAGCGGATGCGGGGCCTTCCAGGCGTGGAATCAGCCAGCGCAATCAATTTCCTTCCTCTGACCGGCTGGACAGACATAACCAATCTCGATATCGAGGGACAGCAGCCAAGTTCCCCTCGTGCTCAATTCAATGCGCACTACAGGATTATTGACCCTCAATATTTTCAGACAATGCAAATCCCAATTCTGGAAGGCCGACCCTTTTCCGATAGTGACGGAGAACAAGGCCCTCTAGTTGCCATCATCAATCAGAATTTGGCGCAAGATTACTGGCAGGGGAAAAATCCAATTGGACAACGCATTCGCATTCATCTGCAAGGAGAGAAAAATGCTCCGTGGCGGCCAGAAGGAACTGACAATTGGATCACGATTGTCGGAGTCGCTAGCGACATCCAGAACCGAGAATGGAGCGGCCAGGTAGTTCGAGAAGTGTATCTCCCTTACCTGCAGATACCCTCGCGATTGATGAGCCTCGTGTTACGCACAGATGTCCCTCCTCTCTCGTTGGCGGAATCTGTCAGGCAAATCGTCGCTGACGAGGACAAACAGCAGCCAGTGGCGGAGGTTAAGACGATGGAAGAGGTGCTTTCCACAGTCGCTTCCCCGCAAGCACTGGACTCGACCCTGCTTGGAGTTTTTGCGGCGCTGGCTTTGTTTCTTGCCGCTATCGGGATCTACGGCGTTATTTCGTATTCCGTTGAGCAGCGAACACACGAAATCGGCATTCGCCTTGCGCTTGGCGCGCAACCGCACGATGTCCTGCGGCTTGTCGTCCGCCAAGGGCTGGGCGTCGCGACATTGGGTGCAGGCTTTGGGTTGGTCGCCGCATATGTAGTGACGCGATTGCTTGCAAATTCGTTCTTCGGCATCAGTTCTATAGATCCGGGTGCTGCTGGCGCCGCTGTCTTTGTGCTTCTGATTGTGGCAACTGCTGCATGTTATATCCCCGCGCGACGTGCGGCCAGAGTTGATCCTATTGAAGCCCTCCGTTACGAATAAGCAAAGCATGCAATTACTTCATGGGCGTAAGCATGTGTTTTCACCGTTCGTTTCCGGTACGGGACTGTCCGGAATCGGACAACAAGCGACACTCTACAGCTCCTAAATTCCATGCTAAATTCTTAGTTTATCCATGCTTGGCAAGCAAACCAATGCGGCAGGTCGCGTGCCCTCTGATGCTATCGGAGGAGCTTGGACCATGAAGGATCTGTCGCAGGACATTCGCTATGGGGTTCACACCATTGGCCGACAGCTTCAGCACGTCGAGACGCGCGCGTGGATCCGCTGGTTGCGTTGCGATACGAGTGAGCTCGAGGAAAAATTCGCTTAGCCTGGAAAGGCAAATTGAATGACGGCTCCCAACAATCACCGCCCGCGCGTACTTGTCGCTGATGATCAGCCGGACGTGCGCGAGGCTCTTCGCCTGCTTCTCAAAGGCGAGGGATTTGATATTGACGCCGTAGCTTCACCGGCAGCTCTGCTGACGTCGCTCGACACCCGCGAATTCGACGCTGTGCTGATGGATCTGAACTACGCACGCGACACGACCTCAGGACAGGAGGGCCTCGACCTGCTCACGCAAATCCGCGTGCGCGACGGCAGCGTGCCCGTCATCGTGATGACGGCGTGGGGCAGCTTGAACCTGGCCGTCGAAGCAATGCGGCGCGGAGCAAAAGATTTCATTCAAAAGCCGTGGGAGAACGCCCGCCTGTTGGCAATACTCCGAACCCAAATTGAGCTCGCGCGCGCCGTGCGCCAGAGCTTGCGCCTGGAAGCGGAGAACCGCATGTTGCGCGCCGACGGGCGGCCCACTCTGATCGCGGAATCCGCTGCGATGCGTCCCGTGATGGAAATGATCGCGCGCGTGGGGCCGTCCGACGCCAATGTTCTTGTCACCGGGGAGCACGGCACGGGGAAGGAAGTAATTGCTCGCACGTTGCAGGCGCTCTCCCCGCGCGCGGGAAAGCCCTTCGTCATCGTGAATGCGGGCGGATTGCCCGAAGGCGTGTTTGAAAGCGAACTTTTCGGCCATGTGAAAGGCGCCTTCACCGATGCGAAGTCAGATCGCGTTGGGCGGTTCGAACTGGCCGAAGGCGGCACTTTGTTCCTCGATGAAATCGCCAACGTGCCGATGAATCTCCAGGCCAAACTTCTCCGAGCGCTCGAATCGGGAGAATTAGAGCGCGTCGGCTCCTCGACCACGCGGCGCGTGGACGTGCGCATCCTTTCGGCGACGAACGCGAATATTCAGGCGGAGGTAGAAGCAGGGCGCTTTCGTGAAGACCTGCTCTTTCGCCTGAACACCATTGAAATCCACCTCCCGCCGCTGCGCCAGCGCAAGGAAGACATCTCGCTGCTGGCGATGCATTTTTTGCGGCAATCGTCGCAGAGATACAGGAAGAGCCTCACGGGATTTGAACCAACGGCCCTGAAGGTTTTGCTTGAGCATCCGTGGCCGGGTAACGTTCGCGAGCTGGATCACTCGGTTGAGCGAGCGGTCCTGCTGGCCGAAGGGCCGGAAATCCGCGCCAGCGACCTGGGGTTGCGTCCAGCGCGCGAAGGAGCACTCCGAATCGAAGACATGAGTCTGGAAGATGTCGAACGGGCGCTGATTCAAAAGGCCATGGGCCGCTACAGCGGAAATGTGAGTCATGCGAGCGAGGCCCTGGGACTCAGCCGCAGCGCGCTCTATCGGCGATTGCAGAAGTACGGCTTGTGAAGCATCTCGCATATGAACGCCGCATCCTGGCACGGGCCCTCCTTGCCGGCCTGTTCGGGTCTGCCATCGCCATAATTCTTCTCTGGACGGGAACGAGCTCCCCAAAGCTCGCCTGGACGCTCACCATCTTCATCGTTGTTTCCTGGCTTGGTTTCGCATTCAGCGCGCAGAACCGCGTTACGTTTCCCCTCCGTACGCTCTCCAACATGCTGGCCGCTCTGCACGAGGGCGACTTCTCCATCCGCGCGCGTGGCGCCGGGCGCTCGGACGCGCTCGGCGAAGTGCTGCACGAAATGAACGCGCTGGGCGAGACTCTGCGTCTGCAAAGGCTCGGCGCCCTCGAAGCAACCGCATTATTGCGCAAAGTGATGGAGGAAATTGACGTCGCCGTATTTGCCCTCGATTCCGATAACCGGCTCCGGTTGATCAACCGCGCCGGCGAACGGATCTTGAATCGCCCCGCGGAGCGCGCTCTCGGACGGACCGCCGCCGAACTTGGCATCGAGAATCTTCTTACAGTCGAGACACCCCATATCGCGCAGATCGCGTTCCCCGGGAAAATGGGCAAATGGGAAATCCATCGCGGCAGCTTCCGTGAAGGCGGAAAGCCGCACCATTTGCTGCTGATTTCAGACTTGAGTCAGGCGCTTCGTGAAGAAGAGCGGTTGGCTTGGCAGCGGCTGATTCGAGTCATCGGCCATGAGCTGAACAACTCGCTCGCGCCGATCAAGTCCGTCGCCGAAAATTTGTCGGGACTGATTACGCGAAAGGACCGGCCATCCGACTGGGAAGACGACATGCGTCACGGTCTGACCGTTATCGCCGGACGCTCGGACGGCCTAGCGCGGTTTATGAACGCGTACGCTCGCCTGGCGCGATTGCCAGCGCCGCAGTTGCGTCCCGTTGAGGTCAGCACTTGGATCCAGCGCGCGGCGAGCCTCGACCCACGGAAACAGATTCCGGTTATCCCGGGCCCGGATCTGACGATTCAAGCCGATGCCGACCAGCTCGACCAGGTGCTGATCAATCTGGTCAAGAATGCGGTGGACGCAGCGCTCGAGACAGGAGGTGGCGTTCAAGTCGGCTGGGACAAGCGAAACAGCTTCTTGGAAGTTTGGGTACGCGATGAAGGACCCGGCATCCCGAGCGCTTCGAACTTGTTTGTGCCTTTTTTTACTACGAAGCCGGGAGGCTCAGGGATTGGATTGGTTCTTAGCCGTCAGATCGCCGAGGCCCACGGAGGCAGTTTGAGCTTGGAGAACGTCACTTCAGGCCGGGGATGCGAAGCACGTTTGCGATTGCCGCTGGCACGAAATTAGCTTGCAGAAAAAGAATACGTCAGGAATCTTGCAGTTAATCGCGTTGATCCGGCCGCTTGCGACATTCCCAGAAACCGGCATCAGATTCGACAAAAGCCACGCCCACATAGGTTCGCTTCAATTGCTTTTCCACGCGCACGACGGTGCAGGCCAATTCCTGCTTGGAGACTCTGTTCTGAAGCAGCAGTTTCTGTCCGCGACTCACGGGTGCGTCAAGACGGAGCAAGCCTCCGTTGTTGCTAACTTCCAGGGAATTCGTATCCTCGTGAAACGGCTCTCTGCCGTGTGTGTGACCGTAGACAAATAAGGGCACATAAACGTCCGCACGGTCACTCTTCCGCCGCTCAGCCGTCTGTGGAGAGAACAAGGGAGACTCCTCCAATACGCCTGGAGACTCGAGGCTGGGCGTGTGACGGGCGGACTCCTCTGATTCTCTCAACTGTTCCCAAATGAGGCTCACACTCACACCTCGGAAGGGGGCACGTCTGGGGACGATCAAGCATAGTATACCCGCCTAGGCTAGCCCGAGCAAGCAGGCAATGTTGCTGAAAGAGCAGACAGCCCGAACAGGTTGCGTCACAAGGAATACGCTGGCAGCGCCTGTAAGTGCTTCAGGATGCGCCTACTTACCGAAACTTGCGACGGCCGCCGTGTCGTTGTCGTATACGTCGAACACCGTCATCAACTTCGTAACTTGCAGCACTTCCTTGAATTTCGCGCCAAGATTGCACAGCTTAAGCGTCCCACCCTGCGACCGCGCACTGTGGAACGTGGCAACAAGAGTGCCCAGACCAGCGCTGTCGATGTACGAGACGTTCGACATGTTCAGCACGATCTTCTTGTGATTGTTCGCCAGCAAACCCTTCACCCGTTCGCGGAAGGCGTTGCTTTCCTCTCCCAAAACGATTCGCCCATCCAAATCCAAGACGGTAACCCCACTCATTTCACGATCCGTCATTCTCAGTGCCACGTTTTTAGCCTCCAGATGATCTCAATTTGGAATCCAATTCTTGCGGAATTATCCGCGTGTTTTCAGTCCCGGATTCCTCGCCGTTCAGTAGTAATCCGAACAGGACAGGTAGTATCCGCAAGCGCCGCAAACTAACCTGCAGTGGTTCTGCTCCAACCGGCGAGAACAGACTGGGCAATAAATCATGGCGTTTGCTGTCTCGCTCAACCCAGACGAAAGGGCGCATGCCTCCGGCGGCATCACCGAATCATCAGCCCCAGCCTGGGGAAGTTCTTTCATCCTCGTCGGCCCAAGCGTTATAGCATATCCGGCCCAGACGGCAAAGCACTGACCTCTGCAAGTCCGGCTCCTTTCGACCTGCCGGCCTTCCTCTGGCTGCAAGAAGTTCGGGGCGACGGAGCCGCCCTCAGCCTTCACTCCTCTCAGGCCGGAGCACAATAGCATGCAACCGGAGAGTAGGTACTGTCATCTTGTAAGAATAAGAGGGACACATGCGTCCGGTCTTAAAGTCTTGTTACCTTGCATTACTTCTGGTGGGAATAGCGTCTGCAACGCTTGCGCAGCATAGTTTTCGCCACATTGTTCCCCCTCCGGCTCTTCGACGAATCGCAGCGCCACGTCCTGCTCCAGCGCACCTGCCTGTCGCGCCAAGGATTCGGAAGATTGCTGTCTCCAACACATCTTCTGTGTCCACGACAAACGGATTCTCGTCAACCACAGGATCGAATTTCGTCCTCTTCGACGGCTCTCCGATTAATCTCGATCAGCTTCTAGATCCATCGCCAAGCTTCGGTTTCGATTTTGAACATTTGAATGCGGTTAACCCCGATTTGGGTATCAAGGCCCTCATTGACCCCATCACCCAGCAACGGCTGGCCCTGGCCGAACGCCTCCTCAGAGAGACACCGGTCGCGCCTGTAAGTTTCCCTTTTTTTGAGGGTCAGCCGGTCATAATGCTCGAACAGCAACCGCCGGTCGTTGTTCTCCAACAACCGCCGGCAGCAGCGTCGGCTGCAACCGAAGAAAGCGCAGCCCCTGCCACGCAATCTTCCGCCGAAAGTTCACTCGAACCGTTGCACGACGTCGGCACGTTTGTCTTGGTGTTGCGCGATGGAACGAAGCTCAGCGCCGTGGCGTTCACTGTCCAGAATGAACGCCTCGTTTACATCACCAGCGACGGCCTGCGCCGCACCATCCTCGCCTCGGAGCTGGACAAGACTGCGACTGAGCGGCTCAATGATGATCGCGGCACACCTGTTCACTTTTCTGAATGAGCCTCCCCCTATATTGATTCGTTTTCGCTTCCAGACTATTTCCGCGCGGGACGCATTGGCTCGGGCATGAAATAGCCCGCATCGGAAGGCAAGCCCGCGCGCTCGAATTGAATCGTGGAGTGCGAGATCTGGAAGCGCTCAGCGAGCCGTTCACGAATCTTTCGCAGCAGCTTTTCGCAGTCCTCCATGTGCATGTCCGGAATCCGGACGTGGCAGGAGAGAGCATGCAGGTCGGCGCCAATCGTCCAAATGTGGATATCGTGCACCTCCTCCACGTTGGGGATCTCGAGAACCGCCCGGGCCACATCTTCGAGTTGCAGATTGCGAGGCAATCCTTCCAGGAGAATGTGACTGCTCTCCCGCAAGATTCCCGCGGCGCTCCAAAGCACCAGAATACCAATCGCTAACCCGATCGCTGGGTCCACCCAATGCGCTCCTGTCCAGCGAATAGCCAGCGCGCCAAACAGGATGGCGACATTGGAAAGCGCGTCACCGAAATTGTGAATGAGGATGCTGCGCAGATTGAGGTCCCTCCGGCTGCGCACAAGAGCAAGAGTGATTCCTCCGTTGACGCACAACGCCAGAATCGCGATCCAAAGCATCAATCCCGTGTGAACTACGACAGGCCGCCGCAGCCGCTCAACCGCCTCGAACAGAATGTAGATGGCGACTAAGATCAGGATCAGGGCGTTTACGAATGCAGCCAGGATCCCCGAACGATGATAACCATACGTTTTTTCCGGTGTGGGCGGTTTGACTGACCATCGCGCGGCAAGCCAGGAAATGGCTATCGTCGGCAGGTCTGTCAGGTTGTGCACCGCGTCGCCCAGCAGGGCCATCGAGTGCCCTAGCGAACCGGCAACGAACTCTGTTGCCGCAAGTGCAATGGTCGCCAGCATGGCGCCACCGAGCTTGCCGCTCGAATCCGCGGCATGAGAGTGCCCCCCGGTAGCGTGGACGTGCATGACGTGATTCTACTCGCAGATGGCAGGGACGCGCAGCCTTGTCGTGACCTTCCCCCTTGTTCGATTCAAAAACATCCACGGAAGCTCACCACCACGACACTCTAGGCCAACAAGAATTTGACTTCACTTATCTTCGCTCCTACGATGAATTTGATTCTCGTTTTGCAATCTTCCGCCAGAGAACGGGGGCTCGACGCGCGGTTAAAGCAAGTCTCCTTCTATGCACGGCACCATTACAAAACTCGCGTTTTATGGCGTGCGCGGATCCATTCCCACGCTCGACCGCGGCATGTGGCGCTACGGCGGCAACACACCCTGCGTGGAATTAATCGCGTCCGGCGGCATGCGCATCATTCTGGATTGCGGCACGGGCCTGCGAACACTCGGCAATCATTGGTCGCGCAGCGATGGGGACGGTCCGCTTCAAGCTCATGTTCTCGTCACTCACTATCACTGGGACCATATCCAGGGCATTCCGTTCTTCCGCCCCTTCTACCTGCCCCAAAATGATTTCCATTTCTATAGTTTTCCTTCCAAATACTTGGGCCGCGACAGCCTCCGGCAGGTGCTGGAAGCGCAGCTCGCCCGTCCCTACTTTCCCGTGGACTTGAGTCTGATGCATTCCGGCCGGGAGTTCACTGAAATCAGCGGCGCCGACCAATTCGATCTCAACGGCGTGAAGGTGACGGCACGCTGGCTCAATCATCCGCAGGGCTGCCTTGGTTACCGGATCGAGACCTCGGCGGGCACGATTGTCTACGCGACCGACAATGAGCCGGGCGTCCCCGGAATGGACGAAAATCTTCGCCAACTCGCCGACGGCGCCGACGTGTTCATCAACGACGCACAGTGCTCGCCCGAACAGCTCGCCAGCACGCGTAAGGGCTGGGGACATTCCAGCTGGCTCGAAGGCGTGAAGCTGGCGCGCGAATGCCGCGTGAAGAATCTTGTCCTGTTCCATCACGATCCGGATTCAAGCGACCGCGTGGTCGATGGGTATCTTCACGCCGCGCGCCAGGAATTTCCCAACACCTGGGGCGCGACCGATGGAATGGCCGTTCAGCTTCGCGACGGGGTCGCGGAATTTAAGTTGCGCGAAGCGCGGCTAGGTCAACGGCGCAATGTCCGCTTTTCGGCGACCGTGAGCGGCCAGGCGCAAGATGGCGCGCGATTCGAGGAATTTGCAACCGTGAAACAATTGAACCTGCGAGGCGGTTACCTCTGGCTCTCGCATTGCCCGCAATTGCAGTCTCAGATGAACATTCGCGTGGACTGCGGCACTCCCGAAAAGCCGAACACGATCAGCTTGCGGGCTTCTGTCGTGCACTGCGACCCGGGCAATGCGAGGGAGCGCTCTGGCGTCGGAGTCATTTTCATTGACGACACTGAGCTGTCACTGCCACTCGATTGATGTTCGTTTTCCTGATTCGAACACAACGGCAGAGGCATAAGCGGAATTCGTTACGTGCCTTTGAGCGCAGGAATCTCGTCCATTCGCGCGAACGCGCGGCGAAGATGCGGAATCACGATCGAGCCGCCAACAATGAGCGCCACGTTCAGGGCGTCAATCACTTCGTCACGTCTCCAACCCTCTTCGGCGCATCGCAAGAGATGATAAGTGATGCAGTCGTCGCACCGGAGCACCGTCGAAGCGGCAAGGCCCAGCAGTTCTTTTGTCTTGCCCGTCAGCGCGCCACTCTCGTAGGCCTGATGGTCGAGCGCGAAGAACCGCTTGATGCCTAGGTGGCCGCAACCAAGGATTTCTTCATTCATCTCCGAGCGGAATTTTTCGAATTCAGATATCTTGTCCGCCATCATGACCTCCCTGGGCAACGATGGAGCTTGGATGAACCGATATTATGCGCAGAAAGGCGCTTGCGACGCTAGTTGGTGTACTCGTCCACATGATTAGTGACACTCGGCTTTCTTTTGTTGAGATTTCCAGCGCTCGAGGAATTCCAGTGGAGTGTGATAGCCGAGGGCCTGATGAGGCCGCACGGTGTTGTAAATTTGCTCCCAGCGACGCAACTGCGGGTTGAGATGCGCCACCTCCCAGCGTTCGGGGATGACCTGATAGAACTCCTCGTGGTGGGTGCGATGCTAACGTTCGACCTGCCCGTTGAGTTTCGGAGAGCGCGGCAGCAGCACGAACAGCGGCAGACCGCGTTGCTGGCAGGCCGTCTCGAATTCGGCGGCGAATTCGCTGCCGCCATCGACTTGCAGAGCGGCGATGGGAAACGGCATGCGATTGATCAGCGTATGCAGAAAATGCGCGGCGGCCAGCAAAGTGGCGCGTTCGTGCACTTCCACAACATCCCAGCGAGAAACCATGTCGCGGGCCGAGAAGTGTTTCAGCACCACACCGCGCGCCGGCCGCACTTCTTTGGTGTCCAGTTGCACCAGGTCGCCCGGCCTTCGCATGGGCCAAAAACGGGGCTTTCGTCGCGCCCAGGGACGGCCGCGCATCCTGCGCCTTCTGCTCCCAACCGCAGCACTCGGAGCTTCCACCAGCACGCCGCGCCGTTTCAGATCGCGCAAGATGCGCCCCACCATGCAGGTGGAAAGCTGCAATCCCTGGCGGCACAGCAGCACCACTAGCTTGTCTTTGCCCCAGCGGGGATATTCCCTCCGGAGGGCCAAGACCGCTTGGGCCTGCGCGATCGTCCAGGTGGGTTGGCGCAGCCGTTGCGGACGGTGCGAGCGGTCCTCTAGAGTGGCCAGGTGATGAAAATCCTAGCGGCGCCACCAACGATAGAAGGTCTGCCGGCTGATGCCGAAGTGCCGGCAGGTGAAGGCCGCCTTGCGCCCTTGTTGGAGATAATGAGTCACCCATTGCAAGCGCAGCTGGCCGCTCCGGCTCAGCGCACACCCCAAGCGCGAGAGCTCTCGCGCTTGGGGTACCTTCCCCCATCGTATTTGCATAGCGACACTCTAATCTGAGTGTCACCAATCATTCTGAACGAGTACATTAGCTCAAGCCGTAATTTCATTCATTTGACGAAATATTCCTGAAGAAGATTGCCCATTCCACAGCCGGAATCCGCCACGAAACGCGTTTTCGTTCTCGCCCGCGAGTGTATGCGGTGGGAGCTTTTTCAACTTGTGGACATTTCCTCCCCCGATCACGATGTAGTCCGGCTCAAGCGCCGCGCGGAGCTTTTCCACCACATCGGCAACGTGCCGCCGCCACTTCTTTTTTCCGAGTCGTTCGAGTCCTCGAATGCCTACGAAATCCTCGTAGGTCTTCCCATTTTTGTAGGTTAAATGCCCCAATTCCATCGGCTCGAGCAGACCGTCTACAATCATTGCTGTACCCAGACCCGTGCCGAGCCCGAGAAACAGCATCCGGCCGCCGCGGTAACTTCCGAGCGCCTGCATCGCCGCGTCATTGACCAGTTTCACCGGCCGGCCAAACGCTTTGCGGAAATTGAATCCCACCCATCCTTCACCGAGATTCGCCGGATCGTGAAGCAGCTTGCCATGGATCACTGGGCCCGGATATCCGATGGATACCACGTCGTATTTCCAGTCGCGCGTGATGCTTTTTACGGCCATCACCATCTGCTTCGCAGTCATCGCAGGTCCGGACGGGAATTTCCTCTCCTCGCGCTGGCCAGTCGCCAGGACCTTGACATGCGTCCCGCCGACGTCAATCACCAGGATTTTCCTCGCCATCTTTTTCTCTGTTTTACTCATCGCACCTCGACCCTTTCGACGCCGGACACTCTAATGTTGTTTTCCCGTGCAAGCAAGACTCTGAAGTCTGTCCGCGTGACTGAAGGGCTGGCGAATTAGCTCGATGTTTGCGTTTGGATAGGATATGTAGCAGTGATCCCTTCTCCTTCTCCCTGGCGTCTTGCCGTGCAGGGCATTTTTCGCAAATCGGCGCATTCGATTCTCGCTTTGCAGCATCTAATTCCGTGTAATGATATGAAGCACAATCGGAGTTCATACCTCGTTGGGAGGTCCCGGATAAATGAACGTCAAAGGTTCCGCTGATCTGACCTATTCCGACGTTACGCCGAAGAGCGCGTACATGAATCGCCGCAATTTTCTTTTCGGCGCAGTTGCCACTTATGGCGCAGTGCGTGGCTGGAAGAAACTTTCGAACTGGATGTCTGGCCCCGGCAAGGGGTCAGTCCCCGTGCCTCTGCAAAACGTTAAGAAATGGCCCAGCAGCACAACGGAAAGAGTGACGCCGATTGGCGACACGACCACATACAACAATTTCTACGAGTTCGGCACCGCCAAGGACGATCCGGTGCAAAACGCCAAGAACTTCGTCACCTCACCGTGGACGGTTTCGGTCGAAGGCGAAGTCAAGAAGCCGCGCAAATTTTCGATGGACGAAATCATGAAGCTCGCGCCGCTTGAGGAGCGCATTTACCGCCATCGCTGCGTCGAAGGCTGGTCCATTGTCGTGCCCTGGATCGGTTATCCATTCAACGTCCTCGCCAATCTCGCCGAGCCGACGTCGAAAGCAAAATTCGTCGCCTTCCAGAGTTATTACGACACGCGGCAGATGCCTCTCGGCCCCCAAGCCGGCATCGAGCTGCCTTACGTGGAAGGCTTGCGCCTTGACGAGGCCATGCATCCGCTCACACTGCTCACTGTCGGCATGTACGGCGAAACGCTTCCGAATCAGGATGGCGCACCCGTGCGCATGGTCATCCCGTGGAAATACGGTTTCAAGAGCATCAAGTCGCTCGTGAAGATTCGCTTCGTAAAGGATCAGCCGCCAACGACATGGAACATTGATAACTCGCATGAATACGGCTTCTACTCCAACGTGAATCCAGAGGTGGACCATCCGCGCTGGAGCCAGAAGACCGAGCGGCGACTCGGTGAATTCTTTCGCCGACCGACGCTGATGTTCAACGGCTATGGAGATCAGGTGGCGAGCATGTACGCCGGCATGGATCTGCACAAGTACTTCTGATCGTGCGCGCCCAGATCAATGCCATTTTCATAAGCAAATGGACGAAAGCCGTCGTCTTCCTTTCTTGCCTGATTCCGCTCGACGTTCTCATCTGGCATGCGTTTCAAGAAAACCTCAGTGCGAATCCCATCGAATTCGTGGAGCACTGGTTCGGTGATTGGACTATGCGATTTCTTCTCATCACGCTCTCGATTACTCCACTGCGCAAACTTCTCCGCTTCCCGCTTTTGATCCGCTTCCGCCGCATGCTGGGTCTGTTCGCCTTTTTCTACGCCTGCCTGCACTTCTCCGCGTGGATTGGCCTCGATCGCTTCTTCAATCTCCGGGATATGTTGGCCGACGTCCTTAAGCGCCGCTTCATCACCGTCGGATTCGCTGGCTTCGTCCTCCTGATTCCTCTCGCCATCACTTCGACTGCCGGTTGGATTCGCCGCCTCGGCGGCAGGCGCTGGCAAATGCTTCATCGGGCGATTTACATCACGGCCATTCTTGGCGTCATCCATTACTACTGGCTCGTGAAATCGGACGAGCGCAAGCCGCTGCAATATGCCGCGATTCTGGCCGTGCTGCTGGTTTGGCGCTTTGGAATCTGGCTCTATGGCCATACGAAACGCGCAGCGGCGCGGCCGCCAGTCAGCTCCGAGCCGACAACGGCCGAATCCGCTTAGATACTTTTCCCCTGATCTTCGCTTGTCGCATTTAGCGCAACGCCATTTCCATGTATTCACTTCGTATTCTTCCCGTTGTAAGCTTCGCGCCTTGGGAGGAATGACGATGCAATGCTGCTATCATCCGAATTACAATCACGCGAAGAAAAACCAAGCCTTTGCTGCGAGTGGCGGCTTCGCCGTTGCATTCACAATCTTTTTCCTCGCGCTCCTGGTTACCGCCCCTGGCGGTTACGCACAACAGATGGATCCGAGTCTTTATTCCGGCATGCGCTGGAGGCAGATTGGCCCATTCCGCGCAGGACGTGTGTCGGCCGTCGCGGGAGTGGCCGGAAATCCCGCGTTGTATTACATGGGGACGCCCGGAGGCGGGGTCTGGGAGACCACGGACGGTGGAATGGTTTGGAAGCCAATCTCGGATCATCAGATTGACGTCGCATCCATCGGCGCGATGGAAGTGGCGCCATCCAACTCAAACATCATCTACGTCGGAACAGGCGACGTGAGCGATGTGGGCAGCGCAGTGAATCATGGCGACGGAGTGTACAAATCCACAGATGCGGGCAAGAACTGGCAGCACGTTGGGCTCGACGACACGCGCCACATCGGCGCCATCTGGATCGATCCGAAGAATCCCGACACAGTTCTCGTCGCCGCGTTAGGCCACACGTATGCGCAAAACGACCAGCGCGGCGTATTCAAGACCGTCGACAGCGGAAAAACCTGGCGCAAAGTGCTGTTCAAGGACAATGAAACAGGCGCGATTGATTTGAGTTTCGCGCCGGATAATCCGCAGATTGGATTCGCGGCGCTGTGGCACCACTACGTCAAGCCGGATGATCCGCGCGCCTTGCTCAGCGCCAACGATGGCGCGGGAATTTATAAAACGACCGACGAAGGCGAAACGTGGAACCCAGTCGCGGGACGCGGTTTGCCGACCGACAAGCTGGGACGCATGGGCGTCGCCGTCGCGCCCGGCGGTCAGCGCGTGCTTGCGATTATCGCGGCGCAGGACGGCGGAGGTCTCTATCGCTCCGACGACGGTGGAAATAACTGGATGAAAATCACGTCCGACCCGCGCGTCACGGGCAGTGGATATTTCAGCAAGGTGTATCTCGACCCGCGTAATTCCGACATCGTTTACGTCATGCAGACTTCGATGTACCGCTCGACTGATGGCGGCCAGACATTCAGTGCCTATAAAGGGGCGCCGGGCGGGGACGACAATCATGTCCTATGGATCAATCCGACGAATTCCGATTGGATGATCATGGGCAGCGACCAGGGCGCGACCATCAGCATCGACGGCGGAAAATCCTGGAGCTCGTGGTACAACCAGCCGACTGGGCAGATTTATCACCTCTCCACGGACACGCGCTGGCCTTACTGGGTGTACGGAACGCAGCAGGACAGCGGCGCGATCGGCACGAGCAGCCGCGGCGACTACGGCAGAGTCACGATGCTCGACTGGGACCCAGTCGGCGGCTATGAATTCGGCTACATCCTTCCCGATCCTTCCGATCCTAGTATCATTTTCGCCGGAGGGCCGGGACGCGGCGTTGTGCGCATAGATCGCGCAAACCGCCAAGTGCGAACGGTTTCAGCAAACGTGAGCCGCGACGCGGACTACCGTTTGGCTATGAATCCGCCCCTTGCGTTTTCCCCGCAGGATCCGCACGTCCTTTATGAAGGAACGCAGTTTGTTCTCCAGACAAAAAATGATGGCGCGCGATGGCAGGTGATCAGCCCGGATCTCACTCAGCGTCCCGCGCCGGCGAATCCTCCGCCGCCTTCTCCAACTGCCGCACCAGAGAATCCACCCGCGCCGAACCGCAGCGCGATTAATACTCTGGTGCTCTCGCCAGCGAAAGCAGGCGTGATCTGGGCTGGCACCACGAACGGATTGATTCAGCTCACGCAAGACGGAGGGAGAACCTGGGACAACGTCTCGCCGCAGAACCTGACAGAGTGGAGTTTAGTCAGCCTGATAGAAGCTTCTCCATTCGACGCAGCGACTGCCTATGCCGCGGTGGACAACTTCGCAACGAATGATTTCGCGCCCCATATATTCCGCACGCGCGATTCGGGCAAGACCTGGCAGGAAGTTGACGCAGGAATTCCGACTGGCAGCTTCGTGCGCGTGGTGCGAGAAGATCCGGTGCGCAAAGGTCTGCTCTACACAGGAGCGGAAAACGGAGCATTTGTCTCATTTGATGACGGCGATCACTGGCAGTCTCTGCAGTTGAATCTGCCGACCGTTTCCGTGCGGGACTTGAAAATCCAAGACAATGACCTCGTTGCAGCGACATACGGCCGCGCGTTCTGGATTCTCGATGACCTGACTCCGCTTCGGCAAATCAGCGCAGAGATTTCCGCGGCGTCAGCGCATTTGTTCCAACCGGAGGCGGCGATTCGCGTGCGGCGCGACGCGAATCAGGACACGCCACTCCCTCCGGAAATGCCGGCAGGTGACAATCCCCCGGCGGGCGCAGTGATTGATTATTTTCTGAAATCCGCGCCCGCCGGCGACATCTCGCTCGCGATTTACGATTCGCTTGGCAGCCTCGTGCGGCAATTCTCGAGCGCGCCGCTGCCGACTTCCACGGAACCGCCGCCGAACGTCCCCGACTACTGGCTCGAGCGCCTCGAGCCTCTTGCGAAGTCGGCAGGGATGCATCGGTTCGTGTGGAATTTGCGATATCCATCTCCCGAATCACTCCGGCACAGCTATCCGATTTCGGCAATCTATGGAGCTACGCCTGCGGATCCGCGCGGTCCGCTCGTGGCCCCCGGAAAGTACGAAGTGCGCTTAACCGTGAACGGGCAAACGTACCGGCAACCGCTGGAAGTCCGACTCGACCCGCGAGTGAGCACGACGCAAGAAGAGCTGGAACGCGAGTTTCAGCTCGATCAGAAACTTGTCGCCGCTACAACGGCGAGCTTCGAGGCCTACCATCGAGTGGCGGACTTGCGCACGGCGATTGCGGATCGCAAAAAAAGCATGGAGCACAACAACCAGGCGACGGCCGCACTCGCTGCGGCGAAGGACCTTGACGGAAAAGCCTTCGCAATCGAAGGAGAACAAGGCGCCAGATTTTTCGGTCAGGGAAAGCCGAAGCCGAGCTTCGCCTTGTTGAACGGGGAATTCGGCGGGCTGGCGACTCTGGTTGACAGCGCCGACGCTGCGCCGACTTCAGCAATGAAAATCGCATTCGATGACTACTGCGGAGATTTCAACGCAGTTCTGGGCCAGTGGAATAGCCTCGTGAGCCAGGATCTGGCGTCGCTGAACGCGCAGCTCACAAGCTTGCATACAAATGTTTTGCCAGCACCAGCTCCACTTCCGACACAGACCGGCTGCGAAAAATGAATCGGCTGGAATCAATTGGACACGACAGTAACAATGAGGCTGGCGGTTTTCGTGTGGCCGGCGGAGTCTGTGGCTGTGAGAGTGTAAGTCACGGTTTTCTTCGGCGTGACGGAGAGGCAGCGGCTAAGCGAAGGCCACACGCTTCCAACGGGTGGATCAAGTTTGACTGATGCCGCGTTTGAAACTCCGTAGCAGAGCTGGAACGAATCGCCGCGGCGAACGGCGCCGGGTGCGGCATAGAAATTCAAAATGTCGAATTTGCTGCCCCCCATAAACTCGACGGAGCGCGCTGCGTTTTCGCGCTGTTCGGCAGCGGCTTTCTGCGCGGCGCGGGCGTCGATGTCGCGATTCGTCTGCCAGCGGACGTAAGAGATCCAGGCGACGCCCATCGCGACGATGGCAAGAGCGAGCCAAGAATGCTTGAAGAACTTGCGGAACCGGGAAGTAGATTCAGCTGGCACATTGTCGAGCACGCCCTTCCTCCGATGGCGATTCTAGCAGGGGCGGGCAGAGAAACAGCAGGCGAGAAAGGAAAATGGCCCGGAGCTGAGCAACTCCGGGCCAACGTTCCCAGGTCGAATTTCAGGCAGCAATTTGCTTGGAAATTGGAACCACTTTGATTTCCAGTTTGCGTGGCAGAGCGGCCACGGTGACTGGCGCGGTGATTTCCAGCATTCCGTTCTGATATTCGGCAGTGAGCTTGTCTGCGAGCACACCATCGGGAAGCTCGAATGTCCTCTCGAACTTGCCATAGACGAGCTCATCGTCCATGACGTCCACTTCCTTCGATGTGCGTGTGAATTTCCTCTCGCCCTTGATCGTCAGTTGATTACCCTTAGTCAGGATTTCCACATCCTTGGGCTCGATGCCGGGAAGCGACATCCGGCAGAAGAACTTCTTGCCGTCCTTGTCCAGATACGTCTCCACGGCGGGTAGGAAATCAAACATCTTCGTGGGAACGAACTGCTCGCCAAGAAGCGGCTTGCCGATCAGGATACGGTTGAAGATCTGATCGAAGTCACGGCGGAAATCGAATAGATCCTGAAAGAAACTGTCACGCGGAATCAGATTCATTGAAATTCTCCTTTCTTCCTATTGCGACGCCCCGTTACGAGGAATTGTTCAGTTACAAGACGCCCGCTAAATCGAAATCCGAGCCGGCGGTTGCTTGCGAAGTGATTCCGGCCCTGATGGGTCGGTGCGTCGAACAGCAAGGCGCTTCACTCAGACTTCGCGCGTCGCCGCCGGTTCGGAGCGAAGGAACAACAACTTCACAATGGTCAAACCCCAGTCGCGTCCCCTGGGCGGCTTGGTTGGGTGTAACCCTCGGGCTGGTCTCGTACTTTCGGACCCCATGGCCTTTGTGGCTCTCTCCCATGTGAAGCCCCTGTCCTTCAACGCCACTTTGATACGACATATAAATGAGGATCGCAGTGACAGGCGTTGCGCTTCGCCGTGATGGCGGTCACATGAAACAGAACTCGGTATCGTGCGGATGTGCCAGAAATTAATCGAGTTCGCGCGCAGCCCTGGAGGTGAGAGCGACAGCAGCGGCCGCGACAAGGAGCGCGCCAGCGGCAACGAACAACGCCAGGAGATGCCATTGCGCAACGAAGCCCGATATGGCGTAAGACACAGGAATCAAGCCGACCGCGGAAAACATCAGGACGCTCATCACGCGGCCAAGGATGGCGCGCTCGACGCGCATTTGAATCCAAGTCGTGAATTGCACGTTGACGATGCCGACGCCAAGACCCATCAGGGCGAGTAACGTCGCAACGGACGCGAATTTCGGAAAGAGGCCGATGCCGATCAGCTCGAGCCCGCAGAGCGCGGCCATGGCGATGAACTGCAGGCCACGCTTGCGCGGACGTTTGATCATGCCGCCAATGGTCATGCCGCCGAGCATTCCACCGCTGAACGACGAAACGAACGTGCCGAAAATCGCAGCAGAGCCAAACCGAAATTTCGCAAGCGCGGCCAGGCCGATACCGACGGGGCCGGCGATGGAGAAATTCAGGACGGCGAATATCACCATCAGAAACAGAAGCGCGGAATCGTTCCGCACGGCGCGCAGGCCCTCGGCAATGGAATGCAGCACGCTGGGGCGCGCTCCAGAAGCAGGATGTGGAGCCTTCGGCGGATCAGGGATCTTGAAGAGGGCGATGATGACGGCGAGAAAGCTGAGCGCGTCGAAAAATAGCGCAAAGGCAATCCCCCAAAATTTAATTAACAGACCTGCGGGCGCGGGGCCGATCATCTGCGTCATCACGGCAGAACCTTGCATAAGCGCATTTGCAGACTGAAGCTGCTGAGGCTCGACGAGCGTGGGTATCAGAGCTGGTCCGGCGGGAAGCGTGAAGGCATCAGCTACTCCGAATGCGAAGGTCAACAAGTAAAGATGCCAGAGGTGAATGACGCGCAGCCAGACCAGGATGGCGACGGCGCCGACAAAGAAAGTACGAGCCGTGGCGGTGCCAATTAACACACGCCGGGCGGAAAAGCGGTCAGCGATTGCACCACCGACCAGCATCAGCGCGGCGCGAGGAATCGCAGTGACCATCAGGATGGTCCCCAGGACGAGGCTCGAGCCGGTAAGCTGGAGTACTAGCCACGGAAGTGCGACTAAGTAGAACTGGTCGCCGAGGAGCGAAACTGTCGCGCCAATCCAAAGATTGCGGAAGTGAGGCATCACGAGAGGATGACGCTTCACTGATGAACCTTCGGGACCGGCCTGAGCAGCAGCAGTGGCCGCGTTCATGGATTCAACTCCGGCGCCAGAGCCGAGGCGCAATGGCGTAATTGAGCTGCACGAGAACGATGAATGCGATGCTCACATAGGATGCAGTTGCGCCGGGCCGACGCCAGCCGACAGTTGATTTTCTTCGCGGAGACAAAGTTACTTCGTCGAGTCGCAAAAAGCAAAGTCGTTGCGAGCGGAAGTACAAATCGTGAACACTTTGGCGAAGAGTCAGGCCATCGAACACTGTCAAGTGGTAAGATAATGTTGCATCCGTCGGGATGCCAGCCTCTCCAGTCGCGCCGGTTTCTAAGATTGCAGATGCGCCCACCAGCCGAGCCATCCTTTCAAATTACTAAAAATGTGCCGTCCGGACTCTCAACGACTTGATGACCAGAGCATGAGGAAAGCAGGAACGCAGAATGGCAAACCGCATCATCTTTGGAAATGCTGGAATCGAATTGCGAGGAAAATTGGCCCAGCGCGGAAAGTTGCGCTTTTCGCCGACTTCGATGGAACCCTGGTCAGAATCAAAAAAGATCCCGGCCACGCAAGACTCGCCCCGGAAGTGAGACGGCTCCTCGCGCGGATAGCGAGCAAAGGAGCGGTTGTTGGCATCGTGAGCGGACGGACGGTTACGGACGCGCAAGAACGGGTCGGACTCAACCATATCTGGTACGCGGGCGCGCATGGGTTTTTCCTGCGCGACCCGAGCAACCGTTCCTTTACGCTGGCCTCTCCAAGACAATTGAAGAGGATTCGTGCCGCCAGACGATTCCTGGAACGGCGTCTGAGGAGGTTGCCTGGCGTGCGGCTGGAACCGAAGGAAGCTACAATCGCGGTGCACTATCGGGGCGCGCCGAAGAGAAGTGAACGAAGAGCGCGCCGTGTGGTCTCGGAGACATTGATCGAATACCCGGATCTATTCCTGCTAACGGGGAAGAAGCTTCTCGAGTTGGTCCCCAATTCGCAGACCGATAAATGGAAGGCGATTCGGTTCATCTTACAAAAAGAACGGAATTCCAATTCACGCCAGCGGCGGGTGATCTTCATCGGAGATGATGCCACAGACGAGAGCGTCTTCAGGAAGCTGCCTGATATTTCCATCGCCGTCGGAAAGAAAAACCGGACTGCCGCGAAATATTACTTGTATTCGCCCGCCGGAGTTCGCCGTTTCCTTAAGGCGCTCGACGAAAGGATTTCATGATTCAGGCGAAAGAGCCGTTTCAGTTTGTCGTTGCCTCTTACTTGATTCGCATCTGCCGCGAGAAAGCCGCGGGACTCGCTGAATTTTCCCGACAACTGCACGACTGCTCGGAAGCGTCCATTTTCTTCCATACATTTCAGAGCCTGGAAAGACAGCATTACATGTCGTTTTCTAACGATTTTGCTCAATGGATTCTCGCGGCCTGCAATGAAGCGCCGCTGGCCGAACAGCTGACAGCAATTGATATTCGCGATTGCACGTCGATCGGCGAGTTGCGCGACTCATTGACCAGCCAAGTGGATGGCTACCTCAAGAGGAACCCCTCGGCCACGGGCCGGATCGCATTCGAGCCATTTTATTTTTGTGAAGCCTTCGAATACAGCGCTCCGTGGGGCGAACAAGCTACGACTCTTGCCGAACTCGAGGAAGGCATCCGGCGCATGAGTCTCCAGACGCTTCACCATCATTTCATCAATTCGCGTCTGCGATTGCGGTTGCAGACCAACGACTTTTCTCACTGGATTCGAAATAGCCTGGAGCTGCCTGAGCTGGCCCGGCGAGTGGATCGAATCGATATATACGTGAACACGCTTGACGGACTGCGTGAAAGATTGATTGAGACAATTCATCCGTGGACGAACAGATGACCACTGAGATAAAGGCTCCCTCTTCGCCTCTCGCGCACATCGACGACTACGGCGAGATCATCGGCGATTCGGAGATCAGGGAGCTGCGCATCTTTGCCAAACAATTGGACGGCCCGCGCGTGAAGATGGTCAATTCGACTTCAGTGGGCGGCGGCGTAGCGGAAATTTTAAACCGGCTCGTGCCTCTGCTCAGTGAGCTTGGTGTGCCAACGCGATGGGAAGTGATTACCGCAGGCAATCAGTTCTTTGCGGTGACAAAAGCATTTCACAACGCCCTGCACGGAGCCGCCTACGAAGGCCATGCCGACTGGTTCGACATTTTCCTCGCAACGAACGAGGAGAATCGTCGGCGTATGCAGTTTGACGAGGATCTGATCGTGATCCACGATCCGCAGCCGATTACTTTGGTGGAAGCGCGCGACGGCTCGAAGGGCAAGTGGATCTGGCGTTGCCACATTGATTTGTCTCATCCGTCGCCTGAAGTCTGGGAATTCCTGCGCCCATTTGTCGAACGATTTGACGCGAGTGTTTTCTCTTCGCCCGCCTTCACGCAGGGGCTGAAAATCCCCCAGTACCTCGTATTCCCCACTATTGATCCGCTGGCCGAGAAAAACCGCGAACTGGAGCCGGAATTCATAGGCAGAGTTCTCGACAAATTTGGCATTGATGTGAAGAGACCAATTCTGACGCAAATTTCGCGCTTCGATCGCCTGAAAGACCCCGTCGGCGTGATTCGTGCGTACCAAATCGTTCGGAAACACATGGATTGCCAGCTCGTCCTGGCCGGCGGAGGAGCAGCGGACGATCCGGAAGGAGCCGTCGTGCTGGACGAAGTGAAGGAAGCAGCCAACGGCGACGCGGACATTCACATTCTGGATTTGCCGCCATGGAGCCACCTGGAAATTAACGCATTGCAGAGGGCTTCGACCATTGTGATTCAAAAGTCGTTGCGCGAGGGGTTCGGCCTTACTGTCAGCGAAGCGCTCTGGAAGATGAGGCCGGTGGTTGCATCCGCGGTGGGAGGGATCCCGTCACAGGTGCTGCATAAACTAACCGGCATGCTCGTTCATTCGGTGGAAGGGGCTGCGTATCAGATCCGGTTTCTGCTATCGAACCCCGATTTTGCGCGGAAGCTCGGTGAAAACGGCCGCGAGCACGTGAAAGAAAATTTCTTAATTACGCACAATCTGAAGCGTTACATGCTGCTGTTCCTCAGCCTCCAAGCGCAGGCGTAAAAAGTAGGTCTCCTCTTCACACTCCGGATTGCTGCACTTGAAACCGCGGGCACTCGCTAAGCGCTGACAAAGCTCTCGAGCGCCGCCCGGTTCCAGATCAACAGAGTGGATCCTTTCAGCGTGAGGAGGTGCCGACTCTTGAATTCGCCAAGTGTCCGCGTCACAGTTTCTCGGGAACTGCCGATGAGTTCAGCAATCTCCTCATGCGTCAAAGGCATCTTGATCTCCGTGCCCTGCCCGGAATTCTGAGCTCCGGCGGACCATTCCAGAAGCATCCTGGCCAGCTTTTCCGGTGCGGATGAAGAGAGACCGACCGTGCGCAACTGCTCGCAGGCATTTTGATAATTTGCGCTCAACTGTTTCACGACACCCTGCAAGAACTCAGGATGCTGCGCAACCAAGCGCATGAAATCGGCTCGGCGAATGTAAACCACGTGACAAGGACGGAGCGTTTCAGCCGTCACTTCATAGGGTTTGCCCGAGAGCGTGGACACCAGTCCAAGGATTTCGCCGGGCTTTGCGATTCTCAGGATCAGCGTCTTTCCCTCGCTGGAACTGATCGTGAGTTTCACCTCGCCCTCGCAGAGAAGGAAAACTCCTCGCGGATCTTGCTTCTCCATGAAGAGAACCGCTCCCTCCGGATACGCGGAGCTGGACTTTAGCGAATCGAGATCCTTGATTGCTTGGGGAGAGAGATGGCAAAAGAAACCAGCCTTCTTGAGTTTGCAAATATGACAGCCGCCGTTCATCTCAAAACCGTATGGTCCCCGCATCTTAGGCCTCCCTCTTTCCTGAGTGATTCCTGCGGCACGCCTCCTGAGCGAGATACTTCGCCAGCGGAGTGTCCGCGAGAAAATCTGCACCGGTTTCATGGTGAATGTCAGCCAGGATTTGTCTTCCTCCCGCATCCGCGTCCGTGACCCCTCGGAGGTCAACATGGAGTTTCTTTGTTGTGAGGCCAGTGGCAAGAGCATGCCAAACTTTGTCGAGCTCGTCCGCCAGTGGCCCAGCGACTCTGCCCTCGAGCTTCAGTGTCACTGCATCCGTTCCATCCTGGATGGAGATTCTTAACATGATAAGGTCGTCGAATATTCTGACGATTGTTCGTACGGCACGAAAAGGGCCAAGCAGGGATTCCAAATTGGGAGGGAGCAATTCTAGGCAGAGCAACGCCTTACAGGATTTTAGGAAATTTGTGCCCCAGAACACGGAGAAGAGTGACGACGAGCACTGGCGGAATATCGCCGCTCATGACTACGTGTAGTCTTTTCTCCCGATCTCGAGCTTCTTCAACTTCGAATTCAGCGTGGTTCGCTTCAAACCCAGCCGGGCTGCTGCGCCATCTGGCCCTGCGATAACTCCTTTTGTCTCACGGAGCACGTGAAGGATGTGATCCCGTTGGCTCGTCTCCAGCGTCGAGTCGTCTGCGTCGGGACTTCCCGCAGGCATTTCAAGTTCAGCTAAGGGGGCTCGTAGTGTGGCCCCGTTTGTGAGAATCACAGCCCGTTCAATGAAGTTTTCCAGTTCCCGTATGTTTCCCGGCCAGTCCCACCGAGTCAGGGCCTTCATGATCTCATTGGGAATCGTCTCGATCTTCCGGTTCAGGCTGCGCGCGTGTTTGGTGACGAAATAGTTGACGAGTGCGGGGATATCTTCCCGGCGCTCGCGCAATGGAGGGATGCTGATGGGAAAGACCTTCAGCCGGTAGTAGAGATCGCTCCGGAATTCCCGATCCGCGACCATTTTGCCAAGGTCGCGATTTGTCGCAGCCACGAGCCGCGCGTCCACAGGGATAGTGCGTGTGCCTCCAAGGCGCTCGAATTCCTTGTCCTGCAAGGCGCGCAAGAGCTTCGGTTGCAATTCAAGGGGCAGGTCTCCGATCTCGTCGAGGAAGAAAGTACCCTGATGGGCCAGTTCTAAACGTCCGATTTTCTGAGAAATTGCGCCCGTAAATGCTCCCTTCTCATGTCCGAAGAGCTCGCTCTCCAGCAATCCTGTCGGAATCGCGGAGCAGTTCAATTTTACGAGGCTCTTTTCACGGCGCGAACTGAGTTGGTGGATAGCGCGGGCGACGAGATCTTTTCCCGTGCCTGTTTCTCCCAGAATCAGAACGGTTACATCCGTCGCCGCAACGGTCTCTGCTTCCTTTAAGATCTTTCTGAGACCGGGACTTCCCCCAATGATGTCCTCGAACCGATTGAGGGTGGTGTATTCCTCTTCGAGATAACGCTTCTCCAGCTCTTTTCGCGCCAAGGCCTGTTGAGCCGCCACTGTTTCCGACAAATCCCGGACTACCGTGAGTATGACTCTGCCGTTCGATGTTTCCACGGCGCTGAGCATGATGTCGGCGGGGAATTCGGTCCCGTCCTTGCGCAGTCCAAATAGGTCCAATCCGGCGCCCATAGGGCGCGTGCGTGGCTGAGCAGCGTACGTCTTGCGATGCTCCGGGTGTGCTTCGCGGAATCGACTGGGTATCAAGATTTCTACGGACTGGTCCAGCAATTCGCCACGACTATAGCCGAAGAGTCTCTCAACTTGGGCGTTTACTTCGGTGATTCGTCCATCCTGACCACTGACGATGATGGCGTCGGGAGAGAATTCGAACAATCGCTCGTACAGAACCAGTGAATCGATGGATTTAGTTTCTCTCGCTGCGTCGCTTGCCATTCCCGCTAGTCCCGGCACTCCCTCGACATGCCCGAACGAAATGTTCAGGTCATCACATATAGTACTCGAAACGCTTCCTTAGATCTTATAAAGCTCATTGTGTCCCACTCGTCGAGGCGGCGGATGATAGAAACTCGTTCAACATCTGGACGAATTTTTCCGGCTCCTCGAAAAACGGCGTGTGGCCACTTTTCTCGAAGACGAAGAACTCGGAGCCAGGAATCGCTTTGTGGATTTTGTATGCGGTGAGTGGAGGAGAGTCCAGATCGAACCGGCCAACGCTTACGAGAACAGGAAAATGGAATTTCGCAATTTCCGGACTGAGATCGAAGTGCTGGAGGTCGTCGATCACGAGCTGATTCACATTGCGGTTTTCGGTGTCGTTACCCATCTTGGCGAGAAACTCATCGCGATGATCGGCCGAATAGAAAAGCATAGTGAAATAGAAGTGTAACGAAGCTTCCGCGGCGGCATCGGAACCCTTTCCCTTCAAGTTTGCAGCGGAGGCGTAGGTGTCCATTTTCGCCACGACATCAGGGAAAACGTCACGGAACAGCTGGTGTATGTCGCGCCAGCGCGGAGGAACGGAGTCAAGAATGATGAGGCGTTCGATATGCTCAGCATGGCGCGCGGCGTAGGCCATCGCGAGGAATCCGCCCCAGGAGTGACCGAGGAGATCAATTTTGTCGAAGCCGAGGTGCGCGCGAAGGGCATCGAGGTCGTTGATTTGATCGGCCAGTGTGCAGGATTGTCCTTGCTTGAGCGCGCCGGAGCGGCCCGTGCCGCGCTGGTCCCACATCACAATCTTGCGGCTTTGCCCAAGAGTGTCCCATGCGTCGGAGACGTGCAAATAATTGTGATCGAACCCTGGACCGCCATTGGCGACGAAGAGCGGCGTCCCTGCGCCAGAGCCGAATACTTCGTAATAGATCGTCGCTCCGGGGGCACTGAACGTGGCGCCGTGCTCTTCATGAGCGGACGCAATCGGCGAAGCGAGTGAAAAGAAAAAGAGAATGAGGGCAAACGCCAGCGTCCCAAGTTGAGAGGCGAAGAAATTTTTGCAAGGGCGCAACGGATTAACGCTAAGCATGGCACGCTCCCGTAAGAAAATTGCTCTGCGTGAGATTCAGAATGCGGGAGACTAGCACGCCTGCGCGACGGGACGCTATTCGCGATTCACGCCGGAAGAGGCTAGTGGCAGCCGCAGGAGTGAGGGGTGCACGCGCAGCCGCCCGCCGGAGAAGCCAATTCGTCCGACGCATTGCTTGAAGCTGAAGCGCCGTTGCCCGTGCGCGCGGCAAAGGTGGAGAATTGAATCGTCGAGCGCTTGCTGCCGCATTTCGGGCATTCGGCCTTGCCATTGCTCGCGGTGACGATGCGCTCATAGCGCGTCTTGCAGTCGTCGCAAACGTATTCGTAGATGGGCATGGTGACCTCTTCCTCGATGGGGAAATTATACATGAAATGCCTGGCCGAAGGGCATGGGTGGATCCGGATGTAGGATATGAAAAATGGAATCCGCTGTCCTCGCGCTGCGCAAAATATGCAATTTTATTCCCGATTAGAACGGGGTGCCGTCGTTTGTTTTCTATAAGTTAGGGGCGTTTCTAATAATTTTGATTCCCGATTAAAAAAATCATATTTTGAGGTGATTTGATTGGGAGATGCCGTGATTGGGCAGGGGTTAGAGGCTAAACTCCGGGGAAACTCCACCGGTGTCCTCGGGGAATTGTGATTGACCCTTCGACTACGCTCAGGGCAGGGATGGCGATGTGGCAGCGCATAATCACTTGGATTATATAGCACAGGTTAACAGAGAAATCAAAGAAATTCGGCGCCCAGAATAATATCGCGAGACTCTGCGGGATTGGACTATTTTTGCAGCTCAGACACCCAGTTCAGGACGATTGCCAGAGGCGCCGCGCTGGGCTCGTCCATTTTCGTGATGATTAGAAATCTCTGTCCGTCGCCACTTACATCATAGGAGAAGACGTCTTGCGAGGAAACGGGCTGCCGCTGGTGAGTCTGAAAGAGCGCCACCGGGGAGCCAGATTCGAAGCTGGCTCCCGACTTCACCGCCACCACCGTCATCTTTCCTTCCGACGACACATAGAACAATTCCTTGCCGTCCTGGCGCCATCTCGGCTCCTGCCCTCCCGCGCTCGACACCTGCCACTTTCCCGCACCACTCGGAAAAGAGGACACGTAAATCTCCATGCTTCCCGTCTCATTCGAAGCGTAGGCGATCCATCGGCCATCAGGGGAAAATTGTGCGTTCCGCACTGTCCACTTGGGCTGCAACAGGGGCTTCGCTACACGCTCCGGCCAAGAGAGGGACCACAGCTCGTTTCCCTTCGCGAACAATATGTTCTTGCCGTCCCGAGACCAGTCCCAGACGTTGGCCGAGAGGCCGAGATCGGCCAGCTCTTCGTCAGAGCCAGAACCATCGGCGTTCTTCCGATAAAGGCTGAATCCGAGCTGTTTGCGGTTCGAACCGAACAGGATCTGCCTACCGTCGGGACTCCAGAGAGGAGTCTGATTCAGACCTGGATTGAAGGTCAGCCGCGTTGCCGCATTCCGAGTTGGATCATGGACCCAAATGTCAATCTTCAGTCCGTCAGCGTCGGTTTGGTCCGCGGCGAACCTGCGGCCGTCTGGCGAGAGACGCACGTTGTCGTACGACGCAGGCGTCCCGATTGTACCCTCCAGCTTTCCGCTTCGGTCAAACCACGTCAATTGCGCGAGGGACGCGCCTTTGCCTGTCTGAGTGACTAGAACATCTCCACTTGTGGCGCTGAAAGCAGCCTTGTCCACGCCAGGGAAGTAGAGTACGTCGTCACTCAGGGTGTGCGGCTCGCCGCTCAAGACGTAGCGCCGCCGGTCGAACGGCTGCGCCACCAGTGTCTTATCCCGCAGGTAGAGCAGGTAGCCGGGCTCCGCATAGGCTGCATTCGCGCTCGTGCTGACTAGCAAGCGTCTTTCCTGTGAGTCCAGTGAACTCAGAAAAATGGCGTTATATTCCAACTGCCCGCTGAAATTCGCCGCCAGATAGAGAAAATGTTTCGCGTCAGGAAGAAACATCGGCCAACGATGGCTCTGTTCGAGTCGTGATGTATCCAGCTTGGTTATCTCAACCGGAGAGCCTCCGCCGGAAGACACTCGAGATAACCCTCCGCCGCTGTTGGGCGAGAACACGATCACTCCGTCCCGGTTCCACGACCCACCGCGTCCGTTGGGCGCGTCGCATAGCACCTGCGGCTGTCCTCCTGACAATTCCACTTTCTTGAGTTTACCGTCAGAGAAGAACCCGAGGGATCTGCCATCCGGTGACCAAAATGGGTAGGACGCTCCTTGCGTTCCTTCCACCGAATTGGTCCGCCGCGCTCCGGCTTCATACGTCCAGAGCATGTACTTATTCGCCTGTGTAGAATAGGCGACCAGTGCCACAGTGCGCCCATCCGGGGATATCGCTAGGTCGTTTGCTGCGAATGGCACGGAAGTGTGGAAATACATAGGCGGCGGGCGTACGTTGCTCGCTTTCCACCAGGCCGCGCTGGCGGCCATCGCTAGTAGTAAAAATGTGGCGGCCAAGATCCAATTCGCGCGCTCCCATCTCTTGCGCGCGGCAGGAATGTGCTCCGTTTCTCCAGCTTGCGAGCCAAACCCAGAGATCCACTTCAACTCGCTGGCCAAGTCGCTCGCGCTTTGCCAGCGCTCATCGGGGGGTTTCGCCAAGCATTTGCGGATCGTGTGGTCCAGGATTGGCGGCGTCATCGGCTTCAGGGTACTGATCGGCACTGGCTCTTTTTCCAAGATAGCCGAGGCGACGCTGAGCTGGCTCTTGCCCTCGAACGCCGGCTTCCCCGTCACCATCTCGTAGAGCACCGCGCCCAAGGAGAAAATGTCGCTCCGCCCGTCCACCTCTTTCCCCTCGACCTGTTCCGGCGACATATACTGGAACGTTCCCATAACCGTGCCTTGCTCAGTCACGGGAGACTTCTGCGGAGCCGCAGCCGTCAGCGTGGCCATGCTGGCGAGCGACGCTGCGGGCTTGGCAAGGCCGAAATCCAGAAGCTTTGCGCCCGTGGAAGTAAGCATGATGTTGCCCGGCTTCAGATCGCGGTGAACGATACTGTGGTGATGGGCTTTGTCGAGGGCCGCAGCGATTTGCTCGCCATATTTCAAGACTTGGTCGATAGGGAGCGGACCTCGCTCGAGCCGCTTGGCAAGACTCTCGCCTTCAACGCATTCCATGACGAGATAGTCGAGGCCGTTCTTGTGACCAACATCGAAAAGCACACAAATGTGGGGATGATTCAAGCTTGAAATGGTTTTTGCTTCGCGCTCGAACCGCTGTTTCCGAACAAGATCAGAGGAAAACTGGTCGGGAAGAATTTTGATCGCCACGGTGCGCTCCAGCCGCGTATCCCGCGCACGATAGACTTCTCCCATGCCGCCAGAACCGAGTGGCCCAGTGATTTCATAAGGGCCAAGACGCGTGCCTAGAGTGAGGACCATAGATTGCGGCGATTATAACCCCTGAAGTCCTAGAGATGAAACCTTGAACTCCGGACTTGATTTCAACGTGAAACCGCGACCCCACATTGGTTCGGGTCTTTGCGACTGGCGGTACGGCACCGCGTTATATGGTGCTTCATAGTAAGTAAGGAGGTTAACGAACGTCCTCTACCGTGCAAGTCATGCTAAGAGGGGCGGCAGGCCACTCGGTCGCCGACCATGACCGCCTTTTTGTCGCAGAGCAGGTCTGAGCCGCACATTAGAGCATCGTTTTTCGGAATGAGCGATTGCATGTTGTCGCGCCTCGGTGACGCTGGTAGAGTGTCGCCATTCTAGATTTATCTATAGGTTAGGGCATCGTGCCGGCTGCAAGGAAAACTCGCCCGAGAAAAAGAAGGCCCGGCGTTGCCGCAAGCCAGATGCAAACAGCCCAGGGTTCCGTCCCTCTTGGACCGAATCGTTCCAAGCTGCGGGTTGTCATTGCCGCTGCCCTCTTGTGCGTTCTGGTGATGGGGGTTTATGCCAACGGCATAGGCAACGGCTTCGTCTGGGACGATCACAAGCAAGTCGTCATGAATAAGCATATGCAGGCAGGGGCTTCCCTCGGCCCTCTTTTTTCTGCGCCCGACTGGGGTTTCACGCAACGGGGCTCTCCTACGCAGAGCAACTATTACCGCCCTTTGCAGATGCTGACTTACCGCGTTGTCGCCGCTGCCTTTGGATTTCAAGCCTCCGCTTTTCACAGCGTTAGCCTTGTTCTGCACATCGCCGCCGTGCTGCTAGCTTTCGCGATATTTCGCGAATTAGCTGGCCGAATCGGCGCGGCATTTGCAGCCGCGGCTCTTTTTGCATTGCACCCCATTCATTCCGAGGCCGTTGATTGGGTATCGGCATTGAACGAGATTGGCTGCACCGTTTTTCTGCTATTCGCCTTCCTGTTCTTCTGCCTTGCGCAGAGGGCCGTTACAGAAGCTGCCGATCGTTCCCGCCGCCGCAGGCGCGCGCTGGCGTTCACTGTTTCCTGTCTCGCGTTTGCAGCTGCGTTGCTGTGGAAAGAAACGGCCATCATCTTTCCGCTGTTGGTTGCCACTTACGTTTTCTGCATGAGCAAGGAGGGTTCGCTCCTTCATCGCATCGGCGATGCCACAAAACCCTCCCTTCCGTACTGGGGCGTTCTCGGCGCCTATCTATTTTTGCGCTTTCGCGTCCTCGGTTTCGTCGTCACCAACCAGCGAAATTGGGGCCTCACGCATTTGCAATTGGCACTCACCATTCCTGATCTGGTGTTGCGCTACTGGGTGAAATTGCTGATGCCCATCCATTTGAACGCCTATTATGTTTTTTTGCCGGTGCGAGGCTTCTCGGACCCGCGCTCAGTCGTGGTCATTCTTTTTGTAATCCTTGCCTTGAGTGCCTTTATGTATAGCCGACAAAGAGCGGCCCTGGCTGCGTTTGCATTTCTGTGGGTCTTCGTCACGTTGATTCCCGTGTTGAATGTTTACGCGGTCGGCCGCAACGTATTTGGCGAACGCTATCTCTATCTGCCATCCGTCGGTTTTTGCCTGTTTATGGTTTTGCTCGCTGAAGGCGCAGCTCGATGGGTTTCCGTTCGCTTCCGCGCGACTGTTTCTGCTTCGGCTCTGATCATCGTCCTGATCTTTTTCGCAGTGCAGACGATTTCCCGCAATTCTGACTGGAAGGATGATTCATCATTGTTTACCCGCACTTTGGAGAGTTCACCGAACGCCCCTTTCGTTCAAAACATGGTCGCTGCAATGCAGACAAATGACCCAGCGGGACAGGCCAACGCCGAGGATCATTATCTAAGAGGCATTTCACTCGCGGAGAACGAGACTCCACCGGACCGCTGGGAGATTGCCGTCGCGAACGCAGGGCTGGCATCGATTTATGCCACCCGCGGTGATTTCGACCGCGCCCTACGCACGCTCGACCAGGTTCGCATCGCCGATCCGGCCAATCCCGAAGTCGATGGCGAGGAAGGGCTCATTTTGGTGCAAGCTGGGCGATGGACGGAAGCTCAAGCGGCCTTGCGAAAAGCCATCGCGATTGACCCGCGTAACGAAAATGCCCTCAATGCCCTGGGGCTGATGGCCTGGCAGCATGGGAATCATCTCGACGAGGCCGCGGACTTTTTTGCCCGCGCCCTGGCAATCCATACCGATGTTGACGATTTCAATGCCTCCGTGCACAGCAACCTTGGCGCGGTTTACGGCGAGCAACGACGCTTCTCTGATGCCATATCGCAGTTCGAAATCGCGGTGCGCATCTCGCCGACCGACCCAGGCTATCTCACCAACCTCGCGGCTGCCTTCGCCGCCATTGGCCGAATCAGCGACGCGAGGGCTAAGTTCGAAGCTGCCCTGGCCGTCGCACCGGACTATGGCCCGGCGCGCGATGGGCTGCAGCGCTTGCCTCATCCCTAACTGGAGCGGCGCGCTACATCGCGGAGCGAGCGCGGGAATCTATTCATTATCTGCTGTCGTGGAGGAGGGGAAGTGAAAACCGGAACGAGAGCCTTGCTGGAAGATGCTTCGCGACGCTCGATTGCGTATCTGAAATCGCTGGAAAAGGCGCGCGCTTTTCCGAACGCTAAATCGCTTGCCACACTGTCGAAATTTGCTGAACCGCTGCCGGAGCGCTCAGCGGACCCGAGAAAAGTCCTGGCGATGCTGGACAAGCTCGCATCGCCGGCAACAGTGGCGAGCGCCGGGGGACGCTACTTCGGATTTGTCACTGGAGGAGCGCTGCCCGTGACCGTGGCAGCGAACTGGCTGGCGTGCGCGTGGGACCAGTGCGCCGGTCTGGAGGTGCTCTCGCCTGCCGCGGCGGCTATAGAGGATGTTACGGAGCGGTGGCTGGTAGAACTTCTCTCGCTCCCGAAGGGAACAGCAGCCGGATTCGTCACAGGCGCCACGGCGGCGAACTTCACGGCGCTTGCGGCAGCGCGGCACGCGGTGCTCGCACGGGCGGGATGGGACGTGGAAGCGAATGGATTATTTGGCGCGCCGACAATCACGGTGATTGTCGGCGAGGAAGTCCACGTGAGCGTGCTGAAGGCGCTGGCGATGCTGGGCCTCGGCCGGAATCGGATCGTGAAAGTGCCGGCAGACAATCAAGGCAGGATGCGCGCAGACGCGCTGCCTGGGATCAACGGACCAACGATCGTGTGCATCCAGGCGGGAAACGTGAACTCCGGCGCTTTCGACCCCGCGGAGGAGATTTGCCAGAAAGCACGCGCGGCAGGCGCATGGGTGCACGTGGATGGAGCGTTTGGTTTATGGGCCGCGGCTGTGCCTTCGCTGGCGGATTTGACGCGAGGACTTTCGGAGGCGGACTCCTGGGGCACGGACACGCACAAATGGCTGAACGTGCCGTACGATTCGGGAATCGCATTCATCCGCGAGCGCAAGCACTTGAAGGCCGCGATGAACGTCAGCGCGGCTTACCTGGAGCGCGGGGAGAAGCGCGAGCCGAATCAGTACACACCGGAGATGTCGCGGCGCGCGAGAGGCGTGGAAATCTGGGCCGCGCTGCGCATGCTGGGACGGGCAGGGTTGATCGAATTGTTTGAGCGCAATTGCCGGCAGGCGCGACGATTCGCCGAGGGATTACGCGCCGCGGGATACGAAATCCTGAACGACGTGGCGCTGAATCAGGCGCTCGTTTCATTCGGGAGCGACGAGCAAACGCGGCGCGTAATCGAAGCGATACAAGACGAGGGCACTTGCTGGTGCGGAGGAACCGTGTGGCAAGGACGCGCGGCGATGCGCATCAGCGTGTCGTCGTGGGCCACGACGGATGAAGATGTTGAGCGGAGCTTGAAGGCGATGCTGCAGGTCGCGGCGCGCGAATTGAAGAGACGCTGACCCCCGCAGAATTTTCTTCGCTGCTTACTTCGTGTTGATCACCAGATTGATTTCGACGTCGCGGCGGTCGTCGAAACTGGAAATCGAGTGGCGGGAGGATTTCGCTTTTTTGTATTCGGCGTGGATTTCAAAATCCACGTTGGGATCGAGGCCGGAAAAGCGGTAGGCGCCATTGGGTTCGGAGATGTAAGTGCGGACGGCATTCGTCTTCTTGTTGTGGAGATAGACGATGCCGTTCGCGATAGGATTATTGTTCTGGTCGAGCACGCTGCCATGAACCGTGCGGAGCTGCGAGCGTTCCTGGTCATCCTGAGCTCGGGGAGGGGAAACGGAGGCAGCAAGAGCCGCGGCGAGGACGAGCAGAAGGAGGCGGTTAGTCACAGCTTGAGGGCCTCGCGAGTTTCGGTTTCCTCTTCCTCATCGTCATCTTCCTCTTTCGAATCCGCAGCTACTTCGTCCTCATCCTCCTCTTCTTCCTCGTCTTCATCAGAAATCACGTTGAGGTGAACGGGATGGATTTGGAGGACCTCGAGTTCGGCGTCACACTCGGGGCAGCTGAGGATTTCCCCTTCCTCGACTTCCTCTTCGTCCACGTCGATTTCCGCGTCGCACTCCGGGCATTTCACCACGGCGATTCCTCCTCGGCTGCTGACCGCCTGACAGGAGCGTATTATATAACGCCTGTGTCAAGGAATACCTCCGAGGAGAAGATGGCGCGGCGCGACAGCAGGGAATATCCACGACGGCCGGTAGTTGGCGTGGGGGGAGTCGTGATCGCGGACGGGAGGGCGTTGTTGATTCGCCGCGGACATGCGCCGCTCGAGGGGCAATGGTCCATCCCGGGCGGGACGCTGGAGGTTGGCGAGACGATTGTGGAGGGCATCCGGAGGGAGCTGGAGGAGGAGACCGGCATTGAAGTGCGCGTGTTGGATTTGATCGAGGTGTTTGAGAGGGTTTTTCGCGATAAGGACGGCAAAGTGCAATACCATTTCGTCATTTTGGATTATCTGTGCGAGATGGCAGATGGCAGGGCGCGGGCGGGAGGCGACGTAGTGGACGCCGCGTGGGCGCGTGAAAAGGAACTCGGGAAATTCGAGTTGACCGAGGCGGCGACGCGGGTGTTGAAAAAAGCGTTCAAGATGGCGCGCGAGCGGACAAGGCTCAGCGGCTGAATTTCTGACAAGTGCGAGAGGCGACCCAGCCGAGTATCGTCCACGCGGGAATCCAGTACGGGAAAATGCCGTAGAGAGTGTCGGACGCGGAATGGGAATGGCGATCGATGGCGCCTAAGACCTGGAGGCAGAAGAGAACGGTCAGGAGCAGAGCGAGCCATCCGGGCCAAGCGATTGGGCGGTAGAACCATCCCCATTCACGAAACCATTTAGCGTTCATCGCACTTTGCTTTCCAATGAGTTCTTTCGAACGAAATCCTTGGCCGGGATGCCTTCAACGGATGTTCGGGACGAAGGAATATATTTCGTCCGCAATCCAATAATTCGCGAAGAGAATGGCGAAAAGGGTGCCACCGAACAACAAGGCCCAGCGCCAGCGGCGCCACACCTGGCGAAAGGACGAATACTGCATGGGGAGATCGGCGACATAAGCGGCGCAGTAGCAGAGATTCGCGAGGACGGCGAGAACCAGAAGCGCCACGAACGAATCCCACCGAAAGGCGGGACGAAAATGCGGCCACGTCAGAACGATCCAGGCGATGACGACGACCGTGAGAAGCAGATTGTAGATGATGCGCCGGCGCTCCCAGTAGCCGATCGCGTCGGTGAGAATGCCGCGGAACTCCATTTGTTGGAGAGGCTGAGCTGGTGCTGGTGTGTTCATTGGGTACGCTCCGAGTGAAAGTCTTGAATAACCTTGATCAAGCCGGGCTCTTGCTTTTCACCTTGTGGCGGAACTATCCCATACCCGTCGCCAAATCCGGCCATCAACTTACAACCGCCGTGCGAATGCTCACGGGAACGCGGCCGAATCTGCGGTCGCGGGCGCGGTATTCGCGGACGGCTGCGGCCAAGTCCGCAGCATCGAAATCCGGCCACATGCGATCAGTGAAATACAGCTCGGCGTAGGCGCATTCCCAGAGCAGGAAATCGCTGAGGCGCTGCTCGCCACCCGTGCGAATGAGCAAGTCCACGTCGGGAGAGGCTTCCGGTGTGTGCGTCACCTGGCCGAGGCGGCGCGAAAATTCATGCTGTGTCACTTCGGTGCTTGAGACCATCCAGCAGGCCGCGCGGAGCATGGCGTCGCGAGCGGAATAGTCCAGCGCGATGCGCAAGCTGAGGTCGCAATTGCGCGCGGTGGCTGACTCCGCTGCTTCGATTGCAGTGACCAGCGCACTTGGCAGGCGATCGCGACGGCCGATGACGTTGATGCGCACGCCGTGCTCATCTGCGCGCAAAGCCTCGCGGTGAAGAAACGTTTCGAGAACGCCGAAAAGCGCACCGACTTCCTCGGGCGAGCGCTGCCAATTGTTGGTAGAGAAGGCGAAGAGAGTAAGCGTGCGAATGCCCGCATCCGGCGCGGCCTCGACGATCCGCCGGACGGCTTCCGCGCCGGCGCGATGGCCCGCGGAGCGAGGCAGGCCGCGCATCTCGGCCCAGCGTCCGTTGCCGTCCATGAGAATGGCGGCATGAATGCCGGGAGGCGGAACGATGTGTAAAGTACTTGGCGTCATAAAGTTTAACGGCAAAAAAAATTGCCCCTCCTATTTTTCGCGCGTCGCGCGGATGAGCGCTTCCATATGATTCAAATAGCGTTCGAGCTCACGGCGGCCCGCAGGCGTGAGGCCATACTCCGTCTTCGGCATGCGGCCGGAAAATGATTTCGTGCAGGAAATGTAGCCTGCCTCTTCGAGTTTGCGGGCATGAACGCTCAGGTTGCCATCGCTGGCGCCGACGAGTTTCTTCAATTCATTGAAGCTGAGGGATGCGTTGACCGCCAGGGCGCTAACGATGCCGAGGCGCGTCCTCTCGTGGATGACGCGATCAAGCAAGCGCGGGGATTCTTCCGCCGCGCGGCTCCGCGTGTTTTGGAATTCGCCCGCTGCGCGCGCCACTGCCGATTTAGCCGCCATAAATCCTCGCAATCACCGCCCCGAAGATGATGTGAAATCCACCGAAGCCAACCCCCAAGAGAATGTTGGCCCACGCAGTGGGGCAGAAAAAAGTCACAGTGCCCAATACCATGAAGCACAGGCCCATCAACGGCACGATGCGAATGGAAAATGCTCCTCCAGTCACGACGCCCGTGCCGTAGAGAAGAAGCCAGGCGCCCGGAATCGCCGAGACGGGGCCGGCGTGAAAAAGAACATAAGTCAGGATTGCGCCAACGAAAAGAGGAGGAACGAAGCTGAGAGCAAATCTACGTCCCGGGCCGTGCAAAAGAGAATCGTCCGCGCGGCGAGCTTTCAGCAGGGTGCTCCACCCGGCGATCGCGAGGGCAATCGCAGCCTCGACGAGCCACACGGCCAGCCATGCGGCAGGGTTTTTTTGCAGCGAAGCGACCGCCGCGGCGCCCAGAGCCGTGATTCCCAGGGCGACGCCACCCCAACCGGGAACGGATGTGAATGAACCGGCGCGTTCCATCGTCTCCCGGATAAAGCGGAGGTTGTCGCGAGCGCGGTCGTCTATGGCGACTGGGGGGCTCGAGTGGCGAAGCGGATGCTGAGAAGACATGGGAATAGGCTAGCACAAACCGAGATTCTGTCAAGTACTTTATTTCACAAAGTCAATCGCACTGCATCCGCGGACTGCGGCGATTCCGGGAAAATCCTTGTCGCATGACACGCAGAGGACTATCCTTCCCAGGAAATTCCACAACGGAGGAAGCTGATGAAGAAGGTCTCGATTTTGGCCGTGATTGCAGCATTTTTTCCGCTGGCCGGACTGGCCCAGCAAGCGTCTTCGAATCCGGCCTCGGATGCCGCACGCAGCATCGTGGCGCAGAAGGCAAAGAGCATCGTCGCGGCGGCCGAAGAGATGCCCGCTGACAAGTACAGTTATCGTCCCACGCCCGGACAGATCACCTTCGCGCACCTTGTGATGCACCTGGCCGGGTCGAATTATTTCCTTTGCTCCGCGGTCGCAGGAACCAAGCCGCCTGAGACGGAAAAACTCGCCGACACGGATCCGAAGGACAAACTGGTCGGAGCGTTGAAAGCCTCCTTTGATTACTGCAATGGCGTGATGGAGAAGACGGACGATTCGAAGCTAGGCGAAGCGGCGTCGCTACCGTTCTACAGTGGCCCGCAGACGCGCGCTGCGGCGATGATCATTTTCACCGACGACCTTTTCGATCACTACAGCCAGGCCGCGATGTATCTGCGGATGAATGGATTGCTGCCGCCGACCGCGCAACCCAAAAAGCAGAACTGAGCCATTTCCGGAGGGCTGCTGGAACGGCCTGAGGAAGCCCGCACGTTCGCTACGCTGAGGCACGCGGATAGCGGCCCACTAAGGCATTCCAGCGGATCAAGAACAGGTCCAGAAGCATTCTTATGCTATCGCGGAAGACGTGAACTTTCGTTCGCGGATCGTGAGACCAGCGCACCGGTACCTCGATGGCTCGCAGGCCGTGCCGCCTGGCAAGGAAGAGGATTTCGGGGTCAAAACCGAAATCGAGGATGCGCTGTTGTTCAAAGATGATTCGCGATTCGGGCATCGCGAAGGCCTTGAATCCACATTGCGTATCCTCGAACGGCAAGCCGATCAGCAGCCGCATGATGCCATTGAACAAAATTCCCGCCAGCTCCCTCGCCCGCGATTGATGGATTTCGATGAGGCGGCGATCCACGGCGCGAGACCCTATTGCGATATCCACTGATTCCAGAACTGCCAGCAGTTTTTGCGCTTCCTCGATTGGAGCGGAGAGGTCGGCATCGGTGAAGAGCGCGATTCGGCCGCGCGCTTCGAGCATTCCGTGGCGGACGCTGAAACCCTTGCCGCGATTGCGATCGTTCGAGACCAGAGACAGACTGGAGATTTTTTTTGCGAGAGCGGAGACGACTTGCGCCGTGTTGTCTGTGGACCCATCATTCACGACGATGATTTCGCTGGTGAATGGCAGCGTGCGGAGATATTGGCTGATTTGTTCGAGAGTTTGCGGCAGACGCTCTTCTTCGTTGAACGCAGGAATGATGATCGAAAGCTCGGGCGCGGGAGTCATCCGGCGGAAGGCTCGGGCCAGCCGAACTGGCCGCGCAGAGGCACGAACTGGCAATCGAAGAGCAGCTCTTCGATTGTCTTGCCGCTCCGCTTGCGAATTCGCATGAGCGTCTGACGCCCCGCTTTGCCGACGGGAATCACCATGCGGCCGTCTTCGGCGAGTTGCTCGATGAGCGGAGGAGGCACGCGCGGCGCCGCAGCGGCAACGAGAATGGCATCAAATGGCGCGGATGTGGGCCATCCCAGCGTGCCGTCGCCGATTTCGACGCGGACATTTTGGTAGCCAAGAGCAACCAACCGTTCACGCGCCGCCGCGGCGAGAGATGCGAGCGCCTCGATGGTGACGACTTCTCGCACCATCTCGGCGAGGATCGCCGCCTGGTATCCGGAGCCGGCGCCGACTTCGAGGACGCGTTCGTCGCCAGCGAGTTCCAAGGCTTCGGTCATCGCGGCGACCATGTACGGCTGGGAAATCGTCTGGCGCTCGCCGATGGCGAGAGGTTCATCGTTATACGCGCGGGAGGCGAGCTCGGCAGGGACGAAACGGTGGCGCGGCACGCGCTCCATTGCCGCGAGCAGGCGCGGCGAACGAATGCCGCGCTTGCGAATCTGCTCGGCAACCATCGCCAGCCGGAGCGAGTCCCAATCGGCCTGAACGCCCGCGACATTTCCGTTCGCACCGCTCATTACCGCCCTCGGTTTAAGGCCGACTGGTGGTCAATGCATCGCCCTGCTCAGGCGGGCTGAAGATGGCGCTCCCAGGAGCGCGTTTCGAGAATTTCCTCGATTTGCGCGAGCGCGAAGTCTATTTCCTCGTCGCGATTGTAGAAATGCGGCGAGAGACGCACTCCTGCTGCGGGGCGATAGTCCACCATCACGTTGCGCTCAATCAGCTCGCTCTTCACTTCTTTGGCGTGCGGGCATGCGACTGACACGGTGCCGCCGCGCTCGGTCGCATCCCGCGGCGAATTGACGCGCCAGCCGCGGCGAAGGGCGCCCGAAACCAATCGCTCCGTTTGGCGAATGGATTTTTCGCGAATTTTCTTCACGCCAACTTTTCCGATGATTTCGAGCCCGGGCTGGCAGGCGTAGAGCGCGGGAATGTGCGGCGTGCCGTTGAGGTAGCGGTAGGAATCCTCGCGAGGATCAATTTCGCCAACTTCAAATTCAAATGGGCGCTGATGAGCGAGCCAGCCGGTGAGCGAGGGCGAAAATTCCTTGCGCAGGTCGGGCCGCACATAGAGATAGGCGACGCCGGGCCCGCCGCAGAGCCATTTCAAAACGCCGCCGACAGCGAAATCCGTTTCGAGAGCGCGGACGTCCACCGGGACTGTGCCAGCAGCCTGAAAACAATCCAGGATCACATGCGCGCCGACTTTGTGCGCGCGTTCAATGATGGCGCGGGCGTCCACGATTGTGGCGCTGCGGAAGAGCACGTAGGAGATGGGGACGAGGAGCGTGGTGTCATCAATTGCGGCGAGGACGCGCTCGAGCGGCGCATGAATTCCGTCGTCGCTTTTGAGGAGTTCGACGCGTGCGCCGCGACGCCGCTGCGCCATATAGAAATAGACAATCGAAGGAAACTCCAGATCCACCAGCACGACTTTGTTGCGCTCGCCAGAGAAATCGAAGCAGGAGGAGATCACGGCCTGGGTTGTCGTTACGTTCTGGTGCAGGGAAATTTCGCCGGGGCCGGCACCGATGATGCTGCCCACTTTGTCTCCCACGCTGACGGCCATATCCCACCAGTCCTCTTCCCAAGCGCGGACGCCGCGCGTAGCCCATATCTCGGCGTAATCGTGGACGCGGTCGTACACGGCGCGCGGCATCGCGCCGAGCGAATTGCTGATCATGTACGTGGTGCGTTCGAGGATCGGAAACTCGTCTCGCCATTTCAATAGCTCATCCATGCGGAATCTCCTCTGGCGCTGCGGGGCGCCTGCGCCGCGCGAAAACAAAGTAACACACTGTGATGAATCCGAGCCACGGGAGGCCCGCCGTGACAGTGATCCGCATTCCGGGAATCCACCACGTCGAAATCAGGACGCCGAGCAGCGCCAGAAGTCCTGCGACAGAGGTCCACGCGTTGCGAGGCGCGAAGCGGGCCGGCAGCACTCTTCCAGTTTCCCGCGAGTAGTGCCTGCGAAAGAAAAGATGAGTGAGGAAGATCAGGATCCAAGCGAACAATCCACAGAAAAACGCCATGCCGAGCATGTAAAGAAATGCGGTGTCCTTGAAACGCAGTTCGAGGATGAGAGCCACGGCCATCCCGACGCTCGAAACCAGCAGCGCTGCCAATGGGGAGCCTTGCGCGTTGAGCCTGCCGAGCGCTCGCGGCGCGTAACCTCCGCGCGCGAGGGAGAAGAGCATCCGCGTGTCGAGATAGAGATTGCAGTTCATGCTTGAGAGCGCGGCAGTCAACACGACGAAATTCATGATGCCCGCGGCATAGGGGATTCCGACATTCTGGAAGACGCGAACGAAGGGGCTTTCGCTGAGGCCGACTTGCGTCCAAGGTATGACGCCGACCAGAATGGCCATGCCCCCGATGTAGAAGAGCGCCAGGCGCGCCAGAGTCCAACGAAGCGCGCGCGGCACGGCAATTTCCGGCTGGGCTGCTTCGCCGGAAGCAACCGCGACGACCTCGATGCCGATGAAACTGAAAACCGCCATGGCGACTCCCAGAGCGACGCCGCTCCATCCATGCGGCAGAAAGCCTCCGGGTGCCGTGTAATTCGCTGCACCAATGGGATGAAAACCGATTCCCAGGAGCAGCGCCGCGCCGAGCAAGAGAAACACGCAGATCGTAGCCACCTTGATGAACGCGAACCAGTATTCGAATCTCCCGAAGTTGCCAACCGCGCGGGCGTTCACATAGACGAGAGCCGCCGAGAAAGCCACGATCCACATCCAGCCGGGAATTCGCGGAAACCAGAGACGACAATAGATAGAAGCCGCGATCACCTCGCTGCCGATCGCGATTGCCTGCCCGAGCCAATAGGAATACCGCACAGCAAAGCCTGCCCAAGGATGCACATAAAGTTCTGCGAAGACGCCGAATGAGCCGGCCACCGGATGCGCTACAGTCATTTCTCCCAGCGCCCACATCAGCGCGAGCGCGATGAGGGAGCCTCCGGCGTAGCTCAGTATGACGCCCGGCCCGGCGAGCTGAATGGAGACTGCGCTGCCGAGAAAAAATCCCGTGCCAATCGCGCCGCCGATGGCCAGCATTGAAATTTGACGAGAATGTAGCTGCCGGCGCAGGCCTTCCTCGCGCGCGACAGCGACGTCAGTCGAGATTTGCGCTTGCGTGGACATTTTTTATGCGTTGAATGGGCAGCCATGGTATCAGAATCGCGGGAAATTGCGCGCAGCGGCGGCATCGTCTAGGATGGTGCCTCGTTTCAGGCCCGCGCGTCGCGGGATTCTCGCTTCGGAAGATTGCATGGCTGAGGAATGAACACTCCGCTCGATCTCTCGCCCATCTGGATTTCGCTGGAAACGAGCGTGACTGCGACGGCCATCACACTCGTTTGTGGCGTCGGCGTCGCCTCGTGGAGGGCGAATCGGCGCGGAGCGTGGCCGGCGCTGCTCGATGGGCTGTTTCTGCTGCCGCTCGTCTTGCCGCCTACGGTCGTTGGCTTTCTCTTGCTGCTGCTCTTCGGCCGCAATGGCCCGCTCGGCCGGTTGTTACTGCAGTTTGGCGCGACAGTCGTGTTTTCGTGGCCCGCGACAGTGATTGCGGCGGCAGTGGTCTCGTTTCCGCTGATGTATCTGACCGCGCGCGCGGCACTGGAACAAGTGGACCCGCATCTACTACAGGCGGCACGAACTCTGGGCGCGTCCGAATGGAACGTGCTTCGCCGTGTTGCGTTACCGCTAGCCTGGCCCGGCGTGCTTGCTGGAACGATTCTGGCATTCGCGCGCGCCCTCGGCGAATTCGGCGCAACGCTGATGCTGGCCGGGAGCATTCCCGGGAAAACACAAACCATCCCGATCGCCATTTATTTCGCGGTGGAGTCCGGAGAAACGCGACAGGCCGTGGCCTGGTCACTCATTGATATTTTCATTTCCCTCGCGATGCTCGCGGGAATTTATTACTGGACGCACATGCTGAATCCGGCGCAAGCGCGGATGGCGCGGCGCTGACGTGGCGCTCGAAGTTCAAATCGAGAAGCAACTGGCGAGCTACACGCTCTCGCTTGAATTCTCTTGCGATTCCGAGCCACTGGCGGTTCTCGGCCCATCGGGCGCCGGTAAATCCATGGCGCTGCGTTGTATCGCGGGCCTGGAGCGCCCAGATCGTGGCCACATCGCTCTCGGCGGCAATGTGCTATTCGATTCCTCGAAGCACGTCAGCACGCCGAGCCGCGCGCGCCACATCGGACTCCTTTTTCAGCACTACGCGCTATTCCCGCACATGACCGTCGCCGACAATATCGCGTTTGGCGTTGCGAGTGTGCCGGAGGCGGAGCGTCGCGCGCGCGTTGAAAAGCAAATCGCGCAAACGCACCTCGCTGGACTCGAATCCCGCTATCCGCGCGAACTCTCCGGCGGCGAGCAGCAGCGAGTGGCGCTGGCGCGCGCGCTTGCTACCGAGCCGCAGGCCCTGCTCCTCGACGAGCCGCTTTCCGCGCTCGACACGCATCTTCGCAGCCAGATTGAGCGGCAGCTCATCGAGACACTGGCGGAGTTCCGGCGGCCAGCATTATTCGTGACGCATAACATGGAAGAGGCATATCGCATCGCGACGAATCTCTTGGTGCTCTCGAAAGGCCGCGCCGTCGCACTTGGGCCGAAGGAAGAGATATTTCGCCATCCGCCGAGCAAAGAGGTTGCCCTGCTTACTGGCTGCAAGAATTTTTCACGCATTAGACCTGTTTCCGCGGACACGATCGAGGCGCTGGACTGGAATTGCCGACTCCGAGTGGCGCGACCTGTTCCCGTTCCTGCCGTGCACATTGGTATCCGCGCACATCATGTTGATTTTGCCGATGCCACGCCCGGCAATGCTCCGATGGCGAACACGTTTCCCTGCTGGCTCGTGCGAGCCAGCGAAACTCCCTTTCGCATCACGCTTTTTCTCCGGCTGCATCAGCCTCCCGACGCGACAGGCACCCATCATCTTCAGGCGGAAGTATTCAAGGAGAAATGGGCGCGCTTCAAGGATCTACCGCAACCCTGGCACGTGCGCTTGTCTCCAGATTCGCTCTTCTTGCTTCCGAAATGAAGCCGCGCGGCAGGCTCGCGCTGAGGCTATTTGAAATGCTGGGTGAATTTGATGCTGAGGTCGAAGATGCCGTTGATGTCGCGCAGGCCGACGATGGAAATGTCGCGCCGGATGGCGTAGTCGACTTCGATGACCTGCTGTTGGTTTGCCGTAGCGTTGGTGCTGTAGGTGACGCTCAGGCCGCGAGTCACCTGCTGTTGGATCGTGACGCGCGCTGCGGCGCTCTGTGCAGCGCCGGTGCTCGAGAGAAACGGGTCAACGCGAAAATGACTGATTCCGAATAATTTCTCGATTGGCCCGCCGAGCTGGCTCGAAATCGCCTCGGACAGAATCGCGGTCGCGCCGAAATTCTGCGATTGCGCCGAAGAAGTGGACATCAAAGCGCTCGATTCTCCGGGCGTGCCGAGCGCCAGGAGGGAAATAATGTCGCTTGCCGGCAGTGGAGGATCGGAGCGATACGCTAGCTGCATGCGGCTGGCCGGGCCAGTGAAATCAAGCGTGATTTGGTAAGGATTGATCGTCGTCTGGGCTTCGACGTTCAGCACCGGATCGAAGCGAAACGGATTCGAGAAATTGATGTCGCCGCGCGTCAACTGAAAATTGTTCCCGCGAAAATTCATTTCTCCCGCGAGAAGGTGGATGTTTCCGAGCACAATCGGGTGTCCCCAGGTTCCTCGGATATGCACGCTCCCTTCGGCAGAGAAATGCGCGCCGGACCATTCCAGTCGCGCTCCGGGCGCAGTGTCTGCCTCAACGTCGAATTGCAAATTCCGCAAGTATGCGGACGTGGTTGTCGGGCCGGAAAGCGTCGTTTGCGAAGCGAGCACGAGCGAAGCCAGGTCTGCATTCTGGCTGAAGATAAGCCGTTGCACGGTCACGTTTCCGGAAAGGAGGGCGCCGCTGGTCGTCCCGCTGAAGCGCACCTGCCCGCCGAGCAGCCAGCTCAGTCCCTCCGGGTAGCGGATGCGGACGCGTGTCGCCACAGCATTCACTTCGTAGTGCATCGGCCCTTCGCCATAGTCGAGCGCGCCGGAAATCCTGAGATCGCCTCCGCCGGCCTGCGCCGTCAAATTATCGAAGATGAGGCGATTGCGGTCGAACACGACGTCGCCGTTCAAATTGCTCAAGCCTGCGGGAAAATCGCCGTAGTGTGCCGAAGCGTCGATGATCTTCGCCTGTCCTGTGATTCGCGGGCTCGAATAGGTGCCGGTGACAGCGCCATTCACCTGCGCCGTACCGCGCGCGTTAAGCTGGGGAAACAGTCCTGAGGCGAGCCGGAGGTCAATTGTGCCCTCAACGCTGAGGTTCAACGCCCGCGTCCCTGTAAACCGCGCGTCGCCGATGACGTGGAAATTCGAGTCGGTGCCGGTGAACGCCGCCTGGTCCACGTGAACTTCGCCACGGCGGTAGCTCAGCCGCACCGGGCCCTCATTCTGCAAATTCACGAATTCATAATTGAAGCTTGCTCGCGACAAATTCGCTCGAATCACCAGCGCATCGGGATTTCGCAAGGGTCCGCTGATATTGAATTGGCCGTCAAAACTGCTGTGACCTGTCAGATGACTCAAATGCAGGCCGGCGCTGATGAACGCGTTGAGGTCAATCTGGTGCACTGCCATCCCTCCCGTGAGCGGATAATCGTCCGACAAGCCCAATTCCAGATGGCCCTGAAGTTTTCCTGCTGTCTTCGTGGATTGGAAATCAAGCTTCGCGGTTTTGCCGTCTGAATCAATCTGCCCCGCGAAACTGTCCAACACTTCCTCGCCGAATTCCAGGTTGTCGAGCTGGACCGTTCCGTGCGCTTGTGGCGCTATAAGGGGCCCGCTGCCGGTCAGTTGGAAGCTCAGACTGCCTGCGATGGGGAGGGCCTTCGTCTGCAGGAAAGGAAACTGATTGAGTGAGATTGCCGCGCCCGAAAGCTGAAAATTTATCGCGCGACTCTCTGGTTCGTAGAGCAGGTTGCCCGAAATTTTTGATGAGCCCCTGTCAATCTCCGCCTGAGTGATTTGGATTTGATCGTGCTTCAGCACGAGTTGGCCGTGGGCGCGATCGAAACTGACGCCGTAGGCCTGCGCCCGTTCTAGCTGGAACACTCCGGAAAGCCGTGGCTCGGCGCGCGTTCCGCTCCCGTGGAAATCGGCGGTGACCAGCGCGGCCGCAGGATAAGAAGTGCCGAAGAGGCCTTGCAAATCATCCGTTGAAGCATGATCGAGGTGCGCATCGAGGCTCCATTCGCCATCGTCCGGAAATCCCCACGCGCCATCGAGTCCCAAACGCAGCTCAACACTTGCATCCGAATGACCGCGCTGTACGAGAGCGTGCTTGAGCTGAAACTCATCCGGGGAGTAGGACATCTGACCGCTGATGTCGTCCCAGTGCAGGCGGCCGTACCCTGCGTCGCGCAAATGAAACGCTCCGGTAAATGTGGGTCCGTTGAGGGGCCCTGTCATTTCCCCTTTCCAGTCGGCGATCCCGGTAATCTGACCGTGCTTCGCTCCGTGGCCGCGCAGACGAGTGATGAAATCGTCCCAGTCTCGGACGCGATTCGTGTGGAAAGTTACCGGCAGCGCGTTGTCTTCCGCGCCGAGCGTTCCAGAAAAATGGACCTGGCTCTGCGGCGTCGAGATTGTACTGGGCGTGAACGTCACGTCGCGGCGGTCCATCGAATAGTCGTAATGAATTTTCGCCGTTACCGGAAAATTCCCAGCCGAAAGCTTCTGCGGCGGCGCCCACTCCGTAATGCCTCGTGCGGTGAGGTGCTTAAAGTCGCGAACCCAGGTGAGATTTGAATCCACGCTCGTTGTTCCATCCCAGTGCAGCGTGTTCACTGGCAGGCTTGGGTTATCCACGGCGTCGAGGATCTGCGACAAGCTGGCGCCGGTCATGTGCGAGGTTACGCGAAACGCAAGGCCATGAAAATCCATCTCAAGCTGCCCCTTTACACTGCCGCCCACAGCTTGCGCGTCGAACTCCGGCATCGTCAGCTGGTTATTCGCGACGTCCAGGTCACCTGAACTCTGGATTCCGCTTTTGTGGAACCACTTGAAATGGAGAACGAGGTCGCTTGCGCGGTAGTGGCCGGTCATCCGCAATTGATTCTTGTTGTAGCTGCCATTCAAGGTCGCATCCACAGTGCCATCCGGCATTTCCGGCTTGCGCAAGATGACCCTCAGATCAGGGAGCGAGACGCGCACACGATAATGAAATTCCACGTCGAGCGGCTGAAATTGTTTCACCTCGGCATGCGCTTCGATGGCCGTGTTCGAAGTCTTCCAGCGCAGCTCATCAAAGGACATCGAGTCCCTAAGTAAGGTGAATCGCGCGGACAAATCTGACGTAAACGGAAGGTAGCGTCGCGCGGCAAATTGCATTTGTTTCCAGCCAACTTGTCCCGTGTAGGCTTCTTTGCCGGACGTCCGCGCCTGAAAGTTCATCGCAAACTGGAAATCGCGGCCCTCGGCGTCCAGCGGGATTCGCGCATCGTTGAATTCCATTGTCCCATCGCTGACGCGCAGCTTCGCGATTTGCAGGCTGAATAACTGCTCGCGCCAGGGCCGGCGAGGGCCGCTCGTTCGCGGCGCGGGGATGTTGCTCTCGCCCTTCTCGTCCGTGCGCACGAATATTGTCGGACGCTCTATTTCCAGATTATGGAGCGCGATTTTTCTTTCGAGGAAGGAAATAATTCGGAGGCCAACAATTATCTTTTCAACGTGAAATAGAGGAGGCAAGCCGGCCGATTCCTTGCCGTGTACTGTCAGATTGTCCAGTTCCACGCGCAGCCGGAACAGTTCAAAATGAAAAGCTCCAAGTTCGACGGGCTTATTGGTTCGTTGCTCAATCTGCTGGATTATGGCGTTTCTGCCCCATCGGTCCGCCAACCCGGATTCCACAATGATCACGAGCGCTGCTAGGAGGAGAATTAGGAGCGAGAATAAGGCGAGGAGAATCCGGCGTATCCAAAGTTTCATCCGCTGCCTTCTGACGGCTGGATCACGATCTTGAGCTTGGCCTTCGCTTCGGCGAGCCACTGAGCAGCTTTCTCATTGATTGCTTCCTGGGTGAGCAGTTCGCGAATCTGCGCTTCCACTTTGTCGAGCGGCGGCAGAGCAAGGCCTCGTTTTGCGATCTCGGCCTTGAAGTCCTTCTGGTAATAAGATTCGATCTGTGCGCTGGTCACGTCCGCGGCGGCATGGAACTTGTAGTTGAGGAATCGCGTGTAGTAGAGCTGGCGTTCGAGCATCTGCCGCACGGCGTCCGTCGTCAATCCCATCTCGCCCATTCGTTTCTGCAACTTGTCGAGAGACGAGGATTGTTTCACGAGGGCTTGAAATTCCTGCGCCACTTCATCGGACGTGGGATGCGGGAAATTTGCTGTGGCCGCTTCAGCACGGACGATCCACTGGTCCACCAGCTCCTGTATCACGGCGCTGCGGCTTTGCGCCTGGCCGTCAATCAGCCGCTGGTAATCCTCGAGTAGGCTCACCTCGCTCTCAGTCACTACGTCATTACCAATGCGCGCAGCGATGCCATCAATTTGTTGGCCTCGCGCGGGCCCCCGAGATACTCCTCCGCCCGGAGTCTGTGCATGCGCTGGCACGGTCATCAAGAAGAGAAAAATCGGGAGCCCTTTTCCGCAGTTCATCAGAATATCGATCCTATATTGAAGAAAAATTGGAAGTGCGGCAGCTGCGACACCTGTGACGTCGTCGTCCCGGTCGGTTGAAAAACAAAACTCGCCGGATTGATCTGATAGCCCAGGTCCAGCCGAACCGGGCCAATTGGCGTCGCGTACCGGAAGCCGAATCCTACCGTATGCGACAAATAATTCAAGTTCGGGCACTGCAGTTCAGGAAGCGTCGAGCCTGGCTGGCAGCCTGCCGGGGGTGGCAAGGGAGTATAGCGCAGTGAAACGTGGTGGATGTCAGAGTACACGTTGCCCGCATCATAGAACACCGCTCCGCCCAAACGGTTGCCGATAAACGGCAGCTTCAGCGGAAAACGCAGTTCCTGGTTGAATACGACCAGGGCCAGCCCGCCGATGGGAAATCCCGTCGTAACGTCGCGCGGCCCAGCTTGATTCAGCCCGAATCCACGGATGCTCGTCCCACCGCCGCCGAAGAACCGCTCCGGCAGGGGCACGTTGTCCAGCGTCGAGCCCCCGAATGGCTCTTCAACACCGAACTGCGTGGAGCGCGCGAACACCAGAGAGCGGCCAATGGGCGTATAGCTGGAGCTCTGCGCGAGGAAGCGCACGAAGCTCGCCGAAGAGCCGAGTGACACCGAAGACGTGCTGATGTCCACAGTGTTGAAGGTCCCTCGAGATGGATCCGCAGGATTATTGCGCCGGTCGCGAACCAACGTGATTCCAAATCCCGAGACTTGTGTTGGCTGGCTGAACAACGGTATCTGCTGCACGGAAATGGAATTTTGCAGCGAACTCGCCAACACGCGGCGGTAGAAATATCTGTAGAAAATCGATGTGAAAGATGAAGGGCTCTGCACCAATTGCAGAGAGCCTTCATAGCGAGTCGAGGTAAACGTATTAACGTTTCGCGTCTTGTCTGCATATCCGGTTAGGATTAGGTTCAGCCAAGGGTAAGTTAAGAAATTTGGAGCCGTGTAGCTCAGAAGTCCCTGGTATTGCAACGTGCTGGCGCGCACCTTGAAGGAAGCCGTGTGGGCGCGGCCGCCCACATTGATCTTCGACGCTTCGAAAATCCCCAGTGGGCTTGCCTGGAGCGTGGTGGACGTCGGGTTCGTTGTCGAGGGGAGGCGTTGTGCCTCGAAGCCGAAGCCATAGCTGAGCGTGTAGCGCTTGCCCTCCTCCACCGCTACCACGACCGGCTTCTCCGGGTAAGTGCCTTCAGGGTTCTGCGGCGCTACCTGAACGCGGTCAAAAACTCCCAAGTTGTACAACTTTTGCTGCGTGCCAATCACGTCGCCTTCCCGCAGCGGCCCGCCCGCTTTTACCGTCACCTGCCGTGCAATGATTCCGGGGCGAGTGTAGTGGTATCCCGCCAGCAAGACTCTACTGACGTCCACGCGGGCGCCTTCAGCAATATGATACGTAACTTCAACCCGGTCCGGCGCCGTGGGTTTTGCTTCCGCATCGAATCGGGCATCGGGGAATCCCTCGTCAAAATAATAGGCGAGGATGTTATCCCGGTCCGAAGTCACGTTTGCCTCCGAGTACGGCTGGCCAGGCGTCGAACTCACCACGCTGAGGAGCTGTTTGTCGCTCAGTGCGCTGTTTCCCTCCAGGTGCAGCTCGGCGACCCTCGTCTGCTGGCCTTCGTCGATTTGGAACACGACAAAGACGTGTCCGGCTTTCCCTTCGTAATCGTCAGCCACTTCCGATTTCACCTGGGCCTGCAAGAATCCGTTCGCGAGATACAGGGCGCGGATTGAGTCTCCGTCACTGCGCACAATTTGCTGACTGAATTTCCCCACGGAAAGCAGGCTCTCCTTCTGAATCTGCAAGCGGCTGGCGAGCAATTCTTCGCTGAAGTACTTGTTTCCTTCAATCCGAATTCCGACCAGCCGGTGCTTTATCCCGCGCTCGACTTGATATTCGATTCCCTCCTCGTGCGTTTGCGGATCCTGGTGCGTGGCGTAAGTCACCTTGGAATCGAAATAGCCGTCGTTTTGCAGTGAATCCCGAAGGTTCCGCAATCCTTCCTCAAGCAAATCCGAATCCACGGCTCCCTCGGCGTAAATGGGCAGGAGCTTCCTGAGTTTCTTGGCGGAAAATTTCGCGCCGGTCACTCCGATGCGCACGCGCGGGCCCGCGATCACGTCGAGCGTGATCGGCAGCATGCGGGTGTTCGGATCGTAATCGCCGCGGTGCGCCGCCACTCGCGCTCCGAGGTATCCGGCCGCAACCAGGTGGCTCCGCAGCCGTTCGGTTCCCCGATCGATCCGCTCGGAGGTCACCTCGTTCCCTCGTTTCAAGTGTGCATGTTCGAGGATGTCCCTCGCTGAGAAAGATGTCTGATTGTTCAGTCCCACCGATGAAATCCGCGCGCGCGGCCCAGGCGTGACCTCGATGTGGATATCCATCTCGCGCGTGTCGTCGTGTGGCGTCAGTTGATATTTCCATTTTGCCTCGTAGAATCCATCCTCGCGGAGCGTTTCTCCAAGGCGAGTCAGCCCATCGTTCAAGGCGCTGGTTTGGAACGGCTCGCCGAGCGGCAAGCGCAGCGCCGCGAGAGCCGTCGCCTCGTTCGGTGGCTCTTTCAAGCCGTCCACCCGGGCCACATTGTTATAATAATTGCGCTTCACGACAAAACTGACGTCGAGCCCCTCGGCTGCGGTAGTTGCTTCGGCGCGAATGTCTGCGAATAGGCCTGTTTGATTGAGCTGGCGCAGCGTTTCGCGCTCGGCATCGATGTGAAATGCCTCGCCTGTCTTGAGAACCAGCGACGGCAGTTTTTCTGGTATTTCGTGCCCAGCCTCATCCACTACGCGGACGGCGGCTACTGGCTTCCCTTCAAGCTGAGCATCCTGGCATCGCGCCGCGGGAGAGCTGGCAAGGCTCGCCAAAAGGTAGGCCGCCGCGCCGATGGCGCGAATGCGTGTCCCAGGCGCGGCTCTGCCTTTGCATGTCATCTCTGCCTAAATGAGAGGAAAGGTTAGCACAGGCGTGTTGCCTCGCGATTTTCGAAAAGGCGCTATGATGAATACTTGCAAAGCGGGGGCCTCGTGGACCCAAGACAGCGCGAAAAATACTCCCGTCAGATCCTTTTTGCCGGCATCGGCGAGGAAGGACAGGAACGATTGCTGCGCGCCAGCGCTGTCCTTGTCGGCTGCGGTGCCCTCGGCACGGTTGCAGCCAATTTACTTGTGCGCGCGGGAGTTGGCCGGCTGCGAATCATTGACCGCGATTTCGTCGAGCCCTCGAATCTCCAGCGGCAAACTCTTTTCGATGAATCCGACGCGCGCGATGCGCTTCCCAAAGCCGTAGCCGCCGAGCGCCACCTGCGCGCCATCAACTCCGATGCCGCCGTCGAAGCCATTGTCGCCGATCTGAATCCCGAGAATGCCGTCGAACTCCTCTCCGGATTTCCACTCATCCTCGACGGTACCGACAATTTCGAAACGCGGCTGCTGATCAATGACGCCGCCATTTCTCTCGGCGTCCCTTGGATTTACGCCGCAGCAGTCGGAAGCTACGGTGTGACGCTGACGATTCGCCCGGGAGAAACTCCCTGCCTCGCGTGCCTGCTTGAATCGGGCCGTAAATCAAACGGCTTTGGCCTTGAAGAAACGTGCGACACGGTTGGCGTTCTAAATTCCGCCGCAAGTGTCATCGCTTCCGTCGAAGCTGCCGACGCGACGAAAATATTGGCAGGGAAGCTGGAAGCCCTCCATGGCCGGCTTATTTCCTGCGATGTGTGGACGGGGAAATCTCAATCAATTCGCGTTTCACGCAATTCCAATTGCCGTGCGTGCGCCCGCCGCGAGTTCGTTTATCTCGATGGCGAGGCACAGCCTCACGTCACCATGTGCGGCCGCGATTCCGTGCAAATCCACGAGCGCCGCCGTAGCCTCGATCTAGGCGAGCTGGCCCGTCGGCTTGAACGCAGCGTTGCCGAACTGCGACAGAACGAGTTTCTGCTGCGTTTTCGCGTCCCTCCCTATGAAATGACCGTCTTCCCCGACGGCCGCGCCGTTGTCAGAGGCACGCGCGATCCTGCCGTGGCGCGCTCGCTCTATTCCCGTTATATTGGCGCCTGAGAGTTTTCTTGGAGGAGCCTGTTCATGAAGCATGTCCTCGGCTTGTCTGCTGTTGTATTCATTCTCGTGGCCTTTGCGCAGTTTGCTCTCGCGCAGCAGAAAGCTGCGCAGGATCCTCTGCTTGCAGATTTCAGTGCCAAACTCGCGCGTGACCTCAACGCGGCTGCAGCGGGCCACGATGGCGTCATGGGAATTTACGTGAAGGACTTAACCAGCGGCCAGATTTTCAGCGTCAACGCCGACACGATCTTCCCGCAAGCCAGCTCCATCAAGATTCCGATCCTCATCGAGCTGATGCGCCAGGCCCAGGAAGGAAAGCTCAATCTCAGCGAGCGAATCGAAGTCCGCCGCGCCGGACTTGTCGGCGGCAGCGGAGTATTGAAATTTTTCTCCGACGGCGGCTCTGTGGTTTCGCTCCGCGACCTCGCCGTGTTAATGGTCGTCCTCTCCGACAACTCCGCCACAAATCTCCTGATCGATCGCGTCGGCATGGACAACGTCAACTCCATGCTCGATGGCCTCGGCCTGCATCAAACGCGGCTCGCGCGTAAGATGATCGACATCGCTGCCGAGCGCGGTGACCACGAAAATCATTCCACGCCGCGCGAGATGGGCACGCTCTTCGAAATGCTCAGGGCCGGGAAACTTCTCGACAAGGACCACACCAAGATGGCGCTGGAAATCCTGGAATACCCGAAAGAGAGCCCGCTTCGGGCGGGTGTGCCTGAAAATATCACCGTAGCCGAAAAGCCCGGCTCGCTCAATGGCGCGCAGTGCGACACCGGAATCGTATTCCTCGAAGGCGGCCCCTATGTCATCTCGGTGATGACCACGTACAACGCAGCCGATGGAGATGCCGCGATCACGGGAGTGTCGCGCCGCGTCTTCTTGTACTTTGACCGTGTCGCACACGCGAATTCTTACGGCGTCCGAGTGAATTAGCCTTTTGAGAAGTTTGCTTGAAAGACCGCGATGGGATCAGCCGGCGATTTTGCGTTCGGCTTCCTGACGGTGCGCGATCCGCTCGATGTTCTCGCGACAATTCATCAGGGTGAGAAACGTGCTGAGGATTCTTGCCTTCGTTTCATCGGTGAGAGGAGCGCCCGCCGTCGCCAGCCGCGCCAGTTTTTCGCCGTGCCGCGCGATGTACCCGCCCATCTCGTCAAACCTCTCTCTCGCCGTCTTTCCCAGCGCTGCTTCGCGCCGCATGTCCATGCACGCCTGCTCCAGCCCCAACGTAAAATGCAACACGCAGCGTTTCTCCGCTTCCAATTCCGAAGGGACTCGTGATCGGCAACCGACTACCTCGCAATTCACGTACATGGCGGCCCAAGGCTTTCCGACAGGCAGAACTAACCACCCGCTCTCTTGTTAGTTTGTAGCACCGCCCGCACGTGAAATCCACCTTAGCGATGCCTCTGCGATTCCAATCAGACATCACCGTATACATGGGAGACTGCCCACATCAGAATTCTGAGTCTAGTGAGAACTTGAGAGTTGCGCCGTTAGGTCTCCAGGTAGGGTGGCCAAAGCTCGGATGCGGGGCCGCGTCTGAACAGAAAACTACGGATAGAATTGCGTCACCTTGAGATGATTGAAGAGATTGAACGCCTCGGCAAGAGTGTCGAGGTGCGCGTCCTGTCCAAAGGCAAAATACTTTGGAGCGCGAAAGTCCCTTTGTTCCGAATTTCCTGGCTGGAGCGAATTTAATGCTGAGCGCATAACCTGTATCTTGGCGCCAATCGAAATGGCTAGCGAAGGGATCTCCCACTGGTCACTACATGTCGCGAAGCCGCGGGCTCGAAACTAGGCAGAACAATCCCGCCAGCGCCAAGTTGTGTGGTATAATGACCCGTTTGGGGGCCAGGGAGTCCTTGTATTTGTGCGTTTGGGGTCCCTTGGATCCTCGGACCAACGGATACTTTTTCCCTTGCTTGCAATTTTGATGCCTGTGTGATAACTTCTCGTGGTTTGCTCGTGCTGGCGTAGCTCAGTTGGTAGAGCATCTGATTTGTAATCAGAGGGTCGGGGGTTCAAATCCCTCCGCCAGCTGATTTTGAGAGATCGGGATTCTTAAGGCGGAGTCGGGCGGATTTATCGCATTTCAAATGAACGGGCTGGTGTCTTTGGACACGAGCCTTTTCTGCGTTGCGAAGTTCCCCGGTTGGCACCATCGCTTCAAGTCCCGGTAACGCTCGCGGGACGGGTGGGTGAGTGGCTAAAACCAGCAGACTGTAAATCTGCCGCTCCTTGCGGGCTACGGAGGTTCGAATCCTCCCCCGTCCACCAGTCTGTCGCGAGAGGTTGGCAAAGCGGACAACAAGGGCCCATTGAAGCTGCGAAGAACTCTGGAATCGTTGGCGTGAAAACTTTGTTTGCGGATGGGGATTGCGGCTGAGCAGCGAACCGGTCAGAGCCTGGGTAGCTCAGTTGGTAGAGCGCGTCCTTGGTAAGGACGAGGTCACCGGTTCAATCCCGGTCCCAGGCTCCAGATTCTCGCGGGTTGTGGGAAGGGCTGGTGGGTTTGGGCGGGGGTAACTCAGAGGTAGAGTCTCTGCCTTCCAAGCAGATGGCCGCGGGTTCGAATCCCGTCCCCCGCTCCATCACTAAGGGATGGTAGCCGATGGCGCAGGCCGTGGATGAGGCGGGGCAGTTAAGCAGGGCCATCCAGCAGAGTACGGCGGACTCGTTTTTAAGAGAGCGCAGATCCCGCTGGGAGTCGACTTCGGAAAGATCGTGGAAGATGAGTTTGGGTGACGCGAAGGTGCAAGCTACCGTTGTAAGCAGACTGCCGAACGGCGCGCCGGAAAGGGTCAGTGTCGATGCGGAATTGCCCGGCCGGCTTGAACAGCTTGGGCATGTTTTTAGCGTGCCAGTTGGGGAGTTTTTGCTGGCCGATGTCGGTTTGTTGTGAGCTGCGGAAGCAGCAAAGATTCTAAGCGAGCGAGGATAGGAAGCAATGGCGAAAGAGAAATTTGAGCGATCGAAGCCGCACGTGAACGTGGGGACGATCGGGCACATTGATCACGGGAAGACGACGCTGACGGCGGCGATCACCAAAGTGCTGTCGAAGCACAACCCAAAGGTGGCGTACC
>DASYXV010000006.1:0-2631 GCA_035934545.1 Candidatus Acidiferrales bacterium
ATGTCGGCATACTCGGCGATCACTTCGACATCTTCTTCGCTCATGACCTCGGTGACGATGGCGAGTCCGGTGGCCTCGCGCGCTTTGCGCAGAAGCTTCAGGCCTTCCACCCCTAATCCTTGAAATGCATACGGAGAAGAACGCGGCTTGTAGGCTCCGCCGCGCAGGATGCGCGCTCCGGCTTCGGCGACCGCTTCCGCCGTTTGCAGCAACTGACTTTCGGATTCGACGGCGCACGGACCGGCCATCACGACAAAATCATCGCCGCCAATTTCAATGCCGCGTACCTCGACGACGCTGCGGGAACACGCGTCGGTTTTGGCGACGAGATCGAAGCAGGAGAACTGTCCGTTCCACTTCGGATTCATGGGCGGGCTCATTCTAGTTGCGCAGAAATTAGCGATCACTAATGGGAATCAGCTAGAACTTTCAAAACACACACGCAAATGAGGCTCCCACGAACAAAATGCAGCCTCTAACTTCTTTCTATCGAGGAAGAAGCGGGAAGCTTGTGATTACGCTCACGGTTGTGCGAGACGGCGCTCACAAATGGCTGTGCCGGGCGAGGCTTACGCCATCGCATTCGACAGAACCAGCGGGCACCCAACTTCGTTTTTCGCCACAAAGTCGGGATCTCCTACACGGCATGTTGGGATTCCCAACGCGCCCAACGCAAAATTTCTCGTAAGCGATTGATTATCCATGATGGCCTTCTACTTGCATTTCTAACAATGGCCGACGCTTGGAATCGGCGAGGAGGTCAACTCACATGGCTGGAGAGAATTGGACTATGTGGCTCAATATCACGAATGCCGCGTTAGGGCTGGTCACGCTGGTCGCATTACTTGTCGTCTTTTTGTCGGTGGGCTGGGATCTGCTGGCACGCAAGGTGAAATCCCCGGCAGTGGATTTGCGGAACATCGATGCGGATCTGAAGGCGCTGTTGCATGGGTCGCACAGCTTCACAGTTCCGGAGTTTGGACTGACGATGGCGGATGGCGGAGAAAAAATCCAGCCTCCAAAATCTGACGCCACGAACAAGAAATCGCAGGAGTAGGTTATGTCTTGCCCGTTTCTCAAAGAAGGTCGAGCGCGTTATTGCCACGCCGCCCCGGTGCGCAAGCTGATCCTCGACGGGCCTGGGGTAACCGAGGGGGGCCGCTGCACGTCGCCGCGATATGTCGACTGCGAATTGGCGGCCAAAAGCGACACACCGCAGAATCGTTGTCCGCATCTGGAAGAGATTCGCGTGCAATTCTGTGGCGTCTCGCCAATTCCGAAACTGGTGCCGTTCAGTGATTCGCAACTGTCGAATTGCACCAGCAACACGTATCGCTACTGCGATTCGTACCTGCACCTGGCGCAACCTCACGCCACCAAGCCTCCGGCCAATCTGATGTATACCTCGAATCATTTTTGGCTGGATGCTGAAGAATCCGGTCTCTGCCACGTGGGCATTGACGGATTCGTGGCCGATGTAACGGGAACGGTGGATACGGTCACCTTCGTCTCCTCACGCGGAACCCATTGCCCCACGCTCGCGCTCGGCGTTCACGGCGTGGAGTGGCCGATGAGCTTTCCGAATCCGCTAATGATCCAGAAAGTGAACACAAGGCTGCGCAGCGATCCGTCGCGCTTGACAGCGGACCCGTACGGCGCGGGCTGGCTGTTCGAAGGCTGGGAAATTCCGGGCCTCACGCGTGCTGGACTGATCGCAGGGCCGCAGGCCGAAGCCTGGCAAGCGGCCGAGCGCGAGCGATTTACGAATGAGATCCACGAAACGCACGCCCCAGGTTGCGATGGCGGCTCGCCAGTGCGCGGGGTCGCGCAATTTCTTCCTCGTGAACATCTGGTGCGGCTGTTCCAGTGCTTTTTTTCGCGGACGGACTGGACGGCAGGAGTTTAAAGATGGCGCGCAAACTGTTTTTCTTCGGGTTCGGCTTGGCGGTCGCGCTTTTCGCCGGGTGGATGGTGTTTCCGCGCGCGCTCTACGTGCAGAAGCATCAGCCGCTCGATTTCCTGCACAAGACGCACGCGGAAAAATCGGGCGTCGCCGATTGCGCCGAGTGCCACGTCATTCGCGAGGATGGAACCTTCGCCGGACTTCCTGCCATGGCGAAATGCGCTGGTTGCCATTCGGATCGCATTGGAGACAGCAAAGCCGAGGCGACCCTGGTCGATGCCTACATCAAAACCGGGCACGAAACTCCGTGGCTGGTGTATTCGCGGCAGCCGGCGAATGTGTGGTTCTCGCACGCGATCCACGTGAAACGCGCCGGGCTCGCTTGCGCCGAGTGTCACTCCGACTACGGCGAGTCCGACCGGGTGCGCATGTATCAGGTGAACCGCATCAGCGGATACAGCCGCGACATCTGGGGAAATTCGATTTCGCGGCTGCGCCGAGCGCCTCATGAAGGCATGAAGATGAGCGACTGCGAAGATTGCCATCGCCGCCGCAACGTTGAAGTGGGGTGCTTAGGTTGCCACGAGTGAAGGGAGCAGCATGAAGTTCACACGTCGAGATCTGCTGGTGTGGAGCGCGGGAGCCGCGGCAGGCCTCATCGTTACTCCGGTTCCCTGGAAGCTGTTGGACGATACCTCGATCTGGAGCCAGAACTGGCCGTGGATTCC
>DASYXV010000061.1:0-6548 GCA_035934545.1 Candidatus Acidiferrales bacterium
ATTGGGAATCAGCGTGAAAAGTGAAGGCACAATGAAATTCAGCCACCAGCCGTGAAGAAATGCCCAATACACAAGGGCCGTGAATGGAGCAAGCAGAAGAAGACCGGCGATCAGCCAGCGCGGCTGGACCAGCGCCAGCCAAATGCCGAGGGGAATTCCAAAAACAAAAATCATGGCAAGGTCGGTGAGTACTTGCGCGCCTCCGTGGTGGAGGAAATTCTGGTTAATGATGTTATCGATCACGTTTGCATGAATTTCCACGCCAGGGAAGTCGAGGCCGCCGAATGGGGTAGTACGTAAGTCGCCGATACCAGTGGCTGAGGCTCCGACCAGGACGAGTTTTCCCTTGAATGTGCCGGGCGCAAAACTTTTGTTTACGACATCGGCGATGGAAACGTACAGGTATGTGTGCGAGGGGCCCTGATAATTAATCATCATGCGGCCGATCGGATCGGGATGCACGGTTACATTCGGCCCGAATTCGAGTGCCACAATGCCTCCCTTTCCGTAATCGAGAACGGTTTGCTGGTCGGGGAGATTCAGGAAAAGGCGGATGGCTTGGACGTCAATTGAGGCGTAGAAATCCCAATTGGATGGATCTGGGTCGGTGCCGTAAGGTAGTGCAAGCAATGCTCGCCGAACCACGCCGTCCGGATCGGGCATGACGTTGAAGAAACCAGAGCCAGCGCGATCCGAGGCAAGGGCTCCGGTGAAAAGATCATCGTTCGCTTCGGCGCCTTTGGGCACAAGATCGAAATCAGCGTAGTCGCGAATCAGCCGCACGTAGCTGGTGGGTCCACCAGCCGATTGGAGCGCGCGCACCTGCGGATAGGGAAAAAACGAGATGAGGTCAGCGTAATGCTTCAGAGATTGTTGCGGGACGCCCTGTAAATCCGCTTCGGTGTACAGAAAATAGTTGCCGAGGACGACGCGGCCGAATCGGTGGATAGCGTCGGCGAATTGTTGATCGTAGTTGTAGCGCTTCTGGAGTTCGTCAATCGCGGAGATCAGTGCAGGGTCGACGGGCTTGCCTTCTTTTTTCTCCGTCGCGAGCTGCGTTTGAAAATCCCGCAAAGGTCCGAGGGTTTCGTCCGGCTTGCTGAAAGTGATGTCGAAAGCCACGACGCTTGCGCCATCCTGGCGAAGGTTGTCGAGCATGCGCGCGAAATTCTGGCGCGGGAACGGCCAGCGGCCGAGAACCTCCTGCGAGCGTTGATCGATATCGACGATCACGATATGTGGATCGGGATGCTGGCGGCCGCGAAAGCGGAAGCGCGTGTCCAAGCTGTTTAGTTCCAGGCGCGAAACGAAATCGAAGATCGGCGTGGGGCGCTCGCCGATAAACGTGGTGAAGTATACGAAAATGGCGAAAAGAGTGATGGCAAGACTCACTGCCAGCGAGCCTTTGTGTCTCCACCAGGCGGGTAGAAGATCAAAAAAACCTCGGGCGTTACGATTGGACATGAAATGGAAACGCGCGTTCGCATCCGACGCCGCTGGGGAATACGGCGATACGGGCGTAAGCGCAGGTAAGGCTAACAAACACGTCAGCCGAGTTCAAGAAACGGAGGATGCGCGATTTCCTTGTGCGCTGATGGCCCAGAGATTCGACCGCCGAGGCGCGGCACGGTAGAATCACGTCATGATACGCGGATTGTGTGCTGCATGGTTGGTGGTGATTGGCGCGCTACCGATTGTCGTAACGCCGATTACGCAAACCCCGCCGCAAGCGCCGCCGGAACAAATTGTGCTGCCGTTGGAATTGACATCAAGATGGCCTGCGACGTTGGCAGTCCTCTCGGCAGATGGACGCATCGTCGCGGGAGTCAAGGTCATATTGTCCAATGGTGAAGTGGTGACCACGGATGAAAGCGGCCGCGCTCATTTCTTGGTGCCACCCGACGCAGGAGTTCTGATCGCGCGAATTCTGGGAACGGAGATGGCCGCCGCCGCGGATGTAGTGCATCGGCCGAATGCGGAGAAATTAGAGATCGCCACAGTGCCCGCGATGGCCGCGCTCAAGGATCGCTTTGCGGTAAGCGGAAGTGGATTTTCCGGCGATGCGGATCGAAATCGAGTTGAGTTGGATGGAAAGTCCGCATTCGTGCTGGCGGCTTCGCCCGGCGAGCTTGTGATTCTGGCGTCCTCAAAGACCGCGCCGGGAAATGTGCAGCTTGCCGTGAAATCTGGCGCATCCGAAGTGTCGGCGCAAATCACGTTTGTGGACGTCGTTCTCTATCCACCTTATGACGGAGTGAGGCCGGGAAAGAAAGCGAAGCTGGTTCTGCACGTGAGCGGGACGGCGCAGCCAGTCGAACTGGATGTGCGAAATATGAGCCCAGAGATTGTGGGATTCAAGCACGGCGTAAGCGAGCATCTGCGGACGCGCGGCGGGGCGGACAACTCCGCGACGCTCGAAGTGAAAGGGCTGCGCGCGGGAGATTTTTCGTACGCGGTTACGTTTGAATCGAAACCAGACCCGCCAAATGCAGAAGAGGCTCGGCATTTCCTGCAAGCCGCGGATAGGCTGGCTAACGGTGATGCGAAACGGCACATCGACAAGATTTTGACAAAATTGCGCTCTGGGCACGCTGATATTCGAGGGGCGCGAAAAGAATTTGCGAAAATCAGCACGGCGAATCCACCAGGCGATCTGCAGGCGCTGATTCGAGCGGCTGGCGAGGTTTTAAATGGGCAATGAGGAAAGGGGTGGGCAGAATCAATCTATGGATGCGGCCTCGAGTGCCTTTTCCGTGATTTCGGGAAGTGCGCCTTGCGCCATTTGTTCCAGATTTCCTTGCGTGCGATCGAGCTTGCGCTCTGCTTCGTCGTAGCACTGTTGCGCGTGGCGAAGATGGCCGCCGAGCGTGTCGTAAACTTTGGCGAATGAATCGAGCTGGCCCTGAAGACCCGCGAGACCGGCTAGAAGATGTTTGGCGTTCTCGGCCACTTGCATACCCTTGAGTCCCATCATGATCGCGCTTAGGTACGCGTGAAGCGTGTTGGGTGAAACAGGCAAAATGCCTTTCCCACGGCAGTGGTCGTCCAGGCGGCCAAGCTTTACGTCGGACGTCATCAGCAGTTCATAGTAAACGCCTTCGGACGGCACAAACATCAGCGCCACATCGAGTGTATTTTCGTCCTGAAGAATGTATTTTTCCGCAACGGATTCCGCGTGCTTCCGCACCACTTGAAAAAATTCTTTCCGCGCATCTTCACCCGAGTCCAAGATGCGGCGGTACGCTTCGAGCGGAAACTTCGAGTCAATCGAAACGAATTTTCCTCCGGTGCGAACAATGGCATCGACGATTGCGCCGGTCGAAAAACGGTATTGTGTTTCATAAGCGCTGCGCGGCAGGGCGTCGGCCAGAAGAGTTTCGAGCGCGACTTCGCCCAGCGAGCCGCGCGTCTTTGCTCCGCCCAAGACGCTCTGCAGAGTTTGCGTGGCTTGGGACAGATCCCGTCCCGCTTGGTGAATTTCTCCCAACTGCTTGCCCACGCGACCCAGCACTTCCTGCGAATTCCGCAATTCGGTCGCCACGGCAGCGTGCGCTTGGGAAACCAATTGCCCTGAATTTGAGAGGCCTTCTTGCACGGAAGACCTAACTTGTCCTAGCTGCTGAAGGACCGTCTGCAGCGTTTGCCCCATCTGCGTATTCACGGACTGGGAGTGAGACAGAAGGGCAGCCTGCATCTCCTGACGCAGAGTGGCGAAATCGTTTTTCGAGGAGTCGGCGCGCCGTGTGGAAAGCCAAACCACGCCGATGGCGAGCAAGAGCACCAGAGCCAACAGCGCTGCGACCAGGACTTGCATTACGCCCACCGATCCTCCAGGCGAAGATATGGCGAACCTCTTGCTACTTTATCGCAGAATCGCCGCCGACGAAAGCAATTGGTGAATCAAGGTCAGTTTTGATGTGCCGGTCTCTAACGCCGACCGGCCGGCAGGCAGTTAATCTCGGGCGCGACCCTGTGACATTTGCACCAATGCTTGTGGTGCCGGGGCTGTGTCTGAATCGATGGTTTGTGGGCCGCGCCAATTGTCGAGGACCGCGACCTGATGAACGCAGGAGACGGTGCAGTGCGGGGCGCAAGATTTTTTCGTGTAGAACTCGCGATGGCGGCGCTCGGCGGTGTATTCCGCGAGTGGTATGCCGGGATAGCCTCGCTGTTGCGAGCAATAGTGAACCAAGCCGTCCTCGCAAATATAGAGGTAGCGCGAGCCGGCGCGGCAGCGCCAATTGTTTTCGCGTCCCGCGGCGATATTGTGCTGAAACGAATTGACGCGTGAGAACGAACGTTTGCCGAGGCGCATGATTTCCTCGAAAATCTCGCGCTCGTTTGGTGCAAGGGGCTGGAGCTGGCCATTGCCATCGTGAATGATGCCAACCGTGGAGGTGAATCCCAATTCGATGGCGCGGCGGGCGACAGCGAGTGCGTCCTCGGGATGATGGATGCCGCTGCCCAGCACGGAATTGATGTTGACGTGAAAATCGGCGTGCTCGGCGAGCAGCTCTAGTTTTTGGTCGAGGACTTTCAGGCTCTTCTTCGAGACTTCGTCGGGCTGCGCGTTGTCGATGCTGATTTGCAGGAACTCAAGACCCGCGGCATTCAACCGCTGGATGCGGTCCGCGACCAGCAAATATCCATTCGTGATCATTCCCGCAATCATGCCGTCGTGGCGAATGCGGCGGATGATGTCGTCGAGTTCGGGATGCAATAAAGGCTCGCCGCCGCTGATGGTGATGATGGACGTGCCGAAGGAGGCGAGGCGGTCGACGCGGCGGAGCATCTCGTCGAGCGGCACAGGCTTCGAGAAATCGTCGTATTCGTTGCAATAGGCGCACGCCAGATTGCACCGCCGGATGGGAATGATGTGCGCCAGCAGGGGATGCTTGGTCGAGACGAGGGCCTTCGCCACCATGCGCCAGCTTCGCGCGGAGCGGTGCGCCGCGAGCAATTTTCGCCGGATTTTCTTGCGCGCGTCCATGGCTAACTCGACTAACTCTCTATGCTACAACAGAGCTACGCCGCAGTGTTAAGCTATTGGGCGCTGCGGTTTTCATGCGGGGCTGTAGCTCAGACGGATAGAGCAGCAGTTTCCTAAACTGCGTGTCGGGAGTTCGACTCTCCCCAGCCCCACCAGCCTTCGCTCGCCAATTTGACATTGCAAGGGGTCTACCTTCACTATCGGCGAGCTACGGCTCGGCAGGCCAAGGAATTCAGCGAGCGAAGGCTGTCGCGCCGGAGCTTCAGCGGAGGCGGACTCCACGTGAAGTACGTCTACATCTTGCAGAGCGTCGCCGACACCGAGCGCTTCTATACAGGTATCACTGACGATTTGCGCGCCAGACTGTCGAAACATAATTCAGGATCGGTCGCACACACGGCCAAGCATCGGCCTTGGCGCATCAAGAGCTATGTCGCATTTGCGGATCAGGCGCGCGCGTTTGCGTTTGAGAGGTATCTGAAGTCCGGATCGGGGCGCGCGTTCGCTAAAGCAAGGCTTTAGGCAATTTCTCGCGTGCAGCGCAGTCTGCGCGGCAAAACCGCACAAACAGCCGGGTCGCTCCCGCCCAAATCGACTTTTCGCCTGCGGCCTTTTTGCAGAACTAATTTCCGCAATCCGTTCTTCAATGGGGCATTGTCGTGAAGGGTTGGTGAATGCAACGCATATCTTTTGTGGTGAACACTGCATGTGTTCCTGTGTTCACACGTGCCTGCACATAGCAGAACGCGAAGCTGTCTCTCTGCCAGGACACAGCCTGTATTTCAGTGTTCTGCAGCGCTGAACCCACTTGTCTTGTGTGCGCGTTAATCATCAACTACGGCACTCGTTACCATGAGGCAACGCAGATCGCGAGAACTGAAAATCGACCTTTTCTCCGAGCTATTGTGTAAACGTGATCCAAGAGTTCTCAATGGGAGCTTTCGCGCCATTTCGCTGGAACAACTTTTGGTGGCTCTTTCGGCAAAGCTTAGAGGGCCTGTATGCTTGGCCGCTGTTGTTGGTCACGCTTGCACTGGTCGCAAATCTCGTAGTCGCGCTAATTCACAGGTGGCCCTTGGATCGTGAAAGATGGAAGCGGCAATACTGGCTTGCCTTCCTGAGCTTGCTCTTCATTCCAATTACCATTGCCATAGGCGAGGTTGGCTGGATCGATCCGTCGATGTCGCCGCGCCCTACCCCAAGTACGTTGTTGCTGTGGACCAACAATTGCTTGTTCATTGCGTCTGTGGTACTCGGTATTTTCTGGGTCTATCGAATGAAGGGATTACGATGGTTCGTATTTGCGTTCACGCTGATTCAGCTTTGGATGCTGTTTTGGGCGGGTTTCATAGCGGGCATGGCACTTACTGGAGACTGGCTTTAGCACAAACTTTTCTACGGCAATGCGAATCAGCAACCAGCGCTCGATGCCGCGCGGAAGTTTTGGCATCAAATAGCGACTTCGACGGTCGAGAGGCTCACTGAAACAGGTTCGGGTATAGCCGCAGCGCGTGTTTTTGCCGCGAAATTCTTAGGCTTACGAAACTTTTTGTTGTTC
>DASYXV010000063.1:0-55539 GCA_035934545.1 Candidatus Acidiferrales bacterium
GGGCCGCCTGGGCCCGGGCCTCGCCTCGAAAGACATCATCCTTGCCATCATCGGAAAAATCGGCATCGCGGGAGGTAACGGCCACGTCTTCGAATACACGGGCGAAGCGATTCGCGCGCTCTCGATGGAAGCGCGCATGACGATTTGCAACATGTCCATCGAAGGCGGCGCCCGCGCCGGCATGGTCGCGCCCGACGAGACGACGTTCGCGTATCTCGAAGGCCGCCCCTTCGTCCCTCGCGGCAAAGATTTTCAGGCGCTCGTCGAAAAATGGAAACTCCTGCCGTCGGACCCGGGCGCGAGATTCGACGCCACGGTCGAGCTCGACGCCTCGCAGCTCGCGCCGCAAGTTACCTGGGGCACGAATCCCGGCATGGTCACTGACGTCACGCAGCGCGTCCCCGACCCCGCGTCCTTCGCAAATGCCGTGGACCGCAAAGCCGCCGAGCGCGCCCTCGTCTACATGGACCTCAAGCCCGGCACGCCTATCACCGACATCGCCCTCGACCGCGTCTTCATCGGCTCTTGCACGAATTCGCGCCTCGAGGATTTGCGCCTCGCCGCGCGCCTCGTCGCCGGCAAACACGTCGCGAAATCGCTCAAACAGGCGCTCGTCGTCCCAGGCTCGCGCCGCGTGAAATCCCAGGCCGAAGCCGAAGGCCTCGACAAAATTTTCCGCGACGCCGGTTTCGAGTGGCGCGACGCCGGCTGCTCCATGTGCATCGGCATGAACGACGACGTTCTCCAGCCGCACGAGCGCTGCGCCAGCACGTCGAATCGCAATTTCGAGGGCCGCCAGGGCAAGGACGGCCGCACGCATCTTGTCAGCCCGCTGATGGCCGCCGCCGCCGCCATCGAAGGCCATTTCGTGGATGTGCGCAAATGGAGCAACGGGAACAACTCAAATTGAACACGCGCCTTCCTGTCATGCCGAGCAATGTGGCACAGGCTCTCAGCCTGTGTACTCTTCATCAAGGCACGGCTTCAGCCGCTGAGGGGAAGTCTACGAAACTGGATGCGAGAAGTTCCTTTGGTTGCCATCCCGAGCGAGTCCCGATGCTTTTCATCGGGGCGACGCGCCGTTTGCGTCCCGGAAGGTTCTACGGGACGAGGGATCTGCAGTTCGCCTTTGGTTCTATAGTGGCCGCTGAGGCACAAAAATGAATCCCTTCACCAAACACACCGGCCTGGTCGCTCCCATGGATCGCGTCAACGTGGACACCGACCAAATGGTCCCCAAGCAATTCCTGAAATTCCTCACGCGCGAGGGCTACGGCCGCGTCCTGTTTTACGACTGGCGGTATTTACCCGCCGAGGCGGGCTTGCCGGGCGAGAAACCCAATGCCGATTTCGCCCTCAATAAGCCGCGCTACAAGGGCGCCTCCGTGCTCATCGCCCGGGCGAATTTCGGCTGCGGCTCCAGCCGCGAACACGCCCCGTGGGCCATCGGCGACTACGGCTTCCGCGCCATCATCGCCCCCAGCTACGCCGACATTTTCTACAACAATTGCTTCAAGAACGGCATCCTCCCCGTCACGCTCCCCGACAACGACATGGACGAGCTTTTCTCGCGCACCGAGAAAATCGATGGCTACACGCTCACCGTGGATCTCGAGAACCAGAAAATCTCCGACGGCAAAGGTTTCGAGCGCTCCTTCGAAGTGGATCCCTTCCGCAAGCGCTGCCTCCTCAACGGCCTCGACGACATCGGTCTCACCCTCGAACACGATTCCGATATCACTACATACGAAAAGAAGGGCGTGCCGACTCCTGTGATGGTTGACCCCATAGATGTGAAGGTCTTTGTCCAGTAGAGTTAGATTTTGTGTGGTTTCCTTGTGAACTTTGCGTGGGCGCAGTGTGAAGCGGAGACCCCAGTGTTTAATTCAGCGCCTTGCCGTGAATCGCCTCCCCATTGTCCTTATTCTCGATTAGGCATTGTCCCGAAGGCTTACAACTGATACGCAATCGGGCGGAAGCTGACCATCCAATTGCGGTGAGTTGCTCGCCCTCGTTGGCGATGAGGAATGTGTGCCCGGATAGCGTGTTCATTTTGTGATCGATAATGCCGAATCCCGTTAGCGAGTCATCCCCACCTATTGTCCCAGCAGAGGGGCCTTTCGAAGGTGGAATCGTCTTTGGGACGGTTTCGACCTTGGACAGTTGCGGGAAATTGTAGGCTACATTCCAGCGACTAGCTCGCTTGTAATCGTCCGATGAGCAAAGCAAGAGCTTCCCATTGCTTGTCAGCGCGTCGGTTTTCCCGTCACCACCAACTTCATGACTGGTCTCAATCCCCTGCCTGCAAACCTCAAAGCCGCCTGTGTCGTAGAAAATCAAAGTAAAATGCTTCGTGGACGTATCTGACACTGCTGCAGCGTCAAAAGGTGATGAAAACTCGGGCGAGGAAGGCAAAACACGAAATTGGTAGTGAACATCCCCCTCTAACAACTCTGTCTTCAATTGAGCTGTTATTCCGACCGGGGGAATGGTAACTGGGGCCCAGGTGATCGGAGCACTTGATTGGTGGCTGTACGAGTATACCCCCCAGAATGCTATCAGCGCAGCTATGACCAAACCAAAGCCAATTGCCCCACCCAGGACGAGAAACCTCCAGATCCACGGTGGTCGGCCGCGCGGCCCGTCGTCTATCGGAGCGTCCCCCATCTCACCCAAGGAAACTCATCGACGCGCACGACCTTCCATCGCCGCGTAAATTTCCTCCGCATCCCTTATTTCGCCACGTAGGTCGGCCTCGCGAACGTTCAGCAGGTCCATCCTCTCCTCGTTCTCCAAGGCCCTTATGCCTTTGGCTCTGGGCTGTTCAGATTCAATCCTCCTCTTTTCCGCCTGTACCTCGGCGTAGCTCATGTCGCTGACAGGTGTTCCGGGTCGCATAGATACTCCTTTGGCCCCAATCGGGCAAACTCCGAAGTTGAACTCGTCTCACATAATTAGCAAATTCACAACTTCGTTGCAATAGTCTCGAATCAGCGAGGCCGAACCCCTGCTTTCTCCGGCCTCCAGAACGAGCGATTCCACAGACAGGAGGTGTTGCGCCGCAATATGCATCCTGCTAGCGTCATCTCGCATGATGAGTTTCTCCAATCCGACGACGGAGCGACAGCGCGGCATTCCCGATGCCGATTCGCCTGCAAATCTCTCGCCCCACTTCTGTAACACGCCCAAATTATTAGGCTCCGCGGTAACTATCAGAAAACAAAGAATATCTCATTTTCTAATCGATAACTTGAACGGCTTCAGCATCGAGCCGTTCACCCTGAGCTTGTCCGCCGTGGCGGGCGAAGCCGAAGGGTCTCGCCCACCGCAGCATTTTCCTGCAGAGGCGGATCACACCCCGCTCGGCTCTGTGCTGCAGCCAGCTTGCTCTCAACTTTCAACTGTTGACTCTCGACTGCTTTCTAATCGACACACTCCGCGATTAGAAATGACCGTAAGTCACAGAAAACAAAGGATCGGGCCCATTTCTAATCGACACAAATTCGCACTTTGTAATTCCTTGGTTGTTCACCAGTCAGGATCGCCAGTAAGTTCAGCGTCCACCAGCGGGATGCAGGTGGCACGTGAAGACGTACGCGGGAGGCAAATTGAACCAGACAATTCTGGATTCGATCGAACCAAAATAGCGCCTCAGGAGCGGACGCACGTCCATCCTCTGGACGTGCCCGTCAGAAATCTGCATGGCGACGAGGTATTGATACTGCGTCAGTACCGTCTTCTCGTGAACGAAGGGCATCAGCCGGTCGAAAATCGTCGAACGCATCTGCGGGGACATGAAACTCAGCCCGAGCGACGACACAACCGCATCCACTCGCTGGACACCCCTGCTCCGAAGCTCCGAATCCACATTTTCAACGCTGGCATTGATCAGCGTCATTCTCGGATCAGCGAATTTCTCCTTGAGGTGCTTCACGAAACGAGGATTGATTTCAAAGACGAACAATCTTGCATCTGCGGGCAAATGCTCAAGGAGCGCGCTCGTCATCGCGCCCGTGCCTGCGCCGAATTCCACGACCACCGGAGCGGGCACGTCCGGCACGTGTTCAACCATGGCGGAGACAAGCTGCGGAGAGCTCGGCGCAACCGAGGCCGTGGTCTGAAAATCCGCCAGAGCTTGCGCCGCAAACACTTTGAGGCTCATCGCTTATCTCTTCTGTTCATCCAAGAAACGTGGTCGAACGATGAGGAGTTCCATCGGGCGTCCTCTCTGGCCTTGAATATACACCAGCTTCGTAATTCTCTTATGCGCTCCAAGAGGCGCTTTGGAGAAAAGCCAAGAATCATGAGGCGTGACGAGCATCACTTGCCATGCACGCAATCCAAAGTGGGGAGACGTCCCCTTACGTTAGGAAAACAGACTCGGCAAGTTGACGACATCAAAACTGCAAATATATGCGCGAACAAGGAATCGTACTGGATTGGGAGTACTAGAATCCTGCCGGCAAGTGATTCCAAATCAAAAGGATGCAGAATAGTACTCGACAGTCCCGGTAAGCTGAAGTTTGGTAGTCCAGTTGCTCTTCCCTCATCGGATCAAGAGGTTAGGTTGCGCGGAGGCTCAGCTCAATGAAACTCATCAAGACTGCTCTGGCAGGAAGCTTACTCCTGCTTATGCTCGGGATGGCAAGCGCATCGTCAGCGTGGGCTAGCGCCGCAGGCGGCCCGCAGATTTTCGTGTGCCAATCTTGCACCGCCCCTCCAGGGGGCGACCCAAACGTCATTACCAACACTGGATCTTTCAACGTCGGTGTGGCCGGTGGTGTATTTACATTGCAGAACCCACTCCTGATTATCGTCGGTCTCTATAATGGCGGAGGTTCAGCATCGATTGCGGGATCCTCGCTTGCAACCGTTGGCACCTACGGTTTAACAGCCAACACAGCTAGTTTTACTTGTATGAATGCTGGCTGCACCAACACGGCTTACGCCGCACTGGGATTGACTGCAGGCGGCTCTGAATCTTTCAACAACTGGTCGGTGTTCGGGGACGTAGCACATGGATTCGCGGCGCCTTCGAGCTTTACGCTCGACGTATTTGCGATTTCCACTGCCCTGACATCAGGAAGCCCAATCACCGTAAACCTCAGCGGAGCACCCAACGGCTCTTTCATACTTGGGTATTCCAATTTATGCGACAAGAAAGGCTGTAAACCGGCAGAGAGCGTCTTTACGAATACCGGCCTGGTGGATGCACCTCCTGTGCCGGAACCTGCCAGTCTCCTGCTCTTGGGGACGGGGCTGCTGGGAATGGGCGCGGCAATTCGTCGTAAGTTCGTTGCATAGTTTTTCGCTTTGAGCTGTTCGGGAGCAGAGGTGCTTCGCTGGCCACAAGCCGCGAAGTTCTCTTGCTCCCGGCAGTCAGTATTCCTGATGTCCCTCCCCTAACGAAATTAAATAGCGAATCTGGCGCCGCAAGCGGAATCCTATTTCAGGGAAGCTGCTGATGTCGGCGGGCTTCGCGCAGGCTCACATGAGAGCGCCAGCCGAGCCAGGCCACTGTACCGGTCATGCCGAGCCACCCGAGCATGCGCACAGACGAAGCGATTTGGACGTCGTGCTGGAGTACCCCCATGCTGCCCAACAAGTAGTTCCAGTCGTGAATTACATACTCCGAGTCTCCCACTGTGAGAAGAGGCAATTGCTGGGCGCGGGCATCGGCAATGTAGGTTGCGATGGGGAGGAATTGTTCAAAAAGAAAGAACGCACAGAAAGCAGCGCCCTGCGGTTGGCGCCGGAACATGAAGTACACGGCCAGGGCGAACGGAGTGAAAAGCTGCAGGAACGTTCCGCCGGCTACGGAGAGCCACTGGCCGAAGAAGCGGAAGAGAAGGTGGCCTCCTTCGTGGATCGGGACAAAGACGAGATCAATCATGAGGAATGGGCCGCTGCCTCGCGCGGCTTGAAGGAGAAAGAGAGCATAAAAAACCAGCCAGCCGATCAGCGCCCAGCGAGCAACGGGTTGCCAGCCGTCTTCAAGAACCCCAAGGAACGGCAAACGCTCAGAGATGGATTCAGGAATGCGCATCGCGGCTAGGGATGATAGACCCCATAAATCCAAGGGACGGAGGCAAGGCCTCCCGCTACGCGTACATCCACGCGGTCGCCATCTTTGAAATCATCGTAGTCCCGACTGGTCACCATGATGCGCTCCACGCGGTGATCTCTCCTCCAGGACGTCACGACGAGCTGGTGCATCGGCATAATCCCCGGCATGGAAAAACGGCCAACTACCGTGGTGTCGTAATCCTGGAGCGGGGAGCGGTCAATTGCGCCGTTCGCGAAGACCAATGCGCCGAGAAGCCACGGCAACGGCACCAGGCCGTAAAAGATACGTTTTAGAAGCTCGACCTCCTGATGGCGAATGGCCCGGCGCTCGGCCCAGATAGCCAATGCAATGGTTCCGAAAAACAAGACGCCGATGAAAATTAGGATGGAGTCGAGTTCCAGCGGGGGATACGTGAAACAGGGTACAAAGAAAGCGATCGCGCCAAGAAGGAATATCGCCAGGCGATTCACCAGGGATCGGTGCACGGCCCGTCCGGCCTCTGTGGAGTCGAGGCCGCAATGATCGCAAGTGTCGCCAGAGCGCTCGAGGCCGCAGTTAGCGCAATGAATCACTGGTGAGCCAGTCTCCAAAGAAGATGGTTAAGATTCATTCGCACATCCGGATTTAGATGCAGGAACTCGACGACCATGCCTTTGCCCTCATCCACGCGGCGGACCACGCATCGCACGTCGAGCCGCTCGGAAAGAATAACACTGGCCGTAAATTCAGCGCGGAGCCAGAGCGGTTCGGAAGTTTCGATGTACATCCCTGTAGAGCTAATATCGCGTAGCGTAGCGTTGAGTGTCACTTCTCCCCAAGAAATTCTAACCGGCGCGCTACACCGATAGCACGGGTTCTTGCGTCGCTCGGAAGCCTCCATGCGCCTCCCCAAGATGCAACAGCCCGACGGAAGCTCACGCTGACACTTCGATGCTATGCACGCGCAAAGCAAGTGTCAAATAGAAGAGGATGGATCCGATCCAATAGAAGTGCGGGATGGGCTCCGAGGAATGTCCGGCGAGGTATAATGGTTGCATGACACTTGCAGAGTTCTTCCTGAAACAGAAAGAAGTCGGCCGTAAACGGACTGAGGAAGTTTTCGCATTACTTCGCCCCGAACACATGGCATGGACTCCAACCAAGGGAGCGCTGAGCGTCGGAGAAATGCTGCGACACCTTTGGGTCTCCGAGGAAGGCGTGCGCCGCGTGGCAATCGACGGGGATTTTTCCTACTACGAGAAGCGCGTGCCGGGAGGACTTGCAGCAGTGCTCGGCGGAGCTGCAACGTCGCTCGACGAAGAGCTGCGGCAGATCAAGCGCGTGCACGAAGAAACGCTTGAGGCAGCCAAGAAGCTTCCGGAGGCTGTCTGGGATTTAGAACGCGTCCACGAAGGGCTCGGATTCCGGCGGAAAGTGGCTGTAATTCTGTTTGGGATCAACGAACATGAAGTGCATCACCGCGCGCAGCTGATGACATATTTGCGGATGCTTGGCACGCCCGCTCCCGAACCCTCCTCGCGGCGCTAGAGTTTGCGCGATGTAGTTCCCTTGACTGATCAATTTCCTGAGATGGCGCGGACGCTCGAGGGCTGAGTGTCAAGGCAGACCACATTTTCGTCGCGGCCGTTGGCGATCATCTGACAATCGATTTCCTGCGCGCTGCGAATCGCCTCGCTCGGCTTCGCGCCCGATGCTTGCGCGCAGTGCGAGCGGCCGTGGAAGTCTACGCACACCTCGTACCGGACGACGCCTTGCTGGAAGGAGGAATAAACGAGCAAGGCGATGAAGATCGCGCCCGCGATCGCAATGAACCACTTCAGGTTGATGCGCTTTTTCCGTGTTTCATCCATATAACTCCACTTTTACCATGCGCCCAGGGGAGAACACATGCGGATTATTCCAAAGCTGCGCTTTCCGCGGCTCCCCTTGCCGAGCGGCGCGCGATTTCTTTCTTTAGATAAGTGCGCATCGCATCCGGCATTATCGCAGCGGCAGTAAGCTCACGAAGATCACGCATGGTTACGTCGGGTAGAAACCTGAGAACGGCAGCAAGAGGAGCGGCAGGATGACGGATGAGGGCGAGACGGACATTATACTGGCAAGACCATCGCGGATGGCGCGCGATCGCCATGACGACCCGGTCCGGAACGTGTGAACGTGAGAGCACGCGCAGGATTTGTGCTTCGTTGAGGAATGGATTATTGAGCGCGAGAGTCGCCGCTGCCGGGTGGCCTTCTGCGAGGACTCCGCCGACAACTCTCGCCGAGCCCCTGCGCGCCAAAGTGAGCTTCTGGCCGATGGGGAGATGGGGCAGGCGGCGGAGAATCAATTCTTCAGCGACGCGGCGAACTTCGGCAGGGGTGGACGGAGACAAACTCACCTGCACAAGGTCAAAAAGAAAGAGGTCGCGCAAGAGGTGGAGAGCGATGCGCCGCGGCGTGTGCGGATGGCGCGCCAGGCGGAACCTTACCTTCTCATTTTTCTTCCATGAAGGATGAACGGCGATAGAGCCAAGAACCTTGTCTGAAAGATCGAGGCGCTCGAGCAGGATGCAAACATCGGTTTCGGCCAGACGAGGATTGGCGAGGACAGCGAGGATAACTTCCTCGCTCGCGTCGTGGAGGAAGCCGCGAAGCTCATCCCTCGATGCGCATCGAGCCTCGGAGGTTCTGGAATTTGCTTTACGCGCCATGAGCTGCGGCGCTCGCGACGCTCTTGCGGGCCAGTTCGGCGGCGGCGCGCGCCGGAGGAATCTGCAAAGGCGCGATTCGAGCGCCGGGCGCTGCGGCGGCCAATTCCTGGTCGAGGTCCGCATCGAATTGCGCGCTGCGTCCAAACATGCCGCCAGACTTCGCCAGCGTGAACGATTGGCCGGTCAGGCCGAGAGTGTCCACCACGCTTCTTGCCATTTGGACGAGAGATTTTCTCGCGCCGGCGAGGATTTCGCGGGCGACATCATCGCCTGCCTCCGCCGCCTCGAGAACAACAGGAAACAGCTTCGGGAAAACATTGTCTGGCCGCTTGGCAACGCGCTCGATCAAGACATCCCAGTCCCGCACTTCAGCGCTGAGCAGAATCTTTTCGCCGAGCATCGTTGCGGGTCCGAGATGGTCGCGCGCCCACAATGAGGCCTCGACGGCGCGGCGGCCGATGTCGTAGGCGCTTCCTTCATCTCCGATCCACGGGCCCCAACCACCGGCACGCGCGATTTTCCCAGCCGAATTTCGTCCGCACACCGCCGAGCCAGTCCCGGCAACGACGACGATCCCCTGCCCCTGGCCGATCGCCGCTTCGAGAGCGATTTCGATATCCGTGGTGACGCGAACCGCGGATTGCGGAAAAGCGCGCGCCAGATAAGCTGCGATGCGCCGCGCCACGCGTGGACGCCCAGCGCCAGCGATTCCCGCGCAGACGGCGCGAACGTCGCCGGCATCCTGATGCGCTTCGGCAAGGGCTTGCTTTGCCGACTCGCCCAGCGCAGCACAGGCTTTGGCGAATCCGATGCGCAACGGGTTCGCAGGCCCGCCGGTAGATTCGGCGAGCAAATGTCCAGCTGAATCGACGAGGCTGCAATCCGTCTTTGTGCCGCCAGCATTGAAACCGAGGAACACACTCATGGTGTTGTCACTCCCAGGGCAATGAACCTGTGAAACAAGAACGAGTCGCCGTCACTCATGGGCACAACGAACCGGGCGGCTTGACACTCCCGCGAGCCGACAGTTAGCATCGCGCGGCTTCCACGGCATTGCCATTCTACCGCAGGCGGACGCGAAGCGATGCGCATCGGCACGATGGATCTCGTCATTATCGCGCTCTACCTCGCGGGCGTCACGTTTTTTGGCGCGCGCTTTCGCCGCGGCCAGCGGAATATCCGCGACTACTTCCTTGGCGGGCGCACCGCGCCCTGGTGGGCGCTGGCTTGCTCCATCGTCGCGACCGAAACGTCAACGCTAACGATAATCAGCACGCCAGGAATCGCTTACTCCACCAACATGGAATTCCTGCAACTGGTGATGGGATACCTCGTGGCCCGCGTCATCCTGTGCATCATTCTAATCCCACAATACTTTCGTGGCGAGTTTTTCACCGCATACCAACTGCTCGAAAAAAGATTTGGCGCGCGGACCAAATCCACGGCCGCCAGTATTTTTGTGGTGACGCGCGCGCTGGCGGAGGGCGTGCGCTTCGCGGCGATCGGCAAAGTGGTGAGCGTGATGCTCGGAATGGGCGAACGTGCGTCGGTTGCCATCATCACGCTGCTCACGCTCTTCTATACGTTTCAGGGCGGAATGAGCGCGGTGATTTGGACCGACGTCGCGCAGTTTTGCCTTTACATCACCGGCTCGGTCGCGGCATTTTTCCTTTTGCTCCACCGCATTCCCATGGGCTGGGCCGGAGTGGCGCACGCCGCCGCCGCAGGCGACAAGCTCCGCGTGTTCGATTTCCATTTCAGCCTGACGCAAAGCTACACGTTCTGGTCCGGCTTGATCGGTGGGACGTTTCTCACCATGGCGAGTCACGGCACCGATCAGACGATAGTGCAGAGGCTGCTCGCGGCGCGGTCGGAGCGTGAAAGCAAGACCGCCCTGCTTGCGAGCGGCGTGATTATTTTTGTGCAGTTCCTGCTGTTCCTCGTGATTGGCGTGATGCTTTTCGTTTACCGTCAGCACTTCGCCTTTGCGATTCCCGGCAACGACCCTGACCGGATTTTCCCGGAATTCATAGTCAGTCAGATGCCGATAGGGCTCGCCGGATTGGTGCTGGCCGCGATATTTGCCGTCGCAATGTCAAACGCAAGCGGGTCGTTGAACTCGCTGGCATCGTCGAGCATGATTGATTTCACTCGCGCGCGCGGTCTGGACGTGAAAGACTCGGCTGGGCAGTTGCGGCGTTCGCGCCAATGGACGATTTTCTGGGGCGTGCTGCTGGGACTGTTTGGCATGATTCATTGGGGGCCGGTGCTCGTCGCGGGATTGACGATTGCATCCATCACATACGGCAGCTTGCTGGGGACATTTTTGCTTGTAATCTGGAACCAGCGAGCGACGGCGCGCGGCGCAATCGCCGGAATGGTTGCAGGATTGGCAGGGATGACGCTGATCTATTTCTATTCGCCACTCGCATGGACCTGGTACGTCCTCATGGGAACCATCATCACGTTTGGCGTGGGCTCGTTCGTGAGCGCGTTTGGGCGGCCAGCTGGGGGCGCTGGCGAATCGCATGGCCCCAACTTGAAATGAACGTAACGAAGAGCAATTCGCCGGAACTCGTGCGGGGGCTGGGTCCCTGGGCCTCGGTGGCTATTGTTGTCGGCACGATGGTCGGCACGGGAATATTCATCAAGCCCGCGACGATGGCCGCCGCCGCGGGAACAGTCGGCCTTGTAACGCTGGCATGGATTCTCGGCGGCGCGCTTTCGCTTTTCGGGGCGCTCAGCGCCGCCGAACTCGGCGCGGCCATTCCGGAAGCTGGCGGAACTTACGCGTACCTGAATCGAGCGTTTGGAAGAGTGTGGGCGTTTCTGTTCGGATGGACATATTCAATCATCGGCGCGCCCACTTCGATCGCCACGATCGCCGCGGGCTTGTTTCAATTCGCCAGTTTCCTCTTTCCGGTGATCGCCGCTCCTCTTTGGGTGTGGCATTATTCAAATCCTTTCACGCACGCGCCGAGTGTGTTTGCCTTCACGTGGGCACAGCCACTCGCCGTCGTCGCCATTTTTCTGGTGACGTTCATCAATTACTTCGGCGTGCGATTGGGCGGACGCGTGCAGGTTGCGCTCACGGTAATCAAGATCGCAGCAGTTGTTGCGGTCATCTTCATCGGTTTTCTTTTCGGCAAAGGCAGCTTCGCAAACTTCCATTCTGTTTCCCCATCGATGGGCCAGCTCGGAATAACGGCTGGCCTCTTGACCGCTATGGCGAGCGCGCTGTGGGCATACGATGGCTGGATCAATCTCACGTTTGTCGGCTCAGAGATTGAAAATCCGGAGCGCAATATTCCCCTCTCGCTGGTTCTGGGCGTGCTGGTTGTGTGCGGAATTTATGTGGCAATGAGTGCGGCGTGTTTTTACGTGTTGCCGCTTTCGAAGGCCGCAAGTTCGACACACATTGCGTCCGACGTCATCGCGCGCGCGACAGGCGCCGGCGCTGCCATTTGGATGACAATCATCATGATGGTCTGTGCGCTCGGCACTCTCAATTCGTCCATTTTGACCAATGCCCGCGTGGATTACGCTTTGGCGCGCGACGGCCTGTTCTTCCGCGTTGCTCGCGGTGTCCATGCGCGGTTTCGCACGCCAGCGAACGCACTCGTCTTTCAGGGAATCCTCGCCTCCGTGCTGGCGCTATCGGGGACATTCGACGAGCTCTCGAACCTCTACGTGTTCCTGGTGTGGATTTTCTACGCCGCTCAGACTGTGGGCGTGATTGTGCTGCGCGTTCGGGAGCCGAACATGCCCCGGCCGTATCGAATGTGGGGTTATCCCTGGGTGCCGCTGCTATTCATCCTTGGCGCTCTGGCGCTGACCGTGAATTCGTGGATGCAGCAGCCGCTGCGCTCGACGGTTGGCCTCGGAGTGATGGTCATCGGGCTTTTCTTTTACGCGCGCTGGCGCAAGCGTGTGCCTGCCCCACAAACTCCGTAATGGATCTCAGGAGCACTGAATTCCGCTGAAGGCTCCAGCAGGAATTCCCGTGTTCGTGCATTCGGGATGAAACATATGCGCGAGGATGGCGACTCCGTCGGCAAGCCGCGGGCCGGAGCGCGAAAAATAACTGTTGGCGTCAACGGCGAAAACACGGCCCGAACGAACAGCAGGCAAGTCCTTCCATCCCTCCGGGAAAATTGCACGGCGATATTCTTCGCGCGTACGGGCCAAATTGTAGCCACAAGGCATCACAACGATGATTTCGGGCTGCGCGGCAAGAATTTCTTCGGACGTGACGCGGAACGATGGCTTTCCCACTTGGCCAGATAGATCCTGTCCACCGGCAAGTGCGACCATTTCTGGAACCCAGTGACCTCCTACATAAAACGGGTCGAGCCATTCGAGGCAGAAAACGAGCGGCCGCGAAGTTGCGTCCGCAACAGAGTGAGCAATTAGTGCAACGCGCCGGGCAAGTGACTCCGCGAGATTGTTTGCTTCATTTACGCGGCCCGTAACTTCTCCGATGCGACGAATATCAGCCCAGACATCTGTCAACATCTTCGGCTGGAGAGTCAGCACGCGCGGCTGAACAGAAATTCGAGACAACGCCGAGGCGAGATCGCCTGGGGACGCGGCGCAAACGTGGCAGAGGTCCTGCGTGATGATCAGGTCGGGCGCAAGCGAGCAAAGACGCTCGTCGTCAATCTCATACAAGCTCTCGCCCCGCTCGACGAGCGCGCGGACCTGACGATCCAACTCGGTGGGCGACGCGAGAGGATCCACGCGCGGGCGCATCAACGCAGGTTTTGCAGCGGCCTCGGGCGGAAAATCGCATTCGTGAGTGATCCCGATGACGCAATCTCCAAGGCCAAGCGCGAATAGGATTTCCGTCGCCGAAGGAAGTAAAGACGCGATGCGCACAGATCGAGTTTGCCGCGAGGATGGCGCGAAGGCAAGGCCACGGTTCTGCTATTGACAGGCCGCAGTCGCAGGAGACGGAAGCAGATCGGCGAAGATGAAACCATCTCGCTCGACGATTTCGCCAGGCTGAACGGGAATCGGCGCGGAGAACATCGGCCCCGCGCAGGCGAACGTGTGAAATTCACCATTTTCTCCGCAGGGGTCGACGGAAGCGGGGAGCGCGGCAAGGAGCCCCGCATCAAATGCACGGCCAGCAAAAGTGCGTGCAAGTTTCTTTGGGTCCACGCATGTGAGATAAGCGCGGAGACCTGCCGCAACCATCTCATTTGCCAGTTTGCGCGTATCCATGAGCCACAGTGGAAAAACGGGATTCAGTCCGCATTTCGCCAGATTTTCTTCGCGGTACTTTCGAATATCCTCCAGGAACAGATCTCCAAAGATGACATGCGTCACGCCACTTGCTTTGGCTTGCGCCATCGCTCCCGCCATCGCACGCTCGTAAATTTCATTCGGGCACGGCGATGGAATCGGAATCTTGGTGAGTCGCAGCCTCGCCGCGGCAGCCTGCGCGTCGAGCAGCGATTCGCGCACAGCGTGCATCGCGACGCGATGAAACTCTCGATTGACTGTGGTTAGCAGCGCGGTGATTTCCATGTCGCCTCGCTGGCGCATCACATGCAAAGCCCATGCGCTGTCCTTTCCGCTGCTCCAGGAAAGCCACGCCTTCGGTTTCGCGGCCATGCTCTGAGGTCACTCCGGATAGATGAGATACTTTGCGCGCATGGCGCGAAATGTATCGACGTCAGCTTGCCAGTCCCACACAATGCGAAAGGGCGACTCGCCCGACTTCAGTTTCGCCATCGTGTCGGCGTTGCCGACAAGTTCGATAATTTTATCGAGCGCGAAGTGGTCAGGATAGAGCTTCTGCAGCGTCGCCGCGATTTCGAGGCCCATGAGCATAGAGTTGAGCGACGCACGATCCGTGATGACGAGCGAGATGCCTTCGCAGGGCTCACCTTTGTATAGCCCGGAGTCCGGCGTGAAGCGCGTGGGCACGAAGCGCGCGCCGGGAACAAACTGGCGATTGAGTTCCCGCGCGAGCTCGACGCCGTGAATCCACGGCGTGCCGAAAAGCTCGAAGGGCGTGTCCGTGCCGCGTCCTACGGAAACGCCTCCCGCCTGCAGAATCTCAATCCCGGGATAGAGAAGCGCCGTGTTGAGCGAACGCAAATTCGGCGAAGGCGGAATCCATGCAAGGCCCGTCTCCTCAAACGGGTCTTCGCGATGCCAGTTCTTCATGGCGATAACGTGGAGGTCCGCGCCGATTTTGTTTTCCGCGTTGAACATCTGAGCCAGCTCGCCAAGCGTCATCGCGTAACGAACCGGCATCGGAAAATAGCCCACGAAATTGAGTTTGTCGCGATCAAGCATCGGGCCTTCGATTGTTATGCCGTTCAGCGGATCGGGCCGGTCCAGAACGTAAAAACCGATGTGATGCTGCGCGGCGGCTTCCATCGCATATCCCATCGTCGTGATGAACGTATAAAAACGCACGCCTGCATCCTGAATGTCAAAAACGAGAGCGTCGAGGCCCTGCAACATCTGGTCAGTCGGCCGCCTGGTCTCGCCGAATAAGCTGTATAGCGGCAGCCCCGTCGAAGCGTCCGTGGAAGAAGCCACGTTGGCATCTTCTTTGCCGAAAATTCCGTGCTCGGGACTGAAAATCGCGGCGAGCTTCACGCCCGGCGCATGCGCAAGCACATCAATCGTCCGCCGGCCTCCACGGTCCATTCCAGTTTGATTAGTGATCAGGCCGACGCGCTTGCCTTCGAGTGGCGCAAAATTCTCTTGTTCGAGGACGTCAATTCCGGCGAGCGTCTCATCTTGCCGATGATAGACGCCATCGAGGCCGTACGGCCGCTCAGCATAAATGCTGCGCTCAACTTTCGAGGCATAGCCGGTCGCGTCCCCGATATTCAGCGCCGCAGCAACCGCGGTCGCGATCTTCGCGCGCAGCGGCGAAATTGCTGGACGCACGTAAGGGTGGACGGAATTCGCGAGCAGGATGATAAACGTCTGGCTCGCGGGGTCAATCCACACGGAAGTGCCAGTGAAGCCCGTGTGGCCGTAGGAGCCAAGCGGAAATAATTCGCCACGCGGCGCGGAGTACGCAGTATCAATATCCCAGCCGAGGCCGCGCACATTCGGGCTCCACGTCGGCGTCTGCGGTGTCGTCATTTTATGGATTGTCGCAGCGGAGAAAATCCGCGCCGTGCTTCCGGGCATGCGACCATTGTCGAGGAGCATGCGGCAGAAAATCGCCATGTCGTCAGCCGTGGAAAAAAGGCCGGCGTGTCCCGCGACGCCGCCAATTGCGCGCGACCGGGGATCATGCACGACGCCGCGAAGCACGTGGCCGAGGCCGGAGCCGGCCTTCGCGCTGGGAGGCAAATCAATTTCTTCGGTTGGCGTAATCCTTGGAATCCACGACATCGGCGGAAGGAACCGCGTGTGCATCATGCCGAGAGGGCGGTAGAAATTCTCGCCCGCATATTCGTCGAGACGCTTGCCCGTTATGCGCTTGACGAGTTCTCCGAGCAAAATGAAGTTCGTATCGCTATAAATGACACGGTCTCCCGGCGGCGCGAGCAGCATTTCGCTGTCAATTTCCTTCATGAGCGCATCTTCGCCGCCAAGCGCCGCTTCCAGCGGCGGGTCGGGCGCAAGACCGGAAGTATGCGTGAGGAGCATGCGAATCGTAATTTGATCTTTTCCGTTCGAAGCGAATTCCGGCATGTAATGTGCCAGTGGGTCATTCAGGCGAATCTTGCCTTGTTCGAGAAGCCGCATGATAGACGGCGTTGTCGCAAAAAGTTTCGTGAGCGAGGCGAGATCGAAGATCGTGTCCACTGTCATCGCCTCGCGATGAGGAATGAGCGCTCGGTAGCCGACGGCCTTGCGATATATCACGTGACCGCGATGGCTGACGAACAGCACCGCTCCCGGAATTTCATCGTGCTGCACTGCATCTTCGAGAATCGCATCCAGAACCGAGAGGTTTGGCTGCGAGGAAACCCTGGCGGCGGCCTTTTTGTTCGTTTGCGCCAGAGGGGGCGTAGCGAGAAACACGAGAAATGTGAACAAGGTTATGAAGCGGGCACGAATCATGCTTTTGTCCGTTCGTTTGTGTAGCATTAGACTGTGTGCTATATACAGCCGCGAAATGAAAGCGTCAACCGCCGATTCCGCGCAGAAGTTTTATGTCTAAACGTTCAAAGGTGCCGCGAATCGCTCTTGCGCTCATTCTCGCGACATTCCTTCCGATGAGTCCCCCGGCCAAAGCGCAGAAAAAGCCCGCTGCAAAGGCTTCCGTGTCGCGCGCCGATGACCAATGGGCGGCCGCCACGCTGAAGAAAATGACGCTTGAGGAAAAACTCGGTCAGCTCGTGATGGTCTATTACTGGGGCCGCTTCACCTCCACCGATAGTCCCGAATACCAGGATCTGCTCCGCGAAGTGAGGGAGAATCGCGTCGGCGGAATTATCCTCCAAGCGAAGCGCACGCCGATGGGCGTGGAACGCAGTCAGGTGTATCCAAGCGCGGCTCTTGCCAATCAACTGCAGCGCGCGGCGAAATTCCCCTTGCTCGTCGCGGCTGATTTCGAAACGGGCACGGCGATGCGTCTCGCTGACGGTACGGCATTCCCTTCGGCGATGGCCGTGGGCGCAACAGGCGATCCGCGCGATGCCTACACAGTCGGAAAAGTCACGGCGCTCGAAGCTCGCGCGGCGGGCTTGAATTGGATTCTCGCGCCGGTTGCGGACGTGAACGACAATCCGGACAATCCCATCATCAATTTCCGCTCGTTTGGCGAGGACCCGCAGCGCGTGGCGCAATTCGTAGCGCAGTTCATCCGCGGCGTGCAAGAGAACGGCGCGCTCGCGACGGCAAAACATTTTCCCGGGCACGGCGACGTCAACACGGACTCGCACCTCGGCCTTCCTCTTGTGGCGGGCGATCTCGCCGAACTGGAGCGCGTCGAGCTGGTTCCCTTCCGCGTCGCGATTGCGGCCGGCGTTGGCTCGGTGATGTCCGGGCACCTCGCTATCCCGGCGCTTGAACCCGACCCGAACGTTCCTGCGACAATTTCGCGTCGCGTCCTCACGGACTTGCTCGGAAAGAAACTGGGCTTCGGCGGAATTGTTGTGACGGACGCGCTGGACATGGGCGGCGTGGTGACAACGATCGATTCGCCGCCGGACATCGCCGTGCGCGCAGTCGAAGCAGGCGCTGACGTGCTGCTCATCCCGCCGAGCACGGATGCTGCACTCGCCGCGCTGAAGCAAGCGGTCGAATCCGGCGCCTTGCCGATGACGCGCGTGGATGAGGCCGTGCGACGAATCCTGCGCGCCAAGGCGGCATTGGGGCTCGAAAGCAATCGCCTCGTCAATTTGAATACGCTGAACAGCGCGTTTGGCACGCCGAAATTCAAGGCGGAAGCGCAGGACATTGCAGATCGCGGAATCACGCTCCTCCGCGACGAACCAAAGATCCTGCCTCTCGATTCAACAAAGCCGCTCAGAGTGTTGCTGCTGATCGTGTCGGGAGATCCCGACCCATTTCCCGCCGTCCCGCTGGAGGATGAGATCCGTCCGCGCGTGGGTTCGTTGCAAGTGGTGCGCGTGGATTCCAGCTTCGTTCGTGCGAGCACCGTGCAATTGCCATCGCCAGACACTTACGATGTCGCCGTCGCCGCGGTGTTCGTGCGCGTCGCGGACCGCAAAGGCTCAGTCGGACTGCCGGACGACGAAGCGGCGCTGCTTAATAAGCTGCTCGGAACGGGCAAGCCAACAATCGTCGCATGCCTTGGCAGCCCTTACCTCGTGGGCCGGTTCCCGAATGCGAAGACTTGGATCGCGGGGTTTGGCACGCAAGACGCTGTACAGCGGGCCATCGTGCGCGCGATTTTTGGCCAGATCGCGATCGGCGGAAAAATTCCCGTGACAGTTCCCGGTGCTGCAAAGCTTGGCGACGGATTGCGCGTGGCGGCAAATCCGATGACGTTGCAGGCAACTCTTCCCGCCACGGCAACGCGACTAAAGCCCGCCTTCGATTTACTCGATCGCGCGGTTGCCGATCATGCTTTCCCCGGCGGCGTGCTGGCCGTCGGACAGCATGACCAATTGCTCATCCATCCCTTCGGGCGCCTCACGTATGACGCAAAATCGCCGGCTGTGAATGCGGATACGATTTACGATGTTGCTTCACTGACGAAACCCATCGTGACCACGGCTGCGATCATCGTTTTGGCTTCTCAAGGTCGCGTGGATCTGGACGCGCCGGTTTCGCGTTACCTCCCTGAGTGGCTGAGTGGCCCCAATTTGGCTTGGCGGAAACAAGTCGCCGTCCGCGACCTGCTCCTGCATGATTCCGGCCTGCCCGCGCACCGGGAGTATTTCAAGACGGCAAAGAACTCGCGCGAAGTCTTGCAGCGGGTTTTCGCGGAGCCTCTCGTGTCGGAGCCCGGGACGAAAGTGGAATACTCCGACCTCGGCTTCATCCTTCTCGGAGAAATTGTCAAGCGACTCACGGGGAAAACGCTTGCGGAGTTCGCCCGAGAAGAAATCTTTGCGCCGCTGGGCATCAATCATTCGCAGTTTAATCCGCCTCGATCTTTGCGCGCACGGATTGCTCCCACGGAAAACGATGCGGCGTTTCGCAAGCGCCAATTGCAGGGCGAGGTGGACGATTCCAACGCCTTCGTCATGGGAGGAATCGCGGGGCACGCGGGGCTCTTCACGACGGCGAATGACGTGGCCATCTTCGCGCAAATGATGCTCAATGGCGGGATTTACTCGCACCAGCGGATTTTTCCGCGCTCTCTGATCAACGAATTCACCGAACGCCAGGAAATCGGCGATTCCGCGCGAACGCTCGGGTGGGATGTACCCACGAAGAATTCCTCGAGCGGCCAGTATTTTTCGCCGCGCGCCTACGGCCACAATGGCTTCACGGGGACCTCCATCTGGATCGATCCCGAAAAGGATCTGTTTGTGATTTTGCTGACGAACCGCGTCTATCCCTCGGCCGCAAATGAAAAAATCAAGCAGGTTCGCCCGGCCCTGCACGATGCGATTCTCACGGCCTTGGGGCTCGCCTCCGGCCGCGCCGCTGGGCAATAATTGACCTAGTACCGTTCCAACGATTTGAGACGAATGGCGATGACGGAGGCAATAGCAGGCAGGCATTCACCTCCGCCGAATTCGGCGAATCAAGTTGGAACGGCACTAGCGCAATCCTCGCACCTCAGCCCGCGTAAGCGATTGGCCGCGAAATCGGAGCGGCTATAATCTTCGGGAATGAAATTCGCACGGCAACGATTCGCCGCCACGGAGCAGCGCAATCCGCGCTCGCGAAATCTTGACCTGAAGACGACGAGCGAGATCCTGCGCATCATCAATCGCGAGGATGCGCAGATTGCGCGTGCCGTGCGAAGAGAAATTCCAAAGATTGCGCGGGCTGTGGACGAAATTGCCGCGCGGCTTCGGAAAGGTGGCCGGCTTTTCTACGTGGGCGCGGGGACAAGCGGCAGGCTGGGCGTTCTCGATGCGTCGGAAATCCCGCCGACGTTCGGCACGCCTCGCTCTTTGGTTCAAGGACTCATCGCCGGAGGCACGCGCGCGTTGACATCGGCCATTGAGGGCGCGGAGGATTCAGCCCCAAGAGGAGCCCGTGATTTGAGCCGAAAGCGCCTTTCCGCACGCGATGCCGTGGTTGGCCTGACTGCGAGCGGCGCGACTCCCTACGTGCTCGGCGCATTGCAATTCGCGCGTCGTCGCGGCGCATTCACGATCGCGTTGACAACAAACAAAGGCACGCCGGTTTCTCGCGAGGCGCACCTGACGATTGCGCCTGTGACGGGTCCAGAAGTAATCGCTGGCTCCACGCGCATGAAAGCAGGCACGGCCCAGAAAATGGTCCTCAACATGCTCTCTACGGCAACGATGGTCCGGCTCGGCCACGTATACGACAACTGGATGATCAACGTGGCCAAGACGAACCGGAAGTTGAAGCGCCGCGCGCTGCGCATTTTGCAGGAAGCGACAGGCGCAAATTCGTTGACCGCCGGACACGCGATGCGTCAGGCAGGACACGATTTGCGCATTGCGCTGGTAATGCTGAAGACCGGCGCAGACGCGCAACAGGCGCGAAGAAAACTGGCGAGAGAACATGGCAATATACGTCGAGCCATTGCGCGACCTGCCGTGCCTCATCGAGGCGCATCAAGGAACTGAGCGAGCCATGGACCGATTCAAAATCGAAGGTGGGCGCCGACTCGAGGGCACGGTGCAAATCAGCGGGGCGAAGAACGCCGCGCTTCCGGCCATGGCGGCCGCGCTGCTGACGTCCGATCAAGTCCACCTCGACAACATTCCTCGCGTGCGCGACATCATCACGATGGCGAAATTGCTCGCGCACATGAAGGCGCACGTGATCGCCGAAGATTTGCCGCCGTCGGCAATGACCATCCAAACCGAACAGATTTCGCATACCGAAGCGCCGTACGAACTCGTTAAGACGATGCGCGCTTCCGTGCTGACGCTCGGTCCTCTCGTTGCCCGCTTCGGCTACGCGCGCGTTTCGCTTCCCGGCGGGTGCGCCATCGGCGCCCGGCCAATTGACCTGCATATCCAGGCGCTTGAAAAAATGGGCGCCGAGATTTCCATCGAACACGGTTACGTTGAAGCGAAAGCCAAGCGTCTGCGCGGTGCTGAAATTCTTTTCGACAAAATTACCGTGACCGGCACGGAAAACATCCTTATGGCGGCGACACTGGCCGAGGGCGAGACCGTTCTCTCCAATGCCGCTCGCGAGCCTGAGGTCACCGATCTCGCGGATCTGCTCACCAAAATGGGCGCGAAAATTGAAGGCGCCAGCACATCCACAATTCGCGTGCGAGGTGTCGCGAAGCTTGGCGGCGCGACGCATCGGATTATTCCAGACCGCATCGAAGCTGGGACGTTTCTCGCAGCCGGCGCGATCACTGGCGGCGATATCCTGATCAAAGGTTGCGAGAAGGCCCATCTCGCCGCCGTGATTGATAAGCTGGAATCGTGCGGTGTTGAAATTCGCGCCGAAGGCCAGGGCGCGATGCGCGTCCGGGTTCCGGGGAAATTGCGAGCTGCCGATCTGACCACCGAAGAGTATCCAGGTTTCCCGACCGACATGCAGGCGCAGTATATAGCGCTGGCCACGCAGGCCGAAGGAACTTCGGTAATTACGGAAACGATCTTCGAGAACCGTTACATGCACGCCAGCGAAATCATCCGCATGGGCGCCAACATTTCGGTGGACGGCCGCCAGGCCATCGTCCGCGGGCCGACGCCGCTGAGCGGCGCAACCATCATCGCTTCGGATTTGCGCGCGAGCGCCTCGCTCGTGCTCGCAGGCCTCGTCGCGAGCAATACGACCTACATCGATCGCGTCTATCACATTGACCGCGGCTACGAGCGCATTGAAAACAAACTTTGCGCCCTCGGCGCCCGCATCGAACGCGTTGATTAGACCGCCGGAATCCAAGTGACTGCCAAGAAAAATGAAAAGGGGAGGCGAACTCAGCCCTCCCCTTTTTTACTGTAGGACTTGTAATTCGCCTCAGCTTTGCCCGGCGACTTCGACTTTCTGCTTGTCGCGCGCCTCGCGAAGGAGCGCCTTGCGGCTCAGGCGGATTTTGTTCCCTTCTATCGCCAGCACCTTCACCATCACTTGATCGCCTTCCTTCAGCGCGTCACGCACCGAGCGGATGCGCTGCTCCGCGATTTCGCTGATGTGGAGCAAGCCGTCGGTGCCGGGGAAAAGCTCGACAAATGCGCCGAACTCCGCGATGCGCACCACTTTGCCGAGATACGTTTTCCCGAGCTCTGCCGTGGCCGTCACTTCGCGAACGCGCTTCAGGGCTTCTTCGCCTGACTTCCCGTTCACCGAGAAGATGTGCACCGTGCCGTCGTCCATGACGTCGATTTTCGCGCCCGTGGACTCCGTGATGGCGCGGATGTTCTTCCCTCCCGGACCAATCAAGTCGCGAATCTTGTCCGTCGGAATCGTGAGCGTGGCGAGGTGCGGCGCGTACGTCGAAATCTCCGGCCGCGGCGCTGGCATGGCTGCTTCCATCGTGTCGAGGATTTGCAAACGCGCCTTGCGCGCCTGCGCCAGCGCCTCGCGCATCATCGCGACGCTGACGCCGGAGACCTTGATGTCCATCTGCAGCGCCGTGATGCCTTCGCGCGTGCCCGCGACTTTGAAATCCATGTCGCCGTAATGATCCTCTGCTCCGGCGATGTCCGTGAGGATCGCGTACTTGTCGCCTTCGACGACCAGCCCCATCGCGATTCCCGCGCACGGCGCCTTGATCGGCACGCCGGCGTCCATCAGCGCCAGGCAGCCTCCACACACGGAGGCCATGGACGACGAGCCGTTCGATTCGAGAATGTCGGAGACAACGCGAATCGCGTAGGGAAATTCCGAATCGGGCGGCACCAGATTTGCCAGTGCGCGCTCGGCAAGAGCGCCGTGGCCGACTTCGCGGCGTCCCGGGCCTCGAAGCATCTTCACTTCGCCCACGGAAAACGGCGGAAAGTTGTAGTGCAGCATGAAGCGTTTGAACGCCTCCTCTTCAAAGAGCAAATCGAGCCGTTGGAAATCTTCCTTGGTGCCGAGTGTGGCCGTGGCCAGTGATTGCGTCTCGCCGCGGGTGAAGAGAGCGGACCCGTGCACGCGTGGAAGCAGGCCGACTTCGCAGGCAATACTCCGTATTTCGTCGAACGCGCGCGCGTCGGGACGGCGCCGCTTTTCAATTATGTCGTCGCGGAAGATCCGTTCGCGCAACTGCTCGAAAGCGCGTCTGGCGAGTTTGCGCTTTTCTTCGTCCTCCTCTGGAATCGCCGCGAGCATTTCTTTTTCGATGGCCGCGACAAGCCCGTAGCTCTCCAGCTTGGGATACTTTGCCGTATCAAGGGCATCGTGAAGACGCGCGCCATACTTTGCTTCAATCTGCTTCGCCAGCGCTTCGTCGAACGCCGGAGGCGTGACAGCGGCCTTTTGCGGCTTGATGGCGTCATGCAATTCCCGTATCGCGCCGATGATTTTGCGGATCTGGTCATGTCCGAACGCGAGCGCATCGGCAACGGTCTCTTCCGAAACCTCGAGCGCGCCTGCCTCAACCATCACGATGGCCTGCTCCGAGCCCGCGACGACGATGTTGAGCAGACTCGTCTTCTGCTGGGATACCGTCGGATTCACGGTCAATTGACCTTCTACGAGTCCGACGCGAACCGCCGCGATCGGATTCAGAAACGGAATGTTCGAGCAATAAAGCGCCGCGGCTGCTCCCGTGACGCCGAGGACGTCCGGATCATTTTCGCTGTCCGCGGAGAGCACCATGCTGATGACTTGCGTCTCCGTGGACCATCCCTCGGCGAACAGCGGACGAAGCGGCCGGTCAATCAGTCGCGAAGTCAGGATTTCGCGCTCCGAAGGCCGCCCTTCGCGCTTGAAAAATCCTCCGGGGATTTTTCCCGCCGAATAGGTATATTCCCGATAATCCACTGTCAGGGGTAGAAAATCCTTTTCTGTCGGCTTGCTGTCCATGCAAGCCGTGGCAAGTATCACCGTGTCGCCATACCGGAGCACTACCGCTCCATTGGCTTGGCGGGCCATCTTGCCCGTCTCGAAACTCATCCGACGTCCACCGATGTCAACGCTCGTTTGATGTGGCATTTGGTTCATCCTTTGCGCCCGGGCAATCCGGGCTCTTTTCAGTTGCGGAGAGGTATCTCCGTAATTCAGGGAAGTGGCGAACAAGGAGCGGCAGGATTGAGGGTCTACGAATTTGTCGGATAAGGTTTGCGCACACCAAGCCCCGCGCGGCCTCGCAATAAATCACACTGCTGAGGAAACAAATCCGGGCGGGTAATGAAGTGGCTTCTGACAGAAGCCGTTCTACTTGCGCAAACTAAGTCTTTCCACAATCTCGCGATACCGATCCGGGTCACGGCGATTCAAGTATTCCAGCAAGCGCCGGCGGCGGTTCACCATCATGATGAGCCCGCGCCGTGATGCATGGTCTTTTACGTGGAACTTAAGGTGGGTGGTGAGATAGTTGATGCGTTCGCTTAACAGCGCGATCTGCACTTCCGGAGAACCCGTGTCTTTTGGATCGCGCCGGTACTGCTCGATCACGTTCAGCTTCGCCGCCTCGCTCACTCCCGTCCCTCCTGAATCAACGTGCCCTGCTCTATGTCTGTCGTCTCTTCTCCACTAAAAATCCTAGCATAGACGCCTATGCGCGCAATAGGAGAATTTTTCGCAAAAGCCTGGGCGGACGAGCGGCTTTCCGGCGCTTCCCTGCCCAAGAAATGAGTGTGCGGAAACAGCAGGGGCGCCGCTATTCCTTTTTGCCTGAAACGAGGGCGAGGAATTCGTCGCGTGTCTGTTTGTTGTCGCGGAAAACTCCAAGCATCGCGCTCGTCACGGCGGAGGAGCGCTGTTTCTCCACGCCGCGCATCACCATGCACAGATGCCGCGCCTCGACGATCACGCCCACGCCTTCGGGGCTGATCCATTGCTGGATTGCGCCGGCGATTTGGTTCGTCAGCCGTTCCTGGATTTGCAGCCGTCGCGAATACATGTTCACAAGCCGTGCAATCTTGCTCAACCCGATGACTTTCTTCGATGGCATGTACGCTACGTGGCATCGGCCAAAGAACGGCAAAAGGTGATGTTCGCACATGCTATAGACTTCGATGTCCTTCACCACCACCATCTCGTCGTAACACACCTTGAACATCGCGCCATTCAGTAGCTTTTCCGGGTCTTGCCGGTAGCCGCTCGTGAGAAACCGCATCGCCTTCTCAAATCGCTCCGGAGTCCGCCGCAAGCCTTCGCGATTCGGATCCTCGCCCAGAAGCGCGATGATGCTGCGAACGTGATCGGCAATCGTTTCCGTCGCTGCCGACTTCGGCTGAATGACTTCTACTGTGTCGCTCATCGTAAAATCACTCCTTCGATGCAAGAACCTGCTGTTTCATGCTTCTCGACTCGCCAAGAATTCAAAGCTGTTCTTCCCTGTCTCTTCGATGCGAATTCGCTCCAATCGGGCGTGCGGGAATCCCGCCAATCGCTTGAAAACCACGCGGCATAGGTTCTCCGTCGTCGGGACTGCGTCCCGGAATTCCGCAATCTCCTCGTTCAGGTTCGCATGGTCGAACGCCTCGATTACATTCCGCCTCACATATTCGTCGAGGTCAGCCAGGTTGGCGATCATGCCAGTCTGCTTGTCCACTGGCCCCGTCACGCTGACTTCCAGAGTGTAATTGTGTCCATGACCATGCCGATTCGCGCATTTTCCGAATACTCGCAGGTTCTCTTCATCGCTCCACTCCGAGCGAAACAACCGATGCGACGCTGGAAACGAATACCGCCTCGACAGCGAGAGCTTCATCTTCCGTTCCTCGCGCAGTCCACAAACAAATCCGGCGATTCATACAGGCGGATGTGTTCCAGGCGGCCGCGGTGAATCTTTGGTTCCAGGAGGTTCCAAATCACAGTCGCAATTTCCTCGCAAGTCGGAATCTTCCCCGCGAGTTCTGGCACTTCGTAGTTCAGGTGCCGGTGATCCATGCGCGCCATCACTTCGCGATCGAGAATTGCTTTCAGCTCATTGAGATCGAGAATCATTCCAGTTTCCGGATCGGGCTCGCCCTCCACGGTCACTTCGAGGACGTAATTGTGCCCGTGGCCTTTCGGATTATTGCACTTGCCAAAAATGCGCCGGTTCTCCTCCGCGGACAATTTTGGATTGTGATAGAAGTGCGCGGCGGCGAATTCGAGTTTTCTCGTGACGTGAAGCATTTCGATCCTCCCGACAGAATTCTACTCGCGCCCTCCCACCGGATATGTCCGCCCGCTCCAGATTACGTGCCCGCGCCGATAGTTCCACGCGGATGCGATAACGACAGCGGCGTAAAGGAAACAGGCAGGCGCATAATATGCGATGAGTTTTCTGGGATAACGATTCAAAATCAGCTGCCTCCCATACAGGAAGTGTCGGACGGCGAGAGCCAGAATTCCCAGCGCCACAAGCACCAGGCCCACATTCCCCGCAACCAAGATTGCCGCGACGAAAAGAAGAATCGCGAGCCAGGGAAGTGTGCTAAGAAGTTCGCGCGCTACGTCCTCCCCTTTCCCGCCGAGCAACAGATATAAATTCTTCGTCCACCCGTGCCACATCGCGGCAAAGCTGCGGTACATCCGCGTGCGAGCGATTCCTTCGCCCGACGCGAAATGCAGGCGATACCCTGCGCGTTTTGAGCGGCGCCCCAGCGCAACATCTTCCAATATCTCGCCCGCGACTGCGCGATGCCCTCCAATTGCGTCGTATGCGTCTCGCCGGATCATCAGGAATTGCCCATTTGCAGCCGCGTCCGGCAGCGCAGGATCGTTCACGCGCGCATAGTCAAATTTCCTCGCGAGGCGGCAATAAATGAATGGAATGAGCGCTTTCTCTGCAAAGGATCCAGTGATTTGTTCCGGCGAATACGACACTAGCGCCGCGTCGTTCGCCGCCGCATCCGCAAGTGCGCGCCTCGCAGAACCGGCGAAATGCACCGTGTCGGCGTCCGTGAACAGCAGCCATTCGAATTTAGCAGCCTGCGCCCCAAGCCAAACCGCGTTGTTCTTCCCCACCCATCCGTTCGGAAGGCCATCAGCGTTCAAGACAAGCAATCCCGGAATCTCCTCCGCGAGCCGCGCGGCGATTTCGCCCGTGCGGTCCGTCGAATGGTCGTTTACGACGATAATTTCGCCAATCTCCTCCTGCTGCGCTAGGCTCCTCACAGCAGCCTCGATTGTTGCTTCTTCATTGCGTGCCGGTATGATCGCGGATATTTGCGGCAAGGGGTGTTCCGTCGGACAAACTTGCGATTCGGGTTGCCGTGTGTCCATAAAAAAATATATCATAGGCTGTGGAGCAAAAGCCTTCCAAGACGACCATGCGCAAGATCATGACCGGCGTGACCCTCGTCGCCGTCGCTGGCCTGCTGACCATTTTCGCCGTCCCGAGCTATAACCACGGCGAACCCAGCGTTGCTGGCTCGAAAGCCAAGCCCTTCTCGTTTGAGCTGGACGGCAAGCAGATGCAGCTTTCCGATTATCGCGGCAGAGTCGTCGTGCTGAACTTCTGGGCCACCTGGTGCCCGCCATGCGTGGACGAAACCGAGTCTCTTGTCGCGCTGCAGAAAGAAATCGCGCCCCGGAACGCGACTGTCCTCGGCATCAGCATTGACGACGATGCTCAGGCATACCAGCAGTTCTTGCAGGCTCACAAAATCGACTTCCCGACCTTCCGCGATCCCTCCGAGAAGATCGCCGCCGAGTACGGCACGCATATGTGGCCAGAGACCTACATCATCGGCCGTGACGGTCGCATTCTGCGCAAGTTCATCAGCGAGCAGGACTGGACCAGCTCCGAGATGACCGCGTACATCAATTCCCTCCTTCAAAGCAACTGAACGCCTCGCGCTAGGCATTTCGCCTCGTCAGATTGCCCTTGCTTTTGTTCTTCACTAGTGCTAGGGTAGTAACTAGCTTGGCTCCAGTACAGGAGCTGCGTGAACAGGAATTGCGCCATCGAAATCCGCCTCCTGCCCGCTGCAGAGCGGCGGAACGAAGTCGCCGCTGAAGCAATCCTCCTAAATCGGGCAATTTCTAATCGCCAATGCCCGGAATTAGAATCCCTCGTAAGTCATAGAAAACAAAGGACGGAAGTTTTCCTAATCGCCAAATTTCGGCACATCCTTCGCCAAAACCCTTCGTCAGAATTGGATGGTCCTCGTCTAACTTCCCGACCATATTATTCGCGGCCGCGCTGGCCTTTTGGTTCAGTTCCGCGATGCTCCAATGAATCTCCTCTTCGTTTGATACAATCTAACACTGCGAAGCAGCAGGGCTTGCCGCATTCATCCAGCGCGGATCCACTTATCTCGCGGGGGAATATGAACATGGCCGATGAAATGAAGAATTTTCGATGGATGAAGCTCGCGATAACAATTGCCTTGGCTGTTCTCATCCCCTTCTCGGTTGTTGATGCAAAGGCGGCCTGCTTCGAGAACAACGTCTCCCCGGAAACGTGCGCCATCCTGTGCGCCGAAAATAGCCATCGCATTTTGAGCGGCCGAAACTCTGACATTCCATTGAAACCGCCTCAAATGACCAGTCAGGAATCGCACAAGATGCCGCCTATGGCGATGGACGCAAGTCCGGCGACGAAACTGCTGATGGCGGAAGCGTCGGGCACTAGCCTGAATCCAATGTCAGTGGGAATGCCCATGCGCATGAAGAAGATGACCGGAAGCTGGAGCCTGATGTTCATGGCCGATGGATTCATCACCGACACCCAACAGTCCGGCCCTCGTGGTGCCGACAAATTTTATTCCACGAATGTCTTCATGGGCTCCGCGGAACATGCCGCTGGCCCCGGCAGTTTTCTTTTCGACGCCATGATGAGCCTCGAACCAGCCACGGTTTCCGATCGCCAATATCCGCTTCTGTTTCAAACCGGCGAGACCGCATTCGGCAAGCCGATCGAGGATGGCCAGCATCCCCACGATCTCATCATGGCACTCGGGCTTCATTACGCGCGCTCCGCTGGCAAAAATACGATTATCGAAGCCTATTTTGCTCCTGTCGGTGATCCTGCATTAGGCCCTGTCGCTTTTCCTCATCGAGACTCCGCGGCGGAAATTCCCCAAGCGCCCATCGGACATCACTGGGAAGATTCCACTCACATCGCCAATGAAGTCGCCACGGTTGGAGTGAAACATAAGTCCGTCAGGCTTGAGCTGAGCGGCTTTCATGGCGCCGAGCCGGATGAGAATCGCTGGAACATTGACGCTGGCGCCATCGATTCCTGGGCCGCGCGATTCTCTCTCGTCCCTTCATCGAACTGGACGGCGCAAGTGTCCGTCGGACGGCTCACGAAGCCCGAAGCGCTCGAGCCGGGCGACGTCGTGCGCACAACTGCGTCGGTCGCATATTCGCGCCCCTTGGGCGGCTCGAATTGGTCCACTAGCTTCATCTTCGGCCGCAATCACAAGACAGTTACCGGCAGAGGCACGAACGCGTTCCTTCTCGAATCCTTGATTCCGTTTCGGCAGAAGAATTTCTTCATTGGCCGTTGGGAGTTGGTGGATAAGGACGAACTCTTCGCCGCTCAGCCGGCCATCCAGCAGCAACTGGCTGCGACCGTTGGTACGACATTCCGCATCGGCGAATACACCATCGGCTACACGCGTTACGTTCGCCTCGTCGCTCCATTGGACACGGGATTCGGAGCCAATTTTTCCGCCTACACGCTGCCTGCGGCCATCACGCCGTTCTACGGGGATCATGCCTTCGGCGTGAATTTGTATCTGCATTTTCGATTGCGGCAGAAAAATCAATGAGCCACACGCACCACGTCTCTCCAGTGGGAGCAACTGGCGAACAGCTCGCCACCGATCCCGTCTGCGGCATGAAAGTGGACCCGGAACGCGCCAAAGCCCGCCGCGAACACGAGGGAAAAACCTATTATTTCTGCTGTGAGGGCTGCGCAACGAAATTCACCAGCGCGCCTGAAAAATATCTCTCCGCGAAGGCAGCCGCGCCGCACTCGGCCCATGTCGCGACAATTCTCCCTGCCACTCCGGCACGGCCTTCCGTTGCCGTTGCCACTTCGGCTGCACGCGGCCTCGAATATACCTGCCCCATGCACCCGGAAATTGTCCGCAATCAGCCAGGTGCTTGCCCCATCTGCGGAATGGCGCTCGAGCCGCGCGTCGCCACTCTCGAAGAAGCTCCCAATCACGAACTCATCTCCATGACGCGCCGATTCTGGCTCAGCGTCGCCCTCGCAGCCCCGCTGATTTTCCTCGCCATGTGGGCAGATATGTCCCGCGCTGCATGGCTTTCCACTGCCGCGCGCTCGTGGATTGAGCTCTGCCTCGCCACGCCTGTCGTGCTCTGGTGCGGCTGGCCTTTCTTCCGCCTCGCCTGGGCCTCGATTCTCAATCGCAGCCCAAACATGTTCACGCTCATCGCCATGGGCACTGGCACGGCCTATTTCTACAGCTTGATCGCTGTTCTTCTCCCTGGAATCTTCCCCGCGCAATTCCGCTCGGCCGATGGCTCTCTTCCCGTCTATTTCGAAGCAGCCGCGGCCATCACTGCGCTCGTCCTACTCGGCCAGGTTCTCGAATTGCGCGCGCGCCAGCGTACGGGGCATGCCATTCGCGCCCTCCTCCGGCTCGCGCCGAAAACCGCGCGTCTCGTCCAGCCAAATGGCGCCGAGAACGACGTCCCGCTTGAAGCTGTGAAGCACGGAGATCGCTTGCGCGTTCGCCCAGGTGAAAAGATTCCCGTGGACGGCATCGTCCTTGAAGGTGCCACCGCCGTGGATGAGTCCATGGTTACCGGCGAACCGATTCCCGTCGAGAAGACGACCGGCAGCCGGGTCACTGGGGGAACTGTCAACGGCACCGGCAGTTTCCTGATGCGCGCCGAGCGCGTGGGGAGTGAAACATTACTCGCGCGCATTGTGCAAATGGTCAGCGAAGCGCAACGCAGCCGCGCGCCAATCCAGAAACTGGCCGACGTCGTCGCTTCATATTTCGTCCCGTCGGTAATCCTGGTCGCGATTCTCGCGTTCATCGCATGGGCCGCGATCGGGCCGCCGCCGCGCCTTGCTCATGCGCTCGTGAATGCGGTCGCGGTGCTCATCATCGCCTGCCCCTGCGCCTTAGGACTTGCCACACCGATGGCCGTCATGGTCGGCACAGGCCGCGGAGCCATGGCCGGCGTGCTCATCAAGAATGCGGAAGCCCTCGAAACTCTCGAAAAAGTTGACACGCTCATCTTCGACAAGACCGGGACTCTGACCCAGGGAAAACCGCAAGTCACCGCGGTCGAACCAGCGGCGGGCTGGACGGCGGCCGACGTTCTGCAATTTGCCGCGGCTCTTGAGCGCGGCAGCGAGCATCCCCTGGCCGAAGCTATTCTCGCGCAAGCTGCGCGCCAATCTGTATCAACTGAATCCGCGCAAGGAATTCGTGCCATGCCTGGAAAAGGCCTCGCAGGACTTGTCTCCGGACATTCTGTTGCTTTGGGTACTTCCGCTTTCGTTCACGAGCTCGGCGTGCCTTCACTTGCCTTGGAAGATCGCGCGGCAAGATTGCGCCAGGATGGCCAGACCGTCGTGCATCTCGCTGTGGATTCCCGCGAAGCGGGAATCATCGCCATCGCCGATCCATTGAAAGAGACCACGCCGCAGGCGATTGCTCAGCTTCGCGGTGAAGGCCTGCGCCTCGTCATGCTCACTGGCGACAGCCGTGCCACCGCCGAATCCGTAGCGCGCAAGCTCGGCATTGACGAAGTCATCGCCGAAGTCCTCCCCGAAGGAAAAGGCGAAATTGTGAAGCGTCTAAAAGCCGAAGGCCGCAAAGTCGCCATGGCCGGCGACGGAATCAACGATGCGCCCGCACTAGCCGCCGCCGATGTGGGCATCGCCATGGGCGCGGGAACGGACGTCGCAATCGAATCCGCTGGCATCACGCTTGTCAAAGGCGACCTTCGCGGAATCGTTCGCGCGCGCCGCTTGAGCCGCGCCACCATGCGCAATATCCGCCAGAATCTGTTTTTCGCGTTTATCTACAACACACTTGGAGTGCCGATCGCCGCTGGAGTGCTCTATCCATTCTTCGGCTTGCTGCTCAGCCCCGTTGTCGCCAGCGCAGCCATGACTTTCAGCTCTGTTTCCGTCATCGGCAATGCCCTGCGCTTGCGCCGCGTGGAATTATGAAGAAACGACTTTTGATTTTCTCTTGTGTGCCAGGCCATTCGCAGCCCCGGACTTCCTTGATATAATTCCGCCATGACATTCATGAGCGTCACGTACGAACTGCAAAATCCCCTGAGGCCCGAAGATTTCCGGGCCCTGGCCGAATTCGCCAATACCTATGGCTTGATGAAATTTCACGTGGACGAAAAGAAAAACTGGCTGCGGTTTGAATACGATGCCTCGCGGCTGAAGGAAACCGAGGTCGAACACGTGCTGCGGGCGGCGAAGATTCCTGTGGTTGGGCGGGTATCCGTTAACTGAAGCCTGCTAAGAAAGAGAGGGGCCGCCGCTTGGGATCGGCAGCCCCGAAAGCCGCGTTCCGCTGACCCGGCCTAGGCGAGACCGAGTCATGGGGTCATCCATCCTAGCTTCCCTCTCAGAGGCAGGTGGGAACGTTGCTCCCCATTCCGTGACCGAGCCCCTTCCTCCTCTGCCACGGTCTGATGAGCTACGTTTTGGAACGCGACCATGGCGCACTGGGAGCAATACGATTGCCAGTTCGTCGCGCGCTTGGCCTTCGGGAAGCGCTACTAAACTAACGAATTAACTCATAGTTAATTCTTTAGTTACATCCAAAATTCGCGCCAATTCGGGAATATCGTGTCAGTTTGGGTCGTTGTCACGTTGTCCACGGACCAAGGTTCACACCGAATCCTGTCTTCCCGCGATTTCTTTTCCGCCGTCCTGGCTGGCCTCTATCACTTTCAGTCCTGGCCTTGCTAACCCACCATTCCCGCAGCCGCGACATGGCAAGGGAATAGAACCCCAACATGATCTTCTTGCGAGGAAATTCCGATTGCTGTTGCGCTTGTTCTCTGCATCCTTCGGATTCATAATGAATCGTATAGTTGTTGGACCTCGCTGATGAAGAAGAGAGTGTTATCAGTATTGGCGGTTCTGCTGGCGCTTGCTGCGGTAGCAATATCCTTGCGGCACGCGTCCGCGGCTCCTCGCGCGCGAGCCGTTGCGAGTTCCGTGCTGACTACTTCTTCGAACAATGCCGCGGCAAACCCCACGGTTCTCCACTTTGTAAAGAATCCGGACCCGGCTCCCCCCTTCCTCATCCGCGACCTTTTCGGAAACATGATTTCGATGCCCGCGCTGAAAGGTAAAGTAGTCTTCCTGAATTTCTGGGCGACCTGGTGCGGCCCGTGCCGCGAGGAGATTCCGGAGCTAATAGCCCTTCAATCGAAGTACAAGGACAAGCTGGTCGTCATTGGCGCTTCCGAAGACGAGGCGCCGCCCGAGCAAGTTGCCAGTTTTGCAAAACACATGGGCATCAACTATTCGGTCATCATAGCGGGCGCGCAGCTTGAGGAGGAGTACGGCGGCGTGGCTGCCCTGCCTACCTCGTTTCTGATTGATGAGCAAGGGCGCGTCGTGCAAAAACACGTCGGTTTGTACCCATTGGATTTCTATGATTTGGAAGTGCGCGCGCTTCTCGGCCAGCCGGTGGACGCCAAAATTGAAACCTTTCAAGACACCGGCCAGGTCTTCCTGAAGAACGCTTCGCGAGCCTCGGAATTGCCGGGCGTCAGTTTCGCTGGACTCAGCCCTGAACAGCGCAAACAGGCTCTCAAGCAGATGAACTCGCGGAATTGCACGTGCGGTTGCAGCATGACTCTCGCGCAATGCCGCATCAATGATCCTCCTTGCGCGACGAGCCACGAAATCGCCAACAAAATCGTCCGCGAGATCTCTCACGCCAGCCCCGCGAAGAAAGCGACTCCCGTAAATTCCGGCGCCCTCATCCACCAATAATCCGTTCATTAGCGGATCTGTGGTTTTCAACTCAAAGGGCACCTATATCCATTCGTCTTCACCCATGCTAGGCAGAGAGTTTTGGATGGCTTAGATGGAAGTTCGTCGCCTCCTGATAAGCGCGTGCGAATGCAAGTAATTTTGCTTCGCCATAAAGTTGCCCAAGAAATGTGAGGCTTACCGGCGTTCCGGGACCGCCGTAATTTCCCGCCATTCCGTCCTTGCCTTTGACCGCCGGCGGCGCGTCCGCAGAGCGGAAACCGTTTGGCAATATCAAAGCGGGATGGCCAGTGAGATTCGTCACCGTGAGCTGCCCGCCATTCGTCGGCGCGACGATAACGTCGAATCCCTCGAATACCTTTTCTACGGCCTGCATGGCAAGAAATTTCGCACGGTTGGCTTGCACGTATTCCACAGCGGGAACGAAGCGCGCGACGCGAAATGAATTCGGCCATGCGGTTGCGCTCTGGTCCGTGAGCAAATTATCCCGCCCCGTACGCGTCAGCTCATCGAACGCCGCGGCAGCCTCCACGTTGAGAATCGTCACCATCGGCTGGTACGGAAACTTCGGCAATTCCACTGGAATCATTTTCACGCCCATCTCATTCAATTTTTTCAGCGCCGCGTCATTGAATTGCTGGTCGTGCTCGGCCACAGTGACAAGACGCTGCTTTTCTTCATCGGTCATTCTTTTCAACCGCTTCAGCCGCTCTTCCATCGCCGCACGATCAAATTTGAATTCAGATTCGAGGTAGCCAACGCGGAACTTGCGCCAATCCAGATCCGCGTTCCAATTAAAGGCCGCGCGCTGCACCGAGCGGTCGGCTCCGTCCGGTCCGGCGATAGCGTCAAGCACCAGCGCACAATCCTCCACAGCGCGGCAAATCGGCCCAAGTTTGTCCTGGCTCCACGAAAGCGCCATTGCGCCTGTGCGCGGCACGTGGCCAAACGTCGGCCTGAGCCCCGTGCATCCGCAGCGCGTGCTCGGCGAGGAAATCGAACCGAGCGTTTCCGAGCCGACGCTGAAGCCTACGCAGCCGGCCGCAGTTGCGGAAGCCGGACCCGCGGAAGATCCGCTCGACCCCTGATCTGGATTCCACGGATTTCGCGTGACGCCTCCGAACCAAATATCGCCTTCCGCAAGCGAGCCCAGCGTCAGCTTGGCGACGAGGACGGCGCCGGCGCGATCGAGCCGCTTGACGACTTCCGCGTCTTCGTTAATAACCTGGTCCTTATAGGGAGCAGCTCCCCAGGTCGTCGGGAAACCTTTCACCGCGAGCAGATCTTTTGCGCCCCAGGGAATGCCGTGCAACGGCCCTCGATATTTTCCGGCAGCGATGTCGCGATCCGCTTCCTTCGCCTGCGCGCGAGCGCGATCTTCGGTCAGCGTGATGACGAATTTGAGAAGCGGGTCATAGAGCTTCAGCCGCGCGAGATACATGTCCGTGAGCGCCGCGGAAGAAACTTTCCTGGCGCGCACGAGTTCGGCGAGCTCGCGCACCGAATAAAACGCGATTTCCTCGAGGTTTCCTGGCACCGCGCGCGAAGCAATTGCCGGCGCGGCTGAAATTCGCAAAGGCCGTTTGATCGGCTCGAAATGAGCAGTGGAAGTTGTGAGCGGATCGAAAACCATCGCCGGCTGGACGTTGTTGTCCATGTGCAGCTTGTAGATTTCGTCGTAGCCCTTCGCCGCGTCATTCAAATCCGAAAGCATCATGTCGCGGTCTTCCGCCGGAATGGGAACGTCGGCAATCAGGGCCGCCTGAGTGATCATGTCGGCGGTGACTTTCGGGGATTCGGGGCCCTGCTCTTGCACCATCCCCCAGAGAACTCCCGGAAAGAGAGTCCCTGTCAGACCGAACTTCGAGCAGGTCGAAAGAAAATGGCGGCGATTTAGCATCGGGTCTAACCTCGGCGGCGGATTGTGCAAGAGGAAGACACGCGAGTCAAGTCGTGCGCGTTGCCCGCGGCGATGTGCTGCCGCGCAAAGTTATCCTCGAGCGTCAGGCCGAGTTGGATGCGAGGCTAGTCTCCGCTAGAATGTAGGCAGAAATTCTCACCGGAGGAGAAGACTGAAGGCAAAAGACAACACGGGCGCGGTCGGCGAAGCCGGAGCAGACAATCCCCGGACCATTGCGAACGAGATCAATTCCGTCGTGCGGGCAGAGCACGCAGACCCGTTTCATATTCTAGGCCCGCACGCGGCGATGTTCGAAGGCGATCCGTGTGTGGCGATACGAACCTTTCAGCCGCACGCGTCGGGGGTGAGCGTCCTGTGGGGCAGCTCGGCCGTCGAATTCCCGGCGGCGCGAATTCATGCCGCGGGCTTGTTCGAAGCCATGATTCCGCTGCCCAAGAAGTCACGGGCCAAGCCACAGCCAAAGGAAATTCCGCCGGCGGCGTATCGCCTGAAGATTTCGTATCCTGGCGGGAAGAGCCGGGAAATCCACGATGCGTACGCCTTCCCTCCCCTTCTGACTGATTTCGATCTGCACTTGATTGGCGAGGGCACGCATTACCAGAAGTACGAAAAGCTCGGCGCGCACGTGCGCGAAGTCGCAGGCGTGCGCGGCGTGCACTTCGGCGTTTGGGCGCCGAATGCGAAGCGCGTGAGCGTCGTGGGAGATTTCAATCACTGGGATGGCCGCGTGAATCCGATGCGGAGCCGCGGCGGATCGGGCATCTGGGAGTTGTTTCTTCCCGGTCTCGACGAAGGAGAACTCTATAAATTCGAGATCCGGTCGCAAGCCAGCGATGCCCTTGCGCTGAAAGCAGACCCATACGGATTTTTCGCCGAGGTGCGGCCGAAATCGAGTTCGATTGTCGCGAACATTGACGGCTTCGCATGGAGCGACCGCGAATGGATGGAGCAGCGGAAGCAATTCGACTGGCAGCACGCGCCCATTTCGATTTACGAGGCGCATCTGGGTTCGTGGCGGCGAGGCGAACGCAATCGCTGGCTCACGTACCGCGAGCTGGCCGACGCCATGATTCCGTACGTGAAAAAATTGGGCTACACGCACATCGAGCTGCTGCCCGTGATGGAGCATCCTCTCGACGCTTCGTGGGGCTATCAGACCGTCGGCTATTTCGCGGTGACGAGCCGCTATGGCAAACCGAAGGAGTTCATGGAATTCGTGGACCGCTGCCACGCGGCGGGCATCGGCGTTCTTCTCGACTGGACGCCCGGGCATTTTCCGCGCGACGCGCACGGACTTTCGTTCTTCGACGGAACGCACCTCTACGAGCATGCCGATCCGCGGCGCGGCTCGCATCCGGACTGGGGGACGCTGATTTTCAATTACGGCCGGAATGAAGTGCAAAACTTCTTGATCTCGAACGCCCTCTTCTGGCTCGACAAATACCACATCGACGGGCTGCGCGTGGACGCGGTGGCTTCGATGCTCTATCTCGACTATTCGCGGCAGCCGGGCGACTGGCTGCCGAATCAGTTCGGGGGACGCGAGAATCTGGAGGCGGTCGCGTTCCTGAAACGAATGAATGAAGTGGTGCATGCCCGGCATCCAGGCGCGCTGACGATTGCGGAAGAATCCACGTCGTGGCCCGCTGTGTCGCGCCCGACGTACGCCGGCGGACTGGGCTTCGATTTGAAATGGAACATGGGCTGGATGAACGACACGCTGCGGTACTTCGCCCTCGATCCGATTCACCGGAAATTCCATCACAACGAACTGACATTTTCGATGTTGTACGCGTTCAACGAGAATTTCGTGCTGCCTCTTTCGCACGATGAAGTGGTGCACGGAAAACGCGCGCTGCTCTCGAAGATGCCCGGCGACGACCGGCACAAGTACGCGAATCTGCGGCTGCTGTTTGGATACATGTTCGCGCATCCGGGGAAAAAATTGCTGTTCATGGGGAGCGAACTCGGGCAGTGGGATGAATGGTGGCAAGACAAGAGTCTCGACTGTCACCTGTTGCAGTACGCGCCGCACGAGGGCGTGCAAAGACTGGTGAACGACTTGAATGATTTGTATGCGAAGGAAGCAGCGCTGCACGACGCGGAATTCGACAGGCAGGGCTTCGAGTGGCTCGAGGTACACGACGCGGATGCAAGCGTGCTGGCATTCTTGCGGCGCGCCCGGAAAGCCGAGGATTTCGTTGTGGCGATTTGCAATTTCACGCCGGTGACGCGGGACGATTATCGCGTGGGAGTGCCGGAGCTCGGCTATTATCGCGAAATCCTCAATACAGACTCGTCGCACTACGGCGGCGGAGATGTGGGAAACAAGGGAGGCGTTCGCGCTGAGCCGGTGCCGTGGAATGGCCGCCCGTACTCGCTGAAACTGCGCCTTCCGCCTCTCGCGGCGCTCTACCTGAAACTACAACGCCACTAGGCCAGCATTCCTGCAGAATTGGGAACTTTTCGAAGCGCCTCCTCGTATCTCTGACAGGACGCGCGGAGGCGTCCAGCGATGAAACCGATTCTTCCAGCCTTGGCAGTTCTCTGTGTGGGGACGATCGCACTGGCTGCGCCGCCAGAGCGGTATCTGCACGTGCGCGTGGACTCGCCGAGCTCCGGCGAGAAAGTTCGTGTGAACATCCCGCTATCTCTCGCCGAAAAAGTGATTCCGGCAATCCATCAAGGACCGCTCCACGACGGCAAAGTGAGTGTCGGCAATATGGACGCGAATTGCGTGGACTTTCCTGCGCTGGTCAACGCGGTGAAGGACGCGCCGGATGGTGAATATGTGACTGTGCAGGACCACGATGAGGACGTGCGCGTCGCCAAAATGAGCGGGAAGATGGTGGTCCACGTGACCGACCGCGGCGGCGACAAAGAGAGAGTGGAAATTACTATTCCGTGGGAAGTTGCGCAGGCGCTTGCCTCCGCAAACGGGAAAGAGATTGATGTTCTGGCGGCGATTCGCGCGCTTGAGAATGCCGGCGACACGACGCTGGTGACCGTCACGGACAACGATGAGACAGTGCGCGTGTGGATTGACGCGAAAAACACCTCCGAGTAGTTGGCCCGGCTCTGCGAAAGGAGAAACAGAGATGCTGCTCTTCGGAAAAATTGCGATGGGGACGCTGGGAACCGTGGCTCTCGCAGGGGCGGTTATATCGAGCGAGGGGTTTATTCACGTTAAGGTCCATGAAAGTCAGCCGAATGGGACGCACTTGTCGTTTGTGGTGCCGGCGATGATTGTGCCCGTTACGCTGAAATTTGTGCCTCACAAGTATTTCGAGGAGCCGGCGCGCCAGATCGGTCCCTGGCTGCCCGTCGTCGACGCTGCGCTCTCGGGCCTGAGCGACTGCGCCGACGGCACGACTCTCGTGGAAGTCACGGATCCGAATCAGCATGTGAGCGTGGTGAAGAGCGGCGGCGCAATCACAGTTGACGTGCAAGACCCGGACGAGACGGTGCACGTCGCAGTGCCGCTGCGCGCCATGCGCAGCGCAATTCACGAGATCGCATCGAGTGCCGGCCCGAGCTAGCGCCACTTCGGCGCGCTGCTCCGCGCCAAATTGGCTCGGCAGCGGATGGAAGACGTCCGATCAGGCTTCGCCAGACTTTGCAGGGATCCAGTAAACCTCTTCGCGGATTGTTTCCTTTGGAAAGCCGCGGCGGCCAAGAATTCCTTTGCAGTTATCGATCATTTGCGGATGGCCGCATAGATACGCGGTGGTGTTCGCACCGTCGAGGCCCCAGGAGTCCGCATACTTTCGCACTAAGTCTTCGATGCGGCCAGTCTCGCCCTTCCATTTCTCGTCCTCCCAGGGCCTGCTGATCGTCGGAATGTACGTGAGCCATGGAACAGCGGACGCGGCCTTCTCGATTTCCTCGCGATAACCGAATTCCCAGGACCGGCTGGCGGCATTGATGACGTACAGATGGTGCTCGCCGATGGTTTTCTTCTCCCGCCAATCCTTCTCAAGCGAACGAATGTAGCTTACAAACGGAGCCACTCCAGTGACCGTGCAGAGCAGCAGATGTTTCTTGTGGCCGCTCTTGACGTCCAGCGTGAACCGCCCTTTAGGAATTTTGCGCATCGAAAGCTCGTCGCCCGGATGCAACTTGTAGAGCAAGGGCGTGAGCTCGCCTTGCGGAACGAGTTCAATGAAGATCTCGAGTTCCTTTTCATGCGGCGCGGAAACGATGGAATAGGCGCGCTCAACGAGCTTCGTGGAATTCTGGGCTCCAAGCGTCGCGTACTGGCCGGGGATGAACCGGAACTCTCCGCCAGGCGCGATGCGGATTATCCAAAGGTCCGACGCAATCTCGGCGCGGTGCGTGATGCGTGCGCGGTAGAATTTGTCTTCCGGGAGGCCCATGCCATTACCTTTCAGATGGAAGAGAGTGAGTATACGTTATAAGAGAATCCCCGCAGACAAAAAAGAGGCGCTCGCCGTGAACGAGCGCCTCACACTAAACGCTAAAGAGCATCTATCAGTGGCGAGCCCCCGCCACCCGATTTCGTCCCACAGCTTGTTCGATGCGATATACAGGTCTCTGGTGAGCCTCAAAATAGTTTCGCGTAATCAACTCCCCGACAAGGCCCACCGCCAGAAATTGCATCCCGAAGAGGCACAAAAGCATTCCCAGGACCAACAGCGGCCCATGCTGCACAAAAATCTCCGCTCCCATGAACACTTTTTGGAAAAACAGGACTCCGAGGATAATTCCTCCAGCGAGGAAGCTGAGCACTCCGGCAGGGCCGAAGAAATGCAGTGGCCGCGTCATATAACGAAGGAGAAACCGGATGGTGATGAGGTCGAAGAAGACTCGGAACGTTCGTGAGATGCCGTAATGCGATTTTCCCTCCGGCCGCGGAACATTGCGGATCGCCACTTCCGTGACTTTCGCGCCATTCCATGAAGCGAGCGCCGGGATGAAGCGATGGAGTTCGCCATATAGGCGCACGTCCTTGATGGTCTCGCGGCGATAGACCTTGAAAGTCGTGCCGAAATCGTGGATAGCCACGCCGGAAAGCTTGGCCATCAGCCAATTTGCAATGCGGGACGGCACGCGGCGGAAAAGAAAATTGTCCACTCGTTTCTGCCGCCAGCCGCTGACGATATCGGAATCGGTCGATTCCATCGCCTCGAGCATGGCAGGAATGTCGCCGGGATCGTGCTGCAAGTCTCCATCCATCGAGAGAATGATGTCTCCCGTGGCATGATCGAAGCCCGCCGCCAGGGCTACAGTTTGGCCGTAATTGCGCTTCAGTCGGACGAAACTGACGCGAGGATCCTCTTGGGCGAGTTCGGCGAGGATTTCTGGCGTCGCATCCGTGCTGTGGTCATCCACAAAAAGAAATTCCACGGGATCGTATCGTCCGGTCATGACTTCCGAGAGCTGGTGATGGAGCTCACGGATGCTGCTCTGCTCATTGTGCAGGGGAACTACGACGGAGTATTTGGGAGGAATTGCCGCGTCTTGATGCATAGCTTCAGCTGAGTTCGCGAAAACTAATCAACTGGACTTGGTTCGATTCGAGCGCTTCGCGCACGGCCGGAGCCGTCAAAGCTTGCAACTCCGCCCGGCGTTCGCCCTTGAGCCGTGTCGCCGAATTTTCCAGCTCCGCATCGTAATTTCCAGGATGGCACATCAGTTCGTTCGCGCCCTCTGGCATGGCTCCTATCATGGCTAGAATCGCCGGCACATTCAACCGTCCAGTTGCGGCGACGCCCCAAAAGCGCTCTGGCGTCACGATGCCGTGATTGTGAGCCAGGCGACGGAATCGTGGCGCAGACACATGACTTGCGAGCGCGGTCGCGCGCTGCTTCCATGAAACCCATCCGCCCCCGTTCGCGGCACGCAGGAGAGAGCGAAGGTCCTCAAACGGCTTGCGAATGCGCTTGATCTTAAACTCCTCTGCCACCCTCACCAGAGCTTCCATCACGCGCGGGTGCGCGTGCGTGTGCTTATGAGTATCAAAATGCGTCGGTTGAACGCCAAAGGAGACAACTTTTTGGACCTGTGCACGCAGTTCAGCAACAATTTCTTGCAATTTCACTGAACCGATCGCCAGTTTCGACAGTAGCGCGCCGAGTGAAGCCGGAAGATTCCCGTCGCCATCCACGAGTGACCCGACCTGTTGTTTGGGCGCCTCAGCTTTACCCCCTACTAGTACGAGGTGACAGCCAACACCGAGCTGGGAGTTCCCTCGAGCCTGCTCAATCGCATCTTCAAACGCGGCGCCGTTGGCCATGATGGTCGCGCTCGTGATGATTCCCTCGCGGAATCCTCGAATGATCCCGGCGTTCACTCCCCGCGTGTATCCGAAGTCGTCGGCATTGACAATCAGTCGTTTCATGCAAATTCCTGGCCAGTTTAGCGGTTGGAGAAAGCATATCATGGCGCAGCATAGCGCGATGATTGTCTCAGAATCACCAACGAGCGGAGCACGCGCCATACCACATGGGCCTTGTCCGAAAAAAACTTAGAAAAGTTCCTTGCAAGGCCCAAATTCGTTCGTCGCCAAATATTTTGTCCCTCGATTAAAACTCTAACTTCTGAAAAATTTCATCGCCGCGACAGTTTTCAACAATTTTGTTGAAAACCTTGTGGAAATGCTCCGTGGCATCGTTCCTAAGAGTGGAAGTTTCAAGCGGCTAATGCGGATTGCACAAGTTTGGGGCAACAACAGAAACTTTCCCGCTCACGCAAAATCTGGTGCGAAAGTCTTGTGAGATGAGAACACAAGAAGCACCAAGGAGAGGGGGTTAGCGTTCGCGCAATTTCAATACCACTGCGGAGGCGCCTGCATTTTGACTTGAATTGTCTGCTCATCCTTCGTTAGCAGGAAATACTCGCCGTAGGGCTTCCACCCGCCTTTGACTACCTGGATCAGCACCCGAATACGCGGGATATCCTTCACTTTGGCCATTCCTTCCAGATCCGTTTTCAAATCGAGCTCGATCTTTTCCGCCGGGCGGAGGAATCGTGGCTGTTCGTAGTGCACGTAGACACTGGCGTTGCTGATTGGAACGTTCTTATCTCCTCCCGTTACTACGATTTTCAGTGTTGTGACGGGATTCTCTTTTTCTTGTTTGGCTGCTTTGGCATCTTTCGCCGCACTTTGGGCGAACGCTGTCGTCCCAACAAAGATGCAAGCAATTGCGCATGTGAGGATTTTACCCATCACCCGAGATCTCTGCTTCCTTGAGAATCAATTCCATTCCGGCTTCGGCTGCTGAATTCCCGTTCCAATCACTCGCAATGCGTCATTACACAAACACTGCCGCTGCGCGCTTCGCAGTACTATGACGCTAATTATAACGCCGATGGCCATTCGCGACTTTTATTTTGTGGCGTGAGTAAGGACGCTGGCTGGATTGACTGTCGCCCCTCACTGCGATACCTTCATCCGGCAATTCGCCGCAGCAACTCATTTTCTGTTCGACATCGCTCTTATGGTGGCGGCGGGTTTTCCGCAACAGAATTCGCAAGCCGCTTAGAATCTTAGAAGGCCGCGCATACTGGCTTGCGCAGTTGTCCAGCGGTCTATAAAAGGAGCCTAAATGGGATTCTCCACCGACGCTATCCATGTGGGGCAGGAGCCGGATCCTACCACCGGCTCGATTGTCGCGCCGATCTACCAGACTTCCACTTATGTCCAGCAAGCGTTGGGCCAGAACAAGGGTTTCGACTACGCTCGCACGAATCATCCGAATCGCAAGGCTTTAGAGCGCACAGTCGCCAAGCTCGAAGGAGGAATTGCCGCTTACGTCTTTACCACCGGCATGGCGGCGATTGATTCTGTCTTCCGGCTGCTGCGTCCCGGCGACCACGCCATCCTGTCCCAAGCCGTGTACGGCGGCGTGTATCGTTTGACGACGCAATTCCTGGTCCAATTCGGCATGGAATTCAGTTTCATCGACACTTCCTGCCAGGAAAAAATCCAGCAGGCGCTACGTCCTTCAACCCGGATGATATACGTCGAAACGCCAACGAACCCGACCATGATAGTCACGGACATCGCCGCTGTCGCCAAGCTCGCGCGCGAGAAAAACCTCACGCTGGTGGTGGATAACACGTTCATGAGCCCGTATCTCCAGCAGCCGATTTCTCTTGGCGCGCATATCGTCGTCCATTCCATGACCAAATACCTGAACGGCCACAGCGACTGCCTTGGAGGCGCGGCCATTCTGACTCGTAAAGAAGACGCAGAACGCATCTATTTTCTTCAGCGTTCCGCCGGAGCGGGCCTCTCGCCCATGGACTGCTTCCTTGTCTCCCGCGGAATCAAGACTTTGGCCGTCCGCATGGACCGTCACAACTCCAATGGAATGGCGCTTGCCGCGTTCCTTGAGTCACATCCCAAAGTGAAACGCGTGAACTATCCCGGCCTTTCGTCGCATCCTCAGCACAGTGTCGCCAAAAAGCAGCAGCGAGGCTTTGGCGCCATGCTCTCATTTGACGTCGGCTCGCTCGAAGCGGCACGCAAATTGCTCGATCATGTAAAACTCTGTTCGCTCGCCGAAAGCCTCGGCGGCGTGGAGACGCTTGTCTCGCATCCGGCGTCGATGACCCACGCATCTGTTCCGCCTGAGGTTCGTCTCCAGACCGGAATCACGGACGGCCTAGTACGCCTATCCGTCGGCATCGAAGACGTCGAAGATCTCATCGCCGACCTCGACCACGCGCTCTCTAAGATTTGACGAAGAAAACTGGCGAAAGGACGTTCGACCATTGTTTCCCGCGCAAACCGGAGCTTGCCTTCCCTACTTGTGGCGTTTCCAGGCCCATGGCGGCGTCGCAACTAGCGCTCGGTCAATGCCGCGGAGCCCTGGCCGCATTCGGCGTGCCGAGCATCATCTGGTGGAACCAGCGAGGATCGTGGCCGACCCACATTAGCCCCATCAGCAGAAGAAACGCCCCGCACAGGCAATAGAGTGCGACTTCAGTCCAGAATTGAAATGGCTGTGCAGACCGCAGGATCGTCCGCGCCTGCAAGAAGCGGCCCTTCGTTATCAAATGTCCGCGAATCACAGCGCGTACCGCGAATACGAAGAGCAGCCCCGCCGCGACGAAGGGAACGGCAATGATTATGTCGAGAAGAGCTCTCGGAAAGGCATCCATTCCTCCCAGCTTAAGGCTCAGGGCTTCATTCACATCGGCACGGTTTGAATCTGTGTCCTGATTTGCAATGGAACGGACCCATCGCGAGCTGAACGACGACAACTCATTTTCGCTTCCGTCCGGCTTCTGTCTTGTTGACAGACGCTTCTAGCCACTTCAGATACGGTTTCGAGCCAGCGGCAATCGGCAAAGCGATGATCTCCGGAGCTTCGTAGCTGTGAAGCCTTCGAATCTCTTTCTCAAGCCCCGCAAATCGCCTGCTTGAAGTCTTGATGACCAGCAAATACTCTTTCGCGGTTTCCACTATCCCTTTCCAACGGTAAATCGATCGTACTGGACTGGTCAGGACATTCACGCACGCCGCCAAACGCTTGCGGACCAGCGCGTCGGCAATACTCTTGGCTTCCTTCGCCGAGCCGCACGTCACCAGCACCACCACGTTTCGGCTCATGGCACTCCTCGCCCTCTATTGTCTCTTTCGTTCGCGCGCATATCGCTCCTGCTCCTTGCTTGCGCGGCAAGATACAATAGCGGCGCATGGCTGGCAACGCGATCCATTTCGGAACTTCCGGCTGGCGCGGCATCATCGCTGACGACTTCACGTTCGGCGGCGTGCGCACGGCGGCCGCAGCCATCGCCGCGCATGTACGCAGCCGCTCGAAGCATCCCACGCTCCTCGTCGGCTATGACACGCGATTCTTCTCCGAGGAATTTGCCCGCGAAGCCGCGGAGATTCTCGAAGCCCAGGGTTGCCATGTTCTTTTTTGCTCCGGAGCCACGCCGACTCCGGCGATTGCCTTTGAAATTCTTCGTCGCAAGACGCAGGGCGGCATCAACATCACCGCCAGCCACAATCCCGCTGCCTACAATGGCTTGAAATTCTCCGGCCCGGATGGTGGCCCTGCGCTTCCTGAAGTCACGCGCGACATCGAATCCCGCGCAAAGGAATTTGGCGATCGCTTTCTGCCCTCACCTGAGCACTCAAACGACCGCGAATTCGAATCCGTGGATTTGCGCGAACATTATTTCAAGCGGCTCGCAGAGCTTGTCCGCTTCAGCGTCATCGAGGATTCAAAACTTTCTTTCGCCTTCGACGCTCTTCACGGCTGCGGCGCTGGTTGGCTCGACCGCCTGCTCGCAGGTCGCGCAATTCCTATTCACTCGATCCGCACTGGCCGCGACGTGCTCTTCGACGGCTCCGGCCCCGATCCCTCCGAGGAAAATCTCGCGCCGCTCAAGAAAATCGTGCAAGAGACGAAATCTGCAGCGGGCCTTGCCACCGATGGCGATGCCGATCGTTTCGGCGTCCTTGACCGCGACGGCGGCTTTGTCTCGCCGAATCATATCCTCGCGCTCTTGTTCGACTATCTTTTGGAAACGCGCGGCTCGAAACTCGGCGTCGCGCGCAGCGTCGCCACCACGCACCTTCTCGATGCCGTCGCGCGTCATCATGGCGTGCCGATTTTCGAGACGCCTGTCGGCTTCAAGTACATCGGCCCGTATCTCGAACGCGATCAGATTGCGTTGGGAGGCGAAGAAAGCGCCGGCATGACGATTCGCGATCACGTCCCTGAAAAAGACGGAATTCTCGCCTGCTTGCTCGTCGCGGAAATGATTGCCGCGCGCCGCGCCTCGCTTGCCGAACAACTGCAAAATCTTTTTCGTCGCGTTGGCCGTCAATACTGGCCCATTCGAGTTAATCTGCGTCTCGAGCCGGATATCGTCACGAGTTTGCCGAAGCGCTTCGCAAAGCCGCCGTGCGAACTCAGGGGAAAACGCGTCGCACGGACAAATCGCACCGACGGCCTAAAACTGAATTTCGAAGACGACTCCTGGGTCCTGATGCGCCCCTCGGGCACCGAGCCTCTCGTCCGCATTTATGCGGAAGGGGAATCGCCCGCTGCCTCGAAGCAATTGGCTGATGCCGTACAGAAATGGATTTCCCAATGACCATGGCGAATGCCAAAACCTTTTTCCGCCGCAACGCCCGCTATTTTGTCGCGCTCGCGTTTTTCCTTCTCTTGCTCCAGGATGTTTTCGGCGCCCACGGCCTGCTCGCCATGCGCCGCGAGAAAAACAAAATCAACCAGGTACAGGCGGAAAATCAGAAGCTCAGCCAGGAAAATCAGGATCTCTCGCAGCACATCCAGAAACTGAAAACGGACCCGTCGGCGATCGAACAAATTGCCCGCGATCGCATGGGCCTTGCGCGCCCCGGCGAGTTGATCTTTCGCATGCCCGATCTGAAAAAAGATGACAAGAACGGAACGCAACGGCAGCCAACTCGTCAGAAGCCTCAAGACCAGCCGAAGAATTGAGAATCGGGTCACCCGCGCCGGCAATCACGTAACAGAAGACCAGAAACTTTCTGAATCGTTCAGCTTTGCGCCACCGGCCGAATCCTCTGCCGCATCCACTGCATGATCTCTCCGCCGCGCCCTTTCGTCCGCGTGCGGACGAATGCCAGTAGCGTCATCGCCGTGAAAATTGTCAGCAGTCCAAGCGACGCCTCTGCCAGACCCGCGCCCCGTTTTGGCAATATCGAAAATCTCCCGTAGACGAATACGATGTGCACCCAGTAAACAAGCAGCGACACTTGCCCCATCGTGATGAGCGGACTGAATTTCAATCGGCCCGCGCCCCAGCGGCACCACGCATAGCTCAGAAGCACGATCCCAAACAGCACGCCGACGCGCGCCAGGAAAAAATTCGGACTCGTGTGCCAGAAATCGTACACACGGTAGATCTGCGGCAGCCGCGCATCGAACCACACCCCCGCGCCGAACAAGAGCGCTCCCACGGCGCCGAGCACCAGCATCGTTTGCGCCTGCCGCTCTCGCGCCCAATCGGTCATCAGTACGAATCCAACCGCCAGTCCCGTGAACGCGAATCCCGCCCACGGGAAAATCGGAAACAGCCACGGCTGCGGCTTGCCTAAATTATGCACGCCGTTGACGTACGTTTCGAGGAACCACGGCAGCCAGCGCGGCGCCCATGTCGTCCACAGCGGCGGCGTGAACATCGCCACGCCAACCGCCACCGCTCCAGCGAGCGCTCCATTCGTCACGCGTCGCTGCGTGAACCGGCACGCAATGCTCATCAGCATCATCGAAAATCCCATTGTGTTCAGGATGTCCACGCGCAGTAAGTCCGTCCATGGCACCCACCGATAACCGAGCGCGAATTCCTGCACGCGAAACAACAACCCCAGCCCGAAAATTTCCGCTCCGCGCCGTATCGTGGTGTTTGCAATCTCATTTGCCGATGCGCCGCGCTGCCGCATCCGGTCCGTTACCAGCGCAAACGAAATGCCCGCGAGAAAGAGAAACAGCGGCGCCGGCAAAGTCCCAACCAGCTGAGACAACTTGAAAAAATGACTCTGCCGCGCCGCCGGACTCAGCCAGGAGTCGTAGCAATGCGTCTGGAACATCAGCAGGCAGGCCAGCCCGCGCATCCAGTCAATGTAGGCGATTCGCTGCTTTGTCGGCTGGGACATCAAATTCAGAGGATGAAAGCGCGCTTACCGCACGACGCCAGCAAGCGGGCTCGATGCTGTCGCGTACAATTTCTTCGGAATCCGGCCGGCGAGATACGCCTTGCGTCCCGCCTCCACGGCCGCGCGCATCGCCTCCGCCATAAGCGCGGCGTCTTGCGCTCCTGCAATCGCCGTGTTCATCAGGACGCCGTCCGCGCCGAGCTCCATCGCAATCGCTGCGTCTGAAGCTGTTCCTACTCCGGCATCCACAATGAGCGGAACTTCCGTGACGCGCTCGCGCAGAATCCGCAGGTTCGCCAAATTCTGAATCCCCATCCCCGAGCCAATCGGCGCGCCGAGCGGCATCACGGCCGCCGCGCCCGCGTCCACGAGCTTCCGCGCCACAATCAAATCATCATTCGTGTAAGGCAGCACGACGAAGCCCTCTTTCACCAGCGTCTTCGTCGCCTTCACGAGCTCTTCCGTTTCCGGAAACAGCGTCTGTTCGTCGCCGATCACTTCCAGCTTCACCCATTCCGAAAGTCCCGCCTCGCGTCCCAGCCGCGCCGTGCGAATCGCTTCGTCGCCCGTGTAGCAGCCCGCCGTGTTCGGTAGGATGAACATTTTCTTGCGGTCAATGTAATCGAGCAGCGATTCTTTCGTCCGGTCGCTCAAATTCACGCGCCGCACTGCCACGGTCACGATCTCCGCGCCCGACGCTTCGTGCGCCCGCGCCATTTCCTGCATGCTGCGGTATTTTCCCGTCCCAACAATCAGCCGCGAACGAAACGCCCGCCCTGCAATCACCAATTGGTCTTCCATGGAATTCGCTCCCCCAAAAACCATTCTATCAGTCCAGCCTGTGTCCGCGCATCACTTCGGGCGAAGCCGGTCGATTGTTTTCCCAAATGGGAAAGTTTGTAAAAATAACGGACATGTGCTTACCATCGTGGCAGAAGCATTCATCGACGTTGGAAAGGAATAATAACAATGGCAATCTCCAGAAGTAATTCGACTCTAAAGACAATCTCAGCCTGGGATGCATGGCTCTTCCGAGAATTTACTAAGACCAGCGGCAGGCCAAGAAAGTACTCGCAGTGCGCGCGTTATGGTTCGCATAGATTCCGCAATGACCGCTGCCCCTGTGGCGAGACTCGGAATCCTGATTAGCTTGTCCTGAGACTCGCAGCACAGCTAAACGGCCAACCCCAATGGCGAGCAGCGAGAGCCGCCAATCGTCTGAAGGAGGTCATCGACAACCGATGCAATCCTAATTCAAGAGAGCAGTTCCGGATTCAGTGAAGGCGCTCTCAATTCGGCATCAACTGCGTGCCTGCGGCCTTGGCTCTTCAACATCGGCGTAAAGCTTCGCAATCGCGTCGCGATAATTCTCTTCCACGATGCGCCGCTTCAGTTTCAGCGTATACGTCAGCTGCCCGTCGGCAAACGTAAAATCCTTGTCCAGCAGCGCAAACCGTTTCGGCTTTTCGTACTGCGCCAGGCCCGCGGTCAGTCGTTCTATTTCGCCGGCGATCAATGCATTCACCCACGGATCGCTGCGCATCTCCGCCGGCAAAGCGCCAATCGTTTTTCCCGTCGTGCGCGCCTTCGCTTCGACGTTTGCGAAATTGGGCACGATCAATGCCGACACGAATTTCCGCTTGTCCCCGACCACCATCGCGTTCGTAATGAACGGGCTCGTTTTCAGCGCATTCTCGATTGGCGCTGGCGCGACGAATTTCCCTCCCGCGGTCTTCAGCAGCTCCTTCTTTCGGTCGGTGATGACAAGGTAGCCGTCCGCATCGAGATAGCCGATGTCGCCCGTCCGCAGCCAGCCGTCCGGCGTTATCGCTTCACGCGTCGCTTCCGGCTTGCGGTAATACCCGCGCATCACGAGCGGCCCGCGCGTCAGGATTTCGCCGTCCTCCGCGATGCGCACCTCGGCGTTCGGGATTGGCCGTCCCACGGTGCCCACTTTGTTCGCTTTCAGCGTATTCGTCGAAATCACGGGCGACGATTCCGTCAATCCGTATCCCGCATAAATCGGAATTCCCACGGCCCAGAAAAATTCCGCTAGCTCCTTGGCCAGCGGCGCTCCGCCGGAGATAAAGAACCGTATCCGCCCGCCCACGCCCTCGCGAAACTTTGTATAGACGAGTTTGTTTGCGATTTGCCACCGCAGGCTTGTCCAAGGCGAGACACGTCGATGGTGCGCCTTCCACGGAATAGCGTCGCTTGCGACGCGCAGCGACCAGTCGAAAATCCTGCGTCGCATGCCCGTCTCTCTGTGCCCTTTTTCAAGAATCGCCGCGTAAGTCTTTTCGAACAGCCGCGGGACCGTCGCCGCGACAGTCGGATGCGCGTCCAGCAGCGTCTGAGCCACGTCCTCCATTCTGTCCAGGTATGCGATTGTCACGCCGTGAAAAATATCAGCGTAATCGAACATCCGCTCATACACATGCGAAAGCGGCAAGAATGAGAGCACAACGTCGCCGGGGAGATACTCGAACCCGCTCGTCGCATCGATGCAGTTCGAGCTCAGGTTCGCGTGCGTCAGCATCACGCCTTTCGGTTCGCCCGTCGTCCCCGACGTGTAGATCAGCGTCGCAAGCTGTCCGGGCTTGACCATGGACGCGCGCTTCCTGTATTCCGCAATTTCCTCATCACCTGCATCGGCGATCACCGTGGCGTAATCCAGAAACTCGCCGCGAAGCTCCGCGGGCGGCGCGACGGCGATGACGGTTTCGAGCGAAGGAATCTTCGCACGGCTCGCCGCTATTTTCCGCGCCTGCGCCTCACCGGCGACGAATGCCACCTTCACGCTCGCGTCGTTCCAGATGTATTCCAGCTTCTCCGGCGACTCATTGAAATAAATCGGCACGTCTGCCGCGCCCAGCCCGAGCGCCGCGAAATCCGCGACGTGCCATTCCGGCGAATTCGGCGCGAAGATTCCCACGCGGTCTTCGGACTTCACGCCATGCGACACCAGCGCTTTCGATAGTCCCGCCACGCGTCTGAGCATCTCTGCCGACGAGTGTGCCTTCCATCCGTCTGGCGTGCGGTACATCTGCGCCCGCGGATTCGGATGCTGATCCACGGCCTCAAGAAACATCTGCGTCAGTGTCGGATAATTCTGGACTTCACCCATTATCGTGCCGCCACTCTAGCTCAGCCTCTCTTCGCCACGCAATAAGCCGCTTTCATGCAGTGCTCTATAATTTCATCGTTCGCTTGCGATAAGATGTCGTTTCCGGGAGGCCCCATGTCCAAGCTTGTCGCCGAAAATCCGCCCGCCGGCTACCAACCGATGCGCGCTCCTCGCGGCACCGCGATTTCCTGCAAAGGCTGGCAGCAGGAAGCCGCGCTGCGCATGTTGATGAACAATCTCGACGCCGAAGTCGGCGAGCGCCCGGAAGATTTAGTGGTTTACGGCGGCCGCGGCAAAGCGGCGCGCAACTGGGAATGTTTCCATGCCATCGTCAATTCCCTCCGCAATCTCGAAAACGATGAGACGCTTCTCGTGCAATCCGGCAAGCCTGTCGGCGTTTTCCGCACGCATGCCTACGCCCCGCGCGTCCTCATCGCCAATTCCAATCTCGTTGGCCACTGGGACAATTGGAAACAATTCGACGACCTCGAGCGCGCCGGCCTGATGATGTACGGCCAGATGACCGCCGGAAGTTGGATCTACATCGGCACGCAGGGCATCTTGCAGGGCACTTACGAAACTTTTGCCGCCGCGGGGCGGAAGCATTTCGGCGGCGATCTCGCCGGCAAACTCATCGCCTCCGGCGGCATGGGAGGGATGGGCGGCGCGCAGCCGCTCGCCGCGACTCTCGCCGGCGGCGCGTTTCTCGGCATCGAAGTCGACCCCGAACGCATCAAGCGCCGTGTCAAGACGGGTTATTGCGACGTCATGGTCAACGATCTCGACGAAGCGCTTCGCATCCTCAAAAACGCCGTGCGCAAGCGCGAAGCCACTTCCGTCGGCCTCGTCGGCAATTGCGCGGATGTCGTCCCTGAACTCGCGCGCCGCGGCGTCGTCCCCGATCTGCTCACGGATCAAACGAGCGCACACGATCCCGTCGGCGGCTACATCCCGCAGGGCCTCTCGCTCGACGAAGCCAAATCGCTTCGCATGCGCGATCCCGAGTCTTATCGCAAGCGCTCAATGGAATCGATCGCCAGGCACGTCGAAGGAATGCTCGCGCTGCAAAAAATGGGCGCGGTCACATTCGATTACGGCAACAACATTCGCACCATGGCCTTCGAGCAAGGCGTCAAGAACGCCTACGATTTTCCCGGCTTCGTTCCCGCGTACATTCGTCCGCTATTCTGCGAAGGCCGCGGGCCGTTTCGCTGGGCCGCGCTTTCCGGCGAACCGTCGGACATTCATCGCACCGACAAGCTCGTCCTCGAAATGTTCGCGCACAACGAATCGCTCACGCGCTGGATCCAGATGGCGCAAAAGCGTGTTCATTTTCAAGGTCTGCCCGCGCGCATCTGCTGGCTCGGCTACGGCGAACGCGAAAAATTCGGCCTCGCGCTCAACGATCTCGTCGCGCGCGGCGAACTCAAGGCGCCCATCGTCATTGGCCGCGACCATCTCGATTGCGGTTCCGTCGCTTCGCCGTATCGCGAGACCGAATCCATGCGCGATGGCTCTGACGCCGTCGCCGACTGGCCGATGCTCAACGCCATGCTCAACACCGCGAGCGGCGCGAGCTGGGTTTCGATTCACGATGGCGGCGGCGTCGGCATCGGCTACGCCGTTCACGCGGGGCAAGTCACCGTCGCCGACGGCACGAAGGAAATGGCCTCCCGCATCGAGCGCGTCCTCACCAACGATCCCGGCATCGGCGTCGCGCGGCATGTGGACGCTGGCTATCCCGAAGCCATCGCCTTCGCCAAACAGCACAACGTCAAAGTCCCCATGCTCTGAGCAAGTGGTAGCATATTTGAGACAATAGCTATGCGATGGCCCAGCCGGACGCTCTCTCCCTTTCTGTCTTTCTATATCCTCGCTTCGGCTCTCATCTGGGAGACTTCGTTCGCGTTTTGGCGCGATGGCAAACACGCGAGCTTGAGGAGCACCATCTCAACGCCAAAAGAGTCTCTTGCTTTCGCGTTTAGCATCCCAGGGCTCTCACTCTGGCTCGCGTCTCTAATTGGCCTTCTATGGTACGGATTTTGGCCGAGGCGAAAACCGGCACCTAGGAGCGACCGATTGGCAATCATGTGGATGATAGCGGGCTGCATTGCCGGCCTTACTTTGCTCGCGCTTGGATATAGATGAACAATCGCCCCAAGGTAGCAAATCTTTCCCCGAAGGCGTAACCTTACGGCACGTCCCGCAGAGGAGCTGCCATGATCGTCATCACTGGAGCCACGGGAAACACAGGAAGCGTCGCAGCGGATGCGCTGCTCGCGCGCGGCGAAAAAATTCGCGTCGTCGGACGCGACGCCTCCAAGCTCGAACGCTTCGCCTCACGCGGCGCCGAAGCATTCGTCGGCAACGCCGAATCCGAAGCCGACATGGTTCGCGCGTTCACCGGCGCGACGGCCGTGTATCTTGTCATTCCGCAGGCGCTGCATCTCGAAGGTTTTCGCGCCTATCAGGAACGCATCAGCGACGCCTATGCGACGGCCATCTCCAAATGCTTCGTGAAATTCGCCGTCGTCCTCAGCAGCATCGCCGGGCAGCACGCCGAAAAAGTCGGCCCCATCGTCGGCCTCCACAACATGGAGGAAAAATTGAATCGCATTCCGACGCTCAGCGTCCTGCATCTTCGCCCCACGCACTTCATGGAAAATCTTCTGATGGGAATTGACGGCATCCGCACCATGAGCGTTTTCCCGGGCGCGTTTCCCGCCGACGCGGCCATGCCCATGATCGCCACGAAAGACATCGGCAACTACGCCGCCACGCGCCTCGCCGCGCGCGATTTTTCCGGCCATTCCGCGCAGGAGCTTCTCGGCCCGCGCGACGTCTCCATGCGCGAAGCCGCCGCCATCATCGGACGCGCCATCGGCAAGCCGAATCTCGCTTACGTCCAGATGCCGATGATGCTCATCGAAACCGCGCTCACCGGCATGGGCCTGCCGAAAAGCTCCGCCGCGCTCCTCATCGAAATGTGGAAGTCGGCGAACGAAGGCCTGCTCGCGCCTCAGGAAACGCGCTCTCCGCGGAACACCACGCCGACGACGCTTGAGCAGTTCGTGGACGAGCAATTCGTCCCGCAGTTTCAGCGCCGCGCCGCCAAAGCTTAACTGCTATTCATTTCAACCTCCTTTCTCCCCCCATTTCTGGGGACGGTACTAAACCTACCAATCGGCTTTATCTAGGGCGGATAGTACCGACTAGAGAGAGCCAATCTGGAAATCGAAAATCGGAGTGAAAAGCGCATTTTAGGGACGAGACGAGAGGCTGCGTGCCCGGGAAATGCGCATGGATGCGGGCGCAATTCGGGTACCCGAGCAAGAACGGACGGAAAATTCGGGATGCGATAGCGAGACATGCGCAAAGAGCCAATTTTGTGAAAATTTGCCAGTTTTAGAGGACCAATTATTGTTGAGTTGGAGACAGTGACCCGCCTTCGCCGAGGCTGCGGCGAGGCAAGCCCGCCTTCGCCGAGGCTGCGGCGCGGCAAGCGAGTGGCTAGTTACGAGTGGACACTGGTCAGGGATC
>DASYXV010000070.1:0-1748 GCA_035934545.1 Candidatus Acidiferrales bacterium
AAAAAAAACAGCCTTGTACAGCGCTTCAACGATAACATATCTCGCACGGTCCCGGCCACCCGCCCGTAAATCCGCGGAACTTTTATTTCGCATGTTCGAGATTGAACCGCGCCCTTCCAAACCAAAGGGGTGCGGCACCCACAGCCAGACCAAGTAAGTCACTTTTCGTGATATCGCCTCGCCAGTTCCCTAACGGTATAGTATGTTCTATTCAGAAACGCGCGGAACATGATCTCGAAATTTCGTTGCGGAGACAATCCATGCCGGGAGAACAAATTACTAAACTGCGTGGGACAATCGGGGTCTGCGTGTTGGTTTTCGCGGCGATTATTTTGGCAGCGCCCGCGAAGGCCGCTCCTGCAGACTGCGGCGCGCATGGCGACAGCAGCACCATGCTCGTTTCCACCGGCTGGTTAGCCGAGCATCTTCATGATCCGAACGTAGTGATTCTTTCGGTGGGCATGGACGGCGATTACGAAAAGGGCCACATTCCCGGTGCGCTGCTATTGCGATATGACTCCGTGTTTACCGAAAGCAACGGCCTGACGATGGAACTCCGCCCCATGCCTGAGCTGAAGGAAACCTTTCAGCGGCTCGGCGTGACCAACGACTCCCACATCATTTTGTATTACGCCAATGCGCACATGGCGGCGCCGGCGGCGCGGGCTTCCATGACGCTGGACGCGATGGGGCTGGGAGCGCACGCTTCGCTCCTCGATGGCGGTTATGAGCTTTGGCTGAGCGAAGGACGTCCCGTCACAACCGATGTTCGCGCGGTAACCGCCGGCACGCTTGATATTTGCCCGCGTAGCGACGTGGTGGTGGATGTGAATTACGTAAAATCGAACTTGAATCGCGCAGGGGTGCATATCGTGGACGCGCGCCTTCCACAGTTCTACACGGGCGCCGAAAAACCCGACGGGCAGCGTCGTGGCCACATTCCCGGCGCGAGCAATATTCCATACACATCGGTCGTTGAGGAAAATGGGAAGCTGAAAAGCTCTGGTGAACTTCAATCATTGTTCCACGCTGCCGGAATCAAGCCGGGGGATCGTGTCGTGTCTTACTGCCACATCGGACAGCAGGCAAGCTTGCTCTATTTCATTGCCAGATATCTTGGCTATGACGCGAGGCTCTTCGACGGCTCGTGGCAGGACTGGAGCCGGCACGCGGATCTTCCGGCGGAAGAATCCCGCTGATGGAAACCCCGGAAAAATAAGCGGCAGCGGACCGTGGATGTGTTATAGTTGTTCTGCGCTTAATACCGCGGTTGTGTTGTGCGGCTGCTCTGGATACGTAGCAAGACCTGAGATTCCCCGCCTTCAGTTCTCTCCGATGTCTTCAGCGTAATTTCAAACCAACACTGGTAATCAGGATTACCGTGCGTGTTCGAACGGTTGTGCGCACGGAGTCGATTCCGCCAGTTAGAGAAGGCAATACACAAGATGGATAGCTTTACAGAACTACCGATTTCCAGTTACACGAAGGACCGCATCGCGTCGAATCGTTTTTCGATACCGACGCCCGTGCAAGCCGCGGCAATCCCGCAAGCTCTGGATGGCAAGGATGTGCTGGCAACGGCGCAGACAGGAACGGGCAAGACGCTCGCGTTTTTGATTCCAATTATGGAGCGGCTGCTGCAGCAAAACGCTCCAGGAATAGCGGCGCTCGTTCTGGTGCCGACGCGCGAACTGGCCATGCAGGTGGTGGATCAGTACAACGCGCTGAGAGGCGCGAAACTTTCGCCG
>DASYXV010000074.1:0-2841 GCA_035934545.1 Candidatus Acidiferrales bacterium
TTGAAATCCCCGGTGGTAATCGCCACTGGCTTATTGCCCGTAGTCGAGTTGCCGTTCAGGGTCGAGGTGCCATTCGCCGTGAACGTTCCGTCGCCATTGCCCAGGAAATTCGAGATGCTGTTTTCCGTCTGATTGACGACCACTAATCCAGTATTCGTGTTCGTATTGAGGTTGAACTCCCCCGCGGCAATTGCAACGGGCAAAGTGCCTGTCGTTAGCACTCCCTTGCTGGCAAAAGTCCCGTCTCCGTTCCCCAGAAGAATCGATACGGTATTCGCGGACTGGTTTGTAATCGCGAGATCTGCCTTGCCGTCGTTGTTGAAGTCAGCGGTGGCGATTGCTGACGGACTTTGCCCTGTCGAGATCACAGTTTGCGGTTGGAATGTTCCATCGCCATTTCCCAGCAGGATCGAGACTGTGTTGTCGCCTTGATTGACTACCGCGAGATCCTGATGGCCGTCTCCATTAAAATCCGCCGTCACGGCCGCGACGGGATTCTTCCCGGTAGCGAAAGTGCCCTTGAGCGTAAATGTACCGTCGCCGTTGCCGAGAAAAATGGAAACCGTATCGTCTGTCTGGTTCACCACAGCAAGGTCAGGAATGCTGTCGTTATTGAAATCCGCTGTAACCAGCGCAACGGGGCCCAGCCCGGTCGTCAGCGTTCCTTTGCTGGTGAATGTTCCATCGCCGTTTCCAAGGAAAATGGACACGGTGTTGTCATCGTGGTTGGCGTTCGCTAGGTCCACGTTGCCATCGGCATTGAAGTCCGCCGCAACAATCGCCACCGGGTTCTTTCCTGTGGCGATATCCGTTCGCGGAAAGAGGCTCGACGACACAACAGGGATGAAATTTGGCGACGTGATGCCTGAAGAGAATTGCGCCAGCGTAATCGGCACGCGGTCCCCGACGAAGAACGTTACCGGCTTGTCGTCCTCCGCCCGCAGAAGGACGCGCTTACCGCTTTTTACGACATTCAGCGTATCTGAGAACGCTGCTGCCGCTCCGGGCAGAGTTGCAAGAAATGTCGTCTTTCCCCCTCCGAAAGCGATCAGCGGTGGAATCAGCGAGCCTACGCCCACTTGTCCTGATCCCACCAACGAAGCAATTTGGTTCGCGCCCAATCCCGAAAGCGCGCCTGTCGGTCCGAAAAGCTGTTCAATCACCGCTATGAGCCCCGCGACGCCCGATTGCGCGGTTTGAATCTGTTGCGGCGTCAGGGAGAAAGCTGACACCGATGTGGGCGGGGTAATTCCGATTTGGCTGGCGGCGTTGCGGTCCACTTCGAGAATCTCCACTTCCAACACCATTTCTCCGCGCGGCTCCTCGAGCTGGTCGAGCAATTTCGTCGCCACCGAAACTGCCTGCGGCGACGCCCGCATCGTAATGGTTCGCGCCGATGAATTCAGTTGCGCCCGCGTGATTCCTGCGATATCGCGGACGATGCGCAGCACCTCGGTCATGTCGTTTGCCGTTTCGGAAGCAGGTAGTTCCACGGTACTTACCACCGACAGATCGTACGCGCGTCGTTTTGCTGCTGTGTCGGCGGCCACAAAGAAAAGCCTGCTCGTCAGCGGCCGCCAGAACGTTCCGGTCATATCGCCGAGCACACGCATGGCGGTCCTAAAATCAACGTTGCTGATTTGAAGATGTACCGGGTTCGATTGCAGCTCTACATCAAACGAGGCATCCACACCAAACTCACGCGCCACCGTTTCGTAGGCGCTGATCGTATCGCCGCGATAATCGAAGCTGCGCGTGCCCGTCAGCGGCTCCAGTCGCACCGCGCCCGCGGGCTCGGTCATCAGTTGCCGCAGAGCGGCGGCCGAGGACGGCGCCAGTTGCGCCAGCCTTTCGCGAACCATCTCGTCGCTCGGGTCAAGCACCAGCGCCGCGTCCAATTCCTCGCGCGCTTCGGCTAGGTGGCCAGTCAACGCATCCCGCTCCGCGCGATCCACCGATGCGCTGACCAGTTGGCTTCGCGCGAACTCTCTCTGCAATAAATACTCGGGCTTTGTTGAATCTTCCTGCGCGGCTTCCGTATAAGCCGCAAATGCCATCGACCAATTCCTCTGTTTCTCCGCCTTCAGCCCGCGTTCGTACGCCTCTTTCGCGCGCTTGGAATTGTGGATTCTTTTTTGAGCGGTCGCGGGAGATTTAGCCGTCAAAGGCACCTGTCCACCGAACGTGCCAAGCGCGGTACACAGACCAAACGCGATCGTTAGAGGCAGGCGCAATGAATATACCTGTTCGCTATTCTTACAGAGATTGGCGTGAAACCTGTTGCTGTTGCCTAGCGTTTGTGCCGCGAAAGCTAAGGCGCGCCTCCAAGTCCTTGCGCCGAGGTGCCTATTTTATTGTTGAACACGCCTCGTTTGTGCACTTAGGAAAGTCTATCGAATGTAGGGTATTTCTCTTGACGCTGTTTTCTCAGCGCGATACACTAAAAATTCCCAGTTGATACTAAGTTACAACTGGGTTCGACACCTAAATGCTTTCCGCACTCCTAATCGCTCTCCGCGAAGGCGTTGAAGCGGCCCTTGTGGTCGGCATCGTCTTAGTCTATCTCAATCGCACTGGCCGCCGCCAATTGGCGCGTTACGTGTGGGCTGGTGTGGCTGTTGCTCTCGCGTGCAGCTTCGCGGCCGCTGTTCTCCTGCAGCGCTGGCAAGTCAGCGAAGATGGATTCGAGGGCGTGCTTATGCTCGCCGCCGCCGCTCTCGTTGTCTCCATGATTATTTGGATGAACCGCATCGCCCGCCGCCTGCGAAAAGAAATCGAGCAGCGCGTCGAAACTTATGCGCGGAAGGGCGAACGCGCAGCGGGTTGGGCAATCGGCTTTTT
>DASYXV010000007.1:0-3239 GCA_035934545.1 Candidatus Acidiferrales bacterium
CCATTCCAACGCGGCGAACCCGGTGGTGGGTCAGTTTGAATTTTCTTGATCGTGACACAAAGAGTCAAAATTCAAACTGACCCAATACTGCGAATCCGGTAGTGCCTCAGTTTGATTTCCGCTCGCGACCCAAATCGGACCTCCCGAATCGGCGCAGTGCGTCGGGCGGGTCGCGCCATTAAGCAGGAACGTAGGTCAACCTGATCACGCTGTCGCCCAGCAGATCGCTGGCTACCAGGCGGAGTGGCGGCCGGGGCCCGGCGAAGAATGGCTTGTCGCCACCAATCACGACGGGGCTCAGGTAGAGTCGATACTCATCGATAAGACCAAGGCCGGTCAGGGTACGCGCCAAGTCTGGTCCGCCCACATGAATCTCCCCGGCGTGCTGGGTCTTCAACCCACGGACCACCGTCTCGACGTCATCCGCGAAAAGGGCGGCGTTAGGCCCGACAGACTTCAGAGAGCGCGACATCACCCACTTTGGTCGGCTCCGCCAAGCCGCTGCAAACTCGCGGTCTTGTGCGCCCCAGTCCGCAACGTCGTCGTCCCAATAACGCACCACCTCATACATGCGTCGGCCGTAGACAAACCCGGTCACGCCACGCACTAGCTCGAGGAAGTGACGAAAGACCGCCGGACTTGGTAAAAACTTTTGGTGGTCGACGTAGCCGTCCAACGACTGGTGCAATCCGAAAACGAGTTTCGCCATGCCGCAAAACCTCCATCCGGGGTTCTTCAAAATAGCATAAGCCGTCGTTGCGCGGAACTGAGGTTGGAAACGATCTGCGCGCACGCTTTTTCGGTCTGACCAACCAGCGGCCACTCTCCCTCAAGCCCCGAATTCAAGCTGAGACACTACCGCGAATCCGCATCCGTTGACAACGCAGAACCCGTCCGATACGCTCAAGAGCTTTACCGCGAGAGATTTTATGCGCCGTACGCAACCGTCGACGGCAACAGTGTCAGAGAAACGACGAACAGGGAATTGAATGGCTGACCGGAAACTGCCAACACGCTCCGAAGACTTCTCCGAGTGGTACAACCAGGTCGTGCTGCGCGCGGAAATGGCTGATTACGCTCCCGTGCGCGGCTGCATGATCGTTCGCCCGTACGGCTGGGCGTTGTGGGAAAACATTACCTACCAACTCGACCGGCGATTCAAAGCCACCGGCCATTTGAACGCGGCGTTTCCCCTGCTGATTCCGCGCAGTTTCATTGATAAGGAAAAACATCACGTCGCGGGATTTTCTCCTGAACTCGCGGTGGTGACGATTGGCGGTGGCGAAGAATTGGAAGAGCCGTTGGTTATCCGCCCCACTTCGGAAACCATCATCGGCCACGCCTACGCCAAATGGATCCAGTCATATCGCGATTTGCCCGTGCTGATCAATCAATGGAACAGCGTGGTGCGCTGGGAGTTGCGAACCAAACTGTTTCTGCGCACGCTCGAATTCTTCTGGCAGGAAGGACACACCGCGCATGCCACCCTTGAGGAAGCCGAAGCCGAAACGCGCCAGATGCTCGATATTTACACCGATTTTGCCGTGCGCGAAGCCGCAGTCCCCGTAATTCCCGGAAGAAAATCCGATGCCGAGCGTTTCGCCGGCGCCGACCGCACGTATTCCATCGAGGCGATGATGGGCGACGGCAAGGCGCTGCAGGCGGGAACGTCGCACAATCTCGGGCAGAATTTCGCGAAAGCCTTCGAGATCAAATATCTCGACAAGGGCGGCGTGCATCAATTTTGCTGGACCACGTCGTGGGGTCTTTCCACGCGCTTTGTCGGCGCCATCGTCATGGTTCACGGAGACGACCAGGGACTGATCCTTCCCCCGCGCCTTGCGCCTTATCAAGTGGTTATCGTCCCGATTTTCAAGAGCGACGAAGAAAAGCGCGCGGTATTCGAGGCCGCGCAGAAAATCCGCGCCGAGATGATCGCCGCTGACATTCGCGTCAAGATGGACGAGCGCGACGGCATGAGTCCCGGCTTCAAATTCAATGATTGGGAAATGCGCGGCGTCCCCTTGCGCGTTGAGCTTGGCCCCAAAGATGTGGCATCCGGCAACGCGGTGCTCTCCCGACGGGACCGTCCGGGCCGCGAAGGCAAGGTTTCGGTTTCGCAGCAGGGAATTGCTGGCTTAGTCGAGAAGCTGCTTGTCGAGATTCAAGACGCGCTCTTCCAGCGCGCGCTCGACTTCCGCAATTCGAACACCGCCGAGCCGAAAGATTACGTCGAGTTCAAAGTCGCCGTTGAGAAAGGCTTCGCGCTTTCCCATTGGTGCGGCACCGCTGATTGCGAAGCGAAGATCAAGGAAGAGACCAAGGCCACCATGCGCTGCATTCCCCTCGACCAAACGGCCGGCCCCGGCAAGTGCATCTACTGTGGCCAGTCCGCCCCCGAGCGGGCCATCTTTGCCAAAGCCTACTAGCCCGAGCCCCTGTACAGTTAACCTTTCTGAAACGCGCCTGTTACGGTTTTCTCGACGCTCGATTAGCGCGGTGCTAGCATCTCGATGGGGTTATTCGACCAAGATATTCGGGCAGGGAGGAACAATGTCGCGCGCACGGAACGGCGAACGTGGGGGAGCCAGAATCAAGACCCTGCTGGCTTTGATCATTCTTGGTTCCGCCATTTTTTGCGCCGTCAGACTCGTCCCGCCTTACTTTGCCAACTATCAATTGCAGGACTCGATGCGGGAAGAGGCTGCTTACGCGTCGGCCAGCCGCAAGCAGGACGATGACATCCGCGCCGACATTGAAAAGAAAGTCAAGGAACTCGGCATCCCTGCCAGTGGCAAAGACATTCAAGTGAGCGACGACGCCGGAAACGTTAAAATCTCAGTTGACTATACCGTTCCCGTCGACCTTGCCGTTTATCAACTTCAATTGCATTTTCATCCCCAGGCAAACAACGCTTCGCTTTAGAATGGCAACAGACTAAGTAGTGCTCCAGAAGAGCTTTCGGAGCCGCCGGCGTTCGCGCATCCCCGAGCGGGCGGAGCGCGCGGCAGCATCCGACGGTGACCTCGGAGAAGAAGGAAGTTGGAGGAACGATTGCGTATTCGACTCGCCCGCGGGCTTTGGACGTCGCGTCCGGGACTGGCGCTCTTGGGAGCGGCGCTTTGCGCGATTCTCATCGCGGCCGCGGTTTTTACCTTCTATTGGGTTCGTTTCAGCCATCTGATTGATACGCGGCTGACAGGACAGGTCTTCGGCCATACTTCCCACATTTTTTCGGC
>DASYXV010000044.1:0-1883 GCA_035934545.1 Candidatus Acidiferrales bacterium
TCTAAGAATTTCTGACTGCTGAGCCCCGAGCGCAACGCGGATGCCTATCTCGTGCGTGCGCTGGCTTGTCGAATAGGAAATAACTCCGTACACGCCGACCATCGCCAAAATCAATCCGAGAAAGCCCAAGGCCGCCGCGAATCCGGCGCCCAACTGAAAAAGCAGAAAGCCGTTGAGAGTGTCAAGTCCTTCCTCCATGGTCTGAATGCTGAAAAGCGGCAAATCAGGAGCAACACTGCGCACGACTCCCTGCGCTTCGCGAATCACCGCGTCGGGCGGAGCAGCGCTGCGAATTTGCAGAGTCTGTAGAGTTCCCAAAGCATAGTTCTGCCCGAGCGGTAGATAGAAGAATGCACCGATGGGCCCGGTCAAGCCGGAAAAGCGAGCGTCTTTTGCAACTCCGACCACTTCATACAGAGGATTGGTGGCGCCGCTGACCTTGGCGAAATGTTTTCCTATGGGATTCTGCTTCGGCCAGAAGCGGTTGGCAAAAGCCTGGCTCACGATGGCGACGTAAGGAGAGCCGCTGACGTCGCCTTCAGTGAAGGATCGGCCGCGAAGGATCGGAATATGCATCGTCTCGAAGAATCTGGCAGAAACAACGCCGTAAAGAACGAGAGGCAATCCCTGCCCGGGAGGATTCTGGTAGTCCGAAACCTTCACATAGTCGTTGCTGCCGTAGTTGCCCATCGGAACGGTCGAAGTGAGCGCGGCGGATTGCACGCCCGGCAATGCGTTGATGCGTGCGAGAACCGAATTGTAGAAAGCGAGGCCCTGCGTCTCGTTGAGTCCAACCTCTGTTGGATCCATGGTCAACTCGACCACGTTCCGCGGATCGAAACCGAGATTGCTGTGTTGCACGGCCACGAGGCTGCGCGCGAAAAGTCCGGCGATGACCAGCAGCATCAGGGAACCGGCGACCTGCAGCACAACCAGGCCGCTGCGAAACCGATTCTTGCCCGCGGCGATGCTGCGCCCCGATTCGTGCAGTGCGGTGCCGATGTGCGCACGCGAAACGCGCAGCGCGGGCACCATGCCGACTAAAACACCGGTGAGCAGAGCCGCGGCGAACGAGTAAGCGAAAATGCGCCAATCGAATCCCGAATAGAGGTGGACCTCCACCGCTTGGTGCAAGTCAATCGAAGCAATCGCCCGGCCGCCCCACAAGCCGAGCAACAGTCCGGCCAGACCGCCGAGGAGAGCGAGTAGAATGCTTTCGGTGAGCATTTGACGGACTAGACGATTGCGCCCTGCGCCCAGCGCCGCGCGTACGGCCATTTCGCGTTCGCGGCCGGTCGCGCGAACCAGCAGCAGATTTGCGATGTTCGCGCAAGCAAGCAGCAAAACCATGGCCACAAGAGTCAGGAACAACGCGGCGACTTTCATGAGCGTGCCTGCGGTTCCCGGATCGGGTCGCGCGAAGCGCTCCAAGTAGACGCTGACAGTCATGCCCTTGTTGCTTTCGGGATATTGTGCCGACAGGCGACGGGCGACGACATTCAGCGCGGCGCCCGCACTTTGGAGAGTCGCCCCGGGCCGCAGACGTCCGACGACGTAGAGATTCTGAAGGATGCGGTTTACCATCACATCGCTGGGCCAGCCCGGCTCGTCCGAGCCCACCATGGCAAGCGGCAAATACGCTTCCACGCCCGGAGCAGGATACAAGCCATAAAATCCCTGCGGCGCGACGCCCACCACCGTGTTCGGTCGGCCGTTTACCAGGATTCTTTTGCCGATGATCCCCGGATCGCTTCCCAAGTGCGCCTTCCAATATGAGTAGGAAAGGACGATGACCGGGTCCGCGCCAGGCGTCTCGCCTTCGGAAGGAAGAATCAGGCGGCCCAGATGTGCCTTGAGGCCCAGCATCGAGAAAAAATTGCCGC